>JBAZWL010000029.1:0-58775 GCA_041660405.1 Taibaiella sp. | reverse complement strand
TACACATGATGTGTAGTATAATTACATAAGAAGTGCAATTCAATTACACATGATGTGTAGTATAATTACATAAGAAGTGCAATTCAATTACACATGATGTGTAGTATAATTACACTTTATGTGTAGCAAATGTGAATCAATAATATAGATATGCGTGGAGAAAAAAAATACCTTTTAAATAAAGGAGCTGAAATGCCTCGTATAGGCGGATTATTGCAGGCTTATATGGATAAACATAATATCTACCAGGCTGCCTTGGCAAGAGCTATACAGCGAGATCCAAGAACAATAATCCAATATAGGAAAAGCCAAAGTATCCAAGCCGCTATAATCTGGGAATTAAGCCATGCCCTGAAGTACAATTTCTTTGCCGATCTGGCTGCTGCCCTACCTGATACTTTCGGTTGTAACAGCGCTGGCGAACCTGACAAAAAGGATGAACTTATTGCATCATTACAAGCTGATATTGAAAAGCTGCAAGGAGAAAAAGAACTTCTGATAAGTATTATGAAGGGAAAAATTCAGCAATAATATTGATATTAAATTTTGGGTGCCGTTGGTGTTTTCACCAACAACACACCGTACTACTACGGTAGTTATTGGTGAAAACACCTATAACGGCGCTGAAACTGGTCAGGATAGATGATGATCAATGAATCTTTGAGAGAAAAATTTGTATTCCTTAATACCAACATAATCACGGAAAGTTTGGTAGAGAAATATACCTACGAGCGGGCACATAAAAATAACCAAGCTCCATATCCAACGCGACTTTGTTGTAATATAACGAGCTTTCATAATACGCAGACAGAGAAAAATACCGTAAGATTGCAATAGAATGCCACCGGTGAAGACAATAAATGATAACATTGGATAGGATTTAAGAGCACACAATACAATCTACGATAAAACAAAAGCAAGTGTTATTTAACGGATTTAACTTCGGAAATGCACCTAACTGCTTTCATAAGTTGATTAGATGATGAAGCACTTACTGTTGTAGCACGTTGTGTGTTGTTGGTGAAAACACCAACAACGGCGCTGAAAAACAATCTTTTAAAGAGGTTGCTATTCACATCACTTTTACTATGCCATAAGCGTTTGCACGTTACCTGTTTACTGCAGTGTTGTGTAGATCCCTACGGGATGACAATGCGGTTGTTATAGGCTTCCATTTTTACAACCCCATTGTCATGCTGTGAGCATCTACACATCGTTTATAAAACTATGGCGTTGTGTAGATTACTACGGAATGACAATGGGGTTGTAGACAGGATATATACTGTAGCTTTTTCAAGGGTAACATTACATATTCCTCCTATACTGCCCACCCACTTCAAATAAAGCCTGGGTGATTTGCCCTAATGAACAATACTTCACCGTATCCATCAACTCTTCAAATATATTCTCGTTGTGTATTGCTTTCTGCTGAAGTCTGCGTAACATTTCCTGCCCTTTTTCACCACCACGTTTCCAAAGATTCTGCACATTAGCGATCTGGAATTCTTTTTCTTCAGTGGTAGAACGAATTACTTCTGATGGTATTACCGTTGGTGATCCTTTAGAGCTTAAGAATGTATTTACGCCTATGATCGGGAATTCACCGGTATGTTTCAGTGTTTCATAGTATAGACTTTCTTCCTGGATCTTGCCACGTTGGTACATGGTTTCCATAGCGCCCAATACACCGCCGCGTTCTGTAATACGGTCAAATTCAAGCAGCACAGCTTCTTCCACAAGATCAGTTAATTCTTCAATGATGAAAGAACCTTGTAACGGGTTTTCATTTTTAGCTAAGCCAAGCTCTTTATTAATGATCAACTGTATCGCCATAGCACGACGTACACTTTCTTCTGTAGGCGTGGTAATAGCTTCATCGTAAGCATTTGTATGCAGGGAGTTACAGTTGTCGTATATAGCGTACAAAGCTTGCAGTGTAGTACGTATATCGTTGAAGTCAATTTCCTGTGCGTGCAATGAACGGCCTGATGTCTGAATATGATACTTCAACATTTGCGAACGCTCGTTACCATTGTATTTGAACTTCATAGCCTTGGCCCATATCTTACGTGCCACACGACCTATTACACTATATTCCGGATCTACGCCATTGCTAAAGAAGAAAGAAAGGTTAGGCGCGAAATCATCAATATTCATACCGCGACTCAGGTAATATTCCACGAAAGTAAACCCGTTGGAAATAGTAAAGGCCAGCTGTGATATAGGATTGGCGCCGGCTTCAGCAATATGATAACCGGAGATGGATACAGAATAGAAATTACGTACGCCTTCGTTGATGAAGTATTGCTGCACATCACCCATTACACGCAGCGAAAATTCTGTAGAGAAAATACAGGTATTCTGTGCCTGGTCTTCTTTCAAAATATCGGCCTGAACGGTGCCACGTACAGCTTTCAAAGTATCAGCTTTAATTTTGGCATATACATCTGCCGGTAATACCTGGTCGCCGGTTACACCCAATAACATTAAGCCTAAGCCATTGTTGCCTTCGGGCAATTCACTTTGTTTTCCTTCAGCTTCTTTACCTATACCTACGGCCGAACTGTAGTAAGGACGAGGCACACCTTTATCTTTATAAATAGCATCAATCTTGGCTTGCACTTCCTCTTCCAGTCCGTTGGCCTTGATGTACAATTCACATTGCTGATCAATTGCAGCATTCATAAAGAAGGCTGTAATAGTAGGCGCCGGACCATTGATGGTCATAGATACAGAGGTCTTAGGATCAGCCAGATTAAAACCGCTGTACAGTTTTTTAGCATCGTCCAAAGAAGGTACACTTACACCGGAGTTACCTATTTTACCATAAATATCAGGACGATGATCGGGATCCTGACCGTATAGGGTAACACTATCAAATGCAGTACTCAAGCGGGCTGCAGGCAATCCTTTACTTACATAGTGGAAGCGTTTGTTGGTACGTTCCGGGCCACCTTCACCGGCAAACATGCGGGTAGGATCCTCTCCTTCACGCTTGAATGGATAGATACCTGCAGCATAAGGGAATTCACCAGGGAAGTTTTCTGTCAGCGCCCATTTCAATATTTCGCCCCAGGCTTCAAACTTAGGCACTGCAACTTTAGGTATCTGCGTATGCGAAAGAGATTCACTGTGTGTTTTAATTTTCAGTTCTTTATCACGTACTTTAAATACGTAAAATTCGTCCTGATAATGACGCTTTTTGGCTTCCCAGTTTTGCAGCAGTTGCAGGTTTTTAGGATCGATTTCCAAAGTTACTTTCTGGTACACTTCCTGCAGTTCTTTTATCAGGCGATCCTTGTCCTCAATTTTTGTTTCCTGTAAAGTCTCAATTGTTTTATGAATGCCGAATAATTTCTGTGCAACATTCGCCTGATCAGCGGATCGTTTGTCATACGCACGGTTATTCTCTGCTATTTCGCTCAGGTAGCGGGTTCTGGCTGGTGGGATAATAAATATCTTTTCACTCAACTCTTCACTCGGGTGGAAATCAGATTGAAGATCGGCGCCGGTTTTGGCTACGATAGTATCCATCAAAGCACGGTACAAAGTATTAATACCGGGATCATTGAATTGTGAAGCGATGGAACCGAATACCGGCATAGTTTCCGAATCGCGGTCAAACAATTTATGGTTACGTTGATATTGTTTCTTTACATCACGCAGGGCATCCATGGCACCGCGCTTGTCAAATTTGTTTACCGCTACAATATCGGCAAAGTCAAGCATGTCAATCTTCTCCAGCTGTGTGGCGGCACCATATTCCGGTGTCATCACATACATGCTCAAGTCGCAATAATCGGTGATCTGTGTATCGCTCTGACCAATACCGGAAGTTTCCAGGATGATCAGATCAAATTGTGCTGCTTTCAAAATATTGACTGCATCATGAATATATTTGGATACCGCCAGATTGCTTTGACGGGTAGCCATAGAGCGCATATACACCCTTTCGTTACGTATGGCGTTCATACGGATACGGTCGCCCAGCAAAGCTCCGCCGGTTTTACGTTTGGATGGATCTACCGAAATGATACCAATCGTTTTCTCCTTAAAATCCAACAGGTAACGACGAACGATTTCATCTACCAGCGAACTTTTACCAGAACCTCCCGTACCGGTAATACCCAGTATAGGTGTTTTACTTTCTTTTGCCTGGGCAGAAATATTTTTAAGCATGGCCTGCGTCTCCGGCAACTCAGAAAAATTTTCTGCTGCGGATATCAGCTTACCAATGTCTTTCGGATTTTTATCTTTCAAATGACCAGCTTCACCATTCAGTTGGTTGCCGGTAGGATAATCACTTTGTTTCAACAAGTCAATGATCATACCTTCCAGGCCCATGGCACGGCCATCATCAGGAGAGTAAATGCGGGTGATACCGTAATTGTGCAGCTCCTCAATTTCAGTAGGTAAAATTACACCACCACCACCGGCAAATATTTTAATGTGACCACAGCCTTTCTCCTTCAGCAAGTCGTACATATACTTCAGGTATTCCACATGGCCACCCTGGTAGCTGGTCATGGCAATGGCATTGGCATCTTCCTGAATAGCGCAATCTACTACATCCTGCACACTGCGGTCGTGACCCAGGTGTATTACTTCGGCACCGTTGGCCTGCATGATGCGGCGCATGATATTAATAGCAGCATCGTGGCCATCAAACAGCGAAGCTGCGGTTACAATACGTATCTTATTATTTGGAGTGTACGACATAGAATTAGTGAGTAATTACTTGAGGGTGCAAATTTACGGTATTTAACCGCTTTTTCAAGTAAACAGAACTAATGGTTTCTAGTCCAGTCCTTAAGATTCCACATTTATTAAACAAGGACTGTATGAGCTTTGCATGCTCACATGCTGTGGCTGATTAAGACTAACCTGTTTCACAAAATCCATATTTTTAAGCCCCCACTCATTCATCATTACCAGAATGGGTAAAATACTTGTTCCAAGCGGCGTTAAGGAATATTCTGATCTCAATGGAAATCCTAAAGCCGTATTTTTTTCTACAACACCATATTCATATAGCTCGCTCAACTGAATATCGAGTACCCGTGGGGCAGCATCGCTTATGTACCGGTGTAGTTCGCTTGGCCGTTTATAACCCCGGCTTATTGCATCAATAATACAGGGTTTCCATTTGGATCCGAATACCTTCGAAGCCACTGTAATGCCGCAATCCAGATCTTCTGCTATTTTTCTTTCCCTCATGGTTATGTTTTTATCTAACAAAACTAAATTTTTAATCATTAATACATGGCTATAGCGATATACCGAAAAAATTTTCGGTACCTGACTTTCTTTTCGGTTATTGTCCGGCGCAAAAGAAACCGGGAATTTTGGAGAAAATAAAAGTTTATGCTTCAAAAAATAAAGTCATCGGAAGTTTTCAAGATCATTATTGGCATTACGCTCCTTAGCCTGTCTATTTATTTTATTAGCTACAACGCGCACTTTTTCAAAGCTACAAAAGAAGCAACCGGCAAATATTTTGATATAAAGTGGATATTGCTGTTGCACATATCAGGAGGTGCAATAGCGTTGCTCACAGGGCCGTTTCAGTTTTGGGAACGGTTGAGGAACAAGAATTGGCAACTGCACCGTAACCTGGGCAAGGTATACTTGATTGCTGTATTAGTAAGTTCCGTATGTGCCGTTTATTTATCACTTACTACAGCTTATACAATAAATTGGATGTATGCTTTTTCGGCACAGGTATGGGTAAGCGTGTGGATTACAGCTACCTTGGTTGCTTATGTGGTAGTAAGACAGAAAAAATTCAAATTGCACAAAGAATGGATGGTACGAAGCTACATGGTTACCTGGGCGTTCGTGTTTTCTGCCTTAATACTTAGACTTCCTTTTATCCAGGCTCTTGGCAGCTTTGCTGATATTTCGCCTTCCTTTTTCTGGTTTGGATGGGCTGTGCCGCTTTATATTTATGATCTGTATTTGAGTTATAAGAGAAAACAATAAAGAGTTTGAAATCTGCTTTACTTTTTAGGATATAGCAATCGGAAAGCATTAAACACAGCAGGATGGCTCGATGTGGCATGATCTTCTTCAGGCATGTAATCGAAATGCACTTTTACATTTTTGGATTTTGATCCTTTAATTTTTTCGGCCAAAAGCCTCGCATCCTCTTCCATAATATGCTTTTTAGAACCATCAAGAGAGCCTTCTTTACCTACCCCTATGTATATGTCGGTCTGTGCGGTAAAGTTGGCTTTAAGTATTTCAGGGTTTTCCTTTAATAGTGATCCATCGTTCCACCATAGGCTGGGACTGATGATGATGTATTTATTGAACAGTTGCGGTTTGGCAAACAAAATTTGGGTGGCCAGCAATCCGCCCAAAGATTGACCTATTATGGTTTTAGATTGGCTGGTACTATATTTCTGTGCTATAAAAGGTTGTAGTTCCTTTTCTATAAAGTCAATAAACTTTGCAGCACCACCATTTGCAGGAATCATTTTTTTGTCGCTTTCCATTGTTGTAGGAAAGGTAAAATCCATGCGCCTGTTGGTATTGGCAATGCCTACCACAATAGACTGCGGGATACGATTTATCCAGGGAAAAGTATTGTACTGCACCAGGCCTACTATGTGTATAAAATCCTCATCAGCGGCGCCATCCAGCAAATAAATCACCGGATAACGGGTAGTATCATTATATCCTTCGGGCAGATATATGTTCAACGTTCTGTCTTCCTGCAGTATTTCAGAATGAAGTGTTTCAACTTTTCCTAAAACAAAATCCTTTGTGAAACCGGGCTTTTCAGCAGGCTGTGCGTAGAGATTTATAGCTAACAGGCAAAGAAAGAAAGTTATTATTTTCATGTAGTAATGTTTTGAAAGAGGGTCAAAACTACATTTCATTTCGCAAACATAATGGTTTGCGAAGGCACAAACTACGGCGGGGTAAAAAAGCGAAAGGCTTCGTTACCGAAGCCTTTGCAAAAAATATTTAGAAATATGTAGTTTATTTCTTTTCATTATCCAGCATACGCCACACTATTGCTGCTGCAACGGCACCTACTATAGGCGCTGCAAAAAACAGCCACAACTGGCTCATAGCCTTACCACCTGCAAACAATGCAGGACCAAAACTACGGGCAGGATTAACCGATGTACCGGTAATAGGAATAGCAACCAGGTGGATCAATACCAGGGTCAAACCTATAGCCAGACCGGCCATGGTGCTATTACCCCAACGGGACGTAGTACCAAAAATCACGAACAGGAACAAGAAGGTCAGAACAGCTTCGGTAAGAAAAGCAGCGGTAGTATTGTAAGCATTCTGATAGCCTTCGCCCCAGCCATTAGAGCCTAAAGCCCATTCGCCCATGGCAAAACCAGGATGGCCTTTAGCAATTTGCATCAGTACAAAAGCCGCAAGTACAGCACCCACAAGTTGTGCAATAATATAAGCAACAGCGTCTCCCACTTTAATTTTTCCAGCTACAAGCATTGCAATAGTAATAGCCGGATTAATGTGACAACCCGAAATACCACCAATTGCGTAAGCCATTACCACTACTGAAAGGCCGAAAGCAAATGAAATACCCAAGAGGCCCAGGCCAGAAAGATTACCGGCAGTATCCACTCCGGCTATTACAGCTGCACCGCAACCAAATAGTACCAAAGCAAATGTCCCGATAAGTTCGGCAATGAATTTTGTTGTGATTTTAATCTCCATATTAATGATGTTTAGGTGTTAAAAAAATAATCAGATTGATTCTGAATGCATAAAAATATAAAAATCGATTAAAGATCGAGAATCTGGTAAAATTTTAGCATTTCTTTTTAAACTTTCCTTAAAAACTGATAATCAGTAACTTACTATTAACTTAATATCTAAAACTTGCTGCTGCTATAGCCAGGGCTATTTTACTAGCCTTACACACTTATATTTCTTTTAATGTTGGGATTCGGACTGGCTATACTTGTGATAAGCTGCATTATCTAATCTATGCAAAAATTTACTATACTTGCTTAGCTTTTGTACAAATTTATTACGATTTCTTCCCTCTTATTAAGGTATAAATACTAACATAGTTATTAAATGCAAATTTATACTTGCATTTTAGATAAAAATAATTTCTGCTTTTAGGGGTTTTGGCATAATTATTGTGCATATATTATTTTCTAATCTTCAAAAAATAATATTTCATGAACAAACTAATGCTTCTTTGCCTAATTCTAGGCGGCCAGGCAGTTTATGCCCAGGATACAAATACGCCTGCTGCTCCCTCGGAACCCGTTATAGCAGGTACACTAAATCTCCATAGTAATAAGGTATTAATAACTAACGAACAACTTGATAGCGGGACGATTATAGTAGAGGATGCCACTTTACATTATGTCCCTTCTGCTACCATAGCAGCTAACGAACAAAACGAAACTCTGGTTGATCTCACCAATCTTCCTTCCGGTATTTATTATGTAAAGGGAATACATAACAGGACTAAGGTATTGTACAAAGTAACTAAACCATAATCATTTCTTTTTTCTTGAACTCTTTTTTCAAACCTCAAAAAGATATTATGATAAAATCCTCTACACTATCGGGCAGGCATTCCCGCAACTTTATAATAGCTGCATTTATAATCGTCTGCTCACTACCCGGCAATAAGTTATTTGCCCAATGTATTAACGTTACCACCTTAAATGCAACAGGAGGTACAGATTCAACTAATGGTCTAAGAGTTTCAATAGGTTCTACAGGAGTGTTACAAATACAAAGGCTTAATATGGGACAGATTTATAGCCCCGGTAATATGCCTTCAGCAACTCCTATCAATACGGTAGGCACGTATAACAGTATCTCGCTGTCCGTAGGGTCTACGTTGTTTTCAAGCAATGCTGGATTTGGTGCTATTCCCTGGATAATAATGTACAATACCTGCCAGGCTACTATCAATGCGCAAACCGGCATGCAACGTGATACTATTGTTATGCAGGGTATAGTGGGCCTCCGTACCTATACTGTTCGCGCCATTTTCTCCTATACAACTCCCAACGATTATTTTACTATCGACTACCAGGTTACCATACCACCTGGCAATACCAGTGTAGTAAAGCTTTCCCATGCTTTTGACTCTTACCTGGGAGGTAACGACAATGGACCCGGCTTTTTATCAGGTATCATACCGAACCTGACAGTTGGTACTTTTAAACCAGGCGTTGTGGAAGCTTTTCGATACCGGAATGGTATGCCATGGACCCAATATTATTCAGCCTATTACGATGATATTTACGATCTGGTTGTGAATGGCGGTGATCTGAATAATTTGATTGATACAGCTACTAGTACTGATAATGGAGTTGGCATTCAGATTGATATGGGTTCTACTCCGGGCACTTACAACAGCAGCAGTGATCTGGTGTTTACGGACCAACAACCATTGCCTATAATACTACTTAGTTTTGATGCAGTAAAAACCAGTAATAATACAGCAATGCTACAATGGAGTACAGCTACAGAACAAAATACTTCTCATTTCGAAGTAGAACGTAGTAGCGATGGTAAAAACTTTGGCCCTATCGGTAAATTAGTTGCCACAGGCAATGCTACCACTTCCAACAGCTACAAATTACCCGATCTCTCGCCACTTGCAGGTACTAATTACTATCGTCTTAAAACTGTAGACAGAGATGGGAAAGTGGATTATTCACCTGTCAGTGTTCTTAATTTTGGCAGCAGTTATAATATCCTGTTGTATCCCAATCCTACGCAAAGTGAAGTGACCGTAACCGGTGTGGAGACAGGCATGCAGGTAGATTTGCTTGATGCAGAAGGCTACCTTATAGGATCATATTCTGTGAATGGCAATAGCCTTACCATTCCTGTAAAAAGTATTGCTTCGGGGCTATATATTTTGCATATCCGCGGCAAGGAATCAGGAGTAATCAGTACGCAAAAGTTTTTGAAGCATTAAGGAAATAGATGACCAAACAGAAGACAGAGGTTACCCCGCTTTGGGGGTAGCCTTTTCTTTTTAACCGTAATTCATTATCCTTTTTATTGAAAATCATCCCATTTTCTTCCTCAATCAAAACTATTACCTTCATGGTTTCAAATTGATGATACATGGATACAAGAGATATTTCGGAACATACTTACAAAGCCATACTGGAAGAGGCCGAGCTGGCTCATCATGACCTTGCTTTACAATTTGGCTTGCTGGCCAAGATCTGTACGGATGAAGAGGATTATATAGAAAAGACCAGCCAATTGGTAAAGCTTATGCTCCAATACCCGGAAGAAGATATCGATGCCATCTTTTTAAATGATCCGTTGAATAAAGAACAATTTCACCAGGTGTTGCACAAAATCTCTTATAACATTGCTGAACTGTAAACTATGACCAATACCGGACTGATTGAAAAGTTTTACACGGCGTTTGCCCATGCCGATGCTGAAGGAATGGTAAGCTGTTATACCGATGATATAACTTTTGAAGATCCTGCCTTTGGCATACTTAAAGGCGAAGATGCTAAGAACATGTGGCGTATGTTGGTAAACCCTGGCCTGTCTTTGATCTTTAGTAAGGTATGGGCCGATGATAATAAGGGTGGTGCGCATTGGGAAGCTACTTATACCTTTAGTAAAACAGGAAGAAAAGTGGTTAATAAGATTGATGCAGAGTTTGAATTCAGAGATGGTAAGATCAGTAAACATACAGATCATTTTAGTTTCTGGAAATGGTCAGCACAGGCTTTGGGTGCGCCAGGTTTCCTTTTGGGCTGGACACCTTTTTTACGCAATAAGGTAAGGCAGCAAGCTTTGGAACGTTTGCGTAATTTTAAAAAATAAGTAAGGGAGCATGAATCTTACCATCAGGATCATGGGATCCGCAGATGCAGCTGTAGTCAATACACTTTCAGCACAATTGGGATACGTACATTCGGTACAGGAAACGTTGGAACGGATGCAACATTTACTTCAAAGCGAATATGATTGCTTGTTGGTAGCACTATGGGGAGATGATATTGCAGGCTGGGTCCATGCATTTAAAACTACGCGGCTGGAAGCCGGTAACTATACAGAAATAGCCGCCCTTGTAGTAGACGAACAATTCAGAGGAAAGAAAATAGGTGAACAATTGGTAAATGCCATAAAGGAATGGGGCCTACAGCAAGGTTATCGCAAACTTGTAGTGAGAAGTAATGTATTAAGAAACCGGGCACATCATTTCTATTTAATCTGTGGCTTTACTGAAGTTAAAGAGCATAAAGTATTTGAGCTACACCTCTAGTTATTGAGGTGAAAACCGTCAGATTTCGTGATCAGGATTGTAAGCCAGCCAATTCAGTGCATCATATTTACCAGTCGCCTTTTCATACGCCACCGCCTGGATAGCTAGTAACTTCATAGCCTCTGCATTAGGCGCATTAGTGGTAATGCATTCCAGGATATACTCCCTTATTCTTTCAACTTTAGGATCCAATTCTTTTTCGATTTTTGCGATTTCGTCTTCGGCCATTTCCAGTTGTAATAATGCCAGTTGCTCATCCAGGACAGACTCCTGAAAGCTATAAGTTTTCTCTTCCAACTTTTTCAATGCTTCCGATAAAAATTCATTATTCTCTCCATCTTCCATCACTTCTATGATCATCTCTTTCAGTTCATCCAGGATATCAATTTGATCAAGCGGTGCATGACTATTAAACCATGCATGCCAACCTTCTTCAGTACCTTCAAAAAGATGTTCGAATATTTCTTCGCTATACCGCATGATCAAATGTTTTAAAAATTATGAAAATAATGCTTCGATTTACCTGCTACAAAAACAATATTGTTTTTTAAGTAAGAGATGTTCTGTAAAAAAGGTCCGCAAGCTATTTAAAACTGCAGACCTTTTCCAAAAAGAGCTATCCTTACTGATACACAACTTTAAACTCCCATTTGTCTTTTCCGCTTACTACTCGCAATACATACATTCCTGCGGTCAGACCCATCCGGGAAAGATCGAAGGTATGTTTACCATTGTAGCCATTTAATTGTGTATCGCCTGAAATTACTTTTTGTCCGACAATGCTGTACATGCTCCATTCCAGCGGTTCACCATTGCCCTTAAACCATTCGAGGTTCAGTACACCATTCCTTACCGGGTTAGGGTATATCTGTACTATACCATCAGATCCGGCCCAATCCAGGCTGCGTATCAGGCTATGGTACTCAGCCCCGCCCTGCATGGTATATTTGATACGGTAGTGCACTATAGAACTGGTAAGCACCGGTGTATCGATATAAGTATAGTTCTGACCGTTTTGGCCTAATGCATTTATCGTTCTTATCGTGGTAAAATTCATAGAAGTATCCGCACGCTGTAAATCATACTTAACGGTTTGTGCATCGATATTAGATTTCCAGTTAAGCTGCGCATAACGAACACCATAGTGCGATGCAGTAAAGTCAAACAGGTTTTGATTCAGTGTCTGATCTTTAGTAGGACCACCATCATTGAACCAGAATTCAGAGAACGATTTTACTTTTACATCTGCATAATAACCGATGTCGTAAGGCACCCAGGTAATTTTATTTTTAGGAATAAATGCATAAACACCATTGGCATTATCGGCAAGTGTATTATTCTCTTTATTCTTATCCGGATCATCGTATTTAGTAATACCCAGGCCTTGTACCTCTCTCACTTTACTACAACTATAGCAGCCAGCATCTTCCCGAATGATTCGCATGCCTTCATCAGGAATATAGAAACGTACGGTCATACTATCTGAAGGGTTATTGGTTGGTTGTATGGTAAAGTTTTTAGGGAGATAATATTGGGTACTGTCATCATTTACAAACAAGGTATGCTTGTAATCCTGCACAGCTGTATTGCCCAAGGCACTTGTACCATTAAGCAGACTTACTCCAATACTATTTCCACTGAGATAAGAAACAGTTTGGCCTGCACCTACATTTTGTGTAATTGGTGAAGCAAATTTTTCCTGGTTAAAAATAGGATTCACCAGATCGTACACATGAATATCGTCTACAGCTATTCCCTCATATTCAGAGCCCTGATCCGATCTCATCACGAAACGGAAAGAAACGATATCTCCATTTTTAGGTAAAGGAATAGTAGCAACGTGCCAGTAATCTTCTCCGGTTTTGGTCCAGGCCTGTGCACTATCGTTGGTATACCAATTGGTGCCTTGCCCTGCGGCGCCAAGCTTTTGCCAGGTATATCCATCATGGCTATATTCTACAAAACCTACATCAAATATCGAGCTGCCCGGATCCTCAATATCTGTAGCCAGACTAAAGCTCAACCTGGGGTTGGCCAACTGGCTGATATCAAAGCAGGGAGAATAGAGATAAGAGCTTTCCTGTTTGTTGTAATTACCTGCCAGCTTGGTTTTCCAGGCTTTGATACCACTTGCCGCATGGTTTATTTTGGGAGATGCCGGTGTACCATATTCCCAGCTGTTATTATTGCCTTCTGCAAAAAAGAATCCATCGTTGCTTTCAAAATTTTGCAGATAAGGGAATATGGTAATAACCGGTTGGTTCTTGATCTGGAAGTTCATGATACTGTCATTCAGCCTGTAGGTATCAGTAGCCACGTATATCCAGGACGAAAGGTTATAACTGGTATTGGCAGAGAGATCCATCGTTTGTGCAAATGTATACTCCACCGTATCTTTTCCCGGAATAGAATCAATAAGCCCGGAAACTACAGCCTGGTTATCCAGTTTGTAATGCACTGCAATATTATGCACGGTATTATTCACACCATTCCGCACCTTGATCTTCATGGGAACAGTACTGCTCAGGCCACAGTTGTAATGATATATGGAATCTATGGAAAGTAATTCAACATCATCCGTTACCAAGTACAACTTAAAATTATCCATAGTAAAGCCATTACCAAAATAAGTGGCAGCAATACGCGAAGTATCATACTGGGTAAACCTTATCTGCGTACTTGACGAGAAGGTCTGACCGGCATTAGCCAATAGATCTGTAAGGGATAATGTTCCTGAATTATAAATCACGCCAAGGTTATTGGTATCGATCTGGTAAGTATGTAATGGTAACCATGGGTCGGTATCGCTTCCTCTTACCCACGCTTTATTGCCGGTATCAAACTTAGGAAGGCCGTGCATGATATAGTCAAATTCACAACGTACTTCCCAGTTAGTAGTATTATAGTTGCTCAGATTAAATGTTCCGGTGAAGGTATTGTAACTGCTTCCGGCAATATCCAACACCTGGTTTTTAGCATTATCCATACTGATAGATTTGGTGCCTTCTATCGTAATCTCAGAGTTAACGAAGTTGCGCAGATGCCCTTTAGGCTTGCTTTGCGTGAAATCCCATTTTTCAGCACCATTGATGCCCATGAAGCCCGCACCCAGGATATCCAGGTTGCCGGTAGCTTCAAAGTTTTCAAGATATCCACTACTGAGATTCATAACAGGGTTATCAATTTGTTTCACCGTTATGGTCATCGTATCATTCGCAACTACGGGATCTGCTACTGCCAGATTGGTAACAGCAACCGTAATTGTATACACACCTGCGGCAGCAAGGTTAAGATTGCCTAAAGTAAGTTGTCCGTTGCCTGCCGGAGTAATAATGTTCGTGTAATTTGCACCGGACCAGGCTCCGGCATTCACTTTATAGGAAAGCTTATAATTAGCTGCAGCCTGATCGTCCAGGTTACTTACAATAACGGTAAGCGGTTGGGTATTGTTTAAAGCTGTAGAAGTAAGGAGACGCCCGCTACCTGGAGCCAATATTTTAGTCATGCGCAGATCGCCATGGGCAACACCTACACAGCTACCATCAGATGGCATACGGCTTAAAGCTACGGAGCGAATACCTGTAGCACCATTAACGATAGGTGCAACAGCTACCCAATAAGTACTATCCGTGGATAAACCGGTATAAGTATAAGTGGTACCGGTAACTGTTGTAATGGCCACCATCGCATCACCGATTTTTTTAAATATGCGATAGCCGCTTGCACCTGATATTGTATTCCAGCTGATCTTAATAGAACCTGGGCATTGTTCTGCTACAGGATTTAGTGTGGCTACCGGCCTTCCGGAAAGCGTAAATGTTTTGCTTTGCGTTTGAGTACTGCCTCTTGTAATTCTTACCAGGCATTGGTTTGAAGAAATAGAAGCAGGTGGAGTCCAATTGTATGTTCTAAGGTCTGAATTCACATTAGTAGCAATAGTATTCCAGCTACCACCATTATCTGTAGAATAGGAAATGGTAAAAGGATCAGTACCGGTTGATGCCTCCCAGTAAATGATCATTTCATCGCCGGCTATCAATGCTTCATCACCAAAAGGATATTGAATAGCCACACCTACAGGTGAAAAATCGTAGGCAACAAAATATTCCTGGTTAATTTCCGGAACATTAAAACCTTTAACCTTTATCGTGTAAGTACCAGGGGTAGGGTTATTAAGCGTAACCTGCTCCACGTTATTAATACGATCAATACCCGGCGCAGCCGCTACTAATATTTGTGAAGGAAGCGTATCCAGTATAAGCGGCAGGCTCACTACAGCAGAAGGACTGGTTACCGTAAGGTCAAGATCATTAATAAGGGTATGAGCGCTTAAAGGTCCTGCTGCTGCATCATTCCAATACAGCATAACTTTTGCTTTTGCGGTATTGGCCGGTATGGTAACCGTATATGTATGTTCCTGAGTAGTATTTATAGTGTCGGAAAAATAACGATTGCTGTCCACCATGGTAAGGGAATGCCCTATATTCATTAGCCCGAATCCATAAACAAAATCAGGGCCGGGAGTAGAAAGATCGTAAGCACCATTCATCAATAAAGTTTTCACTAAAGCACCATGGGGGTCCTGGCCTGCATGGAGCTGGCGGTATCTTTGATAAAGTAAACCTGCGCCACCGGCAACATTAGGGCAAGCCATGCTGGTTCCCGTACTGGTTGCATAGTTGTTATTATCTACAGTAGCTATAAGATTCATACCTACAGCTGCTATTTCAGGTTTCAGCCGACCATCTTTAACCGGGCCTTTAGAGGTAAAAAAGTTAATAAGCTGAGGTGTTTTACCCATGTTGGCTACAGTCAGTGTATTTTTTGCAGAAGCAAAAGCTGCTGTAACTGTAGCATAACCTGCAGGATAAGGAGAACAATTGAGGCCGCCATCATTTGCTGCTGCAAAGACATTTAATAATCCGGGATGATCAATCACTAACTGATCTACATATTGGGCATAAATATCGTAAGTACCGGCATAGCTGCAGCTCCCTACCACATTGCCATAAGAGTTACTCGATACCATCATATCAAAATCCTGGTGATACAAGGCTCCGTTAGCAATGATCTGGCTAAAAAAATCAGAAATAAGACTGCTCCTATTTGCAAATCCTTTGTAGCGTTCATCTTTAATACCATCGCCACCAACAGTACCTGTAGTATGGAATCCATGTGAGTTGCTCAATACAGGATTGAAAGTGCGCAAGCGATCAATATAATCGATATGATCCGGATCAGAATTATCGCCCACACCAATCGTTACACCTTCGCCATGAAGGTTATGGCCGCCAATGGCTAAAGGCTGATGTGCACCTTGTGTATTGGTAAAGCCCACAGCCTGCTGTAGTAGGGTTTTTGGTGTGAACCTGGGTGTAAGCGAAAGCGCAAAAGGCGCTGCTGCAAGTGCTTCTATCTTAGCACGGCTTATTTCCACTTCCCAGACATCCTGGCTCTTCCAATGTTGTTCAGTAGACAGCCGTGCATTAAAAGCAGCTAAAGATTGCGCTACCTCTTCTTTGCTCATACCATTCTTTACTGAAAGTAGTATATCCAATATGGTTTCTGTATCGCTATTGTCAGCTGGCAGCTCCGGGTTTATTTTGTCGGAGAAGGAAACAGAGGCCCATCCAGTTATTGCATTGAGCTGTGCTGAGGCGAACGCAGCATTGTTTTTTATTATAGCAACATAAACATTTTGCTGAATACTATGCTGCAACTCTATTCCTGCAGCTTTCAACTTGGCCTTATCCGGAGCAGCAGTAAAATGGAGATAAATCTGTGCAAGTCCCGTTTGCCCGATTTGTTCTTTAACATGGGCTATCAACAAGTCCGTGTTATGACTCAAAACAACGTCTCTGCCTGCAATTTGTATGCTTTCTCTAGCCCTTTGTGCGAACGCATTGCCGAATTGAAGTAGTAGAAGGATACTTAATGTAAAGATTTTTCGCATAGCTAATAATTAAATAAAACAATCTGCCAAAGCATTTTGGGGAAATAAAAATACGTATTCCTTCGTTATGATGATTAACTAATCTTTTCCCAACGTATAGTGCTAAAGACAGGTCTTTATAGTGAACAAGTTAGCTTCTTTTACAATTTAAAATAAATGTGTAAATATTATTTGAATTCCCAAAAATTATATATCTTGTTCTATATTTTAGGTTATTGATTACTCACTCTTTAAACGAATGAAATATGATCTTTCAACGTACTTATCGTTACAACACACCGCTGTCTATAGAGGATATCAGGCAGCGTCTTTTAGGTAAGCATATACAGGTTCATCATTTGGATTTTGAAATAACAGAAAAGGAGCAGATGTTAAAGATTATTCCTCACGCAGAAGAAACCAATGGTATTAAAACCTTGCCGATCACACATGTTGAGATGCAGGGACTGGGTACATCCGGAACTAAAATAACAGTAACATCCAAACCCCGAAAAATTGATGTTGGCGGACCTTACCTGATTGTTATCTTTTGCTTGTTTTGTATCCTTGGCGCAAGTGGTTTTTATTTTATGAATCCATCTGAAAGTTATTGGCCTTCGCTATCTATGTTTGGTATCGGACTCTTGATATTTATTATATTTTGGGTAAGGATGGAAGCAGGATATTTTGACTATACCCGAAAGATAAGGGACTTTGTAAAACAACATGTGAAATAGAATGACCATTTTTCTATAAAGTAAAAGCTCCGGATAAATCCGGAGCTTTTACTTTATAGTCCTTTAAGAAACTTTCCAAAAGTTTAAACCTTTTGGAAAGTTGGGGATGTGCCAAAAACAATCATTTTGCCCCCATCTCTTTGTAATTATTCATTGTTTATTTGTGTCGGGCATTCAAAAAAAATCTAACATTTACTTTTTGGATGCACCAGGCGCAGTTACAGACTTTTGCTTTTTTTTGTCCTTTATAGCGTGGTATATTTTTTTACCTGCAAAAAGAGCTAGGTTAAATGCCTGCCATTTCAGAAAAGAAATGCCCACCTTTTTTAGTAATGTCTTAAATAAAGGATGCTTTCTTATCTCATCCAATTTACTTTTTGAGGTGTTGGCGGCCTTACCATCCGACTTGAAATTTGCTTTATAGGTCTTCTCCTTTTTATTCCCTGCTAATTTCCGGCTTATCAAACCTTCCAAAAAAGAAATCACTAATTGTTGCGGATGTAACACCTGCACAAAATCATCTTCAATCTTTCTGCTTTTACTACGAATCCGTTCCTGTTCCAGATCAAGCTGATCAAGACTTCCTAATTGTTTCCTGGTATATCTTTTTGCCATGGCAATACGGGTTTCAAATTGCTCAATCGTTGTCTTCCGGATCGTTATCTCCGTAATCTCCTTTCTTCTCCTTTTTCTTGGTAAGCATGGCAACCATACGTCCCGCAAAAAAACGGATGATCCGCTTACCGGACATAACGATTGTTACCACCAATATCAGGATGATGCCGGCTGTAGTAAAATACCCTAAGGCACGACTGTCAAATGCCGATGCCAGCAATTCTGCTATGCCCAGGAAAATGAAAAAGCCTAAGAAGAAAAATAGAAAAATGGCTATAATGATAAAGGCGAAATAACCCATTACATTCACTAGGCGTTCGATCACCTCAAGGCGGATAAGCTCGAATTTCAGTTGAATGTATTGGGTTACTTTGTCTTTAAGGGAACTGATAGGATTTTTCAAAATGCGGTTATTTAAAGGTCTTAAGCGCTGAAAATTTCATCTTCAATGTCTGAAGATTTTTTGCCAAGTCTTGATTTAAGCCTGTCAATGCTTTCTTTCAGACGATCTACTGTTTCCTGGCGCTTGTCTTTATCTGTACCAAGTACATATCCTACTGCTGCTCCTACTGCCGCTCCTATCAGAAGCGTTGCTACTGTTTTTCCTGCATTGTTTGCCATAACTGACTACGTTTTAATTGTGAATTATACATTGTTTATACAGACAAAACTACAATCTTCCCTATCATATTGTTCAGATTCAATGATCTTTTAATAAAATCTTATCATTTAATTTTGAAGATAAGGAATTTATAAGCAAGTCTTTACAAGTAAAGATATAATTTTTCAGCATTAAAAACTATATTGTTGTCCGGAGAAATAAGCGAAGGCATAATTCAACTTTTATATCCTATTTTAGTTATTGCACCAGCAAACCAAACCTTTACATGGATATTTTAAAAACAAACGGACTGAAGCAAATCATTTTACTTGTCTTGATCTCCTTCACCGGTATAGTGCTCATATGGCAACTGCAGTACTTTATGCCCGGGTTTCTGGGCGCAGTTACACTCTATATTTTATTGCGGAAATACTATTTCAATCTTACCATCAAGCGAAGATGGAAAAGATGGATGGCCGCCACCATACTTATTGCTACCTGTGTTGTTGTATTCGTAATTCCTATTTGGTTACTGGTACAATTGCTTATGCCTAAATTTACTTATGCTTTCGAGCATTCGGGCGAACTGATGGCACAAGGCAATCACCTGATTGTTTTAATTAAACAATATCTTCCCCGGCTTAACATTAATGAACAGCAGTTCCAGCAAGGATTGCAACGCATTATGACGGTTATTCCTACCTTTCTTAATGCTACGCTGAATGCAACGGCAAGTGTATTGCTCAATACACTGACAGCATTTTTCATTCTATACTTTATGTTGCTCAGTGGCCGGAATATGGAGAAAAAAATTGTTCATCTCTTGCCTTTAAAACATAAAAATATAGATTCCCTTTGGTCCGAAACCAAAAACATGGTGGTATCCAATGCCATAGGCATACCAGTTCTTATGCTTTGTCAATGCATCATTGCGATATTGGGCTACTGGATGTTTGGTGTACCGCAATCTGTTGTATGGGGCATCCTTACCGGTGTTGCTTCTATAATACCTATGGTGGGCACCATGATTGTTTGGGTACCGATCTGTATTATTGTAATTGCCAGTGGAAAAATTGGTATTGGTATCGGCCTGATCTTATATTGTGCTATTGTTGTTTCCAATACTGATAATGTGCTACGTTTCACTCTTCTAAAAAAAATAGGAGATGTACATCCGTTAATTACTGTTTTCGGCGTCATTGCGGGCCTCCAATTATTCGGTATTATGGGCCTGATATTCGGGCCATTGCTGATAGCTTATTTTATTTTGCTGATAAAAATCTACAGACTGGAATTCTCCTCTGACCCCGGCCTTTCTGAAGGTACAACCGTACAAAATGAAATTAACCAGACCGGGGTAATCAATAAAGTAAATATTAACAAGGATTCAAAACCGGAACAGGAATAGAACATAAGTGGTGCAATCATTTCGGCCTTTTTTGTAACTTCGCTCTGGAAAGTTTTTCATAACTATACAACCTTCCTTTCCGAATCTTTTTCATATTTATAAATTCCGCTAAGTGCCCGATATTATTCAACTCCTGCCAGACCATCTTGCTAACCAGATAGCCGCAGGTGAAGTAATTCAGCGTCCGGCTTCTGCTGTTAAGGAGCTGTTGGAAAATGCCATAGATGCCGACGCCACAGAAATACAACTCATATTAAAAGATGCCGGCAAAGAATTGATACAAGTTGTGGACAATGGAAAGGGCATGAGCCCTATGGATGCAAGAATGAGTTTTGAACGCCATGCTACTTCCAAAATCAAACATATTGACGATCTTTTTTCTATACGCACCATGGGGTTCCGTGGTGAAGCTCTGGCCTCTATTGCAGCAGTAGCACAAGTGGAATTAAAAACAAGGCCGCATCATGAAGATGTAGGCACACAGCTTATCATTGAAGCATCAGAAGTAATCAGGCAAGAACCTGTGGCCTGTGCTGCCGGCACGAGTTTCAGTATTAAAAATCTTTTTTACAATGTGCCTGCCCGCAGGAAATTCTTAAAGTCGAATACTTCGGAATTCAAACATATCATTGATGAATTTACACGGGTAGCCATGGCTTACCCTCATATTGCTTTCCGGTTATATCACAACAATACAGAGCAGTTTCATTTGTCTTCCGGCAATCAAAAAACAAGGATAGTAGAGCTTTTGGGCAATAAGGTTGAAAAAACACTTGTACCTGTTGATGAGGATACCGAATTGCTGCACATTCATGGGTTTATAGGCAAACCGGAAGCCGCTACCAAAACCAGGGGTAATCAATTTTTCTTTATCAATGGCAGGTTTATCCGCAATGCTTATCTGCATCATGCGGTCACTACGGCCTTTGAGGGTTTGATTGAAAAAGAGGCATTTCCTTTTTACGTATTATTCCTCGAACTGGACCCGCAAAGAGTGGATGTAAACGTGCATCCTACCAAGCAGGAAGTAAAGTTTGACGATGACCGATTGATGTATGCCTATCTTCAATCTACGATTAAGCATGGCCTTGCCCGTTTTAATATTGCGCCTTCATTAGATTTTTCCCTGGATACTGAAATACAAAACCTGGATGCAGTACGGCTTCCACAAAGTCAGAGCCAACGGGAAAACACTGAAAAAGGTTATTTATTTCAATCTTTCTCTGAAGGAGGAAAGGCACATTTCCTGGAAAAAAGTGATGATCGCAAACAATGGAAAGCACAAAGGGAAAATTTCTTTCCTGCTATCCCTTCCATGCCGGCTTTGGATGATGTAAAACCATCACAAGCAGATCAAACGGGAGGTGCACAATCCGAAATATCTTTTGAGGACATCAATACTTATGAACAACCAGTATTGCAATGGCGCGATTACCTGGTGACCACCATGAAATCCGGCCTCCTTCTTATGCATCAAAAACGGGCTTTGGAGCGTATTCAATATGAACGCTTGCAGGACCGTATGGCTAAGGAACATTCCATCACACAACAGCTTTTATTTCCGGCTACCTTGCAACTTAGCCCGGCCGATGCTGCATTGCTTGAAGATCTTCTACCTTTTTTAAAAAAATTAGGATATGATATTTCGCCCTTCGGAAGTCATACTTACGCCGTGCAAGGAGCTCCTCCGGATGTACCGGCAGGAAGAGAACAGGCATTACTTGAAGAAATACTGGAACAGATGAAACACGAAGCCAGTACCCTTAAGGATCAGCAAAAAGAAAAACTGCTAAGAACCATGGCAAAGCGTATGGCACAACCATCATTGCTTTCAGCCGATGCGGCACGCGCACTTATCGATGAATTATTTGCCTGCCAGCAGCCTCAATATGCCCCTGACGGTTCTAAAATTTTCACAGTACTCATGAAAGACGGACTGGACAATTTATTATAAAAAAATTCACTGTATTGAATTTTGGAAAATTGGCGAATAGGTTTACATTTGAAGCATAAATTAACTTACTGGTAATTTTTTCGGGCAATAGTTGTTTTTTTTAATCAAAAACATAAATTTGCCGCGACTATTTTAAGTATCATTTTTTTAAAAACAATCAATTCGTAAAAATCAGAATTATGGCAGACGTAAAAACAGCCACAGCAGCAAGACCATCAGGTGCTCCACGTGCAGCAGGTAAACCCAAGAATTCAAACAATTTTTGGATCAATTTAGTAATAGTACTTGTATGTGTAGTAGTAGGATGGCTTATCCGTACTTTCGTTTTAGGTAATCCATCGCACTTTAGTGATGGTGATGTAAGAAAACATCCTATTGACTGGATGGGTAACATGTATTCTGGTGGTTATATCGTGCCATTCCTGATTGGTATGTTCCTTATCATGCTTGCTTTCGTTATCGAAAGAACAATTACCATCATGAAAGCTAAAGGTAAAACTAACGGCGGCGAGTTTGTTCGTAAAGTACAATACCACCTGGCTAACAAAAATCTTGATGCTGCTCTTGCTGAGTGTGATAAACAAAGCGGTTCTGTAGGCAATGTAATGAAAGCTGGTCTGCACAAATACAAAGAAATGATTTCTAATACTGAGCTGACTACAGATCAGAAAATATTGAGCATTCAGAACGAAATCGAAGAAGCTACAGCACTTGAACTTCCTATGCTGGAGAAAAACCTCGTATTCCTTTCTACCATTACATCAGCAGCTACCTTGTTGGGTCTGTTAGGTACGGTTGTGGGTATGATCACGGCGTTCTCTTCCATGGCCGATGCAGGTGCACCAGATGCTGGTGGTCTTGCTGCAGGTATCTCTGAAGCACTTTACAATACTGCATTAGGTATCGGTACTTCTTTCTGTGCGATGATTGCCTATAACTTCTTCACTACTATCATTGATGGCGTGAACTATAGCATAGATGAGAGCGGATTTACATTAACACAAAGTTTTGCTGCTACTTACAAATAAGCACAAAATAGTTTTGTGGAATAAAATCATTGCTTCGTCTAACAATAAATAATCAGAAGATGCCAAAAATAAAACTGCCTCGTAAGAGTACGCATATAGACATGACGGCCATGTGTGACGTTGCGTTTCTGCTGCTTACTTTCTTTATGCTGGCAACAAAATTTAAACCTGAGGAGCCTGTACAGGTAGAGACACCGTCGTCTACTTCTACAAAGGTAATACCGGAAGGTTTTATGCTGATCACTTTGGATAAAGGTGGCAGAGTGTTCTTTGCAGTAGATAACCTGAAGGCTAAAAGAGATATCATTAACCAGATCAATGATGATAAAAAACTAGGTTTGACAGAAGCCGAAATGCAGAACTTTGTAAAAGGTTCAGGCGTAGGTGTTCCGTTTTCCAGGTTAAAATCTTATCTGGCGTTGCCTCCGGCCCAACAAGGCGCTTACGACAAACAAGCACCGGGTATTCCAACCGATACTACCGGTAACTTTGAAACCAATGAGCTGGCCTACTGGGTTCAAACCGCAAGGTATCACGTAGATGACGGTAAAGGACGTATTGCAATTAAGGCTGATGGTCAAGCTTCTTACCCGGCAATTAGCAAGGTAATCGGCACATTAGGAAAACAAAAAGTATTCCGTTTCAGCTTTATTACCGATATGAAAGGTGTGCCTCCGGGAACTGCACTGGCTGCAGAAAGAGCTGGTAAACCACACGCCGAGTAATTTCAAGCAATAGCGTACTTATTTAAATAACTTAATTAAACAAATACAACCATGGCAGAAATAGAGGTAAAAGGTGGGAAAAAAGGTGCCCCCCGTATAGACCTTACACCAATGGTGGATTTGGGATTCCTGCTGATCACTTTCTTCATGTTTACTACAACCATGTCGAAGCCTAAAGCAATGGAAATTCAGATGCCTTTTAAGGATGATCAGCTGAAAGAAGAAGATAAGAACAAGATCAAAAATGATGAAGCTCTTACCCTTCTTTTAAGTAAAGATCACAGGATTTATTATTACAACGGAATAGGCGACGATCCTACAAAGCCTCCGGTTGTTGAGGTCACTTACTTTAAGGATAAAGATGGTATCAGGGATGTGCTTATCAATAAGAAAAAGACAGTGCAAAGTCTGATTAGCCAGGGCGTACTTAATGCTAAAGACAAAGCTATTGTACTGATCAAACCTGATGAGAACAGCACTACAGAAGATCTGATCAATATCCTGGATGAAATGACCATCAATGCAATTCCGGTATATGCAGTAGTAGATATCACACCGGTAGACAAGGATTTCATCAAAGCTACTGAAGCGGCAAATCCTCAATAATCATTGTGAGATCCAAAGGCATTGCGTCTTACTATTAAAGTAAAAATATCATGGACATAAATAAAATTTTAAACGCTGACTATCTTGACATCCTTTTCGAAGGACGTAACAAGCAGTATGGCGGATATGAGCTTCGCAAAAAATACAGGCGGCGTGCTACAATTGCGGGGCTTATAGCTGTGCTTGCTGTAGGCGGCGTTTTCGGAGCTACATTAATCAAATTTAACGAGAAGAAAGTAGTGGAAGCGCTTCCTGAAATCAAGGATGTGACGCTTGCAGAACCACCACCGGTGGATCCTAAAAAGCCACCACCGCCACCACCGGTTCAGCCACCGCCACCGGTAAAACCTACAGTGAAATTTACCCCTCCGGTCATTAAAAAGAACGAAGAAGTAAAAGAAGAAGATAAACCGGAACCTCCAAAACCTGAAGAAAATAAGGTAGTAGGTCCAAAATCAGAAGCAGGTTCAGGTGATCCTAACGCTATTGATCCGGGTCTTGCGCCAGCCGGTACCGGTACTGGTAAACCAGTAGAAGCTGGTCCGCCACCGGATAAGATCTTTACTTCTGTTGAACAGATGCCGGAATTCCCGGGAGGCCAGGCTGCGTTGCTGAAATATCTTCAGAATAATATCAGATACCCGGCCGCTGCAAGGGAAGAAGGTATAGAAGGTAAAGTAATTTTGCAATTCGTTGTGGATAAAGATGGTAGTGTAACCAACATTGAGATCAAACGTGATCTTGGTGGTGGATGCGGTAAAGAAGCTGAACGTGTTGTAAGAAGCATGCCAAAGTGGAGAGCCGGTAAACAAAACGGAGCTTCCGTTAGAGTTTATTACACTTTACCTGTTTCTTTCAAATTGAGCGAGTAACATTTTCAATATGATTGTTAGAAAAACCGCCTTGATTCAAGGCGGTTTTTCTTTTGTTATGCAGGAACTATTCTTGTAAATTTGTCCACATTAAAATTTCAACACACGTATGTATTTATCAAAAAGCGTATCAAACAGTCTTCTTATCTGCGGCATAGCATCTGCTATGGTTTTCGCATCATGTGATAATAAAAAAAGCACTGAAACTGCTAAAGAAACTAAAACAACACAGACAGCTTCGGCTACTACGCCTACCGGCAAAATAGCCTATGTAGATATGGATACCCTGGAGGCTAAATATGATTACCTGAAAGCTAAAAAAGCAGAGCTGGAAAAGAAAACAGCAGCTCTGGACGCCGAAGTAGGGAAAATGGCACAGAATCTTCAAAATGAATATGCAGCTTTTCAAAAGAAAGCGCAAGCTGGTACTTTAAGCCAGGCAGAAGGTGAAGCAGGTCAAAAAAGGCTTGGTGAAATGCAACAAAATATTGAAACCCGCAGACAAACATTAGGCGCTCAACTGATGAAAGAGCAGGAAGCCTTCACCAAAGACCTGCAAAGCCGTCTGGATGCCTATCTTTTAAAATATAATGCTGATAAGGGTTATGATTACATTCTTTCTTATGCAAAAGGCGGTTCTATATTATTTGCCAACAAAGCACTCGACATTACCGCAGATGTGATTAAAGGCATGAATGCAGAGAGTAATGGTAAAAGTGAAGAAGCCGCTAAATAGGAATTATTTGCTATAACAAAAGAGAATAAGGCAAACGCTCAAGAAGTTTCAGGTTTCGGGAAACTTTCCAACAAAAAGATCGGCGATCCATACTAGGATCGCCGATCTTTTTGTGTAGGCTTTTTATTTATTGCAATGTATTAATGTCTGAAGTGGCGCATACCGGTAATCACCAATGCCATGCCATTTTGCTGACAATAAGCTACAGTATCTTTATCGCGGATAGAGCCACCAGGTTGAATTACAGCTGTGATACCTGCTTCATGAGCCATTTTCACACAGTCATCAAAAGGAAAGAAAGCATCGGATGCCAATACGGCTCCCTTCAGATCAAAGCCAAAGCTGTGCGCTTTCTCCAGCGAATGACGTAATGCATCCACACGGCTGGTTTGGCCGCAACCTTTACCTAATAATTGTTTGCCTTTTACCAACGCAATAGCGTTAGACTTAAGGTGTTTGCAGATCAGGTTGGCAAATAGAAGGTCGCTCTTTTGCGCTTCCGTAGCAGGTTGTGCGCCTTCTTCTTTCCACTCATTATAATTGCCCTGATCCGCATCCTGGGTAAGGATACCGGTCAATACATTCTTGAATACCGTTTTAGGTTTCAACGCTGTTTTTTGTACCAATAAAATACGGTTCTTCTTGGTTTGCAGAATATCCAAAGCATCTTGTGTAAAGCCAGGTGCAATCAATATTTCAAAAAACAATTCATTGATCTTTTGCGCCGTGGCCTGATCCACTTCTTTGCTTGCTACCAGCACGCCGCCAAACGCACTCTCCGGGTCACCGGCCAATGCTGCATCCCAGGCTTCGCTTAAGGTTGGCTTTTGTGCTACACCGCAAACATTAGTATGCTTGATAATAGCAAAAACAGGATCAGCGTTTTCATCAAATTCAGAAATCAGCTGTGCCGCTGCATCTACATCCACCAGGTTGTTGTAAGAAAGTTCTTTACCGTGTAGCTTATCAAAGATCTCGTTCAGATCGCCGTAATAAACGCCTTGCTGGTGAGGATTTTCACCGTAACGCAATACTTGTTTGCCATGAAATGGTGGAACAATGGTACCGTTAAAATAATTATTGATTGCAATATCGTAATTCATCACCACATAAAAAGCCTTTGCAGCAAATGCGCGGCGTTGCTCTAATGTAGTGCTGCCATTTTGTGTCTTCAATAATTCTTCCAGAGCTGCATAATCTTCTTTTGCCGCAATTACAGTAAGATCTTTATGGTTTTTAGCAGCCGCACGGATCATGGAAGGGCCACCAATATCTATTTTTTCAATGATCAGTTGTTCTTCTGAAGTAGTTTTCAATGTTTCTTCAAAAGGGTACAGATCTACAATAACCAGGTCAATTTCCGGTATCTTGTATTGTTTCATTTCCTCAAGGTCTTGCGCAAGCTCCCTACGCCCCAGGATACCGCCAAAAACAGAAGGATGCAACGTTTTAACTCTACCACCCAATATAGAAGGGTAGGTCGTCACTTCTTCTACAGGAACGCATTTTACTCCCAGTTCCTCAATAAATTTCTGCGTTCCCCCTGTGGAATAAATAGTAACTCCCTGACGATCCAGTTCTTTTACAATGGGCTCCAGGCCGTCTTTATAAAAAACGGAAATGAGTGCGGAT
The DNA here is from genome assembly GCA_041660405.1 of Taibaiella sp. Taxonomy (GTDB): domain Bacteria; phylum Bacteroidota; class Bacteroidia; order Chitinophagales; family Chitinophagaceae; genus Taibaiella. The sequence goes on along the minus strand of JBAZWL010000029.1, from coordinate 30,663 downwards.
TTGATCTGCTTTTGAGACATCTTTTTGAAAAGCGGTTTTGAATTGAGGCGCAAAGTTCCGAAATGTGGGGAATATATACAAATCCGGATATGCCTTGTAAAAGAACAGCCCCCGCCGGAATAATGGCGGAGGCTGTAATCAACTATGGATATTTACTGTTTCGTAACTATCTGATCACCGATCTTCTGACCATTGCAGGTAGCGGTAAGCACATAGGTTCCGGGCATCAATCCACTAAGATCTTCTGCAGTTATCTTGTGTGTTCCTTTACCTAATGTAGCTTCAGACTGCCATACCTGGCGTCCTGTAATGTCCAATAATCGAAGCTGCAAAATACCGCTTTCCCGAAGTGTAACGGAAGCATTGAGGCTGTTCCGGAAAGGATTAGGATGAATAAAATAGCTTGCAACAGCATGTTCCTGCTCGTTTATTGAGGTGCCTTTGAAGGCTATATCACCCCATTTGTGATAAGCATGATGCAGCTGATACATATTGGTCACATTATTATAATCGTAGTAGGTTGCATAGAGATAATTGGGTACCGACTTCAGATCGCTTTTGCTGAAGGCAATTCCGTTAGAAAACACATTATGATTGGGTGTAAAAGCATTGGGCAGCATGAGGTAGTCGGGAGTGCTCACGATACTGGTACCATCCGTGTTCATTTCTACGTCAATATATCCGTTAAAGGAACCATCAGTAATATACCAGCCTACATGGATCTGCTCGGTATGGCCGCCGATAGCCTTGCTTCCATAATGTAGTGTAGGAGTATAGGTATCGTACATACCAGCGATGGATGTAACTCCCAAGGTACCGTCATTAACAACAGCAGTTGTAGGTATAGCTGTACTATTATTGTCTATAAATCGTACATACACTTTTTGATGTGAAGCATCAGTATAAGTATAAGCCCAGTTGTCTGCATCACCATAATGGTCAGGGCAATCCAGTACCAGCCTTGATCCTAGCGAACCTGTAAAATTGACATCTTGTATTGTAGGGAAAACAGTTATACCCGGAGGCGTCAGCAAGTCATTAAAATCAATAACTGATTCGGTAATGGTACCAGCGTTATCATGATAAACATAATGTACATTCAGCTTATTGTGATTATAACTAAATGCGACATCCGGACCAACCTGACCAATGGTACCATCCAGAGTACTCACAGGGCTCCAATTACCGCCATCGTTCATGATCGTTTGGATTCCGTTTCCAGCATCGTCCCATACAATGCCTGCAGTGTATACACTATTGCAATCAATGCGGATACGGCCATAAGCAGGCGAATGGGACAATGAAATGCTTGTCACAAATGAAACCGGATTAGTGGAAGAAGTGGTGACCTCATACACATCTACAAAATGGCCTACGCCTTGCTTATAATAAGCTACCAGTATATTAGTCCGGTTGGTAATTTGATTGCGTACACTGCCCACTTCCATATCAGTAACATTGGAATAGATAAAAGATCCTTGAGCCAATACAGTGGTGGGATCGTCGATAACAGTAAATTGCCAGACAAATTCACTTGAAGCAATTGAAAGTCCCCAGCCGGCCAGGTACATATCCGCTTGTCCGTAAGCGATGGGCGATGTATAAGAACCGGATAACGAATAGCAAGCCGTAAATTCTGGTCGGACGATAAGAGGGTTTACATGGGTAGATTCGAAGGCGTTCGGTGGCACAAAGGTTTGTGCAAGTACACCGAATGTGCCGGTAACCAGTAAAGAAGCTGTCAAGGACAGGGATGTTAGCAGTTTCTGCATAAGTTGGTGGTTTTGGTAAACAAAGAATTTGGTTCCCTGCAAAAATGCCGGAACCAATATTAACCATCAACCTGCTTTTAAGGAACACCTTTTCATTCTTCAGGAAGCAGCACATATATTTCATTCAACCATACAACCGAAACTCAATTAGTCTGAGGATGGCTGGTAGATTTTAGTGTGCTATGTAAAACATCTCTATTACTTTTGCAGCCATGCGTGGCAAAATAATAAATGATCCTGTATATGGTTTTATCCGCTTTCCGGAGCCGGAACTGATGCAGATCATAGAACATCCCTGGTTTCAGCGATTGAGGAGAATTAAACAGATGGGTATGGCGCATTTGGTGTATCCTGGTGCGGTGCATACACGATTACATCATTCTCTGGGCGCGGCACATCTTATGAGCATTGCCCTTAATGAACTGAAAACCAAGGGGATCGATATAAGTAAGGAAGAATGCATTGCAGCAAGGCTTGCTATTCTAATGCATGATATTGGTCACGGGCCGTTCAGTCATGGGTTGGAGCACACTATTGTTCATGATATTTCGCATGAAGATATCTCAAGGATGATCATGCAGCGGCTTAATGAATCGATGGACGGTGCTTTAAGTGAAGCGATATCTATTTTTGAAAATACGCATCCTAAAACGTTCCTGCATCAACTGGTATCGAGCCAACTGGATATGGACCGGTTGGATTATCTGAACAGGGATAGCTTTTTTACCGGTGTTTCTGAAGGAGTAATCGGTTACGACCGTATACTCCAAATGCTGACGGTAAAAGATGGAAGCCTGGTGGTTGAGGAGAAAGGTATTCATTCGGTAGAAAAATTTATAGTAGCACGGAGGTTAATGTATTGGCAGGTTTATCTGCACAAAACAGTTTTAGGCGCCGAACACCTCGTTATAAATATTTTGCAACGGGCAAAGCAGTTGGCACAACGAGGCATTGAACTTTTCGCCACCCCCGCCCTTCGTTTTTTTCTTTACGAAAAAATTACCGGCAACGATTTTGCTTCCGACAAATCTATCCTGGAAAAATTCTGCCTCCTGGATGATGCTGATATCACAGCTTCTATTAAAGTCTGGGCCACACATCCCGACCGTATTCTGTCCAAACTTTGTATCATGCTGGATAACCGCAGACTTTACAAAGTAAAGCTAAGCACACAGCCGCTAGATCAGGAATTTGAGAAAATGAAACAGGTAGTATTGAACTCCGGAAGTATTACGAAAGAAGAACTTCCGTTTTATTTATTTATGGGCAGTACCAGCAACAGTACTTATAACCAGAATGATGAACGGATCAATATCCTGATGAAAACCGGTGATGTAGTTAACATTTCAAAGGTAGATAATGCATTGATAAACTCGGATCTTACAATACCTGTGGAGAAATTTTATATTTGCAGGATAGCCTGATATTTCTAACATGACCCATATTGTAAAAAATATAATGATTGCTGCAGTGCTGTGTCTGCTTCCTTCGACATTGTATGCACAGGAGGCTCAACATGTTTTAGGCGGACTGGCTGGTCTTTCAGGAGTTTTGGGAGGAATCGTTTTACTCTTGCTCACAGTTACTTTCGTCATTATGAATTTTGCAGTGAACAATAAATATTTAAATTTCATAACATTATTTCTTAGTGTGGTAACGTTGATATATTTCGCTAAGCTTGGAGAAGATTTTACCATTTTTAATTTTACCGGAATATCTATAGGTATAATAGGCTTAATAAGTACTTTGAAATATTTAAAATATCGTTCCTGAAAAGTATTCATTAGTTATATACACAGCATAAAATAGTGGAAACTCTACATGACAACAACTTTTTTAAATGCGGAATGGAGAAAGCTGGCAATGGCCAATTACGCAATTGACCCATCTATTTTAGCGCCATACTTGCCATACGGTACAGAACTAGATTTTTGGAAGGATACTTGCTACGTGAGTCTTATAGGTTTTATGTTTTTAGATACCAGAGTTGCTGGATTCAAAATTCCTTTTCATATTAATTTTGAGGAAGTTAACCTAAGGTTTTATGTAAAACACCAGCAAAATGGAATGTGGAAAAGAGGCGTTGTATTTATAAAGGAGATTGTTCCCAAAAGAGCTTTGTCTTTTGTAGCAAATACACTTTATAATGAAAAATACGTAACTATGCCTATGTCCCACAGCTGGCAATTACAGCAAGATAAATGGGATATCACCTATGAGTGGGGGAAGGGGTTGGCTAACACTTTACAAGTAATTGCAGAAAAGCAAGCGTATCCTATTGCTGTAGGTAGCGAAGAAGAGTTTATAACCGAACACTATTGGGGTTATACCAAAATAAGCCAGAAAAAAACAGCTGAATATGAAGTGGAACATCCAAGATGGGATGTATACAAAACCGTAGATTATGCCATTACTGTAGATTTTGAGAATGTTTACGGAACTGCATTTAAACATTTACAACAAGAAAAGCCTGTATCCGTTTTTCTTGCCGAAGGCTCTCCAATCAAAGTAAAAAAAGGAACAACGATATAAATAACCAATATGCAATTTACCGCCGCACAAATAGCATCCCTGATTAATGCAAGAGTAGAAGGTGATCCCGAAGCCACTATTGTAGATATAGCCAAGATCGAAGAAGGAAGGAAAGACACATTAAGTTTTATTGCCAATGCCAAATACGAACATTATTTGTATACCTCGCAAGCCGGCATCATTATTGTAAATGATGCTATGGTGTTGGAGCAACCGATAACCGCTACCCTATTACGTGTACCGGATGCTTATGCTGCCTTTGCAACCTTACTGGAGTTATATAGCAAAATGATTGCAGGCGATGATATTAAAATTGGAATAGAAGAACCAGCTTATATCAATTCCACGGCTGTTTTAGGTAAAGACGTTTATGTAGGGGCGTTTGCCTACATCGGTAATAAAACTAAAATAGGTGATCGCGTAAAAATTTACCCTGGAGCTTATGTTGGTGATCATGTGACTATTGAAAACGACAGTATTATTTATCCCGGAGTCAAAATTTATCACAATTGTGTTCTGGGCCAGCGGGTAATATTGCATTCAGGTGTCATTGTTGGTTCAGATGGTTTTGGTTTTGCACCATTGGGAGATGGTACTTATAAGAAAATACCGCAATTGGGCAATGTAATCATTGAAGATGACGTTGAAATTGGCAGTAATTCTACCATTGATCGCGCTACTTTAGGATCTACTATAATAAGGAAAGGTGTGAAACTGGATAACCTGATACAGGTGGCTCATAATGTAGAGATCGGTTCTGGCACAGTTATTGCAGCACAAACAGGCATATCGGGCAGTACAAAGATTGGAAATAACTGTATGATTGGTGGACAAGTGGGCATAGTGGGACATATTCAGATTGCGGATGGCACCAAGATAAATGCCCAAAGCGGTCTTTCAAAAGGGATAAGTACTCCAGGCACAACTGTAACTGGTTCTCCGGCTTATGATTTTAGAAGTTCGCTGAAAAGTCAGGCAATTTTCAGAAATTTGCCCGAATTATTGCAGCGTATTCAGCAATTGGAGGAGAAACTTGGGTCTGATTTGGAGAAAGAAGGTTAATAGTTTAATAATATTATCATTTGGGTTATCTTTGCCGACTTAATCAACCGGCCTTATTGCAATATGAGGTTTTTGAATTAAAAATACATAGCTGTTCTTTTCATACAAAATGAGAAAGCGCTTGATAATTAATATAACGTGATGGAGTCAATTGCAAAAGATAAAACAGAAAAAACGAAATCTGAACAAAAGGTAATGATGAAAGAATACCAACAGACCTTGAAGGGTGAAGTGTCGATAAGCGGTGTTGGGCTGCATACGGGCAAAGAAGTGACTTTAACCATGAAACCGGCCAATCCCGGGTTCGGCATCAGGTTTCAAAGAACTGACCTGCCCGAGCAACCTATAGTAAAGGCAGATGTTGATTTCGTAGTAGATACATCAAGAGGAACCACCCTGGAACATAATGGTGCCAGGGTGAATACCATTGAGCATGTTTTGGCTGCGTTGGTAGGTATGGGCGTGGATAATGTGCTGCTGGAACTTAATGCGCCTGAAGTACCTATTATGGACGGAAGTGCAGCACAATTCATCGAAGCCATTGAAAGTGTGGGTGTACAGGAGCAGGATGCTAAAAAAATATATTACACTATAGATCAGAACATACATTTTTACGATCCGGTAAAAAATGTAGATATGCTGGCCATACCGGCCAATGAGTACCAGATCACTACCATGATCGATTTTAATTCACCGGTGCTGGGCACACAACATGCCGCCCTGAAACACATGGGCGATTTCAGAAACGAAATATCCAATAGCCGTACATTTTGTTTCCTCCACGAACTTGAATTTTTGCTGGAAAACAATCTGATCAAAGGCGGACAATTGAACAATGCCATTGTAGTAGTAGATAAAGTGGTTAGTGATTCTGAACTGGATAAACTGGCCAAGGTTTTTAACCAACCTAAAGTAGAAGTAAAAAGCGAAGGCATTTTAAACAACCTGCAGCTACATCACCCTAACGAGCCAGCAAGACATAAGTTACTAGATATAGTAGGCGATCTTGCACTTACTGGGTACAATATTAAAGCGCACATTATTGCTAACCGCCCCGGTCACGCAACTAACGTAGAGTTTGCGCGCAAACTGAAACAGTACATTAAAAAGAACAAACACCTTGCTGATATTCCGGTATACGATCCTAACAGACCACCGGTTTATGACATCGTTCATATCGAAAAATCACTTCCCCATAAATATCCTTTCCTGCTAGTAGATAAGATCATTGATATGACCGATAAGGAAGTAGTGGGTATCAAAAATGTGACCTTCAACGAACATTTTTTCCAGGGACATTTTCCCGGAAATCCTGTAATGCCTGGTGTATTGCAAATAGAAGCTATGGCACAGGTAGGCGGGTTGCTGGCGCTTAATAATTATCCTGATCCTGAAAATTATGATACTTATTTTCTGAAAATAGATAAAGTAAAGTTCAAGCAAAAAGTGGTACCCGGCGATACCTTGATTCTTAAGCTGGAACTGATGAACCCCATAAGAAGAGGAATATGCGAAATGCGCGGAACGGCTTATGTAGGCAATAAAGTAGCCACAGAAGCTGAATTGGTAGCACAGATATTGCCTAAACAAAAATAGATTTGTCCGGCGTGAGGTGTTGCAATATGCAGACCATAAAACACAACGGATATGCCGATTGCAAATAAAGGACTAATACAATTAAATGATCCATCCATTAACCTACGTACACCCGGAAGCTAAAATAGGGGATAATGTACAAATAGATGCTTTTGCCGTAATTCATAAAGATGTTGAAATAGGAGAAGGCTCTTATATCGCATCACATGTAACCATTATGGAAGGTGCGCGCATTGGCAAAAACTGCAGAATTTTTCCTGGCGCTGTAGTTGCCGCCATACCGCAGGACCTTAAGTACAAAGGGGAAAATACACAGGTGATCATTGGTGATAATTGTACGATAAGGGAGTGTGTAACCATTAATCGTGGTACCAGCGATAAAGATGTAACCAAAATAGGCAACAACTGCCTTATTATGGCTTATTCTCACATTGCACACGACTGCATTATCGGTAATAATTGTATTTTTTCAAATGATACTACGCTTGCCGGCCACATTGTAATAGGTGATTATGTTACCCTGGCAGGCCTTGTAGCTGTGCAGCAATTTGTACGCATAGGTTCGCATGCTTATGTAACCGGCGGTTCATTGGTACGTAAAGATGTACCACCTTATGTAAAGGCAGCAAGGGAGCCGTTATCTTATGTTGGGGTTAACTCTGTAGGCCTTAAACGTCGCGGATACAGCACAGAAAAAGTAAATGAGATACTGGACATTTTCAGGATCCTTTATGTAAAAGGATATAACGTATCCAAAGCCATGCGTATCATCGAAGCAGAAATTCCTGTTTCCGATGAACGTGATGAGATTCTTTCCTTCATTCGCGAATCAGGCCGCGGCATTATGCGCGGCTATACCCGCAGAAACGGCAATGACGATATCGCTTAACCAGGTAGGCAAACGCTATCAGCAACACTGGGTGTTCAAAGGGATTGACTATACCTTTGAAACAGGGAAACAATATGCAGTTTTGGGCGCTAATGGTTCAGGAAAGTCAACGTTACTACGTATCATTTCGGGAATGCAGCATGCCAATAAAGGCACAATAGAGTACATTTCCGAAGGTAAAAAAACAGCTCCTGAAAACATTTTCAGCAAAGTGAGCTATTGTGCGCCGGGTATGGATCTTATTGAAGAAATGTCTTTATCAGAATTTCTTTCTTTCCATTTTACTTTCAAGAAAATGATTCCTTCTTTTGATGTGAAAAGCATCATGGAAGCTATGGGTATGCTAGCGGTACGTAACAAATTCATTCATGAATTTTCTTCCGGTATGAGGCAACGGGTGAAACTGACGCAAGCTTTTTTTACCGACGCTCCTATACTTTTATTGGATGAACCTTGCAGCAACCTGGATCTTCAGGGAGTAGAGATGTATCAGCTATGGCTACAAAAATATACGATGGACCGGCTGGTCATCATTGCTTCCAACGATGAAAGAGAATATGCAGGCGTCGCAGCTACTATCTCTATTCAGGATTATCAGTAGCAATTACCCTTCGTATTTTATCTCCCGCAGTACCACGGCATTTAATATCCCGTTGTAGAATATTTCTTTCCTGATCCAGTTACCGGTTTCATCATAAGTATATCTGTTCGTGATGGTCAATTCCTGGAAAGAAGAAAATATTTTTTCCGTAATGGGGTTACTGTGTTCATCATAAACGTAGCTTTTGTATTCTGTTACTTCTCTCTCGCTATTAATTACATTCTGCTCCAAAAGCTTACCCAGACTATCTTTCACCGATGACAAACCCTCTTTCATATTTCCTTTTTCATCCAATACAGAATAGCTATCATTTATCTTCCCGTCATTTTCCGTTTTAACACTATACCTCCTGGTTTCTATTTTGCTGGATTGATCATTGAAATGTTGTGTTTCTACAAGACAGTCATCTTTATATTTGTACTTGATCGTTGATACCGGAAATTGCTTTTCGTTCTTTCTCCTTATAGAAAATACCCTGCCAGTTTTGTACACATAATCTACCTTATAAACTACATCTTGCTTATTGTTGAACAAGCGATAATAATCCATTTCACCTTTTTTACGATAATGAAATTCAACTGAATCAGTCCTCCGGTTTTCTTCCACGTCCGACAGGCCTATGAGCTTATTATTTTTATAGTAAAAGAGGCGTTCTTTTTCTGTTACATTATTCTTCTTGCGGTTGTCTGATTCCCGGGTTATAAGTTTTGTTATAAATCCGTTTGAGTCAAATACTTTTTCTTCCGAGCGTTCCATAAAATAAGTCTTATCTACATGAATATCGGTTACAGAAGAGAATACAGTAGAATCTTTTGAAGGTATCCATTTTTGTTCTGTAGCACTGGCAACAGACCCTTTCAGGAGATAAAATATTCTATCCTTTTGAACAGGAATTTTATCATACTCTTCTGCACTTGAAGAAATGGTTGCGAGCATTAACAAGGAAAGGAACAAACGGGATACTGGCATTAGTTGGAAAACTTTATTGGTAAAGATAGTTAACGGTGAAAAGAACATTTCAGTATTTTTTACAATAAAACAGGCCGGATGACCGGCCCATTTATTTCTTTCAGGATTGAAATATGTTATAACATCAGCCACCAGATCAGGTTAGCACCATATTTGCCCCAATCTTTAGTTCCTTTTTTCACTTCGGCTACCAACTCTGTATTATTTACAGGTTTACTTTTCTTTAGCGGTTTAAAAGCTTTTACGTCCTGTGGCAATAGCTCTACATTTGTGGCAAACCAGGTCGTATATAATCGCGGCACAGCAAGGCCCAGTATCATTCCCGGCAAACCATTAAAACCTTCGGGACCACCGCTTACCATAATCTGATCACAATAATAAGCCACGACTACTACGCTATCACAAATACGTGTTACGGCTTTACGGCAAGGATAGCCGGCAATATTGCGCATTTCGTCTACTATTTTCCATTTGAAAACAGGTATCGGCTCTTCAACCAGGTAATCGTTTTCATACACATTTTTTTGCGCCGTGATCTTGCCTGTTTTAAAATTGGTATAGACTTTATTCTCCCGACCTGGTTTTGGCCCCCAGGAGAACGTCATGCCGGTAACTTCTCTTTCCTTTTCAAATTCATATGCCGATGCCTCGTTATTGAAGGTCATTACAAAATCCGAAATGGTGAATTGTGCTATTTTATTGATCATGGATTTTACCCATTCATTATCTTCATCAGTCTGCATTTGCAGTTTAAGATTAGTCTTTCGTTCAAAGGTTATTTTGCCCTGCGATACAAACTGTCCGTAGGAGAGACCGCAAAGCACCATACAGGCTATGTAACAAAGTATTTTTTTCATGTAAAATGATTAGACTTTTAAGATCTGAATGCAATTATATTAATCCTCTCCAATAATGACCTCATTGCCTTCATCTGTATTCTTTGCACCAGTCTTGGTAAAGTTCCAGGTAAGGCTTAGCATAAAGTAACGGCGTATGGTGTTGTACGTATTTTCTGAAATATAATTCGGATCATTATAACGGGTATAGCCCACATTCTGATCCAGTATATCGTTGGCATAAAGTTTGGCAACCAACGATTTGTTTTTCAGGAATGATTTACTGACATAAGCATTCCAGCGAAACACATTATTATTCTTGTCCTGCGGATCGAGCCGCTGGCGTATATTCCAGTCAATCTCTGTTCCTACTCTGACATTATAAGGCAAGTTTATACTACCGTCAAGTGTCTGTCCAAATGTCCAATACTTTGTAGCAACATCTGTACGGATCGATGACTTGTTTAAGTTATAAGCAGGGTTGAAACGATAGCTGATATTGAAAGTAGTATCCTTTGAGTAATCAATGTTTAAGGAAGGCGTTAGCGAAAGATTATTGTTGACATTCGGCAAACCATTAATAAAATTATTGGTATGGCTAAAGTTTACGCCTCCATCCAGCCCGGTTTGAAAGTCTAAAATTTTAGTTCTGTATCCAGCATACGACCAAAGACTATAGTTACCATTTACATTCACATATTGTGTGGTGCGTCTGCCGGTATTATCTATAAACTGCTGCTGACTTATGGCATTTTGAATTACAGTAAGGCTTACATCAGCGTATATGCTACGGCTCGACAATACCTTATAATTGTTATAGTTAAGGCTAAGCCTATGATTATAAGATTGTTTCAGATCAGGATTGCCAATCGTTATGTTCAATGGATCATTATTATTTCTCAAAGGCTGTAGCTGGCTTATTTGTGGTGCCACCGTTCTGCCGTTGTACCTGAACGAAAGGCTGGTGGTCTGCGACTTATTAAATGTAAAGCTTGCCCTGGGCAGAATATTGAGGTATGAATAGCTATACGTCGTATCGAATAGTTTATCCTCCTGATGAAAGCGGTTGTCAGATATATTTGTTCCGAAAGAGAAATTCACCTTCTTAAAATTGAATCTGATATTTGCCCCACCTTGATTCTGCATCGTATTGAATATGTAATGACTGCTAAATAAAGGATTCAATACATCAGTGTATTCACTGCCTTGCGCTTTTTTATCAAAAGAGTTATTCTCTGATTCGTTATTATTCAATCCCAGACTGTAATTCAGCTCCAGGTTAGCAACCTTTGAAAGTGGTTCTGTGTACGAGAATTTTATTTTACCAGTAATGCTATTTCCGGTATTGCTTTTACGTTGATCAATACGGTAAGCACTATCAATAACAAATAACGTATAATCCGAATTGAGCGTTCCATAACCATCATTGGCAGACCAATTGCCGGTAAATTCTGTAGAGAAAGTCCTGCCTTTCTTTTTAAAACGTTTCCTATAGAATAAGTTGGCATTAACTCCCTTACTTTCTGAGCGTGTTTGCTGCAAAGTGTTATTTGTATTGATAAGCCCGCCATCCATAGTTACAGACTTGTTGTTTCGGGAAGAGCTTCTATCATTTATACTGTACTTCCCACCCAATGTAAGTTTGATCGAAGAGCTGGTGTCAATAATGTATTCTGTAACGGTATTAATATTATGGTTCTGTGATATACTGGTATTGCTGGCATTATCCTCATAAACATATTGCGTATCAGGCAGAATGTATTGGGTACGCGTGTTATTAACACCTTCTGTTACACTCTTGCCATATTTATAATTTGCGTTAAAAGAAAGAGTATCACCCATCCATTTATTGTTATAGTTTACGCCTCCTTTCCAGGTTTTAGGTAACCCTTCACCTCCAAACTGACCTCCCCAACTGCGATAATCATCATCACCATCTCCACCTTCCATTACCCAGGAACCATCATCATCCTGACTAAAAGAACGGCCACCGCCTCCATAATTTCTACTCTCCTCCCAACCCAGCCCATTGGTGTTAGTATTGGACATGATACCGTAAGCTGCAATTTTTCTTTTCTTTTTAAATGCATTGATCATTGCCTGGTTTTCCCAGAATGATGGCAAACCACCGCCAGCACTGATTTTGCCAAAGTAGCCCCTCTTCGCATCATCTTTTAATTTTAAATTGATGGTCTTTGTAAGTTCTCCATCATCTATTCCTGTAAATGCGGCCTGATCACTTTTCTTATCAAATACCTGCACCTTATCTACTGAACTGGCACGCAATGTTTGTGCTACTACCGCAGGATCGTCACTAAAGAATTCTTCACCATCAACAGTCATATTTTTGACTTCCTTACCGTAAGCTTTTATTTTCCCATTACGGTCTACTTCAATACCGGGAAGCTTCTTAAGCAATTCATCTACATTGTCGAAGGCTCTTGTTTTAAAACTATCTGCAGTATATTCAGTAGTATCCCCTTTCATAACAATAGCTCTTGCATCAGTAATCAGTACTTCCTGAAGCATTTGCTTTTTTGAAATCATAATGATAGTTCCCAATTCCGTTTTATCTTTTGTAACATTTACTTCATCCACATAGATTGCAAAAGACGGATGGGCAATAAGCAATAAATATTTGCCGGGGCTGTCTGCATTGAGCTTAAAGTTTCCCAGTTCATCTGTACGGGTAAATGTTTGTAATATAGAATCAGCTGAACGTATTAATGATACAGATGCATAACCGGTCGTCGTAAGGTTTACAGTATCTTTCAACGATCCGGAAATAGTAAGTATTTGCCTGGATTGTGCTATAGAGTCAATTTTAATTTGCGTATATGCAGTTAATGCAAATAAGCATAACGAGAGGCTAAGGAAAAGCTTCCGCATGATGTAGGTGTTTTTTCAGGATGATTATGCAACAGGAAGCAATACTAATAAAAATATTAACGTATGTAGTAAAATAAAATTGTGCATCTAAAATTAATATATTTCAATGCACAAGGTTAAGCCTGAATATCAATTATTGTTCCTGTGATATCTGGGGTATCCGCGTAAATACATTCTTTACCGTATCAGTCACCTCTTCTTTCTTTAAACTGTGCTGACGCTGCTGTTCCATTTTTTCTTCCTGTTCTTTACGCATTTTTTCCTGGCTACGGAACAGATCAAGCAACCCATTAAATGACTTGCGATAGCTAAGGCCCACACCCTGGCGACCTATCAGCTGTGAGAACAAGGCATCGTAGTTACTGGTACGGAATACATTGAAGCGAATACGACCATCTTCAGTAAGTAAATATTGCACTCTGAAATCCCCTGCAAAATTGGTAGTCAATTCACTGCCACCACTGTTGCGCCCCCAGTCGTATACCCCCCCCACTTCCACTATCAGGCGATTGTTGAAGAAATTTTTACGGAGGTTGATGCCTGCTTCATTACGGTTAATATTATTAGTAACAGATGTCAGTGTATTATCTGTGAGGTTATAGTTTTTATAACGCAGACCAATATAGAGATCTTCCATCCCTAATATTTTGTTCGCAAAATTAGTAACCTGTGAGGATGCTGCCGAAGAGATCAGCTCACTCATATTATTAATAGTGCCACTTGCTACTGCGCTAGAATTACTGATACCTTCTGGCGGTACAAATTGTTCCAACAACAACAATGATGCCACCTGGTTCAGCAGCTCTCTGTCATCCGTATTGATTCTTTGTAGCTTTTGATATGCGTAAGTACCTACTGATCTGTTTTCAGCAAGATCCAATTTGAATCGAAGCTCCGGTTCCTTTAGCGATCCTTTCATGTTCATATTCACATTGACCATTTGCATGATCTGGGCATCCCTGATCTCACTTTGTGAAAGCCCTACCCTGTCTACTTCGCTGATGATAAGATCGTACAAGCGCGCTTTAATTTGCGCATAGGCAGTAACATCCAGATCAGCGTCTGCAATGTCGCCATTCCACTTGATTACACTATTGGAGTTGATCGTAAATTGCCTTTTATAATTCAGTACCTGAAGCTGTTTAAATGAGAAATTATACTTCCCTTCATCAATGATATAGTTACCATTCATCCTCATTTCACCATCCGAAGGTATTTCCAATATAATATTGCCGCTACCTTTTGCCCATATCTGGTCGCCGGTTGCAGGGTCCAGTATGATGGTGGCTTCAAGGTCTGGTGTAGCGATAGCATCTATCCTGATGTTCAGTTTATTTTTACTTACTTCTTTTACCGTTTGTACTTCACCATATTGTTTGAACCGGATATAATCGTAGTCGCTTACATCGCTACCATATCCAATAGGAATAAATAAGTGAGAGTTCTTTTGAGGTGTTGCGAAAATACTAAGGTTAAGATTATTGACCGGGCCCGACAAACGCAATTGTACCGAAGCTTTTACATCGCCATAAAAGTTGGCATTCTGATAATCTTTAAGATCAACTACCTGAATATTATCACTGCGCAAATTCAGACGAAGATTCATCTTGCTTAACCTGTTGTGTATTACACTACCAGTCAATATGCCTTCACGCCCTTCATCATCTGTTACAGTAATAGATCCAAGGTCAAACTTAGTATCACTTACACTTATTGTCGCGTCTTTGATAGTATAATGTGCACCGGTAATATCCGGAGTAAAACCTACTTCATCGAAGGTAAGTGAACCGGTGGTTACGGGATCGGATGCATTTCCGGTAATGGAAATATCGCCACTGATATGGCCGGTAAGATTGTGCACATAGCCTATTAAGAATGGCTGAATCCAGCTTACATTAGCTTCATCCATTTTAATATTTGCATTCACGTTCTCTTTAGATTCAGGATCAAGGCTATAAGTGCCGGTTAACGACGCTTTAGAATCTTTATAAGATAAGCCGCTGCCTTCTTTGAGGGTGATTAATGATTTTGAAACTTCGTAAGAACCTGCTGCCCTTACTTCACCTAAAGTATCACTGTTGATACGTAAATTGTTAGCCGCGACATCAAAATCAATAACCTGGTCTCTAAGTAAAGAGGTGACCTTAAATGTCCCATTGATACGTCCGTCCAGGTTCATGGTTTCCATGCCCAGAATGTTATTCAGCGGACCAATATCAAAGTCTTTGATCTTTACATGTGCATCTCCGGGGGCCTCATTACCTTCAGCATTAATACGGATACTTTGCAAGCCCGACACTATGTTCACATTCTTTACGGATATAAAATCTTTTGCAAAAACGATTTCATTACCGGATGGAATTTCCCAACGGGCTTGGTTCAGATAAAATTCGGATGGCAGGATGCTGAGGAAGAAACTATCCCTGTCGGCATAAGCAATGCCGTTAAGCTCTGCACTGCCAATACTTGTAGGTGTAGTGGTGAGTAATTGAAAACGGGCTGTATCCTGGAAAATATTTGTCTGAAATTGTACCGTCGATGCTACATCATTATCTCCGGCTTTTACCCCATTGGCCATGGCTTCAAGCTTCAGGCCTGCGTATGTACCGGTACTATTTATCTGTATATTATTCAGTTTAAAACTTCCGTAGGCAAAGTATGGTATGGTACCGGTAAAGGATAATTGCTGGTTCCGCATATCCATGGCACCACTAAGATGCGTGCCTGCACCTACTTTTATAGATCTGTTGAATAGAGAAATAATATCATTAGGATTATCGGCGATTACATCAAACTGAAGATTCTGCCCCTCATTAACTTTACGCGGCGGCTTTACATACTGCGGTAAGTAATAAGACAGAAACATCTGGGCCGACTGCGGTAAATCCATTATGGAGAACTGCCCGGTTACATTCACTTTGATTTCGTTAGTAGTAAGTGTAAGCTGTTTATTATTACCTTCAGCTATACTGGAAATAAGCTCGAGCGAATCAATATTCAACCGGGTACTATCCCGTAGAATATTCATATTGTACACATAAGCAGAACCGATAAAATTATCAATATTACTACCGGTAAATTTCAGTTTCATTTCAGCTTCGGCTGTGATATTATCCGGAGAGTAGCCCAGGGCCTTTACATCAATATGATTTATTTTGGTGTATACATCAAACAATGGTTGTTGGCCGGAGAAATCTACCATGCCATTAAAATCCATTACCAGGTTAGGGTCCCGAGATATGAGCTTACCATCAAATTTCCTTGCTGCCAAAATACCGTCAACAGTTATATTACGGTAATTGTATCCATTCAGTTCGGCTGCCTGAATGTTGCCTTCAATATCAATGCTTGCACTATTGGCATCAAACCCTTTGCCTTTAATATCTACATCCAGCGTAACCATGCCAGCAAAATCCTGGTTCAGTAATTTACCAACGTTAAAATTAGTAGTGGTCAAAGTTCCTGAATAAGTGCTTTGCGCTCCGGCAGGAAGTTTCATATTAATATTTGCCTTGGCCTTACCCAGGTTGGAGTTAATATCTCCATAAGCAACAAAGTCGGAAATAAGGCCTGAAAAGCTTCCTTTAAAATCCAGAGAACTTATAGCAGCCAGATTAATAGCTTCCTGATTGCGTAACTCCGGAACGTATAAAAATGCAGCAGCTCCGTTTGTATGTAATGTTATATTTTGGAAGTCGATGAAAGTTTTATCTATATCTGGCAGACCGTTCATATACAGATCACCATTTAATTGGCTAAGCCCATCGTTCAGTGCCAGGTCTGTGACTTTTAATTTTTCTACTGTACCGTTACTTTTACCACTTACTACTACGGAAATATTTTTAAACCGTTCCAAAGCTGGTGCGAAATAAACGATATCCTGCATGCCTACTTCTGATCGCTTAAGATCGGCCACCATGACTACTTTGGTAATGTAATCGAGGAAATCAGGGAAGCGTTTATAACGCATGGCATAATAATTACTGAGATGGCTATTAGCCGTTATCAGCTCCAGGTCTTTGCATTCCGAAATATTGGGTGACACCTTTACCTTGGCTGCCATCTTTTTTATTACCAGGCCACAACGTTCTTTACCACTGAGCATATTAAGATCTGCAGTTAAGGTATCTCCGGTTATTACAATATTGCGGGCATCAAAATCAATATTGGTAACGTCCATATGCGTGGCATCAAAGAACCCTGCAGGCGCTTTGGTATCAGGATCATCGAGAAAGAACCGGCTTTTTTCCAGTACGAGTTCATCCAGTGATATCTTCCACAATTCCGGATTGAAAGCAGTAGTATCTATTACAGGAGCAGCGTTTGATTTTTTCTGTGGAGGCCTGCCGCCTTTATAATCACGCAGGCCGAACAATACTTCATTCCCTTTGATCGATCTTACATCAATGATCCTTTTTTCAAAATCAATTTTGCGTGCGTTAAGATCAAAGTCTTTTACTTCTCCAACCATGTCACTGCCTGTCCATTCATCCACCATATTGAAGCGCACGGCTTGCAACTCTACATCCCGTAGGTCAAGGTCAAGTTTGCCTTCTTTTTTCTTTTTAGGTTTACTTTCTTTGGAAGCAAAGGCGTCTATAACAAATTGATAGTTCCATTGATCGGAAGTTCGTTTACGATTCAGGTTAACGATTGCATTTTTCAATCCTACGTAGCTGATTACCGGTTTCTTTTTAAGGAAAAACCAATCGGTAATTTTCAGTTTTGCTTCGCCGGCATAAAGCAGTGTATCCTTGTTTTTATCTTCAATATAAAGGCCTTCTAATGTAGCGGCATTGAGGAGATCTATTCTCACATGTTTGAGGCTTACTTTAGTATCTAATTTTTCAGCGAGGTAGTCAACAGCCTTTTGTGCGACAAAATTTTGCACAGGTGTCAGGTTGATCAGTATTACCAATAATATGATAATACTTACCAACACGATTAAAAAATTACGTAGTATCTTAAGAAAGCGCTTCAGCGGCCATAACGTTTGGCTGCAAAGATAGCGTTTTAGCCCCTTTACAAATGCTAAAATTCAGGAACATGTGTTGTAAAACAAAGGTTATTGTATATGAATCTGCTCATAGGAAACTATCCTGAATCAGGCAATATTACAATAGCGTAAATTGTATATTTGCAACTTAACTTTCAAAAGCAATGACCACAGTACAAACGATACTTGAAATTCTTAAATACACCATTCCCGCAATAATTGTCCTGATTGCAACAGCTACTATTGTAAAAAAATTCCTGGTTAACGAGACAGAGCGCAAACGCTTGTCCATTTTTAAGGAAGGTATGGATACCACTTTACGGTTAAGGTTGCAGGCTTATGAAAGGCTGGCACTGTATATGGAGCGTATTCACCCACGGGTATTGATACCCCGTGTGTATGTAACCGGCATGACTACCCGTGACCTGCAAACAGAACTGATCCAGGCTATACGTGTGGAATATGAACATAATTTATCCCAACAGATCTACGTTTCAGGACAGGTATGGAAAACGGTACAAAGTGTGAAAGAACAGGAAATGGCCATGATCAACCAGGTAGCCGGCATGCTGGATCCCGAAAGTTCTGCGAAGGAATTACATCAGCGTATGATAGACTTTATTATTTCCAATGAGAATGATTTGCCGGTAGAAGTAGCACTTGATGTAATTAACAACGAAGCGAAACTTGTATTGTCACAACAGGGATAGATACGAGACTGATATAATGTAAGAACGGCTGCCAAATAATGGCAGCCGTTCTTTTATTAACAGTATTATGTTTAAGACTTAATGTTCAATGCTCAATATTCAATGTTCAGTTTTATTTGCCAACTGCCTACTTAAAACCTTCTTAGAAAGGATACCCTATCGCAATATTCAGATTCAGGTTTTTCTTGCGCCAATCCGGATCGCCTATGTCAAGATCTTTAATCACCCATCCTGAATTTTGAGGTACGTAAGGTTTTTTAAGCGGGAAGGCCCAGTCGAAACGTACCACCAGGAAGCCTCCAAGATCCAGGCGTACACCGGCTCCCGAACTTATAGCAATATCCTGATAGAGATTTTTAAATTGAAAATCTGCTCCCGGCAAACCATCGCTCTGCCGTGCAAGCCAGATATTTCCCATATCGGTAAACACTGCACCATTAAGGCTTACACCACCGGAAAACAGCTTGATCATTGCAAAACGATATTCAGCATTAAATTCCAGTTTGATATCACCAGCCTGATCAATGAAAAGATTGTCGGGAGAGTTCTGAGCCGAAGAATCATAATAACTTCCCGGCCCCAGCACCCTGGGCCTCCAACCCCTTATACTGTAGGCCCCGCCCACAAAGTACTGCTTGAGGTATGGCAAGGTAGTAGAACCGCCATAAGGAATGCCCACCCCTCCGTAAAACCGCATGGCCAGGGAAGAGTTGCGACGGAGAAAATATTGCCTTGCATCAAAGTCTATCCGAAAGTAACGGGCATGGTTAAAATCAAATGAATTCTCGGCCAGGTCACCAATACCTTTAACCGCACTTAGCAAAGCGCCAGCTTCTTCTCCTCCCAGCTTGAGGTAAGCATATTGCCATCGTTTACGCCCCTCTGTATTGATCAGGTATTCTATACTTTCGCCTTCTATAAAGGTTTCCTGGTAGCTGTTTTTAATAGCCGGTATACTATCCAGCCGTGCCTGGAAAGCACTGGAAATATCGCGTAAATGAAGCGTGTTGATAAAAACAGGTTTTACATTCCAGGTCTTGATATCACTCTCCTTCCAGAGGTAACCATAACTGGCATTTACGCTAAGCAAGGTAAAATAATCGTACCGCCTTAAAGAATTGATACCCGCTGTGAGTACCGTTCTGGGTAGTGTATTCTGACTGAATTTACTTTGATTTATGGGGAGAATAAATTTCGGGAAAGTGAGCCTGAAATTAACCCCCAAATTTTGAGAGAAAAGGTAGAATTGTTTTAAAAAGGAAACATCTTTATTTTTATTTTGCCCCAGTTCAATACCATAAGAGACTGTAGCAGTAAGCTCATTGGCTCCTTTCAGAAAGTTTTTGTCAGTTACAGAAACATTGGCTGCTGTACCTATGGCATATAAATCCCCTCCTGACACTTCCACATTGGTACCAAAATCGTACTTCTTATTTTTATTCATCAGGATATAGCAATTCAGCGTGCGGTTAAGGCTATCCCGCCGGTTGTTCCAGATGTTCATACGTACGTACTGGAATATACCCAGGTCGTTAAGCTGCCTTAAAGTTTGGTTGTAATCTGCCAACGAATAAGTTTTGCCCGGCCGTATAAATATTTTCTGCCCCAGGATAGAAGTGTGCACATAAGGCTCTTCTCTGAAGCGGAATACAATTCCATTTACTTCTTTTTCAATAAGGTCTTTGCTCCGCAGATCGCTGGTATCCTGGTAATCGGGAATAACAATTACTCTGTTGAAGGTATATTTATTAAACTCAAGGCTATCGTCAGTAGGGTGTATGATGACTTTAATATTGAGGGTGGGCTTCTTTTTCTGCCTTTTAAGGGTAATAAAGTTGATAGCACTCTCAAAGGGATTTTCCAGGTTGCGGAAATAAGACTTGTCTAATGTATCCAGCTCAAAATCTATATTATTTGCAGTAAACCGATAGTAACCATAATTCTTGATCACATTGGTCAACCGGCTTCGTTCTGCTCCGGCAAGCGTATTGCTGTAGGCTGTGCCTTTGGAGAATAATGTTGACTCGCGCAGCTTATCAGTCAGGTTGCTTATCTCCGGATCGCTGATCTCATAATGCACCTCATCGATCAGGTATTCTGTGCCGGTATTTACCCGGTAAGTCAGGTAAGCTTTTTTACCTTTTATTTTTACGGTGTCACTTACTTCTGCATAAAAGTATCCTGAATTGCGCAGGAAATCCCGCATGTTCTTTTTAGCCCTCATGATCATGGTGGTATCCAGAACTGCCGGCTTTTCTACTACTTTAGATTTTAATTGAAAATTGGAAGTATCCTGCTGGTATTTTTTATACCGGATATTATACAGCCACACTTTATAAGGTAAAACGCCAAAAAGATAGGTATTAGGTTGTTGTGGCATTAAGCTGGTGAGCTGATCACTCAAGGCACCTTTCTCCGAAAATGTCTTATCTGTATTTAGTTTGATATTGACTTTACGAAGCAGGTATTGGTCTTCTCTTAGATATTTTGTGGTAGAGCAACCGGACAACAACGTTATTCCTGCAAGAAGGAATAACGCGAAAAGTAATTTTATGAGTTGCTGCATGTATCAGTATCGTAAAGCAATTTATAAAAATGACGTGAGGTTTGGCTAAATTCGCGTGTTTAAATTTTGCACATGACCAAAGCCCAGATTAAATTCATCCAATCGTTAAGCCGGCAAAAATACAGAAAAGAGTATAATGCTTACCTGGTAGAAGGCGATAAAAATGCTAAAGAATGGTTGCAATCTGACTGCAAGATTCAATATATAGCGGCAAACAGTTCATGGTTTAACATAAATGAAGCTTTAATAAAAAAACACCCTGAAGCAGTGCTGGCCCCTGCCGAGGATTTTGAACTGGAAAAAGTAACAAGTCTGCAGCATGCTCAACAGGTAGTACTGGTGGTGGAAAAGCCTGCTCCGCTTCCTTTTGTTCCGGTAAAAAATGAATGGTCCCTTTTCCTGGAAAAGATACAGGACCCCGGCAATATGGGAACCATTATCCGTACGGCCGACTGGTTTGGTATCAGGCAAATTATTTGCTCGCCCGATTGTGTGGAAATATATAATCCTAAAGTGGTACAGGCCTCAATGGGTAGTTTGCTAAGGGTTAATGTTGTAGAAATGGATACAGAAGCTTTTCTGCAAAAGAACCATCAACCCGTATATGCGGCTTACCTTGGTGGTACTGATATGCGCCTGTTGAAAGAGCCCGAACATGGTGTAATTGCTATGGGTAATGAATCGCAGGGACTCTCACCGCTTATGGCCGATGCAGCTACTCATAAGATCACTATTCCCGGCGCCGGCACTGCCGAATCACTTAACGTATCGGTTGCTACGGGTATACTTTGTGCATGGCTTACGTTGGGGTAATGGTTTTACCGCAAAGGACGCAGAGGTTTTTTCCTTTCTGCATTTATATGCATTAGTAGTTCTTTGCCTTAAAGCTTTGCTTCCGTTCGCCCTATCTTCCGGTTACAATCGCTACAATAATTGTCCCCGCTTTGATCGACGGTTGCGATTTTTTCATTGGCATCAGACATTATACAACCCTTATTAGGGCAATGCGGCAAACCTAGGTTATGTCCTATTTCATGAATCGTGACGGTACGTAACCTATGCCTGAATTTTTGCTCATCAGCGGTAAATAGTCGTGTTGCTGATATCACACAACTTTTACCTGGACAATAGCCTAAGCCAAAAATACCCCATACCGCATAAGTACTTTCAGGTTTTCTAATATTGCCTTGTTTATCTTTTTTGGCTGTATAAATATCTGCTTCTGAAGTAATTCCGACTACGGTTATTATACTGTCATTTGCCAAAGATGTCAGCCAATTTATAATGCGTCCGGCATCATATCTCTTTCCTTTCTGATAGTTTGCAAATGGCTCTGGAATCTTCGAGGCAGGAAGTACAACAACCTCTTTATTAAAGAATGTTTCAAGATCACTTATTAAATGACCAATGTCCTTTTTGTCACAATTATTCAAGGGTTGAATAGCGATTACTTTATTTGCATCTTGCAAATCACTGTGCTTGTTACAAGATAGGGTGAATAGTAAAACCCCTATTATACTCATGGTAAATAATCTTTTCATAAGGTGATTTACTTCAAATGTACGATAGTTATAAACATGTAGCTTCTGCAAAGCTGAATAATGTCCCATAGGGGAAAAATGTTTGCAGAAAAAAATATTCATGTTCCGGGTACTTCGTAGTAGCAAAATTATTTTCCTTCCTTCATTACACGCATCAGTAACTCCTTATCCTGTAGCAGCCTTGCATTTTCGGCTTGTAGGGTGGCTATTTGTTCTTCCTTTGCATCGGGTTCGCTATCGCTGTTGCGTGTAAAGGTATCGGGCAATGCGGCGGCCAGGTCGGCAAAGAAGTTGTGCTTTAATGCATGGCTTAATTCCCAGAGGATGGCTGCTTGCATGCTGTGATTTTTTTTATAATACTGGATCGTTTTGGGAACGCGGCCCATGATACGGGCCAATGCCGATTGGTAAACGCGGTGTTCCGTTATATATTTCTGCAATAGTTCACCTAAATGTGGCATTTCTGCTCCTGTTCGTAACAAGTATTTGTTTTCTCCCTTCATGTTTGTGTTTTTTCTCCCATGTTTACCCAATCATTTGGATTTATTTACCTAATGATCTGGAATTATTTACCCAATCATTTGGATTTATTTACCCAATGATCCGGAATTATTTACCCAATCATTTGGAATTATTTACCCAACGATCTGGAATTATTTACCCAATCATTTGGAATTATTTACCCAACGATCTGGAATTATTTTATCAATTATTTGGATTTATTTACCCAATGATTAGGTATACATTACCTAATCATTGGGTGTTTTTATTAAATGGTGCTAGACCTGTTCTTTTTTAGGAGCACCTGCACCATTATTTTTATACCTTGGCTTCATTTTATCGTAAGCGGCCTGTGCACCGGGCAAGCCTGCCTGTGCTGCCGTATCGAATACGCCATATACTACATTGGCCACTCCGTAAGCTTCGCTGGCTACTATGCGCCGCATGTCTTCTATGCGTTGCAGTAGATCCATTACATCGCCATGTATGCGGTCCAGTTGAGAATACATGGCTAGATCCACCTGCATCATTTGAGGCGTAATGAAGGCAGGAATAATATCTTTGCCACGGCTTGTAAGCTCGGCTATAGCATCTTCCACAAAGGCCTTATTATCCACATCGAGCGAGGCCAGCGAGTGGCGGTCTCCGTCTTCAAGGGTTATAGTGCCTTTTTCGGGCAGCTGGTCCATTATAGCTTTCAGGCTATCGTTAATCAGGGTTACTGCATTCTGCGATAATACCGTGTTGATACGGTTCTTCATGATGTTTGCCATCTTGATGTGTTTTTAATAGTTTAAAATAGTTAAAGGAGATTCCTTTGGAAAATGCAAAAGCTATTTTGCTTGTTGCAATGGTTTGAAACAAAGGTATTATCCTCCTGTTCCTGTGCAATCCCATAAATATGGGTAGTAAACCTGGCCGAAATTCCAAAAGTTGAAACTTTGGGAAAGTTGTTTTCATAAATAAAGCGATGTTATAACAGCATCGCTTTATCAGGTATAACCTTTTTGAAGAAAGTTTCTTTTAAGATTACAACACAGACAACTTCTGCACATAACCTTTCACACCAGTATTATACCGGATCATATACACTCCTTTTGCCAATGTAGAAATATCTACAGGATTCAGGCCCTTGCTCACCGTGATATTCATTACCGGAATGCCTACCACATTGATGATCTGTGCATCCAATGTCTGATTCAGGGCAGAAGAAATAGTTACGCTACCGGTAGCAGGGTTAGGATAAATTTTAAGATCATCATTGTTAACCATTATTTCGTTTACTGCAGTGGGAGGGGCAGGTTTTTCACCAATACCTACCGCATACCACGCTTCCCTTAGGGATCGGTATTCCTGCTTGGTGGTATCATTGCCGTACAGATCTTTTGTAGCCTGCAAAGAACCGGTGTAAGCATCTATATATTGCGATTGTGGCGTAAGATAATTGGTAAGGTTGCGATAGGCAATTTGCTGCGCTTTGGCAATACCAATACCCGTTACGGTGTAAGCATCGCCTTTATCGTTTGTACCACTTCCACCCTGCGATAATAAATAAAACCATTTGTTTTGAACACCACTATTGAAATGTACCCCACCATTATCATATGCACTATCAGGGCTCTTCCAATATTCACCTTCATACGTATCGGGGTTTTGAGCCAGTTTTGGTTGTGCCATAGAACGGAAAAAGCCCGGACTATCCAGCTTGATACCTTCACCCATAATCCAGTTTGCATCAGCGCCTTTAGCATAAAATTCAATGCTGGTGCCGAAAATATCGGAGAAAGACTCGTTCAATGCACCCGATTCGCCTTGATACTCTAAATCTGCTGTATGACCCGTAACCATGTGCGTAAATTCATGCCCTATTAGATCGATGCTAACAAAAGGATTATTTGAATAACCATCGCCCATGCCATACACCATAAAATTATAAGGTTCGGGGTATGCCCCGGCATTATTTGGCAGCCCTGCATTTACGTAATTCCTGATCACACTGCCGCTATCATTATAACTGTTCCTGCTCATCACGTTGCTGTAAAAATCATGGGTTTTTTCCATACCCCAATGCACATCCACAGCCGGATTTTTTTGCATGGAAATGGTATAACTTCCACTATTTCCGGCAGTATCGGCCCAGGGGTGGGTACCTGCTGAAATATTTGCCAGGCTGTAAGATGCAGAGCTTGTAGTGTTGAAAGTGTATTGTACCGTATCAATTTCGAGATTTATATAAGTACCATAATAAGATTTGGCGGGATCAAGAATATTACGGAGACCATCGTTTACTGCAGGGAGGCTGGATTGCCCGAAGACGCCTACATATCTTGCGTTTTGACCATATTCTGTTTGCGGAGCTGTTTCCGAGATATTAAAAAACACAATCCGATCTACATTTGTACCTGCGATTAATGCCGGCGAAGCTGTTTGCAGTGTAACAGATGAAAGCGTGTTGAACAAGTCCCAATGAGCATTATTGTTCACATAATCTATATTCCAATTCACATTACCTAAAGAATCTCCTGCTTCTCCGCCATTATAGGTTTGAATATTTCTTCCGTTATCCCTTAACCTATACCCTCCGGCAAAGCTATCAATAGTCAATGGACGGATGCCACTGTAAAGGGTATTGGCCGTACCGGTTACATCAGCATCAGCCATGAGGTCAATTGTTTTCAGTATTTTCCCGGTTACGGCATCTACAAATACATTAGCCATTACCATGTTGCCCTTAGCTGTCTTACCATCTACTCTTGCTTTATAAGCTAAAGCATAATCTTTATGGACGGAAGAAGATGGAACAGAAGCAATGACCAGCTCAACAGGATATTGCCGGATCGTTTTCTTAACCAGCATTGATTTTTGGGCATTATTAAAAGCGTCCCTTTCTTTAAGCACAGGTTGAATGGATAATGTTCCCAATTGGGCTATTTTACCATTAATATAATTTACCTGGCCATCCTTACTATGAACGAGTACCATACCACCCTCTACTTTTACGCCCTGATAATACTGTTGCATGCTGGTGTGGGTTATGCTTAGCTTATCGGTAGTCTCCCTTGTCTGCTTAAAGGTATGCTCTGCAGATAGTCCGAGCATGGCATTTAAATTTTGTACCACATCATTTTTAGATAAGGCTTTGCCTTTAATATCGGCAGCTACAGTGCCATTTTTTACCGGCAATACAATACCGCTATAAGCCGCACCTGATTTGTATTTCTGTGCGCTAGCATCAGTATGGCAGGCAATAATTCCGGCAGATACTATCAATGCCTTAATAATTAACTTGTTCATAATATATTTCGTAATTAAGTAACTAACACGAAGATACTATGCATATTTATTGCAAAAACCTACATAAATATGGGTATTTTTCAAACATTGTTCATATTGAAGTCATAAAGAAAGCGATGCTATAACAGCATCGCTTTATCAGGTATAACCTTTTGAAAAATTCTTTCGAGATTACAACACAGACAATTTCTGTACATAACCTTTCGCACCTGTATTATAGCGGATCATGTACACTCCTTTTGCCAATGTAGAAATATCTACAGGATTCAATCCTTTGCTCACCGTGATATTCATTACCGGAATGCCTACCACATTGATGATCTGTGCATCCAATGTTTGCGTCAAGTTAGAGGAAATAGTTACCCTTCCTGTAGCAGGGTTGGGATAAAGTTTAAGATCGTCGTTATTTACGGCTATTTCATTAACCGCAGTAGTTGGTTTTTCGCCTATACCTACTGCATACCAGGCTTCCTTTATAGACTTGTACTCCTGCCTGGTCGAGTCATTACCATACAGGTCAAGTGCGGACTGCAACGAGCCTTCGTAAGCATCTATATATTCCGATCCGGGAACAAGGTAGTTCATAAGGTTGTGGTATGCAATTTGTTCGGCCTTGGCTATACCTAGTCCTGTTACTGTATATACATCGCCGTTATCGTTAGTGCCGGACCCGCCTTGAGTAAGCAGATAAAACCATTTGTTTTGTACACCGCTGTTGTAGTGTACACCGCCATTGTCGTCCTGAAGGTTTGCAGGGTTTTTCCAGTATTGACCTTCGTAAGTATCCGGATTCTCTGCCAGTTTTGGTTGTGCCATAGAGCGGAAAAAGCCCGGACTAGCCAGCATAATACCTTCACCCATATTCCAGTTTGCATCCTGGCCTTTGGCAAAAAATTCGATGCTGGTGCCGAAAATATCGGAGAAAGATTCGTTCAATGCACCGGACTCACCCTGGTAATTGAGACCTCCATTACCGTTATGCTCGGTAACCATGTGTGTAAATTCATGTCCCATTACATCAAGACCTACTACAGGATTCATATACTGACCGTCGCCCATACCGTATTGCATATAATTGTACGGATCAGGCATTGCAGATGCATTATATTGATCGCCTGCATTCACATAGTTTTTAACAACGCTTCCCTGGTTATCGTAGCTGTTTCTATTAAGAACACTGCTATAAAAATCGTGGGTTTTCTGCATACCCCAGTGTGCATCCACAGCAGGGTTCTTCTCTAAAGAGATAACATAGCTTCCGCTGTTGCCTTTGGTATCACTCCAGGGATGGCTACCGGTTGTAAGGTCGGAAATAGGATAATATGCTGTATCTATAAGTTCAAAATCCTGAAAAGACTGGAAGTATATATTCATATACAAACCAGTATAGCTTACATTTGGATCAAGGATATTGTACATACCTCCGGTGGTTTCCGGAAGGCTGGACTGGCCACCTACATTTACAAAAGCAGGATCGGAAGCAAAATCGATACTGTCGATACCGGTTGTAATAGGACCTTCTGCAATAGCATACAGCATTGCATTGGATTGCCCGCTCAATCCGGACAGTAATGTAGAAGATGCTGTGGATATAGTTGAAGAACTAAATGTGTTGAACAAATCGAAGGTGCTGGTGCTGTTGAAATAATCATCGCCGCTAACAATTGCACCCTGATTATCTGTTTCGGCTCCTGCACCATTAAATGTTCTGATATTCCGGGCGTTATCCCACAACCTGAAACCTTCTGCAACGCTGTCTACCGTAAGGGATCTTGTACCGCTATACAATGTATTGGCCGCACCTGTTACATCTGTATGAGCCATAAGGCTGATCGTGTTCAGCACTTTTCCGGTAACTGCATCAATAAATACATTTACCATGATTACTTTACGATCATTGGTGCGCCCATCGATACGTACTTTATAAGCCAGCGCATATTGTTTATTAGTTGTACCGGATGAAGCAGCAGCAATCACAAGCTCAACCGGGTAATTCGTCTTGAACAATTTAGCAGCACGGGTAGCATTTTTAGCTGCAGTATAAGCTTCGTTTTCTTTAAGAACAGGATAGACAGATAAAGTGCCTAATTGAGCTACTTTACCATTAATACTGTTTACCAGGCCATCTTTAGCATGAACCAGCACTTTTGCATCTTCCACTTTCACATTAAGGTAATACTGCTGATAGCCGGTGTGGGTAATTCCTGATTTATCTTTGGTTTCAGACACCTGCCTGAAGGTATGATTGGTGGACAAACCCAGCACGGCAGCCAGGTTCTGGCTTACCTCTTTTTGAGGTACAGCTTTACCCCTTAGGTTTGTCATTACTGTTCCGTTCTTTACCGGCACGGTAATGCCTGCATACGAACTCCTCGTCTGTTGTTGTGCATAGATTACATTCTGGCAGGTGATAACACCGGCCGCCAGCAATATCGATTTAAAAATCGCTCTCTTCATTATTATGTTTTTGATATTTAACTTAGTGCAAACAAATATATCGCAATTCATCAAGCAAATATGTTAAGTGGGACGAACGGTCTGTTTTACGCGCCCAAACCGGAACATTTCAGGTTGAAAAGTTTCCGGACCGCAAACAGAATCTTCCAAAATGAAAAGTTGCCGGCTTTTTAAAAGCCGGCAACTTTATTTATAGTCTCTCCCGGATTGGTTTTTATTTTTTGGGGATACTCATTCTTTCATAAGAATCAGGAATGGAAAAACTGATTTCAACAGGAACGTCAAGCTCGGCTTTATTAAATTCCATGTTAAGCTTTATTTCTTCACCCTTATTATTAATCACTATATACCGGTTAAAGGCAAAAGGTTGCTGATTGGTAATGGGGCCATACTGCTCATATCGGATGGTACACTTAAAATTTCGTTGTGCAGAGGACAATTGCAGATCTGTGAGTGTTCCTGTGCGTTTATTGTAAGTCAGTTCCTGGGTAAAGTCATCTTTTACTTGTGTAATGAGAACAAAGCTATCTTTCTGATCCCATTTCTTAACCGGTACATTACTAATAAGCGGATTACCTATAAAAAGGTTTTGCAGTACCGGAAATTCCACCTGCGCCTGGATAAGCTCGAGTCCCTCTTTATAAGAAAGCGCATATGCCTTTTTACCTATACGCACAATGGCTTTAAGACTATCAGGAGTGATATATGCCCGGGCTACTTCCGCAATGCCGAGCGCTATTACAGATGCCCATATATCTTTGTCTTTCCGCAGCCTGAGGTTGCCATTAAAGTCCTGGTTTTGATCCTTATTTTCAAAGTGCATATCGGCTTTTCCGTTAAAGGAATTCCAGACAATAACACGGGAAAGGTAATCTTCCGGTTTTAAGGTTTCGCCTGCAGGCTTAACAGGCTCTGTGGTTACAGCCTTCTTAGTCGTTTTACAAGCCTCTGCACTGATAATTAAAGCAACGGCGCATAACGCTATACCTAATTTACTGCACGTCGTTCTGATATTTTTAAAGGGATTTGATCTGCTAATCATTTAATTTTTGTTCGTTTATTTTTTGCTGTAAAGTAACGGAAAGTTCGCCTTTGCCCTGGGCCGCTTTCCAATGTTCCAATGCCTGTTTTTTATTGCCTAATTTGTATTCTATATCACCTAAATGTTCCCACAAAGTAGGATCTCCATTATTAGGAGAAAGTTCAATGGCCTTCTGAATATAGATCTTAGCCTCTTTAAATTTACCTTGCTTGTATAATATCCAACCATAAGTATCCAGAAAGGTGGCTTCATTGGGGCGCAATTTCAAGGATTTTTCGGACATTCTTGCTGCCTCCTCCAGATTTTCACCGCGAACTGATAAATAGTAGCTAAAGTTGTTAAGCGCCGTAGCATTATCGGGCTGCAGGTTTAATGCTGCCCGGTAACAACTGTCTGATGATGCAAAACGG
>JBAZWL010000028.1:0-62412 GCA_041660405.1 Taibaiella sp. | reverse complement strand
GTTTATAGGCACAAAAAAAGTAGCAAACCAAAAGATTTGCTACTTTTAAATTGACTTTTTTTATTCTTTAATCCTGTATCGTTTTTTTAGGACTAGTTAGTGGGCAGGAAGTGAAATGCCGAGGTAAGCAAGATATTTATCCAGCAATTCTTTGTTGAATTCCGGTTCTTTGATATGGCTATCCTTAAGCTTTTCTTTCACCTGTTGGTTGTCCCAGACATAAGTATGCTGGTATAGTTCCACCGTTGAAAGTCCTTCGTGCATATTGTCCTTAAACAAACTTGTTAGTGGATACAAGATGCATGTCGGATCATTTTCCCAATAACCACGCCATTCTTTATAAGAGACCCTTTTCAAATCAATAGCGTAATAGGTATGCAATAATCCGAAGAACTGTTCCAGGGTGAGATTAGTTTCCGGAGAGGCAATGAGATTGAATTTCTTACCCAAAGCATCTGGCTGTTTGGTAATATGTGCTATAGATTCTACCATATAATCAACCGTAATTAATCCCTCCCGAAGCTCTATCAGACCAGGATAGGCGTTGTATTGAAGACAAACTTTGATTAAGTTAGACCACCACTGGTAAGTAGCGCAAGCACCGGTTTTACTATGGCACATCGCATAACCAAGCCTATATGTCATCACAGGCAATCCTTTTGATGCGGCAAGATCTGCAATGGCTTCCATTACATATTTGCTTCTTACATAGCCAATATCCTTACTTACTGATAGCAGGTTTTGGTTAATATCGTCCTGCTCTGTCATTACTGTTTTGCCGGTGAATACATGTCCCCAGCTATACACAGAAATAGTTGACATTAAGGACAAGCATTTTAATTTATCCTTCCCTGCAAATGTAATCAGCCTGCGAAGCCCTTCAACATTTGCAGCTTTGTTGTAAGAATAAGGCTCAATAAAATTAACAGAGCTGGCCGAATGATAAATTACTTCAACAATACTGGATAACTTATCATATTGTTCTTTACCCAATCCAAGGTTATCCAGAGTCAGATCGCCGGGAACGGGAACAATTCGTTTTTTGAGTTGCTCATCAATGTGTACATTAAAGCGACGGGCAGTTTCCTCTATTTTGAGTAAAGCATCATATTCGTTCTTTGACCTGATAAGGCAATAAACCTGTGCCTTGGTTTGCGACAACAGTTCTTCCAGCAAATGGATGCCGATAAGCCCAGAAACACCCGTTAGCAAAATATGCTCCGGATCGGTCAGGACAGCGGGATCGAAGCCGGAAGCGAAGGTAGTTCCAGGATCAAGGAACACATCATTCTGGAGTTCAATTACAGGCTCCACATCCTCTACCGGAATATCTGCTTCGGATTGCTTGCGTGCAGTTAATTCCCCTGCCAGGCTTTGTACCGTAGGATATTGATAGATGTCTCTTAAATACACTTTTACATTCATCCTATCGGCTATATCAACCGTTGCAGCGGCCACCAGTAGCGAGTTCCCGCCTATGTCAAAGAAATTATCCGTTACATCAAACGAATTGTGATCGAGCAATGTGCTCCATACTTCAATAATACATTGCTCCATATCCGATGCGCCGACTGCCGAATCCATTGGTGCGTACTCCTCTGTAAGCAATTGATCCTTCAGTTGCTGCGTATCTATTTTCCCATTCACACTAAGAGGGAAGCCATCTTTGAAGATGAAGTAGGCAGGCATCATATATCCGGGAAGCTCCTGTTTGATATGTTGCCGTATTGCCTGTATTATAGCCCGCTCTCCTGTGGCCTGCAAAGATACCTCAGGTTGTAGTTGAATAAAAGCAGCAAGCTGTTTCTGTTGTTTACTGTTTTCCTTTACCAGTACTACCGCATTTTGAATAAAAGGTACTTTTAAAAGATGGCTTTCTACATCTCCTAACTCAATACGGTAGCCTCTTATTTTAACCTGGTTATCGGCACGACCAATAAATTCAATACTATTATCAGTCAGCTGGCGTACAAGATCGCCTGTACGGTATAATTTTTGATCGGGCTGAAAAGGATTGTTTATAAATCGCTCGGAGGTCAATTGTTCTTTGTTCCAATATCCTTTAGCAAGACAAGCGCCTCCGATATAGAGCTCTCCTACATTATCTTTGGAAACCGGCTCCAGCCTTGTATCCAGGATATATGCCTGTGTATTGGCAATAGGATGGCCTATAGAAGATACATAAGAACCATCAGGACGATTTACGACATGGTAAGTTGCAAAAACAGTGCACTCGGTCGGGCCATAATAATCTATAAACGTATAAGTAAGCCCCTTTGTATCAACCGGCCTCAGCTTTTCACCAGCTGTAAACAGATAGGAAAGTGTAAGTGTCCGGTCCTTCGAGCTATGAACAACATCGGGAGCTATTACAGTAGGAACAAATGCATGCGATATCTGGTACCGGTCATAATAATCCAGTAACTGTGCAGCGCTGATACGCTCCTCTTCATGGGCAATATATAATGTTGCTCCGCTGGTAAGTGCTGTCCATATTTCCCATACACCAATGTCAAAGCTAACGCCTGCCACATAGCTTAACCTGCTGGAAGGCGTTACATTAAAATGCATGGAATGCCAGGTTACCAGGTGATGGATGGAATGATGGCTGACCATAACCCCTTTGGGCAACCCTGTAGAGCCTGATGTATAAATAACATAGGCCAGATCGTCCGGTGCCGGTAACGTTTGCACGGCATCTTTGGACTGACTCCGTATAAGATTATCGGTAATACTGATTCCCTTTATACCACCAGTCAATTTGTATAGATGGTCCGAATCGGTAACTACCAGCCTGGCTTCCGAATCGGCAATGATACTGCTTACTCTCTTTTCGGGATAGGAAGAATCGACTGGAATGTAAGCTGCACCAGCTTTTTGAACACCGATAATGGATACAATCAGGTTGATGGATCTATCCATCCAGACCGGCACCAGGTCTCCTTTGCCTATGCCTTGTGCCGTTAAATAATGGGCCAGCTGATTGCTGGCTGCATCAAGCTCTCCGAACGTAATTTGCTCGCGCCCAAAAACAACAGCTTCTTTTTCGCTGTGTGTGTCGGCGACTTTCCGAAACAGGTCCTGAAGGGTTTGATGAGGTGAGAACTCCCAGTAAGGGGTTGTCTGATCGTGTTGAACATTTGTTGCCTGCAACGCCGTTGCATGAGGGCGCAACAATGTACCATGACTGTCTTGTGTCATTTTGATGTTTGGTTTGGTGAAATAATTGTGTTTGGCGTACTAGGTAGCAATGTAGATTTTAATGATCAAATTCTATAGTATAATGCATTGTTTTTTTGCAATTTTTTGATAGATCGCAACATATTATAGCTAATAAATATGCTACTCGCTCTCCCCATATTTATGGGATCCATAGTACGTTTCCATCTGAATGTTGTCTATTCATTTAGAACGTAAATTTTCTGTTCTATAAAAATCAAAAAATGAGGAAACAAATAATAGCAGTTTTAATAGCTGTGTCCATAAGCATTGCCACACAAGCACAACAGCAGACACATGTAAAGCCCGGCTGCGGCTATGAACAGGTTCTTAAACAGGTAACAGAAAAAGACCATGACTTTAAAAATTATACTGCAAACGTATACCGGAAAAGCAGTGCACTGGCAGCTAAAGGTACTGGCGAGGTCTATAAAATTCCGGTTGTATTTCATATCGTATATCATACTGATGCGCAAAACCTGCCAGACTCTGTAATCCTTAACCAGCTGAGTATTTTGAATAAGGCATACAGAAAGCAGAATGCAGATGTTGGCCACCTACGTAGTATTTTCGGGTCGCTGGCGGCCGATGCGGAAATAGAATTTGTATTGGCCAGTAAAGATCCGCAGGGACATACCACAACAGGTATTACCAGGACCTATACAGACCATCCTTATTTTGGTTACGATACAGG
This sequence comes from Taibaiella sp., assembly GCA_041660405.1. Lineage (GTDB taxonomy): Bacteria > Bacteroidota > Bacteroidia > Chitinophagales > Chitinophagaceae > Taibaiella. The sequence goes on along the minus strand of JBAZWL010000028.1, from coordinate 58,499 downwards.
GGCCGGTCCTGATATGGACAGCCTTGAACGGATGAAGATTACTGCCAGTGGTGGTATAGATCCCTGGCCTATTGCTAAATATTTAAACATCTGGGTAGGTGATTTCCGGTATAATGCTACCGATGAAGATGCTGGACTGCAAGGCTATGCCACGCCACCCAATAACCCCTATCCGCCCAATGGATGGACACCCATTCCACCTTATATTGATGGTGTAGCCATGCACTTCCAGGCTATAGGCAGTAACAATCCAACAAGATTTGCTCCGGCTTATGTAGCTTCCGGTATTTACACCGTGCACGAAGTAGGGCACTATCTTGGGTTAAGGCATATATGGGGTGAGGGAAATACAAACTGTGATACGGCGGGTGATGATGGTATCAATGATACACCCTTCCAGGCTACCAGTTCTGAAATTGAAGAATATGCCTGTCCATCGCCTGATCAGAATACTTGTGGAGATGGAGTAGCAGGCGATCTGCCTGATTTATGGGAAAATTATATGGATTATGGTGCGGATTCCTGTCGCATCATGTTTACAAAGGGGCAAGTTAACCTGATGCACTATGTATTAGACAACCTGCGCCCGCAATTGGCCAATCAGCCTACGGGAATCAGTACCATTCCCATAACACAAAATGGATTTACCATATATCCGCAGCCAGCAAACAATCGTATATCTATTGCTATGAACAATAAGATCAACCATATGCGGATAGTGAATATGGCAGGACAAACAGTTATGGAGTTGCACGATAAAGATGCCGATCAGAAGAGCTATAACATCAGCGCACTTCCTTCCGGGTTATATATCATGCTGATAGAAGGTAACCAAAAGGCCTATGCTCAAAGAATGGTAATACAGCGTTGAGCGTTGTTTTAATAAGGTGGATATTGAATAAAAGATTACGGATAGAGACGCACAATTGTGCGTCTTCGCTGCTGGATGAGACGTGCAATTGCACGTCTCTACATTTATGAATGCGGATAATCAATTTAATTGATTCAGTGGAGAAGCCACTTATTCAGGAATGCTAACAAAATCACTAAAAGCAGCACACTTGTCATGCAGGCAAGCGTTGATAACACGATTTTGAAGCCTAGTTTAAAAACTGTTTTCACAAAAAATATTTATTTCTACTCCCCTGTTCCAAAAACCGTGCCAACTATCTGCATTTAAATGTAATTAAAATGCAAAGGCCCACATTGCTGTGAACCTGCTTAATGATTTTCATGAAAACAACTATTGTACTATCAGTTTTTCAACTTGCACTAATTCTCCTTTGTTCAAAATGTGAATGGTATATATACCTGAAGCCAGATTATTGAGCGTTACTACCTTATCATTTTTAAAATGCTCTTCGATCAATAGTCGTCCCATAATATCTTTCACGATAATGGTGTGCGTTGATCCGTCTTTTAATTTGGATACAACATTGAATTTTTCATTGGCCGGATTGGGATAGATCACAAATTGTTTATCCTTTTTTAATCCTTCATCGACCGATAATGAAAAACAATCATTGTAGAATGGAGGATTAGGTATTTGCCCTTGATTGCTAAAGCATGATATGTTTGGTGGCCCCCATTCGTTACTATATCGGGTCTCTATTACCGGTCCTGAAGTATGGCCAATTCCCTCTGTAATAAAATAGACATCAAAGTTTTCATAACCAATCCCGGAAATCCTTCTCATTTCCATCCTCTTATACCATTGCGTGCCTATTAAGGTAGAATCGCAATAAGCAACAAAATACACACTGAAACTATCTTCCGGGTTATAGTCTTCTATTATAGGCATGGAAAACGTATCTCCTTCGTTAAGACTAAAGTCCATATATACAAACTCATTGGTGTCTGTTATTCTATAATGGCCAATGTGTGGGTTTGTAGATTTGATATAGATTTTTCGTGCTGCAGTATCTTCTCTTGTATAAAACAAAAGTCCTCCTGTTTCATGCCTTATTTCCGAATAAAATTTTCCGTCCCATTCCACAGGTGTTTCTGAAACCTCGTAGATATTGTTGAAATAAATGGGGTCGCCATTCGGATACGCTATGCTGGTGGTTTTCCACTTATTGGTGGTATCGGTAAAATGAATGCGTTGCCCCCAGGTGCAGACGGAAAAGCTGCACAGGAACAGGACTAAGAGCATGTAGGGTAAATGCCTTTTCATGATGTGGTTTTAAGGATTAAGGAGAAATATCCTCCTACTCACAAGATAAATTATTTATTTTAAAAATTAAGATTCAACTTAATAAGTCCACGAAATAAATATGCTGTGATGATTCCTTAATGGCAAAATCTTTTAAAAACGGGTCATACCCCGTCTGGAACTAGGTCAAACCCCGTTGGGAACGGGTTCCGACCCCGTATTCGAACGGGCCTGATCCCGTAGTAACACCCCCTTTGACTCGCTGACGGACGGGTATAGACCCCGTTACCCGACGGGATGTAAATACATGCCGGACGGGGTACGACCCCATGTTTAACGGGTTAATACCCCGTGCCACAATGGGGTGTGACTACGTGCTGGACGGGGTAAGACCTAGTTCCAGACGGGGGTAGACCCGTTATTGGGGGTTGTTTTGGGAGTAGGAATTGGTTGTAATGTTTTGGGAAAGAATAGGTTATGATATAAACACGCGGCAAACACGGGCGATACGCCTGCCTTTGCTGTCTAACTCTAAATGATTTATCTTTAGATTTTGTCAATAACCTGACTGTTATGGGATTCAAGGATATATTCAAAAGCAAAGAATTGGTTAACTTGACACAGCCGATCATAGAATTAGGAATAGATTCAATTTCTAAAGATGGCTTTGTAAGGGATATTCCGGTAATTGATATAATAGCCAAAGGATATGATGTGGTTATTAAAATTAGACGAGGTATGTATGTCAGGAAAGTGGGCGAATTCTTTACGGAATTAAAAGACATACCATTAGAAGATAGGGAAAAATTTATTAAGAAAATAGATAAGAGTTACAAAAGGTTTTTTGAGGCACTACAAGTTCAGATAGACAGAATAGTAGATGAAGAAAAAGCGAAGCTAATCGGCAGGTTATTTAAGGCAGCCATTTTAGAAGAAATAACGATAGAAGACTTTAAGCGCTATTCCTATATGATAGAATCGGTATTCTTGTACGACTTTACAATATTGGAAACAACACATTTTGCATTAATTGGTAGGGCAAAAAAAGAATATTTATATAAACAAGGTTTCGCGGATCAGAAAATAAAGGATTCAGATGTTCAAATGTTTGCCCACGGTTCGAAATCTAAAGCACAAAGACCAGAATATGTTCTAAATGATACGGGTAAAAAAATAATTGATATTTGCTATCCAGATAAGGAACGGTAAGTAATTTCAGGTTAAATGTGGTCTAACACGTATATAGTTACCTGTTTTCACCAACAACATTCATTAGGTTTTAACTAATTTCCAGTCGGCAGAGTCGGGGCACTTGTGACTTCAGCAATCTTATTCAAGAGCCAGTATTATCTATAAAAACCAAAATAAAAAAAAGCCCACATTTCTGTGAGCCTTTTGTGACCGCGTTAGGATTCAAACCTAAAACCTTCTCATCCGTAGTGAGATGCTCTATTCAGTTGAGCTACGCAGCCATTCCCTTTCTTTCGATGGGAGTGCAAATGTAGAAACATTTTTTTATTCTGCAAAAAAATATTTCCTTGCAGTCTAATTTTTTCAGGGAAATGAATATAGAAATCTGGTCTTTAGGCAAGCCAAACGATAAATTTATCGAAGAAGGTATTCAATACTATTTTCAGAAAACAAAACCCTGGAACCCAATAGAATTGGTTGTTCTACAACTTCCTAAAAAAGCCCTCACCAGCGATGTGTCCCGCACCAAACAACTGGAAGAAGAAATGATCCTGAAGAAATTACAATCCAACCATTACCTCATTCTCCTCGATGAACGCGGCAAACAACTCAATTCCATTCAATGGTCGCAGCAATTTCAGCAATGTATGAACCAGGGTGTTAAAACGTTGGTGATTCTTATTGGCGGGGCTTTCGGCGTTACCGATGCCGTAAAGAATGCGGCGAAACAAACCTGGTCACTCTCCAACCTGGTGTTTCCGCACCAAATGGTAAGGCTTATAGTGGCCGAGCAGGTGTATCGCGCCTTCAGCATACTTAATCATTCTCCTTACCACCACGAGTAAATGATTCAAACATTCGTGTTAGATTGCTATCCGAACATAGGAACCAATCCATACTGTTTGCCATGGTATTTTGTAGATTCCTACGGAATGACAATGAGGTTGTGTTATAATTGCTGTCTTTTTTTATAATAACATTGTCATGCTGTAAGCATCTACACATCGCTTATGAAAACTATCGTGCTGTTTAGATTCCTGCAACAATAGGATGACAATGGGGACGTTTTTTTATTCTGTTTCCTTATTGCGGATAGTTATATCATTTGCCGGGCTTTCAGCTCCAGGTATTTATTGATCACATCTACCGTTAGTCCTTCCGGTGTGGTGAGTACCGAAAGTATGCCATGCCTTCTTAACTCCTTTACAATTTGTTTTTTCTCAAAGTCGAACCGTTCTGCAATGGTTTTGATATAGATACCTTCCATAGTATCGGGCTGACCTTCGTGTATCTCTTTTAAAAGGGTATTCTGAAAAAACACCACACAAAGCAAATGCCTTGACGCCAGTCGCTTCAGAAACGGCAATTGCCTTTCCAGCGATGACATGGTTTCGAAATTGGTAAACAGCAGCAGGAAACTTCTGTGCGATAACTTACGGTATACCATGGCCGTAAGCGATTCATAATTACTATCTGAAAAGTCGGTGGTCTGACGGTAGAGCGCTTCGTTTATTTTACTTATTTGTGTACTGCTGCGTTCTGCCGCAATCACATCATTCATTTTGGAAGAGAAAGTAATAAGGCCGGCCCTGTCCTGTTTCAGCAATGCAATATTGAGGAAAATGAGTGCTGCATTAATAGAATAATCCAATAGGCTCATGCCATCAAAAGGCATTTTCATGGTACGGCCTTTATCAATCAGGCAATAAATCTGCTGGCTTCTGGCATCTATATAGTTGTTCACCATTACCGAGCCTTTGCGTGCAGTAGCCTTCCAGTTAATGCTACGGATATCATCGCCGGGCACATATTCCTTTATCTGCTCAAACTCCATGCTATGGCCTATCTTCCTTATCTTTTTCGATCCGGCATATTGGTTGCTATCACTCAATGCCAGCAACTGGTATTGACGCAGGTATTTAGTAGCCGGGTACACCTTCACCATCTGGCTCACCTCACTGATGCACCTGCGTTGTAGTAATCCCAATGGGCTACGCACGTAACACAGTATCCGCTCAAAATAATATTCGCCCCTGGTTACCGGCTTCAAAATATACTCCTGGACCTGCCTGCCACTTGCCGGTATCTTTACATATTTACTGAAACTACGGTCCTGGAATTGTACCGGCAACTCATCTATCAATCGCACACTTACCGGGAAGGGGAAAGAGTTGCGAACGCTAAGGTTTATAGTATTATCGAAACCGAGATTGAGCCTTTCGTTCACGATGCGTTGAGCCAGTACACTTCGTTTACCAATAAAAAGCATCAGGTAATCCATCAGGCTGAGTACAGCAAACACCAGGAGGTATATAAGGGCTACAAATAAAAGGAAGGGTATAAAGAAGGCAATAATAAACAGAAATATGCCAATGCTCATCAGCAGATACCATCTGTTATCAATAAATAGGTCGGCTATTAATCTTTTTTTCATGCAGATTCCGGGCAAAAAATAAAGCCCTTCAAAAAGGGCTTTACAAACATAAGAAATTTAAGCAAGAATTATTTGGTCCATACAGAAGCATTGTTAGCTCCGTTCAGTCCGAATTCGTTTATGCTACCATCAGATGAAGTAACACGGTAAGACAATATCAGTTTGCCATGCAGGCCGTAATAAGCTTCCGGTACTGCGTAGCCTTTACCTTCTATCACCATGGCATCTTCACCCACCATAATGGTTTGAGATGCGATATAAATAGTATCACCTTTTACTTTGGCAGTAACCAAAGGGTTAAATTTATTGTAGAAGTTGCGGATCACCACTTCGTCTATAGCATTACCATTTTCAACAGAAACTGAATATTGGGCAGGGTTGCTTGAAGTACCATCTTCAGTTACACGCCATGCACCTTTAAATTTATCGCGTGTAATGGTTTCGCAACGTTCGCCTTCATATCCGGTCTGGCAGGTGCAGGAACCATCTTCATTACATACGCCAGCATAAGCACAAACGGTAGATTTGCATTTATCCTCTTTACAGGAAGTAAGGGTTATCGTTGAAAAGATGGCGAAAACGCCCATAGCTGTAAGTAAAAAAGTCTTCATTTGGTTACGCATGTTTTTATTTTAATAAAGCTGATTTCTGCCGGAGCCAAAAAACATTCCGGATTCGAGGCTTAAAAATAGATAAAGAATTTGAAAAAGCAAACTTTAAGGCAAAAATTACAATTGAACTGTATTCAAAAGTATTTTATTACTTGATAGACGGCGATTTAAGCTTAAAACGTTGGCAGATTTATTTTAAACGATTATTTATTCAATACTTATTTTTCTCGCTGCGGCGCTGCGGCGCTGCGAGAAAAAAATATTATTATAGTAATCCGCTGCCCTTGGTCAGTTCCATAAACTGGGATTCCAGGCTTTTCTTTTTAAGATTTAAATGAGTGAGCACAATACCCTGATCAAAACAAAAACGGTTAACACTACTTGCGGTAGCCGCCTCCTCAAGGGATAGCATGAGTAGATCTCCTTTTACAGAAACATGTTTAACCCCCGGAATACGATTTGCCATTGTTTGTAACACAGAAAGATCGGGTGCACCTACTTCGAGCAAATGTTCTGCGCCAAATGCCTCTTGTACACTACCGGTTACCAATAAGGTGCCTCGTTTTAATACTGCTACATGTGTGCAAACTTTTTCCACCTCATCCAGCAAATGGCTGGCCATAATTACCGTAATGCCTTGCTGATTCAGTTCCAGTATCAATTCCCTGATCTCTGCAATGCCTTCAGGGTCCAGGCCATTAGTAGGCTCATCCAGCAACAGCACTTTCGGGTTGCCCAGCAAAGCATTGGCAATAGCCAGCCTTTGTTTCATACCCAGGGAATAGGTGCTGAACTTAGAATCTTTACGTGGGGTAAGACGCACAATTTCCAATACCCGATCAATATCAGCTTCACTTTTACCTTTGATCGCGGCAGTGATCTGCAGGTTTTTAACTGCACTCAGGTAATGATAGAAATTGGGTGTTTCCAACAGGGAACCGATCTGTTTACGAGCGGCTGCATGTTCCATTCCGCCAAACCAGGAAAAGGTACCGCTGTCGGCCCGCAATACGTCGAGTAGTATGGCCAATAAGGTAGTTTTCCCGCTTCCGTTCGGACCCAGAATACCAAAGACACAACCTTCCGGAACTTCAAAAGATATTCCCTTAAGCGCCTTTACAGGACCATATGCTTTGGCAATTTGCTGTATGGATAGAACCGGTGACGTCATAATAGCGCAGCGTTTTTATTTTAAAATATGAGTACCAAAGATAGGGTGAATAAGTATGCGGTAAATAATTAACGTTCTTCAGATTAAATAATAATTACGGCTATCATTAAATGATTAATTTTGTACGCAAATTTTTTCTTCTATTGGCTGCTATCAAACAATTAGCCGGACAAACACTTTGGTACGGACTAAGTAATGTAGGTGCAAAAATGTTGAATTTCGCACTTACGCCTCTACTTACTTTTTTGCTCGCCGACAAACAAGGCATGGTGGATTATGGTAGTATGAGCATCATATTTGCCTGGATAGCCGCCGCCAATATCATTTTTACTTACGGCCTGGAGACGGCCTATTTCCGTTTTTCAAATAAAAATGAATTTAGTAAAGAGAACATTTTTCAAACCTCATTTGGCTCTATAATTATCAGTACTGCAGCGCTTACCTTGTTGCTGATATTGCTCCGGAATCCGATACAATCTTTCCTGGAACTGGATAATCATTCGGAATATATTGTTTGGTGTGCCTGGCTCATTGCATTGGATACGCTTTCGGCCATACCATTTGCCAGATTGAGGCAGGAGAACAAACCCAGAAAATACGCCTTTATTAAACTGGCAGGAATTATGGTTAATATTTTATCCATTATCCTGTTTATCGTTATTCTGCCACAGTGGGTTAAAGAACATCCAGGGAATTGGTTTTCGAATTGGTACCATAGCAAATCAAGGTTAGGCTTTATTTTACTGGCTAATGTATTTCAGAACATTTTTGTATTCCTGATGCTTTTTCCCGAATGGAAAATATTCCGGTTTAAGATGGATAAAGTTTTGTGGAAAAAGATGGTGAGTTACAGTTCCCCTATGTTGATTATTGGTTTAGCAGGCATGATCAACGAAGTTATGGATCGCCAATTTCTGGATAAACTATTGCCATTTGATAACGAGGCCAATAAAAGGATTGTTGCTATTTACGGTGCAAATTATAAGCTGGCTATTTTCATAACTTTATTTATCCAGGCTTTTAAGATGGCGGCAGAGCCTTTCTTCTTCAGTCAGGCAAAAGAGAAGAATGCTCCTGCATTATATGCCCGTGTTATGAAATGGTTTGTGATTACGCTTGCTGTGGCATTTCTATTTTCGGCTTTGTACCTGGATGTCTGGAAAGTGATTATTATCAGAAGTGCGTCCTACAGATCCGGGATTGGCGTTGTGCCCATATTATTAATGGCCAACATTTTCCTGGGTATTTATTACAACTTATCTGTTTGGTATAAGCTTACTGACCGTATGCGTATGGGCATTTACATTACTATTGTTGGTGCGGTTATTACGCTTGTCGGTAATTATTGGTTTATTCCGGCTTGGGGCATGTATGCTTCTGCATGGTCAACTTTTGCCTGTTATTTTGTTATGGTGGTACTGGCTTATTTTATGGGGCAGAAATATTTCCCGATACCCTACCCTGTTAAAAAGATCCTGGCCTACCTGGTCATTATGCTGATCTTCTTTTTTGTAAAAGTGGGAGCGGATGCCCTCACTTCCGGCCTGAATTATGCCTTGCAGCTGTCCATTCGCCTCATTATTGCAACAGGATTAATGCTCTTGTATTTATTATTGATAATGAAGGTAGAAAGAGCTGAATTAAAATCTATGCCGTTTATCGGGAAATATATTAAGTAGGTTTTTGGTTTTTATTAACACAGTTTTGTAATTTGCTACATTAAAGTAATAACACAACTGATCCATGAACCATGTTAAAAAAGTTTTGACATCCGGCATCTTGCTGGGTGTATGTTTCTCTCTATCCGTACATGCCCAACAAATACCTTATATCCACTCCGGAGAATTGATTGAAAAAGGGATAAAAGAACATGACGAAGGCAACTATAAAAAAGCTATCGCTTTTTATAACCAGGTACCAGAAGGAGACACCAATTATTTACTTTCCGTTTATGAGCAATCTTTAAGCGCTTTAAATGATACTGATTATGTAGCCTGTTTAGCGTTTTGTCAAAAAGTCCTGCAGCATAAATATAAAGACAGGCGGCAGGTTTTACTCAATATGGGCGCGGCTTATGACGGAATGAAGAAAGAGAAAGAAGCCATACAATTGTATGATAGCGTTGCCAGGCTTTATCCACATGACAACCGCCCCTATTACGAAAAAGCGGTGATCCATTTTAATAGAGATCAATTTGCCGAGGCAGAGTCCTTGTTGCAAAAGTCGTTGATGTTAAATCCCCTGCATTTCCGGTCTCATTATCTTTTAGGAAGCCTGTATGCAAAAGAAGGAAGATTAACAGAGGCTATTATGGCATTGCAGGCATCCTTATTGTGCACCAACAATGTAAATCTGGCCAATGGGCCTATATCCCTGCTCAGTGCTATAGCCTTGCAAACAGATAAAATCGCGGAATACTACAGCAACAAAAAACCTGAATATGCACACCCTGTATTCAATGATATTGATGAGATCGTACAAGCCAAACTTGCGCTGAACAAGGGATACAAATTGAAGACTCCTATTGAAGACAATATTGTCAGACAAATCCAGGTGGTGCTGGAAAAGTTAAGCTACGATAGCAAGGATTCAAACTTTGCTATGCAGTATTACGTGCCGCTATTAAAAAGCATTTACGATAAAGATCAATTCGAACCCTATATTCTCCTGCTCTTTTCAGAATATGGCATTGAATCTGTTGATAAAATGGCTGCTGCCCGTAAAGGGAAAGCTAAGCTGGAAGAGGTGAGGAACATGGTTTATCCATACTTATCCAGGATTGGCGCAACCCGGGTGTTGAACCTGGAGCAACGCATGTCGGCACCTGAATTATACAATAGCTTTCCGAGCGAAAATCTTTTGGTTGTTGGTCAATATGCAGATAAAGAAAAGGGGAAATTTGCGCCGGGATTTGTGCAGATGTATGAGGACCAGGTGTTGATAGCAGCAGGAAATTATGATGCAGATGGTAAGAAAAATGGCACCTGGAATTATTATTACGCCTGGGAAAAACCACGGCTGAAAGAAGAATACAAAAATGGCACTATAACCGGCGATGCTACATCCTGGTATGAGAATGGCAACATCGGGCGTAAGGTAAAATTTGGCCCTGATGGTGTGGCCACAGAGAAATACAATTATGAATACAATGGAATGCCCGATTCAAAAGAAATTTTGAAAGGTAAGGATGAATACGAAACCACTTATTACTATCCGGATGGTTCTGTAAAACGTGTACTTACCTATATCAGTGGCAAAGTCAAAGATGGTAGTTATCCTTTGCTTTACCCCAATGGGAAAGTGAATAAAGAAATGAGCTATAAAAATGAAAAACTTCATGGCGCTTATAAATCTTATTTCTCCAACGGAAAACCTGATGAAATATGCAGCTATAAAGACGGCCAGCTCGATGGTGAATTTTTATCCTACTACGACAATGGCCAATTGGCTGCCAGGTATTTCTATGTCGATGGTAAAAGACATGGCCTCGGAGAAGAATTTTATGAAGATGGCACCATATCCATGAAGAAGAATTACAGCAATGGAAAATCCGATGGCGAAACCCTTTATTTTGATAAAAAGGGAAAGCTATATGGCACACTCCACTTTAAAAATGATCGTGTACTGGATTCAAAATTCCTGAATCCGGAAGGTAAGGTAATATCAGATCAGCAGAGCTTTAATAGCGCTACCCCACTCAAATACTTCAATGCATACGGCAACCCGTCGGGTACTTTGTTTATCGATGAAAATGGTAAAGTACAAGGTAAGGCAACTTATTATTATCTCTCCGGAGGGATAAAAGAAGAAACGGAATTTAAAGACGATAATTTTTATGGTACGTCAATAACCTACCATAAAAATGGAAATATTGAATTCCGCCGTCATTATAAAGATGGTACGTTGGATGGATATTATCAAGCCTATTTTCCCAATGGTCAATTAAGGAGTGAAGGCTGGATAAAAGACGGCACTACACAAGGGAAGTGGCGCACCTATGATGAGCATGGAAATTTATCCAGAGACTTCTTTATGCTGAATGGTGAACTCAACGGACCTGAAATAAACTATGACGTTACCGGCAGAAAAAATAATGTAATTCAATACGATTATGGAATGATCGTTGGCATCACACAATTTGATACTACCGGGAAAGTAATACAGGAGACAACCTTTGACAAGGGCGAAGGCCAATATAAATTGCTCCACTTTAATGGCGCCCCGACGTTCCAATCCTCTTTAAAGCATGGTGAATTGCATGGATCTTATATCATACAATCACCAGGAAAAAAGCTACTCGAGAAAGGAACATATAATCTTGGGAAAAGGGATGGGGACTGCATTACATACTATCCCAATGGTAAAATGCGTTTAAAAGGCACCTATAAGAATGGTGAAAAAAACGGACGCTGGGTCGCCTACAATGTTGATGAAGCAATTGAGAATATAACGTATTACGCTGAAGACATACAAGAGGGACCAGACAGCACATTTACCGGTGGGCTACTGCGCTATGTATCCCAATATCATAATGATCTTAAAGAAGGGACTACTACAGTTTATGGAGACGGAGGGGAAATTGCAGGGGTTTTATACTACGACCGTGGAATGATTACAGGTTATAGTTACAAAGGAAGTGATGGCAAGTTATTACCGGCAACACCTATCCTAAAAGGTACCGCTGATATAAAAACATTTTATGCCAATGGCGCCAAAGCAATGGAGTTTAACTTTGTCAACAATTGTTATGAGGGAAGCCAGAAGCTGTTTTATACCAATAACAAGCTTGCCGAAGACCGTAACTTTGAGCATAATAATTATGAAGGAGCTATTACCCGCTTTAACTCTGATGGTAGTAAGCTTACCGAAGTTTATTTTAAAAAAGATGTGCAACAAGGCGAGGAAAATAAATATGATGCCCACGGGAACCTTCTTTTCACAGCACATTACATAGATGGCCAACCTCACGGTAAAGCACAGATCAAAAGTGAAAACGGATTATCTACGCTACAGTATTATTATGGTACCTTAGAATAGTTTTGAAAACAACAACATGAAAGGAATGAAATTTTTAAGTCTTGGATTATTGCTATTGATGATATCAAAAAGCAGTACCGGGCAAAATATAGATAGTTTGCAACAGCAGTATCCCGGAGAAATGGCTGTTTTCACTCACTTCGACGAACACCTTATTCTTGACTTTGAGAAGGGTAAACTTGTTGCCCGTTCAGAAGTAGAGAAAGAATTGCTGTTGCTCACAGATAATGCTGCTGCTTATTTCAATTCGTCTTCTGTATACCATAGCTACTTTAATCAATTGGAGGATATTGAAGGCAGCACATTATTGCCTTCGGGTAAAGGCTTTTCAACAATAAAAGCATCCGGTATCAAAACAAAACCTTCAGAATCGGAATCTGTATTTTACGATGATGGTAAAGAGTCTGTAGTCAATTTTACCAACCTGAAAAAGGGTGCTCGTACCGTACTTAAATATTCCATACGCCATCAGGAAATACATATGTTACCCAAGTTCTTTTTTCAGAATTATGTTCCCATGCTTGAAGTCACTTTCCGTATTACCTATCCTAAAGGAGTAGATGTGGAAGGTGTAATGCAAGGGGTGCCCGCTTCCTGGATAAAAAAGAGTGTGGAAGAATCGAGAAAAACAGTAACCGTAACCTGGCAAGCGACAAATGTTCCCAAGGCCAAAATATTTGAAGACGCACCCAGGTTCAGTTACTATTCTCCCCATGTAGTAACCTTTGTAAAAAGCTATATTGATCCGCATACAGACCAGAAAGTATCCGTACTAAATAATGTCAGCGACCTGAACCGTTTTCTGTATGGGTTTGTAAAAAATGTAAATATAAAAGACGATAAAGATATTATTGCTAAAGTAAAAGAACTGACAGAGCATAAAAAATCTGACGATGAAAAAGCTGCTGCCATCTATAAGTGGGTGCAGGGAAATATCCGCTACGTAGCCTTTGAAGATAGCCTTGGTGGCTTTATCCCGAGAGAAGCCTCGCTGGTATTCCGCAGGCGCTTTGGCGACTGTAAAGATATGGCAGGCTTGCTTCGTACCATGTGTAAGGCTGCAGGTATGGACGCCAGGTATGTATGGATAGGCACCCGCGATATTCCTTATTCTTTTCAGACTACCCCTATTACCGGAGTGTTCAACCATATGATCTGTGCGGTGAAGACAGAAGGCAGGTGGACTTTCCTGGATGGTACAGATCCTATATTACCTTATCGTGCAATACCACAGGCCATTCAGGGAAAGGAGGCATTGATAGGCAATACGGAAAATAATTTTGAGATCTTAAAAATGCCAGTAATTCAGGGAGATGTCAGCCTCGTTATTGACAGCAGTTTTGTGCAAGTCAGCGATAGTAAAATGTCCGGCAATATTTCTATACAACTAAGCGGTTATAATGCCTGGGATATTAGAACCATGCTGAAGTACAGGAATGAAAACGAGAAGGAGAAAGCCTTTAACGCCATTACACAGCGAGGAAGTAATAAGTATATTCAAAAGAAATTTGACTACCAGGTAAATGAAGATCCTGCAAAAGAAGTACTGATCAATGCAGGCTTTGAACTACCCGATTATGTGCGTAAAGCCGGGAAAGATTATTACATCAACCTTAATCTTTTACGGGTTTTGTCGGGCAGCAAGGTAGACGTTACAGATCGCATAGCCCCTATAGAAAAGGATTTCAGGGAAATAAACAGGCAAGTGGTGGTATTGGATATACCGAAGGGTTATAAGGTTAGTTTTTTACCTGAACCTAAAAACCAGTTGGTAGATGGAATAGGTAGTTATAACATCCGTTATTCGTCCAATAATAATACGGTAACCTTATCTAAAGAAATAAAGGTGGATGCTTTGTATATCGAGCCGCAACAATTTTCTGCTTTTAATAAGCTGGTTTCAGGTTTGCAAAATGCTTATAAAGAATCTATAGTACTTACCAAAGAATAAATTTTAATTACAAGACAACGAATAAATCAGAACAATCCACACACATGAATAAATACATTAAAGCCCTGTTGCTTACCACTGCTACCTGTTACAACGCATCAGCGCAGGATTATAATTGGGAAGCGCATCCCAAAATGCATGCTGTTCCAGAAGCTTTCAAAAAAGAATCTGCAGTATTACTATTGGAGAAACGTAAAATAAAATATGCCGCAGATCAGAAGAAGGAAGATATAGATGTATATCGCACCGTTCATCGAATTATCAGCATGATAGATGATAAGGGTGTGGAATATTTTAATAAAATGACCATTGCGGCGCCAAAAGGTGCTGAAATACTGGATGTAAAAGGACGTACCATAAAAGCAAATGGAAAAGTCATTGACCTGAAAAAAGATCAGATCAGGACTATGAACGATGAGCATGGTCAACTGCAATACCATCTTGCTTTTGAAGGCGTAGAAAAAGGCGATGAAGTAGAAATGTATTATACCGAAAAAAGATCGTTCCAACTTTTTGGTACGGAGACCATGCAATTTGGCCTGCCTGTAGCCAAAGCCAGCTTTAATCTTGAGGTACCGGCTTATTTGCATTTCGACAGTAAAGGATACAACAATTTCCCTAATGCAACGGATACAGTTATAGGAAACACACACTATTATACTTCTGAACAGTCGAACCTGGATGCTATAGAAGAAGAAACCTATAGCGATATGACTCCAAACCTGAAAAGAATCGAATACAAACTTAGCTATTCAGGCGACAGCAAAGTAAGGCTGTATACCTGGAACGACCTGGCTAAGCGCATGTATGAGATGAATTACACCTTTACAGAAAAAGAGCTGAAAGCTGTAGACAAATTCCTGACCTCTTTAAATCTAGGAGCAATAAAGGATGAAGAAGAAAAGATAAAGCGCATTGAAGAAGCGATCAAAAAAGAGATCGTTTTTGATGAGCAATTGAGGGATGATGATTATAGTAAACTCAACATAGTGTTGGAAAAGAAAACAGCCGGCGAATCAGGAACCATACGCTTGTTTACCGCATGCCTGCAGGCTGCAGGTATCAAGCATGAATTAGGTCTTTCGTCCAACCGCTTTGAGTATCCGCTGGATGATAAATTTGAAAACTGGAACCGAACAGATGAATATGTGTTCTATTTTCCCAAAACACAGACCTATCTAGCACCAACAGCAGGTACGCTAAGATACCCGGCAGTACCGGCTTTTATACGGGAAAATAAAGCTGTATTCTGTAAAATAACAACTGTAGGTGATATGACTTCGGCCCTGGCATCGGTGCGTACTATCCCGGTATTACCTATAGGTGAAAGTGCAAATACCATTAAAGCAGAAGTAAGCTTCGACAAGGAAAGCATGACCCCATCTGTTCAATTGACACATGGATTTAAAGGCTATTCTGCTTTCGGTATGCGGGAGGCTGTAAGCCTTATTCCAAAAGATAAAGAAAAAGAATTGGTACAGGGCCTTACTTTGGGTATGGCAGACCAGCCCGAGGATATTGTAAAATATAGCTTTACCAATAGTGGCCTGGAACATTACAGCGACAACAAACCGTTAGAGATCAACTGTGAAATAAAAGCAGAACAGCTTATGGAAACTGCAGGAGGCAAATGGTTGTTTAAAGTAGGTGATGTAATAGGGCCACAGGAGGAAATGTACCAGGACAAAAAAAGAAAGCTACCGATAAGCATGCCTTTCCCTCATTCGTTGATCCGGGATATTGTCATTAATATACCTGAAGGTTATAAGATCACTAATCCGGAATCGGTAAAGTTCAATGAGCAGGTACAGGATGCCAGTATGGGCTTTACTTCAAATTATACCATGCAGGGCAAGAAGATGATTATTCACATCAACGAGTTTTACTCCAAAGATTTTTATCCTGCTACGGAGATAGAGCCTTTCAGAAAAGTGATCAACGCAGCGGCAGACTTTAATAAAGTAACGCTGGTAATGGAAAAGGAATAAGAGACAACCACAAGTTTATCCTGATGTAAACCCTGCGGAAGCCTGAAGATTATCTCAGGAGTTCGCAGGGCTTCATGCCTGCAATCTTCTTGAAAGAAGTGCTGAAGTGTGAAGGACTGCCAAAGCCCATTTTGAAGGCTACTTCATTGATGGAATAGCTGCCTTCCAGCAATAATTCTTTGGAACGCTGAATACGTTGAAATTGTTGATATTCATGTATTGTTTTTCCGAACATGGCTTTAAAGCCTTTTTTCAGATAGCATTCATTCATACCAACTTCGCGGGACAATTCCCGTATCGTTAATGGCTGATCCAGATGTTCCATAATAATGCGCTGGGTATCCAACACTTTATCCCGTTCACTACTGTTGTTCAGGAAACTACAAGCAGGTAATTTATTAGCTTCATCAGGTACAAGGAAGGCTTCCAGGGCATATCTCAATAAACCTATAGCCGCTTCCTGCCTGCGCAATGATTGTATAAAATCAGTCTGGTCTGGATTATTTTTCAGCAAAAGTTCCAGGGACTCTTTGCAGACTGTATTTAAAGTAAAAGCCTGCTCGGTACAACGGTCGAACCGGAAAGGTTGCTTACCGGCTATTACACCTTGCGGCCATTGATTGAAAAAGGAAGGACGAAATACTAACTGGGCTACACGATAAGATTCACCATCTTTAATATTGCCTTCAGGTAAAAAGGAAAGTTGCAGGTAATAATTCTCATCTTCTACCGGGTAGAAATTAAGATAGGCCATTTCTTCAGGCGCATCCTGCGATGGGCAAAGCACTACATCTGCATAATGCAATTGTATTCCTGTACTGATATCCGCGCTCTGCATATCGGCAGTAACCGCATTGTCGCCCAGAAACCGCTGCAGAAACTCTGCTTTGGGCCTGTGCGGGATTTCAGTATTACATTTTGCCTGTTTCATCGTGCGCAAAGATAAATCAAAAAGGCTTTTAAAGAGAAGTAAAAGAACATCCTGATATTAAATGATCTATATCAATTTCAATCTACAATCAGCGCTTCACATAAACGCGGGTGCCTGGCCATACAAACTGGTAGAAATCTTCAATATCCTCGGGTTTCATGGCAATACAGCCATCGGTCCAGCCCATACCCCAATCCACCATTTTCACACCGCTTTTGAATGTCCCGTGAATGCCTACAGAGCCTCCTATCTGCGCACCGCCAGGAATGAGGCCCTGCTGTTTTCGTTTATTAAATTTAACGTAGGAACTATCGTTAGGATAATTGATCAGGATAAATTTTTGCCAGTTACTGTGGTCTTTTTTACTTACGATCTTAAACCAACCTTCAGGCGTGCTTCTGTCGCCTTCCATCATTTTATCTTTAAGCCTGTTGGGACCAAATACAGCCCTATACTGCCTGATACGTTTACGACGATATACGAGAGCCACCAGGTAATTGGTTTTATCTACATATACCATCATGGAATCACGGTTCAGGGTATCTATGTCAATCTTTTTTCTATCGGTAAGACTTGGAAACGGTGGGATAATAACGGTTTCAGTAACCTTAAGGCTACCATCATAATATTGAACAGTGCGTTGCGTATTGCCGTATTTATCCTTCTTCTCGCTCAGCACTTTCAAATCTCTCACTTCCTTTTCCTTTCCGGCTTGTTTGTCTTGCGCATTGGATACCCGGGAACAAAACAAAAATGACAATAAGGCGAAGATTAAAAACAATGGGGAATACTTCATTACTACTTCAATTACTTTAATGGGTTGCTCACGAAGATATGTTTTTTTCAAGTAATCAGAAACGGCAAAGGTGTACCAGAGTACACCTTTGCAATAACTCGCTGATAACCAAATTAGTTTCTGCTGCCACCAAAAAGGCGTAACAACATAATGAACAGGTTTATAAAATCCAGGTAGAGCGACAAGGCTCCAAGTATAGCACCTTTCTTACGGTCTTCTTCACTATCCAGCAATGCATAAGCTTTTATTTTTTGCGTATCATAAGCAATAAGACCTACAAATACCGCCACACCAACATAGGAAATGATCCAGTAAAGCATTTTGCTCTCCATGAAGATATTAACTATAGATGCTATTACTACTCCAACCAAACCCATTATCATAATTTTACCAAAAGAAGTAAGATCCTGTTTGGTAAAATATCCTACAGCACTCATTACGCCAAAAGTACCTGCTGTAATAGCAAAAACGGTTACCAAGGATGCTGCCGAATATGCTAATATAAATACGGAGAAGGTAAGCCCCATCAAAGCTGAATAACCAAGAAATATTGCCGTGGCAGTTGTTGATGACATTTTCTGAATACGAATACTAAGAAAACCTACCAGGAATATTTGTGCAATGAACAGACCGAAAAATACCAACCTGTTACCAAATAAAACAGACTGCGCCAGTGGAGAAGATGCGACCAGAAAAGCGACCACTGCTGTGATACTTAACCCTAAAAACATCCAGCCATATACTTTAGCAATATATCTGGCTACAAAACTTGAATCTATTGTGGTGGGATTAGTGTTGTATGGCTGTTCCCACTTATTATACGAATTTCCTGAAATCTGATTCTGATCCATTTTTATCCTTTATTTTATTGATATCAAAGATAAGGGATTTCTGTTAATCGCTGTGTAAAGCAGATGTAAAGCGAGTATAGTGTGTCCCGCAGATTTCGCAGACCGGCGCAGATTCTTTAAAAAGTATCGCGGGTTATTTTAAAATATATAAGTGAAAATCTGCGTTTATCCCCGAAATCTGCGGGCTACAAAAGAAGAAATAATAATTTATCTTTGCCCGCCGGCGTATCAATCCGGCTTACGATACAGCAATAATCAATGAAACATTTACCAAATATCTGTACACTTGCCAATTTGTTCTTTGGCTGTATTGCAATTGCCTTCATTTTGAATGCGCCTTCGTTCCTGACTGCCGCTGGTGAGGATTTTCAGCCGGTACTGGGGCTGGAACAAATGTATTGGGGCAGCATGTTCATTGCGCTTGCAGCCCTTATGGATGTGTTCGATGGTTTTGCGGCACGCTCACTCAATGTCAGCTCGCTTATAGGCAGAGACCTCGATTCCCTGGCCGATGTAGTATCCTTCGGTGTAGCGCCATCCATGATCCTTTTTAAATTACTATGGTTTGCTTATATGTCTGAACCGGGGGCCTTGGACGCACCCTTGCTGGCTACCACACCTGCATTTTTAATTGCTTGTTTCGGAGCTTTGCGCCTGGCTCGCTTTAACCAGACCAGTACACAACAAAGAGATTATTTTGCAGGCATGCCCATACCGGCCACAGGACTTATTATTGCATCATTGCCCTTAATAAGCTGGTATCCTACAGGTTATAATTTTAATGCTATACTGACCAACAAATGGTTTCTATACGGATTGATCATTGCGTTATGCCTGCTTATGGTAAGCAAAATAAAATTCCTGAAATGGAAAGCAGCAGGTAAAGGTATTGCCGCATGGTGGCCACAGATGCTCATGCTTATTATTATTATAGCTGGCGCACCTTTTCTTAAGTTTGCTATCATACCGCTGGTATTTTTAGTCTATATCATTTGCTCATTACTATATAAATATCCGGCGCCAGCACCCGAGGCAAGAAAATAAACTTTGGTATGTCTGATCTCTGATGTAAAAATCTGAATTGGAAGAAAAACAAAAAGACCTGAAAGCTAATTACTGATAACTTACAACTAATAAAAAAATGAAATTCACTGCACACATCGACGTTATGCCATTGAAAGAGTTGCTGGACCCTCAAGGAAAAGCAGTAACAGAAAGCCTGCACAATCTTGGTCTTTCCCAGGTTCAGCAAGTAAGGATCGGCAAGCACGTTACGCTTTCTATTGAAGCTGCTTCAGAAGCAGAAGCAAGGACAAAAACAGAAGAAGCCTGCAAAAAATTACTGGCTAACCAGGTAATGGAATCTTATTCATTTGAAATAGCAGAAGGATAATTTTTCCTGCTGAAAAAATCAGTTTCCATGTCGGCGATCCTATAAAGGTCGCCGGCTTTCGTGAATCAAAACCGTAACGTTATTGCATGAAACTATACCTGGTACCCACGCCCATAGGCAATCTTGCAGATATTACCCTGCGTGCACTGGACATACTCCGGCAGGCAGATGCCGTGCTGTGCGAGGATACCCGTACCAGTGGTTTCCTGTTGAAACATTACGAGATCCAGAAGCCTTTATATGCCTACCATCAGCACAATGAGCATAAAGTGCTGGAGCTGATGATTTCTCATTTGCAATCGGGCAAAACATTGGCCCTGCTTACTGATGCGGGCACTCCCGGCATTTCTGATCCCGGCTTTTTATTGTTGCGCGAATGTATCAAACAGGATATTCCTGTAGAATGCCTTCCCGGTGCTACAGCATTTGTACCGGCATTGGTACAGAGCGGCATTCCATCCAACAGCTTTGTATTTGAAGGTTTTTTACCCTTGAAAAAGGGACGCAAGACCAAGCTGGAACAATTGGCCACAGAAGAACGGACTATAATTCTGTACGAATCACCGCACAGGTTAGCCAAATCGCTTGTGGAAATGAAGACATATTTTGGTGCCAACAGATTTGCTGCTGTAAGCCGTGAGCTCACCAAGATGTTTGAAGAAACCCGCAGAGGCACATTAGAGAACCTTGCTGCCCATTATGAAAAGCATGCCCCCAAAGGTGAGATTGTAATTGTGATAGAAGGCTACCTGCCCGTTAAGAAAAAGAAGTATGATCGGGAAGAAGAGGATGAGGAGTAAAAACGGCCACTCTAAAAAGAGCAACCGTTATTAGAGTATTTTGACTATCCAGATATAAGAAACAGGAGTAGAAATAATAACCCGTTGCCATGCTGTAAGCATCTACACATCGCTTATAAGACTTTGGTGTTGTGTAGACCTTCCGGGATGACAATGGAGTTATTTATAAGAATATTTTTCGTTTCCCAGCTGAATATTAAGGAATAAATACCGTTGTTGCTGGTTGTATCCATTCGCTCCAGGCTCCATTGCCGGTAGTACCCCTTACCAATCCTTTATATCTGAATTGATATGTTCCGGAGCCGGAGCCAGCCGATATAGTAAACGAAGTGATGACGTTTGAATACCAATCAATAGTTGCCGACCATATAGTTGATGTAGTCAACTTAGTTTGGATATTGTAATTGGTACACCACTTCCAATATCCATGACATCCATTCCCGCAAATAGGTAGATTGGGAACAAACTCAATTCGCTTTTGTGTAGTGGTTGATCTGTTATAGGCCAATAGATCCGGGATGGATAAAGAATTCAGATCCATATAATCTGTGGTCAAAACAGGCTGTATAGTTGTAAGATCCGGACAATCCGTTTTCAGTTTAAAAGTTGGTGTCAAGGTAAAATTGCTACAATAATCGCCTTCTGAAAAAGGAGTAGCATGCGACAATATTCTCCATTTTTTCATCATCGTTCCTAAGCCATCAATATCTACTGTTTCTACATAATAGTATTGATAAGGAGTAGTTCTGAACCCGGTTCCCGTTGGCGCTGTAAAAAAACCGAGAGGCCCGATCTTTATCCTGGCTACACAGGTTGAATCATTGACAATGGATATACCTTCCGGCAAATACAAATCCCAACTTTGCCTTAAACCACTGGCACCCGAGGGACCACTGAAACAAATATCATCGTTGGAATAGCCTCGATAAATCAGTGCTACAGCCCAGCTGTCATTGTTACAAGTACTCAATGTTCGCGAGCCATTTTTATGATTATTAAGGGGCGTCCAATTGCCATAAGCATCTTCTACCAATATACCCACGCTCTTGTTGACATTTGAAGTATAGGTATAAGGCTTGTCGTGCGTGGGCGGTGTAGACGAAGCAATTGCTTTTCCGGTTGCTGATACGGTATTCTTATTGCAGGATAAAATCGTGACGAGACCTACTGCAATCGCTAATGTTGCAATACATACCAGATAGACTTTCAAGAGTGTGTACACATTACTTTGTTTCATAAAATTCTCCACTTTAAAGGTTAACAATGAACATTAATAATGAAAGAATAGAGAGATTGGTTCTTTTTGAAAAAATGCTGTCTTATAAGCTTAAATAAAAATAATACTGTTGATGAATACCCGTGCTGCACTACCCTTATACATGTAGCTGCATAATAATGTCTTCGTGGCAATAGGTGCACATAAAGAAATATACGTTTTATGCTTTACTTTAGCGGCAATCCTAACCATGAAAAACAGAATGTTATAGATGAACAATCTATTACCAGGCCATTTATTTAAAAGCAGGAATAAATGGTGGCTATTAGTCATTGCAAGCATAATATTTATTGCTTATCAACTCGATAATGTTCCTCGCACAGATGATGAATATTTAGGGGAACAGGTATACTGGCTGATGCATGAAGGAAAAGTAAAATCGGATCTGGGCTATAGCGATCTGGGCTACAATACTTATCAAAGCATTTATCATAAGTTATTTGTGTATAGTGGCTATGTACTATGCACGATCTTTGGCTGGTCTCTGTTTACATTTCATGCGGTATCTTTTATCTATTTTGTTCTATTTTTTGTCATCTTTTATTTTTATACAAGATCCAACTACACAAGCACTAATAATTATCTATTCTTTACAGTAGTCTTTCTATTATTGTTTAACCAGGATTTACTTTACGCCGTTGGCGATTTCAGGCCGGAGATTATGCTTATGGCGTTAGGATTTGCTGCTTATGTTTTATTAGAAAAATATCTGAAAGCAGGTAAAATCAGTGCGCTCGTTTTATCCGCATTCTGTGCAGGTCTGTGTATGTTTGCACACCTTAATGGTGTTATATTTATTATTGCAGGATGCCTGTTGTTATTACTTAAAAAGAAGTGGAAAGCAGCCATCATATATGGTGTTGTGGCGACGATAACATTCTTTCCTTATTTTATTGATACCCTTTACCATGCTGACCTAATGTACTTCTGGCATCAATTCACACACGATCCTGTTCTTCATTCATCCGAAACACATTGGTATAGTTTACTACTTAAAATCGTTAATGAACAAAGCCGTTTTCTTTTTACCGAAAAGCAAATTATTTTAACAGCCAGCCTACTAGCAGTACTATCATTTTCTTACAAAAAAATAAAGCAAAGCCATGCTACATTGCTTTTGTATACTTTGATATTAATACTTTCTCTGGCTATAGTCTGTCCTTCCAAATCAACAAAATACATGGTACTTTACCTGCCTTTCCTATATGTAATTTTAGTTGAAGGTTGGAAATATATAGAAGCATCGGGCATAAAACCAAAAATCTATACTATACGTATTTTACTTGCAGCAGGTTTATTGGTGAGCTTGTTTTATTCGGGAAGGCAAATCAAGACTAATATCGAAAACCTTCGGTCAGGTGGGATTGTAGCAGAACATAAAGCTTTAGCCAACAAAATAAATGGAAACCATAAAACAATTAACTTGCTTGCACCAAGGCTGATGGTATTCAACGGACTTGGAAAGTTCAATTGCTTACAGGATATAGGATTGGTTGCGGAAGAAAATTTCAGGAAATACTTAAGTTCTTCAGATATTGATTATGTAATCTTCTCTGAACAAGACAGAAACTATTTCCACCTTGACCAATTGCTACTGGAAAAAGATAGTCCGCTAATACTGAAAGATAGCACAGCACATTATCTGCTTGCCGAAGTAAGAAAGTGATAAATTTACTTATTCCCGCCTAGCCTGTCAATCCCAGCCTTTGCCTTTTGATCCAACGAAGATTTATAATCATGGTTCTACATGGCTTAACAACTGCGGTAAATGCTCAACTATTTTACTTTATATTCTGAAATTCACAACAATAAAGAGTTGCATACTTTTGGAAATATTGAAAAGGTGGGATAATCTACTTTAGGCTATCTTCCAGAATATATAGGTACGGGTAGTTCAAAATATGAGGAGAAACCTGGTGGTTACTAACATTTTTAAAAACTGCTATTGGAAGCTTGCGTTTTTTAAGCTCTTCTATTTGGGCTTCTGAAAATGTTTCATAAGCCGTCAATCTTTTATTATAAAACATTAAGGAAATACAATCAGGAACATTTGTGACAATAGCTATGCTGTCTGGTAGTTTATTGCTAAGATTTTTATATACTAAAGAATTGGCGATCTCTTTGTTCCGCTCTTCATTATTCTTTGACTGGTCAAGTATAATTTTCTCCGGCTTACAACTAAGTACTCCAACCCCTATTAAAAAAGGGATTACCAAATAATTTCGCTTCAATTTTTGTATCAAAAAAGATAAACAATAAGCCATAAACATGAGCATGAAAGGTGCTATGAAAAACAGGTGACTTATTGTCTTTGATTTTACTAAAAAGGAAAAGAAAGAAAACACCAATAATACTCCCAATAATATAGGTATAGCATATTGCTTATTCTTCTTTGATTTAATGAACAAGTATATGCCAGGAAATATCAAGACAAAAATGCCCTCGCCAAATAATTGCGGAAACCGCTCCAAATAAAAGAATATGGTACCACTGTGTCCTTCAATTATTTCTGTTATATGCCTTCTATTGAACTCATATTCATAGGCGGCTTCTATAGGGAACCTGTTCATTATATACAATTGCCACGGCACAAATACTGCACAACAAACGAACAAAGCAAGCAATAAATAAATGATCTCATTCCTGCTATTTCTTTCTTTTATTTGAAGTAAAATCTTTACACCCCATAGAAGGAAAACAAAAAGTCCAATAAGCCATTTGGTGAGTATTGCTGCGCCAGAACATAATCCGATAAGGACAATCCAATATTTTTTCTTTGTTTTTTCGTACATCACTAATGACCATATACTAGCAAGTACATAAAACTCTAAGGCAAGATCGTTATGGTCCATACTCCGTATACCACCAACCAGCTCTACATGGAAATTAGAAAAACAGAATAGGCCAGCTGTTATTAAACTTACTCTTTTATCATTTGAAATGAACTTAGTAATCTGGTAAACCATCGGTATCATTAAGGTACCCATAATTACACTTGGATAACGTAGAGCATACTCTGTAGCGCCAAAAACCTTCATGCTTATTGCCATTTGCCACATGAATAGTGGCTGCTTGTGTAACCAGATATGGTTTTGTGTCCAGTTGGTATGGTCGGCAGGAAATACAGGATTGGCTCTCAACATGGGAACAAATGGATTATCCATCATGTTTCGCGCTACGAGAGCATGAAATCTTTCATCCCAAATATGAAGGAAGGGATCAACATGGGCCATGTATAACCGGACAAAAAAACCAACTATTGTAAGTACCCAAAGCATCATTAAATATTTGTCTCTGGAACTACTAGTGGCATTGCCCATAATGGATATCTTCAGCGATGATTGAGTTTATATTACTTATTCCCGCCCAACCTGTCAATCCCGGCCTTCGCCTTTTGGTCCAATGAAGATTTATAATCATGGTTCTTCATGGCTAAGCAACTGCGGTAGCAGGTTATGGCTTTGTCTTTAAGGCCTTGTTGCTCATATATCTGCCCCAGCTCCAGGCTTGAGCGGGCGGCAAAATGTTCTTGCCGGCTACTGCCCGCACGTATGGTAGCTTCATAAAAAGGGATGGCCTTGTCCGCCTGCCCCATAAGCGTAAAGATGCGGGCATAACGGTAATTGAACTCCAACTGATCAGCTACATTAGGAAAGCTTGATGCCTTAAGGCCTTTAAGTGGCTCCATCGATTGCGAAAAGTAACCACCATCGCAAAGTAGACGCGACTTTAATAAAACAGAATTGGGCAATACCACATTCATAGCATAACGTTGGGCTTGCTTGTCAGCGTCTATCTGCGCGGTGCCGACATTAGCGATCTTGCCTCTGTAAACCAAAGCCTGTGGCCGGTTTCCGGTTGCGATATAGTAGAAACTCATTTTCTGGTAAGCATCTTTTACAAAGAGCTTACCGGTATAGCGGTTCAGGAATTTTTGAAAATAGCCAATGCAATCATCATCCAGCTTTTGCAATAAAGCAATGCCCATCTGGTAATTGAATACAGGAGCTTCCAGGTAATTGCTGCTTTGGTTCCGGTTGCGTAATACTTGTTCTGCTACAGATGCTTTATTATCATTAAGCGCAAAGTTGGCTTTCATAAAGGCATACAAATGATTGTTGCGAAAATCAAGCACACTTTCATCCAGGTATTTCCACACCGATTTATGATCAGACAACAAAGAGAATTTCAGGTAACAATAATAGAAAATAGCTTCTTCCCGCATCAGTGCCGCACTGCCATCTTTTCTACCCAGAAAATCAACGATCTGCGCTGTACCCTTGCGCACATCACCCTTCATGCCCAGCATGCTGGATATCCATTTATAACTATCCGGCACTGTACCTACTATAGCTTCTTCAACACCCAGCACTACCTGGTTGTACCGGAAATCAGGGAATTTTTTACGGTTATCTTTTAATTGAAGGAAGGACTTACGGAACTCTGTCCCGGCACTAAAATATTCGTTGAAGCGAATGCGTACTGCTGCCCATTGAAAATACAAAACACCTATAGAGTACTTGTACCAGGGCGAGTTTTCATCGCCTTGCTCGAGCAGGTCAATTCTTTTATCCAGGTTACCTTTGCGTCGTGCATATTCTTTGGCATCACCATTGAACAATAGCGTGAGACAATCGTCGTAGTTGAATAGCAGTACGGGTATGAGATTGTTAGGATTCTCTTTTAGCTCGGCCTTTAGCAGCTCATTCCCTTCGGCTATACGCAAGGAAATCAATGCCTGATAAGCCTGTTTGCAACGGCTGTTGAAATCATATACATACTTCGTGGCCCGACCTGCAGCAAAGGATGTACTTCCCATGCCTAACATAAACAGGCAGACAACCATCCACACCTTAAAACGCATTACTTTTAACATCACGGCTGCAAAGATATAATAATTAAATATTACGGGATTTGTCATCCCCTTTTTCGGGATAAAAAAACAATTACTCTTTTGTTAATCAGGTAACGATAAATATCTTCGTTTCACTAAAGCATATACTCCATCTTATGAAATTTTCCATGTTTTCTCAAAAGAAGGCCTTACTACTAGCCATATTCTGGACATTGGGAATATTACTGGCTTGCCTGATACCTGGCAATGAAGTACCGCAAGTAAGCATACCGTTTGCTGACAAATGGGTTCACTTCATCATTTTTGCAGGATTCAGCTTTTTGTGGTTAAGTACTTTCAAACATGCAAATACGTCAAAAGGTATGCTCATTTTTATACTGTCTATAATATTAGGCTACGCTGTAGAATTGCTTCAGGATAGCGGAATTACCAGGGGAAGATCTTATGATGTGTATGATGTGGTAGCCGATGGCATCGGTGGGGTGTTGGGTGTACTACTTTTCTTTCTATGGCGGAAGGGCCAAAGTCGTTTGGTTAAGAAATCAGATGAAACCTTATAGGTTTTGAAAACCTATAAGGATTATTTAAGCGCGCAAATGGCTCCATTCAGCGCTCCGTAAAAACACGTAATTTCCACTCCGGATCAGGCAGGCTGTATTAATTTGTATAAATTTGTTCAACCACTTATAACCTGACCTCCATGAAACCAACGCATAAATACTTCATTGTTGCTCTATTACTATTTCTGCCGGTTTGCACAGGATATTTGTATGCGCAGAATATAGTTGGCCTGAAGATCATGATAGGTGCTGATGCACCTGCTTTCCTGGCCTTCCCTACCGAAGTGGACAACGCCCGCTGGGATAACAATGAAATGAATGAATTCTTCAAATTCAGCACACGTAATGAAAACACGATGCAGATTTCCTATAATGGGAAAAAAGACCCACCTGCATCCGGTACCGGCTTTTCGGTAATACAAGGAAAAAACACGCACATCTTTACACTCATCTTCAAAAAGGATTACAATATCAATAAAGATCCTGTTCTTTATTATGATTTTTCTGATAAAGGCAAATTAAAAACAGCTGCAGAAAAAGCAAAAACACAAGGGGCATCACAACAAACCACAGCCTCGAAAGATGAGCCCGTATTAGCTTCCACATCTAAAGAAGATATACAACAACAGGAAAAGGAAGACAAGCAACAGAAAGAATTGCAGCGTAAAGAGGATGAGCAGCGCAAAAAAGAAATGACGCTTGCCCAACAGCAAAAGAAAAAAGAAATAGAAACACAACAGAAAGCAGAAGCAGAAAAAGCAAAACAACAGGAGAAAGCCCGCGAAACCGAAATAGCCAAGGCTAAAGCAGATGCAATAAAAATAGAGACCGAACAGAAAAAAGCAAAAGAACAGGCTGATGCTGTTGCAAAAGCCAATGCCGAAGCTGATCGTAAGAAAGCCGAAGAAACGCTACGCCTGAAAAAAGAGAAAGACGCCGAAGATAAAAGGCTTGCCATACAAGCTGCACAGCAAAAGGAGAAAGATAAAAACGAAGCAGATAAAGCTAAGGTAGAAAGAGAAAGGATAGCACGGGAAGAAGCAGAACAAAAACGACTGGCAGCCCAACAGGAAAAAGAAAGACTGGCAAAAGTTGCACAAGAAAAAGCAGATGCCGAACGTGAACGCAAAGCCGAGCTGGCGCGCCAACAGGCAGAAGCCAAACGTATAGCCAAAGAAGAGGCTGATGCTAAACTACTTGCCCTACAAAAAGAAAAAGAGGAAGCAAAGAAAAACGCACAATATACATTGGCAGGATTATGGAACCGGTATGGTAAAAAGGGAATCAATCTTTACGAAATTCCACCGGAACAATTTAATTACAATAACACAGACTTCTACGTATCCGGCGATACTATTAAGAATTATGAGAACAGTAACCTGTTCCTCACCGAAGAGCCGCGGCTGGACATAATATCAGAAACTAAAAATGGTGTAACCCTTGCGCTTAAAAGCATTTCGTTCAAAGGCCCCATAGCCTATTATCGTATTGAAGTAAGGAACGACAGTAAAGAAGATTACCTGGTAGGCGCCAATAACCTGGCTTGGTATAACCCGGATAGCTCGCCCAAGAACTTCCTGAAATGCAGCTACCTCACACATATCGGATTCTTCCCGCTGGTAAAGCCGGGTGAGCACCGCAATTATATTTATGCTACCCGCGCAGCCAATATTAATGGGGATGACAAACTTGTATTTACCGTGCAGGAGCGCAGGCCTGAAGGACCTAAATTTGAAATATTCTTTGACGGCTCTGTTTATCGCAAAGAGCTTGCCCGTATTGAAACTCCGATTGGTGTATCCAAAAGTAAAAGTAGCAATACTACAGATCGTAAAGAATCCAGAAAAGAAAGAAAGGAGCGGGAGAAAAGAGAAAAGAATAAGGAATAACAGAGCGCTAAACCAATCTCATTAAAACCAACGCCATGACCATTTGTAACAGGATCTTCCTTCTTGCTTTTTGTGTATTGGCTTCCGTAACACTATTACCAGCCCGTACTCATGAAGTGATCTTCTGTGGTGAACGCATACCTGTGGATAATAATTTTGTGGCCAGCAGGCTGATGAACGTAATCCGCAAACAGGTACCTGTAGTGAATCTACCCAAACTAAGGCAGCAAGCCAACGCATGGTTTCCAACATTTGAAAGATACCTGGCACGGCATGGTTTGCCTATGGATCTCAAGTATATCCCTGTGGTGGAAAGTGGATTTACCAATGCTACTTCTCATGCAGGAGCGGCAGGCTA
This sequence comes from Taibaiella sp., assembly GCA_041660405.1. GTDB lineage: Bacteria > Bacteroidota > Bacteroidia > Chitinophagales > Chitinophagaceae > Taibaiella. The sequence continues at coordinate 28,252 of JBAZWL010000028.1, read as the reverse complement.
TTGGCAACTTATGCCAGAAACAGCCAGAGGTCTCGGCCTCACGGTTAGTGACGCCGTAGATGAACGGCTCGATATTTCAAAAGCAACAGAAGCTGCATGTAAATTACTGAAGAGTTATTACTCATCTATTGGTGTATGGGCGCTTACACTTGCTGGTTACAACTTTGGTATTGGCAATATTTCCAAAGCCATGAAGAAGCAAGGCAGCAATTACTTTTCTATGCAACTCAATCCCGAAACGGCAGTGTATGTATATAAGATCATAGCGGTAAAGGAATTGTTTGAGTATCCGGAATTGTATATTAAGGATTTTGGTTACAATGTATTTAATGCAAATGCTAAACCAGTGAATACCCACAGTGGAAGCGACAATGATGATGACTTCAAAACCATGTCTGTAAAGGTAATGGGCAAAAATGCCAAAGAACCTAAAATCAAACTGGCCTATTACGCCGCACATATTGAAGATGCCAAAAAGTTCAAGGATGGAGATCTGATCCGCATTGTTTTTGATGAAGACATCTACACCTCATCCGGGCCATCCAGAAAAGGCTATGGCTTTAAAGCTACCGGCTGGATCATTGATGACCGCGTATTTATCGATCTGAATATGGGACATGAGTTAACTGTGTATGGCATGGATAACTTGAAAGGCATCCCCATAGAAGATTTGAAGAAAAACAAAAAAACCGAAGTGATCCTGAAACAGGAAGAAGTTATAACCGAAGAATAGAGATACGGTGCGTCGCGTCTAAAAAACAGGAGCGCATTTTCGTATGTCCTTGTATAAAAAAGAGACGCAATGCATACATCGCGTCTCTACTGTAAGTTTTCCAATAATGTTACACCTGGAATACGCCTGCCTTCCATTCCCTTTCAATGGGAGCATGATTGGCAGCATTAATACCTTCAGAAATTACTTTGCGTGTATGCACCGGATCAATGATCTCATCTACCCATAAACGTGCAGCGGCATAATAAGCAGAAGTTTGTTCGTTATATCGATCAGTAATTTTTTTAAGTAATTCCTTTTCAGTTTCCGGATCTATGATCTCGCCTTTAGCTTTTAGTGATGCCACTTGGATCTGTAACAATGTTTTTGCCGCCTGCTCTCCACCCATTACGGCTATCTTGGCATTAGGCCATGCGTAAATGAAACGTGGATCGTAAGCTTTACCACACATAGCATAGTTTCCGGCGCCATAACTGTTACCAATCACAATAGTAATTTTAGGCACTACGGAATTAGCCACTGCATTCACCAGCTTTGCACCGTCTTTAATAATACCTGATTGTTCACTGCGGGTACCCACCATAAAGCCGGTAACATCCTGCAGGAATATCAAAGGAATTTTTTTCTGGTTGCAGTTTTGTATGAAACGCGCTGCTTTATCTGCACTATCATTGTAGATCACACCACCGAGCTGCATTTCCTTCTTACCGCTTTTTACAATAGTTCTTTGATTGGCAACAATGCCTACAGCCCATCCGTCTACACGGCCATAGCCACATACTATCGTCTTGCCATAGTCTTCTTTGAACTGGTCAAACTCTGAATTATCTACCAGGCGCTCAATTACTTCCAGTATATTGTAAGGTTTGTTATTATCAACAGAAACAATGCCATAAATTTCTTTAGGATCTTTCTTTGGTAATTGCGGTTCGCTGCGATCAAATCCGGCTTTAGGCTCGTGCCCGATTTTATCAATGATCCGCCTTACCTGATCCAGGCATTCCTGTTCTGTTTCAAATTTATAATCAGCAATACCACTGATCTCAGTGTGCATTTTGGCACCGCCTAAAGATTCTGTATCTGCATCTTCTCCGATAGCAGCTTTAACCAGATAGGGACCGGCAAGGAAAATGGAGCCATTACCTTCTACCATCAGCGTTTCATCGCTCATAATAGGCAGGTAAGCACCACCCGCAACACAGCTGCCCATTACAGCCGCAATCTGGGTAATACCCATAGCACTCATTTGTGCATTGTTGCGGAATATGCGACCAAAGTGTTCTTTGTCCGGAAAAATTTCGTCCTGCATGGGAAGGTAAACTCCCGCGCTATCTACAATGTACACTACGGGCAGGCGGTTTTCCATAGCTATTTCCTGCAAGCGCAGATTCTTCTTTCCTGTAATGGGAAACCAGGCACCTGCTTTTACAGTATTATCGTTGGCGACGATCACACATTGGCGGCCTTGAATATAACCCAGGCCAGCTACTGTCCCTCCGGCAGGACAGCCGCCTTCTTCTTTATACATGTCGTAACCGGCAAAAGCGCCGATCTCTATAAAAGTACTGTTCTTATCTATCAGATATTGAATACGTTCACGAGGCGCCATTTTATTTTTGGCGCGTGCTTTCTCCATGGCTTTCTTACCACCACCTTCTTCTATTTTGGCAAGTCGTTGTTTCATCTGGCTGATGGCCAGTCTCATGGCATCATCATTTTTATTGAATTCTAAATTCATCAAATTATTTTTGAGGGGATAAAAATAAAGTTTTTATAACTGGTTTGTCAGAAATTAATTCCATGACTTTTAAGGCAGCATACTATTGTTGCTAAAACATAAGCCTCCGGGTGGTGATCACCATTCGAACCTGTTGTTTCATCAGTGGTCTTGGATTCCAAACCACAATCAGTGAATATAAGATGAGAGGACTGTTGTTATATCTAAGAAAATCAGCTGATTGCAATCTTGCATTTAATAATCTTCAATAAACTAGAATTTTAGATTTCGTTCTATTATCTTTAACCCAACCAAAGACCCACATGTTAATGTCTTTGGCATTACACCAAGATCAGGATTACGGAACTTAAGACTTTAAGACAGGCCACAGATTCATTATCATTTTCAATTTTTTCCACATCAAGATAAAAAACTGAAGTATATGAATGCAGGTTTACGATTTCTTTTTTTATTATCACTTTGCACCACAGTTTTAGGCACCCAAAATGCCAACGCTCAATTGCTTCCACCCAACCAGCCTGAACAAAATGCTTGCCAGGCATTGATGATATGTGGTAATACATTTACTTCTCCTTATGGTTACCAGGGTATAGGTACGGTAAGTGATCTGACCAATACCCCATGTTTTGGCGGAGAGGGTAACAGTATGTGGCTGCGCCTTGAAATCACCACAGGAGGGATATTGGTATTTGCCATCACGCCCATTATTCCTACTGATGATTATGACTTTGCAGTAGTAGATGCGACAGCAGGCTGTACGGGCCTTACCAGCACAAATGCCATCCGGTGCAATTTTAATAATAACAACCCCGGAAGTAATGTAAACGGAACGGTAGGTTTGAATACAACTTCGCTGACGCCAACTGTAACTGCCGGTACCTTTGGCAACTCCTATTGCCAGCAGATCAATGCCAATGCAGGGGATGTGTATCTCATCATGATCAATAACTTTGGTTATTATACCGGCGTTGGTGGCCCTACATCAGGCTTCACTATTGACTTTAGCGGAAGTACAGCGGTATTCAATCAGCCTCCACCTCCCAAATTTCAACAGATTCTTCCTTATTGTAACCTTTCGCAGGAAATCACTGTGAAGTTGAACACACAAGTATTGTGCAGCTCCATTGCACCTGATGCCAGCGATTTTTCACTTACTCCTGCAGGCACCATTCAAAGTGTAGAAGGTATAAACTGTACCGGACCTTCAGGCTATACCGATAAAATTAAAATCACATTTAACAGCCCCTTACCCAACGGAGATTACTCCATCCATGCACAAACAGGTAGTGATGGTAATTCTTTGCTCGGACTCTGCAACTCCGAGCTGGTATTACCCGATTCCTTAAACTTCCATGTAGGACTAGACCCTATCGCTATTCTTTCCATTGACTCACCAGCCTGTCAGAAACTAAAATTAAACCTTAACACTCCGGCAGCATGTAATTCCATAGCTGCAAACGGCTCAGATTTTATAATCATAGGCCCTTCCAGTGTTACGGTGGCTTCGGCTATAGGTACAGGGTGTATTCCTGGAGGATTTACTTCTTCTATTGAACTTACCCTGGCCCAACCTATTGCTGTAGATGGCCTTTATAAAGTTCGGGCAGCAATCGGCAGTGATGGCAATAGTGTGATCGACAGTTGTGGACGTATATTACCACCGCAATTGGAAGTTCCGTTCACCGTTAATTCTTTCAATGGTATTTTGCAGGCTTATCCTGATAGTACTATTTGTAACCTGGGATCGACAATAAACCTTTATGGTGTCAACAATGGGCCGCCACCTCCGGGAGGTTTCTATTATGAATGGATACCTTCTACCGGTGTACAAAATCCTACCTCTTTGAATACTCCGGTAATTATTTCAGAGTGGAGAAATTATTATGTCCTGGAAACCGTAGATGCTAACGGTTGTTATCTTAGAGATTCAGCTAAAATAATAGTGAAACCCTTTTCAGGCGAACTCACTCCTGTGAAAGCTTCGATATGTATTGATGATCCGTTATTGCTGAAAGCTTCAGGAGGCTCACAATATCATTGGTATGGAGATGCATCCTTGTCTACCGTTCCTACTGCCACGCTTGATTGTACTACTTGTCCTGAACCTTATGCTTTGCCACCGTTGGGTGTAACCAATTATTATGTATTGATCACCAGCTCTGAAGGTTGTAAAGACACCATAATGACTGAAATAACAGTGAATCCCAAACCTGTAATAGAAGTACTTCCGGCAGATACTACCATTAAGTATGGTAAGAGTATTATGTTGCATGCATTTGGAGGGGAATTCTACAGCTGGAGCCCTACCGGAACACTGAATGACAGCTATTCACCTAATCCGGTTGCCACACCTAAGGAGCCTACTAAATATGTAGCTATTGGTACTAACGAATATGGTTGTATGTCAACAGATACTGCTGTAGTCAATATTAATTTCAGAGATGCAACACATTTGCCTAATGCATTTTCACCAAATGGTGATGGGCTGAATGACGTATTCAAAGTTGGCAATATTAACTTTAGAAAGCTGGTTGAATTCCGCGTCTTTGACCGTTGGGGTAAACAAGTATTTGAAACTACTAACCGAGACGAAGGATGGGATGGTACCGTTAGCGGTAAAGCTGTAAATAATGACGTATACTATTACATTATCCGGCTTGGATATGCAGATGATATGGTAGAGACTTTTAAAGGTGATGTAACTTTGATCAGATAAAGTTTTTTATAAAAAGGAAAGTCCCGGCAATACATTATTTGCCGGGACTTTCCTTTTTTACGGATTCCTTTTTTTAGTGTTTAAAAAGTAATGAATCTTATACACATAAGCGGTGATGGCACTGTTTCGCATAAGACATGGCTTTATTTTAATCAATAACCTTTATATTTGGCGCGTTAGAAAAACGGTATTCCGTTTCAATGTCCATATTTTAAAATCATTATTCAAAAATGTATCAAACTATTAAAACTGATTTGACAGAGGGAATCTATGTGATTACGATCAACCGCCCCGATAAACTTAATGCACTGAATAAAGATGTGATCAGCGAGTTGAGAAGTGTTCTGGACGAAGTATATAACAATTCGGAAATCAAGTCAGCCATTATTACCGGAGAAGGTACGAAAGCCTTTGTAGCTGGTGCCGATATTGCTGAATTTACAGTTCTTGATACATCCGGAGGCATAGCTCTGGCACAGATCGGACAGGATATATTCAACAAAATTGAAAATGCTCCCAAACCTATTGTGGCGGCAGTAAACGGATTTGCTTTGGGTGGTGGCTGTGAGCTGGCTATGGCATGTCATTTCCGCACGGCAAGCGAAACGGCAAAGTTTGGCCAGCCAGAAGTAAACCTGGGCCTTATACCGGGTTATGGTGGCACGCAACGCCTGGTACAACTTATCGGTAAAGGGAAAGCTATGGAATTGCTAATGACCGCTGATATGATCAAAGCAGATGAAGCAAAATCACTTGGCCTGGTAAATCATATTTTCACAGCGGAAGAGTTACTTCCCAAAACAAAAGAAATATTACAAAAAATACAGACAAAAGCTCCTATAGCTATCAGCAAAATAATAGCACTGGCAAATGAAGCGGCAACTACCAGCAAAAATGGCATGAGCAATGAAGTCAAGGCGTTTGGTGAATGTTTTAGCACGGAAGATAAGAAGGAAGGTACTACAGCATTCCTAGAAAAAAGAGCAGCCGTTTTCAGTGGTAAATAATTAAATATCTTTTTAAAAACGGATAATCCTCGTGATTATCCGTTTTTTCATTTCAGAATTCTTATATTTAGCATTCATTTTTTGTTTAAAACCAAAAAAGATAAGCCTTCAGGGAATATATCTGCCTTTCTACCAACGGGAGCGATATTTTTCGCTGTCTTCCTTTGAACTTTAAACATTTTTTTATAATCTTGAGAAAAATTTACAAGTACATGAAGAAAGGATTTCTACCTTCCGTCTTATTGGCCTCTTTTATTTCACTGGTAGCATTACAGGGTTGTAAAAAAGAAAGTGACATAGGCATTGATAACGACAAGGTGGTAAAAACACCCTACAGCCTTTATGTGGCCAACGATGAAGGTTGGCTGATCAACAGCAACGATGGCGAAACATATAGCAGCATCTTTCCACCGGACGGCTATGCTCCAAGCCTTATCATAACTTCCGGCAATAACCTGTTGTTCCTGAAAGTAAACCTGCACATGAGTGCTAACAACGGCAAGAACTTCAATCCGGTGTTCACTAATGTAAGAAAATTCCCATGGCAAACGATGGCTTACGATTTTTCGAACCATAAAAAAATATACATTACCAGCAATACAGATAAAGGTATTTCCTATAGTGACGATAATGGTAAGACCTGGAAAGAGGACTTAGCATGGGAACCAAACATTCCGCCTGTATTCACTATTTCAAGTTTTTCCGGATTGGGTAATGGAGTTTTGTTTGCTTATTCCAACGTGAATAATGTTATGTTCAGAAAAGATAACGGTGGTGCTAACTGGAGACCAGTAACTATGGAAGGATTGTTTCCTGTAGATGGTAGCGAATTCTTTCTTTCTTCCAATGCTAATACACTCTTCTTAACCGATTACAATGGTAAAGGTGGTGTATGGTATAGTGAAGATGAAGGCCTTCATTGGTTCCGTATTACACAAAGCGCATTACCCGGAAATCGTCACTGGAATTGTGCCGCATCGCCTAACGGTGGCCGCAGCTTCCTGGTAGGTACAGATTCAGTGGGTGTGTACAGGGCAGAAAACGGAAGCTTTGTTTCCGCAACAGTAGGTCTGGAAAAAAATACTACAGTTTATAGCATGGCTGTTAAGAAAAACGTTTATAAAAATGATGTTACCCGCAATTATGTATTCATTGCTACCAACATCGGTATCTATCGCAGTGAAGATAATGGACAGACCTGGGATAAGATGACATTTGGTGAATTTGATGGAAAATACAAAGCAGCTTATTAATATTTTTTGATTCATTAAAAGATACATAAAGCCCCGCAATTATAGCGGGGCTTTACTTTTAGCCAATTATAAAATTCTTTTTTACTTTTTCGGAAAAGAATTTTGCAGTTTAAAAATCCACCCTTATCTTTGCACTCCTTTCGAAAGAGAACGGGACACGAAAGTGTGAAACATTGAAATTTTGGATTGGTAGTTCAGTTGGTTAGAATGCCGCCCTGTCACGGCGGAGGTCGCGGGTTCGAGTCCCGTCCAGTCCGCAAAAGCCTCACTTAGTGGGGCTTTTCGTTTTTATGAAGGCATGGGTATTTATCAACATAACTATTGCTTCAAAAATATTTGCTATCCGACTGTACACTTGCTGATAGCAAACAAGAAAAGAAAGTGTGAAACATTGAAAATTTGGATTGGTAGTTCAGTTGGTTAGAATGCCGCCCTGTCACGGCGGAGGTCGCGGGTTCGAGTCCCGTCCAGTCCGCAAAAAGCTTCACTTAGTGAAGCTTTTTTGTTTAATTATTCATCAGCTCGCCTTTTCATTCGTAGCCTCAAACCCATATCGCATTGCCGCTTCAAGTATATCAACATTTATATCTTTTAGCGTTTTGAATTTAATGCAATATCCGGTCACGCTCGCTTTGCCTAGTTCTTTTCCATATGTCTGGGCTAAGTATGTCTTATCCTTGATACCGAGGATATAGACAGATATCCCGGTTGTGTTTGCACTCAACCCAATTTGAAAAAAATCCCGGGTCTTTCCATCGGCATATTTTATCGTATAAGATCCATAGCCTATATTAGGATTACTAACCGTTTTACCTTCGCTGTTTATACCATTTTCGAACCATAATTTACAACCTGGTAAAGTTTGAAGTATGAGATGGTGTAACGCTTGCATATCACTACGCTTTGGTTCAGGTTGGCTGGTAATATACTGTTCTATTTGTTTTTGTACGTTCATATGAAATATTAAATTACAGTCGCTTACGCTGCCTTTCAAATTTCGCTTTATTTTTAATTATCCATTCATTTTCTGATTAGATTTAAACTAGCTACCGGTTCATCGTCAACCAAAATTGCTTTATGATAAAGAAGAATAGGCGGTAGATTTAGCTTTTAATATCTTTAGGCTTCTCCACTTTGGGTTCATTATCCTTCACAATTATATTCGTAAATGGCGCAGTTTGTCTGAAAGCTACCGTATCGGCCGGAGTATTTGCAACAAAAACAGCTAACCTTCCATTTGTAAAACTGTCATTATGAATTGCAGATGGTCTTATGACCAAAGCCGATCCATCAGAAGGGACTCTGAAAGTAGTGAATATAATTTGAGGAATATCATGTTCAGGATTTATAACCTTATGCCCTAAGGTAACCTTGGCCTCGCAAAATACTTGTCCGTTTTCAGTTGGCTTTGGCAGGAAAATATGAGGGAAAGGATGATGCTCCACAAACATACCGCCGCCGCCAATAGGCGACATCGCGTAGTTGCGTATGTAATCCGGTAAAGACGTATCATATTCCATGCCAAACAGTTCGCCTTTAAAGCCCATATAAAATGGCTCCTTAGGTTTAAGCAGTTTGGCTCCGTAAAAGGCAAGTGTCTCTTCATAATCAGGATGGCTTACATCCAACACGGGGAAGGTCACTGCTAATTCATTTACGTATAACGAACCCGTACTTCCGAATACATTTGCTGAAGGATCAAGGTTGGGTAACATTCCTCCATCTTTGCTGCTGACCCAGTTGGAATGAACAAGGACGGCGTTACCTTTCTTAGGCATTTTTGCGTTTCGTTCCAGGGCTTCCAGTTGCTCGATTAATGATTCTTTCATCACGCCTTCCGAAATAACCTTTACGCCCGTACCTTCGCCTGGAGTTAAAGCTACTGTGGTATGTTCTTTAATAGGCCCATAAATGGCTGTGGTAGTCATTAAAGGAACGCCTTCACTACTTTGTCTTATGACAACTGCGTCGTTTAAAAACCATATATTTTCTTCCAGATCTTCCTGCGAAATTTTGATATCAACCGTTTGCCATTTTCGTTGCCCAAGAATTTCCTTTAATTTCTCTTTGGTTACCGGTTCTGAAGCCGGGGCGTATGATGTTCTGAATACGGAACTCATTTTATACTGGTTTAAATGATGACAAAAATTGAAATACAGATTACTGATGTCGGAATCAAATATTTAATTCCAGTAAATTTCGTGTCGAAGGTAATTTATACAATCCTGTCGAACATGCGTAGAAATACGTGGTTTCCAAAAAAGCGTCACATTAATGTGACGCTTTTTTCTTCGCTAATAACCACCTTTCCATTTATAAGCTTTAATCAGCGAACTGATAAGCCATTGCAAACTCTTTGGCGAAATCAATAAACTTTCTGCTTCCCGATACACGGTACTTTTCTTTCCTGAACTCATCAAACAATCCTTCCCTGATAGCCTTTCCTGCATTTACAATGAGGGTTTCGGCAGTATCCAGAGAAAACCCGTTTCGTAATAAACTTGCCAATAAAGCCTCGTCAGGAAACTCAACCCAATTTAAAGGCTTATTAATTGCCGCACTTAATATTTCGGCTATCTCGCTGCCGTTTTTTGTATCGCTTATAATGTATTCAATTTGATGATTAGTAAAAGAACGCGAATTTAAAAAAGTGAATGCTACATCTGCAATATCGGCTGGGTGCGTCATAAGCAAATCAATAGTTTCTCCAAGATTATGTCCGATAATGCTTTGCTGCTTTACTAACCCTAAGCTGCCATAAAAATTAGTATAGAACATAGCAGGACGTAAATGAACAACGTTTAATCCTGGCATTTCGTCAAGTCGTTTTTCCAGATTGTAATAGTTTGTCAATGGCGAAATACCGGCAACCGCAACACCAATACTACTTAGATTTACCACATGCTGAATATTATTTTGTTCAATAGCCCGAACATAATTTTGGTGTATTCTATCTGCAAAATCATAATAATTTGAAACAGAAAACTCGGGAGGAACCATCGTATATACAACATCGGCATCTTTGAATGATCGAGTAACAAATTCCGCATCTTCTAAAGAACCGATCAAAGGAATTGCTTTTAGGTTTTCAATTTCCTTTGCCCTTTCAGGGTTAGCGCTTATAACTTTTACTTCGTGACCATTTGCCATTAATTTTTCTATGAGAGCACGGCTGATATTTCCCAAAGAACCTGTTACTGTAATTTTCATTTTTTATTTGTTTTAAAATTATTGCACAAAGCTAAAGTTATACTTACTTTTGTACTAGTACTAACCCAAAAGTATGTATACATGGCAGCGATAAAGGAAGCATCAACTATTCAGGAAAATAAAAACCAGGCATTTGTGACTTGCCCGGTAACTTTTGTAATGGAAAAGATTGGCGGGTATTGGAAACCCATTATTTTATTCAGCCTTTTATCGGGGACAAAACGATATAGTGAATTAAAAAAATCAATACCAACCATAACAGAAAAGGTATTAATCCAACATCTTAAACAGTTAGAAGGGGACGGATTAGTGATTAGAAAATCAAAACCTGTTGTTCCACCTTATGTTACTTACGAACTTTCAAAATCAGGGAAAGCATTAAGGTCTGTACTCTACGCAATGGCAGAATGGGCAGTAAGTAATGGGGGGAAGCAATCCAGACAATTCTCAAAACAAATGAAAGATTTTCCAAATCTGTAGATAATGTGTCAGTAAAGCAATAAAATAGATAAACGTTAGAAACGTTCATTTTATCATAAGCTAAAAGGCCTCACAAATGTGAGGCCTTTTAGCTTGCATGAGTTAAGATAGATAAGCAAATGCGCTATTCCTGTTTTACTAATTTCTCTACTTTGATCAAGGCTCCATTTTTATCTGTAATTCGCAGGAAATAAATGCCTTTGGCAAGCTGGTCAAGCATGATTACGGATGCATTTTTCACCGCTACAATTTCTTTACCTTCAATACTACTAACAACTACATTTATACGTTCTGGAGCACTGATATAAACCTTATTTTTAGCAGGATTAGGATATACCTTTATTTGCTGTGCCAATCGTTGCAGGTCGTCTATACCGGTAACATTGGTGGCTTCATATATAGCTGAAGTATCAACGCAGTTACCATTATTTACTACCACGCTATAATTGCCATTTTGTGTAACGGTGTAAGTGCTGGCAGTCGCTCCTGCAATAATATTGCCATTATACAGCCATTGATAATTGGTGTAAGGAACAGTAGTGCTCAACACCAATCCATTAACAGCAATCGCAGCATTTATATTTTCCATGATCACTACAAAAGTATCTACCCGGTAATGGCAATAGTCGCCATTGCGCACCCAATAAGTTCCTGATGCATTCACCGTTCTTTGTGCAGTTGTACTTCCATTATCCCACTCAAAATGAAATGATAAAGCAGATGGAGATTGCAATACCATTGTTCCGCTGGAAAGGTTACAACCCAGCGTATCGTGACGGGCAAATACGGTGTCGTTCGGATATGGTTTTACAAACCCGCCACCCATCGTTTCTGCTCCGCTTGAATAAGACTGGAGCGCTACTGCTTTTCGATTAAAGTTACACCCGGCACCAACCACATCAGGATTTTGAATACAGCCTACATAAGCCTGAAATGGGGGGCCGGAATAATTACTGGGGTCTTGATTGCCGGCATAAAAATAACCAGAAGTGGTGGAAGTGTCTCCTCCATAAGAGGATGCGAGATATATTTTACCATTCGGCCCTAAACGCATTACATTGTTATAAGAAGAAATAGAATCGGAAAGCAACACCCTGGAATTGTTTATGGCAGCGGGAGTTCCTGCACTAATGTTATACTGAAACAAGGACGATTCTATATGTAAATTGTTTGGGTTATTAGGATAAGTTTCGCCTGGGTTAAGCATGGAGAAATACAACTTGGAATTATTAGGAGAGAAACAAAGACTATAGCCGGCAATAAACGCAACCGTATCAATAACAGCAGCATTGGTAATGGCAGCAGTAGAAGGATTAAAGTCAAAAAGTTCAATAATAGGTACCAGGTCTCCTCCGTATTGAGCAAAGGCGAGGCGGCTTCTATCATGCGAAACAGCCATATTTCCTATGAAACTTAATGGCCCCATAAATCCGACTACGCCATTTCCCACATTGGATGTAACCGGTGTAGTGTTTATACCTGATGCATTGATTTCAAACACCTTAAATTGAGTATTGTAGAGATCATGTGTAACCAGCCATATATTACAATCGTTGCCAGGAATAGCTTTCATAGATCCGGAAAGATTCGATGCGATCAATATATTTTTCTGACTGGTTACTACATCGCCTAGGCCATTGTTTAGTGTCATATCCACTTTGGTATACCTTAATTGATAAGCATCAGGATCAGCACCAAGTAAAGTAATAATGCCGGACATGTGAACAATATAGTATTGATCATGATTCTCCAACACAGGCAGAATAAGCGTTGCTTCCAGGGCATTGCCTGTTTGCAGATCATTTCCATTGGGCATTGGATGATGGTTTTTGTCCCATACATGATAAGCATCCGTGTAGAACAACAAATTACCCTGTGCATCTGATACAGAAGCAGTATTGACGGCTTCTACAGTACCCGAACTTGTTGTGTAATTCCATCTTGCAGAAGAAGTATCTGCAACAGGATTATTATTTATAAAACTCAATCCTCCGTTTTGATAAAATTTCCAATTATAATTTTCCTTCAAAGTCCATGCCGGCTGGGCATACAAGCCAGCAACGGAGCAAAGCATCAGCACAATAATAGGTAAGGCTCTATACATCGTTTCGTTTTTTAATTATTAATAAATGAGGTTTTTATATTTTTCAGACAAGGAAAAAAATTATCGCATTAACGTAACATTTCCATTGTAATTTTCGGTATGATTATTGTCCAATGTCGCTTGTATAAGATAGATGTAAACGCCACCAGGTTGGTCTTTCCCATTAAACTTACCATCCCACCCTCTTCCATTGACAGCAGTGGTTTCGAACACAAGTTGTCCCCAACGGTTCAGTATCTGCATATTGAATTGGGTCAATTTTCCGGATAATAATTGTCTTGGGAAAAAGTAATCATTGCTACCATCACCATTAGGTGTAAAGGCATTGGGTATATCTATAAAACAATCTTTATTTACAGTAACCGATTCCGATGCAATACATCCATGTCTATTCTTTATCGTTAATGTATAGATGCCATCGTGTTTTACCGTTATGCTTTCAGTCCTTTCACCGTTATTCCATAAGTACTCATACCCTGTCTGAGGTGCCTGATGATTGGTAAGGGTAATAGCCTTTCCTCCTAAACATAATACAGAATCAGGGCCGAGATCAACAAGGGGTAATGTGTAAACATAAATGGTATCATTAAAATCGAGTGCCGGACATACACGGAATGAAGCTTGAAGTGCTAAAGGCATGATACCTGCCTTATCATAAGCATGCTGTATTGTTTCATTTGACGTTGTCAGGCTGTTATCATCTCCCAGCAACCAATACAGCTTAGTTGTAGTACTATCTGTCTGTGGATAGAAGAATATGGTTTGTCCTGTACAAATGCTGTCCTTATCTGTTAGAAATGATAAATTTTCTACTGGCGCATCTACGGTGATATTCTGTTGAATAGTATCCAGACATACCGTTCCTTTACCAATGAGTGTAACAGTAAAGCTTCCGGGTTGCGTATATAAATGATTGGGGCTGTTAAGTGATGATGAACCTCCATCTCCAAAGAACCATTGATATTGCGTAAAGTGATTATCAGACGTATTTACAAATTGCAAAGTGGTCCCCAGGCAAATCAATGTATCTGAAGTAAAGGAAACAGCGTGTTCTTCTTCCGGCAGATAAAAAGCTAAAGTAGTATCGCAATGAATGGTGCTGACATGAAGTATATAATTTCCTGAGGGCACATGGTTCATAGTATCAGTAATAGATAAAGTATCGCCGGCAGCGCTTGTCCAGGTGTAATGATAGGCCACCGTATCTCCGGAATAAGTATAAGCCCAGGCTCTGCCATTATTGTCATCTTTACAACTGTTGTGAATATCTATTTGCGGTAAAAAACCATCGGGAAAAGTAAGGTTAAAGGTATCGGTATGGAATACACATGGCGGTGTATGGTAGCTAACCCAATACGCCCCGGAGCTGGTTGCTGTAATGTTTGTAGCGGCACTTCCTGTACTCCAGACATAATCCCAACCTGTTGTGTCGGTAGCCTTAATGTTATATGCTGTAGCAAAACATCCGGCTTCTATTGTGTCTGTATAGTTTAAAGTATCTCTGGTAAAAACGGGTACTGTATTATGAAGGCCAAAATTAAATGTAGTTCCTTGCAGAAGCGTAATAGTGTCTAGTAGCGGTTGGCATGCTGTTCCGGCAAGGTTCGGAAATCTTATAAAGGAAACTTTGTTGTACGTGGTTCCTGAATGATGGAAGTAAATTTTTGAATCTGGCCCCAATTGCAAAGCTGTACTTCTTCCATTATCACAAATTAAAGTTTTGGTGGTGGCAGGATCAGGAGCAGTGATATCAAATTGATAGACACTTTGAAAGGAATTGCCATAAAGTTTTGAATTATCGGGAGAGAAACAAACACCATAATATCCGACTGTAGGCTCCAGTTGAACAGCATTGGATATAACGCCGGTGGCCGCATCGAACTGGCTAAGCTCCAATCCGTTATTGCCACCAAAAAGAGCTTGTTCAGATGCAGCAATATATTTCCTGTTCGGAGAAACTGCAAGGTATCCGAAAGAAAGATTTTTAGGTGTACCAACGTTGGATACTACCGGTACCGGGTTTAATCCGGCAGCGGTAATCTCATAAGCTTTGTAAACGGATTGGCTACGTACACAGGTTATTACCCATACATTACAACGATCGCCCACCACGCCTATCATTTTTTCCGTAAGTCCTGAATCGGCCGCAATCCCCTTCCTTCCTGCTTCTACATCGCCGAGCCCTCCGTTCAAATCCATATTCACCACACTATAATACAACCTTCCTCTCATTGCTGCCGGCTGATCCACGGCCGTCAGCGAGAACACATAATATTTGTTGGCACTATCGGGCATAGGAACAATAAGTGCGCCCTGGCCGGTACTATTCGTTGTGGTCACACCCAATCCTGTAAGGTTTGTTCCGTTAGGCATAATATTACCCAGGTTATTCCAAACCAATGAACCATCAGTATAAAACAATAACAATCCATTGGTATCGCAAACAGAAGCATTGGCTTCAAGGGTACCTGTAGTGTTGGTTGCATTTATATTGGAAGTTATGGCTACAGGATTCCCGCTGTTAAAATTCAGCCCTGCTCTTACTCCAAATACCCATACCTTATTTTGTGGAGCATTATATTGCGCATGTACCGGGTATACGTAGCACATTGCAACCAGCAGATAAATAAGATAGCGGGAAACGGTTCCCGGATATGCCATTGGCTGAATCATGAATAATTAATTTTCCGGATCTTTAATATACCAATTAATAAGAGCTATTACAACCATTGCTTTTTTATTTTGAGAAATTGTACCTTATAACCATTAGCCATTTCAATTACTTTTTTCAAAAGTACCTTCCCCCATTCGGGTAAAAAAGAGTAAAAACACTCATTTAGAAAAAAGCGATTGTTCCTTATTTAATTACTTTTGATCCGTCATATCAGTTCTGACAAAGAAGATACAACCATGTGTATAAAACAGCTGCGATATTGCACTACACTTATTTTCCTGTTATTGGCCTGCTTTCGGCTGCCTGCACAGGAACGTAACCAGACCATCAGTACAGGAGAAGACACGAACAAAGTAAAATACCTGATGAAGGAGTCCGGTATTAAAAGAGTTTCCTCACCCGATAGTGCAATTATCCTATTAAATGAGGCCTTACGCATTAGCAGGCTATTACAATATGAAGAAGGAATTGCAGGCTCAATGCTCGCCA
This sequence comes from Taibaiella sp., assembly GCA_041660405.1. Taxonomy (GTDB): domain Bacteria; phylum Bacteroidota; class Bacteroidia; order Chitinophagales; family Chitinophagaceae; genus Taibaiella. Next base: position 11,848 of record JBAZWL010000028.1, on the reverse strand, counting down.
TAGCTTTTTGCTACCAGGATAAAAATGACTATAAAAGAAGTAAAGCCATGCTGGCAATGGCTTATCCTCATTGTGTAAAAATCTCTGCAAAAATTAAAAGAATAATGCCCGCTCTTTATAATGGCTGGGCCAGTACTTATGCGGGAATGGGCAATAACGACAGCGCATTGAATTATTTTTATAAAGCACTTGCAGAGATTGATAAAACCAAACTAAAAGATACTTTTCTACTTGCTCAGATCTATAGCAATATGGGTACTGCCTGGATGCAAAAATCTGACCCCACCAAAGGATTAGTCTATCACAAAAAAGCGGAAGATTTGATGGTGCAACTGAAAGACTCTATGTATCTGGCCAATATCCATTGTAATATTGGAGTGGAATACCTTGCATTAAAAGATACGGTTAGGGCAGTTCAATATTTAGAATCCGCTTTACATATTTTTACTGCTAAACGGAATGCTCATGGTTCTAAATTTAGTTATTATGCCTTAGGTACTGCCCAGCGTGAACCACAAAAAGCGATACCTTATTATGAAGCTGCATTGGCCTACGATAGCCTGTCTGCCTTTGCTGCAGGCACATACCAGGGAGTCGGTGGTGCCTACTATCTTATGGGAAATTATCGCAAAGCAGAATCCTATTATAAAAAGGCAGAAGTAATCTGTGCGCGGGAGCATTTATTTACACACCGTTTGGCTAACTATTCGGCATTATCTTCTATTTATGAACATCTTGGTGATTACAAGTCGGCATTCACCAACCAGGTAGCTTATGCCAATCTTAACGATAGTCTGTTAAATGTTGAAAATGCAAAAGTCAACAAGCAATTAGAGTTGCAATACCAGACGGCTGAAAAAGACAGGGAACTTGCCCAAAACAAAGTTTTATTGTACAGTTTGCAAAAACGGGTTACACTTATGGCTGCGGGCGTAATATTATTGCTGGGGCTGGGTATAGGCATCTGGCGTAATGTGCGTCAGAAACAAAAACTGCAGGCAGAGCGGATCAAAAATTTCGAACAACAACAGAAGATAGAGCATCTTCATTCCAAAATGCAGGGTGAGGAAGAAGAGCGAAGCCGTATAGCCAGGGAGTTACACGATGGGGTAAACGTATTGCTTTCGGCCACCAAAATGAATTATGCCGCTCTTGGCAAAGAACATAAAGGGCTACCGGATACAAAAAGTTATGGTGAAATAATGGATCTGCTGAACAATATGGGCATGGAACTACGAACCATTACCTATAAGCTGGTTCCGGAATTGCTGATACAACAAAGCTTACCGGACGCTATAGAGACATTTTGCGAACTGATACAAAAAGGAAACAACCTGCATATTGAATTGCAGACCTATGGCTCTTTTACAGCGTTGCCTCCGGAGCTTTGCTTTGCAGTATACCGTATAGTGCAAGAGCTTGTGCACAACATTGTAAAACATGCCCATGCCACACAGGTATTGATTGCCTTAGTGCACCAGGATGAATTACTAAGGCTTACTGTTGAGGATAACGGTAATGGCTTTGACCCCGAAAAAACGACCAAAGGCATGGGCCTGAAAAGTATAAAGAGCCGGGTAAAAGATATCGATGGGAACATTACTTTCTCCTCACAAAAGGATGAAGGAACCAGTGTGGAAATTGAAGTGGTTACTTCCGTTTTAACCTGATATAATTGGCTTAACCAAAACAACTATGCGCATTAAAATCACAATCATTGACGATCATCCTTTATTGATAAAAGGGTTGCAAAGCATGCTCAGCTATCATCCCGATATGGAGATCATAGGAACTTACCAGGATGGAGAAGGACTATTAAAAGGATTGAAAGAAGAACAACCGGATGTATTATTGCTGGACATTCAAATGCACGGCCAAATGGGAGATGAACTGGCTCCTGTACTGCATCGCCTGTACCCGGAAATTATGGTATTGGTACTAACCAACCTGGAACATAGTTATTATATCAGAACCATGCTGCAACATGGGGTAAGAGGTTATGTATTAAAAAGCAGTGACGAGCAAATTTTGCTGGAAGCCATAAGAACAGTTGCAAAGGGAGAAACATTCTTTGATCCTATCATAAGGAAGCAAGTAATGAAGGAAAGAAAAAGTACAGCGCTTTTTCCATCGCTTACAAGAAGAGAAAAAGAAATCCTGCGGCTGATCACCTCAAACTACAGCAGCCAGGACATTGCCGACAACTTATGCCTGAGCAAACGTACTGTAGAAAATCATCGCACGCATCTGCTACAAAAACTTGAGGTTAAAAATTCGGCAAGTCTCACCCGAAAAGCAATAGAATTAGGGCTAATATGATATTAGTGACCAGATATAGAAAAGCTAATCTATTTTGCATTGCTTTTCTATATCAAAGGATTTTCATTCTATCGTAATCGTTCTGTACAGAATCCCCCTCCGGTTTTAGGATCAAGCCGGATATTGTACAAAGCATTTCCCTTACTGCCTGAAGTTCCTGCTGCCACTAAAGCACCTACAAGGCCAAACATAATGGCAACATCATCGTTGGCACGCAGGCCCTGCCCCACCTCCGGGAAGTAAAAATCACCATCCCGGTATTTCATCAGCGTTAGTCCATAAGATGTTTTCTTAAACCATTTTTGTCCATTGTACACTGCATAACAAGGAATTTTATCCAAGTCTGCGCCCCTGCGTTTACCTTCTTCTTTTTTATAAAAATAGGAGATCTTTCTCCCATCCATAAAATCATCCCTTTGCACAAACGCAGTATCGCCCGGTGTGTTATTCAGGAATTCTTCCAGCGTATAGTAAACACCTTTTTTCTGCACTTCGCTATATACCGGGTATATCTTATTTTCCTGTGTAATATCCACGGTAATTTCTGCCTTGGTCATAGTGGTTCCACTTAGCTCTCTTGTAGCATTTCCTGCCATTCGTTTCAACCAGTTAGTGGTCTTTTGTGCCGCGATTCTCCTTACATTTTTAGTTACATCCCATCCATTGGCTGTTTCAAACAGGGAATCGATATGTAACTGATGTATAAATCGATCCTGGCTACCCAGATAGAAATCCATTCGGGCATAAAAAGTGCCCATTTCTCCCCCTGTTGGCCTGTCGGTTAGTGTAAAGTCCCGTACCACAATGAGCAATATGGCGTTCCCTTTACTGGTAGCTTGTTGCGTCGTTTGTTTTGCGAATTGTTCAAGCATTTCCGTAAAACCTTCTTTAGGCACCAGCATAACCTTTTTATTTAATGGTCCCAGCTTGAGATACCCCAAGTCTGCTTTATTGGACCTCAAATCCAGCACAGTAATTTCGTTAAAAGCGGTATGATCTTTAATGGTATCGATTACATCCAACTTAAAGTCCTCTTCCGAAGCGGCATACAGCCCTGAAACCGGCAGGAATATTATTGCTAAAAAGCACAAAATTTTATTCATGGTATTGAGCTTAGGATAATTTAGCTGCAATATATGTAAATTGCAGGTTCTTAAAAAAACGGCAAAAATAAACAAATATGTCATTACCTCAGTTGCGCAATTACGCCAATGGCCATTGGATTGCAGGAGAAGGAGCGGGAGAAACATTACACAACGCTATTACCGGAGAAGCAATATACAGTACCAGCAGCAAAGGGCTGGATTTTGGTGAAATGATGAAATACGCCAAAACCAAAGCCGGCCCCGTTTTACGGAAGATGACTTTCCAGGAACGTGGCAGAATGCTTAAAGCACTGGCCATGTATCTTATGGAGCGTAAGGAAACGTATTATACTATAAGCCGTTATACCGGTGCAACCCGTGCCGACAGCTGGGTAGATATTGAAGGTGGTATTGGTAATCTTTTTGCCAACGCATCTTTGCGCCGCCAATTTCCTAATGAAACATTTTATGTGGATGGAGATCCTGCCTTGCTTTCTAAAGGTGGCACTTTCATAGGCCATCATATTATGGTGCCACGCCGCGGTGTGGCTATACATATCAATGCCTTTAACTTCCCGGTATGGGGAATGCTTGAAAAAGTAGCGGTGAATTTAATGGCAGGTGTTCCGGCCATTGTAAAGCCTGCAACAATTACCTCTTTTCTTACCGAAGCGGTTGTAGAAGATATTATTACTTCAGGTATTTTACCGGAAGGCTCACTGCAGCTGATTTGTGGCTCTGCAAGAGGTATTTTGGATTATGTAGAGAATGGCGATGTGGTAACCTTTACCGGTTCTGCCAGCACAGGCAAAATGCTGAAAGCACATCCACGTCTAATAGAAGAGGCAGTACCCTTTAACCTGGAAGCCGATTCACTAAATTGTTGTGTACTTGGGCCAGATGTAAAACAAGGTTCTGCAGAGTTTGATATTTTCATAAAAGAAGTAGCCCGCGAGATCACTACTAAGGCCGGACAAAAATGTACAGCGGTGCGTCGTATCATTGTTCCTGCCGATGCTGTTGAGGATGTGCAAATCGCTTTGGGCAAAAGATTAGCATCAACACCTATTGGCGACCCCTCGGTTGAAGGTGTGCGTATGGGCGCACTGGCAGGTCTTTCGCAAAAGAAAGAGGTGCTTGAAAAAATTGAAGAATTATCTAAGACACAACAGATCGTAATTGGCGATCTGAATAATTATGAGTTGCTTGGTGCAGATAAGGACAAAGGTGCTTTCCTGCCACCGGTAGTGTTCTACAATGACGATCCGTTCCATAAAACAGCCTGTCACGATGTAGAAGCTTTTGGACCGGTAAGTACCATCATGCCTTACAATACTTTGGAGGAGGCCATTGAATTATCTAAAATGGGTAAAGGTTCATTGGTAAGTTCTATTGTTACTGCAGATGATAATATTGCCAAAGATTACGTGCTGGAAGCAGCCACTATGCACGGAAGAATTCTTGTATTGAACAGTGACTGCGCCAAGGAAAGCACAGGACATGGTTCTCCAATGCCTATGCTGGTACATGGTGGCCCCGGTCGTGCAGGTGGTGGTGAAGAGATGGGGGGTAAACGTGGTGTACTACATTACATGCAACGTACGGCTATACAAGGTTCACCAACAACCATTACTAAAATAACCAACGTTTATCAGCAACATGGTAAACAAAATGAAACAGAAATTCATCCTTTCAAAAAACACTTTGAAGATCTTCAGATAGGAGATACTTTAATCACGGCTAAACATACCGTAACCGAAACGGATATCACCAATTTTGCCAATGTAAGTGGCGATAATTTCTACGCACATATGGATGCGACTTCTTTGGAAGGTACCATATTTGAAGGCCGTGTAGCTCATGGATACTTTGTATTATCTAAAGCTGCCGGTTTGTTTGTTGACGCTAAGAAAGGCCCTGTATTATTGAACTATGGTATTGATGAGGCACGTTTTACCAAACCTGTTTACCCAGATGCAACCATTGGGGTAAGGCTTACCGTAAAACAAAAAGTGGACCAGGAAAAACGTACAGAAGATGATATAGCTAAGGGTATAGTAAAATGGCTGGTAGATGTGTATGATGAAACCGGTGAAACCGTTGCTATCGCCACCATTCTGACGATGGTGAAGAAGAAAAATCAGGATTAAAAATAAAATCGGCGATTCTTTGTAGGATCGCCGATTTTTTTCATAAAATATCAAGGATTATTTTAAACTTTCTGTACTGGAAATACTCAAAGGAGGAGATCGCTTAAACCAATTTTATGAAATGCTTTAAAATTTTACTCCTCCCCCTTTCATTATTTTTTATAACTAACAGTTCTGCCCAGGAAAATCAGGACCAGGCTATAGATACAGCGGTCTATAAAGACGATGTCTACCTGGATTATCGCAATCAAGATGCATTCCGACTATTGGATAACACAACTACAACTTTAGGTTTTGGGGTTTATCTCGCTTCAATGCCTTTTATCAGCCAACAATCTTTTGGTGGAGGCCTTGATTTTCAGGCTAAGTATACAAATAACTTATCTGCAGGGTTGAGTTTCACTATAACCAGTCGTAAAGTTGATTCCACATTCGGCTATAATATTGGTGAGTCATTATTAATGTATTACGATCTTAGTTTGTACAATGAATTACAGGTTTTACAATGGAAAAGGCTTAAAGCTGCAATCCGCCTCAACACAGGTTTTGCAGTATTTCATTTAGCAGATAACTCTATACAGGAAAAATACGTGTGGTATGATGAATATGGTATTCCTTATGAAGGAGAGCGGGCTTTATCTATTGCTAATAATAACTTTTTCAAAGTAGCGCCCGCCTTTTCTTTAAAGTATGAAATAGCATACCATGTTGCCATTGAAGCCAATGCTACATATAATTTCTATATCGGTAATGCTAAATATGGCGAACGTTCTGATTTCAATAATTATATGTTACAATTCGGTATGAAGTTTGACCTCAATTAATAAGATTAAAAAGCGAAGGAGCTTCTCTTCATGGGAAGCATTTTTACTTTATATAACTTCAGACATTCTTGTTTATTGATTAACTTTGCAGGCATTTACGGCAATCCGATTTCATCCGGCAAAAGGCTTAATACCTTTTACAGAATGTTTTGCTGTGATTGCATTTAAGAAAATTTAAAATCTGCCTGGCGCTAACAAAGTTGAAAGCTGTAATTTATTATATCACACTGCCTTTTATTTATTTATTGTCTGTATTGCCCTTTCCTTTGCTGTATGGACTTTCTAATATATTCTTTGCGCTCCTGTTTCATATCGTAGGCTATCGTAAAGAATTGGTGCTGCAAAATCTTCGCAATTCTTTTCCGGAAAAAACAGAAGCAGAATTATTACTGATCCGGAAAAAAATTTACAGACACCTCTGCGATCTTTTCCTGGAAACATTTAAGACACTGACTATAAGCACCAACAGCATGTTAAAGCATTGCTACTTTTCTCCCGAAGCAAAAACCTTGTTTACTCAACTTGCAGCCGAAGGTAAAAGTGTGATCCTGGTCATGGGACATCAGGGCAATTGGGAATGGGCGGGCAATACTTTTAGTGCGGAAATCAATTCGCAACTTTATGTAATTTATCATCCTCTTGCCAACAAATATGTAAATGGATTGATGTATAAAATGCGTACCCGCTTTAAGGGCAGGCTTATAGCCATGAAAGATACCTTTAAGGAAATGGTAATGCACAGATCGGAAGTCACCACTACAGCCTTTATAGCTGACCAAACACCTCACAATCTTTCAAGTGCCTACTGGATGAACTTTTTAAACCAGGATACGCCTGTTTTTACAGGAACAGAAAGAATTGCAAGAAAACTGAATTACCCCGTCGTATATGCGTTTGTAAAAAAGGTAAAAAGAGGGCATTATGAGATCAATGCAGAAATGCTGGTGGAGCATCCTGCGAGTACCAGTGATGGTGAAATTACAGAATTGCATACCCGTCGATTAGAAAAAGATATTATCAGCCAACCGGAAACCTGGTTATGGTCGCACCGCAGATGGAAGCGTAAAAGACAATAAATAACCCAAACAGGGAGTTATTCAATTGAAATGTCTTAATAATACATCATCTTTGTATTTCATATCAGTAAATAGTACATGCTAACAGTATCAGCACAAGAGACGGCGACCGGCCACATGCGCAGCGGAAAAGAACTTATACTGGCTACCAAGGCTTTTGCCAAGGAAGACAGGAAGAAGAGCTGGATGGCTATGTACTCTACCCTCTTCCTATTGATCGGATTAATGGCTGCAGCTTTTACAGCGCCGTGGTTTGGTGTTAAGATTCTTGCAGGAATATTGCAGGGCCTGGTTATCGTTCGTTTTTTTGTGATCTACCACGATTATCTTCATCATACTATTTTACAAAAATCAGGTATTGCCAATGCGATTATGACCGTTTTTGGTATTTATATTCTTGCCCCAAAAAGTATCTGGAAGCGTTCTCACGATTATCATCATAACCATAACTCCAAGTTGTTTAGCGCAAGCATAGGATCGTATCCTGTGGCTACACGGAAGAAGTTTGAAAGCATGTCGAAAGGCGAGCGCAGAGAATATCTGATGATCCGCCATCCGCTTACTATTTTACTGGGATATTTGTCCATGTTCATGTTCGGTATGTGTATCAATTCGCTGATGAGCAGCCCGCGCAGACATCTCGATTCTTTGCTGGCATTGATCCTCCACGCTGCGTTTATTACACTTACTATATTATTTCTTGGATGGCAATCATGGCTTGCAGGAATCATGATACCGTTTTTCCTGTCTACTGCCATAGGCGCCTATTTGTTTTATGCACAGCATAATTTCCCGGGCGTTATTTTTCAGGCCAATGAAGACTGGGCTTATGAAACCGCAGCATTGAAATCATCGAGCTATATGAAGACAAATGCTTTCTGGGCATGGGTTACGGCTAATATAGGTTATCATCATGTTCATCATCTTAATTCCCGTATTCCGTTCTACAGGCTGCCGGAAGTAATGAAAGCATTGCCCGAATTACAAGGTGCAACGATTACAACTTTATCTTTTAAAGATATCCGCGCCTGCCTGAAACTAAAAATATGGGACCCCGAACAACAGAAAATGGTAGGATTACCCTAAACATACGAAGACGCAAAGCATTGCGTCTCTACCAAATTCTAGCATAGCAAATTTCAATTCCTCCGTCTCATCAGCTATCTGTATTTTTGAAAGGAAAATAGATACGAATGACAAAATACTTCTGGACAATAATTTTGTCTTTGCTTACTTCAATAAGCTTTGGACAAAAGAGTTATAACGATTCCCTGAAAGTTTATCAGCACCAATACATCAATGATCTGTACAAGATCATTAAGGACGATACTGCTTTTATCCGCTTTTATCCTGCCAATCCAAAGATGGTCGTGGAGGCAGTTGTTACGTTGCTCCCTGATGAAAAACCGTTTAAGTTGACTACGTCATCCGGGAAAACAAAAGAGGCACAGAAATATGCTTTGCTTCAATTTAAGCTAAATGGAAAGCCTTGCCAATTATATACTTATCAACTATTAAAACTGAAAGAAAAAGCAGAAACCGCCAATGAACTTTTCCTGCCATTTATTGATCCGACCTGTGGTAAAGAAAGCTATGGCGGCGGCCGATACATTGACTTAAATCTTACTGATATAAAGGATGGTAAAATCACAATAGATTTCAATAAAGCGTACAATCCTTACTGTGCTTTTACTACTGGCTACAACTGCCCTATCCCGCCCCGGGAGAATGTATTGACTGTTGCTGTAAAAGCCGGAGAGCAATACCTGAAGAATAAATTTAAACATTAAGAAACAATTCTTTTCTAAAAACTTAGCAATTCTAACTTCAAATATGAGCAATCCACTTTTAGCACCATTCAAAACTCCTTTTGAAAGTGTGCCTTTTCAAGATATCAAACAAGAAGATTTTAAACCTGCAATTATTGCATCTATCGAAGCGGCAAAGAAAGAGATAGATGATCTTGTAAGTGATACTGCAGCCCCAACTTTTGAAAATACAATTGTAACTCTTGAAGCTACAGGTAAACAGCTGAATCGTGCTACAGAAGCCTTTTTCAACCTGACTTCTGCAGAAACCAATGATTACCTGGAGCAAGTTCAGGAAGACGTATCTCCATTGCTTGCGGAATATGGAAATGATATTACGCTGAATGAAGGTTTGTTTAAGAAAGTAAAAACTGTTTTTGAACAAACGGATAAAAGCAAACTTTCCAAAGAAGATTTCAGACTGCTGGATAAAACTTATAAAAGCTTTACCCGAAATGGTGCCTTGTTGAATGATGAGGATAAAGAAAAACTTAGAGCAATTGATAAAGAGCTAGCTGCATTAAAAGTTAAGTTCTCTCAAAATGTTTTACAGGAAACCAACGCTTATTTCCTTCATATAACTGATGAAAAAGAAATGGAAGGCATTCCTGATTCTATAAGGACGCAAGCAAAAGAAGAAGCTACAAAACGCAAACTTGAAGGCTGGGTATTTACCTTACAATATCCAAGCCTGGTACCATTTCTTACTTATGCTGCCAATCGTGAGCGTCGTAAGGAATTGCATATGGCCAATGGCCGGAAAGCCTTTCAGAGCAACGAATACAACAATGAAGAGATCATTCGTAAAATAGTTACGCTTCGCGATGAGCGTGCACGATTATTAGGTTTCCCTACACATGCTGCGTTTGTTTTGGAGGAAAGAATGGCTTCCACACCTGATAATGTTTTTACTTTTCTAAACGACCTTCTGGAAAAAGCCAAACCACATGCAGGTAAGGATGTAGAGGCTTTAAAACCATTAGCCGCGAAAGATGGTATTGAAACTTTAATGCCTTATGATCATGCCTATTATGCCGAGAAATTGAGGGAAGAAAAATATGATTTTTCAGAAGAAGAACTAAAGCCTTATTTCCCATTAGAGCAAGTACTGCATGCAGCCTTCGATGCAGCTAAAAAGCTGTATGGACTTACGTTTCAAATTCGAAATGACATTCAAAAATATCACGAAGAAGTTACTGTTTATGAGGTATTGGAAAATGGAAATCACAAAGCTTTGCTTTATACCGATTGGCATCCGCGAGAAGGTAAACGTGCCGGTGCCTGGATGACTTCTTATAAAGGACAATACCGTACGGATCAGGAAGACCATCGTCCTCATATTTCTATAGTGTGTAATTTTTCCCGTCCCTCGGGTGAAATACCGTCTCTGTTGACTTTCAATGAAGTCACTACCCTGTTCCATGAGTTTGGTCATGCTTTACATGGTATGATGGCTAATACAAAATATGAAAGCTTAAGCGGGACCAATGTGTATTGGGATTTTGTAGAATTGCCATCGCAGTTCATGGAGAATTATTGTTACGAAAAGGAATTCCTGGCCACATTTGCAAAGCATTATAAAACCGGAGAGATTCTGCCTATGGAACAAATAGATAAGATCGTTGCATCAGCAAATTTCATGGAAGGATATCAAACCATGCGTCAGCTTTCTTTCGGCTTGCTGGATATGGCTTTTCATACAGGGAAATTACAACAAGGTGAAAGTATTGAAACCTTTGAAAAGCAGATTACAAAAGAAACACAGCTCTATCCAACTATAGCAGGTGTTGCGCAAAGTCCTTCGTTCTCTCATATTTTTCCGGGAGGCTATTCTTCAGGTTACTACAGTTATAAATGGTCTGAGGTATTAGACGCTGACGCCTTTGCACATTTTAAAGAAACCGGTATTTTCAACGGTGAAACAGCCTCAAAGTTTAAAACACTTTTAAGCAAAGGGGGTACCGAAGATCCGATGGATTTATATGTGGCTTTCAGAGGAAGAAAACCCAATGTAAATGCATTACTTGAAAGAGCAGGCTTGAAATAATTAAATGGTTCTATAACCCCAAAAGCTGGTCAGTGTTACAACCTGATCAGCTTTTGTATTTGTGCTATAAAAGCAATTCCCTTTGCTGATAACTTTTGTAACTAACCAATGTTATTATCATAATTGGAAGGAACCATGGGACAGAAATGCAGGAAATATCGTAAAGCAAGAAAGAACAGGATTATCCCCAATCCTAAAAATAAACAGGAATATCAGGATAAGAATAAGAATGCATATTCAAGGAAAAGTGCAGGAAGTACAACTAATCGCTCGTAATGTTGCAAGAGGATAGTAAAAGTAGTCAGTAATAAGTTCTAAGTTATAAGTGATTCTATATTGGGGATATAAGTAAAAGACTCTAAGGATAAGTAGTAAATACCTGGGATAGTATTTCTATTACTACCGACCACTTAAAATTTATTACTAACCACTTACCCTTCAGTTTTTGTTTTCGCTATGTCCATAAAAAAGCCCTTCAACTTGAGTTGAAGGGCTTTATAATAAATATGGCGGCTACCTACTCTCCCGGATTAAACCAG
>JBAZWL010000027.1:0-69261 GCA_041660405.1 Taibaiella sp. | reverse complement strand
CATAACGCGGGGTGTTGAGGTTGATCTCGTTACCGGTTATTTCCCTCCATTCATCCTTGCCATTATCAGATATGGAATACTGGCAGGTAATGTCTTTGCTTACAAAGGAAATATTGTCAAAAGTGATGTTTATACTTTTGGACTGATCATAGGATATCTTAATTTCCGGTCTTATGAGGTAAGATTTATCCAGGGCTTTGAACGAAGAAAATACAGGAACAGGAGAAGGTGTTTTGCTAAACAGCACCGGTGTTGCTATACGGGTAATGGTACCTTCCTTGAAGAAATAACAGTTATTGGAATCGGCGGCAATATATTCAGCCTGCTTGGGTACAAAAGGGTCTTCAATAGTTTGAATGGTATAATGTGGCTTATTGGTTAAAGCAGTAGGATATAGGGTAAGCAGCCTATAATAATTATTGGTACTGATGATGGCGCGATGATCATCGATAGGATAGATGTTTTCCCAGGTACAGTTCTTCTCAGTGACGCTATCGATAATAGCCCTGTCATCGTAATTATTGTAAATTAAAAATTTGTTTTTATTGGTAAATCCTAGGAGATATTGCCCAAAGAAGGCGAATTCCTTGAAAATAATACCTTTAAATTTATTCTTTTGTACAAGTTGCGTATCAACAAGTTTATACATGCCATCAATCCTGTTAAACCATATATGGTCTTTGCTTTGATCCAGGGCACGTGAATAAATTCTGTTAGAAGCATCATCATTAGAATATAGCAAGGTTTCAACAATCACCTTTTTATTGTTCACAATGTCTCTATAGGGTAATCTGTATATTGAACTGATGGTAACGATATAAAGGTAATTAACGGAGAGGAATATTTCTTTTACATATCGCCCTCTTAGCCTTGAAGGTACTATGATATTCTTTTTATGACCATTGATACTCGTTTTTACTCTTAAGGTATCGAAAAAGTTATAAATGTGGAAATAATTAAAGTTACCTGATATGGAAAAGTTGCCCTTTGTAAGATTGACTACTCTGTCAGTATATCTATCGTTTAATTTAATAGTATCTCCTTCTAATTGAAAGAGGTTTCCATAGTTATCAACAAATAGAAGTTTACCGCCAGCTTCTTTAGCATATAAAACCTGTTCTTTGTAGACATTTTCAAATTTTCGAGTTTCCAGCAAATACCTTCCCAGGTTATATACACCGTTGCCTTTTGTACTTACCCAATAACCACCGGATTGATCTCTGACGATTTGAGTAATATATAAGCCTTTTAGTAAGGATAAACTTTCATTAAGATAAAGACCATCACTTGTTCCGCAAAAAAAAGTTTTTTTATTTTCAAGATTGACTTTCTGTATTAGTGTTGAGTCAAATGGTATTTGATTAATAGGATGAATAAGTTTAAGATCTAAGTTATATAACCCCCTTTTCCCATACAGGTAGGTGTCTTCCGCATCTTCACTTACAGGAGCAAATGCAGCATTAAATGGACCATTATCAGGATAATTATATTCTCTCAGTAAATTTCCTGTTGTATCCACCTCAATATATTTATTCTTGAGAAATATGCGATAGCATGATGCCGAATGTTTAATACCTAAAACAGCAGTTGACAAATCTGCGGCCTTTAGATTTGAAAGCGGGATATATTTTATGGTTTCATGATGTATATTAATAAGGAATTTTCTCCCCTCAGGGAAAGAAGTAAGACTGCCATCCTTTTCAAAATAAAAATAATAAGCCTTGGTTGGTTGGTTATGCAATCTTAACCATGGAGTGTTGGCTTCGGTATGAAAAATTCCATCTTTATAATAGCATAACCCACCACTGAATGTACCCAGCCATAAGCGTTGTTCATTATCTTCCAGTAACCCAAATATTTCATTGTCTGGTAAACCATCAGAGATAGTAAAGGCTTTAAACTGAAAACCATCATACCGGGCAAGGCCTTTATCAGTTGCAAACCATAAATAACCTGTCCTATCTCTGGTAATAGAATATACCATGTTTGAGGGCAAGCCATCTTCCGTGGTGTAGTGTTTGATGGGGAGTGTCTGAGCAATAGTAATTCCTATATCTGCCCATATGCCAAACAGCAGAATTAAAAATAATACCCGCTTAAACATCTATTATATTCTGAGTTTTTAAAAATAAAACGAGATCTGCAAAACGTCTTCGGCCAATAGGCAGAATAGTTTTATCCTGTAATTGAATGGAGAGCACTTCATCTTTTAATATCTTTTTGATATAGCTGCAATTAACCAGGTATGACCTATGAACCCGGAAAAATATTTCTTCAGGAAATATTTCTTCATATTCTGCAATAGATCGGGACATAAGAATACTTTGCTCTTCGTTACCGTTCATATAAAATATCTTGCAATAGCTTCCCATGGCCTTTATATAAGTCACATTTTTAAAAGGTACGGTCTCCCAGGTATTATTGTCTCTTAAGATTAACTGTTGTTGCTTTTTCTTTAAATTAATTTGCTGAGCAAGCTCACTATATCTATGTCCGGTAGCATTGCTGCTCACAACCTTTCTGTATGTTACTCTTTCTTTAAGTTTTTCTATTGCTTTAATGAGTTCGTCAATATTAATGGGCTTTAAAATATAATCCACCGCATTCAACTTAAAAGCGCGCACGGCATATTCATCATAAGCGGTAACAAAAATGATCTCAAAATTTATAGGGCTAAGTCTTTCTAAAAATTGGAAAGCATTTTCATTCGGCATTTCGATATCCAGAAAAATTGCATCTGGCTGTAGTTCCGCAATTTTTTCCTCGGCATCTTTTGTATTATAAGCTATACCTGCAACAACTATATGTTCATCAATATATTCCAAAAGAATATTTTGAAGATTGGTACAGGCTTCTGGTTCATCATCTATAAGGAGGACATTCATTATATTATGAGCTATAGTTTTGAGGAAGAGTTTATAGGATTATTAAAGTAGACTTGAATCTTTCTTAACATAACAAGGCAATCAAAAGTCGCAAATTTAAATAGGTCAGCAAAGAAAATAAGTAAATGGTTATACAACTGCGGAACTATACAATTTTTCAAAAGCCGAATCTATAAAGAATTTTTCATTTGATGAAAGAGTTTTATCATTAAAAATAAGCAAGTAAAGCGATGTAAATAATCTTATTCAGAAACATTTCTTTGATTAGCCGAATTCCGGATGAAGCTTACATTACAATATCGTATGCAGCCTGTTTTTCGTATAAAAGTTATATCTTGCCCGCCATAAAGCGAGCAAAATAGGATGGCTGGTAAGAATGTAGATTCTGAATTTCTTTATAGAAAAGCGTTTTCCATTAAAAAACGTTTTTTAAGTATGTATTCCAAAGCAGGTGCAGGGCATATAGGAAGCTCATTATCCGCTGCGGAAATATTAACATTTTTATTCTTTGGGTGGATGGAAGCGACAGATGAAATGATCCTTTCCAAGGGGCATGCCGCTGCCTTGTTATATAGTACGCTGGCGGAAAAAGAAATTTTGAGCAGCGAAGACATAGATAGCTTTTATCAAAATGATACCTATTTAGCAGCGCACCCACCACCTAATAAAATAAGAAAAATACCTTTTGCTACAGGTAGTCTCGGACATGGGTTGTCTTTATCAGCAGGCCTGGGTTTCGCTAAAAGATTGAAAGAAACCGATGAAAAGATATTTTGTGTGACTTCCGATGGTGAACTGAATGAAGGGAGTATATGGGAGGCCGCAATGTTTATTGCACACCATAAGTTACGCAATGTAATATGGATCATAGACAAAAATAATTTTCAAGGATTTGGTTCCACGCAGGAAGTAATGAACCTCGATCCTTTAGCAGATAAATTGCGTTCGTTCCAGTTTGATTGTCTGGAAATTGACGGGCATGATTTCGGGGAATGGCAAAAGGCAAAAGAATATGCAGACCAATGCGAAAAGCCTTTGGCTATTATTGCAAAAACCATAAAAGGAAAAGACTGGCAAACACATCAGAATACATTGGATAGTCACTACCTGCCTTTTAAAGACAAGCAATTTGAAGAAACGCTGATCATACTGGAAATTCAATATCAGGAACAGATAATACGACTGAATAATTAATTAAGATGAGAGTAGAGTTTGCCCAAGCCATTATAAACCAATATACCACTCAATCGCAACAGGTATTTATCACCGGAGACCTGGGCTACATGGCCCTGGAGAAAGTAAGAGAAACTTTTGGGAACAGGTTTATTAATGCCGGAGTCGCAGAACAGAACATGGTATCCATGGCTGCAGCTATGGCCTACGAGGGTTTTATTCCCTGGGTGTATAGTATATCGCCATTTGTAACATTAAGACCGTACGAACAAATAAGAAATGATGCCTGCATTCATAATCTGCCTGTAAAATTGGTAGGAAACGGGGGAGGATATGGTTATGGGATCATGGGCGCTACACACCACAACCTGGAAGATATAGCAGCAATGCGCGTACTTCCAAATATGAAAGTTTATGTACCCTTCACAGGGAATGACGTAGCTGAAGTGGTTGCGCTCATGCTACAAGATAAAGCCCCTAATTACCTTCGTCTAAACCAGGCACGTGAAATGCCGGGTATTCCGCCATTTGCCGCCTGGAGATGTATTAAGAAAGGTACAGGCGCTGTGGTAGCGGGAACCGGACCTGTAGTGGCTAATATATTTAATCTCCCGGAGGAAATACTTGCACCACTTGAAATATGGGTTATAGGAATATTTCCCATTGAAAATATACCGGAAGAATTTTTGGAAACGGTAAAGCGTATCAAAAAAGTAATTACCATTGAAGAACATTATGCTGCCGGAGGGTTGGGTGAGCACCTTGCAGCGCTTTTGCTTAAGGAACAACTGAATGTTCCATTAGGATGGCATTCTTTACATGCGAATGGGTATCCTAACGGGCGTTATGGCAGCCAGCAATGGCACCAGGAATTGAATGGATTAAGCGGCCAACTTTTACAAAACAAAATAGCATCTATACTTTAGTGGACTTATTATCGCAAATTAATAAGGAGGTAGACAAATTAGAAGGCCCGATAGTAGTATTCGGGGCCGGTGGCTTTATTGGCGCTAATTTATTCAAGACAATACTTGCAAGGCGCAACGATGTATATGCCATCACCAGCAAACCTTTTGTACCTTGGAGGCTGGATGATGTTGATCATTCCAGGATTCTCCAATGTGATATTACTCAAAAGGACAAGGTTGAATCGATTTTCGATGAATATAAATTCAAAACCATTTTTGACCTTGCTGCTTATGGAGCTTACTCCAAACAGGATATTGTAGAAAAAATATACAAGACGAACCTCTTGGGCTTACTACATATTCTGGAGGCAGCGTCTAAATATAATATCCGCGCTATAGTTCATGCCGGAAGCTCCTCCGAATACGGACTTAATTGTGAGCAGCCTTTGGAAGATGCTGCATTAATGCCTAACAGTCATTATTCTGTTACCAAAATTTCTGCATCTTATCTTCTTAAATATTATGGTGTATTAAAGGAGATGCCTGTGGTTAATCTGCGATATTACTCTATATACGGCCCTTACGAAGAACCCGACCGGTTAGTACCACAGTTAATTCAGAAGGGGATGGAACAGCAGTATCCGGTCCTTGTTCACCCTGATATTTCAAGAGATTTTGTTTATATAGATGATGCCGTTTGGGCCACTTTGCTGGCTGCAAATGTACCTATGGAAGAAATTCGTGGAAAATCAATAAATATAGCAAGTGGGGCAAAAACTACTTTAAGGGAAATCGTAGATAACATTCGTTCCATTTTTCAAATTGAGCAAGTGCCCGAGTGGGGGTCTATGCCTAACCGGAAGTGGGATTTGAAAGATTGGTATGGTAATGCATCCCTGGCTGAAACCTTATTGGGCTGGAAAAACCAGACCACTTTAAAAGATGGATTGCTTCAAACCCGTGACTGGCAGCAAAAGTATTCTTATCCTCTTTATGAAAAGAAGCTGATTCAGGATAAAATACGGCATAAGCTTACGGCTGTTATTGCCTGCTATAAAGATGCACAGGCTATTCCCATTATGTATCAGCGCTTAAGCAATACTTTCCGTAAGATTAATGTTGATTACGAAATCATTTTTGTAAATGATTGTAGTCCGGATAATACAATGGATGTATTACATCCCATCATTCAACAAGACGAACATGTAATAGGTATCGAGCATTCCCGGAATTTCGGCTCACAGGCTGCATTTTTGAGTGGTATGGAAATCAGTACCGGTGATGGTGTTATACTGTTGGACGGCGACTTGCAGGACCCGCCAGAGCTGATCGAGCAGTTTTATAACGTGTGGCAGGAAGGCAACGATGTTGTATATGGCCGACGGGTTAAAAGAGAGGGTAGTCAAAGACTGGCTTTCTTTTACAGAATATTTTACCGGATCTTCCGTGGTATTTCCTATGTACCTATCCCTCTGGATGCCGGTGATTTCTCCTTAATGGACCGGAAAGTGGTGAACGAATTAATAAACCTTCCGGAAACGGATCAGTTCCTTCGTGGGCTTCGTGCCTGGGTAGGATTTAAACAAGTAGGTGTGGATTATATACGGCCTGAACGAATGTTTGGCGTAACGACCAATAACTGGCGCAAAAATATTTCCTGGGCGAGAAAGGCAATTTTCTCTTTCAGTTTTGTACCGCTGGAGCTGCTTACTTATTTAGGCGGAACATTGACTTTGCTTTCCTTTATTGCTATCATTATTCAAATCATTGCATATTTTGTTCTTCCTGGCAATCCTCATGGTATAACCACTATCATTGTGCTGATCTTATTTTTTGGGGGGCTGAATTTATTGGGGATTGCTTTAATTGGTGAATACCAGGGGAAAATTTTAGAAGAAGCCAAAAAGCGGCCTAAATTTATCAGAAAAAATATTTACAATAAAAACAAGGCCTAATCAGTCACTGGAACATAAACATGGAGCAATTTCAACCATTAGCCAATACTGCACCTACTACTTTCTTGAAGAAAATTAAATTCTATGGAAGAATGGTGCTTGATTTGCAGATTCTTACCATATTCAGGGATATAAAGAAAGTAGTCCCTACTTTCAATGGCAATATATTAGATGTAGGCTGCGGTGATAGCCCTTACCGATTCCTATTGAATAAAGAACAAACAAGCTACTTTGGTATAGATATAGCAGATGCATCAAAATTTGACTATAGCAATGAAGATATTACTCCATTTAACGGAGAAGATATCCCGTTTGAAAACGAAAAATTTGATGGAGTAATCTGTACGGAAGTACTAGAGCATGTTGAAAAATATCAGAAACTTACCGATGAATTATATAGGGTTATGAAGAAAGGTGCCACGGGCATTATTACTATACCCTGGTCAGCACGATACCACTATATTCCTTGGGATTATTTTCGTTACACTCCATCCAGCTTAAGGACCATTTTTAGCAGTTTTAACGAAGTGAAAATCAAGGCCAGAGGTACAGATGTTGCAGCAATTGCATCCAAAATTATTGTACTGTTCTTTAGAAATTTATTACCAAAACAACTTTGGAAATGGATATTAGTACCGATATGGATTTTGTTATCTCCAATACTTATAATAACTGTATGTATAGCTCACATTGCTCTATGGCTTAATCTTGGAACGGAGGAGGACCCCTTGGGATATACCATTATTATTAAAAAATAATTAAATAATTGGTACTGATTAACCTAAATGTATTAAAAGCAATACGATAAATAGTAAAACAAATGGGAGCAATAAAAGACGAAAGGGGGTATAATCAAATATTTGAGTTAGTAGAATCTACTCGAGTGCGCTTGTTAAGACGTGCTGGTTTTTTTTTGGAGTCTATGCAACATCAATCTGGTAAAAAGGCCCTTGAAATAGGATGTGGTACAGGAGAAGTTTCTTATTGGATAGCTCAACATTCACCTTTAACAATATTGGGCACAGATATTAGTCAATTATTTATTAAAAAGGCAAAAGAAAAATACTCATTGAACAACCTAAAGTATGAAGTGATGGATTTTAATTATCCAAACGATGAAATCCTTGGGCAATACGATTATGTTTTTGGCAATGGCATTCTACATCATTTATATCCTACGCTTAGTGAATCATTGACGAATATGAAGGCTTTACTTAATCCTGGAGGCAAAATCATTTTTATGGAGCCCAATATTTACAATCCTTATTGTCAATTGATTTTTAAGGTACCTTTTTTACGAAAATGGGCACACCTCGAGCCGGATGAAATGGCTTTTTCAGCAACCTTTATTAAAAGAAAATTAGAGCAGGTTGGTTACACCAATATTAAAATAACCTACAAAGATTTTTTACTGCCAGGGATTCCGACATTTCTGATTAAACCTTCGATAGCAGCTGGAAATGTTGCGGAGAAGATACCGTTGATTAAAAGCATGGCCCAATCTTTGTTCATTGAAGCCCAATATAATTAACACTATGTGGAAAAAAATTATAGCTCCAGCCGGAAACCAGAAACAGACCTTTTATAAAAGGTTATTCCTGATTATTATTCTTGCGCTTTTCTTTATCAGGCCAATACTTAGCTTTGATTATGGCCCAAGCAGTGATGAAATATATCATAAACCAGTAGGAGAGTTATCTTATTTATACCTCAAGTCGTTTGGGAAAAATGATTCTATTTTCCGTTATAAGCCTAATGATCGCGATGATCCGACACTTTTATATAACTACGGACCAATAGTAGATATTACCGCTACTGCTGTATACAAAACATTAGGAACAGATGTATTTCATACAAGGCATGTTGTCATAGCCTTTTTTACTTTTCTGTTTTATCTTTTTTGTGGCTTAACAGCCAAGCGCATCGGAGGTTGGCAGGCAGGCTTTTTGGGATTGTTATTTGCCATTATAGCACCCAGATTATGGGGTGAAGGATTTAATAATCCTAAGGACTCGACATTTGCGGCAATGTATATTATGTCTATATACTACATTATTTCTTTCCTGGACGAGTTGCCTGCACCACGCTGGAAAACGACATTGTTGCTAATGTTATCTTTAGGATTGGCTTTTGGTATCAGGGTAGGAGCATTATTGCTTCCGTTTTATCTTGGCCTTGCTCTAATCCTTGATGTCTTAACTAACAAAGACATGCGAGCTCGGTTTACCAAAGTGGATAAGAACTTTTATAGTCCTTTAATTGTTAGACTAGTAGTAGTATTTGTTGGCTTCTGGATTATAGGTATTTCTACCTGGCCTGCTGCATTAAAACATCCATTCACTCAGCCTCTTGTGGCATTAAGTACTTTTTCCAAATTCCCTACCATAATAAAAACTTTATTTGAAGGGCAGACCATGTGGTCAAACGAGGTGCCCTGGTATTATACGCCATTGTATATTTTAATTACTACACCTGTTATTACCTTGATCGGGGCTGGACTAGGTATCTTGCTGTTGCCATTAATGAAAAAAACTGGCTATAACCGCAAACGTGTACTACTGATTATATTCTCTTTTGCATTCCCTTTGTTTTATATAGCGTATTCGAAATCTCCTTTATATAATGGGTGGCGACATTCTTATTTTGTATTCGGAGGAATTGCTGTTTTAGCAGGTGTGGGATATGACGTCATTATTAAATATTTGTCGCCTAAGTGGGCACAAATAGGTGTGCTTTGTGTTATAGTTATAGGAGCATTTTTTCCTATCCGGTTTATGATAAAAAACCATCCGCTTGAGTATGTGTATATAAACGAATTAAAAGGTGGGGTTGATGGTTCTTATGGAGATTATCAGATCGATTATTATGCACATAGCGCAAAACCGGCAGCAGACTGGTTCCGGGAAAATGTACCCTATGATAGTAAATTGAAAGTTGTATCCAATATACCATGGGAGTTGGAACAGGTCTGGAAAAGTGCAAAATCTCCGTGGAAAGCAGGATATATACGGTTCAGGGAACGCTATGACACTGATTGGGATTACGCTATCCTGCTTCCGCAATTTGTCGATGTAAATATCCTGAAAAATGGTCTGTTTGTACAAAAAGGTACTATCCATGAAGTAAAAGTGGATAATAGCCCTGTTGCTATCATTATTAAACGAGAAAATAAGAATGACTTCCTGGGAAAAGAAGCTTTTGAAAAGCAGAACTTCCCCGAAGCAGTGCGCTTGTTGAAGGATGCCGTAACTTATAATCCAAACAATGAAATAGCCCAGGCTAATTACGGACAGGCATTGCTGAATACAGGCAATATGAAAGAGGCAGAGAATGCCTTCAATAAAGCGATAAGTATTTCGCCGGAAAAAGTAGATGCGTTGTATGGTCTTGCTATTGCCCAGTTGCAACAGAACAATATTCAGGGTGGGATGTACAACCTTTCACGGGTGATTGAACTCAATCCCAATTTCCCTGAGCCGTACCGTGTATTGGCCTCTATCTATGCGCAGCAGGGAGACAGGGCAACTGCCGAACGATACATGAGTGCCTACCAGCAACTAACGCAAGGGAGAAAATAACAAGATTGCTACCTGATGAAATATTTCGCAAACAAAATCCCTGCAGTAGGCCACTGCAGGGATTTGTAATAAGAAGGAGAATGTTTATACTTCCTCCTGGTTCCCTTCATACATTGCTTCAATTTCATTCTTATATTTTTCCTCTACCATCTTACGTCTGATGGAAAGTTTAGGTGTCATGATGCCATTGTCTACGGTCCATTCTTCAGGTAACAAAGTGAATTTTTTTACTTGTTCCACATGGCCAAATTCAGGATTATACCGGTCTATCTGGTTTTGTATCAGTTGAATAACAGCTTCTTCTTTGATCAATGCTTTATTATCCGAAGGGAAGGATTTGCCATCACCTTTCAGTTTGATCCTGATCTGATTATAGTTAGGGACAATCAAGGCAGATACAAATTTCCGGCCTGGTCCTACTACCATCATCTGTTCAATATAAGGGCTTTCGCGCATCTTATTTTCAATCACTTGCGGTGCTACATATTTACCACCGGATGTTTTGAACATCTCTTTTTTACGATCCGTGATTTTTAAAAACTTCTCCTCAACCCACACCCCAATATCGCCGGTATGAAACCAGCCATCAGACGTGAATTCTTTTGCAGTAGCCTCCGGGTTTTTATAATAGCCCACCATTACATTATTCCCTTTGCAAAGAATCTCTCCATCTTCAGCTAGTTTAACCTGCACATTTTTAAGAATAGGTCCTACTGTGCCTATTCTTCTGTTTTCATCTTCCAGGTGATTTACCGAGATTACAGGCGATGTTTCGGTAAGACCATAGCCTTCCATTACGATAATTTTGGCAGCAGTAAAAATCCGGATCAATTTTTCAGACATAGCTGCAGAGCCACTTACAACGGCTTCTACCCGGCCCCCAAGGGCTTCCCGCCATTTATTAAAGATCAGTTTATTAGCTAAGGCCAATTGCATCCGGTAAAAAATACTGCCTTGTTTTACATTATCATATCGTTTACCCAGATCAACAGCCCAAAAGAAAAGTGCACGCTTTATGCCTGTAAGCTCAAGCCCTTTAGCCATGATTTTTTCATAGACTTTTTCCAACAACCTGGGCACACAGGTAAACACCATAGGCTGCACTTCCCTCAGATTATCGCCAATAGTATCCATGCTTTCAGCATAGTAAATACCTAAACCACCTTTGATATAAACATAGGTGATCATCTTTTCAAAAATGTGGTTCAGCGGCAAAAAGCTAAGTGCCCGGTCGTCTTTACGGGCAAAGTGGAATAGCGGCGCACTATCAATAACATTACTCACAATATTTCTGTGGCAAAGCATTACCCCTTTGGGCGCACCGGTGGTACCTGAAGTATAAATGATAGTAGCGATTGTTTCCGTAGTAATGCGGTCACACACTATTTTACGCTGATGCTCTCCATCGGCTGTTGAAGAAAGTTTTTCCCAATGATCAGCGCCATCTATTTTATCAAACGAATAAACATGTTGCAGGGTGGGGATATCTTTGAAGGCAGGTTGGAACCGGTCATAAAGATCTTTGTTGGAGAAAAAGATAATCCTCACCTCTGCTTCGTTCAATATGTATGCAAAATCCTGTGGACTTACCGTGGGGTATATTGGCGTGAGTATCGCTCCTGTTTGCTGTACAGCCAGGTCTGTGATAACCCATTCCGGTCTGTTTTGAGATACGATGGCGATCTTTTCCTGCTTTTCAGGCATTAATTCTTCATTGCGTATGCCTAAGGCAAGCAATCCGGAAGCCAGATTTCTGGAACGGTTCACTACTTCCTTGCAAGAAATGGTGTGCCAGGCTCCATTTATTTTGGAAGCTAACATAACACCCGATGGTCGCTCTGCTGCCTGTGTTTCTACAAAATCAAATAATCTTTGCTGCTGCATATCCGGTTTTTTTTAGGCTTAAAAGGCTGCTGTTCAGAAATGAACAAACGTTCATTCAAAGATAACGGATTGAACCCAAAAAAAGAATAGTGGTTGCACTCTTTCGGGTTTTAAATTATTGATGCACCGGAATTCATCAATTTATGGTAATGTCTGATACCTTGTAGAGACATTGTATGCTACGTCTCTACAAGGTATCCTTTATCCTTATGGTACTATCATTATTAAGAAATTTAATAACGATATGTTTAAAAAATAAAATCCGAAGTTTGTGTCACTATTTTGTCATAGATATATAATGCTGCAAGGCAAATTTATCCAGGCAAACAAAAAAATGAAGACATGATTGCAGATATTGAACAGGCAAAACGGAACGTGAGCCATCGCGGGTTTTTAGATGTAGACATTGATCCTGCGCTGAATCTTTTTGAAGAGATTGAAAAATTAAAGAAGGAGAAAAATGCTGTTTTGCTGGCGCACTATTATCAAGAGCCGGACATACAGGATGTTGCAGATTATATAGGTGATAGTCTTGGACTTGCCCAGGAGGCAGCTAAGACAAGTGCGGATATCATTGTATTTGCAGGTGTACATTTTATGGCCGAAACCGCCAAGATCCTCAATCCGAATAAAAAAGTATTATTGCCGGATCTTAATGCCGGCTGTTCGCTAAGCGATAGTTGCCCACCGCCTGAATTTGCTAAGTTTAAGGCGCAGCATCCCGATCATCTTGTGATCTCCTATATCAATTGCAGCGCTGGGATCAAGGCTTTAAGTGATATCATTTGTACTTCTTCCAATGCGAAATTAATTGTTGATAGTCTCCCCAAAGATCAGAAGATCATTTTTGCACCGGATAAAAATCTGGGTGGATACATTAATAAAATGACCGGGCGAAATATGTTGTTATGGGATGGCGCTTGTATGGTTCATGAAATTTTTTCTCTTGAAAAAATAATACGCCTGAAAGAGCAGCACCCCGAAGCGAAGGTAATTGCACATCCGGAATGCGAAGAGCCATTGCTTAAGATTGCTGACTTTGTAGGTTCCACTACGCAACTGCTCAAATATGCAGAAACAGATTCAGCACAGGCATTTATAGTTGCCACAGAAACGGGTATCCTGCACCAGATGCAGAAAAATTCCCCTCACAAAACATTGATACCAGCGCCACCGGAAAATAATTGTGCCTGCAATGATTGTCCGCACATGAAACTGAATACGCTGGAAAAATTATACCTCTGTATGAAGTACGAATTGCCGGAAATTACAATGGAAGAAGAACTTAGACTGGCTGCGAAAAAACCAATAGATCGTATGTTGGAATTGAGTGCGCAGTTAGGATTATGATAGATCAACCAACTTTCCTGGATAATAAATCCGCAGCTATACTTGCTGCGGATTTATTATTTCTCACCGTTAAAATAGTTAATGTTCACTCATTTCAGTATGGATGCCGTGACTTTCCAGTATAAACTTTGCTTCCTTAACTTCTTCTGTATTGCCTGAAAAAGCCAGTAACGTTTTCCCCGACTTTAATTCTGCTTCATAACGATCTGCTACTTCCTTACCCATACTTTTAATAGCCAGTGCAGAAACAATAGTACCACCAATAACGCCAAAGTCAAATCCTGCTACAGCTGCGGCTATTGCACCAATTCCATAAAAAATACCAATGCCCGGAATAGCCGTAAGACCTATGCCGGCAAGTACGCCAACCAAGGCCCCGATACCTACGCCTTTTGCAGCAATTTTAGCATCTTTGATCTGAACATCATCCCCTACGTCCGTTTTGCCTAATAAGCTGATGTGTTTTTCGTTGAATCCTGCAGTCTTTAATAATTTTACGGCTTCAACAGCCTGATCGTGACTATCGTAAAGACTAACAATATGCTGGCTCATGATTAAATGTTTTAGTTGTTTCTCTGTGGAACAAATGAGAAGGAATATAGTTGCAGTTCTTAAAGAAAAAACCGAAATAAAGAATTGACGTACAATTGCCATTTTACAATCTATGCTTAAGTTATTTAAGGCATCCTTGATCAACGCTAAAAATGGTTTTTATTAATAGTCATAAAGGGATTTTGTACCTTAGCCCGCAAAATTTAAGCGCATAAACATGAGCAAACGTTCTGTTACTATATTGGGAGCCGGTTTGGTAGGCTCCGTTCTGGCTGTTTTATTACGCAAAAGAGGTTATGAGGTTACCGTTTACGAACGTCGGCCGGATATGCGTAAAGAGGCTATAGGGGCTGGTCGTTCTATCAACCTTGCTATGAGTAATCGTGGTTGGAAAGCTTTGGAACTGGCTGGTTTGCGGGAAGATATTGAGGCTATAGCCATTCCTATGCCAGGCCGTTTTCTGCACCAGGAAGATGGTTCATCGGCATTCCAGGCTTATGGTAAAAATGGTGAGGCCATCTATTCTGTAAGCCGTGGCGAATTGAATAAAAAATTGATGGATCTGGCCGAGCAACATGGTGCAAAAATTCTATTTAATCAACGCTGCAGCAAAGTAGATATTCCTAACAATACTATTTACATACAGGACGAGCAAGGTAAAGAAGAGGCGATGAAATGTGATTTGCTTTTTGGCGCTGATGGTGCATTTTCTTCTTTGCGCACCGCGATATCTTATATGGACAGGACCAATTTTTCACAGTATTATATCGGGGCAGGTTACAAAGAATTAAATATACCGGCAGGTCCAGATGGTTCCTGGCTAATTGAGAAAAACGCGTTGCACATCTGGCCTCGACATAATTACATGATGATCGCTCTGCCCAATATTGATGGCAGTTTCACTTGTACATTGTTTTTCCCTTTTGAAGGCGATCCTTCGTTTGCTTCTATTGAAACAGAAGAACAGGTGCGGAACTTCTTTAACAGGCAATTTCCTGATGCAGTTTCATTGATGCCGACACTCGTTCATGACTTTATGAATAACCCTGTTTCTTCCCTCATCACAACTAAAATTTTCCCCTGGAAGCATGAAGATAAAAGTTGCCTGATAGGCGATGCTGCGCATGCAATTGTCCCGTTCTATGGCCAGGGTATGAATGCCGGCTTTGAAGATTGTACAGTATTGGAAGGACTTATGGAGGAATACGGCGAAGACTGGAATACTATTCTTGCGCAATTCCAGGAAAAGAGAAAACCCAACGCTGATGCAGTAGCCGATCTTGCATTGAATAACTTTATTGAAATGCGGGACAAAGTAGCAGACCCCGTTTTCCTGGAACGTAAAAAGGTAGAAAAAGAGCTAGGCTTACGTTATAAAGGCCGGTTTAATTCTGTTTATGAAATGGTTTCCTTTAGCCATACGCCTTATGCTTATGCTTTACATTGCACTAAAGCACAGGATATATTATTGGGCAAGATATTGGCAGAAGGTGATTTCTTTAAAAATATTGACCAACCGGAGTTTTCTGCCAGGCTTGAAGAATGGCTGCAGGAATATGAAGCCATGGTATAATAACTAACCCGCTGAATTAATGTTTACGTAGAGCCGCGCAATTGCGCGGCTAAATTTTTACAAAAACCTGACAATCCTATATTTTTAACAGCAAAGGATGTATTTTCGCAGTATGATTTTGAAATGAACAATTGTTCATTTTTTGATACCATACAAATTAATTACCGTACCGGCTAACGTTTTAAAGATCATTGATTCAAAACGTTTGAAAATATATCTTCATGCAAATTGTTCAGCAAATTCTGTTTCTGATCCTGGTCCTTGGGGCTACATTCCTGTTTATTCTTAAGGTTCGTGAGATCCGCCGTAATATCAACCTCGGTAAAGATCAGGAGTTTAAAGATAATCCTTCTGCCCGCTGGAAAAATGTGCTGTTACTTGCTTTTGGCCAGAAGAAAATGTTTAAACGCATGACGCCTGCCATCCTACACCTTTTTGTGTATGTAGGATTTGTAATCATTAATATTGAAATTCTGGAAATTATCCTGGACGGTATTTTTGGCACCCATAGAATGTTTGCGCCTTATATCGGTGGTTTGTATAACATCCTGATCGGATGTTTTGAAATACTGGCTGCATTGGTATTAATATCTTGTGCCATATTCCTGGTGCGTCGTAACATTACTAAAATTAAAAGACTGAACCAGGACGAGCTGAAAGGTTGGCCCAAGACAGATGCCAATGCAATTCTGATTACAGAAATTGTATTGATGACTTTACTGCTTACCATGAATGCTGCCGACTACAATTTACAGCAAATGGGATCAGAACACTATTTCAATACTGGAGGGCCATACTGGGTTTCCGGTTGGATAGCGCCCATATTTTCAGGCATGAGCGAAACCTCGCTTATGGCATTGGAGCGTATCTGTTGGTGGTTACACATTGTAGGCATTTTTGCTTTCCTTAATTATTTGCCCTACTCCAAGCATCTGCATATTGTTCTTGCTTTTCCCAATGCTTACTATGGTAAGTTGGTACCACAAGGCAAAATGACCAATATGAAAGAGATACAGAATGAAGTGCTGTATATGATGGAACCAGATAAGGTACCTGCGGATGCGGCCACCGCTGAACCACAGCGATTTGGTGCGAAAGATGTAACGGACTTGAGTTGGAAAAATCTGATGGATGCTTATAGTTGCACAGAATGTGGTCGCTGTACAGCATCTTGTCCGGCCAATATCACTGGTAAAAAATTATCACCCCGCAAAATAATGATGGATACCCGCGACCGTATGGAGGAAATGGGTAAGAATATTGATAAGAATAAAACGTTTGTGGACGATGGAAAATCGTTGTTGCATGATTATATAACCACCGAAGAATTACGTGCTTGTACAACCTGCAATGCATGTGTAGAAGCCTGTCCGGTGAGTATCGATCCGCTATCTATCATTTTACAATTGCGCCGCAATCTTATTATGGAAGAAAGCAATGCGCCACAGGAATGGAACGGTATGTTCAGCAATATTGAAAACAACATGGCACCCTGGAAATTTAGTCCGGATGATCGGGATAAATGGGTGGAAGAAATGGCACAGAGCTAGTAAGAACACTATACAGAGTTTGACTTAATGTCAACTAAAAAATATAAGAATGCATATAAAAACAATGGCCGAATACATGGCCGAGGGTACACAGCCGGAAGTCTTGTTTTGGGTAGGTTGCGCCGGAAGCTTTGACCAACGCGCTCAACGTATCACTAAAGCCTTTGCTACTATATTGGATAAAGTAGGCGTGCAGTTTGCCATTATGGGCAAGGAAGAAATGTGTACAGGGGACCCTGCACGCCGCTCTGGTAACGAGTTTCTGTTTCAGATGATGGCGTATAACAACATTCAATTGCTGAATGGTTATGAGGTGAAGAAAATTGTTACGGCTTGTCCGCACTGCTTCAATATTTTCAAAAATGAATACCCTGCATTGGGTGGTAATTATGAAGTAATACATCACACTACCTTTATCAACCAGTTGATCAATGAAGGTAAAATAGTGATGAAAGAAGGCGGTGCATTTAAGGGCAAAAAAATAACCTACCATGATAGTTGTTATTTAGGTCGTGCCAATGGTATCTATGAAGCGCCTCGTGCAGTATTGGAAGCCATGGATGTAGAACTTGTAGAAATGAAACGTTGTAAGACTAATGGTCTTTGTTGCGGAGCTGGTGGTGCGCAAATGTTTAAAGAAGACGAACCCGGCGATAAAAGAATCAACATTGAACGTTCGGAAGAAGCCTTGGCTACCGGAGCATCTGTAATTGCAGCCAATTGTCCTTTCTGTACTACCATGCTTATGGATGGTGTAAAGAATAAAGAGCAGGAAGATAATGTACAGGTGCTGGATATTGCTGAAATGGTAGTGCAATCACTTTCCTGATCTATTTGTCAAAATAAAATTAAGCCTGTAAGTTTTAAAAATCTTACAGGTTTTTTTTATAACAAAATGGGCAACATCCCGTTTTTATCTAAACACATAACCAAGCACCATAATGAATTTTTCTCCCACGCTCGAAAATAAAAGAGTGCTGCTTCGACCATTGCAGGAATCGGATATCGTCCTATTACGTCCTGTGGCACTTGCCCAGCCCGAACTCTTCCAATTCATGTCCACCTTTATCAAGTCGGATGATGATTTGAAAAAATTTGTCTTTCAGGCACTTTCTGACCGGGAACAAGGAAAATCTATACCCTTTATTATTATAGATAAAAGAACAAATACGCCTGCTGGTTCAACTCGCTTCGGAAATCTTGAAGAACAGCATAAACGGGTAGAAATAGGCTGGACCTGGCTTGGAAAGGAATTTCATAACACCGGGCTGAATAAAGCCATGAAGTATGTTATGCTGCAATATGCATTTGAAACAATGGATATGAACCGTGTAGAGATCAAAACCAATGAGCACAATCAACGTTCCCGGAGAGCGATTGAGAGCATTGGCGGCCAGTACGAAGGCCTGTTACGTAACCATATGATTAATGATGATGGAACTGCGCGTAACACCGTTTATTACAGCATTATTAAAGAGGAATGGCCTGATATAAAGGACAGGGTTTTTGGTAAGTATTTGGAGGAGTGGTATTAGTATTTTAAGAAGTGCACATAAACCTTACTTATTGACTGTAGCCCTTATTTTCCTACCTTTGCAACATGATTAATTTTGATTTGAACGCGTTGATCCCAACAGATTTTTCGGATCATTCGCGCGTGTGGATTTACCAGAGCAGCCGGCCTTTGAGTGAAAAAGAAGAGCTGGAAATCAATGAACAATTACACCACTTTTATATACAATGGCAGGCGCATGGTGCGCCCGTAAAGGGATGGGCAAAATTACTATTCAGACGCTTTATCGTGATCATGGCCGATGAAGCGCTGGTAGAAGTAAGCGGTTGCAGTACAGATAGTTCTGTAAGGGTAATTAAAAGTATTGAGCGTCAATATGAAGTCAATCTTTTCGATCGCCTATCCATTACTTTCCTGGTAAAAGAAAAACCGGAAGTATTGCCCATGGGCCAGGTTCAATATGCTATTGATAAAGGATACATCGACGGTGATACCCTGCTTTTTAATAACCTTGTAGCTACTAAAAGCGATATGTTCAGAAACTGGCTGCAGCCTTTGAAACATAGTTGGCTGAAAGACAGGGTGCAGCTG
Source organism: Taibaiella sp. (assembly GCA_041660405.1). Lineage (GTDB taxonomy): Bacteria > Bacteroidota > Bacteroidia > Chitinophagales > Chitinophagaceae > Taibaiella. The sequence continues at coordinate 49,749 of JBAZWL010000027.1, read as the reverse complement.
CCTTTGAACAATTAATAAGATAGCTGGAAGAAAAATATCGGGAAATATTTATCCTATTCGATATTTTTGCGGCTTCAGTTTCAACATGCTAAATTCAAACACTAAATGATTCTCTCCGATCTTCGTATTCTGGAAGAAATTAAAAAAGGTACTATCGTCATTGAACCCTACGACAGGGAATACCTGGGTAGTAATTCCTACGATGTGCATTTAGGTAAACATCTTGCCGTTTACCAGGATAGTATTCTGGATGCAAAAAAGCATAACAAAATCAACCATTTTGAAATACCGGAGGAAGGTTATGTGCTACAGCCGGGTACATTATATCTTGGTGTAACGGAAGAATATACAGAAACACATGCTCATGTTCCTTTCCTGGAAGGTAAATCGTCTACGGGCCGCCTGGGTATTGATATTCATGCTACAGCTGGTAAGGGCGATGTGGGCTTCTGCAATACATGGACATTGGAAATATCCTGTGTACATCCTGTACGCATTTATGCCGGAATGCCTATTGGACAGCTTATCTATTTCCCTGTAGATGGTGAGGTAGAAAACAAGTACAATACGAAACAAAATGCGAAATACACCGAACGTACTATTCGCCCTGTGGAAAGCATGATGTGGAAGAATAAATTTTAAGTAGGAACACATTGAATGTGTTTGAAATAAAATACAGGGGCGCATTCAATGTGCCCCTATGAATTTTTTCTATTTTTGCCCATTCAAATTTCAAAGATGCAATTAGACAATAATAAATTTTCTGTAGGTATAATTGGTAGCGGTGCTATGGGCAGTGGTATAGCGCAAGTTGCTGCAGTAGCTGGCCACCAGGTTCTGGTGTATGATACTAATCCAACAGCATTAGAGAAAAGTAAAACCAACCTTTCCGCTACTTTGCAAAAGTTGCAGGAAAAAGGAAAAGTATCCGATGCGCAAGCGATCATGAACCGTTTTTCCTTCGTGTCCGATATGAAAGCCTTTACAGAATGTGGTTTGATTATTGAAGCGATTGTAGAAAATATTGAAGTAAAGAAAAACGTATTTGCTTCTCTTGAACAGGTAGTGAAGGACGATTGTATATTAGCATCTAACACTTCCTCGCTTTCTATAGCTTCCATTGCCGCAGCTTGTAGCAAAGCAGAGCGCGTTATTGGTATACATTTCTTTAACCCCGCGCCACTTATGGCTTTGGTAGAAATTATACCTGCTGTGCAGACCGATGCATCTTTACCCGAACAGGTCAAAAAGCTGATGTTGCAATGGGGTAAATCGCCTGTCATTGCTAAAGATACCCCTGGCTTTATTGTAAATCGTGTGGCGCGTCCTTTTTATAGTGAAGCTTTACGTATTTATGAGGAAGGTATTGCTGACATGGCTACCATAGACTGGGCTATGACGACATTGGCAGGGTTTAAAATGGGACCTTTTACTTTAATGGATTATATTGGCCATGATGTGAATTACGTAGTTACAGAAACGGTATTTCAATCTTTCTTTTACGATCCTCGCTACAAACCTTCTTTTTCACAGAAACGTTTGCTGGAAGCGGGATGGCTGGGGCGCAAGTCCGGAAAAGGGTTTTATAATTATGCAGAAGGTGCCGTATTACCTGAACCTCAAAAAGATGAAGTTGTGGGTAGAAAGATTGTTGAACGCGTCCTCTTTATATTAATCAATGAAGCCATTGATGCTGTCCAATGGCAAGTAGCTGCTGCAACGGATGTGGAACTGGCAATGACTAAAGGCGTAAACTACCCAAAGGGATTATTGCAATGGTGCGACGAACTGGGCTCTGATTATGTATTAGCAGGCCTCGACGCTTTGTATGATACTTACCGGGAAGACCGCTACCGGGCCAGTGCTTTGCTGCGAAGAATGGGTATTGAAGGAAAGAAATTTTTCTAGATAATTCCCCTTAACCCTATAAGGGTTTGAAACCCTTATAGGGTTAAACATTACAATACCATATTCTCTACCCTTTTGCTATGATGCGGATAATCTGTATTGAAATGCAGACCACGGCTTTCTTTCCTGAATTGTGCCCCTTTAACAATAAGGTAGCCAATAGTAATCAGGTTGCGCAATTCTCCCATTTGCGGACTAAGAGTAGTTGCTTCGTATAGTTTTTCAGTTTCCTCATGTAACAGATCCAGCCTGCGCATGGCCCTTTCCAAGCGTACATCATTCCTCACGATCCCTACATAATCACTCATCACAGATTGTATTTCCTTGAGGCTCTGCGTGATCAGGATCATCTCCTTCGGATCAGTCGTGCCTGCTGCATCCCATTCGGGAATACCCTCCTGAAAAGTAAGCTGTAAAAAGGTTTTAAGCGTATCGACATGGCAACGATGCGCAAATACTAAGGCTTCCAACAAAGAATTACTGGCCAGGCGATTGGCACCATGGAGCCCTGTGCTGGCACATTCCCCACAGGCATATAAATTACGTATGGAAGTGCGTCCATATTCATCTACTTTAATACCGCCACAACAATAATGCGCGGCAGGTGCTACCGGTATCATTTGCGTAAGCGCATCAATACCCGATTTCAGGCAACGTTCATAAATATTGGGAAAATGATGAAGAAACTTTTCTTTGTCCATATGTCTGCAATCCAGGTATACGTGCTCTGTACCGGTACGTTTCATTTCACTATCTATAGCACGGGCAACAATATCTCTTGGTGCAAGGTCCTTACGCTCGTCGTAACGTTCCATAAAGGCTTCACCATCTTTATTGCGTAGTATGCCGCCATCACCTCTTACCGCTTCTGTAATCAGGAAAGAGGGACTTACTCCTGCCTCATACAATGCTGTAGGATGAAATTGTATGAACTCCATATTCTCGATTCTACCCTTAGCTCGATATACCATAGCAATACCATCGCCGGTAGCAATACGTGGGTTGGTTGTAGTGCGATATACTTGTCCGCAGCCACCAGAAGCCATTACAGTCACTTTGGATAATAACTTCTCAATCTCCCCCGTCTTCATGTTTAACACATATACACCGTAACATTCAATATCTGAAGTGGATTTGGAAACCAGGTAACCTAAATGATGCTGCGTAATGATATCTGCAACATACCAATGGTTGTTTACTACGATATTCGGATATTTAGCTGCCTCTGCTAACAGCGACCTTTCAATCTCAAAACCGGTAATATCTTTATGATGAAGAATGCGAAATTCAGAATGACCGCCTTCTTTACCTCTTAAATATTCCCCTTCTTCATCCTTGTCAAATTGTGTACCCCAATGGATGATCTCCTCCACACGTTGACGGCCTTCTGTAATTACAATACGCACTATTTCTTCATTGCACAAACCATCACCCGCTATAAGCGTATCCTGTATATGCTTTTCAAAGCTATCATGCTCGTCATCATTTACAACAGCAATACCGCCTTGGGCATATTTTGTATTGGTCTCGTCAGCAACGGCTTTCGTCAGAATGGTTATTGTCTTATCTGGAAATTGTTGTGCTGTTTTTACAGCAAAAGTAAGTCCGGCAATTCCGGAACCGATAACTAAAAAATCTGTTTGGGGCATAATCAACATGCTAATTTATCCTTTGCGAATATAGACCATTCAGCAAACTTCTGCTGAAGATTGACAATTGTTTTACATGTCGAAAAGAAATTTCCGGAAGAGAATTTGTCTTAATTTCGTTGCCACTCAATTATAATCACAATTTAACCGGCATCAACATAAATGTACATCGTTTACGGTATCCCTAATTGCAATTCAGTACAAAAAGCACGAACCTGGTTGGATGAGCACCAGATCAGTTATGAGTTTCATGACTACAAAAAATCAGGCGTTGCAAAAGACAAGCTTATTAGTTGGAGTAAACAACTGGGCTGGGAAAATTTATTGAATAAAAAAGGCACTACCTGGAGGGGCCTTGAGGAAGAAGTACAAAACTCAATTACAACGCAAACGGCGGCTATCAAGCTTATGCAGGAGCATACAAGTATCATAAAAAGACCAATTATTGAAAAGGAGGGCAAAATTGTTGCTATCCGTTTTGATGAAGCAGAATATGGAAAAGCTTTCTTGTAAATAAATCACCCTTTGCGGGGTAACGGATCATTTAATTATTGTTTCAAATTTGTATTATGAAAAAAATATCTATTCTGTTTTTATTGATGTTGCCGTTTTCATTAATGGCACAGAACGTAATGACTCCAGAACTCCTATGGAGCCTCGGTCGCGTTGCTGCTGTAGGCACTAGCCCTGATGGTAAAACGCTTTTGTATAAAATAGCCAAAACAGATATTGCTACAGAAAAAAGTAACAGTGAATATTTTCTGTTGAACCTGGACAATAACCAGGAATCAAAAATGGATATCCTTAGCGATAAATCTTTTGTACAATGGGATAAGAATGGTTTGTATGCTCAAAAAGATGAGCAGTTATTTAAAAGTACTGATAATGGAAAGACCTGGACAGCTATATCTACGCAACTAAAAGATGCTGAAAATGTAAGGGTGTCGCCAGATGGAAAGTGGATCGCTTTTTCCAAACAAGTTCCATCAGAGAAATTGCTGGGTAAGGAAATTTACAATGATGTAAAGAATGTACTGCGCAGATCTATACGGATCTTAACTACCGTCATTGGGATGCCTGGAATGAAGGTAAGGTTTCGCACGTATTCGTTGCTAGCATTGACAATGCCGGCGCACCAGTAAAAGATATCATGCAGAATGAACCCTACGATTGTCCACAAAAACCATTTGGAGGAGCCGAAGATTTTATCTTCAGTCCGGATAACAAAACAATTGTGTATGTATGTAAAAAGAAGGTGGGCAAGGAATACGCAACAAGCACTAATACCGACATCTATGCGTATGATATTGGCGATGCTAAAACCAGTAACTTAAGTGAAGGTATGATGGGCTACGATGTTGCTCCGTCTTTTAGTCCCGACGGGAAAAAAATTGCCTGGCTTAGTATGAAGCGTGATGGTTACGAAGCAGACAAAAATGATATTGTAGTGATGGATATCACGAACAAAGCAAAGCTGAATATGACTGCCGGATGGGACGAGACTGTTGATGGTGGCTTTATGTGGAATAATAAAGGCACCGATCTTTATTTTAATGCAGCGATAAAAGGCACCCAGCAATTGTTTACGGTAACGGTGCCGGCTAACCTTATGGTTAGAATGATGCCTGCAGTAAAACAAATGACTTCCGGTAACTTCGATGTAACAGGAGTTATTGCTCAAAACGGAAATAATATCATTGTTTCCCGTACAGATATGAACCATGCTACTGAATTATTTAATGTAGATACTAAGGATGGTAAAATGAAAGCGGTTACCCATGCGAATGATGTTACGTATAGCAAAGTAAAAATGAGTGACACTAAGCTGCATATGGTACAAACAACCGATGGTAAACAAATGGGCGTTTGGGTAATCTATCCTCCTGATTTTGACCCGGCTAAGAAATATCCGACTTTGCTGTATTGCCAGGGTGGTCCGCAGTCGGCTTTGTCTCAATTTTATAGTGTTCGTTGGAATTTTCAGCTGATGGCAGCTAATGGCTACATCATTGTAGCACCCAATCGTCGTGGTATGCCGGGTTGGGGTGTAGCATGGAATGAGGCTATCAGTAAAGATTGGGGTGGCCAACCCATGCAGGATTATCTTGCTGCAATTGATGATGTTGCTAAAGAAAATTATGTGGACAAAGGCCGTCTGGGCTGTGTGGGTGCAAGCTATGGCGGATACAGCGTATTCATGCTGGCAGGCATTCACAACAATCGTTTTAAATCTTTCATTGCACACGATGGCTTGTTTGATATGAAAAGCTGGTATGGTACTACGGAAGAACTATGGTTTGCCAACTGGGATCTTGGTGGCAACTACTGGACAAAACCTACACCCAAAAGCTATGATCAATTCAACCCCTCTAATTATATTGATAAATGGAATACACCGATCATGGTTATTCAAGGTGGAATAGACTTCCGTGTGCCAATAGAGCAAGGCCTGGAAGCCTTTCAGGCTGCACAATTAAAAGGTATCAAAAGCAAACTGCTATATCTTCCTAATGAAAATCACTGGGTGCTGCATGCGCATAATGGCCTGGTTTGGCAACGTGAATTTTTTAAATGGCTGAAGGAAACCTTGTAAGGAATTTTGAACTGAAAATAGAAAAGCCTCGGCACAATTTGTGTCGAGGCTTTTCTATTTTCAGCTAGAGATTGTGGGTTAAACCCTGCAATGACACTACAGTTCGGAGGATAATAAGTTATTGATAGCTTCAATTGGCTCTAAACTACTTGTTCTTTCTTCTCTTCTGAACTTGCTGCTTTTTTATCAAATGGAATAACAAGATACAAAAACAGCACTCTGGAAAAACGCATGAGCCAGGGTTGTAGGACAAGACTTAGAACTACACTGACACCGAGATAATAGAAAATGCTATTGTCCTTGAAAGAGATACCAAACAACGGCCAGTAAATAAAAAAAGTAAGAAAGAAAATGATGAATACGAATACAAAATTCATACCCTGCCCATAATTATTTTCCACTTTAATCTTCTGTCCGCAATGGTTACAATATTCTTCTACCTGTAAGCATTTGCTTAATGGGAAAACACTTTTATTAGTGAATACATTTCCTTTCCTGCATTTAGGACATTTCTCTTTAAGCAAGCTGGTAACTAACAGCGGACGCGAAGCTGACATTTTTTGTGAAATTTAATCCATTGCAAAATTAAGCAATTAGGAAGTTATAATTGTTTATTTAAAGGCTGCGAGAAACTGATCTTTATAAGCTGCAGATACTTCTACTTCAGTACCATCCTGAAGCATAACATAACCCCCTGCTCCTTTATGATAAGATTTGACAAACCTGATATTGATCACATGCGATTTGTGGATACGTACAAAAGGCAGAGGCAGAATATCCGTAAAGTGTTTCAGGAAACGGCATACCATTCGTTTGCTGCCATCGGTAAGGTGTACATCCGTAAAGTTTCCATTGCCTTTAAGCCGCAGAATATCTTCCATTTTTACTACATCAAATCCGTCCAGAGTAGGAAGAATAATTTGTTGTTTCTCCGGTTTACTTTCTTTTGTGTTTTCAAGCAGAATACGGTTACGGTCGATCAGCTGCCGGGACTGTAGGTGTTGCTGCACCTTATTTACAGCAATAATAAGTTCTTCAATGCTTACCGGTTTCAACAAATAATAAGCAGCACTTTGATTGAGTGCTTTCAATGAATATTCAGAGAAAGCGGTAACAAAAATCGTTTCAAACTGAAGATCCTGGCATCCATCCAATACATCAAAAGCATTACCAAAGGGCATTTCCACATCCAGGAATACCAATTGAGGTTGTAACTGATGTAAGACCTCAATCGCTTCTCTGCTATTCTGTGCAGTGCCTATCACCTGTATCTGCGGACAAAACTTTTGGATATAATTCTGCAAAGCTGCTACTGCAGCCGCTTCATCTTCAACAATCACTGCTTTTATTTTCTCCTGCTGCATTATTTTTTAGTAATTAAAGGCATAGTAATGGTGATGCAAGTTCCTGATTGCTGTGTTTCTTTTACTTCCTCCATATGCAATACAACACGTGTTTTATAAAGATCGTTGAGTAAACCTATACGTTCTTCTGTATTGGTTATACCCCTTGACTGGTGTACTTTCTGGTTCTGCGTTTTCAATGCTTTGCTCTTTGTGAGCCCAATCCCGTTATCAGCTATTGTTACTTCAATATTTGTTCCCTTTTTTCTAAACTGAAGCTTTAATTTTCCCTTCGTTTCTTTGTATCTCAACCCGTGCCAGATAGCATTTTCAAGATGCGGTTGTATCAGCATATTAGGTATCATAACAACATCCGGATCAAGCTGATCGTCGATAATAATGTTATAATCAAATTTATCATGAAAGCGTTGATGCTCCAGTTCAAGATACTTTTTAAGTTGGTCCATTTCCGTACTTAACGTCACAAAATCTTTATTAGAGTTTTCCATGATGTTGCGCATTAGGCTGGAATAAGAAGTAAGGTACTTATTAGCCTCAAGCTCATTATTCTCCGCTATATATTGGTTCACACTATTAAGGCTATTAAAGATAAAATGAGGATTCATTTCTCTGCGCAAGGATTGCAAGGCTATCTTTTTATTTTTTATCCTGATGTCGTACAGTGCCCGGGTAATCAGGAATAAAAACAAAACCATTAACATTATAGAGCCCATAAGTACGTAATTAAAACGTGTCTTTCTGGCCATTAATTCATTCTGTAATACGCGTTCTTTTTCCAGCTCGCGTATACGACCTTCGGTTACTTCAAATATTTTGGCATCTATCAGTGAACTATCTGTTTTAATAAGTGTGTCCAACCGGTTGATGTAATCTTTATAATAGTCGAGGCTACTTTGACTCTTACCTTGTGCGGCATAAAACTCTGCTAAGGCGAGCACGGAAGCTTTTGCCTGCATAGTGTTTCCACTTTTAATAGCCAGATTATAAGCTTCTTTCAACAAAGCTTCTGCCTTAGGTGCACCCTTTTCCTGCTCATAAATATGGGCCAATTCCCTTAACTGCACTATTTGTTGCTCTGTATCTTTTTGGGTTCTGGCCTTGTTCAGTAGGCCTTCACTTACTGCGATGGCTTTGTCTGGTTGATCATTGGCTACATAAGCTTTTATTATTTCCTTGCCTATATTACTTTGCTCTTCCGGTTTATCAGTAACTTTTATGGCCTTCTCCAGGGTTTCAATAGCTTCTTTTGGATTGTTTTGTTCCAGCTGTGTTTTAGCCAGTTGTTGATAAGCATTGGAAGCTTCTGCTTTTTCTCCTTTCTGCTCAAAAAGATTTGCATTGGATTTTGCATAGTCCATCTGTGCCTTAGGATTATCGGCGTTACGTAAGCGATTAGCATCATTATAATTGGCTTGCTCCAGGTTTTTATCTTTTGTTACTTCCGCAGCCGATTGATAATTTTTAATAGCGGGGGTTATCTTATTCTGCGATTCCTGCGTGCGGGCAAGACCACGGCTGGCCGATGCTATTTCATCTTTCTTATTAAGCCTTGTATAAATTTCCAGGGCCTTTTTCATGTACTCTTCAGCCTTGGCATGATCGCCTTTTGCCGCAAGCTCTTTTGCTAAGGCCTCATACTGCCTGGCTGTTTGTTCATCATCATCTTTAGCTAAAGAGTTTTTCAAATCATCAGCCGCCTTTTTCATTTTATAAGAACCTTTTTTTGTGTGCACTAAAGAGTCCTGGGCCAACGCTTCAGAGCAATAAGCAAAGGCGAGCAATAATAATAGTCCCGATAAAAAGGTCGTGTGTCTCATACTTTGAATTCAAATGTAAAAGTAGAATATTTTGCAACGGATCAGGTATGATTTCACCCATTCAAAACAGGGTTTCACCAAGTTGTACCAGATTACATGGGCTTGTAGAAATATTTTTGTGTTATAATCTTAAAACAAAACTATTATGAAAACGCTTCTCATGGCAAGTGCCTTATTACTTTCTTCCACTTTTGTATTTGCAAAATGTGCTCCGCCTTCCGGTATGGATACCCAATCTGAAATGATGGAAGCCCAGCAAGACAGAACCGTACCTCCAAACGATAATACAAGGGTACAGGTTGCATTATTACTTGATACATCCAACAGTATGGATGGACTTATTGATCAGGCAAAATCCAGGTTATGGAATATCATCAATACGCTAAGTACTTTGAAGTATAAAGGTAAGGCTCCGATTATTGAAATTGCCTTGTACGAATATGGTAATGATGGTCTTTCTTCCGAAGCTAATTATATAAGGTGTGTTGCTCCACTGACTACAGATCTGGACTTTATTTCTGAAAAGCTTTTTGCGCTGCAGACCAATGGCGGGAATGAGTACTGCGGCGCCGTTATAGGCCAGGCTGTAAAAAGATTGGAGTGGGGAAGCAACAGGTCGGATATGAAACTCATTTACATAGCGGGAAATGAACCTTTCAACCAAGGAGGTGTGAGCTATAAGGAAACTATTGTAGAGGCATTAAAGAAAGGTATTTATGTAAATGCAATTTTCTGCGGCAGCAAAGGAGAAGGTATACAAACGTTTTGGAAAGATGGAGCTGATAAAGGGAGAGGTAAATATTTCAATATTGATTCTGATCGTAAGGTGCGTTTTATTGAAACACCTTATGATGCAAGAATCGAGGCCTGTAACGATCGGATGAATAAAACTTACATCAGCTATGGTGCTAAGGGTGCTTCTAAAAAACGTAGTCAGATGGAACAGGACGTTAATGCAAAATCTATTTCGCAGGCAAACTATGCAGAACGCGCTGTAAGCAAATCCAAGTCTGCTTATAAGAATGATAGCTGGGATCTCGTAGATAAAGTTAAAGATGATAAACATGCACTCAGTAAAATGGCAAAGGATGATCTTCCTGAAGAACTGAAAGGAAAGACTAAAGCGGAAATTGAAGAGGTAGTAGTTGCAAAAGCAAAAGAGAGGGCAGCGATACAAGAAGAGATTGAAATACTTGCAAAGAAACGCCAGGCTTACATTGACCAGGAAAATAAAAAGACAAAAACAGAAGATGATCTGGGTGCAGCAATTAACAATTCCATATTGGATCTTGCACGAGAAAAAGGGTATGTGGTAGCACGATAAAACCTTTGCTTTTTGATGGAGTAATAATGAGTACTAAAATTAAAAACTGAATATAAAATGAAGCTTATAAAAATCCTTATTGCCGTTGTAGTGTTATTTACCAGCTATACCATGAACGGCCAGGTACTGCCTTTGAACGAGGAAAAACCCTTTATAGAAGTTACCGGAACGGCTAGTCTTGAAATTGCTCCTAATGAAATATACGTTGATATTATTATTGAGGAGCGATATGACGGTAAAGAGAAATTGCCGGTTGATATGCAGGAACAAAAGCTGAAAGCTGTGCTGGAAGGCCTGCATGTAGATCTTAAGAATCTTTCTCTATCAGCTGCTAATGCCGAATATGTAAACGTAAAGAAAGTAGGGAAGGACGTGCTTACAAAAAAGAATTTCAAGCTCAAGCTAACGGATGCTTTAACTGTAGGCAAACTATTTGAACAGCTGGATAAAATTGATCTGGACAACGCGTATATCAGCATGATGAATCATTCTAAAATGGATAGTTTGAAAAGGGAGATCAGGATTAAAGCGATAAAGGCAGCTAAAGAAAAAGCAGACTATTTATTAGCTGCAATAGATGCAAAAAGAGGCCAGCCTTTATTAGTTCAGGAAAAGGATTATGTTGTTATAGACCCATATACATTAAACTCCAGAGCCAGGACTGCGCATGTAGAAAATGAATTGTATAAGGATGATGGTGTCATCATTAAAGTGAAAGAGAATGTACAGTTGAAAATGCTAAAAGTAGAGTCAGCCATTTTTGTGAAATTTGCTATTAAATAATAGTGAATAGTTACTATGCATCTTTAAAAAATAAACCCCGGCATTACCGGGGTTTATTTTTTAAAGATGCAGGTACTTAATTTATTTTTTGATCAACTTACGGGTAATAGTTTTATCATTGGCAAAATTGATCTTAGCCCAATACATTCCTGAAGGAAGGTTTGCTATATTGATCTGCTTGCTATTTCCGGAAAATACTTTCTGTCCTAAAAGATTAAAAACAGATACATCTTCTATTTTCTCGTCAGTTTCAATATGGAACACATCGTGAGAAGGGTTAGGGAAGATGGTTGCATGTACATTAGCCATAGCCGCATCTTCTATACCCAATACCACCCCTGAAGTTTTGCCCTGCAGGTATAATGATACAGGGAAATAACCTTCATTATTTGCAAAAACAGCATCAGGTACTTCTATACGGAAAGAGTGTGCACCAGCTGGCAAAGGACCAAGATTAATAATTCTTGTTGAGATCACATCGCCGGGACACCAATTGCTGAAGGATTGCCATGCCGCATCACTTTTTGGAGACGACCCATAGATACCATTTCCTTGTGTGTTATATTTCCTAAAAGGTTCACAGCTGGTACGGCCGGGCTTATACATCAACACTTCATTGCCATCAAAATAAATAAAATGGTTTCTCCTGTTGTATTCTTCTCCACCTGCATTAGCACCATGGTTGGAAGTGATCAGCACAAAGATTGCATCCGTAAGTGCAGTGTTCAAATTAAAGTTAATAGTTCTTTTCGTAGTACCTACCTGATCTGTTGCAGCGGTGTCATAATTATTCAATGTTTTTTTGAAAGATAATGGCAACAACACATTCGTGTTTTCTACAGGGGCAGGAGGAGTATTGGTCACAAACTCCAATGTACCAAAGCATACATCAGTTCTTCCACTACAACCTGCTACCTCATTTTGGGCTGCATAAGGAACACCAAATTCCTCCAGCTCAATCCAGATATCGTAAACAGAAGTAATACTGGTTTCTCTAAGCAGGTTTGCAACATTGGGAATATTGTACGTATAAGGCACGGTATCAGGCATTTTATTCTTGTTCATGAACGGAGTGATAAATCTGCCAATCTCTATTCTCTTTACATCATCGGGGTTGTAGGTAGTAGCGCCTTTGGGAACCAGTGCCAGGTTTACATTTCCGATACGGTCATAATTGTCGCAGGAAGCTTTGATGGTAACATTCATGGTCAATGAAGTACCAATAGAAGCCAATTGTGCAGCAGATATTTTTGTAGCATAAAGATCGTTACGATGCCGGATAAGCCCGGCAGGCAGTGGAGTTGGGGAAACTGAATTATAAGTGGCATCTGATACCAGCCCTGCGTACCCATCAAAAAAGAGTACTTTGTCGAAAAATTTAATGGTCGTCTGGCTATGTGCATTGTAAGTAATGCACGCAATAAGGCAGAATGAAAGCAATTGTAATGTTCTTTTCATTTTTATATTTTATATAAAGGTAAGGTATCAAACCCTGTGAATGAGGCTTACACCCAAAAATGTAGGTATTGGACATTGATCGTAATTCGAGGCTCATTAACCTTAATTAACTTTAATTACCCTGCCATTAACCACTGCCAGTATCGTGAAGATTACTTTTGTTCAAGGAGAATATACTTATGAATATAAAGACTTTAATCCTCCTGATCTGCCTGGCGGGGTTTAATGGTATAACAGGACTTCACGCTCAAAACACCATTAGGGGAGTGATACTTAACGGCCAAAAAGAGCCTGTTAGCCATGCTGTAATTGTACTGCTTCATGAAAAAGACAGCGCAATATTGCAAACCATCCTTCCCGATAGTGCCGGAAATTTCTCTATAGAAATTCCTGAAATTCAAAATAAACTGGTGAAAGTTATCGCTATGGGATATGATGACGAGATCAGGAGGATTGAAATGGCAGCAGGGGCATTGCAAAGAATGGATTTCCTTTTGAAAGAAAAAGAGCTTGAAACAATTGATATTATTGCAACCAGGCCTTTATATGAAAGAAAAGCAGACCGGATGATTTTCAACGTCTCTGCAAGCATAATTGCAACCGGAGGCAATGCGCTTGATGTTATTAAAAAGGCTCAGGGAGTCATCGTACAGCAAAGTGATTATACGATTAATCTTACTGGCAAAAGTTCAGTTTTGGTATTGGTTAATGACCGTTTAGTGCAATTATTCGGTGAAGATCTTTTTGCTTATTTGCAAAGCCTGCTTTCTGATAATATAGACCGCATTGAGATCATCACTGCACCACCAGCCCGATATGATGCCGCTGGGAATTCAGGTTTGATCAATATAGTTTTAAAGAAAAATAAAGTAGCAGGCGTAAATGGAAATATCCGCGTAGGATATGAACAGGCCTCTTATGGGAAAAGGATTGCGGGAGGAGATATTAATTACAGAAAAGGTAATCTTAATCTTTATGGAAATGTAAATTATGTAAATGGAGCCAATCAGATTGCAGAGCGCTTAAGCACACCTTATTCGGGGCAGCTATTTAAAGTTAATGATGATTACAAGAGGATTTTAAAGCCCTTACAATATACCTTAGGTGCTGATTATGACATTCATAAAAACGGAGTATTGGGTATACAATGGATGAGCAGTTATGCCAATAGAATTGATGAGGCTGATAATGGTATTGAAGTATTAAAATTCCCTGAAATGTCGCTGGATTCCACTATGCTGACAACAGGTTACAGCAAGAGAAACAATAGTAATAACATACTCAATGTGAACTATGCCTGGAACATAGATACATCGGGAAAGAAACTCACCTTTAATGCAAACAAACTTTGGTTCAACGGAAAGCGCACCAACGATTTTACTACCATACATTACAAAGACGAATTTTCAACACCGACAGGGGTACAAAGCCAAAACAGATCGGACGGGAAACAGCAAATAAACATAATGACTGTACAGACTGATATTACGTTACCCTACTCATTTGTCTCTTTATCTTCAGGAGGTAAGCTGAGTTTTATTGATAATAAAAGCAATAACAGATTTGGTTATTACGACAAGGATGGATATCACGAAGACCCGTTAATATCCAATAGTTTTGAGTATAATGAAAAGGTACAGGCACTTTATGTATCCGTTCAGAAGATGCTGGATAAATGGTCTTTTCAAGCGGGGCTTCGTGGTGAGTTTACCCAAACGAAGGGTTACTCTTTAAATCTTAATCAAACCAATACCAGTCAATATTTCAATCTTTTCCCTACTGTATATATACAATACCAGATGAACGAAAATCATAACTGGAATCTCAATTACAGTAAGCGTATTAACAGGCCGGGTTATCGAAGTCTTGATCCTTTCAGAGCTTATGCTACTCCATACCATTATAATGAAGGCAATCCATTTCTATTGCCCTCTTTCAATCATAATCTGGAATTGGACTACACTTATAAAAACCACATTACATGGTCTGCATTTTATCAATACGAGCGCAATCATTTTGCTTCCGTATGGATGATCGATTCTTTGCAGCATATTACTTCCGGTATAAGCATGAATTTCGCAGATTTCATAAGTTATGGTATCAATGCCCAGGGCTCATTTCAACTTTTAAAATGGTGGGAATTACAGGCACAGCTTAGCTTACAAGAACAACAACTTAAGTCTAAAATCTATACTTCAACCGAACAATCTTATAAATTACCCACCTGCTATGCTGGCTTGAATAACAGCTTTGTCCTCAATAAGGTCAAAACATTATTTGCTGAGATCAATATGTTTTACCTGGGTAAACACCGGGAAGATTTTCTTGAAATCAATGCGCTGGGAAGTGTGGATATGGGATTGAAGGCCCTATTGCTGGATAAAAAGTTTACGGTAAACGTAAGTGTCACAGATATTTTTGCAACGCAAAAGGCAAGAGGCTCGCACATCATAACGGGACAAACGATTGATAATTATTTTGACACCCGAAATGTACGAGTATCGCTGAACTACAAATTTGGCAATAAAAAGATAAAAGCAAAAAGGGACAGAGATATCGGAATAGAGGAGGAGAAGGGTAGAGCCGGATGATATTAGCTATAATAATTAATGAGCTTTGACATAAAAAGAAAAGTCCCCTCAGCGAAACTGAAGGGACTTTATATAAAGAATTGTTCTTAGAAACGTTCTGTCATGCTAAAGAAGAAGTCACCTTCGATCTTAGCATTCTCGTCGCTATCAGAACCGTGTACGGCGTTCTCACCAATAGATTTAGCAAATTGCTTGCGGATGGTGCCTTCAGCAGCTTCAGCCGGATTAGTAGCGCCGATCAGTGTACGGAAATCAGCTACAGCATTATCTTTTTCCAGAATTGCTGCAACAATAGGACCGCTGCTCATGAAGTCAACCAGCTCACCATAAAACGGACGTGCACTGTGTACTTCATAAAATTTACCAGCTTGCTCTTTGCTTAGCTTGGTGTATTTCATTGCGATGATCTTAAAACCATCTGCATTGATTTTATCCAGGATACCGCCAATATAGTTGGAAGATACGGCATCAGGTTTGATCATTGTGAATGTTCTGTTGGACATATTCAGTTTATTTTTTTTGAGGATTTGCGCCGCAAAGGTAAGCATTAATTATATTGATTTGCTTCCCATTCCTTTTATCCGGAAGATAAATACAAGAGAAAACCCGAGAGAATGATGAATTCTGCGGGTCTCTTTTTGTTCACTGAAATTAACTACATCATAGAATCATCAGCCGTAGGCCCGTACAAGCCTGGTACTTTATTACCGGTAGCTCGTAAATAAACAATAAGTTCACCACGATGATGATACAAGTGATTCATTAGAAAGCCGCGAATTACCTGGATACGTGCCATTGGTGGCATAAGTTCATTTCCGCCCATTACCATACTCCAGTTTTCAAACATCGTTTCATCCTTTGCATTTTCCAGAACGGTTTGTGCAGCTTTTACGTTTTCTTCAAATTTGGCCACAATGTTTGAAACTTTGCTGATATCGCCTTTGTCGTACTTATAGGAGCCCATATCAAATTCATTTTGATTAAACGTTCCATCATACCAGTTGTACACTTCAGCTATATGGGATGCGAGTTGGCCGGTAGTCCAGTTTTTTTCGCTTGGTTTATAATCCAATGCGCTATCAGGGATGGCATTTAATAATTTGCGGGTATTTTCTGCTTCATGCATAAATTCTCCGAGAAGTGATTTGATGATCATTTGTAGCTTGTATTTTAGAAATTATGAATCAAATGTAAAAGTATTTTCCTGATAAAATATGTTTTCTTATTGTGAGTTTTCGATATTATGATTTATTTATGCACGCCCCTTCATTGGTTTGCTATGATGTTCACCCAAATTCATCCTGCAAAAAAATATTATCTTTGCATTTATGCAGGATACAACTCACTTAGCCCCTTTGACACAGTCATTTATAGATAGAGAAGAGCAATACGGTGCTCATAATTATCATCCGCTTCCAGTAGTTATTAATAGGGGAGAGGGTGTATTTATGTGGGATGTAGAAGGAAAACGTTATTATGATTTTCTTTCCGGGTACTCTGCCGTAAACCAGGGGCATTGTCATCCTAAAATTATTAAAGCCTTTATAGAGCAAGCTCAAAAGCTAACCCTTACTTCCCGCGCCTTCCATAGTGATCTGCTTGGTGAATATGCGGCCTATATCACGAAATACTTCGGCTACGATAAAGTATTACCTATGAATACCGGCGTGGAAGCCGTAGAGACTGCTCTGAAACTCGCACGTCGCTGGGCTTATGAAGTTAAAGGTGTAGGAGAAAATAAAGCAAAGATTATCACCGTTGAAGGCAACTTTCATGGCCGTACGTTGAATGTAATTTCCTTCAGTACGGATCCAAGTGCGCGTAACAATTTCGGTCCCTTTATGCCGGGTTATGAAGTGATACCTTACAACGATGTAAGGGCATTGGAGAAAGCCCTTCAGGATCCAAATGTAGCCGGCTTCCTCGTTGAACCTATACAAGGTGAAGCCGGAGTTTTTGTACCTGATGAAGGTTATCTTTCTACAGCCGCAGAAATGTGTAAAGCTGCCAATGTACTCTTCATTGCTGATGAAATACAGACTGGCCTTGCCCGTACAGGAAAGATGCTGGCCTGCGATCATGAAAATGTTCGTCCTGATATATTAATTCTGGGAAAAGCCTTGAGCGGCGGTACTATGCCGGTATCGGCGGTACTGGCTGATGATGAAATTATGCTCACCATAAAACCGGGCGACCATGGTTCTACCTACGGTGGAAATCCATTGGCTTGTAAAGTAGCCATTGTTGCATTGGAGGTATTGAAAGAAGAAAAGATGATGGAAAATGCCCAGGTACAGGGAGCCTATTTCCGGGAAAAACTAATAGCGTTAAATCATCCGAATATCGCATTGGTTAGAGGTAAAGGTTTGTTGAATGCCATTGTAATCAAACACGACAACCCGGATGCTGCATGGGAAATATGTTTGCAATTAAAAGAAAACGGATTGCTTGCAAAACCTACCCATGGCGATAAAATTCGTTTCGCTCCTCCGCTAACGATCACTAAAGAGCAAATCGATGAATGTATTGCAATCATTGAAAAAAGTTTAGCTCAACTATAAAATTTAAGAACAATATTATAACCCCGTAGAGACGCAAATTGCGCGTCTCTTTTTTGCGCAACAGAAGCAATGGGCAGACCGTAGGTTAGACGTGCAATTGCACGTCTCTACAACCAAATGAATTATATTTGTGTGGTATCCATGAAACCAGCAAAGAACAATTTATCCCTCATCGATTTTACTACCGGAATCTCGGATGGATTGATATTGCCTTTTGCTTCCTGTATCATAGCATCTGCTCATTTTATCCATACTTCGTGGAAGCTATTTGGAATTGGTTTGGTAATTGCCTTAGCCGGAGCTTCAGTATTTGGACTGGCACGTTTCTTCGGAGAGCGGGAAGAAATAAAACATAATCATCCAGAAATGGCTGCTGCCGAGGCAAAGAAAGAAGCCGAGCTCATGAACGCAATAGGTATAGATAAAGAACTTACCCTTGATATGCAGGTGCAGATGGAACAAGAGCGGGCACTCTGGCTGAAAGAGGTTCAGGAAAATGATATGGGCTGGGAACAGTACGATAATAAAAGAGCTATAAGAAGCGGGCTGCAAACGGGTTTAGGGTTTTTAGCAGGAGGAATTGTAGTATGCCTGCCTTTTGCCTTTATACAAGATGAAATAATGAGTTTGATTATACCTTGTACCTTTTATTTAACGCTGCTTTTCGCATTTGGGTGGATAAAAGGGAAACTCACTAATATCAACCCTTTGAGATCTGCGCTTTATAAATCTTCCAAAGGCTTTGTGATACTTGCCCTGGCTTTTGCTATTCTTTATTGCTCTGTTTCATTCTTTAAAGAATGATTTTGACTTACAGTACAATAACGGTTACTCTACTTTTAATGATCTGAAAAATTTGTCCCGATCTGCAGCAGCATCTACTTTATCTTCGGCAAGTACAGTTAAAGCATATATTTTAGCTCCTGAAAAAAACACTTGTGCGTAAATTTCTTTGTAGGGAACTTCTTCAGTTGGTGCATCGTTATGAAGCACAACATCGTAACCCATTAGTTTACCCACGGCAATTTTCTTTTTGGAAACAAGTTGCATACCTGAATATTGCCCCGTAATACTTTGCAGGATAAGATCTATAAATAAAGTGTTGTTATAATTGGCAACAATCATTCCGGAGTCAACGCCATACTGGCTTGCATCGATTGCAGTAGCCATTGCCGTTATCTTATTTTCTCTGTCCAGCATGCTGTATAAAATCTGCTGCCCTTGCTCTTGCCTTTCTTTAGGTTTAGAAGGAAATACTACGCTGGCAGCAGGATCTAACTTTGATGTGTATTGCGCAAAGCTGCTGAAACCAAACAGGAGAAAACAGAAAAAGGTGAATAGTGACTTCATGATTTTTAATTTAGAAAGCTTCAAGTGTCAACTCCATTTTAGAGCCACGGGAACCTTTTATTAAAATAGTCGAGTTGTGTATCGGATGTTGTAACAAATAATCTCTCACTTCAGCAGATGTGGCAAACCAGGTATAGCTATGCTTTGTATTAGCAAATTCCGACCCGGTAAGGATCACATTTTTAAAACCCAGATTTGCCGCCAGGTCAACAAGCGCTTGATGTTCGCCAATTGACTCATTACCCATTTCTTTCATCGCTCCAAGCAATAACCATTTATGATGGGCCTGCATGCCAGCCAGATTTTCAAGTGCCAGTTTCATGCTGGAAGGATTAGCATTGTAAGCATCAAGAATGATCTTATTATCTCCCTTCTCGATCCACTGTGACCTGCTGTTAGATGGTTGATATTGCTCCAACGCGTTTTTGATCGTATCGATATCTATACCAAAATAATTACCTACCGCTACAGCTGCCAGAACGTTGGGCAAATTATAATTTCCAACTAGCTGTGTTTGTATTTGCGCTTCCAGTCCTGAAGATAATATTACAACGTTGAGCATTGCAGCGTCACCAATTGCTTTACCTATAATCTTTGCATTGCTGGTACCATAGGTAATTTGCTCTTTAATGTCATGAGCCATTTCCTGTAGATATTCCAGATCAGCATTACGGAATATAGTCCCGCCAAAATTTCGTAAATAATCGTAAAGTTCCCCCTTGGCTTTCCGCACACCTTCCAGGCTGCCGAAGCCTTCCAGGTGGGCTTTCCCGCAATTGGTGATCAAGCCGAAATTTGGTTTTGCAATTTGGCAGTAAGAAGCAATTTCGCCTATATGATTAGCACCCATTTCTACAATGGCCATCTCTGCATCCCGTTTTATCTTCAACAATGTGAGCGGCACACCGATATGATTGTTTAAGTTACCTTCTGTTGCATAAGTTTTGAACCGCGCGGCCAGAGCTGTGATCAGTAATTCTTTAGTTGTCGTTTTTCCATTAGATCCTGTTATGGCTATTACCGGAATATCCAGTTGCGACCTATGGTGGCTTGCCAGTTGTTGTAACGTTTTTAATACATCATCTGTAAGAATATAACGTCCATCCTGAACAACAGATGCATCATCCACAACGGCATATATGGCGCCACCTTCAAGCGCTTTTGCTGCAAAGACATTTCCATTAAAGTTATCTCCTTTTAAGGCAAAGAAAAGATCACCTTGCTGCACTTTGCGGCTATCGGTTTGTACAGCAGGGTGTTGCAGGTATATCTCGTATAATTCCGGAATGGACATTCTAAAATACTTTTTTGCTTCAGATAAAAATGTAGAAAAGACAGGGAGTTCAATTATTTTATAATACTATCTGCATCCTGATTTAAAAATTGCTCTGCCTTCACCATGTCAACATGCAATACTCTGTCAGCATCGTTGAAGGTAATTTCTTTCCGAAAGGCGGTCATTAAACGTTCCAATGCAGGAGAAGTTTTCATTGGTCTGCGGAAATCCATGGCCTGCGAGGCACACAGCAATTCAATGGCTAATACACGTTGTACATTATCCATTACTTTTTTCAGTTTGGTAGCGGCATTGGCACCCATACTTACATGGTCTTCCTGGCCATTGCTACTCACAATACTATCTACTGAAGCAGGTGTGCAATATTGTTTGTTTTGACTTACTATAGATGCTGCAGTATATTGTGCAATCATAAAGCCACTGTGTAAGCCCGCGTTGGTAGCGAGGAAAGGTTGTAATCCACGCTGCCCGCTTACCAATAGATAAGCTCTGCGTTCAGAGATATTGGCTAGTTCAGCCATAGCAATGGCAAAAAAATCCAGATGTAATGCCAATGGTTGGCCATGGAAATTACCACCGCTCAAAATAAGATCTTCTTCTTCGAACACAATAGGGTTGTCGGTTACAGAGTTAATTTCTGTTTCTACTACTTCGGTAATATGTCTGATAACATCTTTTGTAGCACCATGTACTTGCGGTACACAACGGAAAGAATATGGATCCTGTACCTGGGTTTTAGTTTGTTGTTGCAATTCACTGCCTTCCAATAATTCCCTTATAGCAGCAGCAGTTTCTATCTGTCCTGCATGTGGCCGCACTTTGTGAATAGGATGTGAGAATGGCTCTGCTTTACCATCAAAAGCTTCAAGCGAAAGTGCTGCAATAACATCGGCCCAACGTTGTAGTCTTTTAGCCTGTAATAATCCCCATGTTGCATAGCTACTCATAAATTGAGTGCCGTTCAACAATGCAAGTCCTTCTTTGGCATGCAAAGGAAGAGCTGCTTTATTATTACGATCCAATATTTCTTTGGAAGGAAATTTTTTATCCTGATATACTACCTCGCCCAAACCTAATAATGGCAGGCTTAAATGTGCCAATGGCGCCAGATCGCCTGAAGCGCCCAGTGAGCCTTGTTCATAAACTACAGGCAGAATATTTTCATTGTAGAAATAGACAAGTCTTTCAATGGTATCTTCATGAATACCGCTAAAGCCCTGTGCTAAACCACGTATCTTAAGCAAGAGCATAAGCTTTACAATTGCTCCGGGAACTTCGTCGCCAAAGCCACAGGAATGAGATGTAACCAGGTTTTCCTGCAACTCTTTTAATTGGTCATCGCTGATGCGTACATTACACAGTGAACCGAAGCCGGTATTGATTCCATAATAGGTTTGACCGCCTGCTATTTTTTTGTCCAGGTAATTTCTGTTAGCCCGTATCTTATCCAGATCAGTGGAAGTCAGGTTTATTTTTTGTGTCAATAAATGTTCAAGAGAGGCAATGGTAAAATGCGCTGGTAGTTCCATATAAATTTAATATAGTAAGGAGCGCAAAGATAAACCTATTATAGGTTATTTTCAGAGGGGCTAAATTGCAGAATGTGATTTCTTTTTTCCGGCAGAGCGGGCACGGAGGTAATTATTTACGCCAGGCATAAAGAAACGACCAATAGGAATCTTGCTTTTGATCATTAATAATTCGTCAGATGTAAAAGAGGTGATAAATTCCGGATTTACAGCATAGGTTTTGTGTACCCTAAGAAATTTCATATTGCTGTTTTCCTGAATGAAGGCAGATAAGGGCATTCGGATAAGCCTTTTGCCAAAAGTAAAATGCAGCTCTGTGTATTTGCCGCTGGCCTTAACATATACAAGTTCCAAAAGATCAAGTTTCTCATAGCGGGTACCGGTCTTCAGAAATATTTCATGATCATCAATATCGCCCTGCTCCACATCTTCAGGTATGGCAAGTTCTATGGCCACGAACAAAGATTCGCGCATAAAGGGTTTAACAAGAAAAGCACTTGGTCTATACTTTTTTACAGCAGCAATAGTTTGAGCATCACTATGCGCAGTCAATACCAGGAAAGGAATATTAAGCCTGTGTTCGTCCAGATAGGCAGCTACCTCAAGTCCCGAACGGTTATGTTTCAGATTCAGATCCAGAATAACCAGGTCGGGAGAAGTGCTCTCTATTAATGCAATTGCATCATCCGGGTTATCAACAGGTTCATACGGGCGATAATCCAGCATCTGCAATAACTGATAAAGGCTTTCAGCTATAATGGCTTCATCTTCCAGGATAAGGATTCTCATCTTTTCAAGGGATTTGGTTAAGGATGATTGGTTCAAATGCAGCGTGCTTCTTATAGGCTTGTTTTTTTAATCTTTATTAAAAATGAGGAGGTATTGGACCTTACCATTATTTTCTTTTTCCATTAGTATTTTAGCGCCCACCTGTCTGGCCAGCTTATGTATCAGGCGAATGCCTGTACCCGTTATGGTACTTACATTTTCATCAGTACCAGGAACGGGAATAATTCCGGCAGGTCCGTTATCGGTATAGGTAAAATGCATTTCTCCATCAATGAGTTTACATTCCATTGTTATGTAGCAATCGTTGGTGAAGGGGAAAACATGTTTGATGCTGTTAATGACCATTTCGTTTACTGCAAGGGCCAGTATAATTAGTTTTTCAAGGTTGAGCTTATTACCATACATGTTGATACGCAGATCAACAGGTTTAGCCGATACAGGCAATGTGTCCAACGTCATCTCCACCATATCTTCAAAGTAAGCCTGTAAGCTTACATCCTTCAAGTCACTTTGTTCGTACATCATCTGGTGGGCTATGGCCAGTGTACGCATCTTGGCCTGAATTTCGCACAAAGAAAAATATAGATCTGTCTCTGGTTTACTCAATTGCATTTCCACCATACTGCTTATGATCTGGAGATTATTTTTCACCCTGTGGTGAATCTCTTTCATGAGCAAAGTATTGGTTTCATTGTGTTGCCGGATAAGATTATTTTGCTGGTCTGCAAATTTATTCCGGATACGAAATCTTCTGTATAGATATAAAGTAATAGCCAGAGCCAAAGCAAGGAATAAGGATAAGGCATAGAGAATAGAGGAATGAAACCGTATTTCTTCTTCATTCACTTTCAGCTCATTATTTTGCCTTTGTTTCAGCAGGTTGTCGGCTTCCAGAAGCCTGTAATTGATATCACCATAGGTATTCTTATCCATGCTTCTCAAGTCGGCTGTTATCAGCATTTGCTGACATTCATACGCTTTTTTATAATCGCCCAGGGCAGCATATGATTTCAGCAACAGGTTCAACAGTGGAATCGAATCTTTTGTATGCGCAAGTTCCTTTATCAAAGGTGCTATTACATCATCGTGCTTACCGGTCAGTAATGCATACTTGCTTTTTGCCTCCGCATATAACCTGCCATAAGCAAGTTCTCCATCCTTAAATTCAATATCGGCAGGGATCTTGTTGAAGTATTCTGTAAACTCATCATTCCTGCCTATTTCTTCGAATGTGTGGGCGATCAATAAGCGATAATTTTCACGTGCTTCTCCATCAGGAATCCAATTCAGCATTTGCCCCATTTTCAGGGTATAATGATATGCATTTTGGGTATCCTTTGCTTTAGCATAAGTGGCGGCAATATTATAAGTCGCTCTTAATATATTAATGGGTTTGAAGGGCCGTTCTTTCAGTACCCCTTCATAATTCATAGTATAATACTGGATAGCTTGCGGAAGATTATTGTTGGCATCGTAAACCGAACCGATGCCGAAGTAGCACTTAATGATTACATCCTGGTGTTTTAGCTTAATAGCTAAACGTAAGGCCTCCAGGTAACATTCCATGGCCCTTCTATAGCTTTCTCTCGTATAAAAAGCATAATAGTATCTTCCTTGTACAAGGAAAAATGAGTCCTGCCGATCGGGAGGAACATTTTTTAATTGCTCATTGGCATAGTCGGACAAAAAGGCCCGTTGTCCGCTTGCAGGCAAACCTGAAAACAGAACCAATATCAACGAAAAGTAAAATAATAAGCGCGGCACGGTTTTTAATTAAAGGACAGTTAAGCCCGGAAAAAAATGTTTGGTTCAAATGAATATTTGTCGTTTGTGGACAAAATTCCGGTGTTCATTCACAAAGTAAGGTTCTACAATTTTTATTACAATTCCATGATGCTAGCTTTGTATAAAGCTTACAAGTATTTTATACTCAAGGTTTTTCAAAGTCATCTTTTGTCAGATGTATTTTTTGCAGATAATACTGATTATAAAAGTAATACATTTTGATTTCTTTAACAAATATACAGTAGAAAAATTTATTTACCCCTTTACATGATCAATCTTTACACAATCATAAAAGCTAAACGAAAGGGCAAAATACCTTTTCTGCTTTTGTGTGTATTGGGATTGATGTTGGGGAATAAAGTTGAAGCACAGAGAGTTTATGCGAATACAGAACAGCATAGTGCGACACAATCTATATTAGTTGTTACTTTATCAGAAGTTACTAATCCAACTAATGCTGTAGACACTCCGAATTTTTCAAATTTTTCTACTTTATTTACCACATTGGGAGCCTTATCCTTAATTGAAGCGTGGCAAAATTTACAATTCCCTTCAACCCCATTAATTTCTTCTCCGATAATTATTAAATATGGTGGAAGTGCTTCTTTAATATCACTCCTTGCAGGTACTTCTATTCAACCCACTTTAAGTGGGTCATTGGTCGGAAGCCCTTATACTCAATCAACATTTCTGGGCCTTTTGAATGCAGGAGCAACAGATGCCGAGATCATATTACCTGCACCCAATATTTCCTATAACGGTATAAGATTAAAAGTAAGCTCAACTTTATTGGGAGCAGCACTTACTGCTAAATATTATTATGCCTTTTATATTGCTGCCCCTTTGGTTTCCAATCAAACAATTTGCAGCAACACTACAGCAACATTAACTATAACTAATGCTCAGGCGGGGTATACTTACAAATGGTATAATGCCACAATGGATACTTTGCTTCAGAGCAGTACCGCAATATCTTTTACAACACCAGCTTTATCTGCAGCAAAAACATATAATGTAGTAGCTTATGAAAGTAGCAGCGGTACGGCTTTTTATTCGGGAAATACACCAGTTACTGTAAATATCAATCCACTACCTACAATTACCACCGCTACACCCATTTACATTTGTCATGGGCTGTCGGTATTTCCCTTATCATATGGTAGCCCTGCTAATAATCCGAACATGTATAGCATTACCTGGAGTAATGCCGCAACATTAGCAGGATTCTCTGCTGTCGCTTATACAACATTAACCAGCTCACCTTTAAATATTCCTAAACCAATTGCTGCACCTATAGCAACATATCAAGGTAGCTTTCTGATAAAGAATAGTAATAATTGTGTAAATACTTATCCCTTTTCATTAATAGTACAAAGCCCTCCAGACCCACATGCGACCACTACTTTTCAATGACAATAAAACCTCCAAAATTTTAAACAAATAATTTAAACCAAAACTAAAATGAACAAACAATCGATTTTCGGAATTATGATGACCTTCTCTGCATTGACTATTGGTCTGGCAGATGTCAATGCACAAGGCAGTGATACCTCAAAAGTATGTACTGGTCAGACTACGTTACCTAAGGGGCCCGATGCCCCATCGGGTGTTACCTACTCTTATGCCTGGTTTGATGCTCAGAACAGCAATGCAAGTGCGGGCACGACCCAGGAAATAACCATAGCGGGTACTACTTTAGCCAATACAACAGGAGCACCCAAACAATTTATTTACAAGCTGGTCGTTTCGCAAAGTGGTGCTGGTGTTGCCGTCTGTCCTTCAGATACTTTTTATAAAGTAATCCTCGTATACCCTGCATTGGACAACACGCTAACCAGCAACTTCTCGGTTATTTGTCCGGGTAACGGAACAGATCTTGTCTTGACTTCACCTACAACTTCAGGAGCTAGTCAGACACCCACTTTGTTTGGTAACTATGGCGTTGTTAAGTATGCCTGGTCTGGTAGCGGTATTCCGGCAAGTACAACAACAACAGGTATTGCCAACAATACTTATACTGTAGCATCTGCAAGTTTACCTGCGGCCAATGTTACGCCTTATACTTATACCGCAGCGGTTTCTTATGTGGAAACACTTGCCGGTACTGCAGGTGTTCTGGCAGCTTGTATACATTCAGCTGATGCTTCTATTACGATCACTGCCGCGCCTTCTATTAATAGCAGCAGTGTAACTACCAGCTTCCAATAAGCCGGATGAGTACTGTTTAAGTTTTAGAGATAATGTTTTAATAGATTGCGGGAACAGTAGTGTTCCTGTAATCTTTATCAGGCTGTTCATGCTTCGAACCATCCTATTTATTTTATTCCTTTCAGGATCCGTTATACCTGCCTTTGGGCAAAGTACGGCAGACCTTGAAACAACTATGTGCCTGGGTGATACTGCTATTATGACGGTATCGGTTACGGATGCTGATAGCTTGCAATGGTATCGCAATGGCAATGCTATGCCCGGTGCCAATAAGGATACACTGATTACTGTACTCGGAGGTATTTATTACCTTAAAGCATTCCGGTCACAATGTGAAGATATCTCAGGCGATATCAGGATATTTATTACTACTCCTACAATCAACGACGACTATGTGATAGCGCCGTTGGGTTCGCTTACTACCTTTGATGTATTGGCCAATGATAATGCTGCCTGTGGTCCTTTTGATAAGTCAAGCTTTGCCATAGTAACACCTCCGGCTATGGGTACACTGGTATCGTCGGCGGGAGGTATCATCGTATATAAACCTTCGCCGGTTAAGTTAGGTACGGACAAATTTATGTACCGGGTTAAGGACATAAAGGGCCGGCTTGCCCGCGAAGCAACTGTGTCCATAGAATTGTACATTGATTGCGCTATCTTATATCCTAATCCGGTTGAAGATTTGCTTCATATTTCTGTGAACAATAAAAAGATCTATGCCCTAAAGATCTTTGATGCTACAGGCCGGGAGGTCTATTATACTACTATAAGCAAAGTCGCATTGACTGTTGATATGAGCAATTATGCCCAGGGCTTATACCTGGTAGAATTATTGGAACGTGAGGGTCAGGGATGCACTATTAAAGTGCTGAAGAAATAGTGAGCAAACAGAATTTCTGTTTTTTAAAATAGAAAGAAGTTTCAATTCGCCGTAATTGGAACTTCTTTTTTTACTTTTAGCCTCTAATCGATTTTCCATGAGTAATTCCCTGTTCCGTAAAAAGTCTGTAACCACTATATTAGGAGATGCCCAATCGGGATTGAGTGATGCCGAAGGTCATGCTTCGGGGCTTAAAAGAGTACTTACCGTAAAAGACCTTACTTTTTTTGGTATTGCTGCTATATTAGGTGCAGGAAGCTTTAGCAGCCTGGGTGGTGCTATATTTCATGGCGGCCCTGGTGTAGTAGTGTTGTTTGTTATCACAGCAATTGCCTGTGCGTTTACTGCTTTTTGTTATTCGGAATTTGCCAGCCGTATACCCGTGGCCGGTAGTGCTTATACGTATGCTTATGCCAGCTTTGGTGAGCTTTTTGCCTGGGTTATTGGCTGGGCACTGATCATGGAATATTCCATTGGTAATATTTATGTGGCTTACAGCTGGAGCGATTATTTTACATCGCTACTGGATAAGATGCATATCCACATACCGGCTCACCTGTCTACGAGTTATATGGAAGCCAAACATGCAATAACCGGAGGCAGCACGAATAAAGACATTCTTGAAGCCTGGAATACGGCTCCCGTTGTTGCGGGACTGAGAATTATATTGGATGTACCTGCGCTGATCATCAATTTGCTTATTACCTATCTGGTATATAGAGGGATAAAGGAAAGCAGGAATTTCAGCAACTTGATGGTAATACTCAAGCTGGGAGTAGTTTTCCTGATCATATTGGTGGGAGGCTACCTGGTATTTGCTAATGATCTTACAGCCAATTGGACACCCGCCGGCGCTGATGGGGTAAAGTCTTTTATGCCCAATGGATTTGGTAGTGTAATGCTGGCGGTAAGTGGTGTATTCTTTGCCTATATTGGCTTTGATGCGGTAAGTGTTCTGGCAGAAGAAAGTAAAAACCCTCAAAGAGATCTTCCCAGAGGAATGATTTTATCTCTTGTGGTTTGTACAATAATATACATATTGCTGACATTGGTTTTGACCGGTGCAGTAAACTATCGCAATTTTGATGGAGTGGGGGATCCTTTAGCTTTTATATTTGAACCGCAAAACTTGAACGTAGGCTGGATGCAGTTCCTGGTGGCTATTATAGCTGTTGTAGCCATGACAAGTGTTCTGCTTGTTTTTCAAATGGGCCAACCACGTATCTGGATGAGCATGAGCAGAGATGGATTATTGCCTGGTGTATTTCAGAAGATCCATCCTAAGTATAAAACACCATCATTCTCTACTATAATCACAGGCCTTGTAGTAGGCGTACCAATTCTATTTACAGACAAAACTTTTGTACTTGATTTTACAAGCATAGCTACTTTGTTCGCATTTGTATTGGTATGTGGTGGGGTTTTGTTGATACCAAGGAAAGAGAAAATTCCGGGTCGTTTTCAATTACCGTATATCAATGGTCAGTTCATTTTTCCGCTTATTATAGCCGTAGCAATGGTGACGGCATACTTATTATCCAACACTTATTTCGTTGATCTCTTTAATTTTGATTATAGTTCAAATCCAGCCTTCGTTGCCGGCAAAGTAAGCTTTTGGGATATAGCTACACTACAGGTTTCTTTAATTATTTTCTGGATATTCGCTATTGTACTTGCTATACTTTCTTTTGTAAAAAAATATTCTTTGATACCATTGATGGGTGTAATTACTTGCCTGTATTTATTAACAGGTATGAGTAAGAGCAATTGGGTTTGGTTTATAGGATGGCTGATCCTGGGCCTTATTGTTTATTTCCTGTATGGTTATAAAAAAAGTAAGTTGAGGGAAACAGCTGCAGAAACAGAAGTGTAATAATAGCGACCGGATCCCAAAACTGTTGTGGTTAAACTATCGTAAACTGTATCTGTATTGTTATGAAATATTGATTGACATTTGTGTCTTCAATTAAAGAACTGCCTTAACAAGGCGTAGATATTTCAAACAAAAGACCAGAACATTGAAAAATACTCAGTATTACCTGGCTGCTTTAACCGCTTATGCAATCTGGGGTTTCTTCAGTCTTATTTTAAGACCTATACACGCTTATCCTTCATTAGATATTTTGTTCTACCGAGTATTTTTATGCGCGGTGCTCATGCTATTCATCGTTTTGTTTTTCAAACGCACACAGCTCAAGAGCAATATAGCATTGTTTAAAGCTTTGCCAGCCGGGGGAAAGAGAAAGGCTGCATTGTTCAACATTGGCGGAGGAGCATTGCTAACTGCAAACTGGTTTTCCTTTATTTATGTAATGAACCACATAAGTGTGAAGGCTACCTCACTCGCTTACTTGGTTTGCCCTATCCTTACTACCTTACTGGCTTATTTTTTGCTGAAAGAAAAACTAAATAAATTGCAATGGCTGGCTGTAGCGCTTAGTGTTGCAGGTTGCTTATTGTTATCGTACGCAAGATTAATGGATATGGCGTTCAGCCTCATTATCGGGTTTACTTACGCTTTGTATCTGGTTGCTCAAAAGGTGAACGCCGGCTTCGATAAATTTATAATACTTACTTTCCAGATCGTAGTTTCTGCAATATTATTATTGCCTTTTTATCCGGCATATAGCTCACCGCTACCCGAATCTTTTTCTTTTTATGGATATGTAGCGATTATAGCAGTAGCCTTTACTATTATTCCATCGCTGCTTAACTTGTACGCACTAAAAGGAATTGATACGTCAACGGCAGGTATGCTGATCAATGTAAATCCTCTTATCGCCTTTGTGCTGGCTACTGTTGTATTTATGGAACCGATGGATACCATGCAGATTGTTGCTTATTCCACCATCTTTATAGCTGTAGTGGTTTTCAATGCCCGCTTTATTTTTAATAGGAAACGAACATAAATCTAAAACAGAAAAAGGTCAGCTGTATCGTGTTTTCTGAAATTTCCTTTGAAAAAATATTGGGTAATGCCATGATAACATATTCTATTTTTGAAGCTTGTAAATTGCAGTTGTCGCAAACGAAATTATTGTTTTTCAGGTTATCAATTATTAAATCTGATTGTTCTTTTTTCTTGAAAAAAGGCATCTCAAATGAGATGCCTTTTAACGCGTAATAAACCCCAATCAAATAATCTTTATTAACTACATCCCGTAGTAGTGCCACAATTAGGACACATATAGCAAGTGCCGTTTCTTAATGTGATATTACCACAATTGCTACAGGCGGGCGCATCAGCACTTGTACCCATCAACTTCTTCGTTTCAGCATCAGCAATTACAGGTTTGGGTATAACAACTTTATGCTTTTGTGGTGTCAACATTGGCTGCGGCGCTGTGATCCTTACTTGAGATAACTGTTGCTTCGCCTCCGTTTGCGTTTGATGATGCTGCATTTTTTCATCATCTACCACATGTACCAGGTCATCGCGATCAAGGTATTCGTAAGCCAATGCACGGAATACAAAGTCCAGTACCGAAGTGGCTGTTTTAATATTCGGATGCTCTACAATGCCGCTAGGTTCAAAGCGGGTAAAGATGAATTTATCTACATATTCTTCCAGTGGTACACCATACTGCATGCCCACAGAAACCGCTATGGCAAAGCTATTGAGCAGGCTACGCATAGTAGCACCTTCTTTAGCCATATCGATAAAGATCTCTCCCAATGTGCCATCGCCATACTCTCCGGTGCGGAGAAACAAAGGTTGTCCACCTACTTTCGCTTTATAGTATAACCTCTGCGTTTTGCAGGTAAAGTTTTGCGCTCCACAATTCGGCTAAGCTGACGTTTCAATTGTGTATCAGGACTGTCTTGTACACGTTTGTTTACTTCTTCCAATAATTCCTCAACAGTCAACTTACCCATATCTACAATATTGCTTTCCTGTTGTGCAATGGGCTCCTCTATTGTAATATCTTCTTTCTTTTTCTTATCACTCTTGTTACTTAACGGTTGGCTCAATTTTGAACCATCGCGGTATAAAGCACAAGCTTTGATACCCAGCTCCCAGCTTAAGAAGTAGCAATCTTTAATTTCTTCTACCGTGGCTTCATGAGGCAGATTAATGGTCTTGGAAATAGCCCCGCTGATAAAAGGTTGCGTTGCGGCCATCATACGGATATGCCCGTGAGCGTGAATATAACGTTCTCCTTTTTTACCACATTTATTAGCACAGTCGAATACGGGCAAATGTTCTTCCTTAAGATAAGGAGCTCCTTCCATCATCATGGTACCGCATACATAGTCGTTGGCAGCATCAATCTCTTGATCCGTAAAGCCTAAAGCCTCCAGCAGATTGAAGTTCATGTCGTAATATTCTTCCGGTTTAAAGCCCAGACGTTGCAGGCATTCCTCACCCAGGTTATAAGCATTGAATACAAAGCCTATCTCGAAAGCACTTTCTACAGCACTGTCCAGCTTTTTTAGCTCTTCGGCAATAAATCCTTTTTCGCTTAAAGACTGGTGATTGATAAAAGGTGCTCCGGCAAATGTGCCGTGCCCTTTCGCATATTTCACAATAGCATCTGCTTCATCAGCCTTGTAGCTAAGCTTCTTTAGTGCGGACGGAATAGATTGGTTGATGATCTTAAAATAACCACCACCAGAAAGTTTCTTGAACTTTACTAAAGCAAAATCAGGCTCAACACCAGTAGTATCGCAATCCATTACCAGTCCAATGGTTCCTGTAGGTGCAATTACGGTAGCCTGTGCATTGCGGTATCCATATTTCTCACCCATTTGTACCGCTTCATCCCAGGCTTTGGTAGCTGCGGTAAGTAGGTAATCAGGGCAATAGCGAGCGTTAATACCCATTGGTTTTATTTCCAGTCCTTCATAAGCATCGGTAGCATCGTAAGCAGCAGCACGGTGGTTACGCATGACACGCAACATATGTTTTTTGTTCTTTTCATATTCTGCAAATGCACCAAGATGTTCGGCCATTTCTGCTGATGTTTTATAAGCCACACCATTCATGATAGCTGTTATAGCACCGGCTATCGCCCTTCCTTCTTCACTATCATATGCGATGCCGCTAACCATGAGCATAGAGCCAAGATTGGCGTAACCTAAGCCAAGCGTACGATAATCATAACTAAGCTGAGCTACTTCCGGTGATGGGAATTGAGCCATCAACACAGAGATCTCCAACACTACAGTCCATAAGCGAACCATGTATTCAAATCCCTGTACATCGAAAGTTGTTGTTTCTTCATCAAAGAAACGGCGTAGGTTGAGGGAAGCAAGATTGCAGGCAGTATTATCCAGGAACATATATTCGCTACAAGGATTGGAAGCCCTTATATCGCCGCCTTCAGGGCAGGTATGCCACTCGTTAATGGTAGTATTATACTGCGTACCCGGATCGGCGCAGCGCCAGGCAGAATAAGCAATTTTTTCCCACATTTCACGGGCAGGAATGGTACGCATTATACGGCCATCAGTGCGTGCGGTAAGCGCCCAGTCTTCGTTGTTTACAAGCCTGTGAAAAAAGGAATTGGGTATCCGCACAGAATTATTACTGTTCTGACCGGAAACTGTTTTATAAGCCTCTCCTTCATAGTCGGAAGCATAACCCGCGGCAATCAGTGCAGCTACTTTTTTCTCTTCTTCTACCTTCCAATCTATAAAATCAATTACCTCCGGATGATCCAGGTCCAGGCATACCATCTTGGCAGCACGGCGCGTTGTACCTCCGCTCTTAATAGCACCTGCAGCACGATCACCTATTTTCAGAAAACTCATCAATCCGCTGGAAGTACCGCCACCACTCAATTTCTCGCCTTCGGCCCTGATGTTGGAATAATTAGTACCGACACCACTGCCATATTTAAAAATACGTGCTTCCCTGGTCCAAAGATCCATAATGCCGCCTGCGTTTACCAGGTCATCATCTACACTTAATATAAAACAGGCGTGCGGTTGCGGCCTTTCATATGCATTTTGGGAGCGTTCCAGCTTCCCGGTTTCAGGATCTACAAAATAGTGCCCCTGAGCTTTACCATTAATGCCATAACTATTATAAAGACCAGTATTGAACCATTGTGGTGAATTGGGTGCACAGCTTTGCTGCAGGATACTAAACACCAATTCATCATAAAAAATCTGTGCATCCTTTTCCGAAGCGAAATAGCTATATTTAAGACCCCAGCTGCGCCAGCAATCTGCCAGGCGGTGCGCTACTTGCTTAATAGAAGTTTCCTTGCCCAGACTGCCATCTGGTTGAGGTACGCCTGCTTTCCTGAAATACTTTTGTGCGAGTATATCCGTAGCAATCTGAGACCAATGTGCAGGCACTTCCACATCAGTCATTTCAAACACTTTTTCACCATTGGGATTGCGGATTACCGAGGTTCTGTAATCGTATTTGAAAAGATCAAAAACAGGAACCTCATCTTTGGTATATTGCCTTTCAAAGGTCAAGCCTTTTCCTTTTTTATTTAATCCTGATTTGCTCATATGGGAAGTCTTTACTGTAAAAAAAATAGGGAATAACGAAGATAATAAGCCAAAGAAGGAAATGAGTTTTTTAAATATCCACAATAATGTGGATAAACTTCTAATCCTTTACCAGGCTGATAACAAGGGAAATTCAAGTTCCGTGTGTTGTTTTTTTGATTAAAAAACCTTATTATTTAGAAAAAAAATACCACGCCTTTATGAGCGTGGTATTTTAAATATTTTTAAGTTTTATTATCTGCGTCCACCACTCATTCTGCCACCACCACTTCCACCACCAAAGCTACGGCTTGGTGCAGAGCTTGGGCTGCTGAAGCTACGGCTTGGAGCTGGGCTGCTTGGTGCATAACTTCTTGAAGGTTGGCTTCTTTCTCCTCCTTGGTAGCTACGGGAAGGTTGTGCTCTCTCAACATTATTGTTGCTGCGTTGCATGCCGCCATCGTTATTACCACGAATAATATTACCGAAGAAACCTCCGCGACGTGTAGGTGCTGCTTCCTGTTGTCTTGCTGCATTTTGATTTACTTCTGCAGCACGATCAGTATTGTCCAGGCGTATGGCATCATTTCTATTGATTCCTCTACCCGGTACATTACTACGTTGTGCATCTACCTGCATGGCACGATCAGTACCTCGTACGGAAGTTGCATTTCTGTCAACAGCTTGTAAACCTCTTCCGGTTTGTACACTTCTGCTTCCGCTCATCGGTTCAACCATATTGGTACCTCTGGCACTTGGTCTCATGCCGGAGCTTCTGCCGTAAGAACCTACAGATGTAAATCCGGTGCGGGAACCTCTTGGTCCATAATTTACAGCACCACGTCCATATCCATTGTTATATCTTGCGCCATCATAAATACCGGCATAATATCCGTTCCAATAACCGCCGCCGTAACCACCCCAGCCGCCATAACCACCGTACCAGGAGTTAAACATGCCGTAACCATACCAGGTATTCATACCCCAGCAATTGTTCCAGTAAGGGCCACCGCCCCAGCCAAATCCAATGCTGAAACCGGGAGTGTACCAGCCACCCCAGCTATAATATGGATTACTATAAAACGGATCGTACCAGAATGGGCTGTAAACGCTTCCCCAATAACCTACGCTATACATAGGGTATTGAAAACGACGGATACGTGATGTATAAGAATCATCATCGTAATCGATATAGCTATCATCTCCGTTGCTGTATGAATCGTTATAAACCTGGGCGTTGCCGTCGGTATTATAGCCATCATTACTGCCGGTGGAGCTATTGTAGTACTCCGCATCGTCCGAATTCTGCTGCTTTTGTTTTTTCTGCTTTTTTGCCTCCGCTTTCGCATCCTGTTGAGCCTGAGATCCGTTGTAATAAACGTCATCTACATAACCGCCATTGTTTTGGGCAAAAGCAGCAGAGCCGGAAAACAATGCCATTACAAGACCAGCGAATAATAACCGTTTCATGAATAAGTATTTAGATTTTCGAAAATGTTGTTTTTCATAAAAATTCAGAGCCGAATGCTAATCAGTAGAATCTTTGTACTCAAAAATACTACATTTGCGCCAATTCGAATTCTTCCTTTTTATATAATAACATAGACATTAACTAATCAATAAGGTTTAATTGCATGAGCAAAGAAATTACAAGCCGGGAAAAAGATTACTCTCAGTGGTACAATGATCTTGTCCTGAAGGGTGAACTGGCCGATTATTCAGCCGTAAGAGGATGCATGGTCATTAAACCATATGGCTACGCCTTATGGGAAAATATGAGAGATGTGTTGGACAAAATGTTCAAAGAAACAGGGCATCAGAACGCCTATTTCCCCTTATTTGTACCCAAAAGCTTGTTTGAAGCAGAAGAGAAAAATGCGGAAGGTTTTGCTAAAGAATGCGCTGTTGTAACCCATTATCGTCTTAAGTCCGATCCCAATAATAAGGGAAAACTTATAGTAGATCCTGAAGCTAAACTGGAAGAGGAACTTGTGGTAAGGCCTACTTCAGAAGCTATTATCTGGAATACTTACAAAGGCTGGATTCAGTCTTACCGTGATTTACCGCTTCTAATAAATCAATGGGCAAATGTAGTGCGTTGGGAAATGCGTACGCGTCTTTTTCTGCGTACGGCAGAGTTCTTATGGCAGGAAGGCCATACCGCTCATGCTACCAAAGAAGAAGCCCTGGAAGAGACCACCAAGATGTTGGAAGTATATGCAACTTTTGCGGAAGAGTACATGGCTATGCCGGTAATAAAAGGTGTAAAATCAGCTAACGAGCGCTTTGCAGGAGCCGAAGATACTTATTGTATAGAGGCTCTGATGCAGGATGGTAAAGCCTTACAGGCGGGAACATCGCACTTTTTAGGCCAGAATTTTGCCAAAGCTTTTGATGTAAAATTTGCAGATAGGCAAAACAAAATGGAATACGTCTGGGCTACAAGCTGGGGTGTAAGCACAAGGCTGATAGGAGCTTTAGTAATGGCACATAGTGATGATGATGGATTGATTTTGCCGCCTAAAATTGCACCAATACAAGTCGTAATTGTTCCTGTATATAAGGGAGAAGAATCTAAAGCTGCCATTAATGGAAAAGCTACAGAGATAGTAAATGGCCTAAAAGCCAAAGGCATTTCTGTTAAATTTGACCAGGATGACAATTCCCGTCCGGGCTGGAAATTTGCCCAATATGAGCTGCAAGGTGTTCCGGTAAGGATCGCTTTAGGTCTTCGTGATATAGAAAATAACCAGGCAGAAGTAGCCAGAAGAGATACAAAGGAAAAAAATACCGTTTCCCTCGATAGTATTACTGATTATGTGGATACGCTGCTGGCAGATATCCAGGTAGCCATGTACGAAAAAGCGAAAAGCTATCGTGACGCCCATATTACTGAAGTAAATACCTGGGATGAGTTTGTATCTGTATTGGAAGAGAAAGGTGGTTTTGTTTCAGCACATTGGGATGGTACGCCTGAAACTGAAGAGCAGATCAAAGCAAAAACAAAAGCAACAATTCGTTGTATACCGCTTAATAACAAGCAGGAAGCAGGTAAATGTATCCTCACCGGAAATCCTTCACGAGAGCGCGTTTTATTTGCGAAAGCATATTAATATAGCGAAGGACGAATGGATGATAAAGGCATATAAAGTATAAAAGAAAAAATATTCTCGACCTTACCCAACCACAGGATTTCGTATGAAGTCTTATATTGTATCCGGACGAAATTAATTTTCAGATAAAGTTATTAACTTCAATTGCTCAACTGTACAACTAACCTCAACTGCTTAACTTTTACAATAACCTATGAAACGCTTTAATTTATTTTTAATATTGATTTGTAGTCTCTTTTTAGGAATAAAAAGCACGAACGCACAAATTGCTTTACAATATACCGATACTACATTATGTCCGGGACAAACAATAGAAATGTGTGCTTCCCTTACAGGCCAGTCAGATGATAATACTTCAGATGATTATTATGGAAATGTACTGGATATCGGGTTCCCATTTGTTTTCTTTGGCAAAACATATACAAAATGTATCGCTTCAGGAAATGGCATGATCCGCTTTGATACCACTAAGGCTAACCAGCCCGTAGGTTGGCAGTGGGGACAAATTACAGGAAGTGGAGATGCGAACAATGCAATTTTTGCTACCTTCCTGGACTTATTCCTCCCTGCAGGTGGAAAGATAAGATACCAACGCACCGGTAATGTAGGAACCAGAAGGTTTATTGTAGAGTGGTGCAGTCTGCCGGTTTATGGTTGCAACTCATTAATTGTTACCAGCCAGGCTATTCTTTATGAAGGAACAAATGAGATTGAAATTCATACCACAAAAATTCCGCCAATAACAGGTAATTGTCCTTCAGCATCTTTCGGATACTATGGCCAGGTTGTGCAAGGCGTTCGTAATGAGATCGGAACTTTTGAATATTTTCCTACAGATAGAGGTCCTGTTACAAGCCCTACCAATTGGGGCCTTGCCGGGATCAATAATGATGGTATGAGGTTTACACCTACCAGTGGTACCGTTTATACAACAAGCCCTATTCCATTTAATCCCTGGGTTATCATTGACTCCTTAAGTTCACTGGATCTGAAATGGCATGCTGAGGGCCAACCCAACTTGCCTATTGGTACTGGTCCATGTGTTACCGCTACTCCTGATGGTCAAATTGACTATTATACAGTAAGTTTTAATGGAAATGCAGGCTGTGAGAATGATCTTGTATCGTTTATAGATACTGTATTTATTCATTACGGAACTTCTTATGATACCACTCAGATGGAAATATGTGCTGGTACTACCTATCATTGGTTTGACCGCGACTTGTTTAAAGCCGGCAACTATGATACGCTTTTGAAAACGGTTATGGGTTGCGATAGCTTCTTAAGATTACAACTTATAGTTAATCCATTACCGAATATTGCCCTCAAGAATTTCTCTTCAACAATAGGACTTTGCGGATCGGACAGTGTAGTATTATCTATATTGAATCCCGAATCTACCACAACTTACCAATGGTATAAGGATGGCAGTCCTATTGCATTGAACGGGCAAACTTTTAAATACACGGTTAAACAAGCGGGAGTGTATACCGTAACGGCAACAACCAATAAAGGGTGTACGCTGACCTCGCAAAAAGTCACGGTTACCGCTAACCCAAGCCCTGTAGCTGCGATAATACCAATACCTGAAACAGTGATTTGTGCTTACGATACCCTTGAAATAGCCGCAGTGGCCGGGGCAGGATATGACTATCGCTGGACGCCTGAAAAACCTTTCCGTGTCATTAGTGGTCCGGATGGTCAGAAAGTAAAAGGTGTATTCCTTGATCCGATTACTACAGTTACTTTAACGGTGTATAACCAATATGGATGCTACGATTCGGCTACTACGCTGGTTCTAACCAAGCCTTGCTGTGAAGTGTTTATACCAAATGCATTCTCTCCAAATGGAGATGGATTGAATGAGTATTTCAATCCTCAACTGCAACTGGGACAAATACTACTTACCATGCAGGTATTTGATCGCTATGGTAAATTAATTTACAATAACACGAATATCAAAAAAGGATGGGACGGTAAATATGAAGATGGTGCTGAAGCTTCAACCGGTGTGTATATGTACTTTATTAAATACACCTGTGCTGATGGAAAATTATACGAGAAAAAAGAATCTGTTTCTCTGATCAGATAAACAGCAGGATGAATAATAATGGAAAGGCTTCTCTTTATGGGAAGCCTTTTTGTTTGTATTTGACCAACCTTCTAAAAAACTACATTATCTGGTAACATCCCATTGTCATCCTGTAAGGATCTATACAACCCGTAGCAAATTCAGAATAGTGTGCAGATCCTTACAGGATGACAATGGGATGAGAAAACAGTTGAACTCTATTACTCTTTTTGAAAAGAACGGCCATTTTTAATTATATAATATACGTTAACAATTGATAATGATCCGTATTTCCCCAAAATATAGCCTGACCTAATACCGGAACGAGGTACAACTACCTATACAACGAGGTTGACCTACCTATACAACGAGGTACCATATCGTTCCAAACGAAGTCGACCTACCTATCTAGCAATGTAGTACCTCGTAATCTACGAAGTGCTACCTCGTTGTGTAGGGAGGTCAACCTACTTGCATAACGAGCTTAACCTACCTATCTAACGAAGTATCACCTCGTTCTGAACGAGGTCAGCCTACCTATATGGCAAGGTAATACCTCGTAAACACCTAGGTACTACCTTGTCCATATCTAGGTCAGGCATTTTTTAGTTGATTTGTAAGAAAAATATTGTGTTGAAAACAGTATTGTGAGTGTAGAGCGCTTTAAATTTGCCGCCGGTACATTCCGGAGCTAATATTATTATAATGCAGGAAAAATTACAGGCTATTTTATCTGAAAGGCAGTGGATCAATAAAAAGATCATTGTTGCAGTCAGCGGCGGGTCAGATAGTATGGTGCTGGCAGCCTTGCTGAAAAATGCCGGATCGGCCATCACTATTGCCCATTGTAATTTTGGCCTGCGCGGAACAGAATCTGATGGTGATGAAGCACTGGTACGCCATTGGACAGATGCTAATGAAGTGCCGCTTTTTGTTCAAAAATTTGATACCCAAAAAATACTCGAAGACCAAGGCGGCAACCTGCAGGAAACGGCCAGAAACCTTCGCTACGATTGGTTTGAACAATTGAGAAAGGAGCAAGGTTATGATCTTATTGCCACAGCTCATCATAAGCAGGATTCTGTGGAGACTATGCTGATCAATTTTTTTAAAGGCACAGGAATCTCCGGAATGCATGGCATTTTGCCACAACAGAACAAGATCATAAGGCCATTATTATCCTTTACCAAGGAAGAAATACAACAATTCGCACAGCTGCACAATATACTCTGGAGAGAAGACAGCAGCAATGCCAAGGATCAATATACACGCAATGCTATCAGGCTTAAATTGCTTCCGGTAATGGAGCAAATATTTCCGCAGGCATTGGAAAACCTTGCCGGAAATACAATACGGTTCAGAGAAGCAGAAATGCTCTATAATGAATCAATAGAACGATACCGCAGGAAATTGATTGAACAAAGGAATAAGGACTGGTATATTCCCATTCTGAAGCTGAAGCATGTATCACCTTTAAGTACCATACTCTGGGAACTGATTCGTCCTTTTGAATTTAATGCTGCTCAATTAAAAGATGTAGTGCATTTGATAGATGCTGAAACGGGAAAATATGTTTCTTCACCCGCTTTTAGAATCATTCGCAACAGGGATTTCCTCATCATTACAGCGCTGCAGCAAAAAGAAAGTACGCATATATTGATACAGGAAGATGATCGTAAAATAGAAGCTTCCACCTTTACACTGTATATGAAACATGCGTCGTATAAGGCTTCAGATATGGATAGGATCAAGCAGCTCCCCAAAGAGGAGGCTTGTCTTGATGCCAATACATTACAATTCCCGTTGGTTCTGCGACCCTGGAAAACCGGCGATTACTTTTACCCGATGGGTATGAACCGCAAGAAGAAGAAAGTAAGCCGTTTTTTAATTGAACAAAAAATGCCTTTACACGAAAAGGAACAGGTGTGGGTATTGGAAAGCGGGAAGAAGATTGTCTGGGTAATTGGAATGAGGCCTGATGAGCGATTTAAAATAAATGCACAAACTGCAAAATGCGTTTATTTTTCGGTGAATAAATGATAAGTGTATGTTGACTTACTTTTTCTATCGGTTAAGCATATTTATGACTCTTTTCAGACTAAAAAATGACATCCGGAAGACGTTTCAATGACAGAAGTATGACAAACACATATTCAAAATGACAATTAAAAGCGCTGAAACCCGCGCCAATACTGAAAAATTTTTTTTAACAAATGTGTAGAAACTTTGGCAATCGTGTTGTACTTTTGCCCCCTCATTAGCCTAAAAAGGATCGTAAAATAAAAAAATAGTTTACACGTGTCTGTATATTTAAGGTCAAAAACATTATTCCAGCGGGTAAGTCTTCTTACACTGACTGTTCTGTTATCTCTATTCTCTTTCCATTCTGTCTCCGCTCAAGACGGTAAAGCCTTATTTCAGGCCAACTGTGCAAGCTGTCACAATCCTTTAAAGGATGCAACTGGTCCTGCCCTACAAGGCGTGGATAAGCGTGTTCCGAGCAAGGAATGGTTACACAATTGGGTACATAATTCCGCATCAGTTATTGCCAGTGGCGATAAGTATGCAAACGAGATCTACAATAAGTGGAACAAAACAGCAATGACTGCATTCCCTAACCTGACCACTCAGGAGATTGATGCAATTGTTACTTTTGTAAATAGTGTAAAACCTGTAGGGCCTCCACCACCAGATCCGAATCGACCTACGGATGATGGAAGTGACAACACCTGGATGTACACTATCATTACATTGATCCTTGCTTTATTGATCTTCATCCTTACCCGTGTAAATAAAACACTGAACAGGGTTGCTAA
The DNA here is from genome assembly GCA_041660405.1 of Taibaiella sp. Classification (GTDB taxonomy): domain Bacteria; phylum Bacteroidota; class Bacteroidia; order Chitinophagales; family Chitinophagaceae; genus Taibaiella. The sequence continues at coordinate 7,413 of JBAZWL010000027.1, read as the reverse complement.
TGATAAACAAGGCTTACCTACTAAGAAAGAAACTCCGCTGTTCCGCAGCAAAATTACCATAGCCATTACCAGTATCGTATTACTGATATTGGCCGGTTACTGGATTGTAAACGGTGCGGTAAATATGGGACGTCAGCAAAACTACATGCCTAAGCAACCTGTATTTTACTCACACAAAGTACACGCAGGTGTTAATCAGATCAACTGTCTTTATTGCCACGCCGGTGCTGAAAAAAGCCGTCAGGCTATGATCCCTTCTACCAATGTATGTATGAACTGCCACAAACAGATCAGCGAATACACCGGTACTGAAAAACTGATTACCTATGAAGGTAAAGAAGTAAACGGTACAGAAGAGATCCACAAACTGTACAAAGCAGCAGGATGGGATCCAGCTAAAAAAGCTTACAACCGTAAGGCAAATGGTGAAATAGATGCTAAACCAATAGAATGGGTGAAAATCCACAATCTTCCTGACCACGTTTACTTTAACCACTCACAACACGTAGCAGTAGGTAAAGTACAATGTCAGAGCTGCCACGGCGCTATCCAGGAAATGGATGAAGTGCATCAGGCTTCTGACCTGTCTATGGGATGGTGTATTAACTGTCACCGTAACACCACAGTTCAATTCAAAGAAAACGATTACTACAGCATATTCCAGAAGTACCACGACGAGATCAAATCCGGCAAACGTGAAAGTGTAACTGAAGCAGAGCTTGGTGGTACAGAGTGTCAGAAATGTCACTATTAATCGTTAGCGTTCATTTAAAGTAGATCAGTACAAATTTTTAAGGAACTATAAATGTGAATAAAGGGCGTTAGCCTGCCTGATTCCTGAATCGCATTTTCATACTTTCATATCAGACTTATGAGTCAAAAACAATACTGGAAGGGTTTAGAAGAACTGGAGCAGACTCCGGAGCATCAGCAGATCGTTGATAATGAATTTCAGCAGGATCTACCCGTATTAGGCTTGAGTGACAAACTCCTGGAAGCTACTACCCCCAGAAGGGATTTCCTGAAGTTTTTAGGTTTCAGTACACTTGCTGCTACAGTAGCTGCAAGTTGCGAAATGCCGGTACGTAAAGCTATTCCTTATGCCATCAGACCTGATGCGGAATTGCTTACTCCAGGTGTACCTAACTATTACGCTTCCTCTTTTGTAGATAATGGTGATTATTGTTCCGTTATTGTAAAGACCCGTGACGGACGTCCGATCATGATTGAGCCTAATGCCATCTCAACAGTATCTCAAGGTGGTATTTCTGCACGTGTAATAGCTGCAACATTAAGCCTGTATGATAAAACACGCTTACGTCAACCTCATATAGATAAAAAATCAGTTGATACTTTTGAAAAAGTTGATACGCCTGTCAGTCAGGCATTAGCCGCTGCAACTGGCGCTGTTTACCTGGTTACCGGTACTATTATCAGCCCTACTACAAAAGAAGTCATCACCCGTTTCTTAGCAAAATATCCAAATAGTAAACATATTCAGTACGACCCGGTTTCTTATTCCGGAATGTTGCTGGCCAATGAAATGAGCTACGGTAAGCGCACATTGCCTACCTATCATTTCGAAAAAGCTCAAACCGTTTTCAGTATCGGTGCCGATTTTCTGGGTACATGGATAGCGCCTTCAGAATTCTCTGCAGGCTTTATGAAAACCCGTAAGATACTGGGTAAAGATGCCAAAAATGCAACCATGAGTAAGCATTACCAGGTTGAAGGCGTAATGACCCTTTCCGGTGCTAATGCCGATGAGCGCGCTACCTGCAAACCATCAGAATATGGTAAAGTGGCAGCTGCTTTGTATCGCGCAGTAACAGGCGGAAGTGCAAGCACTGGTTCTGCTAATGTAGATAAACTGGTTAAAGCTGCAGCCGCTGATCTGAAAAAAGGAAACGGCCTGGTAGTATGTAACAGTAATGATGTAAATGTTCAGGTAATTGTAAATGCTATCAATAGTGCTATCGGCGCTAATGGTACTATAATTGACTGGGCTGCTACTACAAATTATAAACAAGGTGTGGACAGCGAAATGGTGAATTTCGTGAACGCACTGGATGCAGGACAAGTTGGTGCAGTATTGTTCCACAATGTAAACCCTGCTTACGATTATTTCGATAGCGAAAAATTCAAAAAAGCAATAGCAAAAGCAAAAGTTTCTATCTCTTTCAATGACAGAATGGATGAAACCACACAGCTTTGTACTTACGCTGTTCCAGACAATCACTGGTTGGAAAGCTGGGGAGATGCAGAACCTAGAACTGGTTACTATAGCTTCATTCAGCCAACCATTGCTCCATTATTCAAAACACGTGCTTTCCAGGACAGCTTACTGATCTGGTCAGGTTCTACTGAAAAATATCATGATATCTATAATCAATATTGGATTGCCAAATTAGGTGGTCAGGCCAATTTTGATAAAGCCTTGCAAGATGGTGTTGCAGAACCTGCAACTGCTCCTGCTTTCTCCGGCGCTTCCTTCTCTGGTAATGTTGATGATGCTATTGCAAAAGCTTCTGCAAAGAAAGGTGGTAAATACGAAGTTGTTGTTTACGAATCAGTAGCATTAGGTTACGGTGGTGCATGGAGTAACAATCCATGGTTGCAGGAAATGCCTGATCCGATTACTAAAGCTACCTGGGACAACTACGTTTGTATGTCTCCTAAAACAGCTAAGGAACAATTCGATGCTGAACTTACCGGGATCAATGAGGTAGTGCGTGAGCGCCGTGTGGTAAAAGTAAAAGTTGGAAATAAAGAAATAGCATTGCCTGTGGTAGTAGTACCGGGTATGCACAATGATGTAGTTGCTGTAGCCATTGGTTATGGCCGCGATGCACAGGTAGGTATGGCTTCTGTTAATGGTAAAAACGCTTATCCGTTAGTTACTTTTAATGGCCAGACTTTCGAATATGCCAATGAAGCTACTGTTGTAAAAACTGCAGATCTTTATCCTGTAGCCATTACACAAACGCACTTAAACTACGAAAATCGTCCGATCCTGCGTGAATATACACTTGAAGAATTCAAGAAAGATCCACGTGAATTGATCAATGATCGTAAAAAAGAATTAGGTCACTATTCACATCTTGCTTGGGAAGGACACCATGAAGAAGATCCGAACAGTGATGTAGATGAGAAAGGCTTTGAAGAGAACGGAACGATGTATCCTGTTCATGATAAGCCAGGCATCCACTGGGGTATGTCTATTGACCTTAGCAGCTGTACCGGTTGCGCATCATGTGTAATCGCTTGCCAGGCAGAGAATAACGTATCAGTAGTAGGTAAACATGAAGTGCTGAAATCCCAGGAAATGAGCTGGATCCGTATCGACCGTTATTTCAGCGGAGATCCTAACGATCCGGATAGCATCCAGGCAATATTCCAGCCGGTTATGTGTCAACACTGCGACAATGCTCCTTGTGAGAACGTTTGTCCGGTATCAGCAACTAACCACAGCAGCGAAGGTTTGAACCAAATGGCTTATAACCGTTGTATCGGTACTAAATATTGTGCAAACAACTGTCCATATAAAGTACGTCGTTTCAACTGGTTTGACTTCAACGGTGCGGATAGCTTCGCAGATAACTTGTATAAAGATGGTGAGCGTGACGATATCAACGATGATCTTACCCGTATGGTATTGAATCCTGATGTTACCGTGCGTAGCCGTGGTGTTATGGAAAAATGCTCTTTCTGCGTTCAGCGTCTGCAGGATGCTAAACTTTTAGCGAAGAGAGAAGGTCATCCAATGAAAGATGGTGCAGCTAAAACAGCTTGCCAGGTTGCATGTGCTTCAGATTGTATTACATTCGGTAATGTGAACGATAAAGAAAGCCAGATTTATAAAGTGCGTTACGAGGATAATAAAGAGCGTGTGTTCTATATGCTGGAACAACTGCACGTATTACCTAATGTGAACTACTTGTCTAAAATACGTAACACCAATGAAATTGTTGCCGGTACCAAAGCTGATGAGCTTTACCAACAACATATTTAATAGTTAAGGTTATTTGTCATTATAATTTGAATAAAAACTTGGATTCATTTGTAATCTTTTACAAAACGGTTGTCCAATAATTACACGTTATGCATCTTAAATACGAATCGTTTGTTCGGGAGCCTTTAATTAACGGCAACAAAACATATAATCAGGTAACTGAGGATATATGCCGCCCGATAGAACAGAAGCCATCCAGGCTATGGTACATGGGATTCCTTTTCTCGGTACTGTTGTTGGGTTTTGGAGCTTTTTCCGTAACATGGGAGGTTTACTGGGGTATAGGTACCTGGGGTATTAACCGTACAGTAGGCTGGGGCTGGGATATCACCAACTTCGTATGGTGGGTAGGTATCGGTCACGCCGGTACATTGATCTCGGCTATCCTTTTGCTATTCCGCCAGGGATGGCGTACGGGGGTAAACCGTGCGGCAGAAGCGATGACCATCTTCGCGGTAATGTGCGCAGGTCAGTTCCCGATCTTCCACATGGGTCGTGTATGGAATGCGTTCTATGTACTACCATTGCCAAACAGTCGTGGTGCATTATGGCCCAACTTTAACTCTGCATTGCTTTGGGATGTATTCGCGATCTCTACTTACTTCACGGTTTCCTTGTTGTTCTGGTATTCAGGTCTTGTTCCCGATTTCGCAACAATCCGTGACAGGGCTAAAACAAAACTTCGTAAAAAATTATACGGTATAGCATCTTTCGGCTGGACGGGAACTGCTAAAAACTGGCAACGTTTTGAGTCTCTTTCATTAGTACTTGCCGGTCTTTCTACACCACTGGTACTTTCTGTACACACTATCGTATCTTTTGACTTTGCTACTTCTGTAATTCCCGGATGGCACGCAACCATCTTCCCGCCATACTTCGTTGCGGGTGCGGTATTCTCCGGTTTTGCAATGGTTAATACGCTTCTGGTATTGGTTCGTAAAATTTTCCGCCTGGAAGATTATATCACCATCGGCCACATTGAAGCGATGAATAAAGTAATTGTATTGACTGGTTCTATTGTTGGTGTGGCTTACCTTACTGAGTTGTTCATGGCATGGTATAGCCAGGTGGTTTACGAGCAGGAAGCATTTAAATGGCGTGTACTTGGACCATACTGGTGGAGCTATTGGGCAATGATGACCTGTAACGTGGTTTCACCACAGTTCTTCTGGTTCAAAAAACTGCGTAGAAATATTGTATTTACTTTCTTACTTTCTATCGTGGTAAATATCGGTATGTGGTTTGAGCGTTTTGTAATCATTGTAACTTCTCTTTACCGTGATTATCTGCCATCAAGCTGGACTTATTATAGCCCTACATGGACTGAGGTAGGATTCTACATTGGTACATTCGGATTGTTCTTTACCTGCTTCTTCTTATTTGCTAAATATTTCCCTGTAGTTGCCATCGCGGAGATCAAGTTTACCTTGAAAACTTCCGGAGATAATTACAAACGTGAAATGTTACCATTGGAAGAAAAATCAATAGAAGAATTTATTCACGCAGCTGAACACGCTCATTAGGATTTTGAATTTTAAATTTTGGATTTTGAATGGATTCGATTTCTGAAATGATAAACCATAATTAAAGAAACGATGTTTGAATTCGATTTAAATTAGTCATTGATTAATCCAAAATCAAAAATTCAACATCCACAATTAATAATAAAATGGCTATAAAAAAATTTGCAGTAGCTTGTTACGATGATGAAGCGGTATTATTTCCCGCTGTAGACAAAGTACGTAACAGCGGATACAAACTGCACGATGTTTATACTCCTTTCCCGGTACACGGATTGGATGTAGCCCTCGGACAAAAAGCGACAGATCTGCATATCGCAGGCTTTTGCTACGGTATTACCGGTACTGCTACTGCTCTTGGTTTCATGAGTTGGATCTTTACCAAAGACTGGTCCATCAATTTTGGTGGTAAACCATTCTTTGCTTTACCGGCATTTATCCCGATCACTTTCGAGTTGACCGTAATGTTTGCTGCAGTAGGTATGGTATTGACTTATTGCTATCTGAATAAGATTATGCCTGGTGTTAAGAAACACATATTTCACCCACGCCAGACAGATGATCTCTTCGTAGTTGTGATGGAAATAACAGATCCATCTACCGAAGGTGAGATAATGGATTTCCTTAAATCAACAGGCCCGGTAGAAACAAACGTACAAGTAGCTGAAGAAGGCTGGTGGTACGGCATGTGGGATAAAGAGGAAGATTACCAAAAACAACTAGCATAGTAAAATTAGCTGATGGGCTTTGCCTATTATTGTATCAACTGATATGAAGAAAAAATATTTAGTAACATTTGTGGTAGCTGGTGCGGCATTGTTCGCAGCATGCAACAGTGGCGATATTCGTCGTAATCCCGGAAAGATTTATGCTCCGGATATGACCTATTCCAGAGCTTATGATGCTTATACGACCAACCCGGTAACCCATAATGGCTTAACCAGCCAGGTTCCGGTGCAAGGTACTATTGCAAGAGGTCATACTTTGCCTGACCATCTTACAGAAGCTGATTCAGCAGCATATAATGTTTTACAATCTCCTTACAAATTCTCTGATAAAGAGATGGAAGAAGGCAAAAGGTTGTTTAATATTTACTGTGGTATTTGTCATGGTACAGATTTAGATGGCAATGGCCCACTTTATGCAAGTGGTAAATTTGCCTCTATGCCGGCTAACCTGAAATCAGGAGCTGCATATTTGACCATGTCACCTGGTAAAATGTACTATGCTGTCATGTACGGTAAGAACATGATGGGGCCTTATTCGGCTCAGCTTGATGTTCACCAGCGTTGGGCAGTGATTGCTTATATTAAGAAAGTGCAATCAGAAAACGGCGGTGCAGCATTTACTATGGGAACCGGTGCCCCACAGGGTGGCAGCGACACTACCAAAGTACAGGATGTAAATATGGTAGCCGGTGGTGTTAAAGATACCATCAACAAGAAAAAAATAGTGAGTACGTTGTAGGGTACATATTTTGACCCGTCAATAAATTATATTAAAAATAAAAATGCTCCTTTAAGGATTACAACTATGATTACGGAACGTTTTGAAGTGCCTTCCCGTTTAAAATCAACCGGTATAGCGTTACTACTAGTCGGTTTGGCAGTATTGATTGCCGGGATTTTTATGTTAAGAGGCGGAAATGAGCACGAACAGGCTCGCTTTTGGACAGTATTGTTGCAAAACAGTGTATTTTTCCTGTTTATTTCAGCAGCATCCATTTTTATACAAGCAGCTGCAGGGCTAGCTCAGGGTGGATGGATAGTCGCTTACCGTCGTGTACCGGAATCAATAGGTGCAAACGTTTGGATATTCGGCCTTATTGCGTTGGTGGTTTTATTTAGCATAGTTTTCGGACTAGGTGAGCATAATCCTATT
>JBAZWL010000026.1:0-69949 GCA_041660405.1 Taibaiella sp. | reverse complement strand
GCAGTAATTGGCGGCTGGATCGCGAAGAAACTGGGCATTGGTGGTGGCGGATTGCTATGGCAAATCCTCATTGCTGCTGGTGGCGGTTGGGTGTTGCTCTTCCTGATCAGTCTTTTCAAAAGAAATTAAAGAGTAAAAGTGCAAAGTAAATTCCAATAAAAAGGTTGCCAACCTTAAAAGTTGGCAACCTTTAATCTATTATTGTCCTTATTCCATTTCCACAACTACATCATTCTGATCCACCATCACCCCGGCATTAATGTGGATCTTTTTTACTCTGCCATCTCTCGGCGCACTCACGGTACTTTCCATCTTCATGGCTTCTATTACAAACATTGGTGTACCCGATTTTATTTCATCACCATCTTTTACCAATACCACACTTAGCTTTCCTTGAAGCGGAGCGCCGGTCTCTTTACCATTATCGGTAACTTTTTTATGCTGTGGCTTCAATGATTTTACGGAATGATCTTTAACCCTGATGGTACGGTTGTAGCCATTAAGTTCGAAAGAAACTGTACGCATGCCTGTATCATCTGCATCCGAAACGTAGATCAGCCTTACATGTATCGTTTTCCCTTTGCCCAATTCAATCAGTAATTCTTCATCATTTTTTAGGGGATAAAAGAAGGATGGGGTAGGGATATTACTTACTTCGCCAAATTCATTCTGATAATTGTAGTATTCATCGTAAACCTTGGGGAACATTTGATAGGAAAGGAAATCAAGGAAGGAACTCCCAGGATATTTTTCACCAAATTGTTTGAAAGCTTCATCCAGATCAATGTCAGGTAATATTTGCGTATTGGCGCTGCCATTGTTTTGTGGTTCATTACGCAGCACAATTTTTCTAAGTTTCTCCGGGAAACCGCCGTAAGGCACGCCCAGATCGCCTTTGAAGAAACCAATTACAGAAGCAGGGAAAGAAAGATTTTTACTTTCATCCAGCACATCGGCAGCAGTAAGGTTATTGGCCGTCATAAACAAAGCCATATCGCCTACAACTTTAGAGCTTGGTGTTACCTTTACAATATCTCCGAACAATTGATTGACAACTGCATAATTAGTTTTAATAGTAGATAGCTGCCCGCCTAAACCCACACCATCAGCCTGTTGACGAAGATTGGAATATTGACCACCAGGAATTTCATTTTCATAAACCTCTGCGGTAGCAGATTTCAGATCTGATTCGAAAGGATAGTAATATTCGCGTACAGCTTCCCAATAATTACTATAAGCATTAAGGCTATGTAAATTGATTTTGCTTTCACGCTCATGCCCTTCCAGCAAAGCGGTCAATGAATTTAAATTGGGCTGTGCTGTAGTACCGCTAAAAGATGCTAAAGAGCAATCAATAGTATCTACACCAGCGTTGATCGCATTAAGGTATGTTGCTATTTGCGTACCCGCTGTATCATGAGTATGTAATGCAATAGGCATTGAAATATTTTCTTTCAATGTATTGATTAAAACGGTAGCTGCATTAGGTTTCAGCAAGCCTGCCATGTCTTTTATAGCCAACATATGTGCACCAGTATCTTCCAGTCTTTTAGCCAGGTCAATGTAGTATTGCAGATTGTACTTGTTGTTATCTTTACGCAATACATCACCGGTATAACAGATAGATGGCTGCGCAATACCTCCGGTATGTTTTACCACATGCTCAATGCCAGGCAGCATGGATTCTATATTATTCAACGAGTCGAAAATGCGGAATACATCGACGCCATTTTCCCACGATTTTTCAATAAATTTCTGAATCACATTTCTTGGATAGGCAGAATATCCAACGGCATTGTAACCTCTGAAAAGCATTTGCAGCAATACATTCGGCATCGCTTTACGTATTTCCTGCAAGCGGGTCCAGGGGCATTCATGGAGAAAGCGTAAGGCTACATCAAAGGTTGCACCGCCCCATACCTCCATAGAAAATAATTCAGAATGATTGTGTGCATAACCTTCAGCCACTGCAAGAATATCGCGGCTTCTCATACGGGTTGCCACCAACGACTGATGTGCATCGCGATAAGTAGTATCGGTAAAGCGAATAGGCTTTTCTTCTTTAAGCCATTGCATAAAGGCTTGAGGCCCCAGTTCCGTAAGTTTATCTTTAGTCCCTTTGGGAAAAGATTCAAATGAGTTGAAAGATGGTATCTCCGGAGTACGGAATTTACGGGTAGGGTCAAAATGTTTTACATCAGGATGCCCGTTAATTTTTATATCAGCAAGATAGCGTAAAATCCTTGTGGCTCTATCTTTCGGGCGATCAAAGGCAAATAATTCAGGATTATTATCAATGAAATTTACGGTGCACAATCCTCTACGGAATTGTTCATGCGAAATTACATTCTCCAGGAAACGAATATTGGTAGTAACACCACGCACACGAAACTCACGCAGGGAACGGTTAAGACGTTGCGCTGCTCCTGCAAGTGTACGACCGGTTGCTGTTACCTTAACAATCATAGAATCGAAGAAAGGAGAAATTTTCATTCCTGAATATGCACTTCCTTCATCCAGCCTGATACCAAAACCTCCGGCATTACGATATGTGATCAACGTGCCATAATCCGGTTTGAAATTATTTTCAGGATCTTCAGTAGTAATACGGCATTGTATGGCAAAGCCATTAAGCTTTACATCATCCTGACCGAGGATAAAAATGTTGGGATCGTTCAAAGGAACATTCTGTGCAATCAGAATCTGGCTGCGCACAATGTCGATACCGGTTACTTCTTCCGTAACAGTATGCTCTACCTGGATACGCGGATTTACTTCAATGAAGTAAACATTATCATCGCGATCAACCAGGAACTCAACAGTGCCTGCATTGTTGTATTTCACGGCCCTGGCTATTTTTAGGGCATAGTCGTAAACGGCTTGTTTTACTTTTACAGATAAGTTGGGCGCAGGAGCAATCTCAACTACTTTCTGAAAGCGACGTTGCACAGAACAATCTCTTTCATACAAATGCACAATATTGCCGTGGTTATCGGCCAATAATTGTACTTCAATATGTTTAGGCTGGTCAATAAATTTTTCTATGAAAATTGTACCATCGCCAAATGATTTTTCAGCTTCATTATGCGCTTCATTGAACGAATTAAGCAGATCTTCTTTTTTACGTACAACGCGCATACCACGGCCACCGCCACCAGCCGCAGCTTTAAGTATTACGGGATACCCAATACGCTCTGCTTCCGCCAGTACTTTATCATTTTCAGCAAACTCAATAGTACTATCCTCAATTACCGGAACATTTACCGAACGGGCTATTTTCTTAGCTGCAATCTTATCGCCAAGTTGTTCCATTACTTCCGGATCAGGCCCTATAAAAATGATCCCTTCTTCGCGGCAACGCCTTGCAAACTGTACATTTTCACTAAGGAAACCATAGCCCGGATGGATAGCATCTATATCATTATCCTTCGCTGTTTTTAAAATGGCTTCAATGTCCAGGTAAGGCTTCAGTGGCTCATCTTCGCTGCCTATAATATAGGCTTCATCAGCTTTGTAACGATGGAGTGAATAACGGTCTTCGTAAGTATAAATGGCTACTGTGCGTATCCGCATCTCGGAAGCAGCACGTAAAATACGAATTGCAATTTCACCTCGATTGGCGACCATCAATCTTTTAATAGTGAGTTGGCCTTCCGGAGTACTTGTAATCGTGTTCATTTCAGGTTGTAAAGTTTTAGCCGTTTTTAATTTTGTTTATACAGGGTTCTGATCAAAAGAACCGATGCAATATAACTCAATATCAGCTAAAAGCGGATAGACTAATATCAAATAAGAATATTGCGAAAAAAAGGTGTTGTAAAAAGGTTAAAAACCTACCAAAGCTTTGCCTGTACACCTTTGGAGGCGCCTTCAAGGTTAAGTAAAAATTCCTTTCGCCAAAGGCCGCCGGCATAACCCGTAAGGTGACCAGATGCACCAATTATGCGATGACATGGAACTATGATTGCTATAGGATTTTTACCATTTGCAGCACCCACAGCTCTAACACTTAAAGGGTTGTTAAGTTTATTGGCGATAGAAGAATAGGTATCCGTTTTCCCAAATGGAACTTTAACTAATTCCTTCCATACCTGTTGCTGAAAAGCAGTGCCCACGGGAGCAAGGGGCACATCAAAAGTCTGACAATTCCCTGCAAAGTATTCTACTAAATATTCAGCGGTCTGCTTTGTGATATCGTTAGCCGATGCAATGGTATTAATTTCTTCCGTTTCGTCTCTGAAGGACACAGATAAAAGGCCGGAATCACTTGCAGTAATTTCAATTAATCCAATGGGCGATTGATAGTGGGACTTGTACATAGTAAGATAAAAAGTCGTAACAGTAAAGTTATCGTTTATCGGTCATTTAGAAAACCGAGGATATAATTATTGATCTCTTTTCTTTGTTCTTCAGTGGCATTATTATTCATATCATTGTGTATAGTATGGTCCAGCTTTATAATTTTCATTCCATATTCTGTTTGCTCTTTATACGTTGGTAACACACCTTCATCTGCAGGCTGATCTGACGAACGGAGCGAATATATCCGTGGATGTTTTGTTCTTGGAAAAGCGACTCTCCGGTTATCCAATGAAATTATTTTATCTACCAGATCCGGGTACTTGCTTCCAAAAAGCATAGACATGTCTCCACCATTTGAGTGCCCGATTAAAATTAAGTGTTTATAGTCCAGGTCGGGATGTGTTCTTTTTAACTCATTAAGCGTAAATAAAATATTTTTTACACCACGTTCCCAATTGGTTTTTCTAACGACCTGCGGTATTCCTGTTGCAGGTAAAAGACTATCTGTAGGAAGCTCGTGCTGTATGCTGGCTACAAAATATCCGTGTGATGCCAGATTTTCATTTAAATAGGAACAGGTCAAATTGTCCCCACCTTTATTAGCCCCATAGCCATGACTGAAAATGACAACTTTCTGTTTCGCATCTTTCTGGCTTGTCTGTGGAAAATATAAAGCAACCGGAACAACTCGGTTCCTTGATGGATCAAACAATTTTACACTATCCAGTCTGGTTTCAAATATTTGAGTTGGAGCCATAGTTTTCTTCTTATTCGCCAGACAACTCGATAAAAGCAGGCAAAGAAGTACGGGTAGATATAGGTTTCGGTTCATTGGGATTTGTGGGTATTATCATCATTAAAACAGCCCGAAACGTTTATCATTCCGGGCTGCTGCTGCTATAAATACTTTTTTGTTTTTAATGAACAGCCTGAGCCATAGCCGATTCATGCGCTAATGCACTCAGGAATCTTTCTGCATCCAGTGCTGCCATACATCCGCTACCGGCAGCTGTTACAGCCTGGCGATATATTTTATCCTGTACATCTCCGCAAGCAAAAACTCCTTCAATATTGGTTTTTGAAGTACCTGGTGTAGTAATGATATATTCCTGTTCGTCCAATTGAAGATAGTCCTTGAACATAGCAGAGTTAGGCTGGTGACCAATAGCTACAAAGAATGCGCTTAATGGCACAACGGTTTCTTCATTGGTTTGGATATTCTTGATTTTTACGCCGTCTACTTTTTTATCACCCAGTACTTCAACAGTTTCACTGTTCCAATACACCTGGATGTTAGATGTTTTTAAAACCCTTTCCTGCATTACTTTTGAGGCACGCATTTCATCGCGACGAACGATCATGTGTACTTTAGTACATAATTTGGCAAGATATAAAGCTTCTTCACAAGCAGTATCTCCGGCGCCAACGATAGCTACTTCTTTATCTTTAAAGAAGAACCCATCGCAAACAGCGCAAGCAGAAACGCCATATCCATTCAATCTTTGCTCTGATTCAATACCAAGCCATTTGGCAGAAGCGCCTGTTGCTATAATAACGGAATCGGCTTCAATCCATTTTTCTTCATCAACCTCAATTTTAAAAGGACGCTGGCTGAAATCTACTTTTGAGATCATACCCCAGCGAAGGTCAGCACCCATGCGACGTGCCTGCGTTTCAAAATCTTTCATCATTTGGGGACCCATGATTCCTTCAGGATAACCCGGATAATTTTCTACATCGGTAGTAATGGTAAGCTGGCCGCCTGGTTGCAGGCCTGAATAAAGAACAGGCTTCATACCTGCGCGTGCTGCGTAAATAGCTGCAGTATATCCTGCAGGTCCCGAACCTATAATCAGACAATGAATTCTTTCTGTACTTTCTGACATTGTTTTGTTATGCTTTAATTTTAATTTATGCTTATTAACAAGCGAAAATAGGTATTTTATTAATCTAAAATAAATAGGCAACGGTGAAGAGGCTATAACAATATTAGTGGGATATAATGAGCGTATCGAAGGTGTTTCCATATCCGGCCCAAACGCCTAAGGCTCCGCCACTTATGTTACTGGTTACTTTTACCGGAGCAGCAAATGGATTGCCGGTAGAACCATACGAAAATTCCAGTGTGCGCCAGAAATCGAATACCCCTTTATCAATAGAGCTCCACTTAACGATTACGGTGTCCCCCTTATAAAAAAAACCGAATGTTTCCCTGCTTATAGTGTCCATACGGTTAAATCCCGCATTGAGTTGAATATCGATTTTGGTACCGTTTATAATGGCGTCATCGTTTACGGAGTAGTAAGGGGGAAGGAATTGTTCGCTATTCCTTTTGGTAAAATAACGTACCCGATTGCCTAATGTGTCGGGGTCTGTATAACTGGCAAATAAAAGCCTGGAATCGGGGTAGCCATCGGGCATTTCGCCAGGGTTGGGTTTGCGTGCCCATATGGTATCCAGCGGCTTGGGAACGGGAATTGTTGTCGTGGATTCGTATGACTTTCCGTTGTATTCAATTTTTAAACTGTAAATTTTACCTGTAACTCCCCGAAAAGCTAATGCGGTAAGATCTGCAGAATCGACTGTATAAAAAGAGAGATTAACACCGCTGTTATTAACCTGGTATTCTCTCAGTACAAATGATTTTACACCATCAGATACTGTTATTTTGGCTCCGTGAATAAAGGAATTACTTAAAGTATTAAGATCTATTTTGGAGAAAAAGCCAATACTTTTTGTAAGGAAAACATAAGGTGGAAGGTCTGTTTCAATAGTCCCTTCCACCACAACTTTTTCGGCAGATGTACCCAGATCAAAACTTACTTCCTTTTCACAGGAAAATAAATAAACGGAGATCGTAAGCATGAGCAGTGAAATAAGAATACGTTTCATTCCTTCCGGATTTTGCAATTCCTGTAAACATTAATTCCTTACTAAAGTTCTTTTTGCCGTTGTATTTCATACAGCATAATACCGGCTGCTACAGATACATTTAGCGAGTCGAAGGTGCCGGACATAGGGATACGTACCAGGTGGTCTGCATGTTTTACCACAAAATCACTCACCCCTTTATCTTCCGAACCCATAACAATGGCCAATGGAATGCTAAGGTCAACAGTATGAATAGGATTACTGTTCTTTAATGCAGTAGCCACAACCTGGATGCCATTCATGTGCAAGGTGTCCATAGCCTGCTCTACAGAGGTTACACGGCATACCGGAATACTTTCCAATGCACCAGCAGATGCTTTAATACCTTCCTCGGTAATCGCTGCATTATTGGATGAAGGAATAACCAAAGCGTGTGCACCATAGCAAAGGGCCGAACGGGCAATAGCACCAAGATTCCTGGTATCTGTAATGCCATCCAGCAACACGATCAAAGGCGTTTCTCCTTTATCTACTGCCTGGCTAATGATTTCCTGTAAGGGTTGATATTCGATAAGTCCTCCGATAGCAACCACACCTTGGTGGTTGGCCTGTGTAAAACGGGTTAATTTTTCCAGCGGCACCAGGCTCAGAGCTATATTCATTTCCCTGGCTGTTTTCTTTATAGCACTTATTTCATCGCCGGTTGCGGTTTGCAACAGGAAAATCTTTTCAATATTTACAGCGTTTTGCATTGCTTCCAGCAATGGTTTACGACCTATAATGAGACGGCTCTTGGGCACGGATGTTTTGTGAGATCTGAATGGGGGCTTGTTCAATGTTCTTAAGAGGTTTTCCTGCTTTATAATTTTGCAAAGTTAACTTAAAAAGGCTTAGCAGCGCGGAGTGTTAATTCCCAAGCGTAGCACCACGCAATGCCGCCGGCGACCATTGTTCCAGGAATTCAGCAATCTTTGCGGGACTATGGCCTTTGCCTTCTTCCAGGTAACCAGAGTTTTGAGTATGTATCCTGTTCCCTTTTTCATCCAGGATGACGAATACCGGGAAGCCGAATCTTTGCGGATAGCCAAGTTCCTTCCAAAGCGGACTTTCAGCATTTTTCTTTTCGTAATTAACATGAACAACAACATAATTGTCCTTCATCAATTTACTTAAGGTATCATTGGAAGATACCGTATTATGAAATCGGGTACACCAGATACACCAGTTGCCACCTATTTGCAGCATTACATTTTTATGTTCTTTGGCAGCTAGTGCTACCGCTTTTTTGATGTCCGCTTTAGCATTGGCTGCAGTATCGTATAAAGGAACTTTTGAAGTTGGCTGTGCAAAACTCGCAAGACCTGACAGGCTCATAAAGAGCACAATAAGAAAACGTTTCATGCAGCAAAGTTAATGGCGAAATGGCAGGATAACTATGTTAATATTTTACAGGCACTGAATAGCGTTATAAGAATTATTGAATAACGTATCGGATACCTGCAAATGCCTTGGTGCCTTGCAATGGCGCATAGTTATATTCTGTATCAAAAGTATATCCTTTGGGGTTTGTTACTGGGTCGTTTACATATTTATCAAACGGATCGAAAGGTCTCATAAATGTTTCTTTAGGTACAAAGTTGAAAATGTTCTTCACTCCGCCATAGAATTCAAATCTATTACCCACTTTCTTAGTGACCTGGATATTGGCTAAGCAGAATGCCGGCGAATATTCCGGACGATAATCGTCCTTTTGCAAAGGCAAACGCATAGGGCCATTTACTTGGCCGGTTACATCAATAGTAAACCTTGATGGGAAGCTATAGCTTATAGAAAAATTGCCTGACCATTTTGGTGCAAAAAACTGATTGCTCCGGACTAATCCTCCTGTTGATGGATCTTCTTTCATTTGATAAACATCCATGTAAGTTACACCAGCCATAATACTTAACGGAATGCTGAACGTAAAATTTGTATTCACGGAAATGCCTTGTGATACTGCATGTCCGGCAAGATTGCTATAAATTATTTTGTTAGGATCAATGTTGTAATCACCTAATATTTTATTGCTGAAATAACTATAAAAAGCAGTGGCATCGATATTAAGAAAATTACTGCCTAAGGTTATTGTCCGTACATAATTCAAATTACTGTTCAGTGATTTTTCTGGTTTCAGGGCTTCTGCTATTTCTACTTTCCGGGAGCCAGTAAGGGCTGCATGGTCTTCTGTGAACAGATTAACTACCCTGAACCCTGTACCAAAGCTAGCTCTTAAAGTGTTTCTATTGTTGGGCGAAAATTTATAAGCTATTCTGGGTGAATGAATGCTATGGTGAATGCGATCATAATCGTAGCGATATCCCAGAAGTAATTTTTGTTTGGGAGAAAAAGACCATTCATCCTGTACAAAAATTCCGGGTAAGGGCGTATTGACGGCTTTGTCGTAACCATCCTCTGTAGCGGTTCCTGGCGTATTGTCGTTGTAATAGGTATAACGATAAGATGCGCCCGATAGCAGACTATGCTGGCCTATTTGTTTATCCCAATACAGCTGGGCAAAAGCTACTTTCTGATTGGCCTGATAAGAAGTGGTTCCATAATAAGAATTTTGGTTATGCCCGATTACCGAGAATTGCGTAATTAATTTTTCCCTTGTCGGCAATTGATATTGACCAATAATTTCCCACCTGTTGGTGTAGATACTTTCGCCATAAATGCTATCACTGCCACGCCAGTTTTTATTCCAGTTTGTTTGCCCACCCCAACGGTCCTCATATACGTAACGTGCGGCCAGACTGGCTATGCGGTTCTCTTTCCTTTTGAAATCCCACTTATTAAAAATCGATATCCTGTTCTGTAAGGTTACATCTGTAAAGCCATCTTTATTTTTATCAATTATATTTTGATAGTTAAAGTAATTAATGCCCAGCAAGCTTTGTATGTTATCTCCTATTCTTGCTTTAAGAGAAAGATCGGCGTTGTATTCTCCCCAGGATGTCCCCATAATATCGGCGCTTAACCTTGCTGCGCGCGCAGGAGATTTGGTAATAACATTGATAATACCGCCCATAGCCTCACTTCCATAAAGGGATGCTGCAGGGCCTTTCACCACTTCCAGCCTTTCTACGATACTATTAGGAATGCCGCTTAAACCATATACTGTTGATAACGCACTTACCAATGGCATACCATCGATCAAAATCAATGTGTACGGGCCTTCCATTCCATTGATGTGAATATCGCCGGTATTACACACATTGCAGTTAAGCTGTGGTCTTACACCATTGATCATACCCACAGCATCAAACAATGATGGGGTAGGGTTCTTCTTGAAATATTTTGGTGTATACACTTCTACCGGTATCGGGCTTTCCATTCTACTCATGGCTTTCAGCGTTCCCGTTACTACCACTTCATCCAGGTTGCGCATGGGCTTTAGTTTAATGGCAATATTTGTTTGCAGCTTAATGACAACAGTGTCATTTTGATAACCGGTATAAGAAACAACAATGTTTCTTTCAGTACTGCTATCAGGAATATTAAGAACGAAGTTTCCATGCATGTCCGATTGAGCAGCAATGTTGGTACCCGGAATTGAAATCGTTGCTAAAGGCAGGCTTTCACCGGAAGCCTGGTCGGTAACCTTGCCCTTTACGAATATAGCCTGGCTCCAGGATTCATTTACCAGGGATAAAAAAGCTAGAAGTAAAAATATTTTGCGATACATCTTTTAAATTTATTGTGCAAAGAAACATAAAATTTAGATTAGTCTAAAATAATTTTTCATTAACTCATTTTTGCAGAATGATTAGCTTTGTCTGACACACCTATTTCTTATGGCTTTTAATTTTAAGTTATTGACTGGTAAAGGATTGATTACCGATGCTTTTGCAGCTCATTCATGCACCGATTTTAACCAGGCTGCAAATTTTGTAAGGTATTTGCCTTATGGCCGTAATACAGATAAAACAGAACCGCTTATTCTTTTTAAAGAAGGCCTTGGCACTTGCGGTACCAAGCATGCAGCTTTATGCCGGCTTGCAGAGGAACAAGAATATGAAGAAGTAACATTATGGATGGGCATCTTCAAAATGAACAGAATTAATACGCCACGTGTTGTTCCTGTATTGGATAAATATCAGTTGCCCTACATTCCGGAGGCACACAATTATTTGAGGATTAACGGTAGTATTCTGGACTGTACGTGGCCGAATGCTTCTGCGGGTAATTTTGAAAATGATTTGCTGGAAGAAATAAGAATACAACCAGATCAGATTGGTGCTTATAAAGTGTCGTGGCACATGAATTTTTTGAGGAAATGGTGCGATGATCAAAAATTGCCCTACACACTTGAGGAAATATGGAACATCAGGGAAAAGTGTATTGCTGCCTTATCCGGCTAACATTTTAACGATAGACGAATGATCAGATTACTTATTGCAACATTGCTTATTGCTTCTCCTGCTTTTATAAACGCACAGGATTCCGAACAGGCTAATATGAATCAAACAGAAACCGAAAACACAGAAACGAGGTTGGAGTACGGACAAATTATTTACATGTTTAGTGGCCTGGGAGCGGATTCTCTGGCTTTTCAAAACTTACACTTACCAGGTTATAAACTTGTTTACGTTGATTGGATCCCGCCTCAAAAATCAGAATCACTGGAGCATTACGCTTCAAGGATCAAAAGTCGGATCACTACTCCCGATCCCATTGTTGTCGGCTTATCTTTTGGCGGTATGGTTGCAGTAGAAGTGGCTAAACAAATGCGGGTAAGAAAACTCATTCTAATATCTTCTGCCAAAACGAAACACGACCTGGCTACAGGTAGTTTTTTCCTCTTTAAAAACTTAAGGTTGTATAAAATAATTCCAGGCTCTTTGCTGAAGCAAACCAATTTTATGGTCTATGCTTTATTTGGCATAAAAAGCGAAAAGGATAAAAAAGCGCTTACTGAAATACTTAAGAGCAACGATCCTCATTTTTTCAGGTGGGCCATGAATAACATTTTGAGCTGGAAGAATGAAACCATCCCACCGCACCTGATTCATATACATGGCACATCTGATAAAATAATTCCCTATCGCGCTGTGAAGGCTGATTATGGCATAAAAGGCGGTGGTCATTTTATGGTACTTAATCATGCCGATACCATTAGTAACATTATACTCGATTATCTTCGCAAATAAGACCAATGGTCTCTCACTAATTTGATAAAATGGCAAATAGATTACAACACGAAACGAGCCCGTATTTACTTCAGCATGCTAATAATCCTGTAGATTGGTATCCGTGGGGAGAAGAAGCATTTTCCAGGGCGAAAGAAGAAAATAAACCTGTACTGATAAGTATAGGTTATGCCGCCTGCCATTGGTGCCATGTTATGGAACATGAGAGCTTTGAGGAGCTTAGTGTAGCGGATTTTATGAACGAACATTTCGTCAACATCAAAGTCGACAGAGAAGAACATCCTGATGTAGACCATCTTTACATGGATGCCCTGCAAGCTATGACTGGCGCGGGCGGCTGGCCGCTTAATATGTTTGTAACGCCGGATAAAAAACCTTTTTACGGTGGCACTTATTTTCCACCTGTAAGCATGTATGGCAGGTCTTCCTGGATAGATCTGCTTGTTGCATTGAATAAGGCCTGGCAAGATAAACCGGAAGAAATACAACTACAATCAGAGCAGATGTTGCAACATCTCAAACAAGCATCAATAGTAAGCACGGTTGCAGCCCATGAACAACAGCTAAAGGATGAAGAAATAGATAGCCTCACACTTAATCTTCTACGCAATGCTGATAAAGATTCGGGCGGCTTTGGCGGAGCGCCCAAATTCCCACCCACAGGATCTTTGCAGTTTTTATTGGAGTATGAGCACTTTCATAAAAACAGGAATGAAACTATGGCAAAGGAAGCCTTGGAACATGCTTTGTTTAGCCTGGATAAAATGATAGAAGG
This sequence comes from Taibaiella sp., assembly GCA_041660405.1. GTDB lineage: Bacteria > Bacteroidota > Bacteroidia > Chitinophagales > Chitinophagaceae > Taibaiella. The sequence continues at coordinate 56,812 of JBAZWL010000026.1, read as the reverse complement.
AGGGATTTATGATCAGATCGGCGGAGGGTTTTCCCGCTACGCTACGGACAAAGATTGGCTGGTACCGCATTTTGAAAAGATGCTTTATGATAATGCACTTCTATTATCGGTTTTATGCGATGCATATAGAATAACTGGCAATAATCGCTACAGGCAAATAATTGAAGAAACTATTACTTTTTGCAAAAAAGAGTTAAGATCAGAAAAGAGTCCGGGATTTTACTGCGCTCTTGATGCAGATTCGGAAGGTGTGGAAGGTAAATTTTATACATGGACCTGGGCGCAATGGAACGATGTTATGGAAGAAGCACATCCTGCTCTGGCGGCATATCTTGGCGTAAGTGAAGAAGGTAACTGGGAAGAAACCAATATATTGAATGTGGCCATCAGTGAAGAAGAAGTATTAAAGAAATACAAACTCCAAACACAGGAATGGAATCATCTGCTTGAGGAAGCCAAACATAAATTGTTTGTCAAAAGAACCGAACGTATAAGGCCTGCTACAGATGATAAAATGCTATTATCCTGGAACGCTTTGATGAATATTGCACTGGTGGATGCTGCCATAGCAGTTGGTTCTGACAATTATCTTTCCGAAGCTGTGGAACACATGGATTGGATGTTAAACACCTTTAGCAATACGGATGATGGTCTTTATCATGTATGTAAAAATGAGCAGGCAAAAATACCGGCCAAGCTGGACGACTATGCTTATTTGATCAAAGCGCTTTGTCATTTAGCATCAGCAAGATTCGATGAAAAATATATTATTGAAGCGGACAGGCTGATGCTGTATGTCAATCAACATTTCCTTAGTGAGGACAAAACGTTCTATTATTTTTCATCAGATACGCAAACGGATATTTTGGTCAGAAAGGTTGAAGTGTATGATGGAGCTACGCCAGCAGCGAATTCTATGATGATGGAAAATCTGTGGAACATGGGTAATCTTATAGAACAAGGTTCCTGGATCGCACAAAGTGAAGCCATGCTGTTTGCCCAAAAGCAAGTTGTAATGCGCTACCCATCTTCGTTTGCACGCTGGGCAATATTCATGCAACGCTACAAAGCCGGGTTGAAACAATTGGTTATATGCGGTGGGCAGGCAACAGAAAAATTACTGGAATGGAATGAAAATCGCTCTCCCGAAGTGTTAGCCATAGCCCTGGATAAGCCTTCAGACCGGATTCCAGCGGCAATGCACAAATATATTCCAGGCAAGACATTGCTATATCTTTGCGAGCAATTTATTTGCAAATCACCTGTTTCTACAGTTGCAGAAGTAAAGGACCTACTTCATATCTGATCCGGAAACATGTGACCCTTTTTTAAAAAAGACGATTAATTAAGGAGTGATATTGGTGACTTTTTAAATAAAAATTCACGGAACTGTTGTTTTGCCAAAAAAAAATTCTTTATTTAGCCCTTCGTTTCACATAAGGATGTAGGGATTAGAAAAAATTTTTAACGGTATTGTTGCATTTTCGAAAATTTATTTGAATATTGTGACCCGTTGCAAAATAAAGTAGCAGCTTTATAGCTTTTACGTAACGGAAAACCGAAGATGAAACGGGAAAAGAACTATGATATTGTAGTGAGTTGGTTAAAATGTTGAAAAGCAATATTCAGGTCATCAAAAGAAGTACACGGATCAGATAAAGAACGAAAAAGCATTTTTTTTCATTCAGAAGTTTATTTTTCAAAACTTTGATTATCTTTCGGGCAAAATTGAAGTAATTATTTTCAGAATTGACAAGAACATGCATTTCAATTTACATATGGCATAAGGTTGCTTAATATACCAGCAAAGCATATCGGAAATCCAAAAATGTATGGAGCAATAACAATGACAAAAAACACACAGATGAAACAACTCTCCCTGAGTATTGCCACAGTGGCTATGGCTATGTTCGCCGCAAGTTGCGGACAGCCTACTTCGCAAGGTCAGTTAGTGGGCGACTATTCAAACAGAATGAATTATAAAGCCCCTGCACCAGTTGGTATGGTTTTCGTAAACGCAGGTGTTATGAAATCAGGCTACAGCGATCAGGATATTCAGAATTCTTTGGATGCACCGGTTCGTACCTTTAATATGATGGGGTTTTACATGGACGCTACTGAGATCACTAATGCGGAATACCGTCAGTTTACAAACTGGGTGAGAGACTCTATTGCACATGCTACTCTTGGAGATTTTAAAGATAACGAAGATGGTACGCAACAAATTGATTGGACTAACCGTGTTAAATGGACTGATGCTGACGTTCAGGATCAACTGATGGGCATGTATATTGATGCCAGCCAGACCGGTACCGGAAAGAAAGAGTTGGACGTATCTAAGTGGGAATATGTTGTTCATTATTTCGACTATTCGGCTTCAGTAATGAATCCGGGACAACCAAGATCAAGCTTTGACATCAAAAAGTCTGTAAAGGTTTATCCTGATACTACAGTTTGGATGAAACAATTTGCTTATTCAAATAATGAGCCGATTGCACGCCAATATAACTGGTTCCCTGCTTTTGATGAATATCCTGTAGTAGGTGTTAATTGGATTCAGGCAAATGCGTTCTGTAACTGGAGAACCCAATTATGGAAAGGTGACCGCGAGAAAAGAAAATTATTCTTTGAAGGTGAATTCCAGCTTCCTGATGAAAGCCAATGGGAATGGGCTGCACGTGGAGGACGTCAATTGTCTCCTTATCCATGGGGCGGACCTTATGCTATGAATCAGAAAGGTTGTTACCTGGCTAACTTTAAACCGGATCGCGGAGATTATTCTGCTGATGGTGGCTTGTATACAGTACGTGCTAATGCTTATTGGCCTAATGATTATGGCTTATATAATATGTCAGGTAACGTAGCAGAATGGACTCGTTCTATCTTCTACAGAGATGCTTACAACGTAAATATGTTATCGGATATGAATCCTGATATCAGAGCAAGACTTAATGAAACAGATCCTGCCTGGGCACGTAGAGTAGTTGTAAAAGGTGGTAGCTGGCGTGATCCTGCTCCTTATCTTAACATTAGCTACAGAGATTATGAATTTGCTGATACTGCGAAAGCTTATATAGGTTTCCGTACAGTATATACTCAACTTTCAGGAGCAATAACTAACGAGCCAGGTAGAGCATCAAGATAGGCTGATTAACTGTGGTGTGGACATTATTAAATTTTTGTAAATCAATTTCAATTTCGTAAAATCAAATTAAGAAAATGGGCTCAATATCTTTGTTTTTTGAAACTAAGCAGGGTAAATACATTAAAAATCTTATTATCGGTGTGGGTGCAGGTGTCGTGCTTTTAGGTGCACTATTCAAATTGCAACACTGGCCAGGAGCTGGTTTGATGTTGACTATTGGTATGTGTACTGAAGCGTTCATTTTCTGTTTGCTTGGTTTACTTCCTCCTCACAAAGATTACTATTGGGAACGCTACTACCCTAACCTGGATGAGAATCCACATGTTGAGGCATATAAGAAAGGTGTTAAATTCCAACCTCCGGTAAGTGCATTGGGTGCTGCTCCCGGAAGCGGTAATGCAACAGCCTCTCTGGATAAAATGCTTGATGAAGCTAATATCAATGCACCTAATCTGAAACGCCTGAATGATAATTTCCAACGTTTTGGTCAAACAGTTGATCAAATGAAAGATATTACAGATGTAACGGCAGCTACAGGTACATATTCACAAAGTGCCCGTGAAGCAGCAGATGCATTGACTAAAATGAAAGATACCTTTATCGGTGCTTCTAATACGATGAATTCTTTCAATAATGCTGCTGATAGTACTGCTCAGTTCCACCAGCAAGTTCAGGTATTATCCAAAAACTTAGGTTCGCTGAACCAGATCTATGAAGTAGAACTTCAGGATGCTAATAATCATCTGAAAGCAATGAACAAGTTCTATAGCAACCTGGTGAATGCTTCTGATGCAATGGCTTCCAGTGCTTCTGATGCAGTAGCTGCTAAAGAGCAGATCGCAACATTGTCTAAGAACCTGGCTCAGTTGAATAATATCTATGGTAACATGCTTAGCGCAATGCAAGGTCGTTAATTCCATAATCAGTAAATTTATAAACTAAAAACCTTAGGAAATTGCATCAGAAACATGATTCTGACAGGATGTTCCTTTCATAAAAAGTTTTAAACAAAGAAAAAGTTAAAGGATGGCTTTACCTAAAGATCCCCGGCAGTTGATGATCAACCTCATGTATTTGGTGTTGACAGCCATGCTTGCCCTTAATATAACAAAAGAGGTATTGAATGCTTTCCAGACTATTAATAGTAGTATTGAAGGCTCCAATGTATCTATTGATGCAAAAAATAACCAGATATATGATGCCTTTAACGTTGCAGAGTCGAAGCCTTCTACTAAGGACAGGGCAAAACCCTGGAATGATAAAGCTAAAGAGGTTAAGGCTGAAACGGATAAATTAACCGCTTATTTGGGTTCATGGAAAGATTCCGTTATCAATCGTTCTGGTGGTTACACTGAAAATAACGGTGTTAAGGAATTGAAGAGCATGGAAGATATTGATGCTGCTACGCGCTTATTTGTTGACGAAAAGAAAGGTGATGAAATCAAAAAGCGCTTGGAAGATTATGTTTCGTTTCTTGTAAGTAAGTTTGATAACCAGACTGAAAAAGATTTACTGAAACAGCAAATGCCGATCCAGATTAAGAATCCTAAATCTTCAGAAGACAACCCAAGCGGTAGTTGGACTTTTGGAACATTTCACAACATCCCTGTTGTAGCAGCAATTGCAATGTTCTCTAAATTCCAGAATGACGTTAAAAATGCTGAAGCGATAGCTTTGAACTCCATGTATAAACACATTGATGACGAAGTGATATCTTTTGACGACATGGTTGCTATTGCAGTGCCCAAAACCAGTTATGCATTGGAAGGACAAGAAATGGAAGCAAACGTAATGCTTGTAGCCTACAACAGAACTTATAATCCAAACATGACTTCAACTGCAGGACCTGTTAAAGTAGAAAATGGGATCGGTACAGTGAAATTTAAAGCATCCGGAGCTGGTGTTAAAGTTGTGAACGGTGTAATTTCCCGCGAAGTTCGTGGCGAGAATAAATCTTATCCATTCAAATTTGAATATATGGTTGGTTCCGCCGGTGCATCTTTACAGCTGGATAAGATGAATGTAATGTATATTGGTGTTGATAACCCACTTACTTTATCTGCCTCTGGTTATAATATTGAAGATGTCTCTTTATCTATGCCTGGCGCTGAATTAAAAGGTACCGGAAAAGGAACTTACATCGCAAATGTGAGCAAAGAAGGAAAAATTGATTGGTCTATTAATGCGAAATCACGTGGTGGAGCTGGTGTTACAAAAGTCAGCGGAGGCCAGATCCGTGTTAAATTAATACCTAATCCACAGGCTTCCATTATGGGCAGATCAAGCGGATTGTTCCCTACTGCTCAATTTAAAGTTCAAAGAGGTATTTTGGCTAAGGTTGACGGATTTGATTTTGAGACTACTTTCCAGGTTACAAAATTCCGTTTCACATGGGTTCCTAAAGTAGGTGATCCTAAAGAAATCGAGGTTAGAGGACCGCTTTTTGATGGTGATGTAAAAAATGTTATGGAAAGATTACGTCCGGGTGATAGAGTAATTATGGAGAACATAAAAGCTGTGGGACCCGACAAGCGCGAACGCTCAATTAACTCTATTACATTTAACTTAAACTAGAAAATTATAAATAGTTGCAGTATGAATCTTCGAAATAAAATTGGTTTAACTTTTGGCGCTTTATTGCTAAGCAGCATATCCTTTGCGCAAAATCCTGCTACTACAGATCCTGCAACTCAAGCAGGGAATGTTAATGCTGAAGGAGTTAACAGCAGTTGGAAGCCATCTTTGGTTAAAGACGGTGTTATTGATGTTGTGCCTCACGTAAACAGATCTCTGGATTTTGCGAGCATACGGGAGATTGATGCAGCCTGGAAGCGCAGGGTATGGAGGCAAATTGATACACGCCAAAAGCAAAATCAAGCATTTACCTACGTTGGTGATGAATATTCAGGTGGTGGTGCATTTATTGAAATCTTGCTGGATGCAGTAAAAAAAGGAAAAGTTTCTGCATATAATACTTTCGATGATCGTTTTACTGAACCATTGAATATGGAAGCTTTTGAACAAAGCTTATCTGGTTCTGTAGATTCTACTCCTGTTATCGATCCAATTACCGGTGAGACATCTTACGTTATAACTAAGAAGGAGTTTAACGTTAATGACGTTACAAAATACAGACTGAAAGAAGATTGGATATTTGATCGCAATGCCGGTAGAATGGTAGTGAGGATCATTGGTATCGCACCGCTTATTGATCGTAAGAATGAAACGACGGGTGAATATCAATATTCTACTCCGATGTTCTGGTTAAACTATCCGGATTTGAGAAAGGTTCTTGCAAATTATGAAGTGTATAATCCACAGAATGACCTGCATAGAATGAGTTGGGCAGATTTTTTTGATGGCAGGTATTTTTCCAGCTATGTAATTAAAACTTCGTCTAACAACGCTACCGGTGCCGATTTCGAAAGAAATCTTCGTGGTCTTGAAGACGGCGAACGTGCTATACAAACATTGCGCGACAAAGAAGACGATATGTGGCAACGTTAATTGCTCAATACTATAATAAATTGAAAGAGGCCGGAATCATTTTCCGGCCTCTTTCAATTTATATTTTTACAATTTGCAAACATATTTTGGTGATCAATTGACTAAGTTTGCATTTGCTATATAAACCTATTGCCAGCCAATAGTTATCAATATAAAAACCATTAATGAAAAGATTTTTTGTCTGCCTAAGCCTTGTTACTATTATTTCTTTCTTGCCTTTATCAACTGTACAGGCCCAGATATGGAAGAAAATCATTCCCGAAAAGAAGGATAGCAAAGAACAACCGGATGAAAACGCAGAAGCTGTAATCAAGCAATTGAAGACAGATATTACTTACCTGGCTTCTGATGAACTGGAGGGACGCCGCACCGGAACAAAAGGAGAAGCATTGGCTGGAATGTATATCGAAAAAAGAATGGGACAAATGGGACTTCAACCTTATGGGCCGAGCTTTCGCCGTCCGTTTAAATTTGAATGGGGTAAAGAACTAACTCCTGAAGTTCGTTTCAGTATCAGCAATAAATACATCTCTGTACCGGAAGACGCTTTCCCCGCACCATTTTCTGGTGGAGGGAAAGATGAAAATTATGTATTGCCTGAAAGTATGGAAACCAGCGGACCCTGGCTAATTTCTCTTTACGAAACAGCGCAGGATGCCAATAACCCGCACTTTGATTGGGAGAAGCAGACCTTCGACCGTGCAAGAAAGGCCATTGAGCGTGGAGCTACTTCTGTTTTATTCTATGATAAATTTGGCAGTAAATATTTCCCTTCTTTTGCCAAGAGGTCTGATTATGAAAACCTGGAAATTCCTGTTCTATTGCTGAACAAAAAGGTTTATGACACTCATATAAAAGACATGAAAGTAATGCAACCTTTGGTGATGAATATCACGTTTAAAAAGGAATTCAGAACAGGTACAAATATTGTAGGGTATATTAATAATAATGCCGCGCAAACAGTTATCATCGGAGCCCATTACGATCATCTTGGTTATGGCGAAGATGGCAGCAGCCGGATGACAGAAAAAGTAAAAGCAATACATAATGGTGCCGATGATAACGCCAGTGGTGTAGCAGCTATGCTCGCAATTGCAGAAAAAATCAAAGGGTCTAGTCTGAAAAAGTACAATTACCTGTTCATTGCTTTTTCAGCAGAGGAGCTTGGCTTGCTGGGTTCAAAGGCTTTTGTAAAGGATAAGGATTTTGACCCTAAAAAAGCAGCCTATATGATTAATATGGACATGGTAGGCCGCCTGAGCCCTGATCGCAAACTTACTGTTGGTGGTGTGGGAACTTCACCGGTATGGGGTAGTGTACTTAAAAGTGTAACCAGTAATTTTAAAATTGTAAATGATAGTTCAGGAGTAGGACCTTCGGATCATACATCATTTTACAATGACAGCATTCCAGTGTTATTTTTCTTTACCGGAACACATACAGATTATCACAAACCATCTGATGATGCTGCAAAGATCAATTATACAGGTACTAAAGATATTGTCAACTACGTATATAGTGTAGCCGGTTTAATGGAAAAACAACCAAACCCATTGTATACTGTTACAAAAAATACTGGTGTTTCCAGGGGAAGTTTTAAAGTTACTTTGGGCATTATGCCTGATTATAGTTACCAGAGTGGTGGGGTTAGGGTAGATGGTATTATTGATGGGAAACCAGCTGCGAAGGCTGGTTTGCAACAAGGTGATATAGTGATGCAGATCGGTGCCATAAAGATCAATGGAATGCAGTCCTACATGGAAGCATTGGGAAGTTTTAATCCCGGCGATAAAACTGTGGTAAAAGTGAAGCGGGGCGCAACGGTACAGGAATTTCCTCTTACTTTTTAAGTTAAATTTACCCGAACATATTTACCGCCACCCTTTTGTACTAAAGGGGTGGCGGTATAGTTAAATGAAGGATAAGTTTTTCTATTGCTTTTCCCCAAATTTCCATTATTTTAGCTATAAATAATTTGAGGTAGCAGCGTATATGCAAGTGAATAAAGAGATATTGGCCTTATTGCACCTGGTAGATGATCCGGATAAAGAAGTATTTGATACCGTAGCAGACAGGTTATTACGTTATGGTAGGGAAATTATTCCCAACCTGGAACAGCTATGGGAAGTTACCGAAGATGAAGATATACAATATCGTATTGAGCACCTGATACATAGAGCCTTATTTACTGAATTGCAACAGGAGTTTGCCGTTTGGGGAAAAGAGCCGATGCCATCCTTATTCAAAGGGGCAATGCTGATTGCAAAATACCGTTATCCTGAATTGAATCTGCAGCAGCTGATGAAACAGCTGGATCAGATACGCAGAAATATCTGGCTGGAGCTGAATGCCTATCTTACTCCCCTGGAACAGATCAATGTAGTTAATAGCATATTGTACAATTATTACAAACTGAATGGCCACGAGATTACAGAACGGGATACCAACCTGTTTTTTATCAATCATACGCTGGAAAGCAAGCAGGGCAACGCTTATTCTATAGGTATTATTTACCTGGCACTCTGCGAATTGCTGGATATTCCCATTTTTGCAGTGGGACTTCCAAGGCAGTTTGTGATGGCTTATTTCGATACACAATATCATTTCCTTACCCCGGATACTGAACCGCTGGAAACGATACAATTTTACATAGACCCTGTAAATGGTATGGTATACACCCAGAACGATGTGGAAGTATATCTGAAAAAAATAAAAGCAGGTCACGACGAACAATTCTTTCAACCATTAAGCAATAAAGATGTTGTAATAAGAATGCTGGAAGAAATGGCCCTGACTTATGATTATGCCAATGAAGAGGAAAAATCTAAAGAAATGTACCAGCTGATCACGGTACTAAAAAATGATTGAGCGGTGACTTGTGCGGCTAAATGACCGATTTAAGATTATAAATTCTATTGTCATCCTATGTTTGCGCAGCAATCGAAGGATCTCTTAATGTGTAGAGATCTTTCGTACCTCAAGATGACAATGTGGTTGTGAATAAAAAACTGATCAATTAAAATTCTTTTTTTATTTCCGGTTATGAAATTTTTATTTTTTGGCAAAAGGGCGTATCTTTGCGCCGGCAAGTCTTATACGACCAGCTCCTGTTGAACCTCCCCAGGGCAGGAATGCAGCAAGGATAGATGGTTGAGCGGTGCGATATAAGTAACTTGCCATTTTTTATTTTCTTTTTTTCAAAAAAACAGAATAAAAGCCCTTCAGTCAATACTCCAATAAAACTCCCCCACAAATATTATGAAGTTTTTTATCGATACCGCAAACCTTGCTCAGATCCAGGAGGCTAACGATTTTGGTATTCTTGATGGTGTTACCACCAATCCTTCCCTGATGGCGAAAGAAGGCATTAAAGGGCAGGAAGCGATCATGCAACACTACAAAGATATTTGTGCTATTGTAGATGGTCCTGTAAGTGCAGAAGTGATCTCTACAGATTTTAAAGGAATGGTTGAGGAAGGCTTGAAACTGGCAGCTTTACATGACAATATCGTAGTTAAAGTTCCGATGATCAAAGAAGGGATCAAAGCTATTAAATACTTTACAGATAACGATATCAAAACCAATTGCACACTTGTGTTTTCTGCAGGTCAGGCTATCCTGGCGGCCAAAGCAGGTGCTACCATGGTTTCTCCTTTCATTGGCCGTATTGACGATGCAGGTTGGGATGGTGTTCAATTGATCGAACAGATCGTGAACCTGTACAATGCCCAGGGCTTTATGACAGAAGTTCTTGCTGCTTCTATCCGTACGCCATTGCATATTGTAAAATGTGCTGAAGTAGGTGCTGATATCTGTACTTGCCCACTAAGTTCTATTTTAGGTTTATTAAATCATCCGCTTACGGATATTGGTTTGGCTAAGTTTTTGGAAGACGCCAAAAGCCTTTAATCTTAAATATAGCAGACGAACAATATTTAATTCCGAACGTTATTTAAATTACATTTGCTTATCTCTGGATACCAGGGATAAGCATTTTTTTTAGATCTGAATGATAGCATTTTAGTGTAGTCCAATTTACTTAATTATATGATCGAAGTAAAAAACGTACAGAAGAGTTTTGGAGATAAAAAAGTATTGCAGGATGTAAGCTTTGTTATGGAAGCTGGTAAAACCAATCTTATTATTGGCACCAGCGGTAGTGGCAAAACAGTATTAATGAAGTGCATGATCGGCCTTTTTCATCCCGATGCCGGAGCGATCTTGTATGAAGGCAGGGATATACTTACTATAGACGAAAAGGAGAAAAAAGAAATACGTCAGCAGATCGGAATGTTATTTCAAGGCTCGGCCCTGTTCGACAGTAAAACTGTACAAGATAATGTCATGTTCCCACTGGACATGTTTACCAATCAACGGTATCGTGAAAAAGCTAAAAGAGTAAAGGAAGTACTGGATCGGGTAAACCTTAAGGATGCAGACAAAAAATTTCCCGCAGAAATAAGTGGTGGTATGAAGAAACGTGTTGCACTTGCACGTGCATTGGTGCTCAATCCTAAATATCTCTTTTGTGATGAGCCTAACTCCGGCCTTGATCCGCAGACCTCAATGGTTATTGATCAGCTGATCAGTGAACTTACCAAAGAGTATAATATCACTACGGTAATTAACACACACGATATGAATACTGTAATGGAAAGTGGCGACCATATTGTGTATATGCATCAGGGCAAAAAACAATGGGAGGGGTCAAATAAGGATATTGTTTTTAGCAAGGAAAAGCTGTTGAACGATTTCATATTCGCATCAGAATTTTTGCGCGATGCCAAGGCCAAGCGTATGGAAGAAATGGAAAATAAATGATGGAGCAGCCCGTAAAAAATACAACCCCGCCAAGTGATCCGCTACATGGCGTTACGCTAAAAGCAATACTGGAATATCTTGTAGCTTATTACGATGGCTGGGAACAATTGGGGAATAATATCAGGATCAATTGCTTTATAGATAATCCAAGCATTAATTCAAGCCTTAAATTTCTGAGAAAAACACCCTGGGCACGAAAGAAGGTGGAAGAGCTTTATATTGAAATAATCAATTATTCACATTGAATTTGTAAGAAACAAAAGTTGATTGATAAATAAAACAGGCAGCCGGGCATAGCGGGCTGCTTTTTTGATCCCCAGATATTTATAGCTTTTCCCTATTACGAATTACTGGAATGTACATTTTACACCTCGGCAATTAATATTTACCTTTGCGCTTCCAATTTCAACAGAAAAATTTTTAAACAATATGAATAACGGATATTTCTATTTCGCGGAACCGAAAAATGAACCGGTACGTAGCTATGCTCCGGGTTCGGAAGATGCTAAAAACCTTAAAGCCGCCATTGCCGAACTGAAAGGCCAGCAAAGGGATATTCCCATGTACATCAATGGTAAAGAGGTTCGTACCGGAAATACTGTAGCCATTCGTCCACCACATGAAATCGCTCATGTATTGGGTCACTTCCATACAGGTGATGCAAGTCACGTAAAGGATGCTATTGCTGCTGCAATGAACGCAAGAGATAAATGGGCCGCAACAAGCTGGGAACATCGCGCTGCTATCTTTATGAAGGCCGCTGAATTACTGGCCACCAAATACCGTTTCAGAATGAATGCTGCAACAATGCTGGGCCAGAGTAAAAATGCTTACCAGGCCGAAATTGACAGCGCTTGTGAACTGATCGATTTTCTGCGTTTCAATGTTCATTTCCTAAGTGATATTTATAAGCAGCAACCGATCTCTCCTGAAGGTTTTAATAACAGGATGGAGTATCGTGCATTAGAAGGATTTGTATTGGCTGTAACACCATTTAACTTCACTGCAATTGGTGGTAATCTGCCTACTGCTCCCGCCATGTGTGGTAATGTAGTAGTATGGAAGCCAGCCAATACACAAATTTATTCTGCTTCAGTATTCATGGAAATATTGAGAGAAGCAGGATTACCAGATGGTGTTATCAATTTGGTGTATACCAGTGGCCCTGTAGTTGGTGAAATTTGTTTTGATCATAAAGATTTTGGAGGTGTACACTTTACTGGTTCAACCGGCGTGTTCCAGGGTATGTGGAAGAGCATTGGTAATAACATTGCCAAATACAAATCCTATCCACGTATTGTGGGAGAGACTGGTGGTAAAGATTTCATCTTTGCTCATCCAACAGCAAATGTTGATGCAGTGGTTGCCAACATGGTTCGCGGTGCATTTGAATATCAAGGACAAAAATGTTCTGCTGCTTCAAGGGTTTACCTGCCTTCTAATATTGCAGAAGAAGTAAAAACTAAATTTATAGCAGAATTGAAAACCCTGAAAATGGGTCCTGTAGATGATTTCAGCAATTTTATAAATGCGGTTATCGATGAAAAGTCATTTGATGGCCTTGCGAAATATATTGATGCAGTAAAAGGCAGTAGCGATGCTAAAATTATTCATGGTGGCAGCTACGATAAAAGTAAAGGTTACTTTATAGAACCAACAGTAATCGAAGCGAGCAATCCTGATTATGTTACCATGTGCGAAGAATTATTCGGACCGGTACTTACCATTTATGTTTACAATGAGAATGAATGGGAAACTATTCTGGACAAAGTAGACAGCACTTCAGGTTATGCACTTACCGGTGCTATCTTTGCTCATGACCGCGCTGCAATTGAATTCCTGACTAAGAAACTGGTGAATGCAGCCGGCAACTTCTATATTAATGATAAGCCTACCGGAGCTGTTGTAGGCCAACAGCCATTTGGCGGTGCCCGTGCTTCCGGTACCAACGATAAAGCGGGATCTATCCTGAATTTGTTCCGTTGGTTAAGCGCAAGAACAATCAAAGAAACGTATGTTCCGGTAACCAATTATCGCTACCCGTTTCATCAATAAGAAGTGGTAGTTCATTATCAAAGACAAGAGGCTGTTTCGAATGAAACAGCCTCTTGTCTTTTTATAGAATATCACCACTCATCACTTCACTAATGCGTAGCCAGTTTCCTGATCATTTTATCTGAAATAGCATCGGCATAAACACCAAAGGCATTCATTAGAATCCCCTTCACACCGTGGCTTTCAGAGGAAATGGCATAAATAATATTTTCATCGCCCGGATCGGTAATTCCTTCAAAACGGAATACTTTATCTATAGTAAAATCATCCGGATTAAGGCGTTTTTGACCACCTTCGTAGCTGATGCAATCATTATCCAGATTGAAGTCATAAGTATAGCCTCTATCTTCAAGCCACTTCATAGCTTCGGTCACCGTGGCGAAATCCGGATGCTCATTCATCTCTTGCATATTTTGTGGTTTTAAAGTTAAAGAATCAATTATCTCTTGGCTGTTGCCCGCAACATCCAGGCCATAGTTTCGTGTTGTTCTACCAGGCCGGTAATGAAATCAGCACTTCCTGCATCTTTATATTTATCCTGAAACTTTTCGATGTCGGAACGTAACCTGCGTATAATTGTTTCATGATCATCAAGCAATTCTTGTAACATAGTTGCCGATGATGTTTCGGTATCTTCATTTTCAAGCAGGGAGGCTTCTTTTAGAAAATGTTTCATGGAGCCCAATGCGTAGTGGCCTATTTTACGAATACGTTCAGCAACTTCATCCATAATGTTGGCGAGCTGATCATATTGTTTTTCAAAAAAAAGATGAAGGTCGTGAAACTGTGCCCCTTCTACATTCCAATGAAATTTCCTGGTTTTGGTATAGAGTAAAAATTCATCAGCAAGCAGTTTGTTCAGTTCATTTGCAACTGCTTGTTTATTAGGTTCGCTAATGCCTATATTTGCTTCAGCAACGTCAGCTTTCCCGTTTGTTGGTTTAGATTTTACCTGAGACATGATTGTAGTTTTTGTTTTGATTGTTTTGTAATTACAATCCAAATTTAAAAAGGTTTGCTAATAGAACGTTACATTTCAATCTGTTAATTTTCAATTGCTTCTATTCATAAAATCTATGATAAACAAAAAAGCCACGCAGGCATTGCGTGGCTTTTGGTTGTAAGCAAAGCTCCTTAATTCAATGTCATTTCGTTGATCAGATTCTCGGCTTTACCATATTTATCAATCAGCCACAATACAAATCGTACATCAACAACAATTGTCTTTTTATATTTCTTGTCGAAAGCAATATCACCGCTCATAGCTTCCCAGTTACCGTCGAATGCAAGGCCAAGTAATTCGCCTTTGCCATTGATTACCGGGCTTCCGCTATTACCACCGGTAATATCATTATTGGTAATGAAACAGGTTACTAATTCACCATTTGCATCAGCGTATCTTCCGTAATCTTTTGTCTTGCTTAGTTCAAGAAAATCGGCTGGCAGATCAAACTCTTCATCCCCTGCTTTATACTTGGCTAATAAACCATCAATCGTAGTATAATAGTCATAAGTAACTGCATCCTGGGGACTGTAGCCACCTACAGTTCCATAAGAAATACGCATGGTGCTGTTGGCATCAGGGTAAAATAATTTCCCCTGATTTTTTTGCATCATTCCCTTAATATATTGTTTGCTCAAAGCATCTTTTGTTTTGGTAAATTCTTCCTGGCGTGGCTTGTAGTTATCCTCGTAATTATGAACAAAACTCAAAGCATATTGAATAGCAGGATCTGCATTCATTTTGTCTAAAGAAGGCATAGAACAGAAGTTCTCAAATTTGACATCATCCAGCAATAGCGTATTCAAAAAAGCATAGTTGGCAAAGTCGTTAAAAGTCTTGGTCCAGTTGCTGTTGCCAAATTGTTTGAAGATAAATTTCTGATAAAAATCCGGTAGCTGGCTTTGAGGTACATCTTTATAGAACATTTCGGCTGTGCGTGCAAATATTTCCTGTTCCGGTGCCGCTACAAAATCTTTCATAGCATCTTTACGCGCCTTACGCAAATCGGCTACTTGTTTGGCAATGTCTTCCGGCTTGCTTTTCTTATTTGATAATGCCTTGTACAAACCATCTGTTTTTGCCGCCAGCTTGGCCAATGCCGAGCCCATAAAACACTCTGTATAGTAAGTGTTGTGTTTGGCGTAAGGCCTGTAGGTTGAATACGCTTTCGCATACTTAGTCATCAGATCTTCATAGTCTCTGTTGTTGGCTTTGGACCAGTTGGTAAAGTCTTTTTCCTGTGCTTGTTTTTCTTCAATTACATGAAGTTTTTTTAGCTGTTCTGTCTGACCTATGAAGTACTTCCAGTAGTTAGCTATTTTTGCGTACGATGTAGCCAGTTTAAGATTCACCCCTTCATCTTTGCGCATATGGTTGCGCATAATAGCAAGGCGCATATCACGGATCTTTACAATAGATGGATTCACCTCATTAATTGCCATATCCACACCATAAGAAGTCTCGTATCTGTTGGTACGGCCGGGATAGCCCATTACCATAGTAAAGTCAGATTCTTTTATACTCTGTGTAGAAACCGGAAGGAATTTTTTGGGTTTGTAAGGCACATTAGCTTTAGAATAAGCAGCTGGATTATTATTCTTATCAGCATATACACGGAACATAGAGAAGTCGGCAGTATGGCGTGGCCACATCCAGTTGTCGGTATCTCCTCCATATTTACCTAATGATTTTGGAGGTGTTCCTACCAGCCTTACATCGGTAAATATCTGGTACACCAACAGGATATATTGATTACCACTGAAGTAAGAAGTTACGGTAGCAGAATATTTGCCACCTTCATTTGCTTTTTTCTCCAGCTCTTCTTTAAGTTTATCAAAAGCTTTTTTATTTTTTTCTTCGCTTCCTTTATCAGCAATGCCGGTCATCTGCCTGGTTACATCCTCCATCCGCACAAGAAATTTTACTGTAAGGCCCGGTGCAGATATTTCTTCATCATAACTCTTTGCCCAAAAACCGTTTTCAAGATAGTTATGCTCAACAGTACTTACATCTACAATACTTCCGTATCCGCAATGGTGATTCGTAATCAGTAGCCCGTTAGGTGAAATAATTTCTCCGGTACAGCCACCGCCAAAGTGCACAATGGCATCTTTCAAACTGGAATGATTGGCGTTGTACAAATCATCTGCAGTGAGCTTCAGGCCCATTCTCTGCATCTCATCGTAGTTCTTGCCAATGAGCATAGGTACCCACATGCCTTCATCTGCCCTGGCGGCAAAAAGCGTGGTCATTGCGAAAATGCTAAGTAGAATTTTTTTCATGGAAGCAAAAGTAAAAAAATGTTTTGTGGTATGGTGAGTAAAGCTACTTGCAAAATCCAGGACCTTATGAGTTGAGTATGCATGAATTAGCAATACATGAATGAGCGTTGTCGAATTGCAGTCTTATGCTTATTGTATTTTTTTAGTATGTATTACTCGCAGTTCCACTGTAATATCGCTTTTTTGGTCCTGAAACCCACCCAATATGATTGTTTTTTTAACAATTCTTTCACTGTATTTTGTTGAAGTAAATTTTGTTATATCAAAATGAAATATTATGTCAGCGAATAAATACAAAAGAAGAGGCTTTTTTAGTAAAGTCTTAAACAGGGAAGAAGGGGACGTATTATTTAAAAAATATTCGAGGAAGGGTCTTTCGGAACGTCACTACTCACCTTACGAAAACTTTATCGAAGAAATTGACAATGAAGAGAGTAATGAAACGGGACACACAGCCGAAAGAGTAGGGGCTATTACCAGTGGGTTGCAACCTTATACCGGACCATGGACCCAATGGCAAGTTATACATCTTTTGAAACGTACGGGATTCGGTAATAAGAAATCTGATATTGAATTACTCACAGCAATGACCACTTCCAATGCTGTAAATTTCCTTACATCAATTAATAATACACCAACGTTACCGTCACCTACTCCGCTCAATTATAACCAGGCTGCTATTGTAGATCCTGTAATTGGGCTTGGTGGCAACTGGACCAATAATAACCTGACTTACTCCAGTGCCACATCATTAAACGATAAAAGTGTAAACGTCTCGCGATTGAGCAGCCATTTATGTTGGAACTGGGGCTTGTGGCTGAATGACGGACCAACAATAAGGGAAAAAATGGTTGGGTTCTGGTATCATTTCATTCCGGTGAATTACAGTGTTATCAATACTGCTGTCAGTAACTCTGCAACACTTTTCAACGATTACATCAAGCTGTTACGCGATAATGCCCTTGGCAATTTTAAAACATTGATCAAGCTTATTGCGAAGGCACCGGCAATGCTTATTTATCTTGGCAATCACTACAGCACCGCCGTTGCACCTAATGAAAATTTTGCCAGAGAGCTTATGGAATTGTTTATGCTGGGCAAAAACCCGACACAGAATTACACCGAACTTGATGTTCAATCAGGAGCAAAAGTATTGTCTGGTTGGAAGGTTGCTTCCTTTACTAATCCTTATCCTTTTGTCGTTAATTTCTCCCCCGCTTTTCATAATCAATCTGCTAAAACGTTCTCCTCAAATTTTAATAATAACGTCATCGCCAACCAGATCGGTGCAAACGGGGCCAATGAGTTCAATGCATACTTTGATATGTTGTTTCTTCATCAAAGCACAACTATAGCAAGATATATATGCAGAAGGTTATACCGATATTTCGTTTACTATGATATTGATACTAACATTGAAACAAATGTTATTGTGCCTTTAGCGGCAGCACTGATATCCAATAACTGGAACATGCTGCCTGTTGTAAAACTGTTGTTGAAGAGTGAGCACTTTTTTGACATGGCTAACAGGGGCGTGATGATTAAAAGCCCGATTGATATGATCGCAGGTGTTTTAAATACTCTGAATGTCAATACTGCAGCAACTTCGGGGGCTACACAATTGTTTGATCAATACAAAATCTGGGAGAATCTGAACAACAATGCCAGGAGCAATATGGAGCAAGGCCAGGGCCTTGTACCCACTGTTTCAGGATGGAAGGCTTATTACCAGGCACCAACATTCTATCAGAACTGGATCAATGCGAATACCATTCAGAAGCGGTCAACCTATCTCAATTCCCTTATTAGCGGATATACAGTTTCAGGTAATACTATCAAGATTGATGGCATCGCTTTTATACAGCAGTTTCCGGCACTTGATATTCAATCGCCAGGTACTGTCGTTGATATTTTTGTGCGTTACCTTTTAAGTCTTGATCTGCCACAGACGTACAAGAATGAACTGAAGATTCAAAACCTTCTTAGCGGACAGGTTACAGACGGCTACTGGACTACCGCCTGGAATAATTTTGTAAATAATCCAACCAACACCACCTATCGTACTACGGTAAACAACAAGTTGAAAGCTTTGATCACAGCTGTTATACAGCTTGCTGAATTTCAGTTAATGTAAAAAAATACCAAGATGGACCGTAGAAATTTTTTCAAAAATTCAGCCCTGTTATCCGTGCCTTTATTTCTAAGAGGCATACCGGTGTTTGCCGGAGAAGGGCTTATGCATCCCTTCCTGGATGCAGTGGCGCGACCTACAAATTCCTGTGATAAGATCCTTGTTATTATCCAGATGAATGGGGGAAATGATGGACTGAATATGGTGATTCCCCTGGATCGTTATTCAGAGCTTAGCCACGCAAGAAGTAATGTTATGATTCCGCAGAGTTCTGTATTGTCGTTAACGGGAACGGCTACAACTGGCCTGCATCCCGCCATGGCAGGGCTGCAGCTCATGTATAATAAGGGGCAGATTTGTATCGTACAAGGTGTTTCATATCCCAATCCCAATTTTAGCCATTTCCATGCACAGGATACCTGGTTTACTGCAGCGGATTCCGGCGAGACATTAGATACCGGATGGCTGGGCAGAGAATTGGATGCAACTTATCCGGGCTACCCTGATGGTTATCCTAATGAAATAGATCCCGATCCGCCGGCAATACAGATAGGTGGTTCGCTCGCAATGTCGCTCCAGGGGCCGTCTGTAAATATGGGATACAGTGCACCCAATCCCGCATCGCTATTGAATGTGTTAAATGCTTCAAGCGGTGCAGTGCCTTCAAGCGATTATGGTGTAGAACTTTCTTTCCTGCGGTTAATGAAAGATCAGAGTAATGCATATACTTCCCGTATTTCCAATGCTTACAATGCACAGGCAACATTATCCACCATGTATCCCGAATCGGGCAATAGCTTATCTGACCAGCTAAAGATCGTTGCCAGGCTGATAGGCGGTGGCCTTACTACACCGGTATACATTGTAAACCATCCTGATAGCTTTGATACCCATATAAGCCAGGTGGTTTCCGGAAATACAACTACCGGAACGCATGCCAATGCCTTATCTAAACTTTCGGTTGCCATCACTGCTTTTCAAAATGATCTTACATTAATGAATAAAGCAGATAAGGTTACCGGCATGACCTTCAGCGAATTTGGCAGAAGAGTGATAAGTAATACCAGCAATGGTACGGATCATGGTACAGCAGCACCTGTTATCTTTTTTGGCGCAGGGGTAAATGGAGGTATCATAGGTTCATCGCCGGTGCTGCCGGCAGTATCTACTGCTAACACACAGGTGCCCACCCAGTTTGATTTCAGACAGCTTTACGCTAGTGTAATGCAAAATTGGTTATGCCTGACTTCAGATCAATCGCAAAGTATATTGGGTGGTAATTACGATACACTGGCCATCTTCAATGAGGATGGAACGCCGCTGCCATTAGCGGGTATAGCCTTAACTGCAACAATAGTGGGAGCCTTTGTCCGTCTTATTTTTACTGTTACTGAAAATGAACGCTATGATAAATTTATCCTGGAACGTTCTGATGACGCAATAACATTTAGCGAATCCGTTATGACAAAGCAACAGTCTGATCTTAAATATGACACCTATGTTTTACAGGAAGACCGGGTATATGTACCGGTTATGTATTACAGGGTTAAAGGCATTACTAAAAAGGAAGGAATAGCTTATTCAAATGTTACCACTATACAAAGCGGCGAGCAGACACAACAATTAAGGGTCTATCCTAATCCTGTAAAGAACTTTAATTTGAATATCGAGTTTTTTAATGATGTACAATCCAATATTGAAGTAGCTATATATACCACAAGCGGGCAACGTTTATATTACAACCAGTTTGGGGCCAGAAGACATGTCCAGCTTAATTTGCCGGATATATTGGAAAGTAGCACCCTTTACATTTTAAAAATTATTTTCAACCAGATCGAGGTTGTTGAGAAAATTATTTTTGAATAATGATACCATATTGCGAAGTATGAGTAAGAAATGGTCGCTGAGAACAGCGACCATTTCTTATTTTATTTACCATAATTCACCAGAAAATCTACAATCATTCTTAACCCATAGCCTGTGCCACCTGCAGTTCTGTAGTCTTTCTTAGCCAGAGTATGAGATACCCCGCAGATATCGAAATGCATCCAGGGATATTCGGTAAAATGTTCGAGGAATTTACCTGCAGTAATAGCTCCTCCCGTTGGGCCGCCTATATTTTTAAGATCGGCAATGTCCGATTTGATCATATCTCCATATTCATCCCACAGTGGGTACTCAATCAGGCGTTCGTATTGATTAAAGCCGCTCTGGTGCAGCTTTTGTCTAATGTTATCACTGGCATTACCCATAGTTACTATGCCTACATCACCTACAGCAGCAGTGGCAGCTCCGGTAAGTGTTGCAAAGTCTATAACCAGTTCAGGCCTGTATTTCTTTGCATAATGTAAGGCGTCACCCAGCACCAGCCTTCCTTCTGCATCGGTATTCATTACCTCAACAGTAGTGCCACTGTACATAGTAATTACATCGCCCGGTACATAGGCATTTTCGCCCGGCCTGTTATCCGTGGCAGGTACCAATGCAACAAGGTGTAATGGAAGGTCAAGTTGTGCCGCAACATACATTACACCGGTTACCAAAGCGGCCCCGCTCATATCACTTTTCATACGGTCCATGGAGTTGGGTGTAGGCTTAAGGCTAAGACCACCAGTGTCATAAACAATGCCTTTACCTACCAATACTATCGGATTTTTATTGATTGCCTTTGCAGGACGATGTTCCATGATCGTAAACGTAGGTGGCAACATACTGCCACGGTTCACGGCCAGGATACCGCCCATATTCATTTGCTCTATCTTGGCCTTGCCCAATACATTTACCCGGAAACCGCCTTCTTTGCCAATGTTGGTAATCTCTTTTGAAAGTTGTTCTGCAGTAAGATAGCTCAATGGCTCATTTACCAACGTACGGGTAAGGTACATGGCTTCGCAGATAGCCTGAAGTTGTTTGAGATCTTTAAGCGTGATGCTTTGTTTTTCAAAACCAATATCAGTAAGGCTGTAAGTTAATTTTTTAGCATCTGCCTTATACTTCAGGAATTGGTAAGAGGCCAGTACCAGGCCTTCTGCTACGGCGTATGCAGCAAGCGGATCTGTAGTATGATTGGTAAGCGTAATTTCTTTTGCTTTTATTGCATTGAGGAGCGTTTGCAATTCTGCTCCTTGCTTACGCAGGGCTTCCCTTGTTTTATAACTTTCATTTTTGGGAATAGATATAAGCAGGAAGATTTGAAATTCGTAACGATTAATCGTAATGATTTTGCTCTCATTGCGCACCTGTTGTTCAGCGTAGATAAGTTCTTCTTTGGAAAGGAGGGCTAGTTTAAGTTGTGCTACATTTTCAACAATATGGATGAGATGGCCTTTGGGGCTCTTTTGCATTTTTAAAAACATAGCTGTATCATTATTTTATTAGTGCAAAAATAATGATACAGCTATAAATTCAAGTAAAAAATAAGTAGTTAAACATGCACCACTCTTAACTGATTTAATGTGGTTTGATTTACATGGATAAGTTGGGTGATACTTTCTTCAATATGTTTTATTTCAAGCATCATATCCATTTGTGCCTGCTGAAGCGTATGTATATGATTATACATTTCATCATCTACTACAACCGGATGCAGGTTGGCAGACAATTCCTGGGTGAAGGTACCCGGACTTTTAAGCAGGATGAACATGTCTGTTTCGAGAATATCTGCAATTGATGATAGAAGTCGGACGTCCATAGACTTTTTTTCTCCTCTTTCAATCTTAGAATATGTTCGCTCGTCCATAAACAACTTGACGGCAATTTCTTTTTGGGTAATACCCTTCGACCTACGCAATAATTTAATGTTGTTGCGGATGTGGCAAATGTCCATAAGCAATATAGGTTTAATTGGTTTAACTATATAATGCGTCTGGTTGCAACATTTGGCGGGTTAAAATTGGAGAATGGTTCAATATGTTAAAGATACGCAAATATTGGGGTATTGCTCCTAATTAAAGAAAAAAAATAGTAAAAATTGTTAAATATACCCGTAGTAGGGTAGGAATGTAACCTTATTGGAATACGGTTATAGCTTTAAGAGTTTCATAGCCTTCTTCTGAACGGCTATAAGTTCCTTGACCTCGGCTTTCAGGGCCATTATTTCTTGCAAAAGTGTTTCATTTACAGGATCGGGAAAACTGTTTTTGGAGAAAGTTCTTCCGGATTCAAGGCTTTCTCCGGTCTTTTCCTGCGATGTGATTGTAGTATGAGTACTGGAGTTGGAGTCTTCAAGCAGGCTGGCCACATCCGTATCTAAAATATCTGCGATAGCAGATAGTAATCTGATGTCCATTGATTTATTTACACCACGTTCAATTTTGGCATAAGTACGTTCGTCCATATATAGCCGAAGCGCCATCTCTCTCTGGGTTGTTCCCTTAGCCCGCCGCAACTTTTTAATATTGGAGCGTATGTGGCTCAAATTCATTTTGGGTTAATTTTTCGATGATCCTATTTTAACAAATAAACCAAGATTTAAATAATTTTTATCATTTTAAAAAGCCTGACAATTTTGTTAACAGCGCGGCAAGATAGAAAACATTTTTGAAATTTTAATGCAGAAAATTTATTGAAATATTTATATATAAGGGTTAACCCGGACGTTTAAAATGAATTAACAAGTGAATAGAGAACGTATTTATTATCAATTTAATTTTTTATGTTTTCTCAAACAATTGATTTACAATTATTATTATATTATTACTTATTATTTTAAATATTATACGTGCTAAACGTACAAATAGTTGAGTTTACCACAGGAAAAGAGTGTGGTAATATTATAAAACTCCAGTTTACATTACAAAAATATATATGAACCTATTTTGGCACCTAAACCTACCTAAATGTGTGCCTTTTCCCATGGTGTAGATGGATATTTTTGCTCCTGAAATTTAACTAAACTATTTCCTTTTTTTAACATTTACTTATCTCAACATTAATTCCTTGAAAAAGGAAGTATTAAATGTTGAGCCATTTTATTGAACCAATCTTCATAATCAGATGAAGAACCAAATGAATATAAACGGGAGAAGTTTATCCCAAAGAGATTAACCGAGTATTGGACTTATTATTTGAATGTACTGTAACCGAAAGTGATGTGGAAAGAACGATGACTTAATTGATATTATCCCTGTGTGATTTCCCCTCAAAGGAAATAATGATTGTAACCTTAAATCGATTTTAACCAATACCTATGTTTATGAACAAATCTTTCCAAAATATGAAGGATGTCTGTAAGTGGCTAACGCGACGGAGCAGCATGCTTTTCTTTTTTCTCGTGACTTTTGTCACGAACCTGGTGAAGGGGATTTCCCGGCATCATCAGGAACAGCGACTATCCGGAAGCCGGTTGAGGCTGGCCGGAATGTCTGCTGTAGTGGCATTGCTATCTACTTTATCTGTAATGGATGCGAATGCTTCGCATTTTCGTTATGGAAATATTATCTGGAGTAGGCCTGATGCCTCTTCCCGGGTTGTTACATTTGTAGTTACAAATTCCTACAGACTTTCAAGTTTCACCGGTGTAGCTGTAGGGTCTACAGTTAACACAGGGTCTACATTACTTTTTGGAGATGGTGGAACCGGATCAATTGATCTGCAGGTAACCTCTGTAAACAGTGCTGAAGATTATTTTATTGGTACGTATACTGTTACACATACTTATGCTATTGGAACGGACAACTTTACTGCTAGTTATTCAGGTTGTTGTCGCTTAAGTACATTGCAAAATAATCCTGACGGAAATTTTGGCGAGCAGACAACTGTAAACCTGGCATCCACTAATCTTGGATCTCCTGTATCTACGCTTCCTCCTGTGGTTAGTTTATCTACAGGAGTTTCTGTCGCTGCCTTTAATGTGCCGGCTATTGATCCCGATGGTGGTGTATTAAGCTACGCTTTATCAACTCCTGCTGAATTTAGTGGTGGAGACGTTAATTCTATCCAGGCAAATGGCTTAAGTATAAATTCATCTACAGGTGAAGCCACATTCAATACAGTTGGTAAGGCCATAGGTACACTTTGGAGTGCTGGTTTTACGATTACTGATCCAACCGGATCAAAATCTGTAGTTGATTTTCTTTTGAAAGTTGTGGGTACATCTAACCCACCGATTTTTAACTATGCTACTACTCCTCTGAATAATGCCGTTGTATATGCCCATCCCGGATCTCCTGTAAGCTTTACTATTGAGGCTTCGGATCCTGATGCTGGTGGAACTGTATTATTGAATGGCGCAGGGTTGCCTACCGGTGCTTCATTCAATCCTTCTGTAACACCTGCAAATCCTGCCTCTGCATCTTTCAGCTGGACACCAACTGTGTTACAGCTCGGAACATATATAGTAACCTTCATAGCTACTGATGATGTGGGTGTTCAAACTACGACAACAGTTACGATACAGGTTATTGCAGGGCCGCAATTTATTGCCCCTACGCCACCCGCAATGCCAGACAGGCTTGTGCTTATCGGTACAACGCTTAATGATGTGATTGGAGCACAGAGCCCTGCTCCCGGAATTACTTCGCAGATATTTTCTGCAACTTTGCCAGCAGGTGCAACAGCAACTCCTTCTTTACCTACAGCTCTAAGCAGCATTGCCCAAACAAATATATCGTGGACGCCCGCCCCTTCGCAGTGGGGAGATCATACTTTTACATTTGTAGCACAAGACCAGAATAACGGAACGGCTACAACTTCCTATCATGTAGTAGCGAATACTAAGCCCATCTTTACTTCAAACCCTGTTCTTTCTGTTCAGTCCTGTCAGCCTTATACTTATCTGGTTTTTGGTTTCGATCCAGATCTTTCTTACGGTGATGAGCTGGAATTTGAATCTCACACTCCGCTACCTTCATGGTTGACATTGGTGAACATTCCCAATGTTATGGCAACATTAAGTGGTACGCCGTCTGCTTCCGATACCGGTACGTATAACATTGAACTTGTTGCGGCAGATATTTATCACCACTCCAGTTCTTTAGTAAAACAAAATTTCACCATTACCGTAACGGCTCAGAACGTTACCATAGCTAATGGCGGACCTATATGCGCTGGCAGCAATGCTAACTTTACATTGACCGGCCCAGACAGCTTTAATGTGACTTACAACATTAATGGTGGTGCTAATGCCACAACTACTTTAACAGGTGGTACTGCAACAGTAACTGTACCTAATGCTCTTGTAACACAAACATTAAATCTTGTTTCTATTGCAAACGCAGGAGGAACCTGTACACAGCTGGTCAGCGGTAGCTCTACTGTTCCTGTAACGCCACAACCAGTTGCTCTGACAGGTGTTGATAAAATGATATGTGGTACTGGTGATGCCCTGCAAGCTAATGCAACAGTGGGTACTCAGTCTGGCACGTGGAGTATTATCAATGGTACGAATACCGCATCAGGCCAGTTTGCAAGTCTTACTGATCCTAATACTGTATTTACTCCAGCGGTAAATCCAGGTACTTATACTTTGAAATGGACCTTAAGTGATGCTCCTTGCGTTGCTTCTTCAGATACGGTGGTTATTACCTCTTTGGGTTCTGTACAAGGTACTATTACTGCTTCGAGTAATGCGAATGTCTGCAGTGGTCAGACTTCCAATATCAATATTAGTGTGAACCCTGTTTCAGGTGGTACGTTCAGCGGAACTTTTACAAATGGTAAAACTTTCACCGGACTTAATCCTGCGGCAGGTATTATAAGCCCGTCTTATACTTTTACAAATAACACTATTGCCAATACTGCTGAATCGTTTGTACTGTCTTCTTTGACATTCCATCCGAATACAAGCACGCAACCTACACCTGCTACCTGTGCAGCAACTGCACAAAGTATGGGTGGTCAGACCTTGGTTACTATTCAACCGGTATCTGATGTTGTTGCTACCTTAAACGGAAGTGCTTCCCAATGTAATGGCAGTACAGTAACGATCAATGTAACTAACCCTAATAGTGTTGGTGGTTCTTATAACAGGACTGCTGTATACAATGGTCTTGTACATACTGCTTCTGTTTCTGCTTCCGGTCAATCATTCACGACCAACAGTACATTTACAGAAACACTGACCAACAACACGAATGCACCTATTGATGTGGTGTATACTTTTACTCCGGTAAGCCCGGGTTCACAGGGTTGTGTTGGTCTTCCACAGAATGTAACGGTTACTGTTAACCCTACGCCTGATGTTGTTGTTCCTGCCAGTCAATTGTTATGTAACAATGAAGCTACATCGGCAACTATATTTACAGGCGCAGTAAGCGGAACAACTTTTGCATGGACTAATGATAATACGTCAATCGGTCTTGGTGCAAGTGGAAACGGAGATATCTCTTCTTTCACAGCTACTAATACAGGAATTGTAAATACTGTAGCAAATATCCAGGTAGTACCAACAGCTAACGGCTGTACTGGTCCTGCTCAGAACTTTACCATAACAGTGAAACCTACGCCTACCGTACTTGATCCTGCCGATGAAATAGTGTGTAACGGTGCCGCTACTACAATGGTAATTTTAAGCGGAGCAGTGAGCGGAACTGTTTACAACTGGACTAATGACAATGCTTCTGTAGGCCTTCTAGCCAGCGGTGTTGGTGATATCGCTTCTTTCAATGCGATCAATAGTGGTAATACTCCTGCTGTAGCTAATATTGAGATCACACCTGTAGCTAACGGTTGTACAGGCGCAGCACAGGAATTTACCATTGCTGTTAACCCTACTCCTGTAGTTGATCTGGTTTCAAATGATGTAGTATGTAATGGTGCTGCTACTACTGCGGTAACCTTTAACGGTGCAGTAAGTGGTACTCAATTCGATTGGACAAATAACAACACATCTATTGGTCTTGTTGCCAGTGGAACTGGTGATATTGCTTCTTTCAACGGTATCAATACCGGAGCTACTCCTGTAGTTGCTACAATTGAAGTTACACCATCAGCTAATAATTGCATTGGTGCTTCAAACACATTTACTATTACAGTAAACCCAACTCCTACAGTTGATGTAATTGCTGATGATGTGGTGTGTAACAGTGCTGCTACTGATGCAGTGACCTTTACCGGTGCCGTAAGCGGTACAATCTTTAATTGGTCAAATAGTGATAACACTATAGGCCTTGCTGCCAGCGGAACGGGCGATATCGCTTCTTTCAATGGTATCAATACCGGAAACACTGCTGCTGTAGCTACTATCGAAGTTACTCCTGTAGCCAATAGTTGTACCGGTGCTTCTGAAACTTATATAGTTACCGTAAATCCTACTCCTGATGTTAATACCATTTCAGATGATGTAGTGTGTAATGGTGTTGGCACTAATGCAGTAACCTTTACTGGTGCTGTAAATGGTACTACATTCGATTGGACAAATGATAATGCATCTATCGGCCTTGCAGCCAATGGTACTGGTGATATTGTTTCTTTCAATGGTATTAATACAGGGACTACTCCTGTTACAGCTACTATCGAGGTAACACCAACTGCTAATAATTGTAACGGTGCTTCTGAATCCTTTACCATAACTGTAAATCCTACTCCTGTTGTTTCAGATCCTGCTGACCAGGTAGTATGTAATGGTTCTGCAGCTGCAGCGGTTAATTTTAATGGAGCTGTAACAGGTACAGATTTCAGCTGGACTAATGATAATACTTCAATTGGTCTTGCAGCAAGTGGAACAGGAGATATTTCTTCTTTCACTGTTATCAATAATGGTACTACAGATGTTATTGCTACTATTGAAGTTACCCCTTCTGCAAATGATTGTAATGGTATTCCTCAAATCTTTACGATTACAGTGCATCCTTCTCCTTCATTCACGTTTAGTGTAAATGGTGATGCAGTTGCGGATAATAGTTCAGCAACAATTTGCCAGGCTACGTCTACTACTTTCGAATTGAACGGAGCTACTGCTAACAGTGCTTTCAGCATGACGCACAATGGTAATGCTTATGCTTCCGGAAATGTTGATGCTTCCGGTAACTTTACACATACTTTCATCTCTGGTGGTACACCTTCGAATACTACTGCAGGTACTTATGTATTGACTGTAACGGATGCTATAACCGGTTGCGAAGCTGCTCAGACTTACACGATCAATGTGAATCCAAAACCTACAGATACCTTTAAAGTAAATGGTGCTGCTTTGGTTGACGGACAAACATCTACGCATTGCGAAGGTGATGCCTTGCAGTTAGCTCTTGAAGGATCTTCTGATCATTCATTTGTAATTACTAAAGATGTTAACATAATAGCTTCCGGATCAGTTAATGCTGCTGCATTTACAATCCCTGCTGCTACTCTGACTGACGCTGGTACCTATACCGTTACGTTGACTAACGACATTACTGGTTGTATGGCTACCAGGTCTTACCAGATTGTGGTAAATCCTTTACCTGTTTATACTTTCAGTGTTAATGCTAATGCAATCTCTGACAATGGATCAACTACACATTGTCAAGGCGATCCGGTAACAGTTACTCTTACCGGAGACGTTGGAGCGACTTATACCTTGCTTCATAACGGTTCTCCTGTAGGAAGTGGTAATGTTAATGATCCTGCATATATCTTCACTGCTCATACTGGCGATGCGGGTACTTACCTGCTTACTGTTACCAGCAGCTTGGGTTGTGTTGCTTCTTCATCTTATAACATGAACATCAATGTTGCTCCACAGTTTACTTTCGTACCTGCTGATGCCACTGATAACACTGCAACTGGTTCCTGCAATACTACAGTAACTTATGCTACAGCAACAGTGAGTGGTACTCCTGCTTCTGTATTGACTTACACTTTGAGTGGTGCTACTACAGGTTCCGGTTTAGGAACAGGAAGCGGTAGCGTATTTAATAAAGGTGTGACCAATGTAACGATTACTGCAACCAATGTATGTGGTACAAAGGATAGTACATTTACAGTAACAGTTGATGATAACGAAGCACCGGCATTTACAAGTTGCCCGGCTACTATCAATGCATTCTCTGCTGCTAATAGTTGTGGAAATACCGTAAATACTCCAAATCCTCTTTACACAGATAATTGCACATTGGGCGCTACTCCATTATCATGGATAATGACCGGTGCAACAGCTGCAAGCGGAAATGGAAATATCGGTAACTATATCTTCAATGTAGGAACTACGGTTGTTACTTATACGGTAACGGATGCTTCAGGAAATACAGCTACATGTGAATATGATGTTCTGGTAACTGATACAATAGCTCCTGCCATTACATGTGTACAAGACATTACACACAACACAGACCCTAATATTTGTGGTGCTGTAATTACTTACAATGCTCCTGCTTCTACCGATAACTGTGCTGTTCAAAGTACGGTTCAGACAGCTGGTTTAGCAAGTGGTGCTGTGTTCCCGCTGGGTGTTACTACCAATACTTTTGTAGTAACTGATTCGGCAGGAAATACAGCAACATGTTCTTTTAATGTTACGATTAATGATGCTCAGGGGCCAGTAATGACGCCTCCTGTAGCACAAACACTTAATGTAGGAGCCGGTAACAATTGCCAGGTACCTATGCCTGATTACAGAAGCTTGTTTACTATAGCTGATAATTGTTCAGGTGTATTAACTATCGAGCAACTTGCTCCGAATCAACCAGGATCTTTAGTGATCGGTTATGGCGGAACAAGGATAATCAAAGTTAAAGCAACAGATGTTGCTGGTAATGTAAGCATAGACAGTTTCACTTTAACCCTAGTTGATGGAACTGCTCCAACTACAATAAGTCAGAATATCTCTGTGAATCTGGATGCTGCAGGAAATGCAACTATTACGCCTGCTATGCTTAACAACGGAAGCCATGACAATTGCTCGGCTGTTACTTTATCTGCCAGCAAACTAACATTTAATTGTTCTGATGTTGGTCCAAATTCTGTAATGCTTACTGCAACAGATGCTTCAGGTAACAGCGCTACAAGCACTGCTATTGTAACTGTACATGACGTAACTGCTCCTGTAGTAAGCTGCTGGTCAGATACTACCTTGTTAAAAGGTTTGCAGTGCACTACTGAAATTCCTGATATGACTTACAGAGTGAATGCTACCGATGCTTGCGGTGTGGCTACAGTGACCCAAAATCCTGCTGCCGGTACTATCATTGCTGCTTTCCAGCAAACCTTACCAATTACACTGACGATTACGGATGTGAATGGTAATTTCACTTTCTGTACGTTTAATGTAACCTTTGCAGATCAAACTAAACCTGCTATCATTAATTTCCCTGCTGATATTACAATCAACAATGGACAAGATAGTTGTGGTAAAGCAGTAACATGGTCTGCACCGATAGCTACTGATAACTGTACTATTCTTGGTGCTGCTACACTTACTTCTACACATGCACCTGGTTCTGTATTCCCACTGGGTACTACTACAGTAACTTATACTGCTGTAGATCTGGCAGGAAATGATTCTGTGCGTTCTTTCACTGTAACTGTAGTTGATGCTCAGGCTCCTGCTATTGCAGGTTGTCCGTCAGATGTCCTGGTAAATACCGGCGCAGGTGCTACAACTTGCGGTGCTACTGCGACCTGGATCGCACCAACTGCAACAGATAATTGTACTGCAACAGGAAGCCTGGTTTGGTCTAACAATCATAACCCTGGTGATGTTTTCCCTGTAGGTACTACTACGGTAACTTATACCGCAACTGATGCTGCCGGTAATGTAAGTAATACATGTTCATTCAATGTGATTGTTACAGATAATACAATACCGGTACTTGCTGCTTGTCCTGCTAATATTACGGTATTCACCGGAACAGGTGCTAGTACTTGTGATGCTACAGCCACATGGATTGAGCCAACAGCAACCGATAATTGTACTTCAGCTGGCAACCTGGTATGGACTAAGAGCCATACTCCTGGTTCTGTATTTGCTGCCGGTACTACTACGGTAACTTATACCGCAACTGATGCTTCCGGAAATGTAAGCAACACATGTTCTTTTGATGTGACTGTAATAGATAACACAATCCCGGTTCTTAGTGGATGCCCGGCTGCAGTATTTGTAAATACTGATGCAAGCATTACACCTTGCAGCGCTGTTGCCACTTGGACTGAGCCTACTGCCATCGACAATTGTACTTCAAATGTTGACATTGCATGGACAAAAAGTCATACCCCTGGTTCTGTGTTCCCGGTAGGAACTACAACAGTTACTTACACAGCAACTGACCTGGAAGGTAATGTGAGTACTACTTGTATCTTCAATGTTGTTGTTACGGACAATACCGCACCGGTATTGGCAGGATGTCCTTCTACAATAAATGTTACTACAGGCGCAGGAGCAACTTCCTGCAATGCAGTAGCAACGTGGACTGAACCTACAGCTACAGACAACTGTACAGCATCTGCAAATCTGGTATGGACTAAGAGTCATACTCCGGGATCTGTATTCCCTGTAGGAACAACTGCTGTAACCTATACAGCTACTGATGATAATGGAAATGTAAGCGCTACTTGCAGCTTCAATGTTATCGTTACTGATAATACTGTTCCTGTGTTCGTTTCTTGTCCTTCTTCTATAACCAATGCACCGACAAACAGTGCTGGTTGTACAGGAAACGTTGTCACAGTTAATCCTGTAGTAACAGACAATTGTAACCTGAATTCACTGGTATGGATCTTGTCAGGTGCAACTAGCGGTTCTTCTGCAAGTACGGGAATCAACTACCTGAATACACACAATTTTGCAACGGGAGTTACTACGGTAACCTATACTGCAACTGATGCTTCAGGTAATTCCAGTGTTTGTTCTTATACCATAACTGTTGTAAATACACTGGTAGGAAATATCGGTGGTACATCTACCATTGCTCAGAACATAAGTTCTACTTCAAATGTAGTGTTTGTAGCACAGGGAGCTAATAGCTCTGGTCCTTACACATTCACTTACACTATGAATGGTGGTGCTCCGCAAACAATAACTACAACTGGTAATAGCACTGTGGTTACAATACCGCAATCAAATGCTATTCTTGGAACGTACACTTATGCATTGATAAGCATGACGAATAGTAATGGTTGTACTGCTACTGTTAATCCGGCTAATGATACTGCAATAATCACTGTAGTGCCTTTCGTTCCGCTTGCTGATCTTTCTATAGCACTTGATTTCCCTGCGGTAAGTTTCACACCTTCGGTAACTTCAAGACCATTCAGTGTATATGTATCCAACCTGGGTGCAGCTGATGCAAATGGAGTAATAACTGTAAGGTTATCAAAACCTTCGTCAGTCTTCACTTATAGCCTTGAACCTTCAAGTATCAATGGATGGACGCTTACGCCTGGTGCCAGCAGTTATACGCTTACTTCTAACGGGCCGGTTACCATTAATGCAGATGGTAGTTATGAAATAGTCGATCTGAGATTAAATAAAGTTGGTGCTGCAGCTGTGGGTACGTCTTCTGTAAATGGTATCGTTTTCCCTATTTCAGGTGAAACCAATACAGGAAACAATAACACTTCAGTAAACATCAATATAAGTCAATAAAGTTTATCTGCCGGGACGGTGCTGAAAGCATCGTTCCGGTATTTTAGTTTCAAATTGAAAAACCAAATTATTATGCAACGGATGATAAAAAAAATGGCGCTCCTTACGCTACTAACCACAGGTTTGGCAGGCGGTGTTTATGCTCAGACCCCTGCTGATCTTTCTGTATCAGGAATGGCAGCAGAATCCGGTAACTATCCTGGCTTCGTTTATGCAAGCAGCCTGGAAGTTTCCTTTGCCAACAACTCTTTTAGCTCGCTAAATGCAAGCTCTTTTCGTATTCAGCTTGCATTGCCTAACGGTGTTGAGTTTGATGCAACTTATCCTAATATTCCTGCAGGATGGACCTATACCAAAATCGGACCAACAGACGCGAAATTGGTACCTGCAATCAGTGTTGATCCTTTGGCGGAAGTTGAATTTTCAGTTCCATTCAAAACAACACAGAATATAGGTTCAACATTGTTTACTGCAGCGCAGATCGTAATTCAGATTCCGATAACCATTACAGATCCTACTCCGAGCAATAACTTATTTACAACTACAATTGTAGTGCAGAATACGCCGTTGCCCGTACAGTTTCACTCCTTTAATGCAAAGGCTGAAGGTTGCGATGTAAAACTCGAATGGATTACTACCAACGAAGTGAGCAATGCTTACTTTAATGTAGAACGCAGTGTTGATGGCACTTCCTTCGAGTCAATAGCTAAAGTAAATGCCAACATGAGCATTACTGACAGAGCTACTTATAGTTATGTAGACAAGGCACCGGTTAATGGAACTAATTTTTATCGTGTATCACAAATTGATATAGACGGCAAGCATTATACTACCAATGTTGTATCTGCAAAAGGTAACTGTAACGTGGTGATGCCTGTAGAATTATTCCCTAACCCGGCTACAGAAGTAGTAAAGGTTAAAGGATTGTCTGGTACGAATACGATCAGGTTATTTAATATTCTTGGTCAGCAGATTAGGGAAGAAACTGCAACTGAAGATGTTTATCCGGTTAAGGTAAGTAAACTTGCTTCCGGTATCTACCAGGTACAAGTAATTAAAGGTGGTAAAACTATCTTCAATGGTAAGTTTGTAAAAGCAGATTAAAAGAAATCTTAATGAACAAAAGCCGATCCGGAAGGATCGGCTTTTTGTATTTAGACGCTGCCCTTAATTTCGCGATTATACTGTCCAAGGTTTTCATTGTTCTACTGCAATAGAGCAAAGGCTTTCGGCAGCTCATAAAGCTCATTCGGAGTAAGTTTTAAGAAGCTTTAAGGTCTCTTTGTGATACAATATCAATTCATGTACTTCCTCTTTCAGTGTTCGTATTTCTTTTTCAATATCAATAGCGGACGGATGTTCGCCGTTTACATGGAGCTCCTGTTCTTTGGCTTCCTGTTCTTCTGCATCTTGCAACAATATCGGAAGATCTATTTCCAACAGCGAAGCTATTGAAGCAAGCAGCCTGATGTCCATTGACTTATTTTCTCCACGTTCAAATTTCGAATATGTACGTTCATCCATAAACAGTTTGAACGCCATTTCTTTTTGTGTGATGCGTGCTGACTTTCTCAGTCGTTTAATGTTGCATCTGATACAATTCAGATCCATAAGGGGTAGGGTTTAGGTGGTTTAACAGGTGGGTTTATGGGAGCTATTTTAACATAAGGAGTAGTTTGAAAATTAAACAATTCGGTCAAAGTTAAGAATATTAAAAATGAAAATGTTTTATTATTAGGTGCCATTTTGGGTGGATAATCTACCTGTTATAGCCTCATTTGTCATAAATTCAAATTTTAAGACGTAATCTTTTGTTTTTGATTTTAATGTTAGTTTGAAAAAAGTAGAATTTAATAAAGTAATTAAACTATTGTAAATGAAATAATTATGAGTATTAAATTTGCGTAGCTATTATTATGCTCTGGAGAAATTAAACCGCCTTTTTAGGCGAATGCCTATTTATTGATTTTGAATATGCTAGTTTCCAAGCAATTAGCAATTTATAGACTGTATTTATATATTGTTATTTTTATTTCATAAAACTACACCAAATCGTCCTTTTTTTTAAATATATATCTTCTACTTTTGTGTTAAAGTTTTTTCTTTTCTTATGATTTAGCCTGAAAGTAAAATATCATTTGACATATTCAAACAACCCCTATATCTCCTATAAACCATAAAGCCTATGACAAGAGTCTCCCCCAATATTCCCTTATAGGATCCTTATCGTAATTCCATTACGCAAGCGCTGAAACCGCTACAATTTTAAATGTGATGATAGGACTGAGCACCCGACAGCTAATCTGTATTGCGGGCATGCTAAACACGTCCCTATTAATCAAATAAAATTAATTGACGTTCAATTTAAATCTGTTATTAAATTTTTGCCACTTTATTTAACCCAATCAAATGTAAAACGTTACCTATGATTAAACTAAACACACCTGGAGATACATCTCCAATGATGCGGGCCGTTCAGGATAGGGGAGCCAGATCTTCCTTTACGGAACAATTGTCCGCCTTCGCCGGAAAAGCGATCCGTCATATTACCGGGCTTAACCGGTCTGCCGGAAATTTATTACGCAGTGCCAAAATGATACCTATGGCCATTATGGCTGTTTTTGCATTTAATGCAGCACAAGCCCAGGTATACAATAACAATTTTGATGCTACCGTTTTTGCCGCCACCCATTTAGGATACTCAACACCAACTGGTGGTAATGTGGTATTCGGAGATGGTTGCGGTGGTACCAATGGTTTTTCAACTGGCCCTGTAGCGTATAATTATATTTTCAACTTCACGGTTGATCCGGGCTATAAACTGGACATTTCCGAAATCAGTGTTGCAGTACTGGATTACGGAATACCGGATACGGTAACCGATAACCTGCAGATCAAGGTTAACGGGACTAATTATGGCTCAATGTTCAGCAGCGTATTAAGCTCTACCTGTTTTAATGTTATCCGTACTGTAGCGGTAACTAATCTTACAGGATCGTTTACCGTTACTTTTTCCGGTAACACGTCTCAGAATATTGGTATAGATGATATCCAGATTAATGGCGCGATATCCTGTATCGCCCCTGTGGCTTTAGCAGTAGGCGGTACCAGCAATTGTCCTGCAGGAACGGGAAGTGTTACGGTAGCCTCTCCTACGTCTTCGGCCGTTACTTATCAATTGTATAAAAACAATATAGCCACTGGTACCAATATGGTTGGTAATGGTGGTGTACTTACTTTCGGCGGACTTACCGGTGGCACTTACACTGTAAAAGGTGTTAACAATGTAGATAACTCTTGTGTAACAGACATGACTGGTTCTTTCATTGTTAGAATGGCTCCTGCTATTTATATGGTAAGCGGTGGTGGTAATAACTGTGCTAATCCCGCAGGCGGTACTGTACCTATCATGCTTAGTGGAAGCGAAGTAGGTGTAACGTATCAATTAAAGAATAATGGTGTAAACGTAGGTGCACCAATGGCAGGTAATGGTAGCGCATTAACCTGGCAGGCATCTGCAGCAAGTTCCGGTACGCACTATACTATAGAGGCTGTCGGAAGTTCTACTGTTTGTGCTGCTTCCATGACAGGTTCTGCAATTGTTACCGTAAGCCAGCCCACAGCAAGTATTACGGGCAACAACGGCGAATTCTGTTCAAGTGGTGGTAATGGTGTATGGACTATAGTTGGTACGCCTAACGCTATTATTGATTTTACAGTAACAGGCGGTGCTCCGGGTACACCTTATACCGGCAGTGTCAATATCCTTCCAAACGGAACGGCTACTATTACAGTAAATGGTATTTTCGCAAATACTACGGTTACTCTGAACCAGGCTACCAATACTACGGGTACCAGTAACTGTACTCAAAATCTTACTGCTCCTGGCAGTGTATTGGTGGTAAGACCAGCGCTGGTAATTTCTAATGTTCAACCGGGCAACCAACAGATATGTTCCGGTGGTTCTTTTAGCAATATTACATATAGCGTTACTGGTAGCGGTTATACCCGTACTGTTTATTTTAGAATTAATGGTGTGGGTGGTACAAATGTGCTTAGCACATCAGCTACAGGTGGTACAATCAACGTTGGTGCTGTAACTACTATCAATGCAGGCCCCGGTGATATTGTACATACTGTAAATATTGACTCCGTTAAATACAACACAGCTCCTGCTTGTGTATCTACATCCGGTGCTACTTCAAGAACACTTACTGTAAAACCAAATCCAACATTTGTATTTAACCTGAACGGAGTGCCTTTAACTCCCGGAAGCTCTGATACAATTTGTATTCCTGTTGGTTCAGTAACTTACAGTATCAGCAATCTTGTTAATGCTGTTCCGGGTAACTATACTATCGTTAAAGACAATGTTACTTTGGGAAGTGGTGCTATCACTTCAGGTACTGCTTCTTTGTTACCTCAGATTAATTTTAATGCTGCAGGCAACTACGTGGTAACTGTAAACGGGCCATTCTGCAGTACGACTTTGAACTTCACTGTTTATACTATTGCAAAACCTTCCTTCACTTATGTGATTGCAGGCCAGCCGGTAACTCAGGGTGCTGTAATACAGATCTGTGCCAGTTCAACAAGTAATGTAAGCCTTACAAGTGGTGTAGGTAATACTTATGTTGTAACTGGTCTTGGCTCTGCCGGAGCCAACAGTCCGATTGGTGGATCAGGTACTGATACCTGGAGCATTCCTCCAACAGCTGCTGGTAGTTATGCAGGTTCACTTACTGTAAATACCAATCCATTGATCACAGGTGGTTGCGATTCTGTGATTACTTATACGATACAGGTTAATCCTAATCCGGGCTCTTCTGTTACCGTAAATCTAAATGGCGGTACCAACTTTAATTATGTTTCTCCTGCCAGTTATCCGCAGAATGAAAGAGAGATTTGTGAAAATACCAGTAACAGTATCAACATTGTCGGTACTCCGGGTTATCTGATCGAAATGTTTACCGGATATGGTACATCTATAAGCTCAGCTTCTACACAAGTGGGTACATTCATCATCCCACCAAGCGGAACGTTTACTTATAATTTCAACTCAGGACCTTACAACAGTGCAACAGATGTATCTGTAGGAACTCCTTCACGCAACTGGTATAGAGTGGAAGTTAAAAATCCAACAACACTTTGTGCCTCTACTATTGACTTCCGTCTGTACATCAAACAGAAACCAAGAGTTGATGTTGGCTGGACTATTACTGGTGCTTCTGCCCCAGGTACTATAGTAAATCAAGGTGATACCATTAAGATCTGCTATCCTGCACAAGTACGTTTCTACTTTAACAGAGGTGCTTCCAATGATCCGGATCTGAACGCAACACTTACTTATGTATTTAAGAAAGATGGCGTAACTGCCGCTACCGGTACTATTACTACAAGCCCTGTAAGCTATTATGAATTCCCTGTTGCCCAGGGAGCTGCAGGTACTTATACTTTGCTTACTACCAGCAGTGATGGTTGCGATTCATTACGCACTTTCTATGTAAAGGTTTATTCTTCTCCGAAGTACACTTTCGCACAAGGTGCAACAATCAACCCGTCGTCTATTTCTTTCTGCGAAGGCTATGCAGCTACCAAACCTATCACTTTAGTATCTGATTCCGGAGCATTGAATCAGACTTATACTATCGTGAGAACAGGCGGTACAGGTACACATACCTTTACTACACTTTCAGGTCCATTAACTACCACTACTATCACGCACATTTTAAGTACGCTGGGTACAAACGGTAATAGTGTGGGTACGCACAATTTCACATTGACTGTAACCTCTAATCCGAATGCATGTGTATCCACTGTAAACTTTACAGTAAATGTTACACCTATGCCTAAACCAGTGTTGACAGCCAACACCGTTGTTATGGTTAATGGATCGACATATACATATTGTGAAGAAGAAGTAGTGGAATACAGGATAAGTGGTGTACCTAATGGAAGCACTTATACACTTACCCGTGTCAATACCTTCACACCGCTACCGGTAATGGTTGCGACAGGTACTACTATACAGGCCGAACAATCAGTGATCACCTTCATGATGGCACCTAATACTGCCGGTGTTTATACACTTAAAGTAACTAATACCGGTAACAGTACTTGTGACTCTATAATGAGCTTCACTGTAATCGTTAACGATCGTCCTGATATTAGTAACCTATGGACTAGCAACGTGACTATCTGTAATGGTAATAACAATGGTTCTGTTACTTATACCTATAATGCTATGGGTGTAAATGGTAATAACACTATCTATCGGAAATTATACAGAAATGGCTCTTTGGTAAGCGATCAGGACAACCAGGTATTAAGTGGTACTATTACCAATCCTAATTTATTAGCTGGTAACTACCTGCTTGTTGTATCTAACATTTCCTGCTCAGATAGTGTAACATTCACTATTAGCCAGCCGCTTACTCCCGTTATACTTCTGGTTACCAATACGGGTGCAGCTTGTAATTCAAACAATGGTACTGCTACATTGAGCTTCTCGGGTGGCGTAGGACCTTACAGCCTCCAGATATTTGATCCGTCAAACCTGCCTGTTTCTACACAGACTAACGTAGCGGCTACATCTAACTGGAATGTAAACAACCTTGCTCCGGGTACTTATACTGTACAGTTGACAGATGCTAACGGTTGTATGAAGACTGCAACATTTACCATCAACAGTTGTACTGCTCCTGATTTGTTCCCATTTGCTACAGTAACTCCTTCGAACTACTCGCTGGCGTCAACTTCATCTGCAGCATTTACTTTGAACATTTACAATAGCGGTCAATCTGTATCTGCAGGAAGCATCACTGCCACAGTTACACTTCCTACCGGTTTCGCATTGGGTGGAACTAATGCAGGATGGACACTTACGCAGTTAGGTATGAGTAGTGTTTATATGGTGACTTCAAATACTGCAGTAATTAATCCTGGTATAGGATCTCCTGCAGTACTGAACTTCAGCATTACTGATCCGGGTAGTCCTGGTACTGGTTTCTATGCAATCATTTCAACTGTTACAGCAGGAAGTGGTGGCGAGATCAATGCTGCGAACAACTCTTCTGTGACCTTGTTTAACGTGAATCCTTAATTTGATGTCAATAGCCGGGCGGTGCTTGCCACCGCCCGGTACTATTGAAGTTTTCGAATAAGTTCATTATCTAAAAACTAATCTTATGAATAACATATTTAAAAGTGCGCTTGCCGCAAGCCTTATGCTTTTTGCAGGTTCGCTGCCTATAGTTACCCATGCACAGCAAACGGCTAATGTGTCTCTTTCGGGTAATCTTAATGGTAACCTGGGAGCTAATAACTATTCGGGCTTTCCTATTAATAGTGTGTACCATGTTCAGTTGGTAAACCAGGGAATCCAGATAGCTCAGGGCGTACTGCAGGTTAATCTTATACTGCCACCTTCAATAGAGTTTATGACCACTTATCCGGGAGTACCGGCTGGCTGGACTTACTCCAGGGTAGATGCGCAAACCGCAGTCCTGGTAAATGCTTCGGATGATATAGAAGTACTTCCTACTTTAACGGCTATTGTAGCATTTGATGTTCCGATAAAAACGGTAGCTTCAACCAATGGGACAGCCACATTTGGCTGGGGAGCTGCTCCATCCTTATTAGGTGCGTTTAACAACTGGATTGTTCCAAGCGGCCCTGGTAACACGAGTTCGGGTTTTACAACCATTAATAATACTCCGTTAAGTATACAGTTTAAAGAATTTACCATAGAAGCGCAAGGCAATTGTATGGTTAACATTACCTGGAAAGCATCTGTTGAAATGAACACAGAAAAATTCCAGGTTGAGCGTAGCCTCGATGGTATTGCATTTAAAAGTATAGGCGAATTAAAGGCAACTACGGCTACAGAGCAGAGTGATGAATACAACTTTGTTGATCGCCAACCTGCTAACAATCATAATTTCTATCGTATCCGGCAGATAACCATTGATGCTAAATCATCCAGCGTTTCCAATGTAGAAAGTGTAAAAATGAATTGTGTAACAGACGCAATTTCTGTATACCCTAATCCTACAGAAGGTATTGTTTATATAAAAGGTCTTACCGATAAGGGTACCGTAAGGGTATTCAATGCGATAGGCCAATTGGTACTTGAAAAAGAGCTGCAGAACAGCATCGAAGGTATCAATATGAACAACCTGGCTGATGGCTTTTACCAGATCCATATCATGAAAGGTGATGAATCTATTTTCAACGCCAAGTTGATTAAGAAATAAACCCATCAACATGTAAAGCAAAAATAACATTGGCTGTCCCTGTATTGGTGGCAGCCATTGTTATCTTTATTATTATTGTTTTTTGTTACAATTTATAAACCCCTAATTATGGAACCTCTACACCAAAGCCGGGTAGCAAAACCAGTTATTATCCTGGCTATGCTTCTCTTTTTATCACCCGTGAATTCAGTAAAAGCACAAGATGCAACGGACATGTTTGGCATTTCTGCCGGAGGAGGTTATACCTTTTCCCATAGTGATTTTCAATGGACGAAGACCATTCCTTCCCCTACAGTAGGAGCAGGTATTCATTATTTTTCTTTGGATTTTTTAGCGGTAAATCTTGATTTTCAAAAAGGACTTTTGAAAGGCGGGGCTTCTCTTGATGATGCAGACGCTACAGAAACCGGCTTTGAAAATAATTATCTTGCGTTTTGTTTATCATTTCGCTTTTTTCCGGTAGCCCTTGCCAGCGAAGAAGCGAAAAAAGAAAGCATTGTAAGGATACTATCCACTTTATACTTTGGTACAGGCGTAGGTAATCTTACTAATAATGTAAAAGCTAATGGTATTGCCAGTACTTCGTATGGCTCGATGGCCGATTATAAAGGAAGTAATATTTTTGTACCATTAGAGTTGGGTGTGAATTTTCCTGTAGCTAAAATCAGGAACGCCAAATTACTAGTAAACATCAACCTGCGAACAAACTTGTGTTTCTCTGATAAAATTGATGGTTATGAACCAACAGTTGAAGCAAATCAACATAACGATGCTTACAGCGCTTTAACAGGCGGCCTGGTTTATAAATTCGGACTTTGATTTAATGTTCAATACTATGACATCAAACAAAACCCTCCCCTGTGGAGGGTTTTAAGTTGTATATAAACCTTGCAATAACAAGCAGATTATTTCTTCATAATTTTTATCAAAGCTCTTTTCCCAATAGTATTGTGAGCTATAACATCGTACTGAACATCATTATCGCTTAACAGAATGTTAGCCGTATTAGGCGGATCGCCACCTTCGTTATTGGCTATAATAGTTATAATGTTTAGCTCGTTGCCGCCAACAGGAATGGATAGTTTCTTTTTCTGTTTGGTAAGTACATAATCTTTAAGCAATTCTGTACCATTAAACAGTATCGTAACGCGATCATTGTCTTCATTATTCCCATCCCATATTTCCAATACAATATTGTCCGATTGCCAGCGATATGTTTTGTCTTTTCCTTCTGTTATAGTTTCCGGTTTTTTAATTTCTGGAACTGGCTTTGTGTTTACTGTAGCAGGTTTGGACTTGCGCAGTGTATCGTAAACAATTTTAGGAGCCTTTGTGGGAACGGGCTTCTGGGCTGCCTGGGCTACAGGTAACTCACTTTTTAATTCAGGATTAAAAAGGTTATTCAATTCAGTGACATTGGTAAAGGTAATACTGCCTTTGCTGCAACTGGCGCCATTTCCGGCCGTCATGGTAGT
Source organism: Taibaiella sp. (assembly GCA_041660405.1). Lineage (GTDB taxonomy): Bacteria > Bacteroidota > Bacteroidia > Chitinophagales > Chitinophagaceae > Taibaiella. The sequence goes on along the minus strand of JBAZWL010000026.1, from coordinate 13,641 downwards.
CAACGGACCAGATAGGGTATGTTCTGTATTATTATAAGTTAACAAAGACTCTACCAGGCATATAAGAGCTCTGCTTTCAAAATAGTGATTGTGTATAATAGTCGCTTCCCTGATGAACAATGTTTTCTTGTCACGATCTGCTTCGGCTATTACGTAAGTCTTTACATCATTCTTTTCGTTAAGATACGTGTAGGCATAACCGCTCAATATATTACCTACCGAATCTTTAAGTTCCAGTTTGTAAGTAAAAGATTCTCCACCTTGTACACCCATAAAGCCTTTGAGGCTATACTCATTCTTTTGCGCATGCAGTAATGAACAGCTCGAAAGTATGAAGATGGAACAAATAGCAATCCGGAGTATGCCCATGTATAGTGAAATGTTTAACTGTAAATGTAAGGAGTGCGAACGATCTAGTCTTGTTCTTTTTTAGCCGAAAAAAGTATCTTATTCCCAAATGGATCGATCAGTTCCATTGTTGCACCTCCAGGCTCGTGTTCCAGGCAGGGTTTGTAATACCGGTAATCTTTCCGGCTCAATTCTTTTTGATAAGCCTGAAGATCGCCGGTGTATTCTATATATACCTTTGAGCCCGGGCAGGCATCGCCATAATGTTCGCTTAAATGAAAGACAATATCATCTTTGGAAACCTGCATATAAATAGGAAAATTTTCTCCGTATCTATGTTCCCAATCTACAGTAAAGCCAAGCCAGTCAACATAAAACTCAAACGCTTTGGGTAAATCGAAAATGCGAAAAATGGGTCTACTGAGGACATGATAGATAAATTTAAAACAGGAACAAACCTTTAGGCTTGTTCCTGCTGAAGTATTTATGATTGTGTTTTTTCAGGACGCATTTGTGGGAAGAATAAAACATCCTGTATGGATGATTGCCCGGTAAGCAGCATAGCCAGGCGATCTATACCAAAGCCTATACCAGCTGTAGGTGGCATACCATACTCCAATGCACGAAGGAAATCATGGTCTATAAACATAGCTTCATCGTCACCTCTTTCCATCAGGCTGAGTTGTTCTTCAAAGCGTTCACGCTGATCTATCGGATCGTTAAGTTCGGTATATGCATTGGCAATTTCTTTACCATTGATCATAAGCTCAAAACGTTCTACAAGACCTTTTTTGCTTCTGTGTTTTTTTGTAAGCGGACTCATTTCGATAGGATAGTCGATGATGAAAGTAGGCTGTATATAATTAGCCTCACATTTTTCACCAAAGATTTCATCTATTAATTTACCTCTGCCCATACTTGGTGCAACGGGAATGTTCAATTGTTTACATACACCTCGAAGACCTTCTTCATCCATTTCAGAAATGTCGAAGCCAGTATGCTCTTTAATAGCATCGTATATACTTACACGTGCGTAAGGCGCTTTAAAATTGATCTCATTATCACCCACTTTGGCAATCGTGGTATTGTTGGTAGCGAAAGCTACTTTCTCCAGCAATTGCTCTGTAGTTTCCATCATCCAGAAGTAGTCTTTATAGGCCACGTAAAATTCCAGTACAGTAAATTCCGGATTGTGCGTCCGGTCCATACCTTCATTACGGAAGTTGCGACTGAATTCATACACCCAATCAAAACCGCCTACAATAAGGCGTTTCAGATAAAGTTCATTGGCAATACGCAGATACAAAGGAATGTCCAATGCATTATGATGGGTAACAAAAGGACGTGCAGCAGCACCGCCCGGAATACTTTGCAGTACTGGTGTATCTACTTCCAGCGCACCATGATGATTCAGGAAATCGCGGATAGCATTTTTCATTTTTGTGATCTTCACAAAAGTTTCTTTCACGCCATCAGTTACAATCAGGTCAGCATAACGTTGACGGTAGCGGAATTCAGGGTCAGTAACGGCATCAAATATATTTCCTTCCTCGTCTTTTTTTACTACCGGTAGCGGCTTTAAAGATTTGGATAGTAAAGTAAGCGTTTCGGTATGTATTGATGTTTCTCCTGTTTTGGTAATGAATACATAGCCGGTGGCACCAATAATGTCGCCCAGATCCAAACCATGTTTTACTACATTTTCCCAGAAAGATTTATCCTCATCAGGACAAAGTTCATCACGCTTTACATATAGCTGGATGATGCCTTTGCTGTCCTGTACTTTTATGAAAAATACTTTTCCTTTATCATTAATACTCACAATACGACCTGCTACACATACCTTACTGAATGCTTCCTTTTGCTCTTCAGTAAATTCAGCCTTTATATCGGCAGAGTAGTGGGATACCGGGTAGAGCGGAGCAGGATACGGATCTATCCCTGCTTCCTGTAGTCTGGAAAGTTTCTCTCTGCGTACAATTTCCTGTTCGCTAAGTGTAGTTTGCATATCAGTTATGGTAAATGTTTTTAAATAATCGGCTGCAAAAGTACATAATAATAAGGCTTATGCATCATCAAAAGAAAAGGTGTTCTCCTGGTAAGAAGAACACCTCGGCGAAATAAGCAGGCATGAAACAAAATGAAAATGGATTGCAAACATTATTTTTATCCCATGCCGCACTAATTTACCGGAATATTATACTTGAATTGTACTTGTATATATCTACGGTTTACATATTTTGACCCATCATTTTTAAGCAGGTTATTCAGGCCTTCACGATACATAAGCCCTGCCTGTATATTGGGAGTGATAGAGAATTCTGACTTGGCTGTTAACCCTACATCGAGGTTGGGAAACAGTTTGGAATTATTGCTTTCAGGCTGCACAATCTCTTCAGTTTTGTTCAGCATTTTCTGGAAATCTCCACCAACACTTAGCGCTACATGTTTTTCGATCTGATACCCTATAGATGGATTAAACTGGACGTAGTACAATTTTTGAATAGGATCTAAAGCGGGCGAAGCCAAAGGTGTTTCATTGAATGCAGCCGGACGTGCTGCCGTATTGTTATTATCTGAAAGCGAAGGACCATTATTAATGGCAACATTGTTGGCATTGTTATTATACATCATAGCCACAGTGCCATCTACAAAGAAATCGCCGGCTACTTTGCGCCTGATGCTTACACCAGCTGAATAGCCGGTATTCAGATTGCCGTAATTCACGCCGCCACCTAAAGCTACACTGGTTTTTGCCTTTTTATTGTTTTTGCCATTGCCCTCATAAAAGGCTGAAGTATAGGTAGTATTGTTGTAGGCATAATTTTCTCGTACTTGATTTTCTTTATCCAGTGTAGTTATTTTCTGCTCAACAGGAGGCTTCTCCTGTATTATAGCTGGCTGTGATGGTATAATATTGTTTTGCGCAATTTGCTCAGGTTGTTGCGGTGTAATTATATTCGGGATTGTAGGATTTATAGTATTGTATAAAGAATTGTTTTGGGTATTATTTTTTGCAGCCTGTTGCTGAACAGGGGAGGCCGTTTGCGGCTGCACATTATTTTGATGCGCTATGGCCGGGTTTTGTGGCGTATTCGTTACCGCATTTGTATTATTCTGCGGAATAGTTGTATTGCTATTATTAGACTTTGGATCTTTTTTTACTAAAGAAGGTTGAATTGATTTATCCGGGCCATTATTTATTTGCCTGAAGAAAAATACAGTACCAACCATAAGTACGATGGCCGCTGCAATACCTGCTGCCAATCCCCATCTTTTGTTTTTATTCCCGGTAGTAAAAGTAGTGCGATCACTTACAGGCACCAGGGTAGGAGGAAGCAAAAGGGCTAATTGCTCCCAATGTTCCGCTTTATACTCCAGTTCATCGTCCTGAAGCTTGTTCCTGAGCAGCTCATCAAATGAACTGTCTCCGGCAGCAGGGCTTGATGACAATAATTGGGAAAGCTTATCCCAACTTGCCGGGTTATACTCTAGTTCCGCTTCACGAAATTTTTTTAAGAGCAACTCATCAAATTCATTTTTGCTCATAATATTTATTTTCTATCAACTGATTTGCTATAATTTTTTGCTGAAGGTTTTTGCGTGCATTGTTTACATGCCATTGAGATGTGCCTTCACTCATCTCCAGTATTTTCCCTATTTCTTTATGACTATATCCTTCAAACACAAACAGGTTAAACACCGTACGGCTCATAGGCGGCAATGTCTGGATAATACCTAGAAGATCTTTCATGGCGATCTTATCCAGCGCATTATTATTTATACTGAATGTACCTGATTCTGCTATTTCATTCGGAAAATGTAATTGCATAGCATTTTTGAGGTACTTACTTTTTAAATAATCCAGGCAGGTATTCACCACAATTCTCCGCATCCAGCCCTCAAAAGAGCCTTTGCCGGAATAATCATTCATGTGGTTAAATATTTTCAGAAAACCATCCTGTACCAATTGTTCTGCATCATGCATGTCCTTAGCGTAACGGGCGCACAACTTCAGAAACAAACTGTAATATTTTTTATACAGATGTTCCTGGAGCGACCGGTCATTCCGTCGGCAACCTTCAATTATGTCCTGCTCAATATATTCCGGCATGTATTCTTCTGATATCTATAGCTATTCCCTTTCTTTAAATGTATCTAAGTGCTTTTCTTATATTACTGCTTACTTTTTTTCTCCGATGGGAGAATACTAATTGTCATCAATCTGCAATATCATTAACGCAAAGTGCAACGGTATTAGTTTGTTCCCGGCTGAAATTAAAAGTATTAGCAGGCGTGTGATACAAATAAAGACGTATAAAAATACATAAATATTGGGTTGTTATTCTTTAATGTGGAAAACCATACCATCGGCACCGGCTACCCAAAGGCTCCCATCCGGATGAATGGTCAGGCATTTAAAATCATTATCTGTAAGATGTTTAAATTCTATCCAATGTGCACCGCCATCCGTTGTTTTCAATATTATTCCTTTGTCGCCGGCTGCGTAGCCGGTGTGCAAATCTTTAAAGGCCACAGCACGTAAACGATATTTTTTCAATAAAGGATTGTCGCCATTCCGTTGGTGTTCCCAATGGGCACCACCATCGCTGGTATGAATAATGCTGCCATTATATCCTACCATCCAGACATTGCTCTGATCCACACAACTTACACTTCTGAACAGATCTCCTTTTACATTTTGCAGCACCCAGGTACTACCTCCATCTTCTGTTTTCAAAACAGAACCATACCCTGAAATATAGCCTACTTGTTCATTAGCGAATTGAATATCAACCAATTGGAATTCAAATGTGTCGATCCGGGACAAATGGCCCATAGAATCTGTGCTATAAAGGCGACCACCCCTGTAACCCTCTCCGGATATTATAAATCCTTTATTTGCCCCTGTAAAGGTGATACTTTGAAACCATTCCCAATAAGATGTTTGTATTACTTGCCATCCTTGTCCCGATGCTTCTTGTTTGTAAAATTTACCATCATAACCTGCGCCATAAACGCTCGATCCATACACAGCCAGGCCATAAACGCCTTTACTTCCATCCTTATCGAGGTAAAAGCGGGACCAGGTTTTGCCACCATCTTTAGTGGTTAAAATTTCGGTGTTCTCATATTTTTCGCCACCCGCAATAAATCCAAGCGTATCATTTACAAATACAATACGATTAAGATCGTGTGTAGCCGGTACCATTATTTGATTGGCTTCTTCAGGTTCCAGCACATCTTTCTTACAAGAGAAAAAAAGAAGACAGGAAAAAAGAACAAAAAATAATCCTTTAATATTTTTACTCATGGTTGCTTTTCTGCTTAATTGTACTGTGTAATATTGTAAATATCGATATTTCCCACGATAAAGAACGGGCTGGCAAATCTAATCAATCCTTAATTTCACATCACGGTTTACTTTTTTGCTATCTCCATCAAATTTCAGAACTTGCAGCCATGTCGGAACAGTATATTGTGTCAGCGCGAAAATACCGCCCTCAGACGTTTGACACCGTTGTCGGGCAACAACATATTACCACTACCCTTAAAAATGCGATTCGAACACAACATCTGGCTCATGCCTATTTGTTCTGCGGGCCGCGTGGTGTAGGTAAAACGACATGTGCGCGTATTCTGGCACGTACCATCAATTGCGAAAATCCTACTCCTGATATGGAGGCCTGTGGCGAATGCAGCACTTGCCTGTCTTTCCAGGATAATACTTCTTTCAATATTTTTGAACTGGATGCTGCGAGCAATAACTCGGTAGATGATATCCGTTCGCTTACAGAGCAGGTACGTTATGCACCGCAACACGGCAAGTACAAAATCTATATCATAGATGAGGTACACATGCTCAGCACTGCGGCTTTCAATGCTTTCTTGAAAACACTTGAAGAACCGCCATCGTATGCTATTTTCATCCTGGCAACTACCGAAAAACACAAGATATTACCTACTATACTTTCCCGCTGCCAGATATTCGATTTTAAAAGAATTCAGACGGAAGATATTGTAGGCCATCTGGCCAGTATATGTGTGAAGGAAAATGTAGAAGCGCAGAATAACGCATTGCACATCATTGCGCAAAAGAGCGAAGGCTGTATGCGTGATGCCTTGTCTATGATGGACCGTATTGCCGGTTTTACCAACGGGCAGCTTACCTACGCACAAACGGTAGAACACCTGAATATTCTTGATGCAGATGTATATTTCAAGCTCGGAGATATTCTGCTAAGTAAAGACATAGGAGCAGCTTTGTTGTTGCTGGATAATATATTGCAACGTGGTTTTGAAGGTGATGTGATCCTCAATGGTTTTGCTGAACATTTCCGTAATCTCCTGCTGAGTAAAGATGTGCGCATGGCACAGCTATTGGACGTTCCGGAAGATCATAAGCGTATTTATTTTGAGAAAGCGCAGATCATTCCATCTTCATATATTCTGTCGGGCTTAAGTGTACTTAACGATGCAGAGATGGGTTTCCGCAATGCGCTCAACAAACGGTTGCATTTAGAACTGTGCCTCATTCGGCTTTGTTACCTTAATGATGTATTGAATACAGCGCAATTGGAACTGAACGGTTCTGAACTAAAAAAAAAACCTGATGAATCAGTAATCAATCGAGGGCAGGCACCGCAGCCAACTTCTTTTGCACCACCACAAAGTTTTAATACACCGCCAGCAGTTACACCATCGCACGCTCCTTCTGAACCTGTGAAAGCTTTACCTGCAAACGTTTACAGCACACCGGTACAGGAAGTGCAGCCAGTAGTAGCAGAACCAAAGATAACGCCAGCAGCCAGGCCTGTTGAGATGAGTGTACCGCAGACACAGACTGCTGCTGTTCCTCCACCATCCCTCCAATCAAAAAGACCTAAGCTAGGGCTTAATATATTGCAGGAGATACAACAGCAAAGTGAACAAGCAGAGGCACATGCCGGTGAGCCTATGGTGTTGAGCCAGGAAGTAGCAGAGCAGCTGTTTAGTGAATTCAAAGAATATGTACGTAATGAACTGAAACAGATGCCGGTAGCGGCCCAGCTGGATATGATGAGTATTCAATACATTTCAGGAAATGAATTGAAGATCGTTTGTGTTTCTGAAGTAAATATGATTTACGGACAGAACCAAAGAGAAGTATTTATGGATTTTGGTAAACAAAAAACCAGAATTCCCGATCTTAGAATTATGGTACAATATGATACCACAGCCAGAAAAGAAGAGCCCAAAGAACGTGTACTAACCAAGCTGGAAATTTACGAGCTTATGGCCACACAGAATCCCGCACTGAAATTATTAAGAGATAGCCTGAATCTGCAGATTGATTATTAAAGTTCAATAACCCAGAATAGAATAGCCATTACAATTTGTAATGGCTATTCTATTCTGGGAATATTTGTTTTAGCAGGATTTCTTTTGGTGAAATGAACAGCAAAAACAGTGATCTCAAATCCTATAACATCATAAATCACAACGTAGGGGAATTTATCTAGTACGATATCTCTCAATATTTTTCTATTATCAATAAAGCTATAATATTCTGGGTGACTTGTTATATCATCTAATCGTTTCTCGACTTCCGATAAAAATTGTTCTCCTAATCCTGTTTGTTGCTGTTCGTAGTATTGATAAGCCTCAAGCATATCAAGCCTGGCTTCTTCTTTAATAACAAGAGTATAGGGCATATTATCTTTTCGAATTATTTGCCCTTATAGAATCAAAAGCCTCCTTTACAGTATAAGATTTACTTTTTCCTTCAAGATGGTTATCCCTGCGGCTATAAAGCATATCCAAAGATGCCTGATCGTATTGATGTGAAGTTGTAATTTCTTTTTCCAGTAATATATAAATTGCTTCAAGGTGCTTATCATCAGCACGTTCAATATATTCGTGCAAGCGTCCTTTTATCATAACTGTGTCCATAACTTCATCTCCTTTTCACAAATTTACTGATTTTATTAAAAAGCCTGTTTTATTTGATGTTTTGGGCTCAATTCGTATCATACTCGCCCACACCTTTTTCATTCCTTCTCCGCTCTACCAGGTGGCGTATTTGTTCTCTTATTTCAACGGCATTTTTAATGGCGGTAAGTTCAAATATCTGTGTGCTTCTTTGGGAAGAAATGAGTGAAATAGTACCCAATCCAAACATACGTAACTGCAGCGGTTCATACAGATGAACATCTTTTACCCGGTACAATTCTATTTCGAAAGTAGTACGGTTAAACAAACCATATCGTCTTATGATCCTTTGATTGGTAAGGGTATAGCTGGCTGAATTTACAATCAGGAATTGATATAAAGCGTATAACGCAGCCAACAATGCAACTAGTAAAATGTAATTATTATCAAAATGTACAGCCGCCCAAACGGAAGCTGCAATCACAATAATTGCGATGATGTAATGTTTAAAATTAAGTAGCTGGGAAGAAGAACCTTTCCACACCATTTGCTCGCCATTATTGTGCAGGTCAAGATTATTCTGATTGATCTGGCTCATCAATATTATTTTGGTTCAAATATACTTTTAGTTGGTAAGAGCAGCAAAATTAGATTATACAAACAGCGCTTTCAGTTCGCCCGCATCTTCCGGTTTCATTTTACCACCCAGGATAAGACGTAACTGGCGCCTGCGTAATGCTCCATTATACATCTCCTTCTCTATATCTGTTTCTGGTATCAGTTCCGGAACAGTGTAAGGCCTGCCATTGGCACCAAGCGATACGAATGTAAAATAAGCTTCGTTGGAAAGATATTTATGCTGTGCACGAAGATCTTCGCCCCATACTTTGAGGTACACTTCCATAGAGCTGTTGAAAGAGCGTGTTACCTTAGATTCTATAGTAAGCAGATCACCTAGCTTAACAGGGTTGGCAAACGAAATATTATCTACAGAAGCGGTAACAGCAACAGTATTACAATGTTTTTGTGCGGCAATACCGGCAGCAATGTCCATCCAGTACATCAGTTTGCCTCCCATAAGGTTGCCTAGAGTATTGGTCTCACTGGGCAGTACCAGTTCACTCATTATGGTAAAAGAATTGCTTGCAGTCTTCGCTTGTTGTTGCATTATTTTGGAAATTGGAATTAGAAACTTGAAATTGGAAAGCTATTTTTATTTTTTGCTTTGTGTAGTGTAGGCTGACTTCAGGTAAAAAGGCTCTGAATAGGCAAGGTCGTCAAATTGTTTAAGGCGGAAACGCTCTTCTGCATTAGCTATCCAGCTATTCATATCTAAAGTATGGTTGGCATCAATAGTCTCTTTATGTTGCGAAACTGAAAAGTCAACATCATCAGTAATAAAGAGCAAGTCTTGCGATACATAAGGAGCTAAGTCCTGTTCAAAAAGATGTTGTGGTGGATTGCTTTGAGCTCCTTTATCTGTATAAGTAGCAAAGAAATATTCTCCGTTCCGTGCTTTTAGCGCTATTGCAAATGGTTCTTTTTTATTTTGCTCCCATGCGATCAAATCCAGCCTGTTAAACAGCATTAGGGGAATATCTTTTACATAGGCAATACCCTTTGCTGTACTCAATCCTACACGCAGACCAGTATATGATCCTGGACCGGCGCATACACATAAGGCATCAACATTGTCTAAAGTATTGGATGCTTCTTCTAAAACATTATTGATCATTATGTTGAGTACTGCTGCCTGTTCATTAGCATTGTCATGCATACGTATAGCTACAGTCTTGCCTTCTTGCGAAAAGGCAACGGTAGCTTTTGATGCAGAAGTATCTATGTAAAGGAGGTTAGGCATCTGGAAAAATAAGATTGCAAAAGTATTACATTTGCTTGATGGAAAAGCAAATCATCAATACTTCCGGTGCTCCGGCACCTATAGGCCCTTATAACCAGGCCATGCGCGTAGGCGATTTCTTATTTGTTTCGGGGCAAATACCGATTGATCCCGCAACAGGAGAACTGGTACAATCCGGCATTCAGGATGAAACTGAAAAAGTAATGCAGAATCTCGCAGCCATTTTGAAAGAAGCTGGCATGGATTTTTCGAACGTGGTAAAAAGCAGTATTTTCCTTACTGATATGAAGCAGTTTGCTTTGGTAAATGAGGTATATGCAAAATACTTTACCGAAAACGCACCTGCCCGGGAAACTGTTCAGGTAGCGGCTTTACCGAAGTTTGTAAATGTGGAAATATCTGTTATCGCAGCTAAATAATTTCTGAAAATATTAATTTATGGAGCACAAAATCTCTTTCCTGAAAAATGAACTTACCGGTCACCTGGTAAGTATTCCTGCTGATCGCGTTCCAGCTTGGGGCAAAATGAATCCGCAACAAATGGTAGAACATTTAAGCCGCGATGCCTTTCGTGTAGCTAGCGGAAAAGTCACTTTCCCTTTAATGACGCCGGAAGAGCATATTCCTAAAATGCATGAGTTTATCAGAAGTGACAAGCAGTTCAGGGAAAACACTGTGAACAAGCTTATGGCCGAAGAGCCATTACCGGTAGTTCATGAAAGTATGTCCGCGGCTCTGTCTGAATTAGGGACAGAGATCGACTACTTTTTTGAAGTCTACCAACAAGAACCCGGCAAGAAAGTAGTGAACGCGGTTTTCGGTGAAATGGATTTTGAACTACAAGTGCTTTTGCTGCATAAACATGCTTTGCATCACCTGCGCCAGTTTGGTGTGGCTATAGGATAATAAACAGAACCAATAGTAATAAAAGCTGCAGGAACATTATTGGTCCCTGCAGCTTTTCCCTTTTCTGCCTCAAAGCATAAACAATATGTGCTTTTCGGCGTTACCGTCATCTGTTGCCGTTATCAACTGTGTCAATATGGAATAATATTTGCCATCCATGCCGTTCTATATTCATTGAAAATGACGATTTGGCATTTTCGGCATTTGGATTGATATTTGTTACAGTTATGAAACGAAGGCTTTGGATTTTTAGAAAAGAAAAGCCCTAAATTTATCTTTCATTATAAATCAGATTTAAAAATGAATTCTAACGAGTTTCGCAAATATGCGGTAAAACATCGGGGCATCAATAGCAATACATTTGATAGCTATGCCGCGCATGTAAGTGCCCAGCCTACAGCATTGACACCATACATTATTGAAGAGCGTCCTATGAATGTAGCTTCTATGGATGTGTTCAGCCGGTTGATGATGGATCGTATCATTTTCCTGGGGGAACCTATTAATGATTATGTGGCCAATATTGTAACTGCGCAATTATTATTCCTGGAAAGTACCGATCGTACCCGCGATGTACAAATGTATATCAACAGTCCTGGTGGTAGTGTATATGCAGGTCTTGGTATCTATGATACTATGCAGATTGTAAATCCTGATATTGCTACCATTTGTACCGGTATGGCAGCCAGTATGGGCGCTGTATTGATGTGTGCCGGTACTCAGGGCAAACGTACTGCTTTGCGCCACGCACGTATTATGATGCACCAGCCAAGCAGCGCCATAGGCGGGCAAGCGACTGATATCAGCATTACCGTAAAGGAAATACAAAGAGTAAAACAAAATTTGTACCAGATCATAAGTGACCACTCCGGCCAGCCTATTGAAAAGGTAGAAAAAGACAGCGACCGAGATTTCTGGTTGCTTGCTGATGAAGCCAAAGAATACGGTCTTGTGGATGAAGTACTAAGACCAAATCCTAAAAAGAAAAACTAATTTTTAATTCTAAAATTTCAATTAGCAATATGAATCAATATGATCTGGCTCAGTTGAGCCTTCGATATAGCAGCGATGATGACGAAGAGGATGATGAAGAAGAAAAGCCGGTAGTAGATAAGCCGGTACCGGGCAGCATCGCTATGAAAAAAATGGAGGAAATGTTCTTCAAGAACCGTACAGTTTACCTGTGGGGTCCAGTGGAAGACAAATCTGCCAAAGATGTGGTGAATAAACTTTTACTACTGGATGCTGATAAGCCAGGCAAGGAAATTAAGTTTTACATCAATAGCCCAGGTGGGGTAGTAACCAGTGGATTTGTGATCTACGATGTAATGAAAATGATCAAATCGCCAGTATCTACCATTTGTATGGGACTTGCGGCCAGTATGGGTTCTATCCTGCTTTCCGGTGGCGAAAAAGGTAAACGTTATATCTTCCCTCATGGCGAGGTGATGATACATCAGCCAAGCCTGGGTGGTTACTTCCAGGGTGTATCTGCTGATCTGGAAATACATGCCGTACAGATTCAGAAAACCAAAGAAATGAGTGCCAAAATTCTTGCGGAAAACTGCGGCCAGCCTTACGACAAAGTTTTGCTGGATTTGGAACGCGATTATTGGATGGATGCTGAATCAGCTATCAAATATGGTATTGTAGATAAAATAATAGATAAGCTGTAATTTTTGCCCGCAGTTTTCGGGGATTTTCGAGAAACGTTAATATTATGAAAGGGCTGACAGAGCAATCTGTCAGCCCTTTTTCTGCTAAAAAGGATTACTCAAATTATAGCTTTTAAGCTTACAATCTACCCACTTCAAAGGCGAGTAGGTTAAGCTTTAAGGCTAAATAAATATGCTTTAAGCTTACTACTAATGTCTCAAAGCTGACCTGATTATACTTTAAACTTAGATAACTATGCTTTAAGTTTTATTATGTATGCTTTAAGATTATTTTTCTTATCGTAAAGAATAGGTAAGTGGCCTTTAAAGCTTATTTTTTTAATCATAAGGTATTCACCATTAAGCTTTAAGCTGAATTACTTAATGTTTAAGCATTAAATTTCCTCCCGATTTTTGAAAAGTGGAACGGTTATTGCAAGTATGTTTTAAAACTGAATATTAATGCAACCTAGAAAATATCAGATCCAGAGCGATAAACCTTACCCGCATATGGGAGAGCTGGTAAGAATGAGGCTAAGGCAAAAAGGTGTTTCTAATGCAATACTTGCACGCAAACTGAATATAACACCTATTGGAGTAACGCGGTACTTTGGCAGAGGGTCTTTACAGGCGGGGATACTTTGGAATATCAGTGTAGCTATCGGGTACAATTTATTTGCAGAGATGGGGATGAGTTTGCCGGTTCCATATAAATATGCTGGCCATGAGGAAGCTATAATTATTTTGAAAGAACAATGTACAGAGAAAGACAAGCGTATAGCGGAGCTTGAGAAAGAATTAAGTATCTACAAAAGTATTGTACATCAAAAACCTTAAATGACAACAATAACTAGTCCTAAAAAAACGATACAGGATTAAAGAATAAAAAAAGTCAATTTAAAAGTAGCAAATCTTTTGGTTTGCTACTTTTTTTGTGCCTATAAACCCTGGAGCCTGAAA
>JBAZWL010000025.1:4296-70103 GCA_041660405.1 Taibaiella sp. | reverse complement strand
GGCAGCATCGGAAGGATCCGTTACTGTACCGGGGTTACCGGCAAACCATGCCGTGCTGATCTCGGTGAGGGCAGAAACAGGGGCTGAAATAGAAAGCGTACGCAGGTCGGTGCTGCTGCCGACAGGAAAGGTAAAGGCATCATTTCCTGTTTTGCTTACATAACCGTCTACATGTTGTGCATCGGTATTGCCACCGGTATAAGTGGCACCGTCAGCAAAGTGCAAGGCACCCGTGTTGGCTGTACTGCGTATTGTAGTGGTCAGTGCATTGTTGAATTGCAAAGTCCCGGCTACGGTTACACCCTGGGCGTTGGTAATGGCCATAGTATTACCCGCACCGATGTTGAATTGTGCATTAAAGAAAGATGGAGCTGTGGTACCACTTATGGTATTACTGCCTGCACTTAAGAACAGATCCAGGCTACCGGTAGAGGTCCATGATCCACTGTTTTGTAACAGGCTGTTGCCATGCTCATAAGTAGCATTGTTGGCCAGCGTTACAGACCCATCGGAGAGTACAATAGTACCACCGGGGGAGTAATCGCTGACATAACCTGCATCTACAGTGTAGGGGGCATTGCCACCACCATAAGTAGTGCTTTGTGCCTGCAACCCTGAAGCCGTAGAGGCTGTTATTGCGGTTAAAATTAAAAGTCGTTTCATTATTAGCTGTTTTTAAATGAATAGATGAGGGTTAAGCCTTATTTGCCGGCTACTTTCGAAGTACCTTCGATCTCTTTGACACCCATCATTTGTTCCATTTGTTTTACACGCTCCATTAATTGAGCAGTAACAGCTTCTGTGTTTTTCAACTTTTGATTTTCTGCCTTTAACGCTTCGATTTGTGTTTGTTGTTCCTGAATGGCATTCACCAGCATATAAGGCAGTGCCTGGTTGTTGTACTGGCGCAGGTCATCAAAGCCATCAGCCTTGATCTTAGTTACCATATAAGGAGCAATTGCTTCCATCTCCTGGGCTATGATACCGATCTGTTGTTCGTTTGATTTGAATGGTGCATTCGCATTGTAATGAAATTTCACCGGATGAATTTTCATGATGGTATTCAGGCCATCCTTGTAATCTGCATCAATTGTTTTCACACGTGCATCGGAGAAGATACCCCAGGTGCCGGAAAGGTTGTTGGTAGTACCATTTACGCTAAGCCTTGCAGTGGGCGCATTTGTACCGATACCGACGTTACCCGTGTTTTTCAATACAAACTGGTCGAGAGGCAGGTTGTTGTCAAGGGAGGCTATGGGATTCGCAATCAAGTGAATATCTCCGATCCCGTTTGGTAGGCCGGTGCTGGTATATAAGGCCACATCATTACCATTGCCACCTGAACTTGTAAGATCGCGTATGACACCGTGATTGGCGTTACCCAATCGAAAGCTTTTTTTTCCACCGGCAGTTGATCTAACGGTGATAGCCACATCACCGGTGTCCACCACCTCAAGTTTGACACCAGGCGTATCGGTGCCAATACCTACACGGCCCGTGTTTTTCAGTACAAACTGGGTAAGGGGCAAGTTGTTGGAACCAGTGGCTGTAGGATTGGCTACCAGGTAAAGATCCGCGGTCCCGCCAGGGGCGGCGCTCGTATATACGGCCATATCATTGACATTGCCACCCGACCCTGTAAGATTGCGCACAATACCGTGATTGTCGTTACCCAATAGAACGCTTTTTTTTCTATTGACAACTGACCTAACGTTGATAGCCACATCACCGGTGTCTACTACCTCAAGTTTGACACCAGGCGTATCGGTGCCAATACCTACATGGCCCGTGTTTTTCAGTACAAACTGGTTCAAGGGCAGACTGTCATGGGAGGTTACGGGATTCGCAACCAGGTAAAGACTCCCGGTCCCGCCAGGAAAGCCGGTGCTGGTATATACTGCCACATCGTTGATAGTGCCACCCATCGTCGTAAGATTGCGGATAATGCCGTGATTGTCGCTACCCAATTGAAAGCTCATTTTTTCAGCGGTAGTTGTTGTAATGCGGATAGCCGCATCACCAGTGTCTGCCACGTCAAGTTTGGCACCAGGCGTATTGGTACCAATACCTACACTCCCGGCTGCCGTTACACGAGCCTGCTCTATGTTGTTAGCACGGATGGTAAAATCCTGGTTGTCGGTAGTGCCTATGAAATTGGTGGCTGGGTTGGTACCCGTGTTGCCGGTGGTTGTCCATGCAGTACCTATTGTTGTAGTTGCAGCCCACACAGGCAATACCGGAGTGCCGTTGTTTATTTCTGCCTGATTGGTAGTCGTGTTGTAAATCATGAGAGCCTTGGCCGGACTGGTGATCGCATCACGTTGAGCAGTGGTCATGCGTGGAAGCAACAAGCCTTTGTTACTGGATGGTCCGCTTGTAACTTCAAGCATGGCGCTGCCGTCAGGCGCGCCCGAACCACCGATTTTGGTTTGTGCTTTTGTTTGTAAAACTGCCAGGAACATGGTACCTGTTAGCAGAGCGTAGTACTTTTTCATAAAATATAATAGTTTGGTTCAGCCGATATTGGCCCAACAAAGGTGGGATACTGCTTTAGAGCAGGGGATAATTCTACACGGAAATATGTGTTCCTTAATCTGCGATCTTTATTGGAAGATTAGTTGTATCACTTTGTAGTTATTCTTGTACAAGAATGTCGTATTTTGCCCTCGCGCTATCATCTGGAATACAAGCACACCATCTTAATTGCTAGACAAAACCTATATGAAACAGCACTTGTTCCAGCTTTTTTTATTCTTGTTACTTGTTGTGGTAGACGCGTCTGCGCAAAAGGCAACGGATTTCAGTGTAACACACTATACCAATGAGAATGGCCTGCCGCAAAATAGTATTAAGGGCATAGAAATGGATAAAAATGGCTTTCTATGGATGGCGACTGAATCGGGGATACTACGTTTTGATGGCCAGCAGTTTAAGCTATACGACAGGAATCATTTTCCCCTGATAAAATCCAACCGTGTGGGTTTTATGGGATTGACCAAGGACAGCCTTATCTTTTTTTTTGATGAGGATAGGAATTATTTTTCTTTTAATAAACAGCAAAAGTTAATCTGCTCAGAGTCTTATACAGATGCAAAAGCAACTATAGTTAAGGGGCCAGACGCTTACGATCCTATTGTTAAATTGAATTTTGGTAAAATAAAGGGCAAAGACGAAGGTTTTGTAGCAAGTGCAGATCAAGTTTTTTATATATCCGGCAAAAAAAAAATATGGACACGTTATTTCCCCGATGGTAACTTCAATATATTAAACGCTACAGGTAAGTTGAATGAAAAACTTTATTACCTGAACAAACAGTTTAAAATTAAAAGTGTCGATAGAAATGGTATCATAAAAAAGGTGTCGCTAAAAGGCATTGACCAAATTCTTAAGGCAGCAAATCCTTATCCTTACAATTATTGTTTTTTTCAGCAAGAGGAAGCATTGTACTTGTTAATAGGTAAAGGTATTTACCAGCTCCATGAGTCGGGTGAGCAGGAACTGACGGCTGACTTGGTGTTGGAAACCGATGCTCCCGGTATCTTCACTTATCGCAACTATCCATCGCTTAACCTTCATGTACTGGGCTCCCTGACACATGGACTTTACCTTTATCGAAAAAAGCAATTCAAAGCTTTGCGCCATACCAATGGATACGGTAACTTTTATCCGCAGGCTGTTTATCAGGACTCAGGTGTACTCACTACCAGGGGCTTAATCTATCCTTCTTCCTCAAAGTTCAATTACCCTTTTGATATTATAACCCTTCTCCGAGGCTTGTTACGCGATAGCCGGGGTCATTATTGGATGAATGGTGAAACGATTCGCAAAGGGGAATCATTTCACATTACTGAGCTGGATGAACATCTGAAAATTGTAAAAAGATATAGAGGATGGAAAGCAAATTGTTTTCGTGAAACACCGGATGGCACTATATGGATATCGCAATTCAAGGGAAATTGCATGGGCAAGATTAGCGGAGATTCTATAAAGTGGCTGCCTAAACTCAGGTCAGGACGGCTTATTACAACTTTTTTACCCGAAAACAATGATGAATTCTGGATAGGAGGTACCCATACTTTCGCGAAACTGAATGTGCGTACCGGTAAGGAACAACATTACAAAAGCC
Organism: Taibaiella sp.; assembly: GCA_041660405.1. Classification (GTDB taxonomy): domain Bacteria; phylum Bacteroidota; class Bacteroidia; order Chitinophagales; family Chitinophagaceae; genus Taibaiella. The sequence continues at coordinate 65,977 of JBAZWL010000025.1, read as the reverse complement.
TTGAACAAATTACCGTTGAAACCTTATACCTCGATCCTGATAAAGTATTGTGGATCGGCGCTACAGGCAATGGTTTCTTTGCTTTGAAACAAAACAAGGTCTATCAACTTCCGTTGGATGTAAAGAATAATCTGAGTAATGTACATGCATTTATGGAAGATAAAAATGGATTCATGTGGATGAGTACTAACAATGGATTGTTCCGTTGCAAAAAGGAAGATCTTGAAAATTTTATAGATCGCAAAACAACTACGGTTTACTATCAATACTTCAGTAAGGACGCCGGTTTTAATACCAACGAATTTAACGGAAGTTGTACGCCATCAGCCATTGTATTGGGCAATGGTAAGTTTTCATTTCCTTCCCTTGATGGATTGGTTCAATTTTATCCTGATAGTATCCGTGAGCTACTGCCTACAGCAAAAATATTTATAGATAAGTTATTGGTCGATGGTAAAAAGCAGGACTTAAGCAAAACGCAAACCTTAGATCCTTCCTTCAAACGCCTGGAAATTGAAGTGGCATCCCCATTCTACGGTAATCCTGCTAATCAACAGATCGAATACAATGTAAAAGGATTGGACCAGAACTGGTACCCTGTAAAAAATGACAATGTAGTTACGCTGAACAATCTTCCTTATGGTAAATATAGTTTGCAGTTCCGTAAGCGGGCCGGCTTTGGCAGCAATAATATCATTACTACTGCGCTGCCATTTACAGTTTCGCCCTTCTATTACCAGACCTGGTATTTTCGTTCATTAATATTGGCGCTAGTTGCATTCATGCTCTTTTTGACTATCAAAATCCGTTATACTTATCTGTTGAAACGGAACCGGCAATTGGAAGTAGAAGTGGCTCAACGGACAATCCATCTGAAAAATGCCAACAAACTGAAAGAAAAATTATTATTGATGGTAGGCCATGACTTACGCTCCCCGCTGCATTTCCTTGGTATCCTGGCCCAGGACGTTCGTCATTCGGTGGCAAACGGAGAACAGGATAAAATTAGTTCAGCAGCTGAAGAGATCCATGATACCACCCGCAAATTACACGCTTTCGTAGAAGAATTTAGTCTTTGGGCAAGACTACAGGACGAGCAATATAACCTTCGTAAAAGAAACTTCCCGATATCCGACCTCCTGGAAGAATTAAGGCTTTTTTTTGAGGAAACGCTACAAGCCCATAACAACAGCCTGGAGCTATCTATTAACGAAAATCAAGAGCTTTATACCAACCCCGAATTATTAAAAGCCATACTGCGCAACCTGATTGACAATGCCAATAAACATACCCGGGATGGGCATATCCGTATAAGCTGGCAAAAAAACAATGATACAGGGTTGCAGCTTTGTATCTCAGATACCGGAAATGGGATGTCCTTGTTAGAATTGAACAATATCCGGCGTCGGATCCAGCAATTCCAGGAGCCAACAGCTATAAAGCCCGGTAGCCAATTAGGCTATCAGCTTATTATTGACTTTGCGGCACGGTTGGACCTGGCCTTGCATATTGACAGTGAAAAGGGCAGGGGCACTACAGTAACTATCCACGGAATACAGGTACATAATAGCAGCAGGCAACCCGGCTCACTTCCGGCCGAAACTGTAGACCGAGGCTAGCTGCATTAGATCTCTTTGATTTTCAATGTCAAGTTTCTCAAAAATACGTAGCTTAAAGGTATTGGCCGTTGTGTATTGAATTTGCAACATTTCTCCAATCTGCTTCAAAGAGTAGCCTTGGGCCAGATACATCGCTACCTGAAATTCCCTGGGTGTAAGGCTTTCAAAGGGGTTTGCCGGCTTTCCGTTCAAGGTATTCTCCAGGATCGTTTCAGCCAGTTCTTTACTCACATATTTTTTGCCGCTCATAACCGTTTCCAGCGCATTGATCATTTCTTTCGAAGGTGCATCCTTTCTGAGGAAACCTGCAGCGCCCAGTTGTATAGATCGCATGCCAAAGAGTGCTTCATCACTCGTAGATAAAATAAGTACTTTGCTTTTTGGGTAGAAATTCCTTATCCAATGCAATAATGTGTTCGGATCGCTGTCAGGCATAATCAGATCCAAGAGCACGAGTTCATACTCATTTTTTTTCATCTGTTTCATTACAGTCTCAGCATCCCAGGCTTCATCGACAGTGTAGTCCTTATAATGCTTGCCAAGTAATATATTTAACCCATAACGAACTATGGAATGATCATCAGCAATCAATATTCTTTTCATCTTTTGGGTTATTGGCAGAAACGAAGTTATAAATTCTCTATCATTCCTTCTTATCCTAGGAAATAAAAGTTACGTGATCTATCTCACCCCCTTTATCCAAAAAAGAAAATTGGCGATTCAACGTCAGGATAATTATTACCCAACGTAGGCTGCAAGAAAGAAAAGGAAATCCCCCCTTTTGAGGTAATAAAGGATGGTCATATGCTGCTGCACACCCCCTGAATACTTCGAGTTACTTCGCGTCGAAATGAGTTATCTATTAGTTGAATTGTTAGTTTTCGAAACGGATCAGCAAATTTTGGATATTATGTAATCATTAAACAGGGTTGAGGTGTAGCGAATCTCACACAATTCTAAACTGCATGGAAGAGCGTAAGGCCATGTAAGGCTACGTGTTGGACTAAAAAGGAGATAAGATTAGTGCTGAATCAGCTTGAATTAACTAATCAAAACGGCCATTTTTGTATGGTTTGGCGGCCTGTGTAAGTGATCCTGCAGGGATCCTGTTTAGGCCGCCATTATTCTGCGTTATTTGGGGATCCCGTTTTTGTTCCTAAGCAATTGAAATCCTCGTTTAAACGCAAAAAGGCACTTAAAAAGTGCTTTTTCTTGTGATTCCGCTGGGACTCGAAATCATTTTTAAAGTCACTGATATAGAGTTAGATAGAACTAAGATTTTCAATTGGTACCCTTAGAAATACCCTTTTAGTTTGTTTCTGTCTGTAGTATTTTAGGTAAGAACTAAAGCAAATCTACAAATTTCCTGTAGAAAGTAGGTAGTAAATTGGTGATTATTTTGTGAATATGCACCTACCTTGAGGTCCTTAATCGTCTCTTCACTATCGCAAATTTCCTGCAACCTTTCGTCAATGGATTTCATATAAACGTCTGACGCCAACCCCTTCTTGACAAGCCGGATATCCTGGAGGAAGCCATCTATTAATAACCAATCTTTATCCCTCATCCCCGCCCTTTGCTCGGGAGTGCCTATGCGAATCCATCCATCAATGTCACCGTTGAAACTTTTATAAATATTCACTTTGTCTTTTGTTAGTATGGCGCAAACAAGTTATATAGATGCAGATGACTTTAATTTTGTTGGATATAAAATTCGATACGAAGCAACGATCAAATATTCTACCTCTTTATCATTTTCTTATTCAATAAATGGCCATCAGGACTTTGTATCATAAGTGTGTACATACCGCTAGGTAATTGCGGAAAAGAAAGGTTGACTTTCCCATCCCTGATAGCGGTATGGACAGAGAAAATATCGATACCAACTACATTGACTAACCTAAACGTACAATTTTCACTAAGCAAGCTTTTGCATTCCACATCAATTTGATCATTGAAAGGATTAGGATAAACGTTTACATCAATACTGTTTTTAAATTCATCAATAGTTAGTCCATCGTTATAGGTCTCATAATAAAAGTGATTAATCTCATCAGGTGTACCAGAACTATTTCCATCTTCGAAGCGTGTAATTTCTTCGGGGTTGTTAAAATCATTATATTGATAATAGTAAGTCAGTTCTGACTCTGAACCATTAGCATTTATATGGAATGTAGTAGAATCAGGCGACCCGCTCACTCCGGGGTATTTTATAACTTCCTGCAGTCTGGAACTATTCCCTGAAAAATTATCCCATTTTGTTTGCCAGTAGGTCACATATTCAATTCCGTCTGTATACCCCAAAGAATCCTTTAAAATTTCGCTAACTGTGCTTCCGGAGAAGCTAGTGGATGTAAGTGTGGCTAAGTTACCATTAGTATAGTAAGTAAAGTTCCCGATAGTTCCCAATTGAAGTCCGGGGCCAGATGCATAAAAAGCAGAATCCAGAATTACCTTGCCGGTAGGGCTGTAATAATATTTATCAACTCCGGCAAGGCCCCATATACCATTTTCTTTTTGCCATATGCTATCGGTAGTCAGCTTACCGCTCAAGTAGGAGTGCCTTTCCAAAAACGTTGTATCAAAAGGGCCTGGATCATTATATTGAGAATAATAGTTGGCATCAGTAAACCCACTGTTATTATAGGTGTACACTGATTTACTTCGATTAAATGGATAATCCTCTTCATACTCAGTAATAATCAGGCTACACTTGTTATCAGGGCGGTATACTGCATAGTCCTTATATAACAAGGTATCTGAACTATAATAATTTATAGTATCAGCCAGCATGTCAAATGGATTCACGGTTCGTGGGTAAAGAATCCCGGGCTCGTATGTTGCTTCAAAAATTCTGTTATAACCCAAATTATTGTAATTGAACTTCGATCCTCTAGTGCCAGAGTAGACGAAGCTAGCTGAATCGCTATACGTTGCACCTTTCGTTGTCTGTGCTATAACACGCTGATTGATTCCTGTTGGTTTTTCAACAGCCTGGCTTTGTTGCTCCTTAAGGATACTAAAAATAAGATTTCTTTGTTTTGCTTTTGTGAGATCAGTGTTGAGGTTTGACGTCTGACTAAATGCGTTAGTCATCAGAAATAGTGAAATAAACGAAAGGGAAAGTTTCATAGATTACGGTTAATAAATTGGTTTGAACGAGATTCAAGAAAAGCACTTCATTTTTCTATTATTTACTCATTAGCGTTTCTGTTTGTAAATATATTCTCTTTCAGGAAGTTGAAATTTATGATCAAATAATAGATGAGGATCAAAAATGAGTATCCATTTACTGGGGGAAATTGGAAACTGCCAATATTAAACCAACCTGAAGAAACATAATAAAAGAAAGATATCACATTGAAAGCAGCCAAAAACAGCATAATTCCAGTTAACACTACGCCCCATTTAAACTTGAATACATAGACAAATAGATTAACAGCAAGAATGGCAAGAGCTATATAATGCTTTGCGACCGCGTTGTAATATCCTAGTGAAAATGTAACCCAAGTGCTAATTAAAATAACTGAAACGACCAGAAATGGTGTTAGTCTTAACCAGTTTGAGTCTTTTATAGATTGAATATTCATTGCTTTTCAGTTAAAGTATTAGAAGCTGTTGCATTATTGCAGAATGGGTAGTACGCCTGCACAAGTCCCACCTAGTCATAGCGTTTCGCTACCACTAAAATATGGTTACTGTTCAATAGACAAGTGTACCCCACCTTTTTAATTGTCATAGTATAATTTGAAGGATATCTATAGCTGTGAAAATCCCACATAAAGTGGTCCTAGCGCGACGCTACGACCAGGTGGGTCTTTGTCACAGACATAGGCAAAGTCCTCAATCACCATGCAGAACCTGCTGCTTATGCTTATGGATTAATTTTCAGGAATAAAAGTCTTACACTTTTCCGAATAAACCATTTTATAAATTGTATGATTTCCTTTTACTCTAAAATCACAATTAAGCCCGCTGTTACTAACTTTTAAATCATCGAAATTCCAAATAGATATTTCCTTCTTTGCTACATTAATGATTACGGTTGATCTTAGTTGCGCTGCGTTAGGTGCAGTTGGAAAGTGAAATTTCCCAATATAGCAATCACCGTAGTTTTTTACTTGCAAATGTTCAAGATTGAAGGTAGAATTTCCTTTAGAAAATTCATTTGGCATAAACTCTATGAATTTTGTTTCAGTGAGTATCTTTTTATAAAAGTCGCGACTTTTAAATTCCTCATTTTTTAATGTATCGAACGAAAAATATTCAATATTTGAATTCAAAAATTCATTGTCTTCCTTAAGGCTATCATTAATTCCAACGCATTTAGGAAATAATGGTTGAAGTTTATACCCATCAATAACAATTATTGAATCTGTTGCAATATCTTTTACTTCTACGTGATCAGTTGTTGACAATGTGTTCTCAGTATTTGACTTACAACTGAATGTAGTCAACAAAAATGCCATTACAAAGAATGTGTGTTTCATTGCTATTTATAATTTGAAGGTGAAGGTTTAATTGAGGCATCTTTCATTTTAATAACATTTCCATAATTATCTGCACCACCACCATTGTAATTCTTGCTGGCTTCCTCCCATGTATTCCCGCCTACCCAAATTGTCTTACCATTGGTCGTTTTTAATCCTTTTTGATACATTAATCCAATTCCCGCTTTGATACTCTGTAATGGTGTAGCTCCCCCACCTTTTGTAAGTCCGAATTGAGTCTTATGTGGTCCCCAATCCTTCGATTTGCTACTAAAGTAAACATTTGCCTGCATAATATCTGACTTTGAATCATTCAAATCATTAGGCTTTGGATCAAAGGTGCCCATTACGCTTTCTTGCATAATAGTAGCTTTTACTAAAGTTGGATCTAAATCGGGGACAGAACCTGGATCATCAATTTTTTTACCATTAGTATGCGTAGGGGTTACGCCGTTGTTTTTATTATTATTAAAAATGAAAGTCTCTGTAGCAATATTATAATCATAGCGTTGATATATGGGATCGGTTGTAGGTGCGCCTCCTTTTGACTGAATGACGTTAGGCATAGGAGCTTCTGAAAATATAGGCAATGATCTAATTGGATACAAAAGAGCTACTTTAAGAGAGTTACCTTGGATTATTGCTTCTATTGCAACTCTAGTTTTCTTATTCATTCGTCTTTTCATTTATACAGGAAATGGTCTAACTAACACATTTGATACCTACAATAATTTTGCATCAGCCATATCATTTATATGGGTCGTTCTTGAGCTTCTCTCCATGTTGACAAATTCGAAGAGAAGAGCCATCCACGATTGGATGGCTAATTCTGTTGTGTTAAAGATTAGATGATAATATTATTACCGCTTAACCCACATTGTATCAGTTGTACTTTTTGACCTTTTTTGCTCAGTAACTCCTGCTTGAAAAACATAATAGTCTTTTGTAGTATATAGTATTGTTATTGTGGCCGTATGGGTTTTATAAAACTGTAGTTCCTCATTAGACATTGGCTTTGTATTTCGTAAAAACTTAAGTTTTAATACACATTGCTCCCAATTTACTTGCCAAAGGGACGTATCACGCGTATCAAGATTAACTTCTTTTTGTATAGAGTCATTACGAATTATTAAAAACCTTTGCTTCGATTTTTGCGGATGGTAAATAAATTTCCCCGATTTAGCCACATGACAATCTACTTGTTGCCCGAACGTGACAATGGGAACAAAAAATAGAATTCCAAAATAAATAAGTTGTTTGATCATTAGTTACTTCTTATTAAACCAAATAGTGTTAGTAACTGTATATTCCTTTTTGTACTCAGAAAAAAGCACGGCGTTAATGTAATATTATCTACACTCAAATGACAAAATTGGCTACTTGACTGTTATAGAATCATAATTACTGGCTTCCAATACCGACTGTTCGTTGGCAAATACTACTCTAATGTAGTATTTACCAGGTTTACTAAATTGATAAAATGAATTTTTAAAACGGTATATGTGGTTCTTGCCGGGAGCTAAAATAAAGTAAGGCCCAGGATTTATTCCTTCGACATAATGGATCTTTTCAAAATCCTCAATATTCTGTTTATTCTCATCTAGTATTTCAAAATAGTATTCATTAGTTAGATCTCCTTTATATCCTGCCCCAAGTTCTTTCGGCAATCTTAATTCAGAACCACTCCAGTTTTTTATAGTTAAACAACCATTAATTAGTTGTATTCCACTATTAAGAGTGAGTGTGTCTGTATAAATTTTCAATGTGGTTAGGTTATGCTTATCCTTTACTTGAAAAGATGTGAGTAGGCATATTACGAAGCAAGATATTAGTTTGATTTTCATAATGAATTTTATTGGTTTCCGTTTTTGGCATTTTCAAAAAGATTCTTGTTTTGATTTTGATCTTCTTCCGATAAATTATCGTAGTACCTCATTAGGTTATTAAACCATATTTCAGAAATCTTAGGAGATGCGCCCCACCTTTTAATTACCATAGTAGAGTTTGAAGGATATCTATAGCTCTGAAAATCCTACATAAAGTGGTCGTAGCGCGACGCTACGACCAGGTGGTGATTTATTCTAACGTCTTTAGGTTTCTTCATACAAACTCGACAAATTTTGCTCCTGAATGTACTTCTTCGTCGCTAAATGTAACCTCACCGTTATTTAACATATACGGTACAAAAACCTCTAAAGGATCTGCATTTGCCATATTTATTCTAATATCCAAAGCATCTGATTTTTCGCTTTCACCTTCAGGCACAATTCTAACATCCAAACAAATAGAGACAGCCCAAATGTCATATTCTTTAATAGCAATAGCCAAAACCTCTTCAAGTTCTTTAACAACTTCGAGCGGAGAGGGTGTTTCAGAGTCTATCATAGTGGCAATGTTCCTAACTTCCGCAAGTGAATTTAGACTATATGCAAACGGATAAAATTCGGCAAACTCTTCTAAAAGTGCCTTTGCCATTTTTTTATTTGCCTCTATCAATTTATCGATCATTATAACAAAATTTTCAGAAAAGTTAATGTTTGAAAAGATATCAAATTTACCTTTTTTTTAATCGAACTACATAATTCCATAAGGTCTGTCATTTACATCAGTTGCTGGGGGGTAAAGTGGTTTCTCTGGGACTTGTTGAGGTGTAATTCTGGGCGCTACATTTGTATTGTCAGTTGTTGGCCCCCATTCGCGCAAGTATGCCGCGATGGCCTTCGTGCGGCAGGGTACTTGTGCGGTTTGCTTATCCTAGCGTCCAAAATAAAAAGGCACAAGAACGCAGCAACACATTGGCTACACTGCATTCTTGCGCCAATTTTTATTTTATCGGTTTATTATACTTGCGCGAACGAAGGGGGCCGATACACTAACCGATACAAACAAAATTGAGCCTAACAATCTATTTGGGCTTAGGGAACGAAAAGCATCCAGCTTATAAAAGCGATTTTCTATTTAGAAGTAGACACTCAGATACCAATGTATCACTTCGAGCAAGCTATATTAGGTTTTGATATAAAGTCATATAACGTCACTAGTGACAATCTTAGAATCCTTGAATATTACAACAAATAAATCCATTTCCTTACTTGGTCACTGGTGACAATGAAAGTATTGTTTTTTTGCAAAGGTTTATTCTTTATCCATATCATTTTAAGCTGATCAAATTTTTCATAAATACGGAAGTCATCTCAATCATGAATTCTACTTCATTATCATTAACGTTGTTATCGTGCTTAACATTGTTGTTTTGATAATTGGTGTAATGACTGATTAAGGTAGTAAACATGACTCTATACTCTTTGCTACCACCCTTTTCTTCTAAATACATCCCTACATTATTAACCTGCTTTTCTAAAGGAGCATTATTATTAAACATTAATTTAAGAAGTTGCTCTAACGCTAATCTCAAATCATCTAAAATGTTTCTTTGAAACGAATGAAGTTCATATTTTTCAATTGCACTGTTATATACTTTTAAGACGGCTGGATAACTGTCTAACCAATGCCTTGTTTGATTAATTAATTTTTCGTTGAGTTCTTCACCTTCTACTTCGTTTGCATCATATTCTTTATAATCTTTCAACAATCTTGCATGTAGTTCTTTTATACCGTTCTTATATGCTAATTTAGGCTTATCCAATAAATCATTTATGACATAGAATTTTTGAGCAGTACTGAAATGATCTAAAAAAAACATTATTGACGGAGCCTTGCCTAATGGCTTTTGTTCATACTGAATTACTTTATTAAAATGCAAAGCATATTCACTAAAATATTTATTAATCTCACTTCCGGGTATATATTTGCTGATTTCTTCACTCACTAAATTTATATAACTACGATCCATTTAACAAAATTTGAATTACAATATAAGGAAATTCACAATGATTCACATCTAAAAGGAAAAGGAGCTATTTAGCTCCTTTTTTCTTAACGGCTGTATTGGCTAAGTAGTAATAAGACATCCATTTATAATAGTTGTCGTTCAGCCTATCTCGCGCATCAATTTGCATATTTATAACGTGTCTCTATGTCTATACGCTAATAACTGGGTTTCAAATTACATTATTAAAATCGGATTAATTTGGCTTCCAACTCTCAAAAGGAACATTCTTATTTTTTATATATATAGAATGATTTTTGTTAGATTAAGTTGCCTCATGTTTAGATTGGTATATTATAAAAGACTATATTGGTTACTGCCTATGTATAATGCTTGCAAGCGTCTGGAAGACCGATATAATCATGTATCAAATAAAGCTACCGATTGGGATAATTAGTGTGTAATTTTTCTGGTAAATTATCCCTTACGCGTTTAAGAAGAGATTGAAATTCTTCGAATTTAGTAGATTTCTTACCTAATGCATCTTTTTCCGTGTAGGAGGTTGATTGTATCGTAGCGCCAATTATTTCAGTGGACGAGATGTCAAAATAGATTATGTTTCTTAAATCGGTATTCAATTCAGTTTGAAGGATAGTTATCCAGTCATCAACGTCTCTTGTAGATGTATCTTTAAATACAAGAGTACTTCCCACGGGGCTTTCAATTCCTAAAACATCTTTTGCATATAGGTGGGCAACAATATGTTCTTTTACTTTGGTGGGTTCATATAAGTCTGCATCGGTTACATCGTAAGATAAATGGTATTCTTTCATTTTAATTGGGTTTATTTTAAGATTTTTATTTAAGACAAAACAACATTTAAATTCTCTAAATGCCAAAATGAAATTTGACAGAAGAACTTTCCATTATCGAGAAGCCCTTTTATGTTTTGTAATATATTAATGTATTTTTATACCTTAGTCGCGCCAAACCCTTATCTATGCAAAAAATGACATTGTTGTTATTTTGCTGTATTGCCCCATTGTATTCTTATTGTCAGAATCCAATGGGTAATTTAATGCCTCAAATACCACAAGCCCCACAACCAGCTTCTATACCTCAATACGGCAATACGCAGCCCACCGTTACAATGGGAGCTACAGCCAGCGATATAAATAAGATACAACAAAGGCAACAGCCTGATCCAATACGCCCAACTGATGCAGACAAACGTAGGACTGAACATGATAGAAAAGAAGCAATGATTGATGCACTTGAAAACATAGATAGATTACCTGCAAGGCGTACAGTAAAGGATTCTGATCTTGACACCGTATTTGGTAATCCCCCTGTATTAGATCAAAGTACCTATCAAGCTACTAAATCATTTTGGGATGCTTTGGTTATCCTTGCAGATATGAGTAATGGTAGCCGTAAGTTTACATTAACGGATGCTATCTACACTGTTGAAAATGCTTACTTCAATGATAAGCTTAGTAAGGATCAATTCTATTCAGCTATTAAATCCCGCGCTGAACTGGCTAAGCAAATAATGAAGCGTGATCAGCTTGACCCCAATAATAATCTAGCTAAGAACTACGCTATCCAAAAGCAATTTGAACAAGCAAACAAGTACACGTTGCCAATTACTGGTAAGGTGATTAATGCCCCAAAGCTGGAATATGATTTCCATGATTACATGGGTGATAGTAGCCACACCCAAATGTTTGTTAGTAAGCTGATCGCAACGGGTAAAGGGCAATGTCATTCAATGCCCCTGATGTATCTGGCTATAGCTGAACAATTAGATGCACAAGCTTATTTATCACTTGCACCGGAACATAGCTTTATCAGGTTTGATGATGGTGATGGTAGCATGTACAACTATGAGACAACCAATGGATCAATAGTAAGTGATAACTGGATGGTGCAGTCAGGTTACATTACTACAGCCGCCATTAAGAACAAGATATATTTGGATACATTATCACAAAAGCAATTACTGGCAATGTGTATGTATGATTTGGCAATGGGTTACATCTATGATTATGGTTATGACGGGTTCGTAGAAACGGCTTTAAAATATGCTATGCCCCTTGATCCTAATGGAATACAGGGTAATATAATGTTATCTAATTTTTGGGCTGCTAAGACCCGTAAGGCAATAGGATACCAGCAGATTAAAACAAAAGAACAGTTTGAACAGAATGCTATTGCAAAGGCAATGCAACGAAAGATGTTGCAGACGTATGATATCATAGATGGATTAGGATATCAGAAGATGCCAGCAGACGCATATGCCGCTTGGCTACAGACTGTGAATGAAGAAATGGAAAAGCAGGATCAGAAAATGTTACAACAGCACCTACAATATTTAATGAAGAAAAGTAAAGTAACTATAAACCCTAAAAAATAAAATGAATTGATATGAAGCTTACAATTCCAATCATTACTTCTTTAGTTTTGCTTCCCTGCATTGCACAGGCGCAAAAGTCTAATCCCTTTGCATCAATAGGAAAAAAGGCAGAAGTTCATACCCTTAGCAACGGTAGATATACTGAAACATATGATGATGATGTATTACAACGGGTGGGTACTGTTGTTATAGATAGACGTACAAAGAAGATCGTAAGGCTGTTGGATTCTGATAGTGTTAATGCTGAATTATCAGATAACAGTACAGCCAGCCGTTGGTACAGTATTGATCCGCTTGCTGCTAAGTATCCAAGTATGAGTCCTTATGTCTTCTGTGCGAATAATCCAATACGTTTTGTTGATCCTGATGGAAGGGAAATACAATTACCTGGTGATAAGAAAGCACAGACAGCATATGTCCAAATGCTTCACGCTTCTACTGGTAATAATTATTCGATAGGAGCGAATAATACACTTACATTAGTAGGTGCTGATCCAAGTTTTAAGGGTGCAAAGTCTGCAAGCTTGGCAGGAGTAATAGACAAAGGCATCGGTTCCAAATCTGTATATTCCTTATCTTTAGTCGGTGGTAGCAAGGATGATAAAGGAGTTTTCATAGATAGCTATGAAGGAAAAAAAATAGATGTATCTGATTTGGCAACAATGGGAAAAGCAAGCACAGCCCTACAGGGTGCCGCTATAGGTCATTTTCTAAATGAGGTACAAGAAACTGGTAATTTCGATGTTGCACATAAAGCCAGCTTAGGAGTTGAAGGGAAAATATATGGTGAACTGGTTGGCGATGCTTCGATCACAGGAAGAAAAGACCGTCCTATAGGCGGGGCTACAAATGGATTTCAAACCGTAGAATTTGAATATAATTCCTCCAATAAATACGAACTTCAGCAAGGTGCTACCTCAAAAGAAGTAGATGGCTTTTATGAACTTGGTGGCGTTAAAATTCCATCCAAAACAATAACCACAGAAAACACAGGCGAATTAAAATCTGTAAAAAAGGTACCATGAGAACATCTTTATATCTTATAGGATTAGTAATATTAACTTCTTCTTTTTGTTGCAATGCTCAGCAACAGTTGACACTTCAATATATAGGAAGGAAAGCAAGTGCGACACAGAACACAAGTTTCATAAATAATACCTTTCTCTTTTTGAATAAGAAGGATACTTTGTTCGCAAACGTGAAAGTCCCTTTTGATACTGCTAATCCTAAAATTATCAATAAAGGCATTTACTATAATTGCCTATTAAAAGAGGGAAATAGTTATACTATTAGTATAAAAAAGATAAATAAAAATGACATTCCCGAAGGAACAAATAGCTATTATAAAATAAATGCCGTCTTTAATGATAGGGAGAACAGCGCAAAGTTTATTGAAGTTAAGAAGGATACCAAGTATCTTTATAATGGATATTATGAGCGATATGTTGATGTAGACAACGTACTTTATGAAATTGTTGGAATTTCACCTGATGGAGATTGTTTCTACCCACACTAAATAAATATGAAAAGAGTAATTATACTTCTGCTTACTACACTTTGTACTTATTGTTCTTGGGGAAAAGGAAGCGAAGCTTATTCAAATGCCTTTGATACCCTTAAGTCTCTGATTGAATCCAACCAACAAAAATCATTTAAAAAGGCTGTATTTATTGTTGAGAATACTTACTTAAAGAATGAAGTAGACTACAACGATTTAAATAAAGCTTATGATCTTTTAAGTGACTTAGCAGTTAATTGGGCAAAGAATAATCATATTGATAATTATGATGCTTCTGATGCTGATCAAATGGTTTTGAATCGTGCAGTGTTTCAAGTGATAAAGGATACTATTAGAATTCAAACAGCGGAAAAACTTATTACCTTTTCACCATTTGTCTACAACTTTGATGATTACAACGGCAAGCAAGATTGGACAAATACATTTGTTACTACCTTATTGGCTACACACAAGGGTAATTGTCATTCCCTTCCATATCTATATAAGATCATAGCTGATGAAATAGGTGCAAAGTGCTGGCTTGCCTTAGCTCCAAACCATATGTATATAAAGAATCGTAGCGTAAGGGATGGTTGGTTTAATACTGAACTTACCAGCGGTGATTTCCCAATTGATGCATGGCTTACTACCACTGGCTACATTCCGTTGAGAGCTATACAGACTGGTTTATACTGCGATACTTTAGGTAATCAACAGTCAATAGCATTGTGTGTACTTGATCTGGCTAAGGCATATGAGAAAGAAACTAAGAATTATTATGATGGTTTTATTCTGCAATGCTGTGATCTTGTATTAAAATATCATTCAACGAATGTACAAGCCCTTTTATTGAAAGCTGAAACATTGAAACATATATATCAGCAACAGACCAAAGAAGGCAATAGTGAGGCTAAGATTACGTACAATGATATGGAGGGATTATATGTTCACCTGTACGATATGGGATATCGTGAAATGCCTGATAAGATGTATCAAGAATGGTTGCTTTCACTAAAGAATCAAAAGGATAAATATAGCAATCAGAAAGTTTCAAAATAACAAAGTACCGCAAGTTAATACGCCTGTTCCATTGGCTCCCCACCTTCATTTCGTGAAATTTTTATTGAGCCTATGAAAGTTCTGCTTTCTGGATATTCTTGTTTGAAAATCGCCTTAATTATTTCCAGACGTTTTTCGTCCAATTTACGGTAGAAACCAGAATACTTTTTTCTAATCTTTGGTAGTCTTAAATATTGAAGAGCAATCAAAGCTGCAAAAAGCATATTCGGTCAAAACTGCACTTGAATTTTGTCAGTCTTTTGCATTGGTATTAATAGTATTTAAAATGGAATTGAACTGCGTTTCTATTACTTTAGCAAAGAACTATTTTTCGAAAAAATCCTGATCACAGAGTTGATCAGGATTAATATTTTTTTGGGGGGGGCGATAGAAAAGGTCATCGTATGCAACCTTACTTACAGATTTAGGATAAGACTTCCTTGTATCTTATCGTATACATTGGTAACACCCTTCCCATCTGCAAACCATTTCAAATAGCATTGCGGAATACAGTGCCGTCTTCTATGAGAGATATGCCTCATGGAAGACGAAATAGATAACAGATAATCCCATTTATTCTGATGAGTCAGTAGGTGCTGTATTACTTGGTGGTGGTGGCGGAAGGGGGACTGGTATAACTGTAATGCCCACGGTATCCGTGCTACCACTTATGCTGCCTAAATCAGGTCCAATGTTCGAAGGATTTGAATTCTCTTTGCTCATGATACTTTTAAGTTTTAATGTATACGATAATTAATTTTTGGATGACTTTATTTCAACTTTTTTATGAATGTTCTGTGGTAAATTCAAATAGTTAATATTTTGCTTTATGAATACAAAAAATACAATTATTCCAATGAAATATGAAATTAAAGACACGAGGTTAAAGTACAAAGAGAACTTTAATTTCCGATTAAGAATTTTTTCTTCCTGCTTAGTTTTAGCAGGTAATTTTCTATGAATATGTTTAAAAACATGCACAGCAGCAAAATGCGAAACTAAATTAATTACAATAGTACCACCACAAAAAGCCCAACTGTAAAATATTAGATTGTAATTAATGTCTGAATTTTTGAAAAATTTATCTAAAATGAAAACCATGGCTGTTAATGTCCCTGCTGCGACGTAAATAACTTGCTTCTCAAAATAGTCGCTACTCTTTTCAATTAACCCATGGTAATGCTGTTTCTCAGTCTTCACTAATAAATCATATTCCGCTTTTTTTCGCTCATATTCTTCTTGACTTGTGGTTTGTAGGACATTACTTTCCTCACTCATGTTAATCTGAATTAATTGTAAACGAAGGGTTTTTCAAACCAAATACCTTTATTTAGTGAGTTTCTCTATTGTAAAATGGGTCAGACTTCCACTCCCCTTTATGTTTATCGGGTAATATATTAACCATTAGCGTTTGCCTTAAATTAGGAGTTCTCATGTCGAAGAATATAATTCTTCTTTCTTGGACAAGCCACCAATTACCGTACTCATTATATGACGGATTTGTAAATTGTATATTAACGACATCTCCAATTTGTGGTTCTATAAATAGGTCATTATATTTTCGTTGCTCAATACACTCACCTTGGTAATAAAATTCAATAATGTTCTTCATGTCTGTTACAATATTAGTAGATGTGAATCTGTGGTTAGCAAACTTCTTTTATAGTTTTTCAGATAGTTTATCAATTAAATTCATCAGCTTATTATTCTGCTGTTCCAGCCGAGCAATAGTATCCTTATACATTTTCCTTTCTTCTTCAGAAATTCCATTGTTGATTGTAATTGCATCTGATACATTGTGCACTGCACTATTTGTAACAGTACCAAAAAAAGTCTGATCAGCTAAACCAATCAGGTCTGTCAAACTCATGTGATATAAGTCAGCTAAGCGTTGTAGACGATCAATATTGATCGGAGTCATTCCTCGTTCTAACTGGCTATATGAATTAACAGACATTTCGAGCTGATCGGAAACGAACTGCTGGGTAAAATTATTTAACTCTCTCTCCTTAACATGGTATTCAAAGTTTAGAAAATCAACAATCTTACCCCTCGTAGTGCGCCACCTGCTTAGTGTGCCTTTGGCAAGCTTTTCCTTCTCCACCTTCTTTTCCATTTTTTCGATCATGAAGTCAATGGTCTGCAAAAAGGATTTACCATCGTCAGGTTTCTTTTTATTCTGGTAAGCGGCTTTGACCATTTGTGCAGAAACATATTCATGTTGGGCAGCAAGAAAGTCGTACTGCTGGCGGAGTTTAACTTTTACGCGATCAATGGTTCCATTGATCTGCCGGGATTCTATGCTGCTGCCAATAGCCATACCGGCATCCTGGTTCCACATTTCAGGGCTGACCTTGTGGCCAAGGGACATTTCTGCTCTTTTACAGTCTATGGTCAATCGTACCGTAATGGGCGCTTTGCCATCTTTTGACATTTTTGATTTCTCCAGTATGAGTAACATGGAGAGTTTTTCATTAACCTTCATAACACATTTTTTAGGTGGACGAATAATCGCTCGAACCTAAAACCCTACACACACAAACCTTCGGGCCAATCGAGGGTACCAAAATAAACAAATAAAACCGGTACCCTTACAAGTACCCCTTTGCCTTGTTTTCCTTTGCTTCTATCTGTTATGCTTTTTTTTAGAAAACCCTTATTTTGAATGATTTCAAGCGGGTTTAAACAAAAATAGCCACTCCTAAGAGTGGCTATTGTGATTCCGATGTAATTTTATTTAAATATGTAACGGACTATAAATCAATTCATTAAAACCTAATTTTTTCCCTACTCACCGAATCACTCACCACTTTGTTCCCTTGTTGCAAATGCTGACGCAAAGATAAGAAATCCATTTTATAATCAGTATTATTTTCATTCCGTTTTATAAGATATAGATACAGCTTCCTTTATAGGGATCGTAAGAGGGTTGATAGGTAATATAACCCCGGTCTGCCAAATCAGCGATGCATTTATGATAGGTGGCAATGCTACCGATCCTTGCCAATTGCATGACCCCTTTCCTCGTAATCCTGAATGGGCTTTCCAGTTTGTTGCGATACCACAAATTCAGGAGTGCAAAGTAAATTCCGATGTGCCGGACAGAAAGCTGCTGATCCTCTGAAAGAGAGATCAGGCGCAGCGCAAGTTTGTTATCTGTTTCCATCCTTATCTGTTTTACCTTTTTCCAATAAGGATTCTATCTCAGGGTAAGGATAATAAAAACTCCCACCGATTTTGGAAGGATGGAGTTGCCCGTTAACCCGCAGGTTTTGTAACGTACCTGCTGATATTTTGAGCAGCTTCCTTACCTCGTGGCCTTTCAGCCATGTCTTCTGTTTGTCTGTTGATACTGCCGAAATGAACTGTTTCAGCTCCTGTAATAATTCAGCCTTGAAGTTCTGTAAATCTTCCCTCGTAACCATCTCTATCTGCATACCCACTGATTTACTTTATGACTAATCTATCTATACCAATGCAAAGTTATTGAGGCTACACAAAAACCTGCAACCACTTCAAATTTAGGACTGGTGAACTCCTGCGAATTTAAATGGGAAAGATGAGAAACTGCTTAGCTGATCAAATTTAGATCAGGTGAGCTGATCCATAAGTTTCTGCAAACGAGTTTCAGAGAGATTATCCACTGGAATTCATTGTTGTCTGAGAATAATTAACACCCAAAAATTCAGGAGATGTTCACATCACAAAATGTGAAATTTAAGGGCACAAAAAAGCAGCAAAAAAGTAGGTATACCTTTTTTGCTGCTTGAACTTTAGCTCAATATTAAACCCTACACTACTCCCATGGCGTCTACTTAGTACTTCCTTGAATCTTTTTTACTTGCCATTCTCCATTCCTCAGTTCCATTAAAACAAGCCACCGCATACTACGGATCGCAGAAAAATCGGCCACTAAATCTGCTCTAAGTAAGGCCAAATTATTATTCTTCGAATATAGAATATTTGAGAGAGTTATACTTTGTGGCTTCAGATTCTTTTTATTTTTGTCGCAATACTCTAATTTATCATAGACCTCACGATCTTGCAATGAATCTACAAACTTATAACAGTATTCTTCTGCGTCGAAGGAACAAGGTCTAAGATCTTTATATTTTGATTTAACAAAAATCATTTTTCTAAGACCTTTACTTCCAATTTGGTCTGCAAACCAATAGCGGACATCTGACTGCTGTAACTGAGTTACAAAGCTCTGAATATACAGGAAATGAGGAGTCTCATTTCTTTCACTTAAAGAGTTGGTATCAATTTTCGGCGTGATTGGATCAACCGGATATTGTTGACTCGGATTGTACAACGAAATGTTGACCCTACGATAAATGGTATCCACCACCTTTCGGTATATAGAACAATCAGATTGCGCAAAAAGCGTAAAATTTATTAGAATCAACCCAATTACGGCACTTAATTTTTTCTTGTTCATTATTTTACACCTAAGGATTTACGAATGTTATCGTCTGCTGCTTCATTGGGCAATTGTTTGGGTGGCGTTGGTAAATCTTTTGAATCGATAATTTCAGAATATTCAGTTCTGGGATAAACCGATGCTTTACCTTTATTGTCGATATCACCTGTAACTCCGAATCCGATGACCTCGATATCGGTTCCTCTATGACCAGTGGGACTTAATGTATACTTTTGTTTGCCCTTATCAATGTTATTACCACCGAATATTTCTTTATAGGACTTCCTAAAGGTCGTTTTCCCTCCTGCTGAGTTATCCCTTTCACCAACCTCATATTGCCCTGAATTGTTACCATCATTGGTTGTTTGATCTCCATAGTGCCCATACTCGTGAATCAATGACATAGCGATTCCTAGTAGTTGTTCGTTATAGGCCTCCTTGTCCGCGGGATCCAGACCTCTTAAATATGTCATTACTGATGGATCTAAGGTGATTCCACTCATGGTACCCCGCGCTCCGCCACCCATAGGAACCAATCTTACTTCAGGGCCTTGCCCGGCTTGAAACTCACTAAGTATCCTATCCTTGGAAAACCCCGTCGTATTGGCTATTGCTTCAAGGGCTTGGGGGTTGTTTCGCACCAAATTGCCAACATTATTGACTATTGTTTCAAACATTTTTATATCTGCATTAGTGACCCCATACTCCTTGAGTGCGCCTGAATTGTAAGATGCTTTTAACAAGCCGCCAATATCGATATTGCGAACCGGATTATTACCAGCGTAATTATAAGGTGATTCATGATAAAATTTCTCAGCCATCATATCAGGTGCATGCCATATTCCTAATTGCGGGTCTTGCATTCTCGCACCAAAATCATACATTTCCAGCCCGAAACGCTTTTCAAGTTCCTTTGTGTTAAATTTCAATGGATTTCTGGTTACATTGGGCGCTTCCGCAGTTGCCAGAGTGAGCCCGAATGGATAGTAGTGATTTTCCTCAATCACATCACTCGTGTAATGCCCAACTGTAAGATTATCAAACCACACATCTTTCCCCAAACTCTGATTGTCTATATATATGATAACATACCCTGGTTCGTCAGTTTGGGCTTGGCCGAAAACCCCTCCGGTCGCCGGACTAATGGGAAGCCACCCACCGGGATTTACCGGCACCTGGACTGCCCCGCTTTTACCGGGAATTAATTCCAATTTGTTGTTGAAGAACAAATAATTCAAATGAGCCTTAGGCGCATTAGGGTTATTATTGCTGCTAACCAAATTATCTAACTGTGCTGCAAGCTGGGGGTTAGTCAAAGCGCTATTAATAGTTCGCACGTTCTCCGGAAGTTCAGATAATGGAACACCGTCGTAATTGATCCCTCCTGTTAAAGCACTTAAAAGGGAACTGATTACGCTCTCTGTTCCAACTCCATCGTCCTGTGTAAATTGACCTTCGTAATAAGCATCAACACTTATATTAAAACGATCGCCGGGCATAGTCCGCAGCATTATTGCCGTACCTACTCTTTTGTCTGGTATACTACCGCTCAACCTTGCAGCCATCCCGTCATTAGGGTCTGTGCTGCCCGGTTTACCATCCCTTACATTTGCAATATTGTCAAAAACCAGTTGTTCTATATTGGCTGCTGACAATTCATGCCGGGCAAGGTAATTAGCATTCATCGGTGTGGCTGTTACAGTACTTCTCACGTTGCCCAAATGATCCTTAATAAAATAGTCATAAACAAACTTTGTATTAAAGTTCGTTTCCTGATTTGCAACTGGCCTTGCGCGGCCTTCCTCGTTTGTGATGTATTGAAGAACATTGTTCTTGTAGACAAAGTTACCTATATAATCATAAACTTCATCTGGTCCGGGATTCGCTGAAGTGCTATCTATTCTTTTTTGTAAACGCTTACCCGTTGCATCATATATGTAAGTGATAGTTCCTTTACCGTCAACTACTATCTTTTCAGGCTTATTAAAGAAGTTGTAGGTTATCGAAGATATATGTTTATTCTTATCAGTAATCATATTGCCATTCCCGTCATAAGCATACTCTTCGTTAAAATTTGCTTCGTCTTTGAAATCGGGGAATACAGCTGTGTTTGCGGCAGGTACATTGTCAGTAACCTTGATCAGCTTATTAGTGTTAGGCGCATAGTTATAGGTAAGCCCATCCATGAGCATCGCAGGCGCCCCAGGAGTGGCGACTGGCACCATCTGATTCATGGATTGCAGATTACCATTCGGATCATAAGTAATGTTTGATGCTGTATAATCGTAATCCGTATTTTGCCAGCCACTGCCGTCATTACGCCTGAATTCAGCATGAGTAAGCCTGTTTAGTTTATCGTAACTGTAACCATATGATTTTGGAATGCCGTCTGACCCACTCCAGGTTATACCAGCGATGTTCCCACTATAATACTGACTTTTAAAGCCGTTGTCATAGTATAGATTCTCCTCAAAACGGTGCGGTGCTGTTTGTGCCTGGTTGAAGTTTTCATATTCGATGTGATTTAAGAATCCCCTGGTGTTATACTCTTGTAAGACTACTCCTGCCGGAAATTCCTTAGTGGTAATTCTCCCCAGATGGTCATGCTGATAAAACGCAAGATCATAATAGATCCCGTTATTAATAGATTGGGATATGTGCCAGGTCAGCCCACTACCGCCGTTTCCTATCTTATTTTCGTAAGTTCTGTCTATTTTAATCTCCTCAAGCAGATCATTTGCATTTGGCACTGCTTGAACGAGGGGATTAAAATGTCTAAGAACATTCCTGCGCAGCATGCCATGAACATAATACAAATTTGAACTTACCTCTGCGCCACCGAGGTGATTGATCGATTGTGACTGAATAACCCGTCCTTTTTCATCGTAATAATTCACTGATGTGATCCAGCCGGCGTTAGGATTATCCGGGTCTAATATTTTCACTTTGTTACCCGCCAATAGTCCCTGCACATTCTTTGACAAAGAAGGATAGTCCAAAAAGACCGAAGCATATATGGTGCCGAGTTGCGTTACGTCATAAGCAAAAGTACTTGCTAATCCTCCGTCAGTGTAGTTATCATAGTAGTTATAACTTAGAATAACGCAACCATCAATAGATGTAGGGTACTGGTGCCAGAGATTATAATTTTTAAAGAAAGAAAAAATATTTGTAGATGGCGGTGATGATGGCCCATAAAGAATGTCATTAAAATTACTGGTATTGAATGAAGTAGTAAAGATACCAGTAATAAGTGGCCTGTTTAACGCATCGTAAATAGTAAATTGCCATTTACCTTGTGCAGAAAGCTTTGCATCCTGATAAAGAATCTGTCGGTTTCTCGCATCGTAATAAAAAGTCTCCGCCCCCTTCCCCGGGATTTTTTTGGACGTCAAAAGTCCCTTGGTATTATAAGTGTAACTGTAGCACAGCTCGGTTACAGAACTTAGATTCCAGCTGAGACCTTCAATTGTCTCAACGGCCTTAGGCGGAATAACATAACGCAGACGCGCAAGATCGTCATACACGTAATAAGTACAGGCATATCCGGTGTGTGAGGATCCTGGGTTTTCAGAAACCTGCGTTTTATGCAATACAACCTGTCCCGACTTATTTTTATACTCAATAACTGTTTTTCCGTCTTCATCTGTTGTTTTAGACACATATAAATCGCCATCCGAATAAGCGCTGCCAGTCGTTGGCAATCCACTTGCCGGAACAGACCAAACCCTTACATTTTCTGAAAGCTGATTAAAAAGCAAGGCATTGGTTACTCCTCTACTGCTGCCAACCCAGCTATGACCAGGAGCCATTTGTTTGGTTATCCGGTTTAACGGAGAATTATCAAACTCTGTTTTTGAAAAAGGTTCTTCGCCCGGAGTCCCCGAATAGAAATCTTCCAGTCTTGTTTTTGCTGGAAAACATATATTTCCGGTAGAAACAGCTTCCGGTACCGCAAAAGGCAAGTATTTGTAAGTTTCCCGGCCAGCTTCGTCATAGACGTGCTGCTGAACGATATCATAACCTTCAAAATGCGCCCTTTTATTCACCGTTTGTAATGGCCTTCCCAATCCATCAAAGTATTGGGTTACCTGCCGGTTGTAACTGCCGCTGCTCGAGTTGGGTGGCCAAATGGATGTCCTCATGTCCGGCCTGATACTCCTGATGTAGTTTTTCTTTAGGCTGGTGCTCATGTCTGTCAACCCAGGGTAAGCTCCAACCGGCGGAATAGAAGGGATAGAACTTGGAGTATTGTCCTGTGGATTTGGTGTAGGTTGTGCAAGGGTGACTAATGGCAATGAACCAGCAATGATGAAAAACAAAAAATATCTTATATGGTGTTGCATTTTTAAAAAGCTTTTTAAGGTTAGGGTTAGGGCTGTTGAAGTTTGTATTCGCTTTTCTCAATAATGTTATCCCACTCATCTTTAACGTACTCAAGCCTGCCAAATGAATCATACGAGTAGAAGGAAAGCACATTTCTATTGTCGCACCTCGATGTGACATTCCCTAACCAATCGTACGAGTATGACTCCATAGAAGCCGTTTCAGGCATCAATCTCACTTCGTCAAAATAAACTGTTGAACCGGCTGAAGGGCTCGTAGAGATCGATATTTTTGAGCCGTTGCCTGTCACTGT
This sequence comes from Taibaiella sp., assembly GCA_041660405.1. Lineage (GTDB taxonomy): Bacteria > Bacteroidota > Bacteroidia > Chitinophagales > Chitinophagaceae > Taibaiella. Next base: position 42,004 of record JBAZWL010000025.1, on the reverse strand, counting down.
ATACGAATTGAGCTGCCATCCACCATTTAAGGTCTTTATAGGAATAGCAGGCGTTAAAACACTTGTACCATTTTTAACCTGGCACCCTGATGACCAGGTCCAGAAAGTCAATGTATATTTCTTACCTGCCTCCAGTGGATACAGACTCTCTATTTTGGAGCCCCCAGGTGCCAGGGCAATAGCCCTTTTTCCTGATAGGGGGGTACTGGTAACAATCAGATTTTTATCAAAGTCCCAATTGCCCTTGTTTTCATCGGCAACACCTAAATTCTGGTATTGGCCCTCAAATCCAATATAGGCAACATTTGTTGCACTTGCATTTGATATCCTGCTGGTTACAAACTGCTGATTGTAGTCTCTTAATAGAACACTCTTAATACCTAGCTCTTCAACAGCATTCACACGGTCTCCTTTTGCATAGCCAAATGTGGCTGTTTTTGCAACTTCGTTTCCGACATTGTATGTGCTTTTGAAAAGGTTTACCTCATCCGTTGAACTATTATAAACATACTCATAGTTGAGCTCTTCCTTTTTTGTACCATTAAGTGACTTTATCATCTTCATGGGAAAGGCTGTCATATGTTTGTAATTAGCATTTCCTTCCTGCCACATTTGCATAGGACCAAGAAGCGAGACTCCCGGCGAAACAGGATAAGGATCATTGACAAAGTAGGTCCTTAACTCTTCGATATCTCCGTTAGACAGGTATTTTTCAATCTTGTTTGGCATTAAGTATTTTGGATAAGAACTGATAACCGGCTGATAAAAGCATTTGGTGATATTTTCAAGACTACCTGCATTACCTGCCGAATAATCGGTTTCTTGGGTCTGCGTTTTCTTGTACCAGTTTATTTCCATTTGTTCCTGGGACATGCTCAGCCCTTCGATCCGGGCCAGAGAAAATTGATAGTAGGGATCGTGCCCATCGCAATGCTCCCCGCCAGCATGTATATCAGTAGCACAAGCTTGCGTTATAGGTGGCTGAAGCAGGTTCGGATTCCCCCAAAAGTGGATCGTTCGCAATTTTACCTTTTGATATGTATTGACTATCTTTTTAACAATGTTATTGTTATTGTCGAATGAGGTTTGACTCGTAAGGAGCGGCGAGCCTGTTAGAAAGTCTTTGATGAAATTATATTCATTCTTTCCAAAAGAACCGGAAGGAGAACCTAAATATTCGACAACGTTCGAATAAAAGTTCTGGTTCTGATCAAAAAAGTCAAGTGTCGAATTCGATGTTGCTGTAAATGTCATGTAACGTCTGGCATAAAACCCGTTGGGATTTGCCACTGTTGACGGGCAATAATCATTGAAAAGCATTGTGCGGTATTCGTTATTAAAATACATCGGAGCTTCGATTAAGTTGTCAGGAAAGTAACTATAATGTTTGCTGTTCGTAGTATTGCTAAACTGATCATAATCGGAAACAGTTTTCACCCTGATACCCCGGCCTCCTGCACTCTCATATGTGATAGTGCTTTTTCCACCTGTAGGGTATGTGATTTCTTTCAATGCGGCATTTTTGGCAAAGTTGAAATCCGGAGTACGATCTGCCCATATAAATGGATCATACGATGAAATTAAACTAAACGCACCTGAACTTTCGGCCAAAGTAATCCATTCGCTGCGGGGTACCAATGTTTGGTTTTGTTTGCCGTTCGCATAGCCCCAGTGGTCTATACCATTGTCTGCAGGACTGGTTACATTGGTACTATTATATGTAAATTGGTAGGTTTTTTCCTCTCCATTTCCATAAATAGACAAGTTTTTCAGGAAATGGACGGATCCGGGTGTATAATAATCGAAGTTTACCGCAAAAAGAGGCTGATTCAGATCAAGATTGCTGAACATTTTTATGGAGTCTAGCCCTGGAATGGCAGGAAAATCTGCTCGCGGTTTATACTTGTATTGCCATGTTTTGTTTGCAGTGGTAATTTTCTTAAGATAATAATTTTTGGTTGTAAGATAACCAGGATGAGGATCAATAATAGGCGTCATATAACCAAAACCATCATCAGGATCATAAGTCCCATTTGTATAGAAAGTGACACTGCTGCAATCGTTTCCTTCAAAGTGCTTTTCTTCCAGGTAAAAGTCATACTCAAAAGTCACCTGCGCTTTCGTGTTTACATTCTCAACCTTTATGATCCTCCATGCTGTGAACATGGGACGGTCTGTATACGGCAGCGTAGACTGGATATCCCCGCAGCTGGTAGGAAAGAATTCATCTGTATAACCTTCCAGTTGTGCATTCCAATGGTGCTGATTGTAGGTCTCATCCAGGGCCCGGAAATGATATTCTATCCCATCGGGAGTTTCAATTTTAAAGAAAGGACCGTTGAAGGCCGGATTCGTGTACTGGCTGATTTTAATATCGGCATGTGGATACATGATCGCTCCGCCATCCACCCAAATAAACCTGCCAGAGTAGCCGTTGAAATTATAGATATATTCGTCCGGCTGTGGATCATACATCTTGTTTAAAACCCTGTTAGCTGCCAGATCATAATTAACATTTGGTAAAGCATAGTCCAGTTGAACAGAGACAGGCTCTCCGGGAAGAGGGTTATTGTAATCGAATTCTTCGTATTTTTTTTTGGCATTCTCATCAGGCAATCCCTTGACAATTCTCAGAATACTACCCTCGGAAACAGACCACCCCATTCCGGCTGCATTGGGCCTTTCTCTTGGTTTAAAACCGGAAAAACCATAGTTTAATGCAACGGGATATTGAATACCATTTTCCGATACAGTAAACAGCGGTATATTATGTTGAACCTGCCCATTCGACAAATTAGGGGCACTCATGGCAAATTTTCCAAGGCTTGCCACTTCTGGTGAGTGGTAGGTCATTGGGCCTGTAATTTGTTCAGGCTTTAATTGCAGTTCCACCGGCTGGCCCATCGCCATAGTCATTGTCAACAGGCCTGTTAGGGTGAGCGTTATTTTTTTCATTGTAAACAGTTTATATCATTTAATCACAAAATAAGTTCGAGGCTCCGCCAAAGCACGGCGCAATCCAATTTACCGCTCCCATCCAAGCCGTAGCATCCACGGACTTCTTAATCCTTCCTGCTGCGACAAAAAATGTAACCTGCAAGGAAAATTCCGCTCCGATTGCTATTGATCCGGTAACGTTTCATAATACCAACATAGGTGGCTTGCTGCTGGCCGCCGAATCTTCTTTGATTACGTTATCAGTTTGCGGATTGTTATTCGCAATTTGTTCTGGCAGATATGTACGGTTAGCTGATCTTAAATCCTTTCATAGCCTACCTGTGCGCCAAAGCCATAGATCACCTTCCAGTCGGCAAATGCCCTGGTGCTTATTCCTTCATAACTTTTTATTAACGGAGGGCAAACGTATAGGTTATTTTTAACAATACAAAAAATATTTAGGAGTTTATTCTATAATTCAGAACCAGTAAATGAAGCCCTATTTAAGGCATGTATCTTTTCTTTCTGGATTGCATTGGTATGCCTTCCAAATTTAATGGTATCAAAGTATAGTTTCCAAATGAAGAATTTTATTTTTTGTGAGCGGGCTTTAGTTACAGTTAGATCACCAAGTAAATCACGTGAACGGGCTAAAGTGCCCGCTCAGATAACCCCTTTTTCCGTTGAACGGGTATGCATAAACGGTGGACAACGAATTACTACCTGTCCCTGTTAAACCATTTTTTAAAATCCCTCGCCCTCCGTCGGCTGACAATTACAGATTTGTCGAGTGGCTGGACAAATATCACTTCCACACTTCCCCTTGTGTAAGGTTTGATCTGACGTATTACTTCAAAGCTGATAATCATCTGTCGGTTGACCTGATAAAACCCTTTGTGGTCAAGGGACTCCATGACCTGGTGAACAGACAGCTCCAGTGCGCGGCGTGTCCCTTCAAAAGTGTATAGGTAAAGACCAGCGGGTTCAAGACTTATATACCCAATACTATCGGCTGGGACTGGAAAGCCGGGATGTGTATAAGAGAAAGCGGTTGCCGATCTTTCTTCGTTCGGAATTTGTATTGGCCTGGTTGCTTCCAATTCCGGTGAATCAATATTTTCATACCTCGTATGGAAGACCTTTACAAAATAATGGATGATATAATAACTGTTCAGTAAGATGAGCAGCAATATGATGACGGGGTAATCAAATTGCAGGTAGAGCGTATCCAGGATATTCTGTCCCCTGATATAAAAATACAGGGCTGCCAGTATAAAGGCCAGCAGCGAGGTCAGTACAATACCAACCAATAATTGATAGGCACTCCGCAGATAAGGCTGTTCGTACCAATCGTAGCGCTTGTCGAGCCAGACCGTGATTGCCCATATAGTATTGATAAGCAAAAAAGCGATGATAGCACTACCGCCCAAAGCGATATAATAAGCAGGCATCAGGATCGCCTGGAAGAGGGAGATTTTCTCGCCGAACATGACGACAAAGTGTGCGCCAATGACTGAGACAATCAGGCGGAAATAAAAGTCATTATATCGGACGCGCGGGAGGTGTGCAAGGCTTTCCATAGACACTGAGCGGGAATATGTATGAATGCTACAAGATAATCAATTCCGTTCTTAGTAGCATAATCATGTTACCATTATTTACTTTGCATTCAGTCATTCCAGCCTGCTTCACCGATGAATGGAAAAGGTGGAATAAACACGGTTACACCGCTTGCTTTTTGCAGCTTGCTTTAAAAACTCTGTTCGCGTTAATTGCTCATCATTTTTCAGGTTTGACCTGTCATTATTATCAATGCTGTTGTTATTGCCGCCAGCAATTTTATTCTGATTATTTCTCCAAAAGCTACGGCTTCCGCTCATTGCCGGACAACAACTTTCGCGGCATAAATGCTCCTTCCTTCGTCAGTCCGCTTTATTCCACGTTTGTTGCCCGGCAAGCGTCAGCCGTGGCCGCTTTATTACGAAACAATCAGCATAAAATGAAAACACGATTCAGCATAACAGACAGACAATAGTAACAGCAAAAAAACAGCCACCGTCAGGGGGCTGGGGAAATTATTTTTACAAAAAAAGAAACAGTAATAAATACATTCCTATCAAGGGAACCATGGAGCCATTACCACATGCACCGGAGCCGAAACATAAGAAGTATTCCAGTCTGCTTTTAATTCTCAATATCATTTTTATACAGCGTACTAATAGGCTCACGATGCCGCTAAAAAAAATGCCGGAATACTTGCATAACGCAGGCTAGGACTTGTTTTTAGCACCTGTTCTAAATTTGAACATGCCGCTGATATTTTGTTCCGCTTTCATATCTTCACAGCCATTTCAAAAAGCAGGGGGATTTTCCGGTCTCCCGAAAACTGCAAGATGTCCGTTTGTATGACAAACGATTTTTGGGTGCCGCATTCCCTCCGAAGTCGGGGCGGCTGATTTTAGATAGTATTGTTCAAATGTGAAAATGATTTGTGATGAGAGAAAAGAACAACAACCTTACGGAGGTGCTCAATATCCGTATCAGTAAAGCAGACCATGACAAGGTCATGAAGCTGTTTTCAAAGACTACCGAGCGCAAACTAAGCGGCTACCTGCGCAAGATTATCCTGAAAGAACCGATGGTCAAAACCTACCGGAATGAATCGCTGGAGGAAATTATTCAAGTGCTCACACGGCTGCAAAGCGATCTGAACGGCACTGCCAACAACTATAACCAGGCAGTAAAAAAACTGCACAGCTACCGGAATTTTGAACAGGTCGGTACGTGGCTGATCGTTCATAAGTACGAACAGGAAAAGATGTTGAAGGAGATTGCAGAAATCAAATCTTTCATCTCTAAAACTGCCGAATTATGGTTGCAATCATAAAGACCGGCAGTTCTATCCGCCACACTTTTTATTACAACGACAACAAGGTAAAAGATGGTGTGGCCGATTGTATCATGGCTGAAAATTACCCGATGGCACTGGCAGACATGAGCGAGCACCACCGGCTGAACATGCTGCTGCGCACAGCTGAAAAGAACCCGGATGTAAAGACAAACAGCGTACATATCTCCTTGAATTTTGCCCCCGGCGAAAACCTTTCGCACGATAAATTAAGGGAGATTGCCAGCGAATATATGGACAAAATCGGCTTTGGAAAACAGCCCTACCTGGTCTATCAACACTATGATGCAGGGCATGTGCACGTACATATCGCCACGGTAAAAATCAGGCCGGACGGCAGCCGGATCGATATGAACAACATCGGTAAAAACCAGTCTGAGCGGGCGCGGAAAGAGATCGAAATGAAGCATGGACTGGTTAAAGCAGAAGACCACAAAAAGGAACTGTTCAAGACGAAAGCAGTAAGCGCATCGAAGGTAAAATATGGAAAAACGGAAACGAAACGGGCGATCACCAATGTACTGGATACTATTTTAGGTACGTATAGATATGCCTCATTGCCCGAACTGAATGCCGTGCTGAACCTATACAACGTCCATGCGGAAAGAGGTAGCGAGGATTCCAGAACATACAAAAACAAAGGGCTGGTGTACCGTATTCTTGATGAGAACAAGCAGCCGATCGGCGTACCTATCAAAGCCAGTTTGTTCTACAACAAGCCTACTTTAAAATACCTTGAAGACCGTTTCAAAATTAACGATGCGCTTCGTCAACCGGATAAGTCCAGGCTTAAATCGGCCATTGATTTTGCTCTGCTACATGGCCACCAGACAACACTTCAGGACATGATCAGCGAACTCCGCAAGAAAGGTTTTGACACGATTTTAAGACAGAATGACGAAGGTCGTATATATGGAATCACCTTTGTAGACCATATAAAAAAATGCGTTTGGAACGGCAGTGATCTGGGCAAGCAGTATAGTGCCGCAGGGATATTGGAACGCTGCAAACAGGTTCCACAGCCAATAAAACAGGTGCCAGCAGAACAAAAAAATGTAACAACGGATAAAAAAATAATGACACAACAAGGTCAATTTACAGGCAGTGATGCAGGCTCAATAGCAACGGGTGACAATGGAAAAAGTATTCTGGAAGCGTTGATGCAACCAGAATACAGTGGCAATGACCTGCCTTTCCAGTGGCGAAAGCGACGAAAAAAGAAAAAGAAAGGGCAATCGAACGGCCTATAAACTCTGTCTATCATCAGACTCGGGCACTCGAAAATAAACGTAATTCGCAATTTAGACAGGTTAATTTAAAGAAGTACATTGGACATAAATTTGAACAGAGTGATAGTCGTATAGGCTTTCGAATGGCCAGACCTTTAATCTTAGTGCTCAAAGAAAATCCCCCTCAAAAAAATAAAATCACATGGAAGGACATGTAACGAACCAGTATTATGTGCCAAGGTTTTTGCTAAAGCATTTTAGTAGTAGTGACGAAAATACTATTTGGTGCTATGATAAAGTGTGGAAGAAATCAGGAGAACTGAGCATTAGCAAAGTCGCAACTGAAAGATATTTCTACGATGCGGTTGAAGGTCAGAAAGAAGTAAGTTGGGAATACTTGCTATCAAAAGTTGAATCTGCTACTGCCCCGATAATCAAGCGTGTGTCAGAAGAAAAAACGCTGTAAATGCTCTTCGAAGATGAAAAAAGTATCATTGCATTGTTTTTGGGACTGCAAAATAGCAGGACAAAAAGCTCGTTAAATCAGGCTGGAAATATAAATAAACAACTTGTTGACGGTTTAAATAATTGGCTAAAGGAAATCAACCTTGACTATGAAGATGATGGTGTTTCTGCGAGAGAACTTTGGCGTTCCATGTTTGATGTAACACCTGACTTCGCTTCGATACTTTTGCAAAAACAATGGTTCTTGGTGCAGCCCGAATGCGATGATTTTTTCAAGTGTTAGTCCCTGTAGGATTTTTTAGCCTTGCTGCCAAAGGCTTTGGGCTTGGCTTTCGGGCGGTATTTTTTGTAAAAACTTCCATACGGAAGAACGACAACCCGCCTGACACCAAACCCTTGTTAGTGGCAAGTGGCTTTTAGTAGTCTGCTTGTCGCTCGTCTTTTAATTAAACGACTGTCTGAACTCCAAAGGCGAAACGTTTGTCTTTGTCTTGAAAAGTTTGCTGAATGATTGTGAATGTTCAAAGCCCAATTCATAAGCAATTTCCGAAATGGATAGATTTGTTGTTGATAATTTTTCTTTGGCTTTTTCTATGATGGCGCTCTGAATGTATTGTTGTGTGTTTAGTCCTGTCAATGAACTCAACATATCACTCAAATAGCGTTGCGATAGCTTTAATTCTGTGCTGATATATTTCACGGATGGCAAACCGTTTTTCAGACTGTTTTCTTCAAAATAGCTGTTTAAAAGTTTGTCCAAAGAAGTTACGATGTCGTGATTGATTGCTTTCCTCGTAATAAATTGCCTATTGTAAAAACGGTTGCTGTAATTCAATAACAATTCTATTTGCGACACCAAAACATCCTGACTGAAACTGTCAATATTGTTGTGTAATTCATTGGCTATTGAGGCAAATAAATTGGCTATAACTTCTTTTTCTTTTGCCGATAAAAATAAGGCTTCTGAAACATCGTAAGAGAAAAATCCATACTGATTTATTGTCTTTCCTAACGGATAATTTCGGATAAAGTCCAGATGGAAATACAAAGCGATCCCTTCATAGCTTTCTGCTTCTTCGGGTGAAAAAACGATTTGTTTTGGCTTCAAAAATGCTAATCCACCTTCTTCAAAATCGTAATAGCCTTGCCCGTATTTTATTTGTCCTGTGAATGTAGGCTTAAAGGAAATTTTGTAAAAATCAAGACTTACTTTTTGCCCTTTTGGAAACATCTCAATCGAAACATTATTGTAATCAACCAATGCAATCAACGGGTGCAATGGCGCAGGAAATCCCAATACTCGCACCAGTTGCGATATACTTTTAATGAGATTGATGTTGGATTGTTGTTGCATTTTTCGTTTACGAATTTAATCAATTTTGTTTTGACGGACGAATAACAATATCCCCAATTTCAATATCCATAGGTTGACTTATCGCATAAATTACGGCACTAGCAATGGCTATGGGATCTATGGCAATTTGTTCCATCCCCCGTTGAACAGCTGTTTTCATTTCTTCGTTTCTTATGTTGTTCGCAAAATCAGTTTTCACTAATCCGGGCGAAATACCCGTAATGCGTATGTTCCCGTCTGACTCCTGACGAAACGCTTCTGCAATAGTACGAATGGCATTTTTAGTGCCTGCATAAACGCCTTGCATCGGGACAATCTTAATTCCTGAAGTTGAAATGATATTGACGATATGTCCCGATTGTTGTTGTTTGAAAACGGGAATCGCAGCTGCCATCCCATACAAAACGCCTTTGAGGTTAATGTCGATCATTTCTTCCCAACCGTCAATATCCAATTCGTCAATGCGGCTTAATTGACTGACACCTGCGTTATTTACAATGACATCCAATTTTCCGTATTGCTCAACTGCTTCATTTACCAAACGAATTAAATCGTCTTTATTCTTTACATCAATTTTAGCACAGGTGGCTTCACCACCTGTGCTTTTAATTTCTTCAACAATTTGTTGTAATTGTTCTGTTCGCCTTGCACCCAAAACAACCTTTGCACCGTTTTTTGCTAATTCTATGGCGATGGCCTTGCCCATTCCGCTACTTGCACCTGTAATAGCAACTATTTTCCCTTTAATATTTTGCATTGCTCTTCTTTTTTATTTGTCTATTTGTTTTTCTAAAACTTCGGGATAGCGCTCTCCCACAAGTGTAATTCCATTTACAGTTGTGTTGATTTTTGCCAGTTCATCACCTGTTAGTGCAATATTTGTACTGCCAATATTTTCCTCCAAACGATGCAATTTTGTAGTCCCTGGTATTGGTACGATCCAGGGCTTTTGCGCTAAGATCCAGGCCAGTGCTAACTGGGAAGTCGTAACATTTTTTTGTTTGGCGATCTCAGAAAGTGCGTCCACTAAAACCAGATTGGCTTTTATGTTCTCTTCGCTGAAACGAGGAATGACATTTCTGCGGTCGACATCCGCTAATTTTGAATTTATTGTACCTGTGAGGAAGCCTTTGCCCAAAGGACTGAATGGAACAAAACCAATTCCCAGCTCTTCTAAAGTTGGTATGATTTCATTTTCTGGCTCACGCCAAAACAAAGAGTATTCGCTTTGCAATGCTGTAACAGGTTGAATTGAATGCGCCCTGCGAATAGTTTTAGCACTTGCTTCCGATAAACCGAAATATTTTACTTTACCCTCTTGAATCAGGTCTTTTACTGTTCCTGCAACATCTTCTATTGGAACATTGGGGTCGACTCTGTGCTGGTAAAGCAGATCAATGTAATCTGTTTTTAATCTTTTTAAAGATGCTTCGGTTACCGCTCTGATAGTTTCGGGTCTGCTGTCTAAACCTGTTGTTGGTCTGGCATCCTTACAACCAAATTTTGTTGCTATAACAACGTCTTTTCTATAAGGCTGTAATCCTTCGCCAACAAGTTCTTCATTGGTGTAAGGTCCGTAGGCTTCTGCGGTATCAAAGAATGTGATACCCCTTTCAACTGTGTTGCGCAGTAGTGTTATGGCATCTTTTTTATCAAGACCCTTGCCATCCAAAAAGTTTAAACCCATACAGCCAAAACCTAACGCGGAAACTTCTAATCCGCTATTCCCTAGTTTTCTTTTTTGCATAATTCTTTTTTGAATTGTTTCTAAAACTGAATAAATTTCAAATACAAAATTCTTGATTGTCGTTCTATAAAAAGTAGTTGGATTGGTAATTGTTGTAGTCAGATTTTCAAACGTTTATTAAACACTATAAATTAGTCCGCTATCTTTATCTAGCGATTTGATAGTTTCCATATCATCGGCAGATAACTCAAAGCCAAATACATTGAAATTTTCACTGATCCTTTTCACATTTGCTGATTTCGGAATAACAACAACTTCTTTTTGAATTAACCATCGTAGAACCACCTGGGCAATACTCTTATTATATTTGCTTGAAAGCACTTTTAAAGGTTCATTATTAAAAAGATTATTTTTACCCTGAGCAACCCAAGACTCCAGCTGGATGCCATGAGATTTCAAAGCTTTCTGCATTTATGTTTTTTGGGAAAATGGATGTGTTTCCACCTGATTGACTGCCGGTACCACAATCCTGGATCTGATCCATATTGAAATTGCTTACACCTATAGCCCTTACTTTACCTTCTCTGTATAATTCTTCCATTGCAGTCCAGGATGAGCTTACGTCTCCCTGCGGGAGATGTATCAAGTACAGATCAATATAGTCAAGACCCATTTTTGTTAGTGATACTTCAAAGCCGCGCTTTGCATTTTCATAGCCGGGAACGGCTGGACAAATATCACTTCAACACTTCCCTTTGTATAAGACTTGATCTGATCTATTCCTTCAAAGCTGATAATCATCTGCCGGTTGACCTGGTAAAAACCCTTCGTGGTCAAGGGACTCCATGGACCTGGTGAACAGACAGCTCCAGTGCGCGGCGTGTCCCGTCAAAAGTGTATAGGTAAAGACCAGCGGGTTCAAGACTGATATACCCAATACTATCGGCTGGGACTGGAAAGCCGGGATGTGTATAAGAGAAAGCCGTTGCCGATCTTTCTTCATGCTGAATTTGTATTGGCCTGGTTGATTCCCATTCCGGTGAACCGATATTTTCATACCCAAGTCTGGGGTTTTCTACTCTCTGAGGTGCCGGGGAATGGATTGCAGCCTGCTATAACAGCCTGGCTGAATTAATAGTGCATCCGTAGCCCCAAAGAACCTAATGACCTTCGTGAAAATTTATTTTGCAATAGAAAAATGACATTTAATAAAATATGACGAAACGTCTAAGATACCATGTCTTTTATCCGTCCTATTTAAAACAAACAAGAAGATACATTTTATGAAAACAGGGAAACTCTTTATTCTGGTACTGATCACTTTTTCTCTATGGTTAACGAACCAGCGCTCTTACGGACAAATAACCCCATTACCTTATTACGAGAACTTTGACACTTCAGCTACTGCACGCTGGACAGCTTACCAGCTCGGCACAAATAATCAGGATGATTTTCCCTGGAATATAACAGTACACAACCCTTACAGCCAGGCCTTCTCCATGATGCATACCTGCAATACGGGTACTGCACAGGCCAATGACTGGACAGTCTGCAAGAACTCTTTTTCCTTTGCAACAGGAGGTAAAATAGATTCCATCCGCAGTTGGATTACAAGTACCCAACCTCCGGCTGCTGGCGACACCATTGGCATTTATCTGCTCATTGGCAATAAGGACCCTAATCTGGCAAGTGCTAGAATATTGCTACATGATTTTAGAGGCACCAATTTTCAAACAGGTAGTTGGGTAAAAGCAACGAATATCACCATTCCTCCAACCCAAGGCACAAGCTATATTGCTTTCCGGTATAAAACAGCAAATAATTGTATCAATATTTTCCTTGACAATATGCGCTTATCCGGAAATCCTGTTACCGGCATAACCCCAATATTCAAAGCAGGCGAAGACTTTAAAACCGTTCCCAATCCGGTTGTTAATAACCTGACTATTCAGAGTAAAGGATCATTCGAAATAATCAATATTTATGATGTTGCAGGACGAAAAATTCACACGCAATCATTCCAACCGACGATCAATATTGCTATCCTGCCCCAGGGAACTTATATCCTTGAGCTTATCAACAAAAACAGGGAAAGGAGCATTCAGAGAATTATTAAGCAGTAACTCATTATCCTTCCCATTTAGCGGGTGATGAAACTACCCCATTGCCGCAGGGATATTCGAACGCTGCAAACAGATTACACAGCCAATAAAGTGTATACAATAAAAACATACCGTTCCCCGTTTTAGGGCATAAAATTACCTTCATGAAATATTTATCAGGGCTTCTTTTTATGGGAATGCTCTCCCTCTCCGCCCACGCGCAAAATGGTTTTTATATTGCTCCCTCGGCTGGAGCGGGAATCAGCAACTCCACCGAATCCGTGTACGCGGTAGGTGTCGACGGCTATGTTTCCCCAAATCACAAAAGTCCCATTTTTAGTAATAATCTTCAGTTCGGCATTGGCTACCAGTATAAAAACTGGCGTTTCCAAGCCGGGATACAATACTTTAAAAGTGGCTACAAAATCGATAACCTGGTACTCGGTGTAGACTTTGACCCCATTTATAAGAGCATAAGCGGATCAGGCTCCTATAAGGTCGCGATCAACCAGGTTGGCATTCCTTTACAGGTGGGTTATGCCATCCCATTTAGCAATAAACTCAGCCTCGTTCCTTATGTCGGGGTGTTAAGTTCCTTCACTTTTTCCGGCAACTCCAAATTTAACGAGCCCGGAAAGCTTACCAGCAATAGTGAGCTTTCCGGTGCTGCATTGAACGACTATGGCCGCTTTACCTTTTGGGGATTAACGGGTGCCCAGCTGGAATACAAGCTGAATGATAAGGTTTCCATCTTCGGTGGCCCCTCGGTTCAATACAAGCTTGGCAGCACCGGCAACGACCATCAGCAGAATTTTTATAACCTTAATTTCAACATAGGCATGAAAATAAACCTGAAAAAGAAAGGCAAGTAAGCCATCAATTTATTCTCTCTACTGAGATTGTAATTATTGCTCTAGGAGGGGGGTAAACAGTTTATCGATAAGAGACTGATCGTTTCTCTGGTTGCTTTATTGACGAGGGCCAAACCTGACATTTAGGTGGGCTTCCATGTATATTTCCTGAACTGCGATAAAGCAATTAAAGGCTAGGATGTCCCATATATTGAAGATTTGGTCAGGCAGTACTGATGATCTCGATGGTCTTCCCGACCTGTGGGCCGGCACTGTATAACGGATATTTTTTAGTGATGGGACAAAAATGGACGGTGTCAAAGAAATTGCCTTCGGCATCTAAAAAGGTCCCAAACTTCATTGTGCTTCCTCTAGAGGCAGGGTATTATTTCCCTAACCGACATTTTGAATAATCTCCGGCAGACTGCTTTACAGCGTGATGATTGATAAGCTCGAAGCAATCCCACATTTTATCGAAGATGAGGTCGTGCCCGATTTTGGCTGTCCGGCAATTTAGGTGATTAAGTGCGGTAGAAAACCTGATCCAAGAAGCGTTTAGTCATAGGTTCCATATTTATCTTCTAATAGTAAATTCCCTTCCCCGGAATACCTAGACTGATTGATAAATATCATCTATTCATAGACCTTGCATCAACCGGTAACGGAATGGGGATTTTTAAGTAACTCGATGGCAGACGAAATCCCTGACATTGGTAAAGCCGGCTTCCTTTAACTTTGGTATCAGCTTATATGCGTAAAACAAAAGAACCACCAAAATATAAAACTCAAAAAATAAAGCATTTAATTTTCCGATACGATCATGAAAAACGCATTCTACCTCATCTTTATGATGCTTGTTTCGACGACAACATTTTCGAAAGAGCCTATCAGCCTTAACGGAGGAAATATTGAGCAAACAAAATATTTTGAAAAAATAAACTATCAAAAAATCAAGGGAAAGATCATAGTCGAAGTATCCATAAACAGTAAGCTGTATAAATTCATTTTTGATACAGGCGCGCCATTTTCTATTTCATACAGGCTCTTCAAAGAACTTAGCCCACAAACTATCGGAAAAATGGATATCCGGGACCCGTCGGGGGCAAAAGATAGTATGCAAATTGTAGCGCTCCCAAAACTCAATATGGGTAGCATAGTATTTCTCAACACGCCAGGGCTTGTTTTACCGGAAAGTAATTCGAAGGTATTTGACTGTCTTGGAGTAGATGGAATTATAGGTAGCAATATGCTAAGAAATTCTGTTGTACAATTTGACGACCAAAACAAGCAGATTGTCATCACTGATAATGCTAAAATTTTTGATTTAAAAAAGAAACAATACCAACAGTTGGAATTATCAAATATTCAAAGCAATCCTTTTATAAAGATAGTGTTGCAAAAAGGAGCACAAAATTCAGTTGACAAGATATTATTTGATTCAGGATCCCCTGACTTCTATGATATGTCTAACGGAGCGCATGACTTTTTTCAAGGTCGTGTCGATGTAATGGATAAGATAGCAGAAGGAGAAGGTAGTTTTACATGGGGAGTGCATGGATTCGCCGATAAACAAAAGGCGTATGCAGTAAATATCCCGGAGCTCATTATAAACAATACCAAGTTCAACAATGTATCCGTAACCACGACTAGCAATGATGAATCCAGGGTAGGTTCTAAATTACTCCAATATGGTAAAACCACATTAGATTATAAAAATAAACGCTTCTACTTTGAACCGTATGAAAATATAAAACCAGATGAACCTTCCGAACGAGTGTGGGCAATCGGGTCTACCGTTCTAAACGGAAAGAAGGTAGTCGGTATTATCTGGGATAAATCCCTTGAAGGGGATGTTAATCTGGGAGACGAAATATTGAAATTTAATGACGTAGACTTTAGCGCAATGGACTTCTGCAACTTAATAATATCCGAAAATAGCATCTCCAACACACAAGCCGATATAGAGCTAAAAGACATTAAAACCGGTCAAATAAAAAGGGTGAAAATAAATCGGTTGTAGACAAAATTGCTACTACAATTGATGGAACGTTATGAATGAGTATAACTTTCGGGTAATTGTCTAGCTGGTAACTCGTTCAAATTAACATGGCCTGCCAAATTAATGAAAAGGCCATGTTCTTTTCTTGAAAATTTTCACATTCCCCGACCTTAAATCCCTTAATGGCCAAAGCCCCTTCGTTTACCCTGTTTCCGTTGTCTCCGCTGTACCTGTTGCTGTTGTAGTTGTTTTTGTTGTGTTTGATTTGTTTCAAATGTTATAGAAGGATGCTCAACAGCCTTCTGTATTCTCGCAGCTACTTTCCCCCAGTCAAATACATTATTGACAAGCATGACCTCTTCTTTAAAGTTGATACGGGAATGATCCTGTAATCCCGACCTTGCCATTTGCCTGATTACATCCGGATAGTATTTTTCCTCATAAGCCTCATACATTTTTGACAGAGGCATTTTTTCAAGCAGAAAATAGATATCGGCGAAATCCTTTACCCGGGCACCACTTTGAACAATGGCATGAAGCTTCATGGCCGCGATATCAGGTAAAGACATTATTCTTATCCCTTCAATAGTTTCCGGCGAATTGATATGAGGATACTGATGGGAGATAAGATCTGTTTTTACACCTTCAATAGAGCAGAACACACCATTTTTCAAAACCCTCGTAAATTTCGCAGCATAGTCCTTTTCCAAAATAGAAGCAATTGCCTGGGCATCAAAAGAACGGTCAGTGAATAGATCGATATCTATCGATTGCCTGTGCCCGATGGTGAGCGCCAGTGCGGTACCACCCACCAGTATAAAATCGGCCAGATTGGGATCGGCCATTAATCTTTTTGTCAGAGCCAGAGTTTCGGCTGTGACTGTTTGCGTTTGTAACATAACATTTCCTCCTTTTTTATATTAAAAAATGAGGAAGCTTCATCTATGCACTCATCCGGAAGAAAGCTAACCTTTTCCCGTAGGGCAATGGTTATTGTTTCTTTTCCATAGAACCTTTCCAATTCCTGCCAATGCTCCGGCATCCCACGTTCAAGGATACGTTGAATTACCATGACATAATTTTCCTTCCAGTCCAATTTATCATAATTGAAATCCCAGAAAAAGACCCTTGGGAAATCGGGTTTGGGAATGGTTACAATTGCTTTCTTTTCAATACGGACATCTTCATTTTCAAAAATGCTCCTTCCAAAAGCAAGTGTTTTTTCCAGTTCTTCAAAACCGTGTGCCGGATAACTTTCAATTAAAACATTAAGGCTGCCAAAGATTTCGGTATGCCCATCCTGTTTTTTCCAGGTGACCAGGTATACTTCTTTTTTTTCGATGGACTGTCCGTTTTGCATGTAACAAATTTAACCAAAATAGCCGATGAAGCTTCCTTAAAAACGATAAAATTATATACTCCCTTGTTTGCTATGCCCGCTTGGAACACAGTTTCAATCTCACGCTTAATGCCAGCATATCTTCGCTTACCTTAATGTCCGTGATCTTTGCGTATATCTGCGTAGTCCGGATACTCTTATGTCCCAGTATCTTTGAGAGGGTTTCAATCGGTATGCCATTCTGTAAGGCAACCGTAGTGGCGAAGGTATGTCGAGCAATGTGTGAAGTCACCGGCTTATTGATACCGCAAAGTGTGGCAATTTCTTTAAGGTATTCGTTCAGCTTTTGATTACTCGGTACGGGAAGCAATACACCTTTGTTTACACAGACCGGATGATTGGCATACTTCTCCATGATCCTTTTTGCCTGCGGTAACAAAGGGATGTTTAATTGCGTACCTGTTTTTGTTCTTTGTGTGAAAATCCAGGGCAGGCCATCTATACCTTTGCCTATCTGTGATGTGGTCAGTTTCTGTACGTCTGCGTAAGCCAGTCCGGTAAAGCAACAGAATAAGAAGGTGTCCCGCACCTGGTCAAGCCTTTCCGAAACAAACTCTTTGGCTGCAATCGCATCAATCTCGTCTTCCATAAGTACAGACCGGTCAACATTCTTATACCTGCCTTTGTAGTTGGCAAACGGATCGGTTGTAAGCCAGCCGTTATTCAGACAGATGTTGACGATCTTCCTGAACATCTTCATATGCTTTACTGTCGTATTATTTCCCATCTTACGGACGCTTCTCAGATGGAACTCATAATCGGTCACAAAGGCAAAGTCAATCTTCCTGATGTCGTAATCCGAAACCATGTATTTTGCTTTCAGGAACTCAACAGTATGATGGTGTACTACCTTAAAGCGCTTGTAAGTACCGGGGGCGTACTCTTCACCGACAAGCGCCTTCATCCTTTCGTTGTGATCTGTAATAATGCCAATCAGCATCCTTGGCTTTTCAACCCGTCCTAGAAACTTGTTTTTAAGTACCTCTGCCGTTATCAGTTCACCGGCTTTTGTCAGTTCACTGTGGGCATCAAAGACCTTCGCTTGCAAGCTACTCAGGTAAGCATTCAATGCCCTTGCATCTTCTTTGGTGCCGGACATCCTACCGGTCCCTACATTCCACCGTTGTGGCTCACATTCCCTTCCTGTTGTTACTTCTACACGCTTACCATTTACGGTCACACGCATGTACACAGGCACTGCACCTTTCACATAATTCTTTTGCTTCTTTAAGTAAAAAAGCAGACTGAAATTCGTCTTCATAACACAATTCTTTTTTAAGGTTAAACAAAGTTAGCCTTGCAAGTCGGGCAAAACAAGATGTTCATTACTGGAACATGTTGTGTTACAATTGGTTATGCGAAAATTGGTGAGTAGAAGGAAGCTTGAAAATTTACTCACCTGATTACTCACCACGATTTTGTGAATAATTGAATAAATTGGTAAATTTTCAAAATAAAAAAAGCCTGCAAATCAGTGATTTGCAGGCTTTTAGTGTCTTTGTAATTGATCTAAGTGATTCCGCTGGGACTCGAACCCAGGGCCCATACATTAAAAGTGTATTGCTCTACCAACTGAGCTACGAAATCAACCGTTATCCTGTTCGTTGAACGGAGTGCAAAAGTAGGGAAATGTTTTTAATTTTCACTCATGTTATTCTGTTTTATACAGATATTTTTTGCGCTAATGGAACTCAATACTTTTATAAACAAGACAACCTTATCCGTATCGTAAACTTGCTACACAAAACTATAACAACCGGAAATACAATTACAGCACCGCAATTAATATATTTGCGACAGCACTGGAACTATTGCTATTAAGGGTTCACCAAAAACATGATTCGTATAATAATATTATCAATTATAATCCTTGTATTCACCGTGGCAAGCTATGGGCAGAACTTTAGTTATCATAAGGATTATGAAAGAATTCTTCAGCAAACAAAACAAGAAACGGATTCTCTGTATTACCCTACCCTTTTGCCTTCTTTCCTCAAAAATGATTCTTCTTTGTCGGTGTTCAAAATGCTTTGCCTGATGATCGGTTATACTGGTAGAAAAAATTTTGACCCTTACCATGATTTAGAAACGGAAAAGCTCATTTACAAACTCAATGATTCAACCCGGTATAAAGAAGTCATTAAAGTTTGCGATACATTTTTAAAAACGCATCCACTCAATCAGCAAGCTATTATCGAAAAGTCTTACGCTTTCTATAAGCTTGATCAGTTTGATAGTTCAAAATATTACAAAGAACAGTTTGGAAGAATAATGGCTGCTATGGATTGGAGTGCTGATGGCCGATCCCCCGATCATGCAATGTTTGCAATAGGTCCCAATGACGGCAAGAATTTCATTGATAAATATTATCGTGCCGATCTTGGCCGTAGTGGGTCCGACGAAGACAGCCACGGAAATTTTTGCGATATGCTTGAGATGAAGATTAAAAGAAATGGGAAAGAACAATCGGTCGTTTTCTTTTTCGTGATACAGCATGCGGTAAACACTACTGCAAAAAGAAAGTAAACGTGTATTTTTGATTATAATCTCCAATCTTAATCTCATAAACATGAAAGAAGTTATCAGTCAATTCTTCGATGATTATGCCAAAAGATTCAATGAGGCATTGAGCGGTGCCGAGCCTGATGTCGAAAATACTATCGCCAGTTTTGCACCTTGTTTTGTAGAAGCCAGTCCTGTTGGTATTATCTGCAGTAAAAACGATGAGCGCTTTAAAGACGCTATTCCAAAAGGTTATGATTTTTACAAAAGTATAGGAACACAATCTATGAAAATCTGTTCCAAAGTAATCACTGTTCTGGACGATTTACATGCTATGGTAAAGATCCATTGGCAATCACTTTATGTAAAGCAGGCTGGCAACCGGGAAGAGATCGGATTCGATGTTCATTATTTTGTCCAGGCCAAAGAGGGGCAAGTTAAAATCTTTGCTTACATCACTGGTGATGAAAAAAAGTTGCTGGAAGAAAGAGAATTGGTTCCCTATAAATAATAACCTTTTTAGCAATAAAAAAACGAGCGGATATAAACCCGCTCGTTTTTCTATTGTTTATGTTTTAGGAAATTAATACGCAGGATGCACACCAGTATAATTCTGCGGTGTAATAGCCAGCAATTCTTTCTTTACTTTAGCACTTACGTCAAGCGTTTCAATAAAAGCATGCATGGTCTTTTTAGTAATTTGCTGCTGACCACGGGTAAGGTCCTTCAGGGCCTCATATGGCTTAGGGAATTTTTCCCTGCGTAAGATTGTTTGTATGGCTTCAGCTACTACTGCCCAGTTATTTTCCAGGTCTTCATTCAATTTTGCTTCATTCAATACGAGCTTACCCAAACCTTTTTCAAGAGATTTTAAGGCAAGTAATGAATGTCCTACCGGTACGCCTATATTGCGTAGTACTGTAGAATCAGTAAGATCGCGTTGCAGGCGGCTTATGGGTAATTTAGCGGAAAGGTGCTCGTACAGGGCATTTGCTACACCAAGGTTACCTTCTGCATTTTCAAAATCAATAGGGTTAACTTTATGTGGCATTGCGCTGGAACCCACTTCTCCTTTCTTGGTTTTCTGTTTAAAATAATCTACAGAAACATAAGTCCAGATGTCGCGGCTAAAGTCGATCAGTATGTTGTTGATCCGTTTTAAGGTATCGAAATGTGCTGCAAGATTATCGTAATGTTCTATCTGTGTAGTAAACTGCATTCTTTGCAGGCCAAGCTTTTCATTCACAAATTTATTACCAAAGGCTATCCAGTCTTTCTTTCCAAAAGCTACGTGATGCGCATTGAAATTACCTGTAGCACCACCAAACTTAGCCGCATAAGGTATATAAGAAAACAAGTCTACCTGGTTTTGTAATCTTTCAACAAACACCATAATCTCTTTACCTAAATTAGTAGGCGATGCAGGTTGTCCATGTGTACGTGCCAGCAAAGGAATTTTGCTCCAGGTTTTTGCCATTTTTTGCAAAGCAGAAATAATATTCAGCAAAGCAGGCATATATACTTCTTCCAATGCTTCTTTCCAAAGTAAAGGAATAGCAGTGTTATTTACATCTTGCGAAGTAAGTCCGAAATGCACCCATTCACCACTTTCTTCACCACCCATTTCCTGCAATTGCTCTTTAATAAAATATTCCACGGCTTTCACATCATGGTTGGTCACTTTTTCAGTGTCTTTTACCTTTTGGGCCTGCTCTTCAGTAAGGTCTTCATATATGGCACGAAGCTTTGCAGGTTTGATTTTAGTCGGCAATTTAAATATACCCGCTTCTGCAAGTGCAAGGAAGTATTCGATCTCTACACGGATCCTGTAACGGATAAGCCCGAACTCGGAAAAATATGGGGCAAGTTCATCAAGTTGTTTGCGGTAACGGCCATCAACAGGACTGATAGCGGAAAGTGGCGTTAAATTCATGGGTGCAAAAGTAATAAAATACTGCTTGCCAAAAGATGGATTTTTAAGATTATTGATTTTCTACTTTAAACAGAACATATTTTCTTTAGAAGATAAAAATGCCGTTCTTGTCGAATAATCAGGCAGATATGTCTAAAATCAAGTAAAATGTTTTAAGTTGTTTAGTACGTTTGCACCAGTAAATTACTGCCTTCATTAAAAAATATAAAAACTACTGTAACATTTTTTAACCCTGTCCGATAAAGCATTGGAAATGTTATCAACAATACAAATCGACATATTGAACACTATGAAATATACCCTGTCCAAATTCGCTTTAACTACTTTATTTATTTTGGCCTCATGCTGCCAATTACTTTCTGCCGCAACAATCAAAGGCCGTGTAATGGACGAACATGGTGATGCCCTGGCATTCGCTACTGTATTGGAAAAAGGAACCACAAATGGTACCTCCGCCAATAGCGACGGTTATTATACACTGGATATACCTGATGGCAAACATGAAATCACCGCTCAGTATATGGGGTACCAATCCCAGACCCAAACGGTGAATACCGCTACAGACAAAAGCGCTGTCAATTTTAAACTTCCGCCACAAGCGCTGGAAGTTAAAGAAATAACCATCAAGGCTAACGGTGAAGATCCTGCATATCCCATTATGCGAAAGGTGATCGAAAAAAGAAAATATCATGCTGATCTGGTAAAGACTTTTGAAACGGATATATACCTGAAAGGTGTGCTGCGTCTGCGTGAGATGCCTAAAAAGATAATGGGTATTTCCCTAAAAATGGATGATAAGGAAACAGCAGAAGAAATGAAAGGGATGGGGCTTGACTCAGCTGGCAGAGGCATTATGTACCTGCTGGAACAATATACACAATACACCTATAAAGCGCCCAACAAAGAATTCAGCAAAGTAGTCTCTATCCGCCAAAGTGGTGACCCTAAAGGGGTTGGCTTTGCTACCATGCCTCCTATCACCAATATTTATGATAATAATATTCCTATTATTAATGGGTTGAATAAGCGTGGATTTATTTCGCCTGCTAATAGCAATGCCTTTCTGTATTATAAATACAAATTTCTGGGTAGCTATATAGAAGGCGAAAGAATGATCAACAAGATCCAGGTGATTCCCAAACGCAAGTTCGAACCACTGTTCAGCGGCTATGTATACGTTGTGGATGATGAATGGGTTTTTCAAAGTGTGGATCTGAAGCTGACCAAAGAATCACAAATGGATATGCTGGATACATTAGGATTTGAACAAACTTACATTCCGGTATCTAAAGATCTTTGGATTATACAAAGCCAGGTTTTATACCCCGTTATCAAGATGCTGGGCTTTGAAATGGCCGGTAATTTTGTTACTTCTTACAAAAATCAACAAGTAAACAGACCCGTTGCTGACGAAAAATTTGCAGGCAATATTATTTCCGTTTATGATACTGCAGCCAATGACCGTTCTATTGCTTATTGGGATACTATTCGTCCCATTCCTTTGGAAAAAGATGAAGTAAGAGATTTCAAAATAAAAGATAGTCTTTACACTTTTCAAAAAGAAAAGGCAGATTCCTTAGGTAAAATTCCGCATACTAATTTTAAGCTCAGCGACTTCCTTATATACGGACCCAATGTAAAGCGTGGAAAGAATACCTGGGGTATGGAATCTATCATCAATTCCATAGGATATAATACTGTAGAAGGTTTCAATGCCACACTAAAATTATATTGGAACAGACAGATCAGTGAAGGTAAAACCCTGCGCTTCGATTTATTTAACCGGTATGGCTTTAGCAATACACATTATAATGCTTTACTAAAAGTATCTTATGCTGTTCAAGATCCAAAATGGAAAGGGCGTTTATGGCGCATTAATGTACAAGGCGGACAATATGTTTATCAATTAAACAACGACAATCCCATCACACCACTTATTAATGAGCTGTACACTTTATTTGGTGGAAGAAACTATATGAAACTATATGAGAACCGCATGGGTAAAATAAATGTACAGCGCAACTGGGGCAATGGTTTCAAAGCATCATTGGGCGTATCGTACGAACAAAGAATGCCACTGGAAAACACTACTGATTATACCTTTAGCGAAAGCAATAAAACGCATATTACGCCTAATCAACCTGCTACCTTACCGTTGTTTGAAGAGCATAAAGCGGCTATAGTAAATGCCTCTATAAGTTATCAGCCCGGATGGAAATATATTCAATATCCTAAATACAAATCGCCGATAAGCAGTAGTGCGCCCATATTTACAGCAAGGTATACCAAGGGCATTCCCAACTTATTCGACAGTAAATCTGACTTTGATAAATGGAGCCTTGAGATCGAACACAGTGTTGGGTTACGCCTTTTGGGCAGGATCGATTACCGGTTAATGGGCGGTGGTTTCCTGAATGATAATTACGTTGGCATACCTGATATGAAACACCTTTATGGCAATCAGACTTTCCTGGCCAATCCTTACCTGAACAGTTTCCAGTTAGCGCCTTATTACCGGTTTAGCAATACTGCTGATATTTACGGGCAAGGCCATATTGAGTGGCACCTGAACGGCTGGCTCACCAACAAAATCCCATTGTTCCGCCGCCTTAACTGGCACCTTGTAGGTGGTTCCAATGCCCTATATATTGACAAGGACAATAACTATGTTGAAGTATTTGCCGGTCTGGAAAATATTGGTGTGAAGATGTTCCGTTTCGGGAGAGTAGACCTGGTAGCAGGTTACGAGAGCGGAAAAGGAAAGCCTTCGATAGGTGTACGTATAGGCCTTGGCGAAGCACTGTTTCAGATGTTGGGTATGAGCAGTGGCAGAGGAGAATAAATTTACTATAAATTAAAAATAAGGATTATGGTTGTCAGGCCATAATCCTTATTTTTTTATAAATCGTTTAGATTTGGTTTTAAAATAAAGGTTTTACTATCCTTAAAGTATGGTTTTACTATCTTTAAAGTATAGCTCTACCGTACTTCAAGTATGCTTTTATGTATTTTAAGTACATTTTATTTAATACTCAATACCCACTAAGGCCAGGGCCAATAGCTACAGATGATAATGGCAGTTATAATACCAATCAGGTCGGCCAGTAACATGGAGCCAATAGCATAGCGAGTATTCTTAACACCAACAGCGCCAAAATAAACAGCGATCACATAAAAAGTAGTATCGGAACTTCCCTGGAATACGCAACTTAAGCGGCCTGCAAAGGAATCTGCACCAAATACCTTCATAGTATCTACCATCATACCCCGGGCGCCACTACCGCTCAATGGCTTGATCATGGCTGTGGGCAGGGCATCTACAATATTGGTGTTCATATTGAAAGTCGTAAAAATATATTTAAGCCCATTAGTAACCATATCGAAAACGCCACTGGTGCGCAACATACTGATGGCTACCAACATACCTACCAGGTAAGGAATAATTTTAATAGAAGTTTCAAAGCCACCTTTAGCCCCGTCTACAAAAGCATCAAACACATTAATCTTTTTGTACAAGGCGCCAAATACAATCACAAAAAAGATCAACAGGATCAAACCATTGCTCAGCATAGCGGAGAAGGTTTCCATGCCTTCTTTATTCATGGTACTCAACAGCCATATTATACCAGCTATCAGTGCTGATATACCCAGTATCCAACCCAGTATTACCGGTTGAAAAAGGTTGATCTTTTGCCTGATAGATACAATGGTCATAGCCGCAATGGTAGCCACAAAAGTTGCGATCATACAAGGAAGAAAGATATCAGTGGGCACATGTGCATTCAGCTTTTGCCGCATGGCTATAATAGAAACCGGGATAAGAGTAAGCCCCGCCGCATGCAGACAAAGGAACATGATCTGGGCGTTGGTCGCACGCGTTTTATCCGGATTCAATTCTTGGAGGCTTTCCATGGCCTTAATACCAAAGGGTGTAGCTGCATTATCAAGTCCCAACAGATTAGCAGAAAAATTAAGCATCATATGCCCCATAGCAGGATGACCTTTGGGTACTTCGGGAAATAACCGGGAAAAGAAAGGGCCTATAATCCTGGAAAGCAATCTTATGCCTCCTGCATTTTCAGCAATCCGCATAAAGCCCATAAACAATGCCATGATTCCAATAAGACCAATACAAATTTCTACCGCAGTTTTACAGGTGGCTAATATACCATCAGCAGTTTGTTCTTTATAGGTAGTATAGGTACCGTTATCGTTTTTTGTTATCCTGTTTTCTCCTTGCTTAAATTCATTTTTTCCGGCAAGTTTTTGGATAACCGCTTGCGGCACTTGCGCACTGTCATATACTTTGGTTGCTGTGGTGTCGCCGGCTTTTCCGGTAACCATGGTGCTATAAATAGCTTTATGATCCCTGCTAAAAAAGACCTGCAACGATGCGGCCAAAATTGCGATCAGAACAAAGGCACTCCATATCCTGCTTAAAGCCATAATATTATTTAGTAGAGTAAATCCGGGCGAATTTAATCAAAAAGTTTACGAATGTATCATTGCCGCCTTCAAATAGATAATTGAATCGTAGGAGCCTAATATTATAAATAGCGGAATAATTCCCTATTTTTGGGCAAAAAATTAAAGCGCCATAACCATAACACGGATCAATGTTTCATTTCTTACTACGTACTATACCCCGCCCTATACTCATTAAATTAAGCCTGATTTTTCAAAAACTGTCGCCACTACTATACGCTGGCGATCGTTATGAAGATCCAATCAATGGAAAAACCTACCGGAAATTTTTACCTTACGGTTACGGCGGTGTCGCCAAAAGAAATAATGTATTGAGCCCTGGTACTCTGTCGCTGGAACGCCATCGTTTATTGTGGTTATACCTTAAAAACAGAACAGACTTTTTTACAACAAATTATAAAATGCTGCATATTGCCCCTGAGCAATGTTTCTATAAGATTTTCAAAAGCATGAAGAACCTGGATTATACCTCAGGTGATTATAACAGCCCTATAGCCGATATTCGTTTTGACCTGCATCATGCACCTTTTGAAGATAATAGTTTTGATGTGATCTTCTGTAATCATGTGCTTGAACATGTTGAAGACGCTCACCAATGTATGCGAGAACTGTATCGCATTATGAAACCCGGTGGCTGGGGCATTTTTCAGGTGCCACAGGATATTACCAGGCAACAGACTTATGAGGATAAAAGCATTACTGATCCCTTAGAAAGAGAAAAACATTTCTGGCAAAAAGATCACCTGCGTTTATTTGGCCTCGATTATAAAGATTGGTTGGAAGATGCCGGCTTTAATGTTACGGTAGATGAATATGTAAAATCGTTTACACCGGAACAAATAGATCGCTACCGTCTTTCTGCTTCCGAGACCATTTATCTTTGCAGAAAATAATGTTTACATTTTTATATGTATAGACGTTCAATTGCACGTCTTTTTTGCGTTCAATCCGGTATCCTTTTTAAAAGATATTGGTAGAGACGTTGCGTGCAACGTCTCTACGTTCTTTATTGAGATATAATTGTACTTTTTTTAATATCTCTTTGCAAAATTTACTGAACGGGCAAATTGCACGTCTCTACGATTTTCCTTTCTCCAGGGTGAAACCAAATGAGGAGCCAACGCCCACTTTACTTCTTACCGTTACGGTTTGCCCGTGGGCTTCGATGATATGCTTAACGATGGCCAATCCTAATCCTGTACCACCTATTTCCCTGCTGCGGCTTCTATCTGCACGATAGAAACGTTCGAATATTCGGGAAAGATGATGTTCTGCAATACCCGGGCCATCATCCGAAACTTCTATATATACCCTGCCCTCGTCCATCCTATAAAATCCTGTAGTGATGGTGCCGCCATCGTTTCCATACTTCAGAGCATTCTCTACCAGGTTTACGATTACCTGTTTCACTTTTTGCTTGTCGGCATATACCATAATCGAGGTTTCTGTGCCTTTCTTTTTAAGCATCTCAATATTCTTCTCTTTCGCTTTCAGCATCATTTCTTCGTATACATCCTTCACCAGTTCCTGTATTACAAAAGATTCCTGGACAATGGGAATTTTACCGGATTCCAGTTTGGAAATATTATCCAGATCGTCTGCAAGCTGTACCAGGCGCTGGATACCTTTGGTTGCATTGCTTAAAAATTTACGATTTACAGCAGCGTCATCTATAGCGCCATCCAGTAAGGTATGCACATAACCCTGTACGGTAAATATAGGTGTCCGCAACTCATGTGCCAGGTTCATCAGAAACTCTTTACGGAACAGTTCGTTCTTTTGTAGTATCTCAATTTCGTCTCTCTTTTCAATAGCCCAACGCTCCACATCTTTACGTACTTCATCTATAGATTTTTGCGGAAGAATATTCTGGTAGAAAAACTCTTCGCGCTTGGTTGCTTTGGTTTGGTAAATGAACTTGTAAATGAGTTTGATCTTCCGGTAAATAAAATATTGAAGTGTGTAAAAATAAATGGTATAGGCTACAATAAAAGTAAGCCCGAATGCAATAATATCTATATACCAGGGTTGCTTAAGAAGCAGGGTAAAAAGGGTGATAACAACAGCCAATATCAATGCCGTGAAAAAGGACAATATAGCCGGTGAAGTATTTTTGGATTGTATTACAGACAAGGGAATTTGGTTTTGAACAAATGTAGTTTGATTTTACATTTATTTTTGGTAAGTTGATATTAATTTTTTGCTTTCGCAATATTTGTGGCATTATCTTTGTGTATATTTCATTTTCAATATTTTCATGTCTGCACTTAGTCAAAATCCGCGTCCATGGATTATAAGAGGTGTGTTCGTTGCACTTGCTGTAATCCTGGTAGCAAGGTTATTCACACTTCAACTTCTGGACGATAAATATAAAGTAATGGCTGACGGCCAGGCTATTTTCCGTAAGGTGATATATCCGGCCAGGGGTGCTATTATTGATCGTAAGGGCAAGGCTTTACTGATCAATAATGTCACTTATGATCTTGCTTTCACACCTAATAAAATTAAAGACTTTGATACGGTTTTGTTCTGCCAGGTAATGAGTACAGATCCGGCAACAGTACGTAAAACGTTACAAAAATTAAGAATTCGTAACGGCTTCCAAAGACAGAGTGTTTACGAAGCAGGACTGTCCGCTGAAAAAAACGCACGCATCCAGGAGAACCTGTACATGTTTGAAGGTTTTGAACTGCAGGAACGTTCCAGCCGTACTTATCCTCTTGGTATTGGCGCGCATATATTTGGGTACCTGAATGAGGTAAGTGAAAAAATGCTGACCAATCCCCGTTATGAATCTTACCGCCAGGGTGATTACGTAGGGCAAAGTGGATTGGAGAGCCGCTATGAAGAAGTATTGCGTGGCCAGCGCGGTGTGGAATACCTGGTACGTGATGTGTTGAACCGGCCAAGAGATGCTTACAAAAACGGGTCACTTGATACCCCTTCTATAGCAGGAAAAACGCTGGAACTATACCTGGACGCGGATTTACAGGCTTATGCCGAAAAACTGATGGAAGGAAAAATAGGCAGCGCTATTGCCATTGATCCTAAAACCGGAGGCATACTGGCACTGGTATCCGCACCCGATTATGATCCTAACCTTTTATCCGGTGGAAATTTTGGCAAGAGCTATACAGAGCTTTCTAAGATGTACACCCGGCCTTTGTTCAACAGGGCAATTCTGGCGCAATATCCTCCCGGCTCTACCTTCAAACCGTTGACGGCCTTGATCGGGCTTGATGTTGGCGTGATTACACCATCATTTGGTTATCCTTGCGGCGGTGGTTATTATGCCTGCGGCAGAAGAATTGGTTGTACGCACTCCGGTGGCGGGCACGCGGCCAACCTTCGCCTGGCTTTGGCTAATTCCTGCAACGCTTATTTCTGCGATGTGTTCCGCAAAACGGTTGATGCGAAAAGATGGGCTGGTGGTACGCACGAAGGTGTACAACGCTGGCATAATTATCTTTCTGATTTTGGCCTGGGGCATCCTTTAGGTATTGATATACCCGGCGAAAAACAAGGGAATGTTCCCGACTCCTCTTATTTCAATAAAATATATAACGGGCATTGGAATTCCTGCAACATGGTGGTAGTGGGTATGGGCCAGGGTGAAATAGATATGACTCCGCTTCAAATGGCAAATGCTATGTGCCTCATCGCCAACAGAGGTTTCTTTTATATTCCCCATTTTGTTAAAAGCATAGGCGGTAACCCTAAAGATAAAATATTGAACCCTTACCTGGAAAAGCACACCCCTACCCATATTCCGGATTCTTCTTTTAATGCCGTAATTACCGGTATGGAAGATGTGGTTGTGAGTGGTACCGGGCGGGTTGCCTTATTGCCCGGAATAGAAGTATGTGGTAAAACCGGAACGGTGGAAAATTATGCTGTAATAGATGGACAAAAAACCAAACTGGATAATCACTCCGTGTTTGTATGCTTTGCGCCTAAAAATAATCCAAGGATTGCTATTGCGGTTGTGGTACAAAATTCAGGTTATGGTGCTACATGGGCTGGCCCGGTTGCCAGTCTGATGATGGAAAAATATTTGAAAGATTCTATCGTAGCGCCCAACAGGATTGCACTGCAGGAAAAGATGTTTAAAGCCAACACAGTTAAAGGCTATATCCGTACGATTGATTCTTTGCAAAGGCAAAAAGATCTGATGAGAGACCTGTTGCGTACAGCTGATAAGCGCACACGGGACAGCGTAAGAAAAATGAGGGACACCCTGCTGGTAAAACAGATACTTAAAGATTATTACAAAATGAGCTTTAAGCCAACTCATAACGGGCAGAATGATCTGAATTTCAATATTAAAAATTAGAGAAGTAATCAATAGGTAAAATAAATAAAACAATTGTATGAGCTCAGGTCGCAAACCTATAACAGGCCGCGTTGACTGGCCGGTGATCTATCTTTACCTGGCATTGGTTACTATTGGAATTGCCGCTGTATATTCTGTAGAATACATCAGCTTTAGTGAACCTTTTTTTGATATGAGCAAAAGCCACATGAAGCAACTCACATGGTTGTTTATATCGCTTGTGGTCGGACTTATTATCATTCTTACAGACAGTAAATTCTTTTCTGCTGTTGCCTATCTTTCTTACCTGGTAGGCATATTATTGCTACTGGCCACCTTTGCTTTAGGTTCCGAAGTAAAAGGCTCTCATAGTTTTATCAAATTCGGGTCATTTAGCTTTCAACCCGGTGAACTCTGTAAGATATTTACAGCGCTCGCCCTGGCAAGATTTTTATCTACACCGGAAACGAATTTTAAAACACTTAAGGACAGGCTTATTGCTTCTGCAATTGTACTGGTGCCATGCCTTATTATTATTAAGCAAAATGAAACAGGATTGGCGTTGGTTTATTTTTCCTTTTTCCTGGCTATGTATCGCGAAGGGTTGCCGAATGCAATCCTTGGCGTGGGCTTTTCTGTCGCGGGGTTATTACTAGGTACTTTGCTCATAGAACGTTTACCTTTTTTCATCATCATAACTATAATACCAATACTTGCCATATGGCTATTAAGGAGGCAAATTAAACGAAACAGGATTATCGTAGTGGTAATAGGTGTATCCTGGCTTATAGCGGTATTGTTTTCGCAGGTGGCTATTCCTTATGTGTTTAAAAATGTATTCCAGGGTTATCAAACCGAACGTATTTATTCCATGCTGGGACAGGATGTGCCTGAAGAATATCAGAAACCCGGTGTAGTTCCTAAAAAAGATGCTGACTACAATGTACGCCAATCTAAGATTGCAATTGGTAGCGGTGGCTTTTTGGGTAAAGGATTTATGAATGGTACTCAAACCAAATATTCTTTTGTACCCGAACAAAATACCGACTTTGTATTCTGCGGCATTGGCGAGCAATTTGGCTTCGTAGGTAGTACAATACTGGTGTTACTCTATGTGACTTTGTTGCTTCGTATTGTACATATTGCAGAAAGGCAACGATCATCGTTTAGCCGTGTATATGCTTATTGTGTAGCGTCTATTTTGTTTTTCCACCTCGCCATCAATTTATCTATGACCATGGGACTGGCCCCGGTAATTGGTATTACTTTGCCTATGTTAAGTTATGGAGGAACGTCATTACTTTCGTTCAGTATCTTATTGTTTATATTGCTAAGGCTGGATGCTGACCGGCAAATGTTGATCAGGTAATTTTGAAATTGGAAATTGGAAATTCAGGATTCAAATTTCCAATTTCCAATCATATACATTTCATCAGGCTTTCCCATATTTGTTCTGCAGAGCGGTCCCAGCTGAATTTTGTTTTCCTGATCCGGGCTGCTTCAATCATTTTGTTTCGTAAGGTTTCATCTTTATAGATCAGCATCATTTTCGCTGCTATATCTTCCGGCGATAGTGGATCAACCAACAAAGCTGCATCCCCACCCACTTCAGGCATAGAGGAAGTGTTGGAAACAATTACCGGCACATCGCAGGTCATGGCTTCCAATATCGGGATACCAAAGCCTTCGAACAGTGATGGATACACAAGAGCATAAGCTGAAGCGGTAACTTTTGCAAGTTCATCTACATCAAGATAGCCTGTCCATATTACATCATCTTTATAAGGCATCAGTTCTTTTGCCTTTTCAATTTCTTCGTATTGCCAGGCCATTCTGCCTACAATTACTAATTTAATACGGCTTCGCTGGCGTCTTTTAAATTGAACAAAAGCTTTAAGGAGGTTTATAATATTTTTTCGTGGATGCAGGGCTCCTGTAAACAGAAAGAACTCCTCACCCTCAGTATGTTGCTTCTTTACTGCTTCTTTTTCATCGTAAGAAAGTGGCTTATATTCCTTATGGGCACCATTATACACCACATCTATTTTATCTTCAGCAACTCCAAATTGCTTTACTATATCCTGTTTGGTATATTCGGAAACAGCGATGATACGTTTTGCATTATGGGCAAAGCGGGGAAGATAATGACTGTAATGCCACTTATGCAATTTATCCATAAACTGCGGATAATGCTTATAGGCCAGGTCATGAATGGTAATACAGGTGGGCACTTTAGACCTTAGCGTTCCTAATCCATCCGGGGAAAAATAAATATCAGCTTTGTATTTTTTCAAAGCAAACGGGATGGCCCACTCGGTCCACAAATAATACAAAGCCGGATGCCTGGCCTGTGGTTTTAAGACCACAGGCGTGACATTCGGGGCAAAAACAAAATCTTTATGAAAAGGTCTGTCGAAAAAGAAGATGAACTCGTGCTCGGGGTGTTGCAATACTAAACGGGAAAGCGTTTCGTGAGCAAACCATCCGATACCTTCCAACTTTCCTTTTAAAAACAATCTGGTATTAACAGCTATACGCATGATGGCTGCAAAAGTAATAAACCGCAGCCATTAAAAATGAACTTCCGTTATACTATTGAGGGGAATAGTGATACCACCTTTTAATACGATATAATTATCTGTGAGTGACCATACTGTGGTCTGAACCGTGCGAGAGCCTTCTGTCGTTTCAAATGTTACTGTCGTTTTGCCTTTAAATTCATTTCCCAGCCTTACAGCATAGCTCAATTCCTGTTTCCAGAAACCGCTTTTATCGTCAGGGCTTGGTATCATGTGATATTGTCCTATTTCTTCTTTTAAAATCATCGTATGTTCCATAACATCACGCAAGTTTTTTGGTTAGCAATCTATACCAAATATAATAATAATTTTATAACACAACAACAATAAGTACACCCTATGCCACATAAACATGCAGGTCGCTTGCCCCTTTTTAACATATAAAAGTGACCATCATAGTTTTGAGCAATAGTTTTACCTTTGCGAAAATTTCTGAAAACACATGGCATTACAAGTAGGCATTGTGGGGCTCCCCAATGTAGGAAAATCAACGCTTTTCAACGCAGTGAGCAATAGTGCAAAAGCACAGGCAAGTAATTATCGTTTTTGTACCATTGAGCCTAATGTAGGGTTGGTAGATGTACCGGATGAACGTATCGACAAACTATCGGAAATAGTACAACCACAGCGTGTAGTGCCTACTGCAATTGAATTTGTAGATATTGCCGGCTTGGTAAAAGGTGCTTCAAAAGGTGAAGGACTGGGCAATAAATTCCTGGCTAATATCCGTGAAGTGGATGCTATTATCCATGTGGTTCGTTGCTTTGAAGATGAAAATATACTTCGTGATGAAGGCGCGATCAACCCGGTAAATGATAAGGGCATTATTGATACAGAGTTGCAGTTGAAAGACCTGGAAAGTGTAGAAAAGAAAATAGCACGTACCGAAAAGCTGGCTAAAATGGACCCTAAAGCCAAACGTGTACTTGACGTACTCCAACTATGCAAAAAACATCTTGACGATGGAAATAATATTCGTGGCCTGAAACTGGAAGGCGAAGACAGAGAAGCCGTTGCCGATCTTTTCCTGCTTACCGAAAAGCCTGTTTTGTATGTTGCCAATGTGGATGAAGCTTCTATTCTTACCGGAAACAAATTTAGCGAAGCCATTACCAAAGTGGCTACCGATGAAGGCGCCCAGGTAATTGTGATGAATAATAATATTGAGGCGCAGATTACCGAATTGGAAAGCGCTGAAGATAAAGAACTGTTCTTTTCTGAATACGGACTTACCGAACCAGGCCTGAACCGTTTAATCCGTTCGGCTTATAAATTATTGAATCTCATTACCTACTTTACTGCAGGGGTACAGGAAGTAAGAGCCTGGACTATTCACCAGGGCTGGAAAGCGCCACAAGCTGCAAGTGTGATCCATAGTGATTTTGAAAAAGGATTTATTAAAGCAGAGGTTATTGGTTATGATGATTTTATAACTCTGGGTGGTGAAGCAGTGGCAAAAGAAAAAGGAAAGTTGCGTATTGAAGGTAAAGAATACATAGTGAATGATGGTGATGTGATGCACTTCAGATTTAACGTTTAAGCGTCTGTTTAAAATTTTGTCAGGAAAATAAAACGAGCTGTTTCTCATAGAAACAGCTCGTTTTGATTCGGAAGACATCTCAATTATCTCAACCCCATTGTCATCCTATCTACAATACGCATCAGTAATTCTCTATTTTGCGTCATTCATAATTATCATTTTAAAAGAAGAAATGTGTGATCTGTATTCGTTCGGTACTTTAAGTGGTATAACGCACCACTTAATGGAGTATACTATACCACTTAAAAGAGTATAACGTACCACTTAATGGGGTATAACGTACTACTTAAAAGGGTATAACGTACTACTTAATGGGGTATAGCGTACTACTTAAAATGGTATAATGTACCACTTAAAAGGGTATAGCGTACTACTTAAAAGGGCATAATGTACCACTCAATGGGATATAACGTACCACTTGATGGGTATGTATGCCAAAATCCCAGGGGGAGACGCTTCAATAGCTTTTCGCCGTAGGTGTTTTCGCCAACGATATCCCTACCCTATGCTGATTCCAAAATCCGTATTCATCACAAGTTTACCTTCCTGTTCTTCCACCGATCCGACAGCAATGAGTCCTTTCATTTTGCCTGTTTTCTTTTTCAGAATAAGGTCAGTCATTTGTTTTGCGCTTAGCTTTTTCCCGAATAATTCAAACGGTATTTTAAAACCACAGACCTGGTAATCGGGACAACCATAGGCAGTTTTTCCTTTAATAAGTTTTTGCTGGTTACATTTGGGACAACTCAATTCTTCCGGAGTTATCGTTTCCTTGGGCGGCTTAGGCGTACTTTCTTTTTTAGCTGATTCCTTTTTAGCAGGCTCCGGTTCGGCCACACTTATCATACGATAACTGCCCGATTTAACTTCCTGCGTCAAGTCCATAACCATTTGTATCAGCTCTTGTTTGAACAAAGCCGGATCGTAGGTTCCCTTTTCTATCTGTCTCAATTTACGTTCCCAAACACCAGTCAATTCAGGGCTTTTCAGCAATTCATTTTGAATGGTATCAATAAGATCCATGCCGGTTTGCGTGGCAAAAATGTTCTTCTTTTTCCTTTCTATGTACTTTCTCTTAAACAATGTTTCAATAATATTGGCTCGCGTAGAAGGCCGTCCGATACCATTGTCCTTCAATAGTTCTCTTACTTCTTCATCTTCCACCTGCTTACCCGCTGTTTCCATAGCACGAAGCAAAGTCGCTTCTGTATAGGGTTTGGGTGGGGTAGTTTTTCCTTTATGTACTTTAGGTTCATGTGGACCGCTTTCCCCTTCGGTAAATACCGGCATCAACCTTTCGGGCTCTTCACCTTCCTCTTTTTGTGTATCGTTAATATAAATTTCACGCCATCCCTGCTCCAATATCTGCTTGCCTGTAGCTTTAAAAGGTACCTGCCCTACCTTGCCCATTACTGTAGTATTGGACACTTTACATTCAGGATAAAAAGCAGCAATAAATCTCTTAGCGATCAGATCATACACACGCTTTTCTTCCACTACAGAAATGCCTGTGGGCGGTACTTCTGTAGGAATAATGGCATGGTGATCCGTTATTTTCTTATCATCAAATACAGACTTGAGTTTGGGTATGGGCTTGGCCAATACAGGAGCCGTTAAGGTAGCATAATGCACCATACTTTTCATGATGCCGGATATTTTAGGATGCAAATCTTCCGAAAGATAAGTGGTATCTACTCTTGGGTAAGTCACTACTTTTCTTTCATAAAGATTCTGAACATACTTCAAAGTATCTTCTGCCGAATAGCCATATTTTTTATTGGCTTCTACTTGTAAAGACGTAAGGTCAAATAGTCGTGGATTGCCTTCTTTACCTTCTTTCTTTTCAAATGAAGTAATTTCGAAAAGATGTTGCTTCAGGTATTCAAGGCCTTTATCGGCCTTGTCCGCACTGCGTAATCGATCAATAGCCGCTGTAAATTCTGTTTCGCGGTAAATGGTTTTCAGTTCCCAGTATTCTTCCGAAACAAAAGCATTGATTTCCTTCTGGCGCTGAACGATCATAGCCAATGTAGGCGTTTGTACCCTGCCAATAGATAATACCGTTTTCTGTTGGGCAAACTTTTTGGTAAACAACCGGGTAGCATTCATGCCCAACAACCAATCGCCTATGGCACGAGCGCTGCCGGCAGCATACAGGTTATTATATTCTTCACCATTCTTTAATTTCTGAAAACCTTCGCGTATGGCTTCTTCTGTAAGAGATGATATCCATAATCTTTTAACCGGCGCAACGCATTTTGCTTTCAATAATACCCATCGCTGAATGAGTTCACCTTCCTGGCCGGCATCCCCGCAATTGATCACTTCTTCACATTGCTGCACCAATGTTTCAATGATGGCAAATTGCTTTTTAACGCCTGAATTTTCTATTAATTTAATTCCAAAGCCCGAAGGTATCATGGGCAGGTCTTCCAGCCGCCAGTATTTCCATTGTTCGTAATAATCGTGTGGTTCCTTAAGTGTACAAAAATGGCCAAAGGTCCAGGTAACCTGGTAGCCATTCCCTTCAAAATAACCTTCTTTGCGCTGCTTTGCTCCTATCACCTCTGCAATATCCCTGGCTACACTCGGCTTTTCTGCAATGCATACTTTCATCTGGTATTGTTTATTATTTAGCCGTTGGCTGCTATACGTACTTATGCTACAAAGATGCGGCAAATCTTAGTTCTTTTCAGGTACTTCATGCAAATTGTGAATAACTCGGTGTAAAATCGGGAGTTGCTATAAAGGGGTAGCCCTCCTTGGAGGGAGGGCGAAACCAATAACCATTTAACCAAACGACACCCGAAGCTGGTGTCTTAAAACCAAAATTATATGTACAAAAACCATGCCAAAAAACGACTAAAACATTAAACATGCATTCCATTATCCCTGAAATCAGCCATAGTATTGGTTAATTTTTTTTATTCGCATTTTAAAAATTCACCTATATTATTTCTAGAACAATTTCAACTGTAAAGAATCACCGGATTTGCCTTTGTTTTGGATCATTTCAAAGTTGGAAATCGAGATGCCCAGCAATCTTACTTTACGATCTGTCAATTCAATTTTGGACAAAAGCATCTTTGCAGTATCATAAATAGTTTCAACATCATTCACCAGGAAAGAAAAAGAATAGTTCCTTGTAATTTGTTTGAAATCGCTGAATTTTATTTTCAATGTTAAGGTCCGGCCTTTAAGATTATATTTTCCAAGCCGGGTACTTAGTCTTTCCGCAATACGTAGTAACTCTTTATGCATTTCATCGTAGGTTTCCAGGTCGTATTCAAAAGTATCTTCGGAGGCAACAGATTTTGTTTCGCGGTGGGGTTGAACCAATCTGTTATCAATACCTCTTACCATATTAAAGTAAAACTTACCTGATTTACCAAAATGGCGAGTCATTTCTTCTTCCGATAATTTTTT
>JBAZWL010000025.1:0-4286 GCA_041660405.1 Taibaiella sp. | reverse complement strand
GGTAACTTTCCCCACACCAAAAAATTTTTCAACGGGCAATTGCTCCATGAATTCCAGGATACGCGAAGGGCCTATAAAAGTTAAGCCATCCGGCTTGTTCATATCGGAAGCTACTTTGGCTACAAACTTATTAACAGAAACACCTGCAGAGGCAGTAAGCTGCAATTCTTCTTTAATCGCTTTACGTATTTGTTCTGCAATCTCTATGGCAGATCCTATATTCAATTTATCTTCAGTAACATCCAGGAAAGCTTCGTCCAGAGAAAGCGGTTCTACAATATCGGTATAACGATGAAAAATTTCCCTGATGTGTTGCGATACTTTTTTATAAGCATCAAACCTGGGAAAAACAAATATAGCTTCAGGGCAAAGCTGTTGCGCCTTTACGCTGGACATAGCAGATTTTATTCCGAATTTTCGCGCTTCATAACTCGCTGTAGAAACAACGCCGCGCCTGTCAGGCAGACCACCTACTATCAATGGTTTACCACGATACTCCGGAAAATCCCTTTGCTCAACAGAGGCATAAAAGGCATCCATATCAATATGAATGATCTTCCTGATGTTATGTCCTGTAGTTGATTCCATTGTTTACAACTCCAAAAATAGTTATAATAAAACGATACTAAAGAAGCTAAGGTTATAATAAAAATCGCCCCGGAGCTACATAAAAAATAATATAAAGTGTACCTTTATATCAAACCAATATTACCAGGAAACATAATGGCAACAACAAAGAAAAGATGCTTTGTGGTGATGGGCTTTGGCCTCAAGACCGACTATGCCACAGGCAGAATGCTAGACCTCAACAAATCTTACCGGCTACTGATAAAACCCGTTGTTGAAAGCAAAGGATTGGAATGTATCCGTGCAGATGAGATGCTCTATTCCGGAACTATAGACCAACCCATGTACAACGAACTTTTGCATGCTGACGTAGTGATCGCAGATCTCTCCACAGCTAATGTAAATGCGTTTTACGAATTGGGTATAAGGCATGCTATGCGACCTTATACGACCATCGTGGTGGCGGAAGATAAAATGAGCTAC
This sequence comes from Taibaiella sp., assembly GCA_041660405.1. GTDB lineage: Bacteria > Bacteroidota > Bacteroidia > Chitinophagales > Chitinophagaceae > Taibaiella. Next base: position 3,236 of record JBAZWL010000025.1, on the reverse strand, counting down.
CCTTTTGATCTTAACCACATCAGAATCAGTAGCTACTCACATTTGGGCAATGCCATTGATTTTGAAGAGGTAGAAAGATTCCGCAATGCATTGGGAAATTTATTGCAGGAAGTACTGGATAAACAGCAACCTGACAGTCCGGTATATACTTTCCTCGATCAGTTAATTCCGCCAAAGTTAAAGGCACAAATTGAAACGGCGGCAAGACATGGCGCAGAAGTTGCTGCTGCTGCTAAAACACAGGAAACCGGTAAGGCCCTGTCCTTAATTCTTGACGAAGCAGAAGAAGCCATTGACAATAGCGACTTTATAAAAGCAAAAGGGCTTTTTGAATCTGCACTGATTATTGGCAAAGGGAACCAGGAAAATATAGCGTATACCAATAACGCCTACCTGATACAACGCCTGGCCATGGCCACTTACAAGGCACAGCTTCCTGATAAGATAACGGCGTTGAATGAAGCTTTAATCTTGCTTGACAAACTTGATCTGAAACATACTAATGATTCCGAAACGGTTTCATTGGCTGGGGCTATTGAAAAAAAATTGTATGAAGAAGGGCAAGGTAATGAACACCTCAGTAATGCTATTTTATATTTTCAAAGAGGATATTATTTACTCAATAATCGTTACAATGCCATAAACCTGGCTTTCACGCTTAATTCCAGAGCTAACTCTTCCCTTTGCACTACAAAAGAAGAACAGATTGCCGACATGATCTATGCCAATTATACACGCAAACGGGTACTATATCTTTGTGATAAAGAATGGGATGAAATTATTAAACGGGAAGGCAAAGAGTCAGCGCTGACTACTGCTGCAGAGCAAGAGGCACAAAAAGCATTCAACAATGATCAGAAATTCTGGATACAGATCAACAGGGCAGAAGCACATTTCGGACTGGGTAATTTCGAAGCCTATAAAAGCTCAAGGGCAATAGCACAAGGGCTGGAACATGCTGACTGGATGATGGAAGCCTTTGATGTACAGATAGAAAAACTACGCCTGTTATTACAAGCAAAAAGTGACTTGCTTAATCCGCCCTGGGTGGAGCGTTAGTAGCTACTGAAATGTAGCTATTCATTTTCCCAAAAAGCCTCTACAAGATCTTTGTGTTTCTTTACTTTAAGAATCACCATTTTTGATGTAGGGGTATTGCTTTTATCAGCAACACTATCTACCGGCACAAGTACATTGGTCTCCGGAAAGTAAGTGGCAGTGCAGCCTTCAGGTATCGGGTACGCGATGACGATAAACTTATAAGCCACTCTTTCCACACCACCAAAGTAATTCAACAGGTCCACTGCGTCTTCCTGTTTCAGGTCACGTTTGTTCATGTCGGCCTGGTTCATCAGGATCACTCTTCTTTCATTGTAAATTCCCCGGTAGCGATCGTTAAGTCCATAGATAGTGGTATTGAATTGATCGTGACTTCTGATGGTCATCATCATCAGATCATCTTCTTCAAGCTTCATACTTACCGGAGTAGCAATGTTGAAATTAGCTTTACTGTTCAGTGTATCAAACCACCCTTCTCTATTGCAATTGGGCAAATAAAAACCTCCGGGAATGAGTGCCCGTTTATTATAATCTTCAAAGCCGGGTATTGTCCTTTCAATATCATCACGAATGGCATCGTAATGTTGCGCATACTTTTCCCAATTCACTTTGCTCCGGTTACCCAACACTGCTCTTGCCATCCTGGCTACGATTACAGACTCGCTTAATATTTTAGGAGAAACGGGTTTCACAACCCCTTTAGAAGATTGTACTACACCCATAGAATTTTCGCAAGTAACATACTGATTAATGCCATTGATCATATCCTTGTCACTTCGTCCCAGGCATGGCAATATCAATGCCTCTTCGCCATGCACCAGGTGACTTCTGTTAAGCTTGGTAGATATCTGTACGGTAAGGTTACATTTACGTAAAGCCTCGGCGGTAAATTTTGTATCCGGTGTAGCAGAAAGAAAATTGCCACCCATAGCTATAAAGACTTTTGCCTTGTCTTCGTGCATAGCATGAATACATTCTACCACATCGTAACCATGTTCAGCCGGAGGTACAAAGCCAAAATGCTGCTCAATAGCTTGCAGGAATTTCAGGGAAGGTTTTTCGTAAATGCCCATAGTGCGGTCACCCTGCACATTGCTGTGGCCACGTACAGGACAAGTACCAGCTCCGGGCTTGCCTATACTACCTTTCAGCAATAATAGGTTGACTACTTCTTTAATAGTATCGACTGCATTTTTATGTTGTGTAAGCCCCATGGCCCAACAAGCTATGATCTTCTTTTTATCTTTTAAAATAGCGGCTGCTTCCCCGATCTGATCTTTATGTATACCTGAAATTCTGGAACATTCATCTATATCAACATGCTTCAAATGTTGCATCAATCCTGCAAAACCAGCTGTATGTTGTTCAATAAATTCATGGTCGAATACAGTTCCTGGATGTTGCTCTTCTTCTTCAAGCAGTAGTTTTTCTATGGCTTGCAGTAAAGCCATATCACCATTTAATTTCACTTGCAGAAACAGATCTGTAAGTGCAGCATCCATGCCCAGTATGCCTTTTAGCTGTTGAGGATTATTAAAACCCATAAGACCCGTTTCCGGCAATGGATTTATAGAAATTATAGTAGCACCGTTACGTTTTGCTTTTTGCAATGCCGACAACATACGCGGATGATTCGTCCCAGGATTTTGTCCCAGGATAATGATCACCTCTGCTTCATAAAAATCTTCCAGTTTTACCGAACCCTTTCCAATCCCCAACGATTCATTCAACGCTACCCCACTGCTTTCGTGGCACATGTTGCTGCAATCGGGCAGATTGTTGGTGCCGTATTCCCGTACAAAAAGCTGGTATAAAAAAGCAGCTTCATTACTGGTTCGCCCTGAAGTATAAAACACAGCTTCATCAGGAGAAGCAAGTACATTAAGATGCTCCGCTATTTTTTCAAAGGCTTCCTTCCAGCTTATGGGTTGATAATGAGTTCCGCCTTTCGGTAAAAACATAGGCTGTGCTATCCTACCCCTTTTCCCGATCTCATAGTCAGACAATAGTGCAAGATCAAACACGGAATTTTTTTCAAAGAAAGATGTGGTCAATTTCTTAACAGTAGCTTCTTCTGCAACAGCACGGGCACCATTTTCACAGTATTCCGCTATCCCCGATCGTTCATCATCAGGATCAGGCCAGGCACAGCTCGGACAATCAAAGCCACCTTTTTT
>JBAZWL010000024.1:0-71119 GCA_041660405.1 Taibaiella sp. | reverse complement strand
ATCATCGCTTTAGGTTCTGTTGCTGCTACTGCACAAACTACTAACTCTTCTTCTGCAAATGCTACCCTTAATGTAGTTGTGGCCAATGTAAAATCTATCACCGTTTCCGCAGGTTCAACTGTTAATATTAACCTGAACAACACCCAGAAATTTACAGACGCTGCAGGTACTACCGGTGTAGCAGGTAACGAGTTCAGTACTTTGGATGTAGTGTCCAACGGTGCTTATAAAATCAATGTTGCTTTGGCAGGTAATGCTACTACTTTGAACAATACCACTGCAGGTGTAAGCGGCATCACTGCCATCCCTGTAGATAAAATATACCTTGCTGTTTCCAACCCACGCCAGATCATTTCAGGTTCTACAGCGCCAAGTGCTACTTTCCAGACTACCGGTCAAAACCTGATCAATACCAATACCAGCCTTATTGCTACTCCTGCCAGTGCAGGTAACGGTACAGCAGGTACTTCCGGTACGCAATATGATGTTACTTACACACTGGCAAACTATGCTAACGTAGCAAGTCTTGCAGTAGGTACATTCACTGGTACTGTAGTGTACACTATTACTGATCTTTAATAAAGTTCAGTAATCAAATTCAGACTATCCTTTTTTGCATAGTTATATTAGATTGGTTCAAATTAAAAAATCTTACAGGGTGGTTCCTGTAAGATTTTTGCTTTTAAAAAGCTATCCTAAAATATTGAAGTTCAGTCTGGACAAAAAAATAAGCCAGCCCAAGAATGAGCCGGCTATTAAATCCTATCACCATGAAAAAAGCAAATCTACAAAACGAATTTCATATTTGCGCCTAATGATGCTTATAGTGCTAAAAATATTTTTTATAGCAACTCAAATTTACTTTCATTAAGAGGTATTGGAGGGAAATAAATAGTCGGGGAACTAATGGTCGAGATAATATCGGTAGTTTGTAGAAAAAGGAAAGCCGACCCAAGAATGAGCCAGCCCCTATAAACCCTATCACCATGAAAACACAAATGTACTACAATAATTAACCCGTAGAAAATGTTCTCCCTCTTTTTACTTTAAATTAACTGGATGCTACAATCATGTTAATATTCTGATACAAATGGACAAACATTTACCGGCATAGCAAAAACATTGCGGCGAACGCCTAACATTTTGAGGTAAACTATTTTACAGAATCAAAGAAATCCAACAATAAGGAACGCTTATTTGTAATGTGTTGTGATGGATACACCTAAAAATATAATGGTTGCCGATGACGATATGAGCATATTGGATGTGGTAGGCAGTATGCTGGAATTTGCCGGATATACGGTTACCCATAGCAATACTGCCGAATTAGTCCTCTCCAACCCCAAACTTCCGGATTTGTTTCTGTTGGATATATGGATCAATGGCACTGATGGAAGAGAGATATGCCGACAGCTAAAGCAAAATACAACAACAAAGGATATCCCTGTAATTCTCTTTTCTGCCAGCTGGGGCATAGAGCAATCCGCACGCGAAGCGGGAGCCGATGATTTCCTCGCAAAACCCTTCCACATGACAGACCTTCTTGAAAAAATTGAAGGTCTGCTCAGCCGGAGTTTTCCTGCATAAGGCCTATAAAAATTTTCAATTGCATAAGTAAAAACTAAAGCCAATCTTTAAGGCCTCGTTTTTACGCAAGGAAAAAATTATTGCTACTGCATATATGGAAAGAAGACTAGGATTACGGCAGGCAACTGCTATCAATATGATTGACATGGTAGGTATAGGACCATTTATAACCTTACCCATGGTGATCGGTATGATGAACGGACCTTATTTTCTGTATGCCTGGGTAGCTGGCGCCATTCTTTCTTTTGTAGATGCTATGGTATGGAGTGAACTTGGAGCTGCTTTTCCCAAAGCGGGCGGATCATACAACTTTCTTAAGGAAGCCTATGGGAAAGATGGCGCGGGCAGATATATGAGCTTCCTTTTTGTATGGCAAACCATGATACAAGCGCCGCTGGTTATTGCTTCGGCGGCAATTGGTTTTGCAGCTTACTTCTCTTACCTGGTTCCACTTACCCCTATCACATCAAAAATCGTGAGCGGCAGTGTGGTAATATTAATTATCATCCTGCTTTACCGGAAAATTGAAGCCATCGGAAAGATAAGTGTATTGCTTTGGGGCGGAGTATTGATCACATTGTTCTGGATCATTGGTGGTGGTATAGCCCATGGTAATTTCCTTTCACCTATACGCCATATTAATGATGGGCTTACTGTAAATTATGCCTTTATAGCCGCTATTGGCTTCTCTTCTGTTAAAACGGTTTATAGCTACCTTGGCTATTATAATGTATGCCATCTGGGTGGTGAGATCGTGAATCCATCCCGCAATATTCCGAGAAGTATGTTTCTTTCCATAGCCGGAATTGCTTTTCTGTACCTGATGATGAACATTAGTGTGGCAAGCGTAATACCCTGGCAGCGCATTATAGACAATGAATTTGTACTGAGCGTATTTATGAAAGAACTTATGGGTAATACTGCTGCGCAGATCATTACCATACTGATATTATGGGTTGCTTTCGCTTCTGTATTTTCGGCTACGCTAGGTTACAGCCGTATTCCTTATGCAGCAGCCAGTGATGGTGCATTCTTCAAAGTATTTGCACGCCTGCATCCTACAAAAGGGTTTCCCTATATTTCACTATTGGTGCTAGGAGGCGTTGCTTTTATTTTTAGTATGCTCTTTAAGCTTAAAGAGGTGATCAGCGCTATATTGGCAATGCGCATTTTAATCCAGTTCATCAGCCAGGCTATTGGACTTATTTTATTAAGAAGGCAAAGAAGTGCTTCGGAGTTCCCTTATAAAATGCCCTTCTTTCCTATACCGGCCATACTTGCTATTTTAATGTGGGCTGCATTGTTTGTTGCCACCGGAACAGTTATGATGCTGTCGGGGCTTACGGTAATTGCCCTGGGGACTGTGGTTTATATGATTAAAGCCAGGATGAATAAAGAATGGCCGTTTAAGGCTATTAATTAAAAATCGAATTGGTCATTTGCAGGTAATGACTGCAGTTTAATTTTGTATTCATTCGTTTTAACCCAATACATAATCCAGGCCACAAAACCAGCTATGGAGGCCACTGTACCAATGCCTGACAGATAGGGCAAACCCGCCACTAAAGCCAGCGTATTGCAGGCACACATAAACATTCCTATGCCATAGGTCGGCTTACCTTCGGCAGACATATTACGACTTGCAAGTTCAGCTGCTACTGATTCTGATATTTTATTGACCATATAGAAAGTAAACACCAATGCGAAGACCATTACTGCGTATTCTGCTATTGTAATTGCTGTAGTGCCCCAGGCAGGAAGCGTATTACCCGTTAGTTCTGGTATAGCCAGAAAAAGGGACAGGAGATTGACAAGTAATAGCCAAACCATTGCCGGAGCCATTTTACGATTGGGCTCGCGTACATTTTTCAGAAGGTCCTGCAAATTTTTAAGATAGAGAATGAAGACAAATAAAAAAATTGCACCTATTATGCCGGCAACTATTAGTACATAAAATAAAGTACCCTGCGGCAGATCTTTAAAAGGGCTAGATTCCATTAAATATTATTTTTCAAAAGGGCTGCAACTTACAATAAAAATCCTGTTCATGTATCGAGTGTAACTGCTCCAGCGTTAATAAAGATCCTTAAAATCAAACTTTCCTCATCCTGTGATAGAAGGCATAGCCTGGATTTCTTTTTTAAATTTATAAGTTCTGACCCAGTAAGCGATCATGCCTATAATAAAGACAAGAGTGGTTAATTTTCCAATCACACCGGTATAGGGTATTTCATTCAATAACGTTAATGCCCCTGATATAGCCATAAAAGCACCTATTCGTGAACCAGGGCGATGTTCAACAGGAATATTACGGCTATTATATTCTGCTTCTATAGAATCGGCTATGCGATATACAATCCGGAAATGCCATACCACTACAAAGACAACAACCAGGTACCCAAGCACAATTAATCCAATAGCGATCTCAATATGATTATAAACCAGGAAATAAACCGGAATTTTAAACAGGCCGCCAAAAGCATTCAATAAAATCCACCATACAGCTGCAGGCTTCATTTTTCTATTGGGTGCTCTTATTGCTTTTAAAAGATCACTTAAGTTTTTGAGATAAAAAAAGTGCAACATCACAATTAGCAACGCACCTACGAGCGTGCCGGTAAACATAACAGTGCCGGAAGATAAAATATCGGAAAAATTCATGGATAGATATTGACAGGCTTACAATTGCGCTACCGGCGTTTTCACGTCATGGTAAAAAAGAAATTTCCAGCCTTCGCGGGCACCTTGTTCTGCCCATCGTTCTCTCAGTTGCATGGCTTTTTTACCGTCAAAATCGTATTTGGCCACATATTTCATCTTCATTTGTTTGTATTGCGGCGCTTCATCGCCACCATAAAAAATGATCCCGTCTTCCGATTCTATTTTAAATACAATATGTTGCGGACTATGGCCATTGGTATGTTCGTAATGAATATAACCATCAATAGTTCCGTTTTCTTCAGTAAGCCAATGCACTTTTTCGCTATGCAATAAAGGCAATAATTCCTCTACATAATAAGAAGGGAAGCCCGTTTCCTGTGCGAATTCCATCTCTTTTTGATAAATATAAAAGGTCGCATTCGGGAAAAGAGCAAGATCCAATCCGCCGGCATGGTCTTTATGCAAATGAGATAGCAATACTTTGGTTACATCTTCGGGATGAATGTTGTGTTGCGCCAGGTTTCCGGGCAAATGCGCCTGTCCGTCAGGGTTATTAAAGCCAAGACCAGTATCCAGCAAAATCACATCTTTATCGTTTACAATAGCAAAAGGCTGCACTTCTACCAGCAAAGAGCCTGTAGGACGGTCATTCAACTCGTCTTCCGTTTCGTTAAAGGGTTGAAATATTTTATCTCGGCCTATGGTAAATGTCCCTTCGGAAAGGGGGAATATCTGTGTCATATTATTATAGTTTGCAGTTGGCAACCGGCAGTTGGCAATTTGAAAACCGAAATTAGAAACCGGATTCATTGCCAACTGCAAACTGCCAACTAAATATTACCTTTGCACTCCAATATATTTTCTTGCATGAATCCTCAAGACCGTTATGCCCTGAGAGGCGTATCCGCACAAAAAGAAGAAGTTCACAAAGCGGTGGCAAAGTTAGACAAAGGACTGTATCCAAAAGCTTTTTGTAAAATTTATCCTGACTATTGGGGTAATGATGATAACTATTGTAACATCATGCATGCTGATGGTGCCGGTACAAAATCCATTTTGGCTTACCTGTACTGGAAAGAAACCGGTGATATGAGCGTTTGGAAAGGTGTGGCTATCGATTCCATTGTGATGAATATAGACGATATGCTTTGTGTAGGTGCTACAGGACCATTTACTTATTCTTCTACCATTGGTCGTAATAAACATCTTATTCCTGGTGAAGTCATAGGCGATATCATTAATGGTTCGCAAGAATTTTTCGATACGCTGAAAACTTATGGTATTGAAGTTCACTTTATGGGCGGTGAAACTGCCGATGTAGGTGATGTGGTGCGCACTGTAATTGTAGATGGTACTATGGCTGCGCGTATGCCCAGAAAAAAAATTATAACTACCGATAATATTGCACCTGGCGATGTTATTGTATCCTTTGCTTCTTATGGTCAAGCCATATATGAAACAGAATATAACAGTGGTATAGGAAGCAATGGATTGACCAGCGCGCGCCACGAGTTGTTGCATCATGATTATGCTGCAAAATTCCCGGAAAGCCTGGATCCTGCTTTGCCTAAGGAGGTAGTATATAATGGTATCTATAAACTGACCAACGCTACGGAAACGCCTTTGGATGCCGGAAAAATGATCCTTTCCCCTACCCGCACTTATGCTCCTCTTGTATTAAAAGCGCTGGAAAGTCATTTTGATAAAATACATGGCATTATCCATTGCAGCGGTGGCGGACAAACAAAATGCATGCATTATATGCCCGAAGGATTAAGGGTGGTAAAAAACAATTTGTTGCCTGCACCACCTATATTCCGGATGATACAAAAAGCCGCAGGTACCGATTGGCGGGAAATGTACCAGGTATTTAATATGGGACAACGACTGGAAATATTTACCGATAAAGAAACAGCAAATGCCCTGGTTGAACTCGCAGCTACTTTCAACATAGAGGCACAGATAAGCGGATATGTTGAGGCGGCAGAAAAGAACAGTCTGACGATTGAAAGTGAATTCGGAACATTTGAATACTAATAAAAAGAGAATAGCTGCAGATCGACCATCTTCAGCTATTTTTTTCTCATGGTGTTGGTGAGCGCACTAACCACAGCATTCGTAGAGGACGCGATGCATCACGTCTGAAAACATGAATACACAGTACTAATAGAAGACCAATGAACCTTAATGATATACAGAAAGCTACGAAAGCTGAAGTAAGCGGAGATTTAAAAAATATTGACATTAGTGAATTATTGATTGACAGCCGAAAGATTGTCAATGCTTCCAAAGCTTTGTTTATTGCTATAAAAGGCACGCACCGCGATGGACATCAGTTTATAGATGATGCCTTTAAAAAAGGGATAAAAGTATTTTTGATCAGTGAAGCAGTTGATGATTCAAAATATGCAGGGGCTGCATTTTTAAAAGTAAATGATACTTTGCTTGCCTTGCAGCAACTGGCGGCTACCTATCGCAATCAGTTTCATTTTCCGGTGATTGGTATTACCGGTAGTAATGGAAAAACGATAGTAAAGGAATGGCTTTTCCAATTGCTTTCTGACAATTATAAAATTATACGCAGTCCCAAAAGTTATAATTCACAATTGGGTGTGCCGCTTGCAGTATGGCGTATACAGCCGCAGCATAATCTTGGCATTTTTGAAGCCGGTATTTCCCAGCCAGGCGAGATGAGCAGGTCTGAAAGAATACTGCATCCCGACATCGGGATCTTTACCAATATTGGCGAAGCGCATAGCGAAGGGTTTCTGAATATGCGCCAGAAGATCAATGAAAAACTGATCCTGTTCCGGCATACCAAAGAGTTGATCTATTGCAAAGATCATCATGAATTGAATGAGTGTATTGTGCAGTATTGTCACCAGGTGCGCAATAGCCAGGATGATGCGATGAAACTATTTACCTGGTCGCAGAAAACAGATGCTACTTTACGGATCACCAGTATAGAAAGAGTAAATAATCAAACTACTATTACCGGTATTTATGAAGAGCGCAATATCGCCATCACCATACCTTTTATCGATCATGCATCTATAGAGAATGCGATACACTGCTGGTGTATGATGCTTTTATTCAAAATAGAAGATGCTGTGATCAGTGAAAGAATGGAAAAGTTGCATGCTGTAGCCATGCGCCTGGAGCTATTGCATGGTATGGATAATTGTACCATTATTAATGATACTTACAATTCTGATCTTACCTCTCTGCATATCGCGCTGGATTTCTTAGAACAACAAAAACAGCATCCACGGCGCACTGTAATCCTTTCTGATATGTTGCAGATAGGCAAACCGGATGGTGATCTTTATGATGAAGTTGCAGAACTGGTAAGCCAGAAAAGTATTTACAGGATCATTTGCATTGGCCCGGCATTAAGTAAAAATAAAGCTGCCTTCCGGAAGTATAAAAAGATACGAAGCATATTCTTTAAATCGACAGAAGAGTTCCTGAAAAAACTACACCTTATTACTTTTGAGAACGAAGCCATATTGCTCAAAGGTGCGCGTACCTTCCGCTTTGAGCATATTGAAAAGCTGTTAGAACAAAAGATACATAAGACCGAACTGGAAATAAATCTTTCGGCCATACAACATAACCTGAATGCCTACAGAAGTCTGTTGCCACAAGGTATAAAAACCATGGCTATGGTGAAGGCTTACTCTTACGGCAGTGGTAGTTATGAGATAGCAAACCTGTTGCAATACGCTGGTATCGACTACCTTACCGTAGCTTATGTAGACGAAGGTGTGGCTTTGCGTAAAGCTGGCATCACCGCACCCATCATGGTTATGAGCCCCGAAGCCGGAGCATTTGACCGGATGATCAGCTGGAAGCTGGAGCCTGAAATATTCAGCATAGATTCGCTTAATAAATTTACGGAAATAGCCAACACGCTAAATGCCACAAACTATCCGGTACACATCAAGCTGGACACCGGCATGCACCGTCTGGGTTTTATGGAGCATGAAATTGACGGGCTTCTTGAAGTATTAAAAACAAACAAGGCTGGAAAAGTAGTCAGTATTTTTAGTCATCTGGCCGGAAGTGATACAGCAGATTTTGATGGTTTTACCAAAGAGCAGGCCGCAAGCTTTAGTAAAATGAGTAATAAAATTATGGCTGCGCTTGATCATAAACCGTTGTTGCACCTGGTCAATTCATCAGGTATTACAAGGCACCCGGAATTGTACTATGATATGGTACGGTTGGGCATAGGCATGTATGGATTTGACGGAAGCGATAAAATACAAAATCAATTACAGCACATAGGCACTTTAAAAACAACTATTGCACAGATCAAAGAATTGCCTGCCGGCGATACTGTTGGTTATAGCCGTAAAGGTAAGCTTGATCGTCCCAGCAGAATTGCCACAGTGAGTATCGGTTATGCCGATGGTTATTTCAGGGATTTTGGAAATGGGAATGCCCATATGCTGGTGCATGGCCAACCTGCAAAAGTATTAGGATCTGTTTGCATGGATATGTGTATGCTGGACGTTACGGACATCGAACATGCGAAAGTGGGTGATGAAGTAATTGTTTTCGGAAAAGAACTACCCGTGAGCCAGCTAGCCGAATGGGCCAAAACTATCCCTTACGAAATACTAACAAGTATTTCACAACGGGTAAACAGGATATATGTTAATGAATAACAGCATCTTACAATAAAAAGAAAACCAAAAAGCTTCTGAAATCAGGAGCTTTTTTTTATGCGGATCAGTGTAAAACACCATATTATTAAATTTTCAATTAAGAAAATAGCAAACTAAATTTTATATTTACCCGTCTTTTTAAAAAATTCATAAATCCGTAACGTCATCAGGATTTAATACAATGAAGTCAAATCATATTCTATGAACCGTATTTTTATTTTTCTTTTTTTCGGAATAATATTATCTGGGTTAAATTTCAAAGCCTCAGCCTCGCATATATATGGAGGTGATATTCGCTACGAATATGTTTCAACCACGGGTACTAACCACACCTACAAACTCATCCTGGTTTTATATGGTGATTGTAGTGGAGGTGCTTTTCCAAATTTCCTGGCCGGAACTATTGCTAATCCTGGTTGCCAACCGGTTGTTGATATTTATAAAGATGGTGTATTTCAAAATTCCAATGCACTACAAGTGGTACAGGGGGAGAGTAATATTGAAATTACACCGGTTTGTCCCGATGAAGCCAATAATACAAAATGTTCCAATCCTCCGGGGACTAATCCAGGTATTAAAAAATTCACATATACGCAGAATGTAGTTTTACAAGGTACCGGCAACTGGGCGTTCGTATTTAATTCACAAATGAGCTGTTCTTCTGCAGGACGAAGCGGACAGATCCAGAATTTGCTTAATGCAGGCGGTACCCTCATGGAGATATATGCAACACTTAAAAATACAAACGTTCAGAATTCTTCGCCCACGCTTACTGCTCCTCCCACTCCGTTCTTCTGTGTTACCAAACCATCCTCTTATAGTCTTGGAGCTGTAGATCCTGAAACAGATGTTCTTTATTATAGAATGGATACTGCAAAGGATTTGTCTTTGGGCGGTGGTTATCCGATTCCCAATGCTATTTATAATGCGCCATATACACCGGCCGAGCCATTTCCTTTTGCGGCAGGAACTTTTACCTTCAGCCAGGTAACCGGTCAAATGAATTTTACCCCGACTAACCCATCTGCGCAGCCGCAGTTTCAGAGTATAGTGGTAAACAGGGTATATGAAATACGGAATGGAGATACTATTGGTACCAGCAGCCGTGAAATGACCTTTGTATTTTTAAATAACTGTGATAATACCGCTCCGGACGAGGAGCTGGGAAATCCGGGTAACTCATCCATCATTATTGATAATGGACTGCAGATCGTTCAAACCTGTGAAGGCCAGACCGGAAACGTAACTTTTGATATTGTATCAAATGATCCGGATGGCGATAATATTACTGTAACCTCAAATAATTTACCCCCAGGGGCAACAGGTACAGTAACCAATGATGGTACGCCAAGCCCTACGTTTACTTTCAGCTGGGATATCAGTAGCAATGTTGCCGCGGGCGACTATACCTTCTATGTAACCTTTACAGATGATGGCTGCCCGCTTTCTGCTACAAAAACAATATCACAAACAGTACGTATCCTTCCATTTGAAGGAGGACTGATAGCCGGCTCACAAGCGCCATGCGAAGGTGATGATAACGGATTTGCTTACCTTGTTCAGATACCATCTGATACCAATCATTATAATATTATCTGGACAAATACTACCGGAGATACACTACAGGTAACTTACAGCGACCAGGGGGATACCCTCTTTAACCTGGTGCCGGGCGTGTATAATGTCTTTGTCTACAACTCCAAAGGTTGCAGCAAGTTCTTTAACATCGGTGTTCTTGAGCCCTATTACGGAGCAGGTATTACTGCGGCAGATACTATGGGTTGTGTAAACGATGCCTTTACCTTTGTTAATAGTTCTTATGGTGATCTCGGAACATTTATTTGGGATTTTGGTGATGGTTCCCCTACCAGCTCACAGGCAAACCCTTTGCATACTTATACCAGTAGTGGAATATTTACCGTGACTTTATCGGGTGTAACGCCCCTAGGTTGCCGCGATACTACCACGGTTAAAATTTATGTAGATACTATCTATACTCCATCATTTACTCATGGTAAGGACAGCATTTGTATGGGTGACAAAATTGCTTTCTATCCCGACGGAGGGCCTTTCCTGACCGGCGTAACATGGAACTTTGGTGGCGATATCCTTACCAGTCCGACCGCCGACAGTCTTACACATACCTTTGATCAGGCCGGAACGTATATCATTACACTGAATGCCACTTATAGAAACTGTCCTCCTGTAACCATTACCAAAGAAGTACATGTTTATCCGTTCCCGCTGGTTAACCTTGGCCCTGATTCTGTAATTTGCCTGGATGGCCCGGCCTTAACACTTCAGAACCTTGCTGTAAATCCGGCTGAACCTTATCGTTATTCCTGGAATACCGGAGCTACGACTCCTTCTATTACAGTAGTACATGATGGCACTTACAGCCTAACCGTTGCATCCCAATTCGATTGTGCTACTACGGAATCTATGATCGTGAACAAGGATTGTTATATCGACGTTCCAAATTCGTTCACGCCAAATGGAGATGGTGTTAATGATTATTTCTTCCCACGTCAATTGTTGGGTAAAAGTATTCTTAGCTTTAAAATGCAGATATTTAACCGTTGGGGACAATCCATATTTGAAACCAGCAAAACTGATGGTCGCGGATGGGATGGTAAATTCAACGGCAAAGATCAACCTGCCGGCGTATACATATACCAGATCAATGCAGTGTTGGCTGGTAATAAACAAGAGAAATACTCGGGTAATGTGACTTTATTAAGATAATATACCAATACTGCACTCTTGCAGGAGTGAACAGAGGCTATCTAAATATCAGATGGCCTCTGTTTTTTATTTAAGGAATATCAAAGCTTTTCTAAAGTTTAAACCTTTAGAGAAGTTAAGCATGAGCCTTTTTTATAAGACATTTTACAGATCATTACTGCATACCAGGTACAGGTTCTTCTTACGTGGCAAACCCAACACAAAAAATAATCCCTCCGTCTTTGTATAATAGAAATAGAATGCTTATTATTGTGAGCAATTATTTTGAGTAAAACCAATATATAGAATGAATCTACGTAAACACTACTGGGTATTAGCCGCATCGGCAGTTATCACTTTGTCAGGCTTAACTTCCTGTAAAGATTACAGTTCCGATCTGCCCTTTCCCGATGTTTATTCCAAAACGCTTTTCGTAAGCAGCAATAACCAGATCGTTTACGCCCTTGATCCTATCTCCGGAGAACGCAAATGGAAATTTCCTGTACAAGGTGAAGTACATGCTACACCTATGCTGTTTAATAAGATGGTGTACGTTGCTACAACAGCCGGCCAGCTTTATAAAATAGACGTGCAATACGGTAAAGAAATTACCAGCCGTAATTTTGCTGCACCTATAGAAGGTACGCCCATCATGAGAGATGGAACATTGCTTGTTGCCGCCGGTACCAAATTATATGCTCTTGATCCAAACTCTTTAGCTGACTTGCCTACAATTGCTCCCTTTGATATGGGTGGCAATATTATGTCTTCACCAGCCTTACATAACATTGCCGGAGGCCAGAGCAAAGCTATTTTTGTATCCGGCATGAATAATAATGTTGTTGCCCTTGCACCTGATCTTACACAAATATGGTCGTTTACACCTGTTGATGCCGGTGCGTTTTATTCCAGCCCTTGTGTTGTGAATGACAGCTTTGTTTACGTTGGTAATGACAATGGTAAATTGTATGCTATAAAAACTGTTGATGGTACGGAAAAATGGAGCTTTACCACTGCCGGACAAGTACGGAGCTCCCCTATCCAGATTGGCGGTAACGTATTGGTTGGAAGTAATGACCGTAACTTCTACTCTGTAGATTCTGCTACAGGATTAATACGTTGGAAAGTATTAACCGGCGATATCATCCAATCTTCTCCTGCTGTGTTCAACCAGAACGTTTACTTTGGTAGCTATGATGGCAACATGTATTGTGTAGACATCATTGATGGAACTGTAAAATGGAAAATGCTTACAGGCGGATTGGTTAAATCTTCACCATTACTGTACAAAGGAGATGTTTACTTCGGAAGTTATGATAAGAACCTGTACAGGCTTGACGCTGCAGATGGTTCGCAGAAAATTTTCCCGGTAAATATAAATGGCCAGATGGCAACTTCGCCTATAATAGATACTGTAGGCGGCGCTTACGTTCCTTCCATTAGCGGAGATTATAAATACTAATTTTTTTTTGAAAATATCGGAGCCACATAACCTTTCGGTTATGTGGCTTTTTCTTTTAGAAAATAAATTGTCAGCAAGAATCCTTAGTAAAATTTTTCCGGTTTATATTATTATTCCTCATTATTTTTTGCTGATAAAAAACAATTCCTTTACTTAGAGGATAATATATTACAACCTTGTAAAACAACTTTTATGCTAAAAATCGGAGACGAATTCCGTCACAAATTCAGCTATACCCAACAAGATGTTGATGACTATGCACGTGTAAGCGGCGATACCAATCCATTGCACATTGATCCCCAGGCAGGCAAAGAAAGCATGTTTGGCCGCAATATTATTCATGGATTCCTGGGTGCCAGTGTATTCACTAAAATATTTGGATCGTTATGGTATGCTGATGGCCACATCTATATGAGCCAAAGTATTAAATGGCTTAAACCTATGTTTGCCGATCAGGAATATGAAGCAGTGGTAAAGGTTAAAGAAATTTTCCCAGATAAAAACAGGATCATTTATGAATGCAGCGTTTATGATGTTGCTTCCGGCGATCAGACTATTGCTGCTGAAGCTATGCTGATGAATAAAAAACAATACGTTTGGTAAATTTTAATCTCTGATGTCTGATGTGTCGATGTATGATTTAATATACAGCGTTGATCTCAGACATCTGCAAATCATACATCAGAGATCAACAAATCAATACTGTTCCCGCTCTTCTTTTTCCAACCATAAGCGAAATACTTCCAGCGCTTTCGTTTTATCCAAAGCGATCATAGGAATGTGTCTTTGCTCTAAAGGCAAAACCAGCTCATTATAAATAAAGGAATCATCAAAACCGGTATCGGCCGCATCATGGCGGGTATTGGCATAATACACTTTATCAGGTCTGGCCCAGTAAATAGCACCCATACACATAGGACAAGGCTCGCAGGAAGTATAAATGTCGCAACCTGAAAGTTGGTAAGTACCCAATATTTTGCATGCATCTCTGATGGCCATTACCTCGGCGTGTGCAGTAGGATCATTGCCTGCAAGCACATTATTCCAGCCACGTCCTACAATTACGCCGTCTTTTACAATGACACAGCCAAAGGGGCCACCACTCCCCTGTTCCATATATCGCTTGCTCAAATGAACAGCTTCATCCATAAATTTTTGTGCTTCATTCATATATTTCTCTTAAGGATTGGTAAAATTATACAGGTCAAACTTAGTCCGCTTTGGGGTATTTATCTTATTTTGCAAACGTAATATAAAAATAACGTTCAGAGAATCACATACATGCTTAAAGTCGGCGTTTTTGGTGCAGGGCATCTCGGTAAAATACATATACAGCAATGGCTGGAAATACCGGGAGTAACACTGGTTGGTTTTTTTGACCCAAATGATGATAATGCAGCCACCACAATTACCCAATACCACATTAAGCGGTATACTGATCCTGAAGCACTTATAGCCGCATCCGATGCATTAGATATTGTTACCAATACTACCTCTCATTTTGAAATAGCCAAAGCTTGTCTGCTGCAATCTCGTCATTTATTTATAGAGAAACCAATGACGCATACCATGGCTGAAGCCAGGGAACTGGTAAAGCTGGTATCGGAGGCTAATGTGAAGTGTCAGATAGGCCATGTGGAACGCTATAATCCTGCAATGCTTGCCTTACGGAACCGTAAGCTGGAACCTATGTTTATTGAAACGCACCGGCTTGCACAGTTTAATCCGCGAGGTACAGATGTGGCCGTGATTCTGGATCTGATGATTCATGATATTGACATTATCCTTCATCTTGTAAAATCGCCGGTACGTCGTATTTCAGCCAGTGGCGTAGCGGTGATCAGCGATACTGCAGATATTGCCAATGCAAGGATTGAATTTGATAATGGATGTGTAGCCAACCTAACTGCCAGCCGGATATCGTTAAAGAAAATGAGAAAGATGCGTCTGTTTCAACGCGACGCTTATATAGGCATTGACTTTCTGGATAAAAAAACAGAAGTCATCAGATTGAAAGGTGAACAGGAGGAAAAAGGCTTTTTTGATTTCCCTATAGAATTGGGAGATGGCACTCAAAAGATCATTTCTATAGATACACCAAATATTAAACCGGTTAATTCCATAAAAGAGGAATTGGCAGATTTTGCACTCTCTGTGCTTCAGGATAAACCGGTAACAGTGACTGTATACGATGGACTTCATGCAATGGATGTAGCGCATCAGATTTTGCAGAAAATGATCATCCAGATGAATCCAGAAAACAATGAGAATAATCAGGCTTGAAACGAATAAAAGACCGTAAAACCAAGAGTAAAAAACCAAGGGGCAGACCAGCAAAAGAATAATGAATTTACCGAAGGCCAAAAGAAAAGCAATTATCACCCTGATAATTCTGGATTACCTTACAGCTATTGCTGCATGGTTATTCTTTTGGATATACCGCCAACACATACTACACGAAGCATTCCCTACCACTTATCCTAATGAGCGCAACTGGACTTCGAGGGATTATATTATTTCCTTTTTGCTCATCCCTTCGTTCTGGACATTTTTACATTATCTGTCCGGTGCATATTTTGATTTATACCGAAAGTCGCGCTTACTGGAAATATATCGGAGCATTATCATTTCTATAATTGGTGCATTACTGGTTGGCATGATAGCTTTCTCCAATGATACCGGGGACTTCCAGTACTTTTTTGAAATAACCTTATGGTATTTCCTCACGCACACTACCTTTCTGCTTATATCAAGACTGGTATGGCTTTACAAGATAAAACTGGATTTGCTAAGCGGCAAAGTTGGCTATAATACCCTGATAGTAGGCGGCAATGGCAAAGCCACAAAAGTATATCATGAAATAAAAAACAACCCGCATGTACTGGGCAATGTGGTAAAAGGATTTGTAAGCGCAGATAGGAATGTAGTACCCCTTAACATTCCTAATGTGCCGGAATTGGGAAGCATAGAAAACCTGGAACAAGTAATTGAAGAATACAATATCGAAGAAGTAGTAATAGCAGTAGAATCCAATGAACATAAAAAGCTGGAACATATCCTTACAAGGTTAAGCTACAGCCCGCTTATTATTAAAGTACTACCCGATCTGTATGATATCATTTCAGGATCGGTACGGATAGACAATGTGTACGCTCCGGTATTGATCAGCATTCACCCCGAACTGCTGCCCGACTGGCAGAAGGTGTGTAAAAGAGTGATAGATATTTTTGTAGCCCTGCTAAGCCTCACTATTTTATCTCCTGTTTATCTTTTTGCAGCTATTAAAGTGAAGTTATCGTCGGCCGGGCCAGTAATTTATAAACAGGAACGTGTCGGCTTATTTGGTCGCCCTTTCTATATTTATAAATTCAGGTCGATGTACCTGAATGCAGAAGAAGGCGGGCCAGCATTGAGCAGTGATGATGATAAACGTATTACCACATGGGGAAGGATTATGCGCAAATGGCGTATTGATGAATTACCGCAGTTTATCAATATTCTTAAAGGCGAAATGTCGTTAGTAGGACCAAGACCGGAACGAAAATTCTTTATTGATAAAATTATTTCAACGCACCCACACTACAAATATCTGCATCGCGTAAAACCAGGAATCACCTCCTGGGGAATGGTTCAATATGGCTATGCTGAAAATGTAGACCAGATGGTTGAACGGATGAAATATGATCTATTGTATATCGAAAACTGTTCGATAGCGCTCGATATCAAAATTATGATCTATACGCTCAGGGTACTGTTACAAGGCCGGGGGAAATAGAAAAACTACCGAATCCTCATTTAAAAGCAAACCACAACAAAAAAGGTCATGCCGGTAATAAGGAATACCGCGACACGACCTTTTTACTTTTCTATTGCTATGCTATACATCACAGCCACTACATTATAATTGTGTGCTGCTACGTTATACTTAGCGATTTCTATCTTATACTTAGCGTCTGCTACGTTATACTTAGCGATTTCTATCTTATACTTAGCGTCTGCTACATTATAATTAGCGGTTTCTACGTTATACTTAGCGTCTGCTACATTATAATTAGCGGTTTCTACATTATACTTAGCTGCTGCTACGCTATAATTAACAACTGCTGCACAATACCACGACTAATAAAAAAGATAAAGGAAAGAAGTCAAGTTTTAAAAACTTGACTTCTTTCCTTTATCTCAAGTTCATGCTACATCAATTTATTTGAAAGCATTGAATCCAGTCACATCCTGGCCGGTTATCAGCAGGTGAATATCATGGGTACCTTCGTAAGTAATCACAGATTCTATGTTCATCATATGACGCATAATGCTGTATTCGCCAGTAATTCCCATTCCACCTAGTATCTGGCGTGCTTCACGGGCAATCGTAGCAGCAACATAGCAGCTGTTACGTTTAGCCATAGAAATTTGTTCCGGCGTTGCACGGCCTTCGCTGCGCAATACACCCAAGCGCCATACCAATAACTGGCCTTTTGTAATTTCCGTAATCATTTCAGCAAGTTTCTTTTGTGTAAGCTGGAATGCGCCAATAGGCTTATCAAACTGGATACGTTGTTGCGAATAGCGCAATGCAGTATCGTAACAATCCATAGCTACACCCAAAGCACCCCAGGCAATACCAAAACGTGCACTGCTTAAGCAACCCAATGGGCCTTTAAGACCAGTAACACCCGGCAATATATTTTCTTTAGGAACTTTTACATTATCAAAAACCAGCTCACCAGTTGCAGATGCGCGAAGGCTCCATTTACCATGCGTTTCCGGAGTAGAAAAACCTTCCATACCACGCTCTACGATCAGGCCCTGTATTTTACCTTCAGGATTACGAGCCCAAACCACTGCGATATCCGCAAAAGGGGCATTGGAAATCCACATCTTAGAACCATTCAGGATCACATGATCTCCGGCATCCGTAAAATTGGATAACATGCCCGCGGGGTTAGAACCATGATCCGGTTCAGTAAGTCCGAAGCAACCCATCATTTCACCGGTAGCCAATTTAGGCAGGTATTTCATTTTCTGTTCTTCGCTGCCATAAGTAAGGATAGGATACATTACCAAAGAACCCTGAACCGATGCTGTGGAACGAACGCCGGAATCACCACGCTCTAATTCCTGCATCATAATACCATAAGAGATATAGTCAAGACCGGCCCCGCCATACTTTTGAGGAACGAAAGGTCCGAAGCAACCTTGTTCGCCAAGTCCTTTAATGATCTGTTTGGGGAACTCAGCTCTTTGGGCATAATCCTCAATAATCGGGGAAATTTCTTTTTTTACATACGCCCTTACAGAATCACGGATCAGCTTGTGTTCTTCAGTCAGCAATTCATCCAATAAGTAATAATCAGGATGTTGATATAAGTCTTGAGACATAAAATGAGTTTAAATATTTTTTATCCGGCGCAAAGGTAACAATTTGGCCGAAAGGTTATTTACTTTATGCTAATTAAACAGGTTTTTACTGACAGTTCATCAGCCAGCGTATTTATAATAATTAAATACTTATCAAAAAGTTAATTTTTTAAATTGTTAAACCCTTAATAGTAGTGCCTTTCATAAATTCTTCAACTATTTAGGAGCATCAAATTGACTATAATCAAGCATGACACATGATTTATGGTATGAAATTTGATGAATAGTGAAGTGTAGAAAACTAAGGCTATTGCGGGGATTTCATTACCTTATAAAAGGATTTTTTTAACAAGCATGGTTAAACTAAACCCAACGAAAATCCGTTTTAAAATAGTCTTTCCTTATAAGAAATATATTATTATCTTGTGGGGTTTTCCGGAGTGAAGAGTAAGTATTAACAAAAATTAAAATACCATAATTTATGAGGCAGCTAAAAATTGCTACTCAGATTACGAATCGTGATTCGCAAGCTGTAGAAAAATATCTTCAGGAGATCAGTCGTATTTCTATGATTACCCCTGAAGAGGAAACTACACTGGCGCAAAAGATTCACGTAGGAGATCAACGTGCACTGGAAAAATTAGTGAAAGCCAACCTTCGTTTCGTCGTATCTGTAGCCAAGCAGTATCAGCACCAGGGTCTTTCCCTTAGTGATCTGATCAATGAGGGCAATCTTGGATTGATCAAAGCCGCACAGCGTTTTGATGAAACTAAAGGTTTTAAATTTATCTCTTATGCTGTTTGGTGGATCCGTCAATCTATCTTGCAGGCATTGGCAGAACAAGGCCGTCTGGTACGTTTACCACAAAATAAGATCGGTACTTATAACAAAGCCAACAAAGCATACATCGCTTTTGAACAAGAGCACGAGCGCGAGCCTTCAACAGAAGAGCTGGCCAGTATTCTTGAAATGAGCGAAACCGAAATTGCAAACATATTCAGCAGCAATACCCGTCATACTTCATTGGATGCACCGGTACACGAAGCAGAAGATGTAGCGATGGGTGATTTGCTGGAAGGTAGCAATGATACGGATGATACAGTAATGAAGGATTCCCTGAAAGCAGAGATCCAACGTATCCTGAAATCATTAAGTGTACGTGAGGCAGAAATAATCTCTGCATATTTTGGACTGGAAGGTGATAGTGGTCCTTCTGTAGAAGAAATAGGACAGAAATATGATCTTACTAAAGAACGTATCCGCCAGATCAAAGAACGTGCTATTAAGCGTTTGCAGAAAGCACGTTATAGTGGTTCATTGAAATCTTACTTAGGATAATCTGATTAGTAAATAATAGAAGCTCCCGCGACGAAAGTTGGCGGGAGTTTTTGTTTTATTACAAAGAGAAATCGAACTTAATCCAATGATACAAATAATTCCGACCGCGTCATCCATTCACCCTTGACTTTACACCACATGGCTGCATAATTTCCACCAGTATTACCATCAAGATAATTCCACTGACCAGATTCCCAGGCAAGTGTTCCGCCCTCGCCTACCTTTATTTCAGTTGGCAAGCGTTCAAATAAGGGTGTTCCCTGTTCTAACATTTGTTTCCATATTTTCGTAAGGTTCTTCTTCCCTACAAACTTGCTGCCTTCTCCGGAAATAACTACAATATCTTCCATCCAATATTGAGCAACTCCTGCTACATCTCTTCGCGCTATGGCTGCATTGGAAGCCATTCTTGACTGGTATATTTTATCTTTATCCACTTCGTGTGTTACTGTCATTCTAAAATATAATTAAACAACTACCTTGGTTAAAATCACAACCAGCCCATCCTTTCACGTAAACGGAAAATGTGCTCGAAGTGATGCTTACTATGCCAGGCATACATCGCAGTCATTTCCCAAAGCGGAACACTATGTTTCCTTTCAGGATGATAATAACTACGTTCCCAATCCTCTGCCTTAAGATGACGTAATGTGGAAACCCAACGACGATGTAATGCATGAATCAGGGTAATGGATACATTTACCGGAACATCAGTAACATCGGGCAATTCAGACCATAGTTTTTCATCATAAGGCTTGATCTTCGGGCTTTGTTCGGTCAATGCGAGTTTCAATCTTATATAAGCATTCATATGACTGTCGGCTATGTGATGTATAACTTGTATGATAGTCCAGC
Organism: Taibaiella sp.; assembly: GCA_041660405.1. Classification (GTDB taxonomy): domain Bacteria; phylum Bacteroidota; class Bacteroidia; order Chitinophagales; family Chitinophagaceae; genus Taibaiella. The sequence goes on along the minus strand of JBAZWL010000024.1, from coordinate 50,460 downwards.
CGTCAGGTCTGTAAGGTGTATTAAGCTGTGCTTCGTCCAGATTTTCGATACTATAGTCGTACCATTTCGGAGCAGCCTCTATCTTGCCGATCCATTGGTTCAATAAAGTTTCATTGTATTCCTTTGGTGCTTCAAAGCGGCCGATGGGATAGGCAAGCTGCTCTAACTCGGGAGTCATAATTACGTTTTTTTATTAAAAATAGGATATTGTTGCGTGCCTCGGTATATTTTGTAACCCAAAAAACGCCGGCACAACAGTACCGGCGTTTTTATTTATTGGTCACACCTTAGTATCTGTACAATTCTGGTTTGAAAGGACCGGCTTTTGAAATACCCAGGTATTCAGCCTGTGTATCAGTAAGTACATCCAATTCTACGCCTACCTTAGCAAGATGCAGCTGTGCTACTTTCTCATCAAGATGTTTAGGCAATACATAAACTTTGTTCTCGTATTTATTGCTATGCAACCAAAGCTCCAATTGAGCCAAAACCTGATTGGTAAAAGAGTTGGACATTACAAAAGATGGATGACCGGTAGCGCAACCTAAGTTAACCAAACGGCCTTCAGCTAGTACAATCACTTCTTTACCATCAATGTTGTACAAGTCAACCTGTGGTTTGATGGTATCTTTAGTATGACCATAGTTTGTGTTCAACCAGTTCATATCGATTTCGATATCGAAGTGACCGATGTTACAAACGATAGCTTTATCTTTCATTAGTTTGAAGTGCTCGCCAGTGATGATGTCGCGACAACCTGTAGTAGTTACAACGATATCAGCTTCTTTAACTGCATCAACCATTTTCTTTACTTCAAAACCTTCCATAGCAGCTTGCAGTGCACAGATAGGATCGATTTCAGTAACGATAACACGTGCACCGGCGCCACGCAATGAATCTGCAGAACCTTTACCTACATCGCCGAAACCAGCTACCACAGCTACTTTACCAGCCATCATTACATCTGTAGCACGACGGATCGCATCTACCAATGATTCGCGGCAACCGTATTTGTTGTCGAATTTAGATTTGGTAACACTATTGTTGATATCGATAGCAGGAATAGGCAAAGTACCTTTAGCCATGCGCTCGTACAAGCGGTGAACACCGGTAGTTGTTTCTTCAGAAAGACCTTTAATGTTAGCGATCAATTCAGGGAATTTATCAAAAACGATATTAGTCAGATCACCACCATCATCCAGGATCATGTTCAATGGCTTGTCTTCGCTGCCGAAGAACAAAGTTTGCTCAATACACCAATCCGCTTCTTCCTGGGTTTCACCTTTCCAGGCAAAAACCGGAACACCTGTAGCTGCAATAGCTGCTGCTGCGTGATCTTGTGTAGAGAAAATGTTGCAAGAGCTCCAACGAACCTCTGCACCTAAAGCAGTAAGGGTTTCAATAAGCACTGCAGTCTGAATAGTCATGTGCAGACAACCTGCTATACGCGCACCTTTCAAAGGTTGTTGTGCTCCAAATTCAGCACGAAGGCTCATCAAACCCGGCATTTCTGCTTCGGCCAGACGAATTTCTTTACGGCCCCACTCGGCCAGGCTGATGTCTGCTACTTTGTAAGGCAGACTCATATCAATATTTTGCAAACTGGTTGACATAATGGTACTTATTTAGAATTTTAGTTTTTAAAACAGGGTACAAAAGTAAGTCAATAGAATAAATGATCAGTATTGTTTGAAAAATTAGGAACAAATGATCAATATCAAGTAAATTTACAGAACAAAAGCTAAGTTGACCATGGAAAAAGCCTCTTCAAAAGATACTGCGACTCCTATACCTTATTCCTTAGATGAAAAAGATCTGGCTATACTACGCTTGTTGCAGCAAAATGCTAAAATAACCGTTCGTGAAATTGCTACACAAGTACACTTAAGCCCAACACCAGTGCATGAGCGCATTAAAAGAATGGAGGACGGCGGCATCATTAAACAATATGTAACCCTGGTGGATCATGCCAAGGTAAAGAAAGGGCTTATGGTGATCTGTTATGTTTCGCTCAAAGAACATAATAAAAAGTCGGGGGCAAAGTTTATCAAAACAATACATGAATTGCACGAAGTGATTGAGTGTTACAACATCAGCGGGGAGTTTGATTTCATGTTGAAAGTAGTTGCCGAAAACATGGATGCTTACTACGATTTTCATGTAAATAAACTAAGCCAGATAGAGAATATGGGGCACCTGCAAAGCGTATTCGTAATGGGAATCATTAAACAAACCCATCAGTTGGTGAATTAATGAGTAAGACTCTTGAAGATAACTAATCCACGTCATTTTTTTATATGATATTCAGAGAAGCAACAATAGCAGATATTAAACAAATACAGGAAGTACGGAATTCGGTAAAAGAGAATATGCTCTCAGATCCGGCATTGGTAAGTGATGAAGATTGTATGATATTCCTTACGCAAAAAGGCAAGGGCTGGGTCTGTGAGATTAATAATGAAATTGTTGGATTTGCCATTGTTGATTTGAAGGGGAATAATATCTGGGCACTTTTCCTGAAGCCGAAGTCATCAGGAAGTGGGATTGGCAAACATTTACACAAACTCATGATGAACTGGTATTTTGCACAAACAAAAGATAAAGTATGGCTGGGAACCGCACCCAATACCAGGGCAGCGGAATTTTACCGTAGACGTGGATGGAAAGAAACCGGCGTACATGGCAAGGAGCTTAAGTTCGAAATGACCTTTGAGGACTGGCAGAAGGAAAATGCTAATAACGCCTGAACGCCTTTTATAAATGGACGATTAACCAGAACAACCATTCCCAAATAAAAAATGCAGGAGTGACAATATTGCCACTCCTGCATTTAATACTATAGCGCATCAAGCTATCTTGCCAGTTGCCCTGTATCAGGCATTAATTTGTTTGCCAGGAAATAGCTGAAACTTTTAGCCATAGCAAATACTTCATGATAAGCATGATGCCACCCAGCAAAAGCTGTTTTGAGCATTTGCCGCAGGTCTTCAACAGAACTTACTTTTGTCAGGGAAAGCCCTGAAGGAATAAAACTGTAAAAGATAATATTTCCATCATCCTTTTGCTGAAAGACAAGTCCTTTATCTTCTGTCATGGCCAATACCCGCCCCTGGCTTAACATATCTGCTATTTGCATGCCCGATGATGATGATTCGTTTACTTCGCCACGTACCCATACATTTTCATGATCTGCTGTAGGCCATTCACTTTCGGTACAGTTAATAGGTCTTGCATTTTTATCATAAAAAGTCACCGGTTCGCCTGTAGCCATCATGGCGGGCATGATGTGTACTTCCGTAATTGCGTGTTGTGATTCGTTGGATATAACTGTCATAGCCATTAGTGAAACAGTTTTAGAATGAGCAACGAAACTAAGCATCCTCTTATGTTTACAAAAACCGGATTAGGTTAATGAAACCCGTTTTACGGTGAACGATATTATTACTGCGGTAAACGGAAATTTATACAAAAAAGAATGCATGCTGCCTGTTTTGTTAAAAGAAAACAAGTGGTTGCCTGAACAAAAATGAAAGTAGTTTGTATTGCTTGTTTTCTACAATTTCGTAAATATGTTGCAGCTGATGCATATGCCTTTGTGTATGGTATACTACAAAATACAGCAACTCCAGTTTCGTGATCTCGCCAAAGGCCTGGTGTTCTATAGCATCGATCAATGAGGTATTACCTACACCCTCTTTTAATTTCTCAATCGATGATTCCAACGTCGCAATCAATGAAGCCTTTTGATAAATATCCTGTGTGGGTAATATAAAATCCGGCGACTTTAATTTGGTCTTAAAATCCAGGAATATCTTTGCCAGTTCGGGTGTACGTTCGTCCGGCTTACGGTCTGCAGGCTTACCTTCCAGACTAAGGGCCTGTGCTATAGATTTGTTAGATTTTGTGATATGATCTATAACTTGTGCCGCAGTCCAGCTACCTTCAAATGGTATCGTATTAAAACCTTTTTCGCTGAAGGAATTTGCCAGATGAAGTAATGATTGACTCACCGTTGCAAAGCCTTGGGGCATTATATCAGAACTGTTCTCTTCTGTTTCCATAATATTAGGTTTCCTATAAAAAAGACAAGTATAATTCCTTTATTTTTTTTCATCATTCAACCTAACCATACAGACCACTTCGTTTACACCTTTATACCATTCTACACATTGGCCATTCCTGTCCAGATCGGGATGTTGCAACAGCTCTGTAAAAACCGGTTGAAACTTATCCATATTCCTTTCCCAGTCCTTAATAGTATGGCAGTAATAAGTCCCCTTTTTAAGCGTAAAAGTTTCACAACCTTTCTTCACCCCTTCCCCTTCAAAAGTTTCGGGTGCAGCCGCCTTATAAATGATCTTACCATCAGTACCCATATAGGATATTCCAAAAAGATCATTGAAAGTTTCATTTCCCGTAATCTGCTGAAGCTTGTCAAATGCAGCTTTAACGCCTTCAGGGAAAGATGATACCGGAACACAAAACAAATGCTTGTCTGCATGAATGACCTGCTTTTCCATTTATACGATTATTATAAACTCATGAACATTATTGCTGCAAACTTTTCTAAAGTTTGCAGCAACGTATTTAAATGGCATTAGGCATAGCGCATGGGCTTATAACCTAATAATCTGCGCCATAAACCTATTTGCCCTATGCAATAAGATTCCCGGTCGGTACAAAAGGTTATAACATCGAATAAAGTATAAGGCCCGCCCGGCATTTCGTAAGGATCGGGACCGCTTAATTGCTCTTCACTTAATTCAGCAAGAGCCTGGCGTAACACCGGCGATATTTCTTCCCAGTCTTTTCTGTATTCATCCAGAGAGGGATAAGTTGCACCATCCTGGATACCTTTATGATTGCTGAACAGATCGTGCGAAGTTTGCTTAAGATGAGTGATACCAATATTTCTGGCCAGTTCATATCTTTCCTGCACCAGGCTGCCGGCAAGCCAGGCTACGTGATTGGCTTTGGTGTTTAGCCTGTTCTTCGCGTCTTCATCAGAGATATCTTCCAGCACAAACCTAAATTGTGTAGTATGTGCATCGTACAGGCTAAGAAATGATTCTATAGCAGCCTTCTTTACTGATAATGTTTCCATGTTTTTGTTTTTGAAAAATGATTAAATGAGATAAAAATTCACCCTTCTATAATCGATAAAATATTACCTGCAGGATCTTTAAACCATGCCTGTCGGATATTCATTTCCTTAACGGTAAATATGTTGTTCGCATCGGTTTTAAGTTCAGGGTAGTCGTAGCTTTCAAATGTTATGCCATCTGCTTTAAGTTGTTTTACAGCCTGCTCAATATCCGGCACAGAAAAATTGAGTACCGTAAAGGTTGCCGGCTCGTGGTTGGGTTTGGGGTACACGACAATTGTACCGGCGCCAGGTACACGCAACTCAAGTATGTATTCCTTTTCCACAACCTTTACCTTAAGTTTATTTTCATAAAAAGTTTTGGCTGTGCTTATGTTGTTTACGGAAAAACTGCTGAACGCTTCTTTGAATGAAAACATGTTCTGATTTTTTAAGGTGAGAAAATATGGTTTTTTGCTCTCTCAATAATCAACATTGCCAGCGTTATTTGGTTGCATAAAGGTAGTAGGGTGCCTACAATTTGAGCGGGTGTATACCACCCAAAAGAAGGGGGCAAATGCGACAATAATCGTGAAGAGGTTGCTGGTTAAAAATGCAGAGAGGCAAGGATATAGCCATTATTTTTTGATTAAGATTTAACAGAAACGAATATGCCGCTCAAATTTTCAATGCATATTGAAAAGAAATACGGATTTTTGTCAATAAACCATGAACCATGAAAAGTACCTTGTTGCGTATATTTCTTTTTCTGATTGGGAATACGCTTTTGCTGTTTGCCCATTTCAACCTGTTCAATAAGCAGCCTGTGTATGGATTTATTACCGCTTCTATTCATATCGTTCTATTGATAATGTTTCCCTATACCCGTTTTTTCAAAACCAAATAAAAATGAACAAAGGAAGAATTACCCTTATGGCCATAACCGGTGTTATTATTTTTATACTCATCATTGTACTAGCCAATAGCTGCTCCAGGGTTGAACCTAATTATGAAGGTGTACTGATGACCAATTATGGTCGCAATGGCAAAGAAGATTTTAAATCGGTAACGGGCAGGCAAAACACTTTGCTTCCGGGCACTACTTTGTACCAGGTACCTATGTTTGAACAAAAAGGCGATCCCACATCAGTAGTGATTACAGCCAAGGATGCTGGTGTGTTTAGCGTCGATCCTACTTATACTTATCAGCCCGTTCGGGGCAGAGGCATAGATATCATTTTCAATTACAAACATGTAGGCGTAGCAGAGCCAAGTGTAATGATGGATAATATTGAGAATGCTGTATTGAACCAACTTGTGATCAACGCTTACAGGGAAGAGGCCCGCAACTATACTACCGATTCCCTGATGAATAACCTGAATGCTTTCGAACAAAATGTAGAACACAGGCTGCTATCCGACTTTCAGAAAAAATTCTTTGCCCTAAATAATCTTACCTCCGGCTTGAAACCGCCTGAGTCTATGGCGCACGCTATTGAAGCACGTAACAATGCCATACAACAGGCAGAGCAAGTTAAAAATGAACTCCAGGTATCGCAAATGAACCTGGAAAAAGCTAAGATAGATGCAGAAGCAAACCGTGTAAGGGCTGCTGGTCTGGATGCTAAAGTATTGCAGGAAAAATGGATCGAAGCTATTCGTAATACAGATAATAAGGTGATTATTACTGATGGAAGAACACCTATTATTTTAGGTCAATAAAAATTTTAATTGAAAACTAAATAATTTTTAATCAGATACATTTTGATGAAAAAATTAATAAATACTGGTTCTAAATTGAAATAGGCTACCTTCGCCAAAATTTCATAAAATGTCAAAAGGAAACAAGAAAGCTGCAAAGGCACCTTCAAAATTCAAGAATGCTGCAAATGGCGCAACTTATACCAAGGGTGCAACTGTAGCGGTAAAACCTTCTAAAGAACTTAGCGCTAAAAGAAAATAAGAAGATATACCCAATAAAAAAGGTCCGGAATTCCGGACCTTTTTTATTGGGTATAAATGTCAAAATTTACAAAAATCGTTTCCTTAAGTCAGGAGTAGGTAACCAGCAACTATCCTGTTTGCCCCACCATTTATAACGGTTGCGAGCTATAAATTTATATACAGCATTGCGCAGAAAAGCCGGAATAATGATAAAAACATACAAAAACCTGTGCCAACTCTTCAATTTACGTGCTATGCGTAATGCAGCGGTTGAGTATTGATAACCTTTACCTTCCTCTATTAAAACCAGGCTTTCGGGCGTTGCTAATTCTGGCAAGTTGTATTTTTTCAGTAAAGCAATACCGGCATCTGATTGCAATGAAGCGAAGTTGAAATAAGCATCAGGATCATTCTTAATTACTAATTGTACCGATGCATTACAGAGATTGCAAACCCCGTCAAATAGGACAACTGCCTTATTCTCTTCGTTCATTTTTATCTTTTCAGTTCAGCATTACTTTCTGTGCTGTTTTTGCCAATTGTTGCTCCCACTTCCAGGCGGTGTCCATCATAGCTTCAATATCGTAAACAGGGCTCCAGCCCAGTTCTGTTCTGGCTTTTTCATTATCAGCATATACCGCTATTACATCACCTTCGCGACGATCACCTTTTTTATAATTCAGCTTTTGCCCTGATACTTTCTCAAAGGTTTCTATCAGTTCCAATACACTTACGCCGGTACCGGTACCGAGGTTAAATATCTCACAATCTGATTTCAATTCATGATCTATAGATTTGGTAATGGCTTTGGTATGTGCATTGGCTATATCCATTACATGAATATAATCGCGGATACAGGAGCCATCGCGGGTATCATAATCAGTTCCGAATACGGTCATGGAATTGCGCTTACCGATAGCAGTTTGTGTAATAACCGGAACAAGATTTTCCGGCGTTTCATTCAATTCTCCGATGAGCGATGTTTCATGGGCTCCAACGGGGTTGAAGTAACGTAAAAGGATAGCTTTAAATCCGGGATTGGCTTTTACAAAATCAGCACAAATATCTTCACCCATTTGCTTCGTACGCGCATAAGGAGACATGGCTTCTTTCAAAGGTTCCTGTTCTGTAACCGGCAAATTATCTGCATTCCCATAAACAGAACAAGAAGAAGAGAATACAAAATGATCTACGTCAAATTCCCGTGCGCATTGCAGTATGTTCAATAAAGAGGTAATATTATTACGGAAATATTCCAGTGGCTTGCTTACTGATTCGGGAACAGATTTGTACGCAGCAAAATGGATAATACCTACAATATCCTGGTTTTCTTCAAACACAGCCCGCACATCTTCCAGATGGCATAAATCGACAAGGTAGTTTTTTACCGGTTTGCCTATAATGGCACCGGCACCATTTAAAGTTTGCTCAAATCCTTTAGAGAGATTATCAATGGAAATTACCTCATAACCATTGTTGACCAGGTCAACTATAGTATGGCTACCGATATAACCACATCCGCCTGTAACAAGTATCTTCTTCATTTTTAAAGTTTAATAATCGTGCATCAAAGATACGTTGATAAAATTAATTTGGAGGTTGGCTAACAAGTAATATGCATAAAAATTTCTCCATATGTTAATGTTAACGCAATTATTTAACTTTCAAGCCTGCTGTTGCTACGCAAAAATCACCAGAACATGAAACAGGCCCCACATTATGGTGAGGCCTGAAAATAAATTTTCAATATTAATGCTCTATTTATGCTGAACCGTTGTAATCCACCAAACATTTCCTGTTGGATCTTTTACGCCACAAGTCCGACCATAATCCTGATCATTTGGTTCCAGAAGAATTTCAGCACCTTCTGCTTTTGCTCTTGCAAATGTCTCATCTGCATTATCTACATAAACGAACAAGCCAGTATTCTGGGTACCCCATTGTTCATTACTTTCGGCAAACATAATAATGCTTCCATCAATGTTTATTTCAGCGTGCATAATAACCGATTCATCACCATCGCGGGCATGCCTGGCAGTAACGGTTGCGTTAAATACTTTAGTAGTAAAGTCGATAAATTTTTGTGCACCTTTTAAAATCAGGTAAGGCATTACTGCCTGATGGCTTTCAGGAATGTTCATGATATAATGTTTTAGAGAAGAACAAAAATAACACTATTACACAATACGTATTTTCATCTCTTTTTTCATCATAATGTCCGTCTGCTCGTCATCTCCCAACATAAAGGAGTGTTTATCAAAAGCAACGAAGCCTAGCTTTTGATAAAATTGTATAGCCTTGAGGTTATGTTCCCATACGCCTAACCAAATGGTTTGCTTATTTTTTTCTTCCGCTTTTTGAAAAACAAAGTCCATCAATTGGAAGCCTATTTTCTTCCCATGATAACTGTTCCGTACATAAATACGTTCAATCTCCATAAAATTGTAAGGCTGCGGTTCAGTCTGGGCGTGGCCTGTATTAATTTTAAGATAGCCTATAATCTCACCATCTTCTGCTTTCGCAAAATAAAATTCAGCTCCTGATCTCCTCAACTCCCACATCACCTTTTCAGGAGAACGGCTTTCGTTGATATATTTATCCATGTTATCAGCGCTGTTACTTCCGCCAAATGTTTCCTGGAAAGTATCCACGCTAATTGCTATTAGCTGGTCTATATCTGCTAAGTCAACTTTAACTATTTCGATGGGAAAAGGATTATTCATGCTTTTTTGGAATATGTACGTCACAAAGATAACAGAGTGCCATTAATCTTGTATCAATGCTACAATATATTACACATTCCGTTTAGCCTGTTGTATATGTCTTTCATTGTGGGCTACTACAAATCCAAACACATCTCCTAACTTAAGCTTTATCCATTGCGCAATAGATATGGGTATCCTGATCTTACCTAAGTCCTTTACTGCAGCACGTCTTATCAGAGTAAGCAGTAGTTCCTGTTGTTCAATAAATTCAGCTATTACTTTTGCCGCATCAAGATCAGGCTGCGGTTTATGTTCTTTTGGAGATTGCATGGCCTTACTTTTAGTGCCCGGTTCCATTAACCGCGTGAAATAAGCACCTAACCAGGAACTTTTAAATGTTGGCGCTACAGTATCTTTCGAAGCATGAATACCTTTTTGTATGGCTGGTAAATAATATCGGCCATAGCTATTTAAATGTTCCAGACATTGGGCAATGCTCCAGCCACCATTAGCCGCTGGCTTAAGTAATTCAGCTTCACTCCGGTTTTGAAAAGAAGATATTACCGTCTTCAGATGTAGTTCTATCCTGGCTTCCAACTGATCCAGCAATAATGTTTTTGATATTTCTTTCATCGTTTATCTTTTGATTACGATGCAAAACTCCATGAATCACAGAAGGTAATTATTGGTAAAAACCATGATTTTCAAATCCTGATCCTGTTAATTAGCTTACTGAAATTAGTCGGATCAATGCCCAGATAATTGGCAATGTATTTGTGTGGTACCAGTTGTAATAAATGCGGGCTACGTTGCATTAATTTTCGGAATTTATCTTCGGAAGAAAATGACTGCACTTCTACCAACCTTTCCAGTAAGCCGGACATTGCATTTGCAAGCCCGATACGGATCATGGTTGCAATGTTTATACTGGATCCCATAAGCTGCTCCAGGTCGGTGTATAAAGCCCTTAAAAATACAGATGAAGTAAGCGTTTCATAAACATATCGTGATGGTTGCTGCAACAGCATAGCATCCAGCACACCACCAAATGATGGAGGATAAGTAAATACCAGTGTAGCTTCCCTACCCTCTTCGTCAAAATAATAGACACGCTGTACACCTTCCACAACAAAATAGAGATACTTCTCTTTTTCTCCTGCTACTGTTATGATCTCTTTTCTTTTTGCAGTAAAGGGTTGCCATATTGCAGCCAATGCAGCCCAATCTTTATCACCCAAAGGATGAACGGTATCAACCAGGTATTTCAACTGTGATATCGGATCAGGATTCTTCTTCAAAATATATTTTGTAAAATTTACGGCCATCGTCATCTATACCCTGTTCTATCAGTTCACGATCACCATGAATGTAAATATGAAAATTTTTATCCAGCTTTAAAACACTTTTAAAAATACGTTCCTGCTTTTTTACCGCCATAGGTGAAATGGTAAAAGCATCCTGGAGCTCAATATCATGATCAGCACGATAACTTTCATCAAAGGAATTGAAGGATTTGATGATACCTTTATCCTGGAATACTTCTTCTACAAAATCGTCTTTATCGAAAGTATCATGATGTTTAAAGTAATTTACTGATCGGTTCAGAAAGTCTATCTGGTCTGCTTTTGATACTTCAAAATCTTCCGTAAGTTGTTTGGTAACATAGTTCTTGGCTATGCTTAAAAAGTCTTTAGTATTGTGATAATCATTACTGATCGGGCTTATACTTAGAAAATTATCTTTCCAATATTGAGCATCGCCTGATCGTTGCGAATCAATCATACACAAGCGGTAACCGCCTTCCCGTTCATCATCAAAAATAAGACAACCCTTCTCCAGTTTATTTACATTAATACCATCATCGTACCGGATCTTAAAATCATCGCTGGTGGGATCGATCTTTATAAAAGTGTCTTTGTTCTCCGATTTAAAAATACCGATTGCCCTGATGGTTCGCTCCTCTATAATTAATCCTGTAAAATAGCAAACACACAATTCTCCCGAACTCACTTTGGGGTGTACCGATTGTTCATACAAATGTTTAGCGATCTCAATCGATTGCTGATGCAATGCTTCCGGCCGATCAAAGATCTTACTTACATAAGTATACACTTCATTCAAGGAAAGATCGGTAGGATGCGTAAAGCGATAAAGCTCGCTGGTGTTAAAAGGAGTGATGAAATATTTCAGTAAAACCGTTGGTGTATAAGCATCTTCAAATTTCACTACTTCTTTGGAGAGATGAATACCATCATCGGTAAGTTTATTACCTACCTTATGAACGGCTATACTTTTTATATCGGCACTTTCGTGGTCTATCATTTTTTTGAGTGGTAAGTTGTAAGTGGTCAGTTATAAGTAGCTAAGTGTAGTTAGCAATATTGGGTATTGAACAATTCGCAAATTTAAGTGCTATTCGATTGAGATTGCCTTTGGTATAAAATAAAGTTGCCAACTTTTTAAAAAGCTGGCAACTTTGAATATGCTACATTCTAATGAGGTCTAGGCGCCTATCAGCTCTACGCTTCTGTTTACAAATTCAGTAAGATCGGCACCGGTAAGCATTCCTTGTGATAATAAGGCCAGGTCGAATGCCTGACGGGCAAGACGGCTTTGATTTTCAGCATCCTTTTCGTCCAACATACGACGGATCAGTTTATGGTTACCATTTACCGATACTTTATAGTTGTCAGGAAGATTGCCATAGAAGCCCATCATACCGCCACCACCGGTTTTAGCCATATCTTTCATGCGACGCATAAATTCATCCATGGTTACGGTTACCGGAAGCTCTTCAGGGTGAAGACCGGTAACTTCTACATTCATGGTAGATTTATTAATGGCTTTTTCAAACAATTCTTTTACCAGTTTGCTTTGATCCTCAGACAGTACGCTTTCAATCTTTTCGTCCTTCTCAATCAGGTTATCAACTACATCAGCATCTACACGTTTCAGCGAAGTCTTTTCCAGCTTTTGCTCCAGTTGGGAAATGAAGTGGGTATCAATCGGTGAACCCATTTGAATTACATCATATCCTTTGCGTTCCGCTGTGGCAATAAAGGTATGTTGCTTACCGGGATCGTTGCTGTACAGGTAAACAACAGTTTCGTTTTTATCTGTTTGTAAAGGCGCAACTTTTTCCTTGTATTCATTCAGGGTAAAGTATTCTTTCTTTACATTTTCAAGCAATACAAAGTCTTTGGCTTTATCATAGAATTTCTCTTCTGTGATCATACCATATTTCACAAACAAACCTATATCGCTCCATTTTTCTGCGTAAGCTTTACGGTCTGCTTTGAACAGTTCGCTTAACTTGTCGGCTACTTTCTTAGTAATATAATTATTGATCTTTTTCACATTGCCATCAGCCTGCAGAAAGCTACGGGACACATTCAGCGGTATATCAGGACTATCGATCACACCATGCAGTAACATCAGGAATTCAGGCACGATATCTTTTACCTCATCAGTAATAAATACCTGGCGACTGAACAATTTGATCTTGTTGCGTTGTATTTCAAATTCGTTCTTCACTTTAGGGAAATACAAAACACCAGTAAGATTGAACGGATAATCTACATTAAGATGAATCCAAAACAACGGTTCTTCCGACATCGGGTACAATTCACGATAGAAGTTCAGATAATCTTCATCAGTCAAATCAGAAGGAGACTTGGTCCAGATAGGTGTGGTGCTGTTGATGATATTGTCAACTTCAACTTCCTTAAACTTAGGTTTACCTTCTTCATCCTCACCATCAGGCTCTCTTTCTGTTTTAGTACCAAACTGGATGGGCACCGGCAGGAAGCGGCAATATTTATCCAGTATGCTGCGCAATTTATATTCGTCCAGGAACTCTTCTGAATCGGCATTTACATGCAGGATAATATCTGTTCCGTGTTCAGTACGATCACCATCCGTAATTTCAAACTCAGTACTGCCATCGCAAGTCCAACGAGCGGGTTGTGCACCTTCCTGGTATGATAAAGTATTCAATTCTACCTGGTCGGCAACCATAAAAGCAGAATAGAAACCCAGACCGAATTTACCAATGATCTCGTTGGCATCTTTAGCTTCCTTGAATTTCTCCATGAATTCTGTAGCACCGGAAAAAGCCACTTGGTTAATGTATTTTTTGATCTCTTCAGCCGTCATACCAATACCGCGATCACTTATGGTAATGGTCTTTTTTTCTGCGTCAAAAGAAATCGAAACCTTCATTTCACCAATTTCACCTTTTACTTCTCCCAGGGAAGAAAGACGTTTCAGCTTCTGAGAAGCATCTACGGCATTGGACACCAATTCACGAAGAAATATCTCGTGGTCGGAGTATAAAAACTTTTTAATGATCGGAAAGATGTTTTCCGTGTGTATGGATATATTTCCTTTTTCCTGCATAAGGCTATAAAATTTTGATCAGTTTAAATCTAGAGGAATACAGAGCAAAGGTTATTCCAATTAAGGGATTCTTGACAAATTGACATTTTTTGATATAAAGCGGTAGATCTTTTAGAAATTTTTGCAGAAAAAACGCTGATGGCTGACAGAAACGGAGCAATTGAGGAGTCTGAAAACCTGATCTTATCCCGAAAATTTACCAATCTTTTAATATTCATTATATAAGCCCATTCGCAGCTGAAAAGTGGTTATTTGTCGAAATGCTTACATCAGACTAAACGAAGGCAATAACCCCGAGTCAAAGTATCAGGAAAAGGCGGAAAGAAAATCCAACAGTTAACCTCAAAATTTTATAGAGATGAAAAAGTTAATGATAGCATTATTCCTTGTCACAGGAATGGTTGCCACTAAAGAAGCAAATGCCCAGGTGAGTGTAAATATCAATATAGGCAATCAACCCGCCTGGGGGCCTACCGGTTACGATTATGTGAACTTTTATTATCTGCCTGAGATCAATTGCTACTATGACGTGATGAGAGGACAATTCATTTATCTGAGCGGCAGTCGTTGGATTTATGGACGTTCATTACCTTCCAGGTACAGGAGCTACAACTTATACAACACCTATAAAGTAGTGGTGAATCAACCCAGTCCTTACCGTTATAACAGGACTCATATACGTGAATATGCCCGCTATAGAAGTATGCACAACCAACCTGTAATCAGAGACAGTAGGGATACGAGATATTATCAAAGCAGACAACATCCACAACACTCACAGTGGAAAAAAGAGCAAAACAGAGGTGGACCGGATAACAGATCAAGGGGACATCAGAACGATAACAGACATGATAATGGACGTGGTAATGGACATGACAATGGCAGAGGCCATCGCAAGTAATTATAGTTAACCAGACAAGGCCGAAATAATCCTCTTCTTAAACTGGAGAGGATTATTTATTTCAATAAAACAGATAGCTATACAAGCTAATTTATACTACCGCTGAACAAATCATTACATCCATCGGTTCATCAATTCCCTGAAGGCATCCTTATATTGTTCACCTACAGTAATGTTGGCATCACCGATATGCACACTGTTTTTGGTAATGGCATCGATCTTGTCCGTAGCCACAATAAAAGAACGGTGAATGCGTAAAAAACGGGAAGGCGGTAGTTTTTCCTCAATGGATCGCAGGCTGCTTAGAGTCATCAAAGGTTTGGCCCTGTCGGCCAGGTGTATTTTCAGGTAATCCTTTACCGATTCTATAAAGGTTATATTATTGAAATCGACCCGGAGCATTTTATAATCTGCCTTTACAAAAAGAAAGTCTTCTTCGGCAGGAGTAACTGCTGGCATTGGCTGTACACCGGATTCAAAATAATGTTTTGCTTTGGTAGCCACCCTTAAAAACTCCTCGTAGTTAAATGGTTTCAGCAGATAATCAAGTGCATCTACTTTATACCCTTCGATCGCAAAATGATTAAACGCCGTGGTAAAGACAATACGCGGAGGCTTGTTAACGGCAGCCAGTACTCGCGCCAGCTCCATACCATTAAGATCCGGCATCTGGATATCCAGGAATAACAGTTGAATATGATCCCGCTCAATAGCAGCGAGGGCATCAATAGCATTGGAATAACTGTTTACCAACTCCAGGAAGGGTGTCTGCTCTGCAAAAGCGGCAACCAGCCTTAAGGCAAGCGGTTCGTCATCCACTGCGATACATTTTATTTTCATGACAGATCTAATGTTAAATGAACGCTATAGGTTTCTCTTTCATCACCATTCTTAATTTCCAGTTTATATTTTCCCGGGTATAACAGTTCCAGCCGGCGTAAGGTATTCTGCATACCGATACCACTGCGCTCCTGGAAGGTGTGTTCCGTATTCGCGTTGGCATGAATATTATTCTTCACAACCATGTCCAGCTCCTGTTTTGCAACCCTGATGTCTATCAGCAGCTCATTGCGTCCCAACGCGCTGATACCGTGTTTAAAGGCATTCTCAATATAGGGCAATAACAACATGGGTGCCACCTGCAGGTCTTCGTAGACCTCAGGCTCCTGGTAAACCAGTTTGGTACTTTCCTGCATACGCAGCTTCATCAGTTCAATATAATCCCGCACAAAGGATAATTCCTTACTGAGCATAGTGGTATCATTCTGCGTTTCGTACAACAAGTAACGCATCATACGTGAAAGCTTCAGTAAGGCATCCTGTGAAGCAGGCACATCAATAAAAGACAAGGAATAAATATTATTAAGGGTATTGAAAAAGAAATGCGGATTGATCTGCGCTTTCAGGAAGGAGAGTTCCGATTTCACCTTTTCTTTTTCCAGCTCCTGGCGCAATAAGGCATCCCGCTGCCAGCGGCTGAACGAGGCCACCGA
The DNA here is from genome assembly GCA_041660405.1 of Taibaiella sp. Lineage (GTDB taxonomy): Bacteria > Bacteroidota > Bacteroidia > Chitinophagales > Chitinophagaceae > Taibaiella. The sequence continues at coordinate 33,936 of JBAZWL010000024.1, read as the reverse complement.
GGTGCTGACACCCAAGGTAAGCAAAGACGTCATGGTAATAAAAAAGTCAATACCACCCGGACGCCTGGGCATATTGCGACCCATCAACTTTGCAATAGCTTCAAAGACTTTCAGGTGACTATTCAGCTGTTCGCTGACCAGTAGCGCCAGTCCTGTAGCTGCAACAATCCATAAAACAAAAAGCCAGATGCGGTTGCGGAACAGGGTTTCGGGAACGATAAGCTTTGCATTGATATAATAAAAGCAGATCATCAGTACAAAATGGATGGCCTGTTTTACAATAAATACTGCCGGAATTTTTATACCCCAGCTCATAGGCTGGAATACCAATAGGATCAGCCCTAGCAGGACCCATATACCTGTACTGATCAGCACAGTAAATTTTCGTGTGGAAGCCGGAATACCCATACGTTACGTTTAATCCGCAAGATTAAAAAAACCTTTCCACAATACCGTTATTAATCTGCGGCTGGCGGTTTTTCACCTCCGGAAAGGGAGAATATAACGGCCAAACCATCTGACCTCGACCTTTTGATGAACATCCGGATTCAACGGCAAAAAACAGGTGTATAGCGGGAGATCAGGCCGGTACATCTAATTGATTTTTATGGCCATTTATTCCTGTTTTTCTTTGTATCAGAAATTGATCTGAGATGAAAAAGTATTTGTTGTTTTATAGTATCAGTCTCCTGTGCTCCTCTTTGCCTTTGGGAACAGTAGCGCAGGAGACCACACAAAAAACCTGGACACTAGAGGATTGTATCCAGTATGCGGAAGCCAATAACTATAGCATAAATTCCCTGAAACTGAGCAAGGAAACCAGTAACCAGAGTTACCTGCAATCCAAGGCTGCAGTATTACCTAATCTCAACGCCAATGGCAATATGACGTTCAACCATACCGGAACGACATTCAATACAGACAGCGAGATCAACTCAAGTGGTGATGCTGGTGTCAGTTCTTCCTGGACTTTATATAACGGCGGTTACCTGCAAAAGGATATTGAGCAAAAGAAAATTGCCATCCGGAGTGCGGACCTCTTCCTCGAACAGGGAAAAAACAATATAAATCTGCAGATCACCCAGGCATACCTGAATATATTGCTGGACAAAGAAAACATCAGGTACAATACAGACCTTGTAAGCACTTCGGCAGCACAGCTGGCACAGATGCAGCTAAAGTTCGATGTAGGTAGTGCAGCTAAAAAAGATGTGGTGCAGCTGGAGGCCCAGCTGGCCAAAGATAAATACAACCTGGCCACCTCGTTGAGTACCGAAAGACTGGATAAGCTGAGCCTGAAACAATTATTATTACTGCCTTCAGATACGACCTTCGAGGTACAGCAACCGGATACTTTATTTTCAGTAGCCATACTTCCTCCCTTACAGGAGGTACAGTCTGTCGCAACAGACTTCTTGCCGGATGTAAAAATAAGTGAACTGGGGTTACAATCCAGCAAACTGGATCTATCCAAAGCCAGATCAGGCTACTTGCCCGTTGTCTCTCTGTCGGCAGGATTAGGTTCCAATCTTGGGAATACTGCCAATTATAATCTCAACAATAATTTTTACCAACAGGCAGGCGTATCGGTTTCGATGCCTTTATTTTCCAGAAGGGTAAACAAGACCAATATTGAAAAGGCTAAGATCGGGATAGCACAGGCAGAACTGGATGTTCATAATACCAGGATAAGCGTGTCGCAAACCGTAGAGAAAGCTTATCTCAATGCACTCAACAGCCAGAACCAGTACCAGAGCGCCAAAGAACAAATGAAATATAATGAGGAAGCCCTTCGTATATCCAGCGAAGAACTGAAAATAGGATCTGCCAATATGGTAGATTATATCCAGCAGCGCAATTTATACGTGCAGGGACTACAACAATTCATACAAGCCAAGTACAATGCCGCCATGTATCTTAAAATATATGAATTCTACAAGGGAACGCCCTTATCCATGAATTGATATTACCTCACATTATTTTTTAAAAATCATGACCAGAAAAGCTTTGATCCAATGGACAGCCATCATCACACTCCTGTTGCTGATCTGCTGGCTGATATTCCTGAAATCATTGAAATAAAACGAAAAACAATATAAAAAGACAACAATGAAAAAGAAGAAAACCATCATCTGGACAATTATCCTTGTAATAACCCTGCTCCTGGTCTGGTTCCTCGTTATCCGTAAAGAAGAACGCAAAGTTGCTTTTGAAACCGTCATGCCTGCTACAGGCAACATTTCCGAGAAGGTAACTGCGACCGGCGCGGTTCAGATTGTCGATACTGTGGCAGTGGGTACCCAGGTGTCCGGTATTATAAAAGCTATTTACGTGGATTACAATTCAACAGTTAAAAAAGGGCAACTGCTCGCAGAAATAGATCCAACCCTGCTACAGGCGCAAGCAGACCAGATCAAGGGAAACCTGGCTTCGGCACAAAGTAATGTCAATTACCAGAATGCCAATTTCAACCGACAGAAACAACTCTATGAGACTGGTGCCATCAGCCGTGCCGACTACGACAATGCTGCCAACAGTTATAACGGGGCACGGGCAAGCCTGAGCAGTGTCCAGGCCCAGTTGCGCTCTGCCAACCAGAACCTGCAATATACCAAGATCTTTTCCCCGATCGACGGGCTGGTACTAACAAGAAATGTAAGCATAGGACAAACCGTGGCAGCCAGTTTCAGCACTCCTACGCTGTTTGTACTGGCAAAAGATATTAGTAAAATGGTTGTTTATGCCAGCGTGGATGAAGCCGACATCAGCCAGGTAGCCGTGGGACAAAAAGCTTCCTTCACTGTAGATGCCTATCTGGATGATGTATTCCAGGGTTCGGTAACTGAAATGAGGTTGCAGCCTACTACTTCATCCAATGTCGTTACCTACTCTACTTTGATCAATGTAGACAATACCGCGCAGAAACTCAAGCCAGGGATGACCGCTACCATTACCATTCTTGCCAAGGAAGCACAAAATGCTTTACTGATACCTGTTAAAGCCACAAAATATACACCGGCAGGCACTCTGGGAAAAGAATACCGCATCGAACCGCTTAGGGAAGAAACCGGCGATGGTAAGGCATTCGCTTCGGTATGGGTTAAGAATGGGAACGTCTTGCAACAAAAGAAAATCAGAACCGGTATTAACAACAATACACAGATAGAGGTATTGGCTGGGATATCTGCAAAAGACACACTTGTATTATCTAATCCGACAGTGGCAGAAGTGAGTGCTGCCGCGGGCAGCAGTCCTTTCATGCCTAAAATGCCATCCAGAAAAAAGAAATAATCATGAGCAACTACATCCTGGAAATAGAAGATCTGAAACGGGAGTTCATTATGGGCTCCGAAACCGTACGCGCCCTGAAAGGAATATCCTTTAATGTGCAGAAGGGGGAATTTGTCACCATTATGGGCAGTAGCGGAAGTGGTAAGTCCACCTTGCTTAACCTATTGGGTTGTCTGGACAAACAAACGTCAGGAATGTATAAACTGGACGGCGTGGATATTAAAAGTAAGAACCGGGATGAACTTGCAAAGTTCCGCAACCTGAAAATCGGCTTCGTATTCCAGTCTTACAATCTTTTGCCCCGTACTTCTGCACTGGAAAATGTTGAGCTACCGCTGTTTTACAACCCTTCGATGAACGCAAAGGAAAGGAAGGAACGGGCGATCCATGCATTGGAGTCCGTAAAACTTGCAGATCGGATGGATCACACGCCCAGCCAGCTCTCCGGTGGCCAGCAGCAAAGAGTGGCTATTGCCAGGGCTCTGGTGAACGAACCAGTTATGATTCTGGCTGATGAAGCAACAGGTAACCTGGATACCCGCACTTCGTATGAGATCATGTCGCTGATTCAGGAATTGAATGAGCAGCAGCAAAAAACGATTGTATTTGTAACCCATGAACCAGATATTGCCTCTTTCAGCAGCAGGACCATCACGCTGCGGGATGGAAAGATCCAGAAAGACAGTTACAATACCGGCAAACGCTCCGCGAAGGAGGCCCTGGCAGGCTTACCCGTTTCGGACGATTATTAAAGGGATAACCCGACGCTGAACAAGCCCAGGTTTAAACATAAAAACATGAACATTACCAATCTTATCCGGATCGCGCTACGGGCGCTGCAGCGGAATAAGCTGCGCGCTTTTCTCACCATGCTGGGCATTATAATCGGTGTCGCCGCAGTGATCACCATGATGTCCATTGGCCAAGGTTCCAAACAAAGCATACAATCCTCTTTATCAGCTATGGGTACCAATATGATCACGATCATGCCCTATAGCGACCAACCGGGGCCTGGCGGTGGTGTAAGGCTAAGTTCGGGCAGCATCCAGAGTCTTACCGAATACGACCTTCAAAGGCTGCAACAGGATGTGGAGGATATTTCCGCTTTCTCTCCTGCGGTAAGCTCGGGCGGTCAGGCCATCAAAGGATCATCCAACTGGCCCACAACCATTCACGGAGTGGCGCCTTCTTACCTGGATATCCGCAAACTGGATGTGAAGGATGGTATTGCCTTTTCTGATGATGATGTTAAGGCCTCGGCTAAAGTATGCCTGCTCGGGCAGACGGTTGTTACCAATCTTTTCGGAAACGGAGCCAATCCCATTGGCCAGATCATCAGGTTCAATAAAATACCCATGCAGGTCATTGGTGTACTGAGCCCCAAAGGACAAAGCACCTTTGGACAGGATCAGGACGATATCATACTTGCGCCTTATACTACGGTTCAGAAAAGAATATTGGCTACCACCTATTTCCAGACCATATATGGATCTGCCCGTTCAGAAGAAGTTTCGGACCTGGCTACTGAAGAAATCAGCAAGGTATTACGCAGCACCCACAGGTTACGGCCTGGACAGGACGATGATTTTACAGTACGCACCCAGGCCGAGCTGATCAAAACCCTGAGCTCTACAAGCGGGATGCTGACGGTACTGCTGACTGCCGTTGCCGGCATTTCCCTGGTTATCGGAGGTATTGGCATCATGAATATTATGTATGTTTCTGTAACAGAACGTACACGGGAAATAGGACTGCGTATGTCTATCGGGGCCAGGGGGAAAGACATTCTTTCCCAGTTCCTGATCGAAGCTGTCCTGATCAGTATTACCGGCGGGCTAATAGGCGTTATCTTAGGCATATCGGCTTCCCTGCTAATTTCGTCCTTATTACATTGGCCAACCATTATTTCCGAATCTTCCATCATTATATCTTTCCTGGTCTGTGCCTTTACCGGTGTGTTCTTTGGCTATTATCCCGCCCAGAAAGCATCTCGACTGGACCCGATCGAAGCCTTGCGTTACGAATAAATAGTTTTCATTTCCTATACAGCATCGTTCTCTTTTCTTACGTAAAGGAGGACGATGCTGTATTCATAATAATGGTTAAGGATTAAACTATTTAATCCCTAACTTTGTTATATCAAAAAACGGTTGGGCATGGACCTTATTTCAAAATTCACAAAAGAAATAACGCTGGTCAACCTGGCCATTAAGCAATTCATCCAGGCTAAGATGAGGGAGAACAATATTGACCTCACTTTTGAAATGATGCAGATTCTGTATTCCCTCTGGAATAAGGATGGAGTAAACCAACAGGAACTTGCCAACATTACGGCAAAAGACAAAGCCAGCATGACCAACCTTCTGGATAATCTTACCAAACGTAACCTTGTGCTGCGAAAAGAGGGAGCAGACCGACGTAACAAAATCATATTTCTGACACCTGAAGGCAAAGCCATAAAAAAACAAGTACAACCCTGGATTAAAGCATTGCATCAAACGGCAAAAAATAATGTGAACCCTGACCATCTGGAAGAACTAACCTGTGTTATGGAAAAAATCAGGCTGAATCTTTCTGTTGCTTAGCAACAGCCTGGAAATATAAACTGTCAACATCTTTTTATTCCTAAATCTAATATTTATGAAACCGGAGATCCTTGTTTATACCGCGTTTACGGAAACTTCCAGGAATGCACTTGTCTATGCTTGCCAAATGGCGAAGGACAGGGATTATTCTCTTGTGCTTATTCATAACTACGATCCGCCATTGAACTATGCTGCAGACCCACTGGCATTTTCAAGCATCAATGACAGTTTTAGCGATACGGAAGAAACATTAAAAGAGGAAAGGGAATGGGCTATTTTGAATTATCCTGATTTGAGCATAAGTTATCGGCTTACTTTCGGCACGCCTTTAAATTCCCTTAAAGAATTACTTACTGAATATGCTATTGACTTCCTGATAGTAGGCGCTCCCGAAAGCCATGGAGAATTCTGGGGTTGGAACGATGAGTTTGTTGATATCATTAACGCTTTACCTATTCCTGTATTAATCATTCCCAAAACAGTGCGTTATCAAACGCTTACTCATATTGGTTTTGCGTCCGATTATGCTGCTATGCTTACCGATGCTCAACTTACATTTATCAAAAGAATTATGGATTCCGGACCTACACAATTACATATCATCCATGTAAATGTTCCCGGTAAAAAGAATGAGGAACAGCGATTAAAACATCGGGCAGCGCTGGAATTATCTTTGGCCGACTACAAACCTATATATGCTTCTATTGAAAATGCAGATGTGGTAGCTACTATCATTAACTATATCCGCAGTTTCTCTATTCAAATGTTGATAGTTATACCTAGAAAACATGGTATCTGGTACAGCGTTTTTAATCAGCGTCATAGTAAAAGGCTTACCCGGATTAATCATTTGCCTATTCTTACCCTTAAAGACTAATTTTTCTTTTTATTGATACAGGTCAATAAAGAAAGCACTACCTTTTTCATCAGGCGCTCTGAAATCCTTTATGATAAAGGCATCCAGCTTCTTCTGTTATAAATGTTCATTTGTGATTTAGTGCAATACTTATAACAAACAACTATTTCTTTTTACCTTCGTTCCCGCTTAAGGTTTCTTCTTATGAAGAATTAAAAGGGAATCCCGTGAAAAACGGGGGCTGTTCCCGCAACTGTAAAGCCTGTAAACGCATTTCGATATACCACTGTCCAAAGATGGGAAGGTGAAATGTAATAGGCTGAGCCAGGAGACCTGCCTCATAGCATTCGTATTTGGTTTTCGGGAGAAAAACATAAATGCAGGCAAGCCTTTCCAAAGCATATCTGCTCTCTTTTCCGTTTACCTGTTTATTCACATTCATAAATTCCGTGAAGGAACATGAAAAGATTTTTACTTATTGCTGCAACCTTATGCAGCTCACAGTTGCTTACTGCACAAACCAAACCTTTTGATCTGTACGTTGTAGCAGAAGGCAACTTCGGATCACCCAACGGTGATGTATTTAAAGTTGCCCGTACCGATTCTGCAACCATCACGGCTTCCACTGGGTTGTATCAAACCGCCAATACATCTTCAGGTATAGATGTACTTCAGGATTTTGGCATTTTCGGTGATAAAGCTGTCTTTTGTGGAAAGGGCGGCAGTTCCAATCCAATAAGGATAGCCATTACATCTTTCCCATCCTTTGATACCCTTAAAACTTTTACCGGCGGGGGTGTTCAATGTTTAGGAAAAGCCAGTAATACCAAAGGTTACATGAGTATGGCAACAGGCAATACTATACAACAAATAGACCTTATTAATAACACATTAATACCGGTAACAGATCCAGGAGCGCATATCTCTTCATACGCCAGCTATATGACGCAGGCAAACGGGTTCATGTATGTAACCATGGGCGCTAAGATTGTAAAAATTGATACGCTGACCAATGCGACTACAGGTTCTATCTTACCAGGTATAGGATCTATTGCAGGTATGGAATATGATGCGACCAATAACTGCATCTGGCTACTGGGGAAGGTTTCAGGAATTTCTGTACTGGTAAAAATGGAGCCATCGAATAATGATCTGCAACAAGCCCCTATTATACTTACAGGTATTACCAACGCAGCATATTTAAGGCTTGCAAGGAACAAGCTATACTTTTTATCAAACAAAAATGTACACGCGTACAATATCGCTGTCCCTAATATTCCTACTACTACGCTGTACACCAGTACACTTCCAGGCAGTGCCTATTCTTTTGCTTATGGAAAATCATTTTATGCAGATCCGGTAACCGGAGATTTTGCTATGGCAACTGCAGGAAACTTTGCAGAGCCTTCCCGCTATGAAATAGTTGATGGAAGCACTTTCCAGATGATTGACAGCGGTCATGTAACGGGAAGAATTGCGAATGAATTGATCCTACATACTTACAACAAACCGATTCCCGATAGCATAACATTGTCTGATGTATATGCACCATGCTCTGTTACCCTTTCTGCACCTACAGCTACAGTAGATAGCATAACGATTACCGCTACAACAAATGATTCGCTTAGTTACAGCACACAGGGTAACTTCACTGTTACCTGGATCTATACCAATGGCTATAGCATCATCACTCAAACTCAACACGTAACTATAGAAGACACTATCGCTCCGGTACCTGATGTTGCTGTCCTTCCAAACCTACAAGTAAATTGCCCCTACACCCTGGCACCACCAATGGCTTCGGACAATTGTTCGGGAGTCGTTACCGCCACTACAGATTCTCTAAACTTTACTACTGGTGGAAACTATAACATCAACTGGACCTATGCTGACGCTTATGGCAATATAACAACCCAGGTGCAGCACCTTGTTGTAAACTGCCCCACAGGTATAGATGAAATGAACGCATCGGCAATGCTGTTGTACCCTAATCCTGCATTGGACGTGGTGTATATTAGTTTTGGAAAAGAATTGCCTGCACATGGCTACAGCATTGCATTATACAATGTATTAGGGAAGCGTGTGTTACATCAGTTTATTAGTGGAACTAAACAAAATATTTCATTGGCCGGACTTTCGCCTGGCATTTATTCTGTAAGTATTTTGAAAAACGGAACCAAAACCGGAATGGTTCAAAAACTGATCGTTCAATAATTCCGTCTCTACCCAGGTACATAAAAAGAGGAACGCCATTCGTACGAATGACGTTCCTCTTTTATATCTTTCAACAATTATGAATGTGTTCCGGTATTGTCGCCTTCCTTATTTTTAGGTTTAGGTTTGAAATTCTTTTTACCGCCCTTACCCCCTTTGAAATTACCACCACCTTTAGTACCAAAACTACCGCCGGATCTTGCTTTACCCGGATTATAAACCGGTGCAGGTCCATAGCCTTCAGGCAAAGGTACTTGTTCAATAGTGCGTTCGATCAGTTTTTCAATAGATGCAAAGCGCCTCATATCTTTTTCATTGATAAAGGTAATTGCCGTACCCTTGCTCGCAGCCCTTGCGGTACGGCCTATACGGTGCACATAATCTTCAGGATCGGGCGGAACATCGTAATTGATCACAAGATCAATACCTTCTACATGGATACCACGTGATAATACATCGGTGCCCACAAGCACATCAATCTTTTGATTTTTAAAAGCCATCATCAGGGATTCACGCTCTTCCTGTACCAGATCAGAGTGGAAAGCTTTGGCATTGATCTTTGCCCTGCGCAGCTCACCTTCCATACGTTTCACCTTCTCTTTGCTGGAAGAAAATATAATCACGGATTTATATTCCCCTGTCTTTAGCAAATCCAATACAAGCTTATGTTTCTGTTCATCGTGAGCCATATAAGCCAGCTGCTTTATACCTTCTGCCGGCTTTGACATAGCTATATTGATCTGTGCCGGGTCTCTCTGTATTTGTTGCGTAAGTTTACGGATGCGCGGAGGCATGGTAGCACTAAAACATAAAGTCTGTCTGTCTTTGGGCAGTGCATTTACTATTTTAATAATATCATCATAGAAGCCCATATCCAACATACGGTCAGCTTCATCAAGCACCAGATGTTGTATTTTTGAAAAATCCATACCGCCCATCTGCATCTGTGCTATAAGTCTTCCCGGTGTGGCAATGATAATATCGGCACCTTTAGTTAACGCTTGTTTTTGCTGTACCCAACCGGTACCACTTCCCCCGCCGTAAACAGCTATGGACTTTACATTCAAGTAATATCCCATGGCCTCAACCTGATGGTCTATTTGTATAGCAAGTTCCCTTGTAGGTACCAATATCAATGTATTAATACCGTCGGCAGGTAATTGTAATATTTTGTGTAGTAAAGGAAGCATAAAGGCTGCTGTTTTACCGGTACCGGTCTGGGCACAGGCTATCAGGTCTTTGCCTTCCAATATCATGGGAATAGCTTCCTGTTGAATAGGTGTAGGCAAACGGTAACCCATTGCATGAATACCGTCCAGTACGTCCTCATCTAATTGAAAATCTTCGAATGTCAAAAAATGAATACTGAATTGGTTAAAAAATACAGAACTAACGTGTTCTGTTTTACATTTCAGTGCCCGAAAATAGACTAATTATTTAACTTATACATTTCTTACCCTTAACATTGGAACGTTTACTTTGCACAATTCAGGTTTTGACTTATAAGCCGTTTGTGGATATTTGAGGAGAATAGACTACAGTTCCTGTACTAATTTCTACAGTGGTTTTTACAGGCAAAAATTTAAGTATTGATTCTGAACAATCATTTTTTGTGGTATGTTATTTGTTCTAAGATTACTGCAGCATTGCTATCTGGAATAAGCGACACAAATAAGTTAGAATAATGAAAAATCAATTGCTCTTTGCTATTAAGATTTATTATTAAGCCAATAAACAGAACCATTATGACAAACATATTTAATTGCAGAATATACTATTCCATGATAGGAGAGCATTTTAATATTTATGATCGCAATACAGACTCCAATCTGGCTCAGGCCAATGCTACAGTTAATATTCATTCCAACAAATATGAACTGGCTTCAGCGGGTTATATTATGGACGATGAACCTCAATATGAGCATATAATCAGCATGGAAATCCCTCACGATGTAAAGGGCGGACCATTTTTCTCGAATGATACACAATGCATTATTATAAACGGAAGAAATCAAATCCTTCGGCTTAACGGGAAATATAGGTTTGGTATAAAAATGTACCGCAGTTTAAATGACCCCTCAATGTTCTCTATCATTTTTAAAGACAAAGAATTTAATGGCAAACCGGAATGGATCAGTTTTGTCTGAAACATTCAATGGCAACCATGGATTAGGTTGTTATCAGTAAAATTTAAAAGCGGCTGCCTGAGTTCAGGCAGCCGCTTTTAACTATATTGGGACGCATTACAATTTAGCCGTTTGTATTCTTAGTATTTTCCTGTTCTTTTTCTGAACCCTCATTTTTTCGGGAACGAGTTTCAAAATTTCATCCATTAAAGTTTGCAATACAGTAAGGCGAACAAAATGATCATTTGTAACCAGCGAAATTTCCCTTACAGGCTCCTCTCCATCAAAGTAACGTACATTTTCACTTTGATCTTCTGTAAATTCAAAAGTAGCCAGTTCTGGTAAAACAGTCATTCCACCATTTTTATCTACCATTTTCCTTAATGTTTCCACATTACCCGATTCATATTGGTAAGGGCGGTTTTCCTGCAGTTTTTCAATGTGCTCGCTGCAAAGATTCATGATCTGGTTGCGCAGGCAATTGCCTTCATTCAACATCCAGATGCGCTTCATATCAATATCATCAGGAGTTACCATACGCTTTTGCAAAGCCTTTTCATCTTTACCAAAATAAGCAACCAGAGATTCATAAAATAAAGGATATTCCTTAATATGATTATCTTCCAGCGGTGTGCTCAGCAGGGCGCAATCAATTTCATCATCCCTTAATTTTTTGATAATGTCTTTAGTTTGCAGTTCGGTAACGATAAGTTTCAATTCCGGGTGCGCTTTGGCATGGTTTTCCAGCAACTGCGGCAATATATAAGGCGCAAGTGTAGGAATAATACCAATACGGAAGCTACCGGCTACCGTACCCTGCCTATGCTGGATCAGTTCCTGTATCTTTGCCGCTTCAGCAAGTATTACTTTTGCCTGCTTTACAATCTCTTCGCCCACCTCTGTAGTGGCAATGGGATGTTTATTACGGTCAAAGAGTCTTACATTGAGCTCTTCCTCCAGTTTATGGATCTGCATGCTCAAAGTAGGCTGCGTCACAAAGCTTTTCTCGGCGGCCGCAACGAAGCTTTTGTAAGTTGCTACGGATACAACGTATTCTAATTGAGTGATAGTCATAGATTGTGCGATTATTTCAAGGAAACAAAGATAATAGATTGTAGCTTTGCAAGGTTTAAAATTTATTTAATTAGAAATGGTTACTGGTGTATTGGAAGTGATTAAGGGAATGGTGGGTACAGAAATTGAACATTCACGGTCACCTGCGGGTAACTGGCTAAAACCTCGTCTGGAATCTGTAGAAAGAGGAAAAGTGGCTATGTCTGTTTTGATAAGAAAGGAAATGTGTAATCCTTTTGGTAATATACATGGCGGCATGATGTCTTTAGTTATTGATGAAGCCATTGGTTGGGCCCTGGTTTCCCTGGAAGCGGCCTCACATTATACCAGTGTATCGCTTAACCTGGATTTTCTGTTTGCTGCGGCCGAAGGAGAAAGGATTACTGCCGTAGCGGAAATTATCAGGCAAGGAAAAAAAATCATTAATGCAGAAGTACATGTTTATAATGATAAAGATATTTTGCTGTCTAAAGCTACCAGTAATCTTGTAGCAACCGGCATGACCATTAAGGCACAGTAAGAACTAATCATTTTTTTGAATAAAAATATCTGAAATACGGAAATATAAATGCTTAACGGTAAAAAAATAGTAGTAGTCCTGCCGGCTTACAACGCCGCCCTCACCCTGGAAAGAACGTATAACGAAATACCATTTGACATGGTAGATGAAGTGGTGCTGGTAGATGATCATAGTAAAGATGATACGTCAGAAGTAGGCCGGAGGCTGGGTATCAGGCATATAGTACGCCATGAAAACAATAAAGGCTATGGTGGCAATCAGAAAACATGTTACACCAAGGCCATGGAATTGGGGGCTGATATTGTAATTATGTTGCATCCTGATTACCAGTATACACCTAAGCTGATTCCTTCCATGTGTTATATCATTGCCAACGATCTATACCCTGTGGTATTGGGTTCAAGGATATTGGGCAAAGGGGCATTGAATGGCGGCATGCCGATGTACAAATATATTTTCAACCGTTTTCTTACCCTTTTCGAAAATATACTGATCGGTCAAAAACTAAGCGAGTATCATACGGGCTACCGCGCTTTCTCCGGCGAGGTGCTGCGCAATATTAATTTCCAGGCTAATAATGATGACTTTGTTTTTGACAATGAAATGTTGTCTCAAATATTTATGAAAGGCTATGAAATTGCAGAGATCACTTGTCCTACAAAATATTTTGAAGAGGCCTCCAGCATCAATTTCAGCAGAAGTATGAAATACGGACGCGGTGTACTTAGAGTGTCTCTGCAGCACCGTCTGCAAAAGTGGAAAATGGCAAAATATAAAATTTACGAATAAGCATCCTATTCTGCATCATGAGCCGTTTTCTAATTGTCTTTATTGTATTATCCATCATCAATCCAATACTTCATGCTCAGCAACAGCAAGCCTGGAGTGGTTTTGGTATAGAAAGTAATGTGATGATAGGCAAAATGATCAGGCATAATGCAAGGTTTACCGGTCCTATACCGGCACAGTCCTATTCTTTTGAAATAAACCTGGTAAAAAAAACCTACGGACAAAAAGACTGGCAGCAAAGAAGAAATTATCCTCAACTCGGCCTTGGTTTTTATTATAATAATTACAACATGCCTGATATTTATGGACAGGTATTTGGCATTTTTCCCAATATTCAATTGAACCTCATCCGGGGCAATCATTTTGAATGGACCCTAAGGGCAGGTATGGGTGTTTGTTATGATACAAAACCTTACGAACGGTTCCCGGTAAAGAATACAGAGAATGTAGCTATTGGCGGACATTGGAATAATATCAGTCCATTTTCAACAGATATCCGCTGGAAGATAGACCAACATTGGGATTTGCAGGCAGGCATTAATTTCTCACACGTATCCAATGCCGCGTTTCAACAACCTAATCTCGGTATCAATATGTATGGCGCACATATTGGTGTACGTTATTTCCCGGTCACTTCCAATCCTGAAAAAATTAAACGTAGCCTTACCCCATTAAAAAACCGTTGGTTGATACAAGCACGTGTTGGCGGGTCTTTTATAGAAAGCAGTCCTGCCGATGGCCCGAGCAATCCTGTTTATATTGGTGCGGCCTATGTAAGTAAACGATACTGGAGTAAAAATAAAGTGTATGCAGGTTTCGACTATTGTTACAATTCAGCGAAATATGCCAAGCTAAAATCTATCGAACATTTTCAGGGAGAAGAATATAAACAATCTACTCAGGCAGCAGTTTTCCTGGGGCATGAATTTTTGGTTGGCCGACTTGGTGTTTTATTCCAGCTTGGTTATTACATACATAGAATGGATGAGCAGCAGGAAAAATTATACCAGAAAATAGGCGGAAATTTTTACTTTGTTCAGAGGGAGAAAGGACCTTTCAAAGAAGTATTTTTTTCTGCCATCCTCAAGACACACATGGCCAATGCTGAATTGTTTGAAATGGGCATAGGCGTAGGACTATAACCATTATTAAAAACCACAGCATGGAAGCATCCCACACCGGAAAATTAAAGAAAATTATACCGCAGATCAGTGAAGTACCTGGTATGGGTAGCCTTGATGCAGAAGCTGTACTGGAGGCACATAATCAACCTGCTGTAATCTCAGTCAGAATCAATCCATTGAAACCAACAGGCGCATACTCCAATCACAAAAAAGTACCCTGGTCGGACAATGGTTATTACCTGGAAGAGCGGCCTGTATTCACGCTCGACCCTTTGTTCCACGCCGGCACTTATTATGTACAGGAGGCCTCTTCTATGTTTGTAGAATTTGCATTTCGCAACCTGGTGACAAGAGAAGACAAACCACTCCGGGTATTAGATCTTTGTGCTGCTCCGGGCGGGAAAAGTACATTAATTGCATCCCTGTTACAACCAGATGATTTGCTGATTTCTAACGAGGTAATACAGACCCGGGCATCTATACTTGCAGAGAATCTTACCCGCTGGGGGCAGATGAATACCTGGGTAACCAATAGCGATCCGAAAGAGTTTGCCAAAATACCAAACTATTTTGATGCCATGCTGATAGATGCGCCCTGCACCGGTTCCGGCCTGTGGCGCAAGGATGAAGATGCTTTGGATGAATGGTCGGTAGAGCATGTAAAACTTTGCAGTGAACGGCAGAAGAGGATCCTGGCAGATGTGATTCCTTCCTTAAAGGATGGAGGCATTTTATTATACGCCACCTGCTCTTATTCGGCAGAAGAAAATGAATGGATTGCAGATTGGATCTGCGAAGAACTGAACCTGGAACCGCTAACTATTCCGGTACAGAATGATCGGAATATTACGGTAACTCATTCGCCTGAACATAAGGCTACAGGATATCGTTTTTACCCTTGGAAACTAGCTGGGGAAGGCTTCTTTTTATCTGCTTTTCGTAAAAAAATAACAGAGCTGGAAGAAGAAAAGGAATACCGGAAAAAGGACAAACAGAAAGGCAATAACAAAAGCGGAAACAGTAAAGCAAAAGACGAAACAGAACGCTGGAAAAACTGGCTGAATAATGAATTCATTGCCATAGAACGCAATGAAGAATTTTATGCTATTCATCCGGAGCATAAAAAAGATTTTGAGTTATTACAGCAGCATGTAAGAATAAAAAAGACCGGCACAGCGCTAGGTAAGATTATGGGTAAAGATGTAATTCCCGATCATGAATTGGCTTTAAGTGTTCATCTATCAGAACAAATAACCAAAGTACCTTTAAGTAAAGATGATGCTTTAGCTTATTTAAAAAAGGAAGAAGTAGCAAAAGATAATCCTGTGAAAGGCTGGCAGGTGGCTACTTTCGAAGGGCATGGACTGGGTTGGGGTAAATGGCTGCCTAACAGGATGAATAATTATTTTCCAAAAAACTGGCGGATAAGAATGGAGATTAAATAATTTGAAAATGAGCAAATTTGAAAATGAATAACACTCCCACTATTTGCTAATTTTCAAATTTGTACATTTTCAAATTAACCTTAACACTCACTCAATCCCAAAGGAATATTAATAGCCAGGCCGCCATCAGCGGTTTCTTTGTATTTGGTATTCATATCCAGCGCTGTTTCCCACATGGTTTTCACCACTGCATCCAACGAAACCCTTGCCTGATAAGGATTACTTTGCATAGCTAATTGTGCTGCGGTAATGGCTTTAATAGCGCCCATGGTATTGCGTTCAATACAAGGCACCTGTACCAATCCCGCTACCGGATCACAAGTGAGGCCCAGGTGATGCTCCATAGCAATCTCTGAAGCCATAAGACACTGACGTACACTGCCGCCTAGACATTCTGTAAGGGCCGCCGCCGCCATAGCAGAGGAAACACCGATCTCGGCCTGACAACCGCCCATAGCTGCAGAAATAGTAGCGCCTTTTTTAAATATACTTCCTATTTCGGAAGCGCATAACAGGAATTGAATGATCTTATCTTCTTCATGACCATCGCAGAACGCAACGTAGTATAGCAACACAGCCGGGATAACGCCTGCGGCCCCATTTGTAGGCGCCGTCACCACCCTGCTGAAGGAAGCATTTTCTTCGTTTACTGCCAGAGCAAAACAGCTCACCCAATCCAGGATGTATTGAAAACTCTGGCCACCATCACGGATACATTGCAGCCATTCATCGTAATTATTATACGTTTTATTTTTAAGCAAACGCCTGTTGAGCGGTGCAGCCCTGCGCGACACATCCAGTCCGCCAGGCAGCTTACCATCTCTGTGACAGCCACGATAGATGCAATCCTTCATGGTGTGCCAGATCCTTAGCAGTCCTGCACGTGTTTCCGATTCACTACGCCAGGCTATTTCATTTTCCATTACTATTTCCGAAACGCTCAACCCGGTTTTGATACACCAGTGCAGCAGATCCTGTGCATTATCAATAGGGAAATAAAGGTCTGTATCATTTGTGCCGTGGTGGCGCTCCCCTTCTTTCTCTACAAAACCACCACCTATAGAATAATACGTTTCTGCTATGGAGTTACCATCACTAAAGGAGCACAGGAAGGTAAGTGCATTGGGATGATAAGGCAATGATTCCTTCATCAAGAATTCTATATCCAACGATGGATTAAAAGGAATTTCCTTAGTACCGGCCAGCAACATTACTTTGTCCCGGTTCAATGCCTGCACAGTGCTATCTATCTTATTTACATCAAATGTTACGGGGTCTTCACCGCAAAGGCCAAGCATAACGGCTACATCGGTACCATGTCCATGACCGGTTTTAGCTAACGATCCGTATAGCAATACCTTCACGCTGGTCACTTTTTCCAGGGAATATTTTTGCTTCAGGCCTGCTATAAATTGCAGCGCAGCTTTCCAGGGTCCTAGCGTATGAGAACTGCTGGGGCCAATGCCTATTTTAAAAATGTCAAATACGGAAATGCGTTCGTTAGTCTGCACAATAATTTTGGGTTCAGATCAGAAAAATAGTGGCTATGCGCCACTATTCAAAATTACATCAAGTATTTGATACCACGATATAAATATGCCTTTATGCGCCATAAAAATTATCAAGGTAAAAGCAATTTATCCAAACGATACACAAGACCATTTTCCTGCTTTGACGGAATACCTAGTTCAGTTTTAAAACCATGTGCATCTTTAACCACTACTTTATTGTTTTCCAGCATAAATGATAATTTTCCCGCCTCTCCTATAGTAGGCACAAAAAACTCCCCGCCTGCTTCACGGATCTTTTGCTCCAGCTCACTTGCTGTCCATGAACCGGCAATGATATGGTTTGTAAGAATTTTCTGCAGGGAATCTATCATTTCTGGTTTCAGTAATTGTTCCACACTACCGGCTGCAAGTATATCAAAAGCCTTATTGACTGGAGCAAAGACGGTAATAGGTCCCGGCCCTTCAAATGTACTTTCGAGCTTGGCAGCGTTGATTGCTTTCACCATAATAGAATATTCCGGCGCTGCTGTTACCAGGTATTTGAATATACTTGGCGGCAATTTTTCTTTGGTTACATTTTGCGCACCGGCAGGATTAATAGCTGCAAAAAAGAATGAAAATACCAGGCCATATATCAGAACACGTTTCATAAATCTTAATTTGGTACGACAACTAAACACCGGGAAAGAGATTATGTTGCAGGTTGCACAATATTTAACAGGTATGGTATCAGCCTGATGTCATTAAGCATTGCGCACTTGTACTTCTTTGCGAAACACTTTTAATAATAGGAAGGAAATAAAAAAGGTAAGTAATCCCAGCACTATAGCTAAAACCGCGCCTCCCAGGAAAAAGGCTAAGCCGGCTTCCTTAAATTGATCCAGGGAAATATCCCTCCAACGAAAAGCCCAATCCTTATATCCCAAAGTGATTTTACCGGTAACCAGACTCAATGCCCAGAACACAGGTGTAATCGGGAAGATACTGATATTGGCAGCCAACAGGAACAAGGCTTTGTTCATCCGGAAATAAACAGACAATGGAATACCAATAGCCAGCTGAAAACCCCATACCGGGAAGATGCCCATAAAAACACCGAAGGCAATACTCCATGCTTTACGCAGGTTGCTTTCCTCGCGGCGCACCACTACTTGCTGCCATATTTCCCGCCATCCTTTGCGGCTGGTGATCTTCAGGAAAAAATTGCGGGGATGAATCCAAAGCAGCGCTATGAATGTGAGAAAAGTATTGAGGATACTGATTCGTGTAAAATCTTTGAAAGGACGGAAATGCGTAATCCGTTCTTCTGCCGGCGGATAATAAACGGAGACCGGAACGCTGATTACTGGCACACCCTTCCAGGCAATACGTACAGGCGTTTCAATTTCGAATTCATATTTTCGGGTAAAAAATTTCATTTTACGCATGGGCTCCAATGGGTAAAGGCGGTAACCTGACTGCGTATCCGGAAGGCGAATGCCGGTCTCCACCCAAAACCAAAAGTTGGAGAACCGATTACCGAAACTGCTCTTACCCGGAATATGTGCCTGATCCATATTACGCGCCCCTATAATCAAGCTTCCTGGCTCTGCTGTTATCTTATCCAGGAATGCAGGAAGATCGTGTGCATAATGCTGGCCATCGCTGTCGATAGTAATAGCATAGCGATAGCCTTGTTGTAATGCAAAACGAAATCCTTGTTTGAGCGCATTGCCCTTGCCGCGGTTAGGTGTGTAACTCACTACCTTTATAAAAGGGAAGCCCTTCAGAATATCTGTAGTATTATCTGTGGAGCCGTCATTCACTACGATTACCTGTTGTGTATAAGCTGAAACCGCCGTGATTACCTCGGCCAATGTTTGCGCGTTATTATAGGTCGGTATCAATACACAGGCCGATAATTGCCTGAACTGGTTTTCGTGTGATGGGGTATTTACAGCGGACATGAATTTCTTTAGGAATGCAAAGATTATTTCTTTTTCCCTGACTGAAAAATGAAAATTTTATTTTACTTTCGCAACCCGGTCAAAACAGCGTATTACCCTTAAGGAATATAACAATATATGACTGCTAAAAGCCTGAAGGTTGTTGATGAAAACACCAGCAACAGCAAAATAAGTTCGGGACGTGGCGCAGCCCGGTAGCGTACATGCATGGGGTGCATGGGGTCGCAAGTTCGAATCTTGTCGTCCCGACGAGAGAAAAGGATCACAACAATGTTGTGATCCTTTTTAATATTTGCAAATACCCACCGTTAACTACAACGCTGTTGTATCAATTTTTACCGATATTAATAATTTCCAATGCCTTATTTAAAGCTTCTTCTGATTTGACTTCAATATCAGGACTCACGCCAACTTTATCCAAACGGATTCCGTCATACGTATAGAAATCGGCAATGGGCAGCATAAACATATATTTTTCGGATACAACGAAAGGAGATGCAGCCAACATTGCACCAGCAGTTTTTTCACCTATAATTGTGGCTTTTTTACGGTTTTTCAGGGCATAGACAATCGGCTCGCAGGTACTTCCTGTCTTACCATTGGTCAAAACGTATATCTTTCCTGTGAATACCCGGTTGGTTGGCTTTTTAAAGATGAGTTTAACGCCGGGTGTCGTTTTTAACTCATTCCCAAACTCATTGGTGCTTTTGGGCTGAAGTTCAGATAGTGTATTGAATAATTCGGGTTGATAGCCTGAATACTGTAATTTATTCGTTGGAAAATAACCCACTTCCAAATCTTCAGTTACAATATATTTTGCTAGCGCAAAAGCGGCATTAATGCCTCCGCCTCCATTGTCCCGTAAATCAATGATAAGATTTTTGTAAGCCGCATTTTCTACTATTTTGGGTAAAACTGCTGCCAATTCATTTGTCGAACTGGTAAAATTTTTAATTTGCAGATAAGCGGTAGTGCCATTTTTTTCTTCAAAAACAACCGACTTTTTTGTGCTTGCTATTTCCCCATTGTCAGTGCTTGCCGTGTCCTCATCGTCAGCTGCATCTTGCGCAATTAATAAAGTTAAATGGGTAAATGGAAGCTTTGGAGTGAGCATATTAAAGCCGAAAAACAATTCAATATCGTCATGGGCGTCATTACACAGCTTTTCAATTTCTTTTTCGAATGTTGCCCATTCTTTAGTTTGCAGAACGTGCTTTGAATAAATATTATCCTGTATTGTTTTTAATATTTTTGGATAGAGCTCGTTATAGTTGATCTTGTCTTCTGTAGACTTCACCCCACGGATTGTCCCAATGGATATTCCATCATTATTTAGTAATTGCCCGCTTAGTGTTTCATTTTTTGCAATTCCCTTAAACTTTAATTTTCCGAATACAGGAATGTTTGTGTTCCCAAATAAACTGTCCTTTTTCTGTGTTCCCTTAATGGTTACGATGCTCCCTTTTTTAGGCAATTTACCTAAAAGCCTTCCCAATTTTGCCTTAACACCACCCATGATGCGGACATCGCCATTTTTGGGAGAAGTTATGGTAAACTGATCCTGGGTAATAGCGACATCCCAAAAGGTAGAGATTACGGTGCCGTTACCAAAATCCATTTCGCCTTTAAAATGCGATGGATTATTTTGGGCAAAAGAAAAATTAAAAAGGAAAATAAATGCAAAATTCAAAAAGATGAATTTCATTTTTGTGTAGCTCCGCATACGTTGAATGATTTAAGTGAGTTTGCAAAGTAAATGCGAAACACGCTGTCATTCAATTAAATGTGATGAAACGATACTTTTTTTGACGACTGGATAGCCTGACGTATCTTTTTTTTCCTGGAAACTAAAACACAATATTTTTTATATGCTTATAATAGGTTTTCGATAGCGGAATTTCTTTTTCCCCAACTATAAAAGAGATTTTTGCACCCTGTGAATTACCAGCTATTTCTTTTATAGTGCTTATGTTGACCAGATAGGAGCGGTGGCATTTTTCTAAAAAAGGCAGTTGTTCGCAAACATTGGATAGCGTTTGCCTGAATGTTTTGGAGATGACCTTTTTGCTTTTATCCATAAAGCAGATCTCAATATAGTTTTCTACAGCTCTGATAAATAATAATTCTTCTTTTTCTATTCTTAAGATCTCGTTCTTGTTTTCTCCGGTAAGTATAAATGAATTCTTTGCGGGCGGAATAATCCGTTCGCCGAATTTCTGTCTTAAATAAAGCATTGGGGGAACAAAAACAGGAAGCATGTAAGTGACCGTAACACTTAAAAAACGCCAATAGGTTGCCAGGGTTAAACCTACTCCATTTACTATAAATCTATTATATAAATACAGTACTGTGCCTGAAAATAAACAAAAGAGTAGTGTAGAAATGATTTCATAGCGTACCGACCAAACTTTATCAGCCCTGAAATACCAGGTATTTTCAATACTGCTATGAATAACAAACACAACAAAAGTTAATATACCATAACCGGATAGCAGTAATACTTTATAATCCGATTCAAATTGGCTTGTATCAAAAGGTTGGAGAAAAATAACGATGAAAGACAAATAAATACATAAAATAAAACCAACCAGTACTTTTCTTCTTATTGACGCTATAAAATGTATTTGTCTTTTTAAAGAATTCAACTGTTTTTTTAAAGAATTCAATTTTATATACTATTTGAAATTTGAAGGAATGAAATTTGGCAACACAAATATTAGTTTTATTTTTCGAATCGTTAACTATATCTGGCTGCTATTTCTTTGAAAATAAATATTGAGCGAAGAAATATATTGCCCGTCTTTACGTTTTCTTTCTTCAAATCACAACTACAGACATCAAACCACTGTTGCTGCTCTTGAACGAACAGACCAGAACAACCTAAAGCAAACCCATAAAAAAATGATACAATTAGCACCGTTTAAGCAAACAGATTTTAAGTAATTAATTTCCTGGATAGATAGTGAGCAATTATTGGTTCAGGTTGCAGGGTCGATCTTTACCTATCCGCTAACAGAAGAGCAGCTAGCCACTTACTTAGAAGACAGTAATCGCTATGCATTTAAAGTCATCGATACCAATTCCAATGAGACCATCGGGCATGCTGAAATTTATAAGCATAAAGAAAATGCTGTAAAAATATGCCGCATACTTATCGGGGATGAAACCTACAGGGGAAAAGGATTGGGACAAGAAATAATCAGTTCATTGGTCTCCTATTCCATCAACAGTCTTGAAATATCAGCTATAGAATTAAACGTGTATGATTGGAATACTGCGGCAATCAAATGTTATGAAAAAGTAGGTTTCGTGCTTGTCCCCGAGAAGTACACTACTATTGACGTAAAGGGAGTTACCTGGAAATCACTAAATATGGTTTTTAAGCATTAGAACCATAAGTGGCCAACAACAGGCTGTTATAGCCCTGCTAGCGCACGCACTTCTTAAGTAAATAAATAATGGCTGCCCGCATTGCTGCGGGCCTTTTGTAGAGAATTACCCTCTGCGATATTGCGTATCATACTACGCTATATACCCAATTCCCTTATTCCGTTAACTCCATTGTGCTTTTCGTTAAGTCACCCTTTTTAAGTTTCTGTCTGATCATCATCTTTACATCATAATCATTCTAAAAACCTAAAAACAAAAGATTATGATAACTCTTGAAAGCCAATTAGCACAACCCGTCGAATTGTTCCAAAAAATAGTAAGTAAAGGTGGCCCCGAGCCTCATGAGTATGCGCAGCTTATGCAGATGGCAGATCAATTTAGTAAGGAATATAAATCGGGTAATATTTTTGAAGTAGACTTACAACTGATACGAAACAGCTTTGGTGAAGATTGTCTGAATGCCACGATACATGGTCACTCCATTACAAGGCCTTATGGTTATGCCGGGGACTTTATGATCATCGACAAGTTTTACCGCAAACATGTGACAGCAGATAAGCGTTTTGAAAAATGGGATAAGTTCTGGCAAAGCTGTGCTGCTACCCGTGCAGTACGTAACCGTAAAACTTATTTTATCAATACACTTACAACCCTGCTTCAGGAAAAACCACAACTCGATCTGCTCAATGTAGCCAGCGGTCCGGCCAGAGACCTGGCAGAGTTATATTCCGGGATCAATAAAGGACAAGTAAATACGGTGTGTATAGAAGCTGATCAGCACGCTATTGCTTATGCAAAGGAGCTGAACAAAGCACATAGCGAAGAGATTAATTTTATAGAGCAGAATATATTCCGTCACGAATCAGACAAACAATTTGATGTAGTCTGGAGTGCAGGCCTGTTCGATTATTTTAATGATAGTGTTTTCATAAAGATGCTTAGAAAATTTGTAAGCTGGACTAAGCCAGGTGGTGAAGTTATCATCGGTAACTTTAGCAACTACAATCCTTCGCGTGCTTTCATGGAACTTTTCGGCGACTGGTATTTGCACCATCGCTCCGAAGAACACCTTACACAACTTGCCATACAAGCAGGTATAGCGGAAGGCAATATTAAAGTTGAAAGAGAGCCTGAAGGGATTAATTTGTTCCTGCATATACTGGTACCATAGTTTGTAACTACGGGAAGAAAGGAACTTACTATAAACAATGAATACACAACCACCTTGTCATCCTGAGGTACGAAGGATCTCTACGCGTTAAGAGATCCTTCGATTGCTGCGCATATCTCTGACAGTGGGGTTGTAAAAATGAGGAGTGAAAATATCTCTGAGGTGTGCACTGCCCGATACAGATTGCGGGTCAAGCCCGCAATGATGCTAAACCCTAACCTTCCTACTCGCGTCATGCCGGTATGATCCGGCATCTGCGCAAGGCTGTGCCAGGCCCCTCATATGCTAGATCAACAATCCCCATTGCCATCTTATGTTTTCCGACTACCCATATTTATGGGATTGTATGGTCAAAAAAGTTATTATACTTTTCGTATTATTTAACTTTTTAAATCAAACGGCTATGCCCATTACAAATTTGAACAACGACCACTTTACCGAACAGGAAAAAGTGCAGATCGAAAAAGCCTGGGTTTCCATTATGCAGGTGCTTACCCGCAAAACCCGCAACCTTAGCCCTAAGGAACGCAAAAAATATGGCAGCGTATCGGAAGAAAACAAACTGATAGTACAAAAAGTATTGGACTACAACACTAACCAACCACACTTGAACTCCCCTGATGTGGATTATGCAGAGCTGGCGGCCGACTGGACAGATAGAATGTTCCTGGCAGGATTTGTGAGCCGCATGTTGGAGGCCACCAATATTGTGAACAACATCCGCATTACACATGACTACGATGCCTACCAAAACTCGAAGATAGATTACAGGTATACTAAATACAAGATGGATACCGAACCCGGGGCCGGTTTTGAATCGAAGTATAATGATCTGCTTTACTTCTTCAAAACATATGGCGGCTCTGTGGAAGAAGAGGAAGAAGATAATGATGAGGAAGATATTGTACCTCAGGCACCGACAGCATAGTAATAGATTAATAATCAACAGCTAAGCACTTAAAAGTGTACAGGCAGCAGTATTAACTGCTGCCTGTTTTATTGTTCAAAACCTTCAAAACCAGATCTTACCCCATCTGGAAATAGGTGACACTCTGTTGCTAACGGGATGGGACACCGTTCGGTAATAGATCAGACCTCGTACATATACGAGTCTTGCTCCCGTCTGAAACCAAGTGATACCCTGTGGGGAAATAGGTCAGACCTCGTTCAGCAACGAATTGTCACACCATCATATACTAGGTCTCACCCCATCTGGAAATAGATGATACCTCGTGGGGGAAGAAGGTCTGACCTACTATAGGTATGGGTCTGATCCCGTCGGGATACCACATCCGACCTTCAATCGAACGGGTATTGACCCCGTCGGGTGACGAGGTCTGAAGTATTGCCTGATGGGGTATGAATCTATGTTTTACGGAGTAATATCCCGTGCCTCCACGGGGTCTGATTATTTATCGGACGGGGTCTGATCTATTTCCTGACGGGGTTAGACGTGTTATTTCCAATTTCAGCCACTCATAAGAGTGTTTTATTTAATAAGAGGTACGAAAATGGGGGTTGTAATAGTTGGGGGAAATGAGTACCCCGCTACACCAATGGCCCTCCTCGTACACCTGCGCGAAAAGGGGTAGTGAGAGAAAACAAATTAGAATTCGATTGATCCAGACTCTTTTAATGAAAAGCCATACTTCTCTTTAAACAGCACGGATTGAGATTTTAATGAGGCCATTACCGGCTTTGTATTTACTCTCTTAAAACAAATTATTGCATGCTTATTATACTTGCTTAAGTCTATTTCATGCTTCAATAATAACTTTATTGTACTCTCAAGTTGTTTTACGGCATCTTTACGATGGTTCTTTCGTTGATTTATCTTGCAACATTTAATTTCAACCAGATAAAAATCCTGTTCATTAAAAATTATACAGTCACATTTTGATTCATTATTTGCAAGTAAACAATGATCTGTTTTTATAAAATTCAATATTTTCCCTTCTCTATTTTGTACACGCAACATTGAGTTGTCTTTCACCATTTTGACAGGTAAATTATCACCCGGATCAAAGACTCCAAACCCTTTAACGTTAGTATATTCATAAGATGTTTTTAGCTCACAGCTGGTTTTGAGTTTTTTACAATCACCCAAACACTTCTTTAAATGATCTATCATTACATTAAATCCATTAAATTATCGAAGTCGTCTGAAATAACATCAGAAGATTCATCTATGAAATTCTCTTTTATTAATCCAAGCTTCGAATTAAAAATTGAATATGCTTTCCCATTCTTAATTTGATATGCAGTAAAGATTTCGGGATCAATTTCTGAATTACTCGTAATCTTATTTACTTTATTCACTTTATCTACAGAACCATAGTTTTTTATCTTCACCTTTCGCGCATAAAGAAGGTTATTTAATGTTGATAAAATATAAGGACTGTGTGTTGTATAAGTATGAATCGTTCCCAAATCTTCATAATCATAATCTTGTCGAGAAGACTCTAATAACTTGATCAGTTCGTATTGCGCCGAAGGAAAAAGATTTAGTTCTGGTTCTTCTATAACAAAAGAACGATGCCCTGATGTTATCTTATGTGAAAATATTGGAATTAAGATAGGTACCACACTTTGAACTCCGGATGCAGCTTGATCTAGTCTCACTTTACTTGTTCTGCCGGCAATTATAAAATTTTGTCCATCAACTTGTTCATACCTTAAATTTTTTTGTAGGAAGCCAAGATCAATTTTCTTTTGGTTCGATTTTTGAATCTCTGCACCAAAGGACATTAGGTGTCTAGGGATTGTCGCATTTGCCAATATTAAACTCATTGATGAGCTTAATATCATGTTTATTAGATTACGCTCCGCCGGAATATACAAAGCCGCATTCTCACTAAGATTTTGTTCAGTTTTCTTTACTAAAGATAATATAGATTCATATGACTCCACATCCCAGAATTCCTCTAGGTCGTCTATTATTCTTGCCAATGGCTTATCATTTGAAAGGCCATATCTGTTTCTTAAATAAAATCCTACTTCTATTCTAAAAAGTAATAATTTTTCAGCCATCGACTGAATACTATCAATTAGGTCTTTACTTTTATTATTAAAATCCTGACCTAGACGCTCTATAAAATGGATTTTCCTATAGATCTTAGGATTATAAAGAAATTTGCCGTCTTTGTATGCTAACGAATGGAGTGCAGAATCAAAAGAAATTTCAGTATCATCTCTCAAGAATGATGAGATATTGTAGTCTTCAAGTATTGTAGAGAACTCCTTTTCAAAATTCAAAAACTCATCTTCGAAAGAATCGATATGTACATGCGTAATAAATTTTCGAGGGGCCTTGAAAATGGTAAAAATTTTCGCTAGTGTGCTCTTACCACTAGCTTGAGGGCCGATAAAAATATTGACATTTTTCAAGATAATGTTCACATCTTTTATTGGACCAAAATTTTTTACGATTAGCCGTGATTCCATAATGTTTATTTCGATTGCGAAAGTAAGATATAAATAAATGAAATGGCAATCTGAATTAAAATTGTAATCAACCCCGCTTCCGCCTTCGCAGAGTCTCCTGCAAGGGACTCTGCGAAGGGCTTGCCCAGTTCTTCGTAGTGTTCTATAAGGATCGCTGCTGTCCTGACGTCTGTGACTCAGGACAAATAACAACGACATGCGAAGCATACAAAATAAATAAGCTTAATCAAGTTTATCATAACGCAGCTCAATATGGTATATACCATCCTTGTATTTACGGGTATAGGTGCCATAAATATTATGATAAGCTCCACTGCCGCCGGTGATAGGAAAATCATGGTCGGGGGCAATAGTATCCCCCGGGGTCAGATGGAACATTCCTGTAGCTGAAATATTCCCATCTTCAAAACAAAAAGTTGTTGTTGTGACACAGTCATAATTCCCGGTGTACAGGTTGAGGTACATACTGGACAATACATCTTGTGTAATGGTATCTTTATGCGTGGTAGTTCCGGGACATATAGCCAATGCCTGCTCTATAAAACCCATGTACAAGCCTGAACTTGTTTGCTGGTGATGATATAAAGTATCAAACGATTTTTGGATATCGTTTTGCCGGTAGTTGAATGTAACAACAGTCGGCTTAGAATGGTTATAACGTCCGCAGGCGGAGCAGAGTAAAAGGATACCGATAATGAGTTTGGTTTTCATAGCATTGTTTTTTGGTGTGCGCCTGACTTCAATCTGCAGCAGGGCACAAAATACAATTTTCGATAAAAAAGAGTTACAACATGGGCAACTCTTTTTGTGGCCGTACTTTTTTCCGGTACGATTTATTTTGTTACAAGAGGAATCGCTCACCTCAATATCCCCGATGACGGGTATAGAAAATCTAAATCTAAATCTTAACTTTAAGTTCCATCTTTATGCTGCATTTTTGTTGTGGCTATAAGATTACGGCAGAACAAATAAGACAACATGAAGCCCGTACCATTCCCCAATGGACGCACCACACAGCCTGGAATCATTATTATCAATAACCATTAAAACCTAAAAAATGAGCAAGATCACAGTAAAAGATGGTACTGAAATTTACTACAAAGATTGGGGCACAGGACAACCCCTGGTTTTTCATCATGGCTGGCCTTTATCAGGCGATGATTGGGATGGACAAATGATGTTCTTCCTGAACGAGGGATTCAGGGTTATC
Source organism: Taibaiella sp. (assembly GCA_041660405.1). Lineage (GTDB taxonomy): Bacteria > Bacteroidota > Bacteroidia > Chitinophagales > Chitinophagaceae > Taibaiella. Next base: position 5,240 of record JBAZWL010000024.1, on the reverse strand, counting down.
GCGCATGATCGCAGAGGGCATGGAAGATCTTCCCAAACTGCATATGGAAATGATATGGACACTTATGCAGCCGATGTTGCAGAACTGACAAACGCACTGGATTTAAAAGATGCTGTACACATTGGCCACTCCACCGGCGGCGGTGAAGTGATCCGTTATGTTGCCAGGCATGGGAAAGGCCGTGTGGCCAAAGCAGTACTTGTTAGTGCCGTAACACCGCTGATGGCACAAACAGCAAATAACCCGGATGGTATTCCCTTATCTGTATTCGATGAAATACGGGCAGGTGTAGCAACACAACGCGCGCAGTATTTCAAGGATTTCACCATCCCGTTTTATGGTTATAACCGTGATGGTGCAAAGATATCGGAGGGTGTCCGGGAAAATTGGTGGCGCCAGGGAATGATGGGCGGAATAAAAGCACATTACGATTGTATCAAAGCTTTTTCCGAAACAGATTTTACGGAAGACTTGAAAAGTGTGGATGTACCGGTACTGGTGTTGCATGGTGAAGATGATCAGATTGTCCCTTTCCCGCTTAGCGGAGCAAAGGCAATAAAGCTTTTACAAAATGGGAAACTTATTTCCTATCCGGGCTTTCCTCATGGCATGCCAACTACTGAGGCAGCAACCATCAATGCTGATCTTTTGGCTTTTATCAGGTCTTAGGTATTCTCTAAAAAATGATCCTTCGATTGGATACTTGTATTAAGTAGCGTTGGTTTGCCAACGCTACTTTTATATTATACCTCCACTATGAGAGCTGAAAGAAAGCGTTGGCTTTAATTTAGTTTTTTTCGCAACCTACCCTACGATTTTAGTTTACAGATTTATAGAATTGTATGAATTTCCTATACCTGGTCTTGTAATAATTTCTCAAAACAAACACTGGTAGGCACATCAGCATACTGCCCGAAGTTGGGGATAACGCTGTATTGGTTTTTATGGTATAAGGCTATTGCCTCTGGTTGCTTTTCGCCTGTTTCCAGAATACACTTTTTGTAATTCAACTCTTTTGCCCAGCTTTCCAGCGCTGTCAATACTGTGGAAGCAATGCCCTTTCCTCTATGCTCTGGAGGTACATACATTCTTTTTACTTCCATAGTATCTTCGGAATATTGCTTAATGGCGCCGCATCCAACGGGAGTTTCATGGTCGTAAGCAATTACAGCATACCGGATGCTATCAATTTTGTTGAACTGTGCAAAAAAGGAATGCTCTTCTCCGTCGCGAATCCTTAGATCTGCATCTAGTTCCCGCACGAGCGTTTGAAAATCTTCATTATCCGAATCGGTTCTAATACAAGTGATCATTTTTAAAGAAAGCATTTGGTGATTCAATAATACTGTAAAACTATTATTCACAACATGCCCAAAGTTAAAAACTTAACATTGAAACGGGTTAATCCATATTATCTTTGTGTTATTATTTAAAAAAAACCAAAAGAAATATGTCGAAAGAAAAAGTAAGTAAGCCCGGTAAAAAAGATTTGCGCAAAGAAATTTTCCACCAACTGGAAGTTTCACTAGGCAAGCTTAAAGAACAACTGGGTGAGAAAAAGTTCCATTCGCGCCTGAAGAAAGCGGTGAAGCTATTGACAGAAAATATCGATATGCCTAAAAAGGAACAACCTCAAAAAGAAAAACCTGCAATCAAAATTACGTCCCATGACCTGATTGCAAAACCTGCTCAAAAATCGGCCAAAGTAATAGCACCGGTTATAGCACCCAAAACACCAACACCAAAAGCAGCTGCGAAGAAGACTATAAAAAAAGCAACGCCGGTAAGCAATATAAAGAAGTAAAAATTATTGCATAAACAGAAGGACAGGCGTGGAAATCTTGCGCCTGTCCGGGAAGTTACAGTACAGCTAAGCCAATATACCCACAATACAAGCAGACAAGTAAGAGGCAAGCGTTCCACAAAGCAATGCCTTCAATCCGAGTTTTGCAAGGTCTGCTCTACGCTCTGGAACCAGGGCTCCTATCCCACCAATCTGCATACCTACGCTGCCAAAATTTGCAAAGCCACAAATGGCCGTAGTTATAATGGCCAATCCTTTAGGTGTCTTAATAAAATCAGGTGTGGCTGTAAGGTTTTTAAAAGCAAGAAATTCATTTACCGTTAGTTTCTGCCCCAGAAGTGTAGCCGCATTATTGACATCTTCAGCAGGAATACCCATAGCCCATGCAAACGGATAAAACAACCGGCTAAAGATCCTGTCCAGGGTTAAATCAAAATGAGGGTTGAACCAATGACCAATATGTAACAGCGACCAATCCAGGAGCGCAATAAGTGCGATAAAACCGATCAACATAGCAATAACATTTCCGGCTATTCTAAAACCATCGCCTGCACCATGCGTAATGGCATCAATCAGGTTGGTGTATTCGCTTTTCACCTTCAGCTTTACGTTACCCATCGTTTCCGATTCTTCCGTTTCCGGAAAAATAATTTTTGAAATAACCAGGGCTCCGGGTGCCGCCATCAAGCTGGCTATAATTAAGGTCGGGGCAATGTTCATACCAACTTCTGCACCCATATTGGCATATACAATTAAAGTTCCCCCGGCAATACAGGCAAGGCTTCCGCTCATAGAAGACAGCAATTCACTTTTGGTCATTCCCTTAAGATAAGGACGTATCATGACCTGTGCCTCAACCTGCCCTACAAATGCACTGGCAATATTACTCAATGCCTCTGCCCCACTCACCCGCATAATAGCCTTCATACCTTTGGCAATGATGGCCACCACATATTGCATGAAGCCAATATGATAAAAGATAGCAACAAGGATACATACCAATATTATGGTAGCAGTAATATTAAAAGCAAATACAAAGCCGTTATGAGCATAGTTATTATGTACTACATAATTACCGGCAGCATTACGAAACGGCGTTGCTATTTTCTGATCAAATTCTTTTTTATTTCCAATGATATAATAGCTGACCAAACGCTGGCTGTCAGCAGTAATTGTAGTGTCTATACGTATACGTTCCGGAGGGTAGGTTCCATTATCAACCACAAGGCCATTAAACACAAACTCGGTTCCTTTTTTGGCAAATTGCTCCATTTTCTGAATGCCCTTGCCCAGCCCGGAAAAAAAATTCCTTACCGGCTGAACCTGCAAAACCATAACGGCGATTAACAGCTGTAAAGCAAGCCCACTGCCTACCAAACGAAGGTTAATCTTTCTTTTATTATTCGAACACAAAAAGGCGATTCCTAATATCAATACAATACCAATCACCCCGGTAAAACGTCCCATTGCTTAATAAGAATTAGTTGCTAAAGTAAAAAGCATTTTAACATTCCAATAATATCTTAATGTAAACTCTTAAAGAAGATACCGACATTATTGTTTTTCTACAAAGCAAGCTATCTTATAAGCGTACAGGCTCCTTTCAAATTAATTGCTTCACCATTTACACATTTACCGGATATACGATAGTAATAGTCGGCTATATCTGCAGGCTTGCCATTGATGTTACCATCCCAACCCTGGCTGATATTAAAAGTAGTATAAACAATTTCACCCCATCTGTTATAGATACTCATGACATATTCTTTAGGGTGACCCTGCGCCTCTGGTTTGAATATATCATTTCTTCCGTCAGCGTTAGGACTAAAGGCATTGGGCATCCAGATATTGCAACAGGCTTGTGCATCGATATGAATAGAAGCTGTATTGCTGCAACCATTAATATCTACGCCTGAAATGGAAAAATTATTTTTGTAGTTAAATAATATAGTGCTGAAATGGTCACCTTCAAGTGTATCAACATCCTCATATATCCAGGAATAAAATTGTGCACCGGAAGCTTGTAAAATAATTGAATCACCAATACAATAATTACTTCTATCCTCTTTTGTTATTTCAACCTCTGGTAAAGGATTTATTTTTATTTCCAATATTACCACGGAATCGCAACCAGCCTCATTCTTAAATGTGAAAGGATAAGAACCGGCAGCAGTATATTGTTGGCCGTTAAAGGTAACGCTATTCCCTTCGCACATTTCATGGACAATACTCCGGCTTTCAGTATTATTGATTATAATGCTGATCGTACGCACAATACTATCGCAACCTAACTGATTGAATATGGTATCAGAAAGCGTTATACTTTCTGTATACACATTGCCTTCAAATACAAGAGGACCACAGCTGGCAATATCAATTACCTGAACTATTGGATTATTGGGATGAGGATTAATATTTACTACGCGGTAAATGCTATCACAACCAAGTACAGTAGAGAAGGTGTCTGTAAGTATTGCAGAAGATGTATAAGCTATACCTTCAAACCATACTGTTCCACACGCAGCGGTATCAATGATAACAACAACCGGCTGCGGGCTTACCTGTAGATTTAAAGTAACAATACTATCACAACCGCTTGCCCCTGTAAATGTTTCCGAATAATATCCGGGTAGTGATAAACTCTGACTACCTAATATATAAGTTCCTCCATAGCAAATGGAAGCTGATATGGTATCTGACAATAAAGGATGTACAATTAGATGAAGTATTACTAAACTATCGCAACCATTAACCGCAGGGAAAATTTGACTATAAGTTCCGGAAGCATTAAGCACCTGACTACCTAATGTAAAGGTCTGACCAAAACATAGTGCCTCATTAAGTGTATCCGTCAACAGGGGAAGTACATTAAGGTTTAAAGTAACAACGCTATCGCAAGATGATGATGCAGTAAAGGTTTGTGTGTATATACCACTTACATTGAGTGTTTGTGTCCCCCAATTATAAACTGCTCCGTAACATATAGTATCAGCAATAGTATTTGTAATAGCTGGATTAACAGTAAGCGTTAAAGCCACATTGCTGTCACAGCCATGTATATCCTGGAACACTTCTGAATATGTTCCCGATGTAGTCAATACTTGAGCCCCAAACGTATAACTCATACCTGAACAGATAGATTGATTATCTGTTGTATTATTTGATGAACGAACAAACAAATTCAAGGTAACAATACTATCGCAGTTGGTAGCTGAAGTGAAAGTTTGATTGTACGATCCGCTTGTAGTTAAGCTTTGGGTCCCCCAATTGTATGTTGTTCCAAAGCAAGTAGTGTCTGCAAAAGCATAGGTGATTACAGAACCAACAAACAAATTTAACGTAACAATACTGTCGCAGTTGGTAGCTGAAGTGAAGGTTTGATTGTATGAACCGCTGGTAGTTAAATTTTGGGTCCCCCAGTTGTAAGTAGCACCAG
>JBAZWL010000023.1:44491-73967 GCA_041660405.1 Taibaiella sp. | reverse complement strand
AGTTCAGACGTGTGCTCTTCCGATCTGGCATCAAACTGATGGTGAAAAGACCTGCCAGTAAGCATTGTAATAATTTGCTCATTTAAATTCGTTTAACTGTTGAAATTTTTCAGTCTTTAGGATTATCTCCTTGTCAAGTACAACATGCTTTGGCATGTTGTACAAAAGTATCCGGTCGGGAAGGTGATCTTTAGAGTAGTAATACTCCTTTTTATTTTTGTTCCTGGCTTATACACCTTAAGTTAAAATGTGCTACTTTGCCTTCGATAATTGCCCGAACATCTGTAAGCCGGCAGCAATGGAAATGTTTCTTTTATTTCCCTTCAAGTATAAGATGATTTGTTCCTTCAATATTAATTTGAAACAGCTTTGACCCGACCTTGCTCCATTATTCTCTGCCAGCTATTATGCTTTATACTATTGAGCCTGTTGACAGCAAACAGCTATAGCCAAAATTTATCCTGGCCCGGTGGGTATATACTGCCTGCAAAAGATTACGTTATCAGCACACAGTCTGATTTACCACTAACTATAAAGACAGACTATGACATCCTTGACTTTACTAAGGAAATGAATATCAATTTAAGCGAGGCCGCTAACATCAAACAAGTCATTGATCAGGGAATAGCATTGCAATGGCAATTTCCAGACAGGGCTATGTATCTTCTTGATTCGGCATTCCGGAAAAGTATATTATCAGGCTATCCTACAGGAGCTGCTATGTCCAAAATCCAGATGGGACTTACCTTGCTAGGGCAAGGTGCTTTTGATTCCAGTATGGAAAAATTTAAAGAAGCGTATCCTTATATTTTACGTTCATCGACAAAAAACATGCTGATATCTGCTCTATATATCAATATAGGAGCCTCTTACAGCTATCAAAACAAATTTGAAAAAGCATTTGAATATTACTATGCAATATTGCAATATATGCTCAGGCATCCGTCAGATAAGTATAACCTGATTATGACCTACAATAATATTGCTGATGTATTAATACGCATGGAACAATATAAACAAGCTGAATATTATCTCAATATTGGTGAACAATTAATGCTGAAGGAAAAGACCGAAGATATTTATGGATTCATCTGGTCGAATAAAGCTGACCTGGCCTTGGCCCGTAAAGATTTCGAAACATGCGCCAGGTATCGTAAGAAAGCGATGGACATCAGCATTAAGCACAAAGAGATAGAGGTACAACAGTCTATTTACCTGGTTGAAGCAAAGTATTACCTGGCTACTAATCAGCCTGAAAAAGCAATTGTATCTCTGAAAAAAATAATGAAAGCATCGGAGGCTACCTACCCTCTTTATTCTTTGATTGCCCCGTATTATACTTTAGGTATCGCTTATTGCAAGGCACACGATTATAGAAATGCAGAGCTGGTATTAGTTAAAGCTTTGGAGAAAGCCAATAAGACAGGTATTTTAACGGACAAATTGAAGGCATTGGCCACCCTGACGACAGTATATACAGAACAGGGCCGTTATAAAGATGCCATACTTCAACAGCGCAATTATATTAACCTTCAGGATAGTATTAATAGTATCGAGAAACTTAAGATCGTTAACGAACTTGAAGTAAAATTCAGGACAGCTGAAAAAGACAAGAAGATCATTGAAAAGCAGCTTTTAATTGAAAAACAAAAGAGAGACCTGGATCATAAAAGTCTGCAGATGTCGAGAGTAATAATCATTACGATTGTAATAGTTATTGTTTGTATTGCCCTTTACCTAAGCCTTAAAGCCAAGAATAAAATTGTTGCGATGAAGGCTCAGATGGAAGGAGAAGAAAATGAAAGAAGCAGAATTGCACGTGACTTACACGATGGTATAGGCGGACAGCTTGCTGTTATAAAAATGATCCTAAGTTCCTGGCCTGAAGAAAAAAAGAAACATGTGGTGTCACTGCTGAACGAAACATCTGAGCAGGTAAGGCAAACCGCTCATAATCTTATGCCGGATTTTATTAAAGGCATAGAACTGGAAGAAGCATTGACCTTATTTGTGGAATCTCACAATCATAATTTCCCGCAGTTAAAAATTGAACTGCAAATTTATTGTAAGCTTAATATAGCAGACCATGCTTCAAAGCTTTCCATTTATCGCATGCTACAGGAAATTCTCCAAAATATCGTAAACCATGCGAAAGCATCTGTTGCAGTTATCCAGGTTTTTGAACAACAAGGAAAATTTCAATTGCTTATTGAAGATAATGGAATCGGTTTTGACAAAACCAAGGTGAAGGCTGGCCTGGGATTATCCAACCTGGAGGCTCGCGTACGAATGCTCAACGGGAAAATCCAGATAAATTCTTCACCGGGAAGAGGTACAACCATTAATATTGAAATAAGTAAATAACATATCATCACTGGGTATTGGACTTCTATTTTATTGGTATAAATTTACCAAACAATTATCACCCTATGATAACCATAGCCATTGTAGATGACCATCCTTTAGTATCCAAAGGCATAAAGGATATGCTTTCCCCCTACCCTTTTATACAGGTAACAGATACTTATTTAAACGGAGCTTCGCTATTAGCCGGTATCAGGACTAAGCAACCAGATGTACTGTTACTTGATGTGCAATTATCGGATATGCGGGGCGAGGAAATTACACTCATCCTTAAAAAACAATTTTCAGAACTGAAAATTCTTGCACTTACCAATTTCAACAATACACTCTATGCCAGCAATATGCTGAAAAATGGAGCACTTGGATACCTCTTGAAGAATACAGATGAAGAGACCTTGGTCAATGCCATTGAAACAGTATATAAGGGTGAAATATATTTATCATCGGAAATGAAAATCAGGATAGAAGATTTTCGTAAAAAACTGTACCGTAAAACTTCGTCCAAAGCATCTTTAACCATAAGGGAGACAGAGATACTAAGCTTATTGGCAAAAGGAAATAGTAACCAGCAAATAGCAGATGAACTATTTTTAAGTAAACGAACAGTAGAGAACTACCGTCTCAATTTAACCATGAAACTGGATGTTAAAAATACTGCCGGCCTGGTAAAATTTGCAATTGAATTAGGTTTGGATAAATAGTATCCGGATAGGTTATAGCAGCAAAAATGATAAATTTCAGTACAAGTACACTATAAATTATGCCTTATTTTTTATCATCCACCTACGTAATAAAGTTATCAAATTATTACCATTTAATTTAAGCGCACCAGAGTGATTACCTTTGCTTTTTATGCTTTTCGATTTTTAATACTCATTAAAATGAACAACCTGGTTATAATATTGGTACTATTGGCAGCAATTGGATTGATCGTCTTTTTGATCAAAAGAAATCAAAAAGATAAAAAGGAATTTGAGGACGAAGTAAACCATCCCGATGTAAAACCGGGAAAACATGAAGAGGATAATGAAAAAACTTAAGCCCTACTCTTTTCGTTCTTTTCCCTACTGACTCCTTTTCTTTGTTTTTTAAATTATTTTAAGTCCGCTAAGTGTAACATCAGGTAAGCCTTTGGACTGTATAAGAACCTTGAACTTGTTGCCCATCTCAAACAATAAAGTATGATTAATAAAAGCCAGCTCCCTGGCTATTTGCAGCATATCTTTACCTTGCTGAACATCCATTTCTCTTATATGCTCATGAAACCCTAATGACACCAAAAAACATGCCTGAGGAGTAAGCCCGCAATTTACCAATCCTTCCATTGACCCCCAATGTGATAAGGCGCTAAAATTAACATGCGCTGTGATATCCTGTTCACCCGGATTGGAATAAATATTCTCTGAAACCTTGTGCTTATTATAGCTCACAACCGTTCCACGACTTCTATGAGGTTTATAGAGTTTTTCCGAAAAATCACCATAATCTATAGTAATCACAAATCCTGTCTGTATACATTGGGCTATGTTTTTAATCCATGCTATTGCATCAAGATTAACCTCAGTCCTATAGCCTTCCGGTAGGGTTACTCCTAATGCATTAAAATACATATTTACCTCCTGACTGGCCGGTCTTAATACTTCCGTGAACCCACTGTTATAATCAACGAAAACTTCCATGAGCTGCCGTTCCATAACAACTTGATGAACAGGAAAATTATCGACCACTTCATTTGAAAACACACAATCTATCTGTCCCGGAATATCGTTGATAGTGTCGTACCAACTTACCTTTTCAGAAAGATGTTCTTTTTCTTTCTGTTGCATAAACGGGCTTTTCTCTATAATACAATACCGCAGGTTATGATATAAGTCCGGATCACTCTTCAGATAATTTATGATATCGTGACAAAGGAAACCCATTCCGGCACCATACTCTACAATGGTAAAGTCTTTTTTACCCATCAAATGCCACATTTCCTCCATTTGCCTGGCTACAATAGCACCAAAGGAACTTGTCAGGTTGCCGGTAGTATAGAAGTCGCCGCCTGTACCAACTTTTTCACGGTCAGAAATATAGTAACCAAGACCCGGATAGTAAAGGCACATATCCATGAAGTTGCGGAAACTTATAGGCCCTTCAGTCCTGATCTTTTCAATAATAATATCTGTTAATACCATGTGATACCATAAACAAATTCTTTCCTGTATGGTTTAGCAGGATAAGCAAGTGGTTTGTGTTGCAACTGGTGTGCTAATACTTGCAGCAGTACTTCATAAGTTACGAGGTAGCGTTATATTTTGTGGTGGTATAATATGGCTAGGCATAAAAAAAAGCCACTGATAAACAGTGGCTTTGATAATTTCTCTTTAAGTAGGGCAATTGCTTCAGTGCTCTTTTATTAATGAATAACCACATCATAAATACCATGCTTAATCGCAAAGACAACAAGGCCAGCTGTATTTTTGCTTCCGGTTTTTAGCAACAGATTATTGCGATGACCTTCCACAGTACGTGGACTGATATATAACTTGTCGGCAATTTCTGCATTGGTATATTCCTTGCAGATCAGGTTCATTATTTCCTTTTCCCTTAAAGTAAGATCAGTCAAATGGTTGTTAAAAAGAGTACGTTGCTTTCTCTTGAAATCGGAAGAGTGTTGTAAAGCACTTTTAATCATTTCTGTAAAGAAAAAACCTGAAGTATATACTTTAACAATAGTTTCCTTAAGCTCTTCCATACTGCAATTTTTAGACAGGTAGCCGCATACACCTTCTTCCACCATTTTAAAAACATACCTCCCCTGATCATGCAAGGTGAGCATGATTACTTTTATTTCCGGGAAAGTCTGGCGCATTGCCCGGTTTAATTCTATGCCATTCATCTCCGGCATTTCCATATCCATCAGTATGATATCTGGCTTCTGGTTTGTTTTCGATAAAAAATGGAGCAGCTCGGGCCCCGTAGCGACATCAGCCAACAGCTTTACTTCAGGTATTTTATTCATCAGCGCAACAATGCCCTGGCGAAACAATTCCTGATCGTCAACTATGGCTAAATTAATGTAGTTCATAAAGGTTGGTGTTGGTGTTGGTATTGGTAGTGTAATGGTTTGTTGTTTCTAATTCATGGAAGTAAACAATAGTTAATGGTTATGAAAACGCGTTGAATCTTCAGGGGATAAAAATACGATATAAAGATAATCACAATTCATGTAAAACAAAAGAGATAACATGTGAATACCGGGTTAAGTTAAATACTGGCGTTCAATATTTTATCTCTTATTATGCATTTTTCAGGTTAAAAAATATTTGCACCACTCTAAAAAGAGTACCCGTATAAACACCTGTTTTTGAATTCAGGTATTTATACGGGGTTGGATGGCATGATCCGGAATTACTTTTGGAGTGCGGAAATCCAGCTTGTTCCAATAATTTTTCACATTGGAATACAGTACCACTTTCGTTCTTTTAACCATTTAACTCACATTAAAACCAATTTCATTATGGAAGGTACCATGGCGGTAGTCACTACGTGGGCTGCTGATTTCGCACCTAAAAACTGGGCATATTGTTATGGCCAGCTGCTCTCCATCGCACAGAATACGGCACTGTTCTCTTTGTTGGGAACAACCTATGGCGGTGATGGACGCGTTACATTCGGATTGCCTGACCTCAGGGGCAGACTGCCTTTAGGTACAGGGCAACTGGCTGGCGGAGAAAATTACCAGTTAGGAGAGATGTCCGGTAAGCCAACAACAACGCTTACAATCAGCAATATACCTCCGCACAATCACAACGGAAATGCGAGTGTAGCGTTACAGGCCAATGCTACCGATGGCGCCACCGGAGAACCTGGTGGTAACTTTCCGGGTATGCTTACTAATGGTTATAGCAGTGGTGTTCCTGACATTGTGATGAAGTCACCTACCTACAATGTTACGATAGGTGTGGCTGGTGCCAATATACCTTTTAGTAACGAATCACCCTACCTGGCACTCAATTATGTTATCTGTATGTATGGTATATTCCCATCCAGAAACTAAATCCTGGATTTTTACTCACATTCACTCACAATTTTAATTCATTCAGGAAATGTTTATAGAACCTTATTTAGCTACAGTGACTATATTCGCCGGAAATTTTGCGCCCCGTAGTTGGGCTTTCTGCGATGGCTCCCTGCAAAGCATAGCTGAAAATACCGCATTGTTCGCATTGTTGGGAACAACTTATGGCGGTGACGGACAAACCACTTTTGCATTACCCGATCTGCGGGGAAGATCTGCAGTAGGTACCGGGCAGGGCCCGGGCTTGTCCAATTACCTTTTGGGACAAGTGGCCGGTACGGAAAATAATACACTGCTGGTATCCAATCTGCCCGCGCACAATCACATGACCACTTCCGTTACAGGAGCGCCCGGCGGCTTCAATGATAGTGGCAATCAAAGCAATCCCCAGGGAAATGTACCTGCGGACATTACCGGTCGTTATACCACTGCTGTAGGCGATGGCCAGATGGCGCAAACCACGACAATGACCAATTCTCCCGTAGCTGGAGGCAGTAACCCGGTGAGCAATTTGTCACCTTACCTTGCCATGAATTATATCATTGCTGTGGAAGGCATATTTCCAAGCAGAAGTTAAACCCTAAAAAATCTAAAAACAATGGAAGGCGTAATAGGATATACAACATTATTTGCGGGCAATTTTGCCCCCAAGAACTGGGCCAATTGCCAGGGGCAGATTATCAATATAGCCTCGAACACAGCTTTGTTCTCAATATTAGGCACCACATATGGTGGAAATGGTACCACAACATTCGCATTACCTAATCTTTCCGGAAGGAGAGTAGTAGGTGCAGGTAATGGACCTGGGCTATCTTCCTATACTTTGGGGCAGTTTGGCGGTTCTGAAAATATAACCCTTGACTTAAACCAGATGCCTGCTCATATACATCCGGAGCAAATCGTTACGCATCCAGCCAGCTATGATGATACCGGGGCTGTATCCAATCCGGAAGGTGCTATATATGCAGCTAACGGAAGCGGCTATTCGGCTGCTCTTGGCGTACAAATGAAACCATTCAATGTTGCGATCCAAATGACCAACGCAGGAAGTGGTATACCTTATAATATAGTGCCAGCTTATTTGGGGCTGGAATATATTATCTGTATGTATGGCGTGTTCCCGGCCAGAAACTAGATTGTACGAGAGATTTCAATTGATAAGACGATAAGTTATTCTAAAAAAATGAATACTATGGAAAAGAGAATCGGAATATTATTGCCACGTTCAACTGATTATCCGGCAATGGGTTTCGATTTACTGGATGGTTTGCGCTGCAGGTTAGCTTACGACGGTAATGAAGGAATAAAGACCATCCCAGAGAATATAGGATTTGGTGAGGACAAAAAGCTGATCTATGCTAAAGCAGAAAAGCTGTTGTTGCAGGATGAAGTAGATTGTGTCGTGGCTTATTTGTCGCCGGGCAATGCTGCCGTGCTTTATCCGCTTATGGAAACTGCGGGCAAAACACTGATTGTCCTCGATCCGGGAATGAGTTATCCTATCGACGAGCCTGGTAAAGGAAGCCTGCACATATCACTGCAAGGCATTCATTCCAGTTACCTGTCTGGGAAAAAAGCGGCCGAAAACCAAAGTGATGTCATACTGGCAACCTCATTTTATGATGGTGGCTACAGCGGTCCCAGTGCTTATGCAAAAGGAACCCAGGACGGCGGCGGTGCCATAGTTCATAATTTTATAAGCCATTATAAAGAATCTGAATTTTCCGTGCAGCCTTTTATGGAGGCTGTACGGGAAAAACAGAATGCCCGTGTTGCTGCTTGTTTCAGTACTTACCTGGCATCTTTGTTTGTCAATAATCTGTCGGCAGAACAATTGCCGGAAGATATGGAGTTCTATTGTTCTTCTTTTATGGCCGAAGAACAGACTATGGCTACCTATACCCTGCCCGCGGCAAAATTCTTTGCTTATATACCCTGGTCATCTATATTGGACCAGGAGCCTAATACGGCGTTTAAACAAAGCATGCTGCAACAAAAGAATAAAGTGGCCAACGTTTTTCATCTTTTGGGCTGGGAGGCTGGTATGGTTTGTGCCCGCCTCTTCGCCGGTCAAGGAAGTCGTGATGAGGTGATTGCCGAGATATTGCAAAACTGGTCTTATGAAAGCCCAAGAGGAACAGTAGCCTTTCATCCGGAAACCCGGACTACTTATGGTCCGTTGTATTTTGCAGAGATACAGAAAGATGATGATGCTAAGACTGGGATCAGGATACACAACAAAGTAGAAGTAGCTGCCGAAGAGCATGTAAAAGTATTGCAGGACCAGCCGCAGGGTGTTTCCTCAGGTTGGTTCAATAATTATCTCTGTTCCTGATCCATGAAATTATTGATACTCTGTAATGACCGATTAGCCTTACCCGCATTGAGTCAGATGATCCAGATGAACCTCGTAACAGGTGTGGGCATGACGGCCAGACAAAGTGAAGTACAAGCTGTAGTCAGCATGATGTGTAACCAGTTTAAGGTACCGCTCATGCTTTTCCGTAAAAGCACTTTTTCCGGTGATCTGGAGCAGTGGATACAGCAAGCTAACCCGGATGCGGTATGGGTTAAAACCTTCCCATGGAAGATACCAGACACTGCCCTGATGAAGCCCCGCTTCGGCTTCATCAATTTTCACTATGCGCCCCTTCCGGAATACCGGGGGGCTAACCCACTTTTCTGGATGATCAAAAACGGTGTGAAGGAAGGTGGCGTTACGGTACACCAGATGACCAGTGAAATGGATGATGGACCGATATTGCTTACCAGCAAAGTCCCGGTTCATCCGGCAACCACTTTCGGTATGTTGGTGTCACAGCTAGGCTTTAGCGGAGCCGAATTGAGTAGTAAATTACTGCAACTGATGCAGATCAATCATATGACCGGCATGCCGCAGGATAGTACTAAAGCTTCCTGGTACAGCCGTCCACAACCGAAAGACTTATGGATCGACTGGACTACCATGGATGCAACAACAGTGGCTCGTTTGGTGAATGCCTGTAACCCCTGGAATAAAGGAGCGCCGGCAAAACTGAACAATTGGATGATTGGTTTGTCTTACGTTTCTGTAGTAGAAGCGGCAGACCAACAGAACACTAAGCCAGGTACTATTCTCAGCGTGGATGATTCCAACGGACTAAGAATTGCTTGCGCTAAAAATACAGTGATCAGGGTTGATGTGTTGTTTACAGAAGAAGGATTTATACCCGGTTTTGCTTTAGCCGGATTTGGTATACAAAAGGGCATGGTGTTTTCCTGATCCTGAAAAAGTTAATACAATAAATTTAAGTATAAGGGGTATTCGATACCCACAATGATTTACCAATAGCCAAATACGTTTTTTATGAAAAAAATTCACTTTTTAATTGCTCTTTCATTTGCTTTCTTGCTCCCACAGATAAAAGTAAATGCTCAAACCTCTTTAGTTGCCGGCGATATCTCCATTGTAGGATACAACACGGATTCGATCACTAATGATGAATTTTCTTTCATCCTTTTGACGTCGGTAAGTGCAAGTACCGAAATCTTTTTTACGGACTTCGGTTGGTGTTCCGGCGGAAGTTTTACCGGCTTTCAAAGCGCTAACCCGGGATCTTGCGGAGCCAACACCGGTGCTCTTTCGGATGGGATTATTAAATGGACAGCCAGCACTGCCCTTCCTTGTGGTACGCAGATAAAGATCCAATGCCAGACTACTCTAACTGCTTCTACCGGTACTGTAACCGGTGTACAGACCCAGGTTTCGATAGCGGGTACTTATATGAGCCTTGCAGTCGGCGGGGATGAGATCTTCGCCTATCAGGGTTCAACGGCTTCCCCCACACTACTTACCGGTCTCAATATGAACGGTGGCTGGGATGCGGTAGTTAACCAATGTGATGTTAACTCTGCGACTTCCACATTACCAGCAGCACTGAATGCTACCAATTCTTTAGCAATCACCCCAGAAGTTGACAATGCTACTTACAATGGTACCGTGACCTCAGCTTCGCCTGCTCAACTCAGAACAGCAATCTTTAATGCCTCCAACTGGAATGTAAATGATACCTCGCCTTTCTCTTTACCTCTACCCTTTACTTTCAGTTGTGTTGCCTGTGTTGCACCATCGATTACCGGGAACCCACCTAACAGGACTATTTGTCTCAACGGCAGTACCACATTTCCTGCTACGGCTACCGGAACAGGTCTTACTTATCAATGGCAGGTCAACACAGGTTCTGGTTTTACAAACATAACCAATGGTGCTCCTTACAGCAATGCTACTACTGCGACGTTAACCGTAACTGGTGCAACGGCTGGTATGAGTGGATATACATACCGCTGCGTTGTTACCGGAACCTGTGGTTCAGCTAATTCCAATAGTGCCACCCTCACCATTGATAATCCAACTACTACAGGCTCGCAAACTACCGTGAGTTGTTTTGGTGGCAGTAACGGAACGGCAACCGTAGTTGCTTCCGGAGGTATCCCCCCATATCAATACAGCTGGTCCCCCAGTGGCGGCAGCGGAGCAACCGGTACTGGCCTTTCGGCAGGAACCGTTTATACGGTTACAGTCACTGATAATCTCACTTGCCAGACAACCCGTAATTTCACACTTACACAACCTACAGCCGTACAGGCAGTAGCACCTTCCGATATTACTATTTGCAGCGGAGCATCTACAGGCCTCGTGGCTATTGCAGTTGGTGGCACTCCGGGATATACTTACCAATGGCAACCCGGAAGTCTTAATGGTGCTTCTCAAACGGTAAGCCCCACTGCTACTACGTCGTATATAGTAACTGCTACCGATGCGAACAGTTGCACAGGTAAAGATACTGTCCTAGTAACAGTGTCACCCAATATGGCTCAATCAAATATAAGTGGCGTTTCTGTTGTAGGAACTACAACCAGTACCAGTAGTTCAGTATCTGGTGGAGTACAATCTTTCTACAATGGTACTTGTGGTCTTATCACTTCCATGCAACAGAATGTTGCGTTGGGCACTATTACTGCCTCTACAACTGTACTGGCAAGTGTACCGGTATCTCTTGGAAGGCCTTATGTAGCCCGCTTTTATGAAATGGTACCACAGACAAATGGAACCGGAACAGTGACTTTGTATTTTAAACAAAGTGACTTCAATCAATATAATGCTTATGCATCGTTGAACGGTTATCCTTTGTTGCCCCAGAACCCTACGGATATAGCTGGAATGGATACCCTCAGAATTACTAAAGTAAGCGGCGGGCCATTAGGTAGTGGAACTTCAACCTT
Organism: Taibaiella sp.; assembly: GCA_041660405.1. Lineage (GTDB taxonomy): Bacteria > Bacteroidota > Bacteroidia > Chitinophagales > Chitinophagaceae > Taibaiella. Next base: position 62,275 of record JBAZWL010000023.1, on the reverse strand, counting down.
AATAACGCCAACAAGCGTGACATGGGATGCTGTATTCCAATACTGGAGAGTGACTTTCTTTACGCCTTCTTTCAGCTATTTTTATGTGCACGCCAACAATGCAGGTAGTACTCCATTACCTGTTGTATTTAGTTCCTTTACCGCTACAAGGAAAGAGCAAACTGCAATGCTTGCATGGGCTACAGCTAGTGAGCGTAACAATTCAGGCTTCACTGTAGAACGCAGCAATGACGGAAAAGAATTTAATGCAATAGGAAGAGTTGAAACCAAAGCAGATGACGGTTATAGCGATATCACCCTATCCTATTCTTATACGGACAAAGACCCGGCAAGTGGTATAAATTACTATCGCCTCGTACAGGAGGATAGAGATGGCAATAGTACATTCTCGACCATCCGTTCTCTTGACTACAGCAATAAGTCATCCTTCAATTGCTACCCTAATCCAACTGAAGGCCAATTGACTATTGAACACAATACGGACAAACAGGAATTGCTAAACTTCCGTTTGACAGATGTAATGGGTCGAGTAGTTCGCAAGTCTGAAATGTATACTGTTAAAGGGTTTAATAAAACACTGATACAACTTTCAGGATTGATTCCAGGCATTTATAATCTTTCCATCAGCAATAATACAGGTGTGATTTATCATTCCAAAATAGCTAAGAAATAATCTTTCAGGGTACGGCTTGTAATAAACAAACAATAATGCGGTGACTTTAACAGTCACTGCATTATTGTTTATAGCCTAATTTTTTCATACCTCATTTTGTCCGTTTCATGAAGAATTTGTTGCTTAAACTCTGTAGAATATGTAATTTGGAATAAATTGCTTTTTCAATTGCTTTACATGAATATCCATGAAGAAGTATAATATTATCACGGGCCTGGCCCTTTCTTTATTTATATCGCTGCTCATCTTTTTTCCAAGACCTTTCCGGGTTGGGTATGTGCCCAGCGGTGAGAATGCTATCGTATCATTTGCCTATTCTTTTTTTTGTTGGCTGTTTATTCAATTGGTCATTCAGAAAAAGTCAATTAAAAAAGCCTGGCATAAAGCAATAATCTGCTTAAGTGGCGGCATGTTGTTATCAGTAGCTGTTTATTATGGCTCTTCATATTTTACGGATAGGTTGCTGATTCATTCTGTAACAAATATGCCTGAAAGGAGAAAGGTGGTCATTATGATAATCAGAGGTTTATTGGTCTCTGGCTTCCAATTCTTTATAACCTACCTGTTATATATTTCGGGTGAAGCAAACAGGATGAAACAGGAGAGTGAGCGCATCAAAAAAGAAAACCTGGAGGCAAAGTTATATGCCCTCCAACAGCAGATAAGCCCACATTTCTTATTCAATGCTTTAAATACGCTTAGAAGCATTGCTACCGATAAAACTACAAAAGACTATGTACTGCAGTTAAGTAATGTGTTCCGCTATCTTCTGAATAACAATCAAACCAACCTGGCTACACTTGGCCACGAACTTGAGTTTACACGATCTTATATTCATATTTTGAAGGAACGGTTTGAAGATGCAATGGTTATAAATGTAGACGTTCAAGATCGCTTCCTTAATGCGAAACTACCGCCTGTAAGTCTTCAGATATTAATTGAAAATGCGATAAAACATAATATTATTTCAGTGGAAGAACCTTTAGCTATCACCATTTCTATAGATGAGCATAAAAGTATGCTTGTAATACGGAACAATTTTCAGCCTAAGATTTCGGTTGAAGAAAGCACAGGAACAGGTCTTAGAAATATAAGAGAGCGATATTTATTGCTATCAGGACAAGATATAGATGTAGCTAAAGATAACTTCTTTTATACAGTTAAAATACCATTGATTTCAGCATGAACATTTTAATTATTGAAGATGAGGTAAAGGTTGCTAAAGAATTAAAGCTGATGGTCGAAAACATCAAGGCCGACATACAGGTAATTCACACTATCGCATCCGTAAAAATTGCTATCAAATGGCTGGCTGAGAATCCTACGCCTGACCTTATTCTTTCTGATATACAGCTTGCAGATGGCTTAAGCTTTGAAATTTTTAAAGCTATCAATATCAATGTTCCTGTTATATTCTGTACAGCCTTTGACCACTATGCCATTACTGCTTTTGAAGCCAATAGTATTGATTATTTATTAAAACCAATAGAAGAGCAGAAACTTAAATCGGCCATTGAAAAGTATGACCGGTTAAAAGATTTCTTTTCAGGTAGTGAAGCAAAATACGGCAAACAAATTGCATCCTTATTACAGCAAGTTAACAGCAATTATAAATCTGCGTTGCTGGTTCATTTTCAGAATAAAATCATCCCCGTGAAAACTGCAGATATAAAGTTCATTTATTCAGCAGCCGGTATAGTAAGCCTTTACACAAGACAGCATGAAAAATATTATCTTTCGCAAATACTGGAAGATCTTGAATTGCAGCTCAATCCACAGCAGTTCTTTAAGGCAAACAGGCAGTTTATTATTAACCGTGACATCATTCAAACTGTAGAACATTTTTTTACGAGAAGGCTTGCAGTTCGTCTTTCCTGTGAGGTACCTGAAAATATAATTATCAGCAAGGTACGTGCTCCTGAATTTTTAAAGTGGATGGAGGGGTAATGCCCATTCATCGATGACTTTGTCCCTTTCATTGGATTTGTGTCGGTACTAGCGTTTAAGTCATGATACATTTGAGTATTGTTCACAAAATAAAACTCAAATATTATGACAAAGACACAAAATGTTACTAACATTAATGCAAAAGCATTCGCCTCCAAATGTTTTTTAGCCATCACTTTAATTGCAGGAATTACCCTTTCATCCTGCAAAAAAGATGAAGCAACGACTCAGGCAGAAGTAACCCAGGAGGATGCTGCAGATGCAATTGAGAGTTCCCTGGTTAATTCTACTTATGGCCTAACTGCTTCAGTCACTGAATCATCAGCATATGCTGCAGGGGCCGGGATTTACGTTACAACATCTTCTCTTGAATGCGGCCATCTGTATAGTAATACTTACTCATCTTCTGGCAATACAGGTAGTTACTCACATAATTACACCATCAACAGAAATTATCAACTTAATTGCGACGAAGCCGGTAACCACCAAAGCTTTGTATACAACTTTGACATGAATGGCACGTATGAAACGCCACGTATGTCCAGTGACGACAGCGCAACAAGTAGTTGGTCAATTACAGGACTTTCACCCTCATCAACATTTGCCATATTTAACGGAAGTTATCAGCGTAATGGTAGTCAACATTCCAAAGTACGTAATATGCGTTCCTTTACAAGTGTCATTAACTATACACTGAACAGCCTTACTGTCAATAAATCGACTCACACTATTACAAGTGGCTCCGCTTCTGTTTCTATTAATGCTTCATCAGGCAGCAATAATTATACTTATATCGGTAGCATTACTTTTAATGGTAATGGTACTGCCACATTGTTGCTCAACGGAACTACTTACACCATTATCCTGTAACATAATTTCTAAAAAAGTTTAATTGACAAAAAATGAGACAGTTCACATTAGTACGAATGCTTTTCATCCTTTTTGCACTTAGTATTGGCGCTCAAGCCGGTGCTCAACAAGGTTCACAATTTCTGCTACCAAATAATAAGGTAGAAATGTTTACAAAGCATATGCAACACAAGTTTAATCTTACTGATAGTCAAACTAGTGAGGTATTACATATCAACCAACAATTCAGCGAGAAAATAAAACCCATAATCACAAGTGATAAGGATAAAATGGTTAAGCTCCAAGCAGTAAAAGTAATAGCGAATGAAAGGGAAAAGGCACTGAGCAAGGTATTTACGTCACAACAAATGCAAGTTTTTATAGCAAATAAAAAAGAGCGGCAAGCCTTGGTAGCAGCCTGGCTTAAAGAATAAATTTATTGCCTGTTGTACTGTTCATCTAAGGTTTTGTCCGTTTCATTCTCAAGCTTTAAACATAACACGATTTAAGCGTTCTTAATTCAGTTCTTATTCATTTATTCATTTTTAAAAACAACAACGATGTTAAAACGAAAAATCAAAAGTACAATGATCACTTTCTTCATGTCTTTTCTGATGCTATGCAGCTTTTCTATGTTTGCGCAAAGTACAGCCCCCGGCGAAACCGTTAAAGCTATGACTGACAAAATGAAGACACAGTTAAACCTTTCCGATGCACAATATCAAAAGGTCAATTCCATCAACCAGGATTTTTCATCCGCAGCAATTAAAATCAAGGAGTCGGAAACCTCCCGGTCAGCTAAACTTTCTAAAATGAAGGAGCTGGATAAAAGAAGGGATGCTTCTTTGAAAACAGTGTTGAATGATGAACAATTCAAAATGTTTAAAGAGCACAAAAAAGAAAATCGAAAAGCCTTTATGAGTAAATTGAAATCTGATGCTCAATAACAATATTTCTTAATCAAAATAATTTAAAGTATGAAAAAGATAATCATCCCGATAGTGGTAGCCTTACTGTTTACTTATTCAGATGTAACGGCGCAAACTGTAGTAGTACGTCGTCCCGTAAGAAAAACTGTAGTTATAAAACCTTGTCCAAAAGTAATAGCAGTAGCCCCGCAGCGAGCAGTAGTAGTGCATCGGGCACCAGTAGTAGTTGCTACAAGACCTGTAGTTAGACCTCGAAAAGTAGTCGTACTAAGATAATTACCTTATAAAGTTGAAGCCGGTTTTGGCTTCAACTTTATATTACTGGATTCAAGTTTATCCATTATCAATTGAAGGTCTTAAGAATTCCTTTTCAGCAAGAAAATTTAATTCAAGATAACTTTACTCAACCGTTTCATAACCTAAAACGAAAGTGAATATGCGACATTTATTGGAAGCCGCAATGCAAATTTTGGGCACCACTACAATCAGATATTTCATTATTGCCGGCATTCCCTTTTTGCTGTTTTACAAATTATTGCCTGTTCGTTTTGGCAAATCGAAAATACAAAGCAAGACTGCCAGGTCTGGTGATTTTATCAGGGAAATATTGCACTCTATGCAGACTACAGTGGTCTTCACTTTTATAGCATTGATTGTGCTCTTCTCCCCGCTGAAACAGTATACATTAATCTATGATCAACCACAAGATTATCCATTATGGTGGGTACCATTAAGTCTGTTAATCGGCCTTATCATTCATGATACTTACTTTTATTGGATGCATCGCTTGCTACATCACAAAAACATTTTTAAATATACCCACCTTGTTCATCATAAATCGACAAATCCTTCTCCGTGGACTTCTTACTCGTTTCATTTTTTAGAAGCATGTACCGAAAGTGCTGTACTATTGTTACTTGTATTTATCTTACCGATGCATTCCATTACTATCATCCTTTTTACAGTTGCCAGCTTTATTATAAATGTTTACGGACATCTGGGTTATGAAGTTGCACCAAAATGGTTCCGACATTCATTCCTGTTTAAAATACTGAATACTTCTATTTATCACAATATGCATCACAGCAAGTTTAAAGGGAATTATAGTCTCTATTTCAGGTTTTGGGATAGATTATTAAAAACAGAAAACCCTGATTACGAAAAGGAATATGATCGCATACAATTGAGACGATTTGGTATTAACCGACAAGCAAATTCCTAATAATCATTTTTCCGGGTTCATAACCGAAATCTTGTGCCCTGTAATTATTTTAATCCGCTCCGTTAGTATTGATAATATAATTCCAGGAATATTTATCTTCAACAATACCTTTTCTTATATGCTGTAATGATGTTTTTAACTGATATAAAACAGCATGTTCAGAAACATCAGGGTAATATTCATTCCCATTAATGCCTATCATTTCAATAGGTGAAATTACTGCAGCCGTTCCCACACCAAAAGCTTCAATTCTTTTGCCGGATTGAAATGCAGTTTCCAGTTCTTTATAACTGATTTTCCTTTCTTCAATCGTTATTCCTGCATCTTTTGCCAATGTGAGAATAGAATCTCTGGTAACACCATCCAATATACTTCCTGATAGCGGGGGTGTGACTAATGCGCCATTTATAATAAATACCACGTTCATTGTTCCAGATTCTTCAATGTATTCATTGTGTTTTCCATCGGTCCATAATACCTGATCAAAACCTTGTTCTTTAGCTTTTTGCGTAGGGTAAAATGCAGCACCATAATTCCCCCCACATTTAGCAGCACCGGTTCCACCTTCTACTGCCCTTACAAATTCCGTTTCTACTTTTACTTTAAGATTAGTGTCGTAATAATTTGCCATAGGCATGGCGATAATACCGAAAGTATATTCATCCGAAACCTTTACTCCCAAACGCGGTTCCGTAGCAATAACAAATGGGCGGAGATATAAGGAAGCATCAGGCCTGTCTGGCACCCAGCCTTGCTCCAGCGCTACCAGGCTATGCATGGCATCTATAAATAAAGCTTCCGGAATATGTGGCATACACATACGATCCAGGGATTTATTTAACCTGGAGTGATGTTTGTAGGGGCGAAAAATACTAATATTTCCATCAGCCAGTTTATATGCTTTGAATCCTTCGAATACCGTTTGACCATAATGCAAACACAGCGCCATTGGGCTAAGTGTTAAATCCCTGAAAGGTTCAATTCTGGGATTACCCCACTCACCATCTTTGAACTCCGCTAAAAAAATATGATCCGTTGGGTTTGTACCAAAAACGATATTGGAAAAATCATATTCAGCAAGCTTGCTGTGTTTAGTTCTTACTACAGGGATTGATGTGGTTGAATTCATATACTGTGGTTTTTAATAATTGTTCGGATTGTATGTAAATGATGATCGTCGTGTTCGGCTACAAAATGCATCATGTCTATTATACGCATAGGTTTCTGTAAGCGTGGATGTGTACTGAGTAAAGAAAACTCTTCAGGCTTTAACCCATTTAGCAAGCTTATTGTTTTATTTCTCGTCTTTGTAAAATGCTCAATCAGTGTCTGAATCACCATGTCATTAAAAGAGGATTCATGCGTTGCCGTATTGTTTAAATCAGCAGGAGACATTTCAGGCTTCCCTTCCTTTATTTCCCTGAGTCGTATGTACCACAAGGGTTCAAGCAATAATAAGTGGCCAATATTTTCTTTAATTGACCATTTATCTTCCGGCTTTATTTGCAATATTTTTCCTGGCAAATCCAGAACTTCTTTCTTATACTTTAAAGGAGCATTTTGCAGACGTTCATATAAAGAATCATATCGCTCCATACCAAAATTGAAATCAAATTTTCTATCGAACCATTTTGTTGTCATTTGCCAGCTGGTAAGTTTAATTGGTTAAGAACAATCTATTACGAGATGAATATTTATTACAAAATTGAGCTAAATAACAATACCAATACAGATACAGTTTTATCAATTTATACCATAACAGTTTGAGAACTAGTAAAGAAAACCCAGTACAAGGATGCTACAAGTTGAAATTCATACCAATAAAAAAACTGCGCCACATTGGAGCAGTTTTAATAAAGTTCAATCGCTTTTTGAAGAAAGCTATCAGGCAATCAATTTTATACTCTCTTCATATACATTTCCAAACCGGTCTTTAGCCCGTACTTTAATTTCCTTCGCTCCTTTTGATGGAACAGCACTAAAAAGATGATCAGTAAGAATGGGCTCTATCCATTTGCGCTCTACAGGCAAAGCAGCTCCAAGATACAATTCTGTGGCAGATGGATCATAGCCGGTATATTGTTCCATAGTGCCTTTTGATATACCATCTTCAAACCATTCAACCGTCCATTTATTATCATAATTCCATACGTTGGCAATCAAGACCTGTGGCTTTTCTGAATCAGCCCCGGGCTTATATAACCTTATCTGGTGAGACTTTTCATATCCCGTAGCTTTATAGTACCAGCTTATATCATCACCATCTACTTCAAAAACGCCGAAGCCGTTTGGTGTGCCATCACCACATATAGGCCCCGACCACCATGCACCGCATACTGTACCCAGGTTATGTTCCGTAATGTTATCTTTCTCCCACACTTCATTCCAATGTGTATGGCCGGAAACGATCTGTACTTTATAAGGCTTTAATATTTCATAAAGTGCTTTCCTGTTGGTTACTACACCTCCCATCTCTTCTTCTTTCTTTTTATTCCTGCGCTTGTCACCTGTGTTGGTAGGAATGTGCAAAGCCACGACTACCCTACTCCCTTGAGGTACATATTTAAGATCTTTCTCCAGCCATTTCAATTGGGCTTCGGTGAGATAACCAATATATCTATGCCCCGTTCCAATAAAGAAAACATCATCCAGTACTACATAGTGTACTTTCCCTTTATTGAAAGAATAATAAGATGGGCCGAACTGTGCTTCAAAACTTTGTTGAGATGCATCATCCGTTCTGGCTTCATAATCCATATCATGATTGCCAATGACCTGCCAGAAAGGAATTCCTGTTATAGCCACAGCATCACGATAATCTTTAAACAGATCAAATTCATCCCAGACAAGGTCTCCGCACCCGATACCAAATACCGTTTTATCCTTTAAAGAATCAATATGTTTTTTAGCGTCCGGAGCAGATATCGTTAATAGTTTTTGCGCATCCTCATGAGTCTTGATCTGGGTATCAGCCCATACTACAAAAGTATGTTTGGTATCATCCTGTGCAGCACGCTCCAATATAAAATCGGCCTGTTGCACTTTTGTTTTAGATTGCAGCGGTTTGTAAAACCTCGCAATACCATTTTCATTCGGAATTTCATAACCTGCCGGCATGGACATGAAGATGAAGCGGGCATTGTAATGGGTATCCAGAGTATAATTACCCTTGGCATCGGTGCGGGTAACGGAAAAGCCATCACTTACGGTAACATGTTCAACACCCTTTCCATCGCAGGTTACCTTACCTTTTACCTTGCGAAATGAATAGTCTTCTACTTCCGGATTTTCACCTGCAAAAAGGGCAGGGGCAGAAACGCCGAGTCCGGCAGAAAGCAGGCCAATACTTTTAATGAAGTTTCTTCTTTGCATAATTGTTTGTTTATGTTCAGGATGCTTTACTTATGGTATGATTTAAAATTGCAGCTTCCTTTATCGTTTTCCTTTTACTTGCGGCCAATCGTTTACGCAACATAATACGTGCTTCCTTCCTGACGGCTTCATACTTATATATCACCGCATGTATAGCCTTTAAATGATACAGATAATCCGTACGGAGTTGTTCCATATCACTCAGATGCTTTTTAATAAACGCTTCCTGCTCCAGGCTTTCAGCTAGTGCACAAGGGTCTGCTTTGGCTAGTTCTTCCGTAACCAATTTCAAAAATGCAAGGTGTTGTGCACTACTGATTGCAGCCATAATTCATTTATTTTATTGTTATTATTTTCCTATCAGATTAATTACTAAAAACTGCAAAGTCCTCTATACTTAATCTACCATTAAAAATATTAGTTCCGTTAGTAGGGCCTAATCCAAGTTTATTTATTCTAAATCGTACGGCACCCTTTATATCCATTAAAAAGATAGCCACTTTAGATTCGTCAGAAGCATCAGTTACCTGCTCTCCGGTTTGCTGCCATGTTACACCACCATCCTGTGAGTATTCCAGTTTGAAAGTACTGCTGGCATCTGTATAATAGGCTCCATAGGAAAATGTTACTTTAGAAGCGCCATTTGGCAGATCGAAATTCATTTGCACATAAGCATCAAAGTCAAGCTGCTGTTGCATACGGATACATTGTTTACCAGTAGGATTAAACCTGTCTCTTCCTCCTGTTGTACCCAAAATAGCATAGTAAAGTTTCCAACTCCCTGTTTTCAGATTAATATTATTGTCGATTGCCGTCATGTTATAACTGCCTTTCTGTGTAGCATCAGGGCTCTCAAAATCTTCCGGGAAACCACCATAGAGTGGTCCACTGGCATAAGCTACATCAGCTTTTGTTCTGAGGTATAAACGGGTTAATGCACCATTATCCGAATGACCATTAGCATTATAAAATCCCGCTATTCCCCTGAATGTTGCACTTGCCGGCAATCCATCTTCAGAAAAGCTTGCGCCTTCCGCTGTAGATAGTAATAATGATTCCTCTGTGCCGTCACTAAGATTTTTATCGCCAGCATAGGTATCTCCTGGTTTGGGGACGGGCTTTACATCTGCAGTTACCTCTACCAGTGTGCTTTCGTATTTTGAAAATTCCGCAACCAAAGCTCCTACAGAAACTTGCGCAACATTTATCGTTGCATTTTCTGCGATCTTAACAACTCTGTCGTTACTTACATTTTCGAGCATCAAAGAACCATTTCTATTTACCAGGGAAAGCCCATCTACACGTACTTCTACCGAATCGCCCGGTACAAATGTTTTAGCTGTTTCAGCATCCATATTCAGAATTACCCCCCTGGTATAGCCTCTTGAGGTGTTCTGAATAATAACATGTCCTTCCGGTAAATTTTTACCACTGTGGTCTGAAATAACTACGCCCCGTACATTTACCGCACCTGCCAGCATATCGGAAGCTATGGTCAAATCCTCTCCCTTATATATACTGCGTAGCTGGGTCAGAGATGTAAGCGGGCTAGGTGTACCAATAGCCGGATTTTCGTTCTGTTTGATACATGCTGCCAGGTTGAATATCAATAACACAGCAACTATATTCAAAATTATTTTTTTCATGCTATTTTTAAGTTTATTAAATCATTAAGGTTTGTTCCACCACACTTTAATATTGATATCATCGCCCCCCATCCTGCTTACAGCTGTATTATAATTTGCATTATTAACTGACTGTACATACACAGGATACTTAAACCTGGAGGGCATTATACCATTATTCTGCACACCGGCACCAAGCGGTAATTGCGGGTGCCCGCTACGGCGGTATTCACTCCATTGCTGGAAATCCGTAAAAAATAAAGTATAATATTTCTGAACGTGAATGAGTTCCATCTTCTGTTCCTGATCAGCATTTTCCATCCATGTAATTCCTTCTCTGGTCAGGTAATCTTCCGACACTTCTTTTCCCCAAAAGGTTATGGCATTGGTTACGCCAGCTTCATAATAACTTTGTACAGATGTGCCGATTATTCCTTTAAGTGCCGCTTCAGCCAAAATGAACTGCAGCTCTGCATAGTTCATAATATTTCCCATTAAAGGATTATTTTTAAGTGCTGCCAGGTAAGAAGACATTTGCTCGGGCACCTGACCTTCGGCATAACCGCTGGGCACGCCGAGATACACGCCCAATGAGGCTTCCGTCGCCCACACACTGATGCGCGGGTCTTTCCATTGGTTCAGGTTATTGACAAAGAATTCTGATAAACTTACTGCACCATTAAAATCATAATCACGGTAATTGTAAAATTCGGAAACGTAAGGAGGTATTGTTGTAAAACGTAATACAGCAGATTCTGCATTAGATGCAATTAATGGATAAGTTGCTGCGTCTGTTTCAACGATTCTTTTAATTTCTTCGGTGGCGTTCATTTCATCCTTACCGGAAACCCTCAGTAATAAACGCAGATAAAGTGAATTGCCGAACTTGCGCCATAGTAAAGGATTTCCCTGGTATAAAGGATCCGCTGCTTTTTTCTCCGTAGCAATAGCTTTATTCAAAGCGAGGTATCGATTTGCAAGTTCAAGCTTTGCAAAAAGATCGGTATAGATATCTTTCTGTAAATCAAATTCAGGTTCATAAATACCTTCTTTCCCTTTTACTGCATTGAAATAAGGAACGTCGCCAAACATATCGGTAATCTGTGATGACACCCAAACATCACATATCAATGACACACCCATCCATGTAGTATCATTAATATCGTTTGCTTTCTGATACATATCCCTGAAGTTATTCAATTGTAAGTACCAGTTATTCCACATATAGTCCGATTCACTTGGTCGCACCATATAGCGGCCTATATCATTGTTATTGCTTAAGGGAACATGGTCCTGCATTAAAACATTATTCAAACGCATAGCACGGTTAAGATTTCCGTTTACTACATCGTATAAAGCGGGAGCAAGTAAAGCTTCAGGCGTTGCTGCAGCAGAAGCGTTCGGATTTGTATTGATCTCTTTAAAGTCCTTACGACAGGAGCTGATCGCTGTAAGAAGTATAGGTAGTAAGAGAAAATTTAAAAGTTTCTTTTTCATTATTGCTTTATAATATGCTGAATGATGGTTAATGGTTAGAATTCTACTTTAATATTGAAGCCATAGCTACGTGTACTTGGAAATTGTCCAATCTCAAAGCCTTTATAGATCTGGCCATCTCCAAGTGTTCCGAACTGTGGATCATAACCGGGCCAGTCTGTAAACATCAACAAGTCTCTTCCATATAGCCCTACTACAAGGTTTTTAAATCCGGCATTTTTAAGAACCTTACTTTTTACTGTATAGTCCAGGCGAACTTCTCTTAGCTTGATATAGTCTGTACTGAAAGTATTGGACTCAATATTTGTTCGGTCGAAGTGAGACTTGTAGTAGGTTTGAATATCAGTGGCAATTACATCATTAGGACGGTAAGTGCCGTCATCATTTTTTATCACGCCATCGCCTATAATACCATTGTATCTTCCGGGAAGTGTTTTATTAAGTTTGCCTTCTTCTGCGAGTACTGAATGGGTAAGCGAATAACCAACGCCACCAAATTGTCCGTCAAACAGGAAAGAGAATCTAAAGTTCTTATAAGCAAATTCATTGCCCCAGCTTGCTCTCCATTTAGGTGTAGTGTTGCCAATATAAATAGCAGTATCTGTCCACAAGGGATATCCGGAATTATCATAGACAATCTTACCATCAGGAGAACGTTGATAACCGATACCATACAGATCCCCCATAGTCCCGCCAGGTCTGGCTTCAATAGTTCCTCTTCCTGCAGGGCCTGACGACATAATATAGTTGGTAACACCTTCGGCAAGCGACACGATTTTATTCTTATTTACAGCATAAGTTCCGAAAGTGCGCCAATTGAAACCATCTTTACGTTTACTTACAAATGGTTTAATATAAGCCTCCAATTCAAGACCTTTATTTTGTACCAGACCAGCATTCAGAATAGTTGCATTATAACCTGCTGAACGGTCAATGGGAACACTTATGATCTGATTCCTGGTGTTGTTGAGGTATAAAGCAAGATCAACACCAAACCTGTTCTTGAACAGACGAATATCAGTACCGGCCTCATAGCTTGTTGTGATAAGTGGACGCAGATCGCTATTAGCAATATCAGAAGGGTTGGACAGACCGGAAGGGAAGCCTGTAGGGCTATAGGAATAAGCAGTAAGATAAGGCGTAGTGCCCCCACTCCCCACCTGTGCCCATGATCCTCTTATCTTCCAGAAGCTTACCCACTTTGGAAGATGAACCATATCTGTAATAACATTACTTAAGTTTACCGATGGATAAAAGAAGGAGGAATGTCCAAAACTTTCAGGAGTTGCAAGTGTGCTGGTCCAATCATTACGACCAGTGATATCAAGGAACAAGAAGTCTTTAAATGCTACGCCTACTGTACCGTACAGGCTATTTACAGCATATTGGCTTCTATAAGGCAATGCTACAATAAGGTCTCTGCTGTTAGCAAAATTATATACCCCGGGATAAAGCAATCTATCCGCTCTTAGTTCATCGCTGATATATTTGTTTTGCATACGGCTTCCACCGAAAGAAGCATTCAAAACAAAATCCTTCCGGAACACCTTATGATAATTCAACAGAAAGTCATAGTTAAATTCCTGGGTGAATATATTCTGTGTGCGGTACATGCCATTTGCAAATTTCTGGCTGCTCATTGGTCTTTGCTGCGAACGTGCTTCTGAAGCCCAGTCCAGCGTAGTTCTTAGCATCAGATTAAGTTCTTTACTGAACTGATAATTGGCAGTTATGTTACCAATTACATTATTTCGAGAAACTTTATTCAGCATTTCATTGGCTATCAGATAAGGATTATCCAGCAAGCTGCTAAAAGGTCTTGTCTGCAAAATACCTTCCTGGCCAGGCGTCCAATAGTCCTTGAACCAATCGAGGCTGGCATTGGGCACCAGGCCCCTGATAAAATACATAATGGACTGATTGTTGTATCCAGTAGTAGGAAGATTATCGCTTCCTTTGTTGGTATAATTTATATGTGTAGAAATTTTAAGCCTTGGTGTAACATACTGATCCAGGGCTAACGCTATCGTATTGCGGTTGTATCCGGTATTGGGTACTATCCACCTGTTTGCAAGGTTGGTATAGGAAAGACGTGCTGAAGTTTTATCATTACCACCCTCTAATGTAAGCGTATTGGTAAAAGTCCTTCCTGTCTGAAAGAAATTTTTACGATTGTTCTTATAAGGTACCCATGGCGTTCTAACCGTATCTCCGGTACGGGTTATCGGATTATATTGATAGTAAGATTGTCCATTGAATTTTGGCCCCCATGCAGAGCTTGTACTTCTGGTGCTGGGTCCATCAATAGATTGTCCGTATGAATACCAGGTATCACTTCCATCTACTCCCTGGCCATACTCATACTGAAAATCGGGCCAACGCAGAATAGATTCAAAAGTAGTATTAGAGTTAAAGGTCACCCCAAGTCCTTTCTGCTTTTTCCCCGATTTGGTGGTTATAATAATAGCACCATTAGCACCTCTTGCACCATATAAAGCGCTGGCACCAGGGCCTTTCAATACAGACACAGATTCAATATCATCAGGGTTAATATCGTTTAGTGAAGTACCAAAATCAATAGGAGAATCTCCATCAAGATAAGAGCCACTACCCGTGCCGGTAATTTGCCCGCTACTACCACTGATCACTACGCCATCAACCACAATCAAAGCTTCACTATTACCGGATAAGGAATTTTCACCACGAAGGATAATAGCATTTGTTCCGGCCGGGCCACCATTTGATTTAAGCATATTCAGTCCGGCTACTTTACCTTCCATAGTATTGGTCCAGTTGTTAGACATGGCATCGGTAACATCTTCATTATCCAGTTTGGTAACAGAATAACCCAAAGCCTTTTCCTCTCTTTTAATACCAAGAGCCGTTACTACAACTTCATTCAGGTCATTGGCAGATTGCTTCAGTTTAAAATTTGTCTTCGTAGTATCTGCGCTTTTAATATTTATCTGCTGTATTGCCACATCGCTATAGCCCATATTGCTAATGTTTGCAGTATATACTCCCGGCGATAAGGTCATCATGAATTTACCATCTACATCCGTTTGTACTGTTTGGTTACCCACCCGAATGACAGCCCCGATAAGACTTTCATTACTTACTTCATCTAAAAGCTGACCATACAAATACCCTTTAGATTGCGCCTTAATCTGGTTGCCTTTTGCAATCCGGAATAGAATATTATTGTAGTTAACAGCATATTCAAGGCCGTATTCCTTTTGTAATAACTTTAATACAGTTTCAAGCCGTTCTGCTTTCAAATCGACCGGCTTTACTTTTATAGCTTCAAAATCTTCTTTCAAAAAAGAAAAATTGTAAAGCGTCTGTTGATCAATCCGGGATAGCATTTCAGCAAGAGACTGCTCGTTATCCGTTTTTACATTGATCTTATCAGACATATCCTGTGCCTGTACACTTTCAGGACTTGCCGAAAGGCATAACCCTAAACAAGTGGTCCATAACAGTAAACTACCTTTAATACGTTGTTTCTGTTTTAATCGGTTTAATGTACTTTTGTTATTCATTCATTTTTCATTTTCCGGAGTGATTAATGTGGACGTGTTAGCGCACGTCCTTTTTTATTTTATAATTACGACATTGTTATTGATGGTATATTGAAGATGGTTTACATAGCACAGACTTGCAAGCATGCTTTCAAATGCCTGAACCCCAAACGAAACCGTTATGTGCTTATGTCCACCGCGATTATCGAGCCATTTCACAGTATATCCATACCTGGAGCACAGTTTCTCCACTACATGCTTAAGCGGCATATTGCTTGCAAAAAAGCCACCCTTCATCCAGGAAAAGTATGGTTGTATATCTGCTTTAGACTTGCTTATCTTTTTCTCTGAACTTGCATAGGTGGCTACTTCACCGGGTAGTAGTATTAGCTTAAGAGCTGAAGTGTCTTTAGATTGCACTTCGACCTTACCACGTAGTAAGGCAATGCTTGTAGCAGTATTATCAACACCCGTTTCTACATTAAAGCAAGTACCCAAAACTTTAATATCTACTTCTTCAGTATGAACAATAAAAGGATGATTTGTATCATGATGAACATCAAAACTGGCTTCTCCTTTCAACACTACATGCCTTACATTCCTCGTGAAACCGCTTGTCCATTTAAGCGAGCTGTTAGCGTTCAGCCATACGACGGTGCTATCCGGAAGTAAAACCCGTTTCAAAGTAGTAGGGCCAGTAACAGCAGCGTACGACTGTATTTCAGCCTTTTCAGCAGTTATTTTATATCGGGAAAAATAAAAACCAATTCCTGCAAATAATATCAAGGTCGCAGCGGCAGCGAGTCTTTTTAAGACTAAAGATTTTGTTCTTGTTTGTTTGCCGGCCTGCTTTTGAAGAAATAATAATTTGGAAGCCTCTGCCCATTCTGTTACTTCTTTATCATGCAGTTGCAGATTATCATACCACTGCTCCACGAGTACCCTTTCCTCAGGAGTACAATCATTGTTCAGGTAACGATCCAGCAACAACTCTGCTTTTTTATTGATCCGGTGTGTCATCAATAAAAGAATAACCGGAAACCAAAAAATGTTAACCTGTTTGAGGTTAAGAAATTGTAACCAATTGAAGTGTTGCAATCAAACTCAATGCCACAGCAGGTTTGGTCGCAACCGTTTTTTGTAATTGGCTTAAGGCCCTGCTATATAAAACCCTTGCCGAAGCAGGATCTATATTCAATAGTGCGCCAATCTTCTGGTAAGAATAGCCTTCCTGAATTCTTAAAATGAATACGCGTTTTAAAGATGGGCTTAGCAGGTCAACGGCATTCTCGGCTATAGCCAATCTTTGGTCGGTATGGATTGTATCTCCTTCATGATCGCTAAGCTGGTGAAGAAGATCATCTAATTCCTGTAATTGAACTTTATATCTTGAAGATGAGCGATAATGATTCAAAACTCTATAACGCAAAACATGTAGCAGGTAAAATTCTATCTCCTCATCTTTGGGCACACTTTCCCATTTTTCCCATATGGTAAGAAAAACTTCTTGTACTATATCATGGGCAATATCGCGGTCAGCCGTTTTAGCATACGCTATACTGAATAGCTTATGCCACCATGTTTCCACCACCATGTTATATGCCGTAATATTTCCCCGCAGCCTCCTGTTCATCATAATAAAGTTTCCAGTAATCGGCTGCAAAGAAAAAGCTTGTAGTTTACGTAATTGTTAAGAACCAATAATTCGTGGAATAAAACTTAGTTATTTATCCTTCCGGTTCTCTAACCATACTTCAAAGTACATCGCTTTATTCTGCACATTATTATACCCTACACCACTTCCAATACATTTTCTCTTGTTAATAATTCAGTAAAAAAGCCCGTTAAATGCAATTTTAACAAAGCATTGACGAAGATCAACGGTACCCGGTAAGCCACGTCAACGTCGCTTAAAACCAAAAGTCCTCTCTTTGTATCACAAAACGATAACAAACCAAACAATTTTTAAATCAAACAAAAACACAGATTATGAAAAAGTCAATCCAATTTTTCGTCGCTACTGTAGCCATCATGGGCGCTGCTCAAACTTTATCTGCCCAGGAAACTGCTACTGCCACTTCAAGTGCAACTATCCTGACACCAATCAGCATCACTAAAACTGCTGATATGAATTTCGGTAACGTGGCAG
>JBAZWL010000023.1:0-44481 GCA_041660405.1 Taibaiella sp. | reverse complement strand
ACTGCAGGTACGGTAATATTGTCTGCAGCAGGTGTAAGGTCTACAACAGGTGGTACTACCCTGCCAGCTACAACAGGAACTGTAGCAACAGCTGCTTTTACTATTGAAGGTGAATCCGGATACACTTATGCTATCACATTGCCTTCTTCCGCCCTTACTATTACCAGTGGTTTGAATACTATGACCGTGAGTTCATTTACCAGCAGCCCTTCCGCTACCGGTACACTGACCGGCGGTAGTGAAGACATCACTGTAGGTGCTACCTTAAATGTGGCCGCAGCACAAGCTTCTGGCACTTACATTTCTGGCACTCCTTTTAACGTAACAGTAAATTATAATTAACAACAAATAACCCCGGAAAGCACTGCCTTGGAGCTTGAGCAGTGCCCGGTGGTTATAAATAGATTAACTACTTATAACTGAAGCACTTTCCAACAAGTTAAAATTACCTCATATGAAAAGGTTTGAACCAACACTACAGCCAAACACCTACCAAAAAGCGATAATTTTTATTTGCTTCTTCATACCCTCATTCTTCGCTATTTCTATCCAGATACAGGCACAGGGTAACTTATTGGTAACTCCCAGAAGAGTAGTTTTTGACAGTAAGAAAAAAATACAGGAATTAAACCTTGCAAATACAGGACAGGATACGGCCAGGTACGTTATTTCTATCATGGATATCAGAATGAAAGAAGATGGCTCCTTTGAACAAATTACGGAACCAGATTCGGGCCAGAATTTTGCAGGGAAACAACTTCGTATTTATCCGCGTAGTGTAGTGTTGGCACCTAATGAGGCCCAGGTAATAAAAGTACAAGTGGCAAAATCAGACCAATTGGCACCTGGCGAATATCGCTCCCATATTTATTTCAGAGCTGTAGCGTCTAAAAAACCACTTGGTGAAGACGAAGAACAAGACAGCTCTAAGGAAATAGCGGTACGCCTGACACCTGTTTTCGGAATTTCAATACCTGCAATCATTCGTGTAGGCGTATCTGATGCTAAAGTAGATATTTCTGATGCGTTAGTAGAAATGAGTGACAACACACCAAGACTTAATTTGAAATTTAATCGCACAGGGAATATATCTGTTTATGGGGATCTGACAGTGAGTTATATTCCACCTAAAGGAAAAACAAAACAGGTAGCTTCTGTGAAAGGTATTGCAGTGTACACTCCTAATACGGTAAGGCGTTTCAAGGTTGACCTTGATAAAAATTCAGGAATTGATTATCATTCCGGTAAACTCCGTATTGTATTTAAAAATCAAAAAGATGCAGGCTCTGATGTACTGGCCGAGGAAGAAATCGAATTGAAGCATGAAGGCAACCAGACTCAACCTGCATCTAATTAAAACATAACCGATTGTTTATGAAGCAGTAAATATAAATCGACACTTTATTGACTAAGCATTTATAAAAACAAGCCTGTTGTGATTACCTAACCTTAAAACAACAAATATCGTATATGTAAAAACCTGCTCTTATACACTAAAAAACCATTGACGAGGATCAACGATTTGTGTTAAGCATGATCAACGGTTAATGAAATCAAAAGTGCTCTCTTTGTATCACAAAACGGTGTTAAACCAAACAATTTTTAAAACCATCAATTTTTTCAAAACCAAACAAAAAATACAGAATATGAAAAAATCATTACAATTCTTCGTCGCTACTGTAGCAGTATTGGGTGCAGCTCAAACTTTATCCGCTCAGGAAACAGCTACTGCCACTTCAAGTGCAACTATCCTGACACCAATCAGCATCACTAAAACTGCTGATATGAATTTCGGTAACGTAGCAGTACAATCTTCTACTGCAGGTACGGTAATATTGTCTGCAGCAGGTGTAAGGTCTACAACAGGTGGTACTACCCTGCCAGCTACAACAGGAACTGTAGCAACAGCTGCTTTTACTGTTGAAGGTGAATCCGGATACACTTATGCTATCACATTGCCTTCTTCCGCACTCACCATTTCAAGTGGTTTGAACACTATGACCGTGAGTTCATTTACCAGCAGCCCTTCCGCTACCGGTACACTGACCGGCGGCAGTGAAGATATCACTGTAGGTGCAACCTTAAATGTAGCTGCAGCACAAGCTTCTGGCATTTACATTTCAGGCACTCCTTTTAACGTAACAGTAAATTATAATTAAGAGGACAACTCCGGGAACACTGTCTGGTTTGGGCAGTGCCCCGGATGTTGCAGCATTAACCCGATAAAATTGTAGTAATGATAACAGCTATACTCTTTAACGCCAGGTTGCTTTGTTTACTGATCTCTACAGGAATTGTACTCTTGTTCAGCCACTCAGAAGCAACAGGACAGGAATTACCTCCACGGCCTATATCCGTATATGTAAATCCTGCACAAGGTTTAAACTTTGGTGCTTTTTATCATGGCACTGCAGGAGGTACTGTAATCATCTACCCCAACGGTTCACGCTCTGTCACCGGCGATGTAATACAAGCCAATATGGGCACTATATATTCACCCGCACTTTTTGAGATAGAAGCTAATCCCGGTACACTTATTTCCATATTAAATGGCCCGGATGTGATACTCACAGGCAGTAACGGAGGCACAATGACATTACATATAGGAAGTGCTGAACCGGGTTCTCCGCTTGTTACCTCCGCATTACCACCAGACCGCACTCTGGTGAGTATCGGAGGAACACTTACAGTTGGAAACTCATTGGCCAATCCACCAGGTAACTATAGCGGCACTTTCTCCATAACATTTATCCAGGAATAATTATTGAAGAAACAATACAAAAACAATGGCAAACAATACTATATATCGCAATTTCATATCTGCAGGTGGCCCGATAGCTACCAGGTATAGAATTGCGTTATGTATTTTGCTGTTACTGCTTTCTTATGTTTCCTTTTCAAAAAACAAAGAGGTTCCGGAAGATGCAGAATATGAATACAATGCAGACCCTTCCGGATACGACGAAACATCAATTTATATTAATGTGCAACGCGTTGGAGGTATTGATATACCGGCTGTAATTCGTGATCGCGTGGTATATCTTCCTATCACAGATGTCTTCGATTTTTTAAAGATTAAAAATACGCCTTCGCCTGGTCTGGATTCTATTACAGGTTCCTTCATCGACCCCAAAGCAGTTTTTCTAATTGACAAAACCCACACTTGCATTCGTTACCAGGGAAAATATTTCAGACTTAACTCCGACGATTTTATCAGTACAGAAACTAACCTTTATTTAAGGATGGATTATTTCAGCAAGGTGTTTGGATTGGATTGTATATTCGATTTCCGTAACCTTTCTGTAAAAATAAATACAACACAGGAATTACCTGCCGTAAGAGAAATGAAACTAGCACAGATCCGTAACAATATCGGCCAATTAAAAGGAGAGATAAAAGCAGATACTGTTATTGGAAAGCATTATCCTTTCTTCCACCTGGGAATGGCTGATTGGTCTGTAATTGCTACACAGGAAATAAAAGGTCAAAAAGATACCAGGATTGGACTTGCATTGGGAGCAGTATTGGCCGGAGGAGAACTTAATGTGGCATTCAATTACTTTAGCAACACACCTCTGAATAACAAACAACAATATTATCAATGGCGTTACGCTAATAATGATCACAAAGTTGTGCGCCAGGTAATGCTTGGAAAGATTGCACCACAGGCTGTTTCCTCTTTATTTGCACCAGTTGTTGGCGCGCAGGTTACAAACGCTTCTACTACATTCAGACGCTCATTTGAAACTTATACACTAAGCGATGTTACCAGTCCGGGTTGGATTGTAGAGCTTTATGTGAACAATGTAATGGTAGATTATACCAAAGCAGATGCTTCCGGTTTCTTCTCTTTTGAAGTTCCATTGGTTTATGGCAACTCTGCAATAAAACTTCGTTTTTATGGCCCCTTCGGAGAAGAACGCATTCGCGAAGAGTTTATCACTGTTCCTTATAACTTCCTTCCTTCAGGTGAGCTGGAATATACTGCCAGCGCAGGTATCGTAGAAGATGATCATAATAGTCGTTATGCAAAAGGCAATGTGAATTATGGACTCAACCGCCGTATAACAATAGGTGGAGGTATGGAATATCTTTCTTCTGTTACATCAGGTAATTATATGCCATTTGCCAGTGCTTCATTCCGTATCGCTTCAGGGCTAATTGTATCCGGAGAATATATGCATGGAGTAAGAACAAAAGGTATGCTTAATTACCGCCTTCCATCTAATATACAGTTTGAACTTAATTATACCAGGTATGCCAACAAACAAACTGCAATTATATACAACTACCTGGAAGAACGCAGGGCTGTGCTTTTCGTTCCGTTCCATACCAACAATATTTCATTGGTATCCCGGCTTACACTTAACCAGATTGTATTGCCCGACAGATTGAAATATACTACCGGAGAATGGTTACTTTCAGGATCAGTAGCGGGTGTGAATGCGAGTATAGGTACAAATATGGTATCAGTAAAAAATTCTGATCCTGTAAAATTCGATCCTTACTTCTACAGCAATATTTCATTAGCTTTCAGGCTTCCTAAAGGATTCATTTTTACACCTAATGCACAGTATGGTTATAAAGAGAAAAAACTCATTTCAGTAAAATGCAGTGTAGAGAAACTGATCTTCAGAAATGGATTCCTGAATGTAAACTACGAGCAGAATTTTAAAAGCAATATCAAAAATGTGGGTATAGGACTACGTTACGACTTTTCTTTTGCAAGAGTCGGAGCTTCGGCAAGACATAGTAATAATACTGTACAGCTTGTACAATCGGCCAGAGGTAGCCTGATCTTTGATGGCAAAACAAATTACGTAGGTGCTACTAATTGCAACAGCGTAGGCAGAGCCGGGATTGTAATTTTACCTTACCTGGACATTAATGGAAATGAGCATCGTGATGAAGGCGAACCAAAAGTTGATGGCCTTGAAGCCCGTGTCAGAAATGGTCGTACCACATATAGTCAACGTGATACACTTATTCGTATATTTGATCTGGAACCGTATATTAACTACTATATTGATCTGACACACAACAGTTTCGACGACATATCCTGGCAGATACGCAACAAAACATTAAGTGTAGTTGCCGATCCTAACCAGCTTAAAGTAATAGAGATTCCTGTTGCTGTGATGGGAGAAGCTTCGGGCAGTATAACTCTTGAAAATGAAGATGGACGCAAGGGATTGGAACGCGTTAAAATGTGCTTTTATAAAAATGATTCAACTTTAGTTGCCTATGCATTCACAGAACAAGACGGAACATTTAACTTTTTAGGATTGGGACCTGGTTCATACACTGCCCGTCCCGATAACGAACAATTGAAAAAATTGAACATGACAGTTTGGCCCGCTTTATTACAATTCAATATTTCGGGCAGCAAGGAAGGTACAAGAGTAGAAGACTTAGCCTTCACACTCCGCCCTGCTAACAATCAGAATAAAGAAATGCAAGAAGACAACAAGTAACTTTTATTCTTTAAAAATGATAGCATGAAAATAGAACAAATGAAATTTTCAAAGGAGCATGGCTGGCAAACTTTGAGAAGTGATAAAACAGATAAGGCTTTTAATCTTGTGCTGGCCTTTGGAAGCCCTGAAGTATTAACAGAACAGGAATATAATACCATCAGGGAAAAATATGCTGATGCAGATATAATCATGAGCTCTACAGCGGGAGAAATTATTGATACCCAGGTATGTGATCATACTATTTCACTGACTGCAATTTGCCTGGAGAAAACCATTGTCAAAACAGCCATCATTGATATTACGGAAGCCAGGAATAGTTTTGATGCCGGTCAAAGTCTGGGAAAAACATTGGATCCGTCAGGCTTAAAAAATGTATTGATCATATCAGACGGACAAAAGGTAAATGGAAGCGACTTGGTACTGGGCTTGCAGGAATCTCTACCGGAGAATACTATAATAACCGGAGGTCTTGCCGGCGACGGGTCACGCTTTCAATCTACCCTTGTAGGGCTGAACGATGCTCCTTCAGAAGGAAAAATAGTTGCTATAGGTTTTTATGGAGAGGCATTATCTGTCACTTACGGAAGCGTAGGAGGCTGGGATGTTTTCGGTCCGGAAAGACTGATCACCAGATCGGACGCCAACGTATTATATGAATTGGACGGGAAGCCTGCATTGGACATTTATAAATTGTACCTTGGAGATTATGCCGATGAATTGCCGGGATCCGGATTGCTGTTTCCATTAAGTATCCGCATGTCTGATTCTGACCATTCCGTAGTCAGAACAATCCTGGGTATTAACAATGAGCATAAAAGCCTGACATTTGCAGGGAATATGCCTGTAGGCACTTATGCACAACTTATGAAAGCCAGCTTTGACGGGCTTATTGAGGGCGCATCAGATGCGGCACAAAACAGTATTCAAAATGGAAAAGAGCAACCAGAACTTGCTATACTGATAAGTTGTGTAGGCAGAAAACTGGTGCTTGATCAACGGATAGAAGAAGAGGTAGAAGTAGTAAGAGCGATTTATGGTAATGAGACAGCTATTACCGGCTTTTATTCCTATGGCGAGATATCGCCTTCTTTAAATTCTGTGAAATGTGATTTGCACAATCAAACAATGACAATTACTACTTTAACCGAACGCTAAAATGATGTTTAACAAACTACTGCAACGCCAAATAAATAAGTATGCAGGAAGTACAGACGCCCTTCCTGAAAATATAACCAACCTTTTGCAGGTAATCAACGATTCTTATAGTCATTACGAAAAGGATCGCAAGATGCTTGAACGCACCATTGAATTGTGTTCAACTGAAATGATTCAGTTGAATAGCAAGCTACGCAAAGAAACACAGGAATTGAAAACCCTTTTTGAAGCCATGAGAGAAGTATTTTTCTCTGTGGATATGGAAGCCGTTCAGCTCATACAGATTTCTAAAGCGTGTGAACTGGTTTATGGACATTCGGTTGGTGAGTTTATGGAAAACCCGAACCTTTGGGCCGAATTAGTAGTAGATCAAGATAAACATATTGTTGAAAGCATTTTTCCGAAACTTGAGCTGGGCCAGCCTTTTATCGTGTCTTACCGTATCCGGCATAAGGATCGCTCTATACGTTGGTTGGAAACCAGGATGACACCGACTTTAAACAAGGAAGGTAAGGTAATCCGCATTGATGGTTTTACTTCTGACATCACAGAACGGAAAGCGGCGGAAAGCTCCCTGCTGCAAAGTGAACATAGATTTCAAAACCTTATTCAGAACACATTTGATGCCATTATCTTAGTTGATAAAGATTTAAAGATGGTATTTGTAAGTGATTCGATGTACCGTATTACGGGTTTCAAACCCGAAGAACTGATCGGGATTAAAGATTTCAGTTTTGCACATCCTGATGATAAGGAAATGATCTACCAATTCCTGGATGATATAATGAAACATCCCGGTAAAACGGGAAGCATAGAATATAGAAGATTGAAAAAAGACGGAAGCTATATTTGGTGCGAAAGAATGGTAACCAACTTATTGCATGATCCGGCTATAAACGGTATTGTATCTAACCTTCGTAATATCGATGAAAGGAAAAAATATGAAGTAGCACTAAAAGCATCGAATGAGGAATTGAAGAAGTCCAACATGGAACTGGACAAATTTGTATACAGTGTTTCGCATGATCTGAGAGCTCCTTTATCTTCTATTCTTGGGCTGGTAGAATTTTCTGAAACAGAAACCACAGACCCTGCCGTACTTGAAGATTATGGCTCTATCAAGAAAAGTGTAAAGAAACTGGATGGCTTTATTCAGGACATTCTTGACTACTCCCGAAATTCAAGGTTGGAAATTAGAAAAGAGAAGATTAACTTTACCGAAGTACTGAATGACGTAACCAATAACCTTAAGTTCATGAGTCAGGCCAAGGGCCAAGTAGACATCAGGATAGACGTTCAGGACGGTCCGGACTTTTACACAGACAAGAGTCGCATGAGTATTATTCTCAACAATCTGGTTTCTAATGCTATACGGTATCATAACGCTAAGGATAGCAATCCCTATGTGAAGATTTCTGTAGTGCCGGATGAACATGGAGTGAATATTACCGTTAATGATAATGGTATTGGTATCGATAAAAAGTATCACGAAAAGATCTTCGATATGTTTTATAGAGTATCAAAGAAATCTGTCGGATCAGGACTGGGTCTGTACATTGTAAAAGAAACTATAGAGCGGCTGGATGGCTCTTTGCATCTTGAATCGGAACCAGGAATCGGAACAACATTTAATGTAATTATACCCAACGCCGTTAACAAGGAACAGCAACACAACCTGATTAATAATTACAATTTGATATAATTAATGCCTGAACCAACCCAATGCCAGAACCAATTACTAAAGAACCAAGCAACCATATTTATAAAAGCGTACTTGTAATTGATGATACAGATATTGACCGCCTGTTAGCCGAGAAAATTGTTAAGAAGTACAATTTCGCTGAAGAGGTGGTTCTTATGGAATCTGCAGAAGAAATGCTTGATTACCTGCATCAATTACCTGACGCCGAAACAGGTGAGCTGCTCCAGCTTATACTGTTGGATATAAACATGCCAGAAATAGATGGCTGGGAGTTTCTCAAACAATTTGACCTGCTTAGTAAAAACATCAAAGATCAATTCAGGATTTTTGTTGTTTCCTCTTCCAAAAATCAGGAGGATAAAGAACGTGCACTTTCCAATGAATATGTATTGGATTATGTAGAAAAACCTTTATCTAAAGAAGTAATGCTTGGAATGAACGCCAGGCTGGAACAAAGGGTAAGAGAGCGAACCCGTTACCTGACAGAGGCTCTGGATAAAGAAAAAACATTAAGCCTGTTAAAGTCAAGGTTTGTTTCCCTGGCATCGCATGAATTCCGTACACCTTTAACCGGCATTCTTTCATCGGCCAATCTCCTTTCCAAATATGTAACTGCTGAAGACCAACCGAAGCGGGACAAACATATTGCGAATATCATTTCCTCCGTAAATGTACTCACGGAAATTTTAAATGACTTCTTATCTGTTGGTAAAATTGAAGAAGGGAAAGTGTACGTACGTCCCGTTGAGTTTGACATACAGCAATACATCAGTACACTTGTTGGCGACCTCCAGGCTATTGCAAAGCAGGGTCAGCAACTGAACTATAAACATGAAGGGCCTGATAAAGTATGCCTGGACGCGTCTCTGCTGAGACATATTCTGATGAATCTTATTACCAATGCTATCAAATTTTCCCTTGATGATGGTATTATAGAAATAACTACTCAAAATAAAGAAGACTCCTTTATTATTTCCGTCCGAGATTATGGTTTAGGCATACCGGAAGAAGATCAGAAACATTTGTTTGAACTTTTTTTCCGCGGAGCAAACGTCACCAATATCCAGGGAACAGGACTAGGACTGCATATCATAGCAAAATATGTTGCCCTGATGAAAGGTAAACTAGAATACAAAACAGAGCTTAATAAAGGAACAGAATTTGTGATAAGCTTTGCCAAATGAACCAACGAATAACCAAACTATGAGAACCATTTTACTAATTGAAGACAACACTGTGATCCGGGAGAATATGGCAGAGATACTGGAACTTTCAGATTACAAGGTACTTACTGCAAAGGATGGGAAAGAGGGTGTGGCAATTGCCATAGAACATAAGCCCGACCTTATTGTTTGTGATATTATGATGCCTGTTCTGGATGGATACGGAGTGATTCATATGCTTCAGAAAAAGCCCGAAACACAGAATATCCCCTTCATCTTTATTACTGCTAAAACAGAACGGGATGAAATAAGAAAAGGCATGCAGCTGGGCGCTGATGATTATATAACCAAGCCATTTACAGAAACAGAATTACTTACCGCTATTGAAACGCGGTTACGAAAACTGGAATCAATAAAACAAGAACTGGCATCAGGGCTTGAAGGGATAAATAAACTTATAGTAACAATAGGCGGAAAAGATCCGCTAAAAGCACTTGCCGAGGAAAGAGAGATCAGAAAATTTAAGAAAAAGCAGGTCATTTATGCGGAAGAAAAAACGCCGTATAAAATGTACTTTATCCAGAAAGGAAAAGTAAAAACTTATAAAACAAACGATGACGGCAAGGAGCTGGTAACAAAATTGTATAAAGAAGGTGACTTCTTTGGATATATTGCCATGCTGGAAAATACTACTTATAAAGAAACTGCCGAAGCACTGGAAGATACTGAAGTTGCCATTATTCCGCGGGAAGATTTTGACAAACTCATGAGCAGTAATGTAGAGGTAGTTCGTAAGTTCGTCTGTCTTTTAGCTAATGACATTACAGAAAAAGAGCAGCAATTACTAAGCATGGCCTACAATTCGTTACGTAAAAAAGTTGCGGATGCTTTGATCGCCATTGACAAGAAATACCGTGGAGAAGAAGAAAAATTCACGATCAATATCAGTCGTGGGAGCCTGGCCAATATTGCAGGCGCTGCAAAAGAATCATTGGTCCGCGTGCTTAGCGACTTTAAAGATGAGGGATTGATTGATATTATAAGCCAGGGCGATATTGTAATAAAGGACTCAAAAAAACTTCAGAACCTGGCTAATTAAATTATTAGCAACTGTCCAAAAGGTTTAGAGCTTTGGGCAGTTTTACAAAAACAATATCAGACAAAGTTAAGATACTCTTCTTTTCTTCCCAGGATAGTACGGTCATCAGCTCCGAGCCAATGCTTTAAAACTGTTGCATACACACTTTTAAAATCTACCTTGTACTTAAGATCACCATCCTGAAGATCTTCAAGATCAGGGAGTACGTTGAGCACACCTTTTTCTTTTAAGCCACCACCGATAAAGAACATATTGTTTGCTGTGCCATGGTCTGTACCGTTACTGGCATTCTGAGCTACCCTACGTCCAAATTCACTGAAAGTAAACAGCAATACATCTTCAAACCTGTTGTTATCTTTCAGGTCCTGTGTAAATGCAGCAGTAGCATCATTGATCTGTTTAAACAACTTACCTTGTTGTCCGGCCTGGTTTACATGCGTATCAAAGCTGCCAACACTTACATAATAGACCTGGGTATTAATATCTGATAGAATAAGGGAAGCAATTGTTTTAAGGCTTTTACCTAACTGTGTTGCCGGATAAGTTGCGGTTGTTGCCTTAGCCTTGCTTTTTTCAAAAATATAGTCTGCGCTGCTTAAAGTTCCTGCCATCGTTTTGTATAAATAATCAACGGGCCTTTCATGCTCTAGCTGATGTTGATCATATTGATGTGTCGAAGACAATTTTCGCAGATAATCTTTATTGCTGTTATTAAAAAGTTGTTTCGGATTCTGCAAAGCAATTGCTTTTTGCACATCACCTTTTAGTGCCAGGCTTAGGGTATCATCAATCTCAATAGCCTGAGTAGGCAGATCGCAAGAATGGCATTGTGCATCCAGGTATCTTCCGAGCCAGCCTGTTTGCCATACCTCATTACTTTCACTGGCACTCTGCCAAATGTCCATACTCCGGAAGTGGCTTCTATCGGGTTCCGGATAGCCTACACTGTTCAATATGGAAAGATTTCCTTCATCATACAGGGAACGAAAAAAGGGTAACTCGGGGTGAATAGCGACATCATCCGTAAGTAACAATGCTTTTTCTTTGCTTAAAGCCAGCGATGGGCGCGACTTATAATAAATATCATTGCGAACAGGAATAACGGTGTTCAAGCCATCATTGCCGCCAGTTAATTGTAATACCACCAATACTTTATTTCCTCGTGGAACTACATTTTGTGATGTCCCCATAGCCTGTAGCAATCGGGGCACAAAAAGCGAAGCCGTTGCCATTGACCCTAACTTGAGGAATGTTCTTCGTTTGATATACATCTCCTTCTTTTAATAATGATTAACTCAACTGGTATTCAGGAATACTCATAAGCGCTATAGTAAGCGTTTGCAAGTATTCTTCCTGAGTTGTGTTTTTAGCCATAGCGTTGACTGCATCTTTATTGGACGCCGCTACAGGCACCTGGAGTAATATGCTTTCCAGTTTACGATAGGTTTCTTCGACAGTCATCTTTCCTAATGCCTTGCGGTATACATCCCAGTTGATCTGTGCCAGGATCTGATAACCTGAACCCGCTTTTTTCTTTTTCCCACCGCCATTGGTATTGAACATTTCTTTACTTCCCATCTGTACATCATCATCACCTTTGGGCTTAAGGTTTATAGTTTCATCATTCTTAATTAATCCGGGCACACGTAGCCGCAGCATAAGGCTGGAACTATCTATCCAGGCTGTGCCACCAGGCCAGCCTGCTACATTAGGCGGATTAAACAACCACTGGCCCAATATTCTTTGCAGCAGTATTTGTACCTCTTCATTTTGCAAGGTCATGGGAAGAATGCAGCGGACGCCTGTAAGGTATTCTACAGGAGATTTAATGTGCGTACCGATATTCTTTTCTTCATAAAACCAATCGCTGGTAAAAATATCATGCATCAGTTTTCCAATGTCATAATTGCTATTGTAAAACCGATCTGATAGCCAGATGATATGTTGTGTATCTATTTCTTCATTTACAAAATGGCGGTAAATTTTCTGAGTGATGTAAATCGCCGTTTGCTTTTGCTTCAGAATAATATCTAAAACATCATCACCAGATAAATTTCCACTTGTCCCTAACACCGTCTTACTTCCGTCGTCATGTACTTTTTCCCGAAAAACAAAACTGCCATCTTTTTCATATTGCCATCCTGTAAAGGCGCGCGCAGCTTCCTTTACATCTGTTTCTGTATAATTGCCCCTACCCATTGTGAACAGTTCCATAACCTCACGGGCAAAGTTTTCATTTGGTCTTTTCTTTTTGTTCTGCTGATTATTTAGGAAAGATAACATCGCGGCGCTTTTGCTCACACTGCGTAACAGCGTTCCAAAATTGCCTAAAGCATTTTGGCGTATGATATGTAATAACTGTTGCTGATAAAGGCTATTGTTCACTCTGCATGCAAAATGCCCATGCCAGAACAATGCCAGTTTTTCCCTTAAACGGGCACCGTTACCGACCATCTGATTTAACCAGGCAAGGGTAAGATGTTTAATATCTTCATTACTTTGTTTATTAATAATGCGCCGTTGTTCCGTATTGAATCTCTTTTGCTCCTCAGGATTCATCTGCATTTCCAACGGATCTGCCTTGAGAAGCAATGCATTCTTAACTGTAGCACTAGCTGTGTCCAGCATGATAAGTTCTGAAGCCGATTCTTTCTCTATCTTTTTATAAAGCTTTGCCGGATTGATGCTATCAATCACAGAAAGATCACTTACCGTGATCCCGAAACCTGCACGCCAAAGTAAATGTTGATTTTTTATTTGCCTGGTAACTTCCATTATTGGTTTAGCCTATTGTATACACGCTTAGAAAGAAAGATAAGATTCTAAATTTACGAATAGGTTTAAGCTTTGAAAAGTTAAATCTATATGATGTCTTTGTTATCCATTTTTCATAACACCAATCATGGAAATCGTACTACTGCGTGGTGCACCATCATATATAGGAAAGGTGTGTTATAGCAGCTTTTGACCAACATTAATTTAAGCAATTAATAAAATTGTCCAGCGCGGAGGAGAATGTTTTGTGGGAAAGATTTAAGTATTTATCTGATGGATATTGAACAACTATTTTACCAGCGATTCTTTTTGAAGTAATCAATACTTCTTCCAGCTCTTCTATAGTTTCAATGAAGGGATTGTTTTTAATAAATGAAGAAATCAGGTAACCAAATGATTCCTGACAGCCAGGTGGTCTATGCATCCACATGCAAACTAATTGCAGTGCTATTTTATCATGCAAAATCATCTACAAAACTAAAAACTCGGTCGTTTTCTGTTCTGTAATGTTTTTACTACAAACAATTAGTTAATAAACCGGTGATCCATTAGATAGGAACCACCGGCACGGAAACCACTCCGTCAAACTTCTTATGCGATGCGAAGTTAGAATGAAGTTCAATACTAATCTATCGGGGATAACACTGATTTACACAAAGCATAGCATTTCAAATTACAGTGCGTTTTTATTATAATAATATATTAGCAAAAGTCGAGACCGAAAACACATGCATTATTCATTAATATTCAAATTCTGCAATAAATATTCATAAACGTGATCTCCAACTTGATAACATCTTATCAAATAACATCTTATTCACATATCGCCTGCTCATATAAATCGCATAATAACTCATATAAATATACCATGCTGATTATCCACATTTAAATGATACAGATAATTTATAATATAGCCAACCAATTCCTTGCTAAATACTGTCCGCATTAATAAATAAGGGGAAAGCTGAAAACCTGTTCAGAGTAAGCGCTAACTAAACATCAGAATAGCATGAACAAATCTTACACCATTTTCAGTATGCAGCATTTACTTTTTTGCATGTTATTATTTGCTTCTTTTGTTATTGTTCAAAGGGTGAATGGGCAAACAACAATATCCACTCAGCCCACATACTCGGCAAACAACGGAACAGGTCTCGTTACTTTTAATTTTCAAAACACAAATGCATTTCCAGTTATTATCATTGGAGCCAGCAGTGTAGCAGCCAACACCAGTCCCAGCACCTGGAAATTGTGGTACAGGACCACCCCCGTTTCGGGTCCTCCCGGTATAGTTTCAGCAGCTAATGGATGGGTATTATCGGCCACAAATAATGTTACTTCAGCCATAGGCTCAGGTTCCAACAACGTTTTGGAACCGGTAATCACGGGAGCTACACTTACAGTACCGGCCAATACTACATATGCGATAGCAGTAGGCGGTTTTATAACAGCTGCAACAGGTGGATCACAACGGTACATGACCATTCCGGCAGCTAATCTTCCCACTACTACTTTTTCCGGTGGTGGTTGCAATATTATTACAGGTACTAATATTAGTTATTCTACTACAGCCGAAGCGACTGCACCAACTATTACACCACGTGGATTTGTAGGTTCACTAACCTTTATATCTGGTGCTACTGCGGCTTGCAGCACCGGTACTTATCCTGCGGCTTCACCTGCTGTAGTATCTACTACTAATATTTGCAATACCGGCAGTGTGGCGTTGAGTACTACAGCAACGATGCCTGCCGTAATTGGCCTTACTTATCAATGGGAATGGTCACCAACAGGATCGGCTCCATGGACAGCCATCGGCACGCCTGTTACCAATCCATCTATTACCGCTACAGGAGTCAACTCTTCCAGGTATTTCAGGTTAAGAGTGATTTGTGATGGGACATCTACAGTGTGGACATCATCAAATTCTCCATTGGTAACTGTAAATAATCCATCGCTTACCGGAACTACAAACGGCTCCCGCTGCGGGTCCGGAGTAGTACAACTCAGTGCGACTGCTCCGACCGGAACTAGTATTAATTGGTATTCGGCTCCTCTGGGTGGAGCACCATTATTTACCGGAAGTCCATTTACTACACCCTACATCCCGTCCACCACAACATTTTATGCGGCGGGAACCTCCGGCAGTTCACCCGATTCCATTGCTATTGCATTAGCAACTGGTAATACCACCGGAGTGTATCACCACATGTTCCTGGTAGAAGCGCAGAACAGCCTTACAGTAAATGCTATCAGTATTAAATGCAACAATACTGTAGGTGCCATGACGGCATGGGATATTTATTACCGACCTGATAACTACCAGACCGTACCTGGTGCCAACACTTCTGCTACAGGCTGGCTGCCGCTTTCCTCAGTCACCAATGTACCTTCTGCAGGGGCTACTGCTTATACTGTAATTGCAACAGGGCTTGGTGTAGCCATACCGGCAGGTGCTACGTACTCATTTTACATAGCCCCGAGTGCCAGTACTACCCATCAATATTCTACGCCTGCAATAGGTACTACCACTGCTTCTAATATCAATGCAGAACTTATTGCAGGAAACAGAGGTGGCTCTTTATTTACTTGTACTACTTCCGGCGGTATGCCTACCGTAAAATTGAATTATACCGTTGGCTGCGAAGGAACCCGGCAACCAGTTGTAGCAACTGTAAATGCGAGTCCCGCTATAACAACAACTAACCCATCTGTAATATGCAGTAATGAAATAGCGCAGATCAGTTTAAGTACTCCTACTCCTCCCTATCCTAACTATACCTGGTCGCCTGTTACAGATCTTTATACCAATGCTGCAGCAACCACATCTTATATAGGAGGAAGTGCACAAAATGTGTACCTAAGGTCTACTGTAGCCGGTCAAAAGACTTTTTATATGATGGCAGGAAATCCTGCTGTAACTACCGGCTGTACTTTTGCAGATACCGTAAGTATATGGGTACAACCCGATTCTGTAACCATTACCGGATTGCCGGACACCGTATGCGTTAGTGACTCTACCAAATTATCTCTGGTTCCCGGCACCGGTTATGCACCGGGATCTATTCAATGGCAGGAGTCAGCAAATGGTAGTACCTATAATGATATTACGGGTGCTACAGGTGTAACCTATACCACTCCTGTTATTTCAGCCGATCATTATTACAGAGCCCGTATTAAAAGAGATGTTGGTTTCTGCGAGAGTCCGGTTAAACATGTATTGGTTGTAAATCCTATGATCTTTCAAACTAAAGACAGTTTTAACTGCGGGCCTGGTCATGTAGTGCTTGAAGCAACAGCCAGTGTAAACAGTCAGTTGCGATGGTTTAATGATCCGGTCGGAGGTTTACCCGTTGGTTTTGGTAGTCCGTTTAGCACGCCATTCCTCGGCACAACAGATACCTTTTATGTAGCAGCAGGAACCGGTGGAGCGGGTGGCGGGCCGGATACCGTTGCAGTTCCATTGGCCAGCGGAACTACTACCGGAGTCTACCATCATATGTTCCTGGTAAGAGCGATCAATGAAATTGATGTTGCCGGCTTTGCTATTAAATGTAATAATGCAGTTGGTACACTTACTGCCTGGGATATTTATTACCGGCCTAATAACTATCAAACTGTACCCGGAGCCAATACTTCTGCAACAGGTTGGACATTATTATCCAGTGTTACCAATGTGCCATCAGCAGGGGCAAGCACTTATACACAAATATCGACTGGCCTAAGCCTGACCATACCTGCCGGACTGACTTATTCTTTTTATATAGCTCCGGTTGGAAGCGCTACACACCAATATGCTGCTTCTGCTATCAATACGCTTACAGGCTCTAACATTGATGTTGAAATAAGAGCAGGAAACAGAGGAAGTGCTTTATTCAATTGCACTACTTCCGGCGGACAGGCAACAGTGAGGATCAATTATGTAATACCGGGTTGTGAAACTGTACGAGAGCCTGTAATAGCATCTATCCATCCTGTTCCGGATGTAAACCTCGGACAGGACATAAACAAATGCATAGATGCAGGAATGCAAGAAGTACTGGATGCAGGTATTCAACCCTATGCCGGGCAGTATCTTTGGGATAATGGAAATACAAACCAGGTAAGGGCTGTAAACGAAAGCGGCACTTATCATGTACAGGTTACCAATCAATACACTTGTAAAAATGCAGATACTATAAATGTAATCCTAAGAAACAATCCTGTAGTAGAACTTGGTAATGATACCACTGTATGTAATGGTGTACAACTCTTGCTGAACGCCGGCAACCAGGGTATTGAATATTTTTGGAACACCGGTGCCACTTCACAACAAATAGTAGCTACTGCTGCGGGAAGCTATAATGTCTTCGTAACAAATAACCTGGGATGTATCAAAGCAGACACCATTAATATATCCATGAATGGCGAGTTGCCAACGGTACAGGGCATAAATGTGACGAATAACGGAAGCCATACCTTCATGTTTACAGCGGTGAATCCACAAAATGTAATCGGCTTTGAATGGGACTTCGGTGACGGAACACCACTCAGCTATCAGCAATCACCCACACATACCTATGCCACTTCAGGTGATTATATTGTTGTGCTAAGGTTAAGCAGTACTTGTGGTTTCAATGTTGATTCGAGCAATGCCCATATACTTGGCATCAACCAATTGGAGGTGGATAAAAATGAAATGACAGTATATCCTAATCCTGCAAGGGGAACAGCTGTTATATTAAACAGGGGTGCTTTAAAAATGGAAAAGATCAGCATTTACAACGTCTTAGGCCAGCAGGTATATGAAACAAAAGCAGATACTGCCGACAAACATACACTTGACTTAAATCTTATGGCTTCTGGTATGTACACTATACAGATTTTTACTGATAAAGGTACTGTTGCCAGAAAGCTGGAATTGATAAAATAAGATCATAAAAAATCTCTGTTATAAGAAAGAGGTTTCAATTTTTTCAATACTACAAGTCGTATATACAATTATACACGACCTGTAGTTTTTTTTGCTGAAGCTTATAATTAAAACACTACCTTATTCAACTTAATATATCCGCAAGTGTTTTAATTGTATTAGCCAGAATGTGAACCGTTATATAATCGCTTCCTGTTTTTTAGTATTTTTGGCATTCGCGAGCAGTAATTCAACATATTATGACCATACACTTAAGTTTATCAGCGCCGGAGCATTCGCACCTCATAGTAAATTATCACGAAGTGCTCCTGGAACAAATTTTCAGTATGGACTGGAATTATATTGCTATGCCACGCCCTGGAGATTTTCTGGATTTTGCTTTAATAACCGGGCTAATTGCAGACCAGGTAAACGTAGCTATGCTTCCAAAAATATGGCAAGTAATGGACATCAGATGGAGCAGGAAAGCGGACAATATTGTGCCGGTTTTAAATGTGGTCGGAAAATAAATTTTCATCCGGAATATAGCGAAGCAATGGAATATAATGATGATCAAAATAGAAGAATACGTAGCGAATCGGATGGAGACCGGGATATTAAAGCAACAGTAAAAGCTGCACAATCATTTATCGAAGATGGCATCATGTGTGAGCAGGAAGCCCTTAAATATTTCAACCTGCCTAAAGTAATATATGATAAATTTAAGGTAGCATCTTCATCATAATATCTTTCTTTTATTTTAACAGAATCTACTCATCTGTAAGGAGGAAAAATTGTTCTTGTTGCTCCATATATGTATAGCAATAATATTCCAATACCCAAGACAATTATGCCGCCACCTTATAAGATATTTTCTTATACCCTGCTTCTGTTCCTTACAGCCTGCAATGCATCCGACAAGGCAAGCGACTATGAAGATACCGATAGTGCCCATGGCCCCAGGATAGACAAGGAGCATATGCAAGCTCCTCCTGTTAAAGATACAGCCACAACACCCAAAAAAAGGGATAGTGCCAGCCTAAGAGTATCTCCTCCCGGAGAAACGGACACTACAAAGCTTAACATCCAATAACAGATATTGTTCTTTTATGTTTTAAACACCCCCATTCCCTTTTCATACAGTTTAGGTTTATACTCAACCATTTATCCTCGTTTTTGTAATAAGGTAGTTATAACTTGAATACCTTGATGCAGCAAACCGATATACTTATTGCAGGTGGGGGGTTGGCGGGACTTACCTGTGCTATTCATCTGGCTATGGAGGGATTATCCGTTGTGTTGATTGAGAAAGAAGTCTATCCACATCATAAAGTTTGCGGAGAATATATTTCCAATGAAGTACTACCCTACCTAAAATCGATTGATGCTGACCCGGAACCATTATCACCTGTTCAGATAGATGAACTATTATTTACCACAGCTAAAGGCAAAAGCTTAAGCACATCGCTGCCATTGGGTGGTTTTGGGTTAAGCCGTTTTTGTTTTGATGATTTTTTATACAAGAATGCATTATTGAAAGGTTGTAAGATAATAACTGACCAGGTTACGGACATAAAAGGTTCAATTGGGAATTTTGAAGTCTTCACGCATTCAGAAGGATCATTTGCAGCCAAGGTGGTATTAGGTGCTTTCGGCAAACGCTCCACACTTGATGTAAAACTGCAAAGACCATTTATACAAAAGAAGTCGCCATGGCTTGCAGTCAAGGCTCATTATAAAGGTCAGTATAACGGCCGTGTAGTTGGTCTGCATACTTTTGAAGGTGGCTATTGCGGTGTATCCAAAGTTGAAAACGATGTGATCAATATTTGTTACCTGGTGCAATATCAATCTTTCAAAAAATATAAACATATAGAAGAACACAAGGAACAGGTCTTATACAGGAATCCGGCTTTGAAAAGTATATTTGAAGGAACAACTTGCTTATTTGATAAACCGCTAACTATAAGCCAGATTTCGTTTGGACATAAAGCTGCTGTAGAAGATCATATACTTATGGTGGGCGATACCGCAGGATTAATACATCCCTTATGTGGCAACGGTATGGCCATGGCAATACACAGTGCCAAGATAGCGAGTGAACTGGTAGTCCGCTATTTTAATAAGGAGATCAACAGCGAAACACTGGAACAATTATACAGCAAGGAATGGAACTATATATTCAGGCAAAGATTAAGTACCGGTAGATATATAGCTGCATTATTACAAAAAGAAAAACTATCATCACTGCTTACCGGGGCAATGACTTTGTTCCCGAGGCTGTTACCATTACTGATCAAAAAGACTCATGGCAAACCGATTAAAATAACGAATAATGTTCGTAGACACCCGGTATAGAAGTGAAGAAGCAGAGATCATGGATGACTTCAATCTTCATGGCCCCGAATTGGAAA
Source organism: Taibaiella sp. (assembly GCA_041660405.1). Taxonomy (GTDB): domain Bacteria; phylum Bacteroidota; class Bacteroidia; order Chitinophagales; family Chitinophagaceae; genus Taibaiella. The sequence goes on along the minus strand of JBAZWL010000023.1, from coordinate 23,805 downwards.
AGGCATTGACAGGTATAGCAAGAATAAATCAATTGCTTGGTGGCAACAAACTTACTGTTAATGCTGTGGATGAAATAGTATCTGCAAAGGGAAAGGATAAAAGGATTAAGATCCTTGATTTGGGTTGTGGCAATGGTGATATGTTAAGGGCATTATCAAAATTAGCTGCGAAAAAGGATTACAATTTTCTGTTGACCGGAATAGATGCTAATGCTTTTACTGTGCAAAGTGCAAAGAAATTATCAGTGGATTATCCGGAGATAAACTATACCTGTACAGACTTGCTGGATCCGGGTTTTGTTCCCGAAGAATGCGATATTATATTGTTCACTTTGACCCTGCATCATTTTACAGACGAACAGATTTTAACGCTATTGAAAAAATCAGCACGGTATGCACGGTTGGCAATTGTGATTAATGACTTGGAGAGAAGTAGGATATCTTATTTACTCTTTTCAATAATAAGTAAGGTATTCAGACTTACCAACATGAATGATACCGATGGAAAATTAAGCATATTAAGAGGCTTCAAAAGAAAGGAACTTAAAGCATTGGCTTCCAAACTGAATTTTAAAAGTTACTCTATCCGATGGAAATGGGCATTCCGTTATCAATGGATCATATCTGATTTATGAAAGTAAGCATTAAGACTGTAGCAAAAGCGTTACCTGAATATTCGAAAACCACAGCAGAGATCATACCGCTTTTGGGTATATGGCTCGCGGGGCAAGATGATAGATTTATTCGTAAGGTGAAGAAAATATTTGAAAATTCGGGAGTAGACAAGCGATATTCTATCATGTCCCCATTGGATGTATTTACCGAAACTTCGTTTGAAAAAAGAAATAACATTTACAAGAGTGAAGTGATAAAATTAGGTAAAACCTGCCTTGAAGATGCTTTGAATAAAGCCAGTTGGAAACCGGAAGATCTTGATTTTATCATTACTGTAAGTTGCACCGGAATTATGATACCATCTCTGGATGCTTACCTGATTAATGAACTAAAACTGAAACAGGATATAGTACGGTTGCCGGTAACAGAAATGGGTTGCGCAGCAGGAGTATCGGGCATGATATATGCCAAAAACTTCCTGAAGGCTAATCCGGGAAAAAGGGCTGCAGTTGTGGCAGTGGAGTCCCCAACAGCAACTTTCCAGTTAAGCGATTATTCAATGACGAATATTGTAAGTGCTGCAATATTCGGAGATGGAGCTGCCTGTGTTTTATTGTCTTCTCATGAAGAAGATGAAGGCCCTGAAATTATAGCTGAAGAGATGTATCACTTTTATGATGCGGAAAGAATGATGGGATTTGGCCTTACAGATTCAGGATTAAAGATGGTGCTAGATATAGAAGTACCGGAAGTAATCGGACAACACTTTGAAAATATTATTTACCCCTTTCTTGCAAAAAGTGGAATGGATATAAAGGACATTGACCATCTCATATTTCATCCGGGTGGTAAAAAAATCATACAAACGGTTGAAAACCTGTTTGGCGATATGGGTAAAAATATAGAAACGACTAAGGAGGTTATGCGGCAATATGGAAATATGTCGAGCGCAACAGTACTGTATGTCCTGGATCAATTCCTGCAGCAAGAATATCCTAAAGGCACTACAGGCTTAATGCTCAGTTTTGGTCCCGGTTTCTCGGCACAAAGAATTTTATTACAATGGTAAATGAATTTGCACATAAAGAATACATGGCCCTGATCCTGGGTGGCAGCAGTGGCCTGGGGCTTGCAGCAGCAAAAAAACTTGCAGCTCACGGCATGGGCATATGCATCGTTCACCGCAATAGCAGATCAGAAATGAAGGCTGTTGAGCAAGATTTTGAAATCATAAGGAACATGGGTGTACCCTTTGTCGCCTTTAATATAGATGCATCGCAAGAAGAAAAACGTATAGAAGTTGTAACACAATTACAAAAGTACAAAGGTCGTTTCAGATGCTTGCTACATAGCATTGCAAAAGGTAGCCTTAAAGCTATGCAACATGAAGATGAGTCGCAGATACTGACTACTGAAGATATCAGAATTACGATGGAGCATATGGCTTATAGCTTATATGACTGGACCATGGCCTTACATCAAACCGGGCTATTTGCACAAGACGCAAGAGTATTGGCCTACACAAGCGAGGGTAGTCACAGAGCGATAAAACATTACAGTGCCATAGCTGCTTCCAAAGCAACTCTTGAAGCATTGATAAGAAATATAGCACTTGAACTGGCGCCTGCCGGTATACGTGCTAATTGTATACAAGCGGGCATTACAGCCACTGCATCTATGAAGAAAATTCCTGAAAGCGAAGAAATAGAAGCATTCACCAAAAAGAGAAATCCTTATCAAAGGCTTACTACCCCTGAAGATGTGGCCAATGTAGTATACCTCTTGTGTAAAGATGAAGCAGCCTGGATCAATGGAAGTATTATACCGGTAGACGGAGGAGAACATATTTGTTGACTATGGATACACCCGAACATATTATATCCCGGCTGCCTTACAGTTATCCTTTTCTCTTTGTAGATAAGCTTATCCATATTGATAATAATTCTGTAAAAGGAACATATCATTTACGGCCCGGCCTTGATTTTTACAAAGGGCATTTTAAATATCAGCCGGTAACACCAGGAGTTATTTTATTGGAAATTATGGCACAGATCGGGCTTGTATGTTTAGGGTTGCAGTTGACAAGTGATGTACAGGAAGAGGAAACCTTTCCATTTGCACTGACATCATCCGAAGTAGCATTTTTAAAACCAGTTTATCCTGATGAAACGGTTACCGTGTATAGCGAAAAGATATACTTTCGTTTTGGTAAACTTAAGTGTAAAGTAAACATGCAAAACGCCAACGGTGAATTGGTATGCGAAGGAACAATTGCCGGCATCTTAATGAAACAATAATGACAGAGCGCAGAGTAGTCATAACAGGAATGGGTGTAGTAGCACCAAATGCCAATGATATAGTTGGCTTCGGACACGCTTTGCAGAAAGGCGTTTCCGGAATCCGCTACCAGCCTGACTTAGAACAACTGAAATTTTCCTGTTGCATTGCAGGTAAACCTTTGTTGGAAGATGCTTTAATAGCAAAGTACTTTGATCCGCTTGAGTTAAGGAATTTTAACAGCAGCAGTATTCTTTACGGTGTAATGGCCGGAATGCAGGCTTGGGAAGATGCAGGCCTGGAGATACCAACGGATAAACCAGATTGGAATAGTGGAACAATATTTGGTAATGGAAGTTCCGGAGTGGATAAGTTTAGAGAATCTATTTACAGAATAGATGAGGGACAAGTTCGAAAGCTTGGCAGCACTGCAGTAGCTCAAACAATGACCAGTGGTGTAAGTGCTTTCCTGGGCGGAAAATTAGGTTTAGGTAATCAGGTTACCACCAATGCTTCGGCCTGCACAACGGGCACAGAAAGCCTTTTGATGTGTTATGAAAGAATAAAATCAGGCAAGGCTGAACGAATGCTCTCCGGCAGCGCCAGTGATAGTGGCCCCTATATATGGGCGGGCTTTGATGCCATGAAAGTAATAACCAGTAAGCATAATGGGGAACCAGAAAAAGGTTCGCGGCCAATGAGTGCAACTGCAAGTGGCTTTGTACCCGGCAGTGGTGCAGGAGCCTTATTACTTGAATCTCTGGATACTGCTATAAGGCGTGGGGCAAAAATTTATGCGGAAGTACTGGGAGGGAATGTTAACTCTGGTGGCCAGAGAGGCTCCGGTACAATGACTGCACCCAATAGCGAAGCAGTACAACATTGCATTCAGATCGCAATAAAGGAAGCTGGAATTAAACCCGGAGATATTGATGTGATTAACGGCCACCTTACAGCGACCTCCAAAGATGCACTGGAAATTCAAAATTGGAGTGAAGCCCTACAAAGGCAAGGTAAAGATTTCCCATACATACAAGCTGTAAAGTCACATATTGGTCATTGCCTAAGTGCCGCAGGAAGTATAGAGTGTATAGCTGCTACTTTGCAATTAAAAAATAATTTCCTTTTCCCAAATCTCAACTGTGAAGACATACATCCGGAAATTGATATGCTTATCCCAGCCACCTGTATTCCCAGAGAGTTTAAACAAAGTGAGGTGAATGTGATAGCCAAAGCCAGCTTTGGTTTTGGAGATGTAAATGCTTGTGTTATTTTAAAAAAATATTCTGCTTAACTAAAAAATATATCATGGAACATGCAGCGCTCATTTCGAAACTTAAAGAGATAGTGACACCTTATGCTAAAAACACAGAGGCACTCGCCAATCTGAATGAAGACAGTAATTTCATAAACGACCTTAAGATAAATTCTGCAAACCTGGTAGATATAGTACTTGATGTTGAGGAGGCATTTGATATAGAAATTGATAACGATGCATGGAAAAGATGTTGACCGTTGGAGCATCTATAGATATTATTAAAAGCAAACTTGCGGTATAATGATCGGCAATGATATTATTGATTTATCACAGGCCAGAGCAGAAAGCGACTGGCAAAGGAAAGGCTGGATCAATAAAATCTTTACCCAAAAAGAACAGGAACTTATTACTGCATCGGCTGCAAAAGAACTAATTGTTTGGCTGATGTGGAGTATGAAGGAAGCTGCTTATAAAATCTATCACAGGGAATTTAAAGAGATGTTTTACGCACCTCAAAAATTCATCTGCTCTGATATCAGTATAGCCGATAATTTGGCTACAGGTCGCGTGCATTTTGATCAAAGTGTTTATAACACTTCAAGTCATATTTCTTCTGCATTTATACATACAGTTGCCATAATACAGAACAATTTGGATAATACAATTGTATATATTCAAGATAAAACAAAAGCCACCCCTAAGCACCAAGTACCCTATAACCTATTTAAAGATGAACATGGCATACCCTATAGCAAAGATCACCATAATGGGTCTGTAAAAAATGCTTCAAAGAGCCATCATGGAAGATTTGAAGCTATTGTTATAGCTAAAAATTAACGCTTATGAAGTATATTCTCACTGCGATTTTCAGAGCTACCTTAATGAATGCCTATCGTCAACAATCACATATCGGGAATAAGCCAGGCACGCATCCAGCACCATTTGCAACCAAGTCTGTAAGTAATTTCAGTAATGTAATAGATTTGAGAAACGAAGCTAAGTCTGTAGCCCCTCCCGACTGGCAAGGCTTAATACCAGGAATATAAACATGCCACACATTATAGATACGATCAGTCATCTTTAGGCAGGCAGCAGGCTCCTTATCATCCATATGATCAAAGAGGCAAACTTCCACCCCTGATGCATTATCAGAGAATATTGAAAAATTGACCCTCTCACCATATCAGGTTGCAACTAAGGTGAAAGGGGAAACCAACATATTTTTGCAATTCCATAGCTGTAATCAACAACCTTCTGAGCTATTTGTTGAAACAAAAAGGAAAACATTGCCGCTTTAAGTTTTTATATGCATTTCGGACAAAAACTTGAATTAACTTTATTGAAGTATTAGTCTCTTCCTAATTTTAAATCAATTGTTACCGTTTCGTTCCATGCAACTTATTTAAGGCTTATCTGTATGTTCAATAGCATTATTACAGAAAATAAAAGACTATGCTTACAAAACATTCCGAACCTTCTTTACGCATCCTTTCTATAGACATTGGTGGCTCCCATATCAAGGCAACCATACTAAACAATAAAGGGAAACTTCTTCAGGATTATACCAGGCTAAAAACTCCAGAACCCGCGTCTCCGGCTAATATAATTAAAACCATTCAAGAGCTAACGTCACAATTTGAAGCTTTCGGATGTGTTTCGGCCGGCTTTCCGGGATATGTGAGAGACGGTATAATATGGACAGCACCTAACTTAGAGACAGACTTTTGGACAGGGATAAATTTTCAGAAAATGCTGCAAAAAAAATTAAACAAGCCCGTCCGGGTAATTAATGATGCCGATATGTTGGGGTTGGGAATAGTGAAAGGAAAGGGTCTCGAAATGCTGATCACGTTAGGTACCGGTATGGGTACGGCACTGCTGCTAAACGGGCAACTTTTGCCTCACCTGGAATTATCCCATCATCCTATTACCGGTAAGAAAGATTATGACCAATATATTGGGGAGGCTATCCTGAAAAAAATCGGACCTGAAAAATGGAACGAAAGAATGAAGAAAGTATTGGCTGTATTAAAAACAGTTATTAATTACGATACACTATACATCGGTGGAGGTAATGCTGCTTGTCTTGCTATTCCACTCGATGAGAATATGAAGATAGTCAGTAACAAAGACGGCATTAAAGGAGGAGCAAGGTTATGGGCTTCTCCCAAAACCAATAATAATTTACCTAATCAAATACTGGCATGAATAATTCAGTGAAAACTATAGAACAACTTTGCATTGATACTGTTCGTGTATTATCGGCAGATGCAGTGCAGAAAGCTAATTCAGGGCATCCGGGTATGCCTATGGGAGTTGCACCAATGGGGCATGTATTGTGGTCTCAATTTATGAATTATAATCCCCACAATCCGCATTGGGTCAATAGAGATCGTTTTATCTTATCTGCAGGTCATGGTTGTATGCTGCAGTATAGCTTTCTGCATCTTACCGGTTATGATATTTCTTTGGATGATATTAAAAATTTCAGACAACTGCATAGTAAAACCGCCGGCCATCCTGAATATGGATTGGCGCCTGGTATTGATGTAACTACAGGCCCTCTCGGTCAGGGCTTTGCCAATGGCGTAGGTTTTGCTATAGCGCAAAAGCATCTTGCAGCAAGATATAACAAGCCTGGTTTTCCTATTTTTGATTATCACATTTATGCCATATGCAGTGATGGCGATATGATGGAAGGCGTCACTTCCGAAGCAGCATCTTTAGCCGGGCATCTGGAATTGGGTAACATTATTTACCTGTATGATGATAATCATATATCCATTGAAGGCAGCACTGATATTGCTTTCAATGAAGATGTAGCCAAAAGATTTGAAGCTTATAACTGGCATGTACAAACTATAGATGATGGCAATGACATTAATGCCATTGCCATTGCGGTAAGAAACGCAAAAGCAGAAACACAGCGACCATCATTAATAAAGGTGCGTACCGAGATTGCTTATGGCAGCCCTAATAAAGTAAATACAGCTGGCGCGCATGGCTCTCCCCTCGGCCCTGATGAACTAAAGAAAACCAAAGAATTCCTTGGATTTGATCCAGAAAAATATTTTTATATCCCTGATGAAGTATCTGAATATTACCTCAACGCGGGCAAAAAAGGTATAGAGCAAGAATCTAAATGGAACGAGTTATTCAAAAATTACAAAAAAGAATTCCCCGAACTGGCTGCAGAATATGAAATGGCAAGTGAAAACAAATTGCCTGAAGGATGGAAGGAAAAATTACCGGTATTTGAATCTTCAGATAAAAAGCTGGCCACACGACAAGCTTCCGGACAAGTACTGAATACTATCGCTGAATATTTCCCTGGACTTATAGGAGGAGCCGCGGATCTGGCACCTTCAACAGAAACAAATCTTAAAAAATTCGACTCCTTTACTTCTGAAGACCGGAACGGCCGGAATTTTCACTTCGGTATACGGGAGCACGCTATGGGCTCTGCTTTGAATGGTATGGCGCTCACCAAAGGTATTATTCCATATGGGGCTACTTTCCTTATATTTTCGGAATATATGCGACCGCCAATCAGGCTGGCAGCCATTATGAAGATCAAGCCCATTTATGTGTTTACCCACGACAGCATAGGACTTGGAGAAGATGGGACTACGCATCAGCCTATTGAACAACTGATCTCTCTTAGGTCTATTCCCAATCTGACAGTTATACGACCTGCTGATGCCAATGAAACGCGGGAGGCATGGCGTGTTGCTATTGAACATCAGGGAGGCCCTGTAGCGCTAATCCTAACTAGGCAAGGCTTACCTATACTGGATCAATCAAAATATGCAAATGCCTCAGAACTGGAAAAAGGTGCTTACATTCTTTCAGAAGCCCATACTGAACCTCAACTTGTTTTAATAGCAACAGGCTCTGAAGTAGCTTTAATTTTAGAAGTTCAATCCGCTTTAAAAGAAGAAGGAATTGCAGCTCGCGTAGTCAGCATGCCTTCATGGGAATTATTTGAAAAGCAGGATGATGGTTATAAAGAAAAAGTATTGCCAAAGATGTTAAAGAAAAGACTGGCGGTAGAAGCAGGTTCTGTACTCGGCTGGCACAAATATGTAACTGATGAAGGAGCAATTCATGGCATGACTACCTTTGGAGAATCAGCACCGGCTGAGGATCTCTTCAAAGAATTTGGTTTTACTGTAGAACACCTTATCGCCAAAGCAAAAGAACTTTTACAAATTTCCTGATCAATAAAAAATAAAAAACAATGTCAGCATATGACTTCGGAATGATAGGCCTGGGTACCATGGGGCGTAATCTGCTATTGAACATGGTAGATCATGGTATAGCGGGCGCAGGTTTTGATAAAGATCCTGATAAGGGACTGTTACTTGAACAAGAAGCCAATGGCTCTACAGTAAAAGGATTCAACGATATTACTTCCTTTGTGCAAAGCCTGAAAAGCCCAAGATCTATTATGATGCTGGTACCTGCAGGTAACGCTGTAGATAGTGTGATAGAAGAATTATTACCCTTACTGAACCAGGGAGATATTGTAATTGATGGAGGAAATTCACATTTTACAGATACCACCAGAAGGGCTGAATATTTGGAACAGAAGGGATTTCATTTTTTGGGCATGGGCATTTCCGGTGGAGAAGAAGGTGCGCGTTATGGACCAAGCATGATGCCTGGTGGAGATAAGGAAGCTTATCATGTGATGAAGCCCATACTCGAATCTATAGCTGCAAAAGTTGATGGTGAGCCATGTGTTACTTACATTGGTCACGGAGCTTCGGGGCATTTTGTAAAGATGGTGCATAATGGTATTGAATATGGCCTCATGCAAATCATTGCAGATACTTATGATTTTCTGAAAAGAGGATTGCAATTGGATAATGATGCCATAGGAGCAGTATTGGCTTCATGGAATAATGGCCGGTTGCAATCTTTTCTTTTGGATATCACCAAAGATATTTTCCTTTATAAAGAAGAAACAGCCGATCATTTATTATTGGATGATATCAAAGATGAAGCCCGGGCTAAAGGCACTGGTAAATGGACATCCCAGATAGCTATGGATCTTGAAGTTCCCATACCTACTATTGATACTGCCGTTGCCATGCGTGACCTTAGTAAGTATAAAGATCTTAGAATGCAGATTGCAGAACAATATCGCAATGATATAAAGCCATTTGAAGGCAATAAAGATGAAGTATTAAAAGCCCTGGAACAAGCATTCTACTTTAGCATGGCAGTGACTTATGCTCAAGGCATGCATTTACTGGCAAAGGCTTCGGTAACCTATCAATATAACCTTGACCTTTCGGGTATCGCCCGCATCTGGCGTGGAGGTTGCATCATTCGTTCTGCTTTTCTTAATGATATTTATAACGCATTTCGAAACAAGAAAGACCTGCATCATTTACTGGCAGATGTTACTATCGGTGATAAGGTATCAGAGGCAATGCCCGGCATCAGGCAAATATTAACCTCCGCCATTAATATAGGCCTTGCTATGCCGGCCTATTCTTCCTCGCTTAGTTACTTTGACAGTATCCGTACCGGAAGAATGCCTTCAAACCTCATCCAGGCGCAAAGGGATTATTTTGGTGCTCATACTTATGAATTAATCAAGAAGGAAGGCACTTTTCATACCATATGGCTTAGAAAAAAAGCAGAATAAAGAGTGGTCATATTATCATGAGTAATTGTTCTTCGTAAAAATTTATTTCATGAACACAAGCCTTAAATGCGATCCTGTAATCTTTGTCATCTTCGGAGCTACAGGAGATCTAAATAAACGGAAACTGGCGCCTGCGTTATATAATTTATATCTTGACGGATGGCTACCCGACCAGTTTGCTATTATAGGTACCGGACGTACAACATTAACGGACAAGGACTTTGCAGAAAGTCTAAAGGAAAGCATTAATGAATTCTCCAGAAGCGGTACGGTAAAAAAGGATAATTGGAATGACTTTGTCAAAAACATTTACTACCAGGTAGCTGATGCAAAAGATGCTGCTACCTATAAAAACTTCGGAGAACACATCGACCGATTGAATAAAGAATGGGATTGTACAGCCAATGTAATTTACTATCTTGCAGTATCGCCTGATTTTTTTCCAATTATCAGCAAAAATATTTACCAGGCCAAACTTGCAAAAGATAAGGAACGAGTAAGAATCGTTATTGAAAAACCTTTTGGACACGACCTTGCTACTGCTCAAACTCTGAATGAATTATTGAGTAGTATGTATTCAGAACAACAGATTTACAGAATTGATCATTATCTCGGTAAAGAAACCGTTCAGAATATTATGGCTTTTCGATTTGCCAATAGTATTATGGAACCACTCTGGAACCGGAATTACATTGACCATGTACAGATATCTGTAACCGAACAGCTGGGCGTTGAAGAACGAGGCGATTATTATGATCATTCCGGAGCGTTGCGTGACATGATTCAAAATCACCTATTACAATTGCTTTGTCTTGTTGCCATGGAACCGCCTAATAGTTTTAATGCCGATGAAATACGGAACCGAAAAGTAGATGTATTGAAAGCAATGCGGCGCTTCACACCTGAAGATGTACGCATGGATACAGTACGCGGCCAATACTCAACAGGATGGATGCAAGGTAAAGAAGTGCCCGGATACAGGGAGGAAACAAAAGTAGATGCGGAATCGAATACGGAAACCTTTGCGGCAATTAAATTCTTTGTGGATAACTGGCGTTGGCAGGATGTTCCTTTTTATGTTCGATCCGGGAAGCGAATGCATCAATCGGCATCTGTAATTTCTATTCAGTTCAAAGATGTTCCGCATAAAGTTTTTCCGGATGAAACCACTGAAAGCTGGCAACAGAACAGGCTTGTAATCAATATACAACCAGAAATGAGTATCAGGTTACAGGTGCAGGCCAAGAGACCAGGATTGGATATGTTGTTGAACACAGTCGATATGGTTTTTGATTATGAAGGTGTATATACAGCGCAGGCTCCGGAAGCATATGAGACCTTATTGTTGGATACTATGCTTGGAGATCAAACACTTTTTATGCGGGGCGATCAGGTAGAAGCTGCATGGGATCTGATTATGCCAATAGTCAATAACTGGCAGGGAAGAAAAAGTATTAACTTTCCTAATTATGCAGCGGACTCCTGGGGGCCTGAAGCTGCTGAAGCACTTATAGCACGTGATGGATTCCATTGGTTTTCCCTGCCGATGAAAAATAAAAAGAAAACTTAAGTCTTATGACCTTAAATATACTGGAAACAAAGGAAGAAGCGACGAGTGTGCTGGCTCGTTATTTTATACAACTTGCCAAGGAAGCTATCGAAGAAAACAATCACTTTTTGGTAGCTTTATCCGGCGGCTTTACTCCACAAAAATTGCATGAATTACTCACCTCACCACCTTTTCGTGATGAGATAGATTGGAGCAAAGTATATTTCTTTTTTGGAGATGAACGTTATGTTTCGCATACCGATAAAGACAGTAATTACAAGATGGCTTATGAAACGCTCTTAAAGCCTTTAGATATTCCTGATGATCACATATTCCCTGTAAATACTACCCTTGCCCCACCGCAAGCTGCTGAAGATTATCAGCAAAGACTAAATCTCTTTTTCAATAACAATGACATCAAGTTTGATCTTATTCTTTTAGGCATGGGAGATAACGCCCATACCGCTTCATTATTTCCTTACACTGATATATTACATGATAAAACGCCTGGTGTAAAAGCCGTTGAATTGCCTGAGCAAAAAACCTGGCGTATTACCTTCAATGCCCCGTTGATCAATAACGCTGTTCGGATCGTATTTCTCGTTATTGGGAAAGAAAAAGCGGAGGCAGTAATGCATGTTTTGACCAATGATCCGGAAGATATTGTTGTAGATCTCTACCCTGCCCAATTAATACGTAATGAGCGTGTAGCCTGGTTCCTGGATAAAGATGCTGCTTCATTGCTGAACCAGTAATAAAATTATTAAGCCATTATAACTGGGACCTTTTTGGCAAATATTTGATTCCTTCCTACCTTGCTCCTTTATTCATAATTAATCAAGCAACAGCAGGTTCCATTCATGCGTCAACCTATCCTCCGGGTTTCAGCAATCAGCAAAAAAGTTTCCGAAGTTTTTGCACTCAACGAAATTAACTTCACACAACATAAAGGTCAGAAGGTTGGTATAGCTGGCGCTACAGGTTCCGGTAAAAGTACTTTGCTCAAAATTATTTCAGGGTTGGAAGAACCTGATTCGGGTGAAATATTTTTTGAAGACAACAAGGTAAAAGGCCCTGCTTACAGACTTATTCCCGGAGAGCCTGGAATTGCTTACCTATCGCAACATTATGAACTTAGGAATCATTACAGAATGGAGGAATTATTGTCCTATGCCAATAATTTACCCGAAGGCGAAGCAGAACAACTATTTGAACTGTGCCGTATCAGCCATTTACTAAAACGGAAAACAGATCAGTTATCCGGTGGTGAAAAACAACGTATCGCTTTGGCAAGATTATTGCTCACAGCACCCAAGCTCTTAATTCTGGACGAACCTTTTTCCAACCTTGATCTGATACATACTACTATATTGAAAACAGTAATTGAAGATATCAGTAACAAGATGGGATTGAGCTGCATTCTAGCCTCTCATGATCCCGTAGATCTTTTGCCTTGGGCCGATGAGTTGATCATTATAAAAGATGGTAGTATCATTCAACAGGATAAACCTGCCCAAGTTTATCTTAAACCAAAAGATGAGTATGCCGGTGGCTTACTTGGAAAATACAATTTGCTGGATGCAGAACTTGCTGCATTTTTCTCTGTTCCGGCAGTTTCAAAAGGAAAACATATTTTTTTAAGGCCGGAGCATTTCATTATCAATAAAGAAAAGAAATACGGCGTAAAAACAGTTATTAAAAAGCTTGCTTTCCGGGGAAATTATTTAGAAGCAACTGTTTTCATAGCTAATCAAAAAATCACAATTTATACCAACGACAATTTACTGAATGAAGGGGATGAAGTCTATATCAGCATTATAAACCAGGGGCATTTCTGGTCCGTATGATGCGATTAAAATAATTTCGTAACAAAATTGCCCGTTACCTTTGCGTATGGATTATTTCAAAAAGCTGCAGGAGCTTTTAAAAACAGAACAGGAAGAAGACCGTAATGCTTATCTTAAAATTGCAACCACATCGTCGGCAGCAGAGCGCAGAACAAATGGTATTTGCTGGTACCCGATTGCTATAAGAGACACAGAACCAGGCCGTGGCGACTATATAACTATTGAAGTAGAACGCACCACACATCAGGATATTACACATCAGTTGCGTTCCGGTATGCCAGCCGCACTTTTCTCCAATTATAATGCTACGGAAGATCGTGTTGAAGGCACCATATCTTTCATTTCAGGTAATCGCTTAAAGTTAGCGTTACGAGAGGATGAATTACCGGATTGGAGTAGGAATGGCAAACTGGGAATAGATTTGCTTTTTGATGAGAACAGTTATGAGGAAATGCAGAAGGCCATGAAGCAGGCAGAAGCATTATTAGACGATTCCAAAGAAGGCAGATTAGTGCAGATTCTTACCGGAAGTAAAAAACCATCTTTTGATGCAGAATATGAATTTATAGAACCGACCAAGCTTAACGCTTCGCAAATGGAAGCTGTTCATAAAATACTTTCTGCAGAAGATCTTGCCATTGTGCATGGACCGCCAGGCACCGGCAAAACAACTACTTTGGTGCAAGCCATAAAGGCTTTGATCAAAAAAGATAATAAACAATTATTGGTTGTTGCACCTAGCAATGCTGCTGTGGATCTGTTAAGCGAAAAACTGGCTGATGAAGGACTTGATGTGATCCGGGCGGGAAATCCGGCGAGGATATCAGAAAAATTAATGTCCCTGACATTAGATAGCAAAACTGCTGCTGATATTCGGATGAAGGAAGTAAAGAAAATGAAGAAGCAGGCGCAGGCTTTTAAAGACATGGCGCATAAATATAAACGCAGTTTTGGAAAAGCAGAAAGAGATCAACGGAAAGCGTTATTTGATGAAGCACATAAGGTGATGAAAGAGGCAGACCGTACCGAGCAATATATTATGGAAGGCTTGCTGGAAAAGGCACAGGTTATTACAGCCACATTGGTAGGTGCCAATCACTATTCTATTAAAAACAGGAAATACCACACCATAGTAATTGATGAAGCTGGCCAGGCACTGGAGCCTGCAAGCTGGATACCAGTACTTAAAGGTCAGAAGTTGATCATGGCGGGAGATCATAATCAATTACCGCCTACGATTAAATCAAGAGTTGCAGGCAATAATGGTCTTAATGAAACCCTGATGTCGAAATGTGTCGCGTTGTTTCCTGAGGCTGTGGTATTGCTGGAGGAGCAGTATAGAATGCACCGGAATATTATGGGATATTCTTCTTTTGTATTTTATAATGACAAATTGAAAGCTCACAATTCTGTTGCGGAACATTTATTATTTACAGAAGATACACCTTTGACTTTTATTGATACAGCGGGTTGTGGTTATGAAGAGAAACAGGAAGGTACACGCATCAGCAATGAAGAAGAAGCTTCCTTTTTATTCCGTCATGCGACACAAATAGTCAGTACACTTCAGGCTCATTATTCCAAAAAAGATTTTCCCACAATGGCTATTATTTCGCCTTACCGGGAGCAGGTATTATTGATGCAGGACATGATGTTACATAATCCTGCATTGCTTGAACATAAAGATAAGATCTCGGTGAATACTATTGATAGCTTCCAGGGCCAGGAGCGCGATATTGTTTACATCAGTATGACCAGAAGTAATGCTGAAGGGATTGTAGGCTTTCTTTCAGATACCAGAAGAATGAATGTAGCCATGACCAGGGCGCGGAAAAAACTTATAGTAATAGGCGATAGTGCTACCCTATCCTCTTTTCCTTTTTATGCTGATTTCATAACTTATGCCGAAAAACTGGATGCCTGGCAAAGCGCCTGGGACTTTGCAGATCTTTAAGTAAATAAAAATAGCAACACTTTCTGGTGTTGCTATTTTTTTATTTGGGCGTGGATAACTTTCCAAAAGTTCTAACCTTTTGGAAAGTTTGAGGATGATTTAAAATTTATCATCCAAATTCATTCATCCCCAATTGATCAGGTGTAAAATAGATGGTATTGCTTCTGTTCAGATCAAGTCGTTCTAAAAGTTCGTTGTCATTGTTGGGGCTGAATTGAATGTAATGTTTATAAACCACACCATAACTATCTGTCAGGTCTCTGATTCCACTGTGGCTGAGACGAGAAAATTCGTCTTCAGACAAACCCAGCAATGAAGCTAATCTGTTTACAGAAAATCCGGGGATGTATATTTGATTTTCCTGCATAGTTTTGTGTTTTTGGTTTGTAAATATACATTGCTTTCAAGCCAATTTTATTTCTTTCCCTGATTTTGTAGAAATTTTAAAATTTGGCGTAAGTACTTATCATGCCGCAAAATGCTCGATTTTCATCATTAAGTGATAGATATCAAATGGCTTCGCAATAAATACACCCGGCTATACATTACAGTTTATAAGTGCGTGTTATAAATTAGTTACTTAATAAAAAGGAGATCCCCGAAGGATCTCCTGCTCACTTATCATACAAAAGATAAAGAAAAGCTGCTCTGAAATTAACTTTCAGAACTTGCGCCATTCTTTACGGAATTGTAATTACTGTGCATCTGATCAGCCATTTCTTTACCATGCATCTGTGCTTTGTTTCTGATCGCTCTGAATTTTTCTTTTACACCATCAGTAAGGTCACGCGTTTTATCTGCAATCATGTTCCTGGTGTCTTCTCCTTTTTGCGGAGCAAATAACAGGCTTACAATAGCACCTACTGCTATACCACCTACGAGTGCGAGAGCTACCGTAGATGCGGATGTATGCCTTGTTCTACTTTGAAAACGGTCGGTAATTGCTTTTTTGTAGTTCATCGTAAAGTCGTTTTGCATAGAACGGATAAATAACAGAAATTGTTCGGATCATTCTGTTAAAAGATTAAGATTCCGGACTCACTTTTATGTCTTCAAAATGTTGCTTGAAATTCATGATATCAGATGCTATTAATTTCTCCACTTTATTGTTGAATAATTGCATTACAGCATTGCCTGCAAGCCCTAATGGTGCGATATAAGAAATGACCACATTTACTTCTGTGGCTTTTTTCCCCGCATCGCTGAATTCTACTTTTCCGGCGTTCTGAATAGTGCTGTTAGATAAAGATTGCCAGGCAATTAGTTCGCCTGGTACCTCTTTTACAATCTTAGCATCCCATTCTATAGTCGCAATATTTCCAGGTACTTTTGCCTTCCAATGAGATTCATCAGCAGAAAGATTAGTTACCTTTTCCAAGTGGGTCATAAATAAAGGCAGGTTCTCAAAATTTCTCCAGTAAGTATAAACGTCTTTTCTGGGCTTATTGATGAACATCGTAACTCTGATATTCAGATTTTTAACCGGGTTGTCCAGCTTTGGCTTATCCAGTGCTTTATATAAAGGGCAATATCCGGTGTAACCACGATACAACATATAGCCGGCACTTAATGCACTAAACCAGCCGAAACCCTTCTTCGGTCTGAAGGCTTGTAGTAATAACAGTCCACCTGTAATAATAGATAATGTACGTTCTGCTAATGGAACATTCAATTCCTGTGATCTTTTTAACCTGTTTACAGACATAATAAATGTTATTGTTGTGTGTTTATGCTAAACAGTTTTATATGCATGATTGTTTGGAATTACACTTATTTCTTTCAAGTTTTGGTAGATACAGCCAGCATACTATCTTTGCTGCCTTATCTTAAACTTTAATGAGTAAAGACGGAACAAACAGAAAGGATATTTACGCCGGATTGGAGGTAGGTATCATACTTAAAAAAGATCAGCGAAGTGGTAAGATAACTTATGGGTTTGTAAAAGATATTCTTACATCATCACCTATTCATTCCCGGGGAATAAAAGTAAGACTGGACGATGGGCAGATAGGACGCGTAGCCGAAATACCAGAAGAAGAGCAATAAAGATTTCATTTATAATTATACAGCGCAATTCATGCCATCACTAGAAAAACAACTTTTTGTACAGGAATCCACTATTCCAGGTGCAGGACAAGGATTATTTACCCATGTAGCTATTCCTAAAGGAGCCAGAATTATTCAATATACCGGAAAGGTAAGTACCTGGGAAAATGCTGACCACCAGGAAGGCTTAAATGCATACATCTATTACATGTCTGACGATAACGTGATTGATGCTTCGAAGCGTAAAAAATCTTTGGGCAGGTATGCAAATGACGCCAGGGGAATGAAAAAAATAAAAGGCCTTTTGAACAATTGCGTGTATGTGGAAGAAGGGCTAAAAGTGTTTATTGAATCAACCAAACCAATACCTGCCGGTGGAGAAATATTGGTAAGTTATGGCAAAGAATATTGGGATGTAATAAAGAAGAACTACGCCGATCTGGAAAAGTAATTTTAGAAATTCAGTTATAAAAAATCGGAGTCATTATAATAGTGGCTCTGATTTTAATTTTGTCCGAATTTTTTAATCTCTATTTTTCGCTGCTTTACTTTCAAGGTAAAATCTACCCCATTAATGATCTCTCCCGGTTTCACTACCAATGGCTGATGATTATTTCCAATAGGGATTACAGCTATCTGAGAAGATGCACTACTTACGGTCACGGTGTATTTTCCAGTTGGAAGATATAACATGAATTGCCCGTTATCATCTGTCTTTCCTTCAAATGTTTTACCTTCTTCGTTAGTAGCTGTTATGGTTTGTCCGGCAAGTTCTTTCAAAGTGGAGTAGCTAAGTAACTCATCAAACTCATACGCAATTTTACCGGATACTGTACCCGTTTGCCTTAATGGAATCTGTAAGCTCACTTCTTCTCTATCCTTCAATACTACAAACTGATCTGGTCCATACCAACCTTTCTGAGTAGGGAAAAATATTCTGTAATCTGCAGCCGGTAATTTGCTGTAAACAATACGTCCGGCTTTATTGGTTATCAACAATATTTTTCCGACAGATGCAAGATAGCCACCAGCAACGGAATCTTTACCGTCGTAGCTTCCGTTACCGTTAAGATCATAGAATACAAACAGATCTATCTCCCCTTTATTGTTTAACGCGCTTTTACCCGACTGTGGCAAAAGTTGTGTAAGACCAAATTGAAGATTACGGTATGTAGAAGAGGACGCAAAAGTATTATACTGCATAGAAGCAAACACTCTCGTAGTTCCGAGATTACAATTCAGGCTGGCATTGTATAATACGCTGCTTACAAAGAAGTCCTTATAGTAGGTTAAACCTGCATCAGCTTTCAATCTATTATTAAAAAAACTACCGGTTACTGAAGGCGAAATATTTACCCGTAACTTACTTTGTCCACCAGCATATTCCTGGAAAGCTTCCGATAAATAAAAATTACCCCGTTGTACATTAGCAGTAAGACGGAAAAAATTAAAGCTATAAGAAAAGTTGGCTCTGAACTGCCATTTGCTTTTTGTATTAAAGTTTGTAGTGTACTGGCCAACGTCCATACGTAACAAAACATTTTGCCTGATAGCAACATTAGCATAAGAAGCTGAAGTGCTTAAACGAAAAGATTTCATACTTCCCCGTGTAACGTTTCCACCCAGATACCAGTTACCTTCTTCCTGGTAATATTGTGGGGCAATGGAAAGGCTAAATCCACCAAACGACCTTGCAGCCGATATATCCGCCGTTTGGCTCTTGCTATCATTTCTGAAAGTAGTGCCTCCGATAAGGAAATACTTGGGATTCATATAATTATACATGTACCCGGCACTAAGTGTTGTTTTATCTAACCTGAGGTTAATTTTTTCGTTGAGGGAAAGTGTGCCTCTTCTTGTCCCGGGGTAATAACCCGAAGCATAAACATTATCACTGCTTACAGATAATGATTTTGAAATATTGCCATTGAAACTTGCACCAGCGCTAAAGGATTCATGTTTCTCTTTCTGTTCACCGGAAGATGCACTACTGGCTAAGCCTGCTTTCACACCAGCAAAAAACAAGTCGCTCATTTGCATAGTTGCTTCGTTCACAACAAGCACACTTTTGGACTGTACAAAATTATCTTCATCGTAAGAAACGGAAGTATTATTCCTCACATCCCCATATTGCTGAATCATTCCGGCCCAGGCTGCCCTGCCATAGCTGGCATTGCCATATTGGCTATTAATCAGATTAAACGATTTATCAAGATAGCCGGCATATATTTTATTACGCCTGGAAGAATCAGTGTAGTAGTACATTTCAGCTCCTCTTCCATTATAACTCAACTCTCCGTTTTGTGTTATGTTTCCTACTTTTATACCTATACCTTTATATTCAAATCCAAGCCAGGTATCGTTAATCAATGTAGGCATGCCTTGTGCTTTCCATTTAAACATATTGAAGCTAAAGGACACATTCCCGTTCCTGATTGCGTAGTTGCCTTTGGTCTGCAGAAAGTAAGATTGATTATCTGTGAATGAATTTTGTGTTCCGATGGAGACGAAGTTGGTCGTCGACTGCGACGAACTATTAGCTCTTCTTCTTCCGAATTTTTTAAAGCTTTTCAGGCTTTGAATTGAAGCAGATGTAATGCCAAAATAATCACCACTGTTGTACACCCCATAAACAGAAATATCAAGGTATTCCATGTTCATCATACTACGGCTCACCTTCCGGCTAAAGTAGATGAGTGTATCTTTAAAAGGTGGTACTTCCAGCTTAACAGACCTGTTGGTTTTATCTTGCAACTCCACAGGGTAAGAGATAACAATGTTTACTTCCTGCGTTTTGTTACCTCTGTTACTCACCAGCACAGGTACCTGTAACGTGCTTCCTACCGAATGCATGATAAGTTCATGTTCGTTAAGTGAGGCCCGCATGTTTCGGCTGGCAACAAGGTGTAATTTTGCGAAAGCTTCGCCAATACGTGTGTTGCGCACATCAAAAAGCTGCGCACTATAAGGAATATTGCCTTCAAGTGTAGTAGCACCTATATAAACTTTTGCCGGTATAAAAAGGCTTTTCCCGGCTTCCACCACCACAGGTACATCTTGTTTGGTGGCTACTTTCGCTCCTTTACCACAGTATAGGTGCAATGTTCCGCGAAAGGTTTCCGTTCCCTGATTTTCAATTTTGATTGTTACGTCCTTTAGCTCTTCATTGCTTACATCCAGGATGCTGTCCATCAACTGCACTCTTACTTTGCCACGCTCCTGTGCATAACTCTTCGGAGCTATGAAACACATGAATAGTAATGGCAAAAGGAAATGCAATGAAGCCACCTTTTTGAGGCAAGGCACGGACATGGTAAATTGAAAATATTAGCGATTAAAGGGGATTCATAATAAAGGTGATCTGCGTTTCATAATTACCTTCGGCAATGTTCATGAAAGCATTCTGATTGCTGTTTTGCTTGGTGCTGTATTTGAGGTTATAATTATTCACAACCCCTGCTGATCCGTTATTTGTAATTAAGGTATTTGAAGTGGTGGAAAGATTTACAGGATTAAATGTGCTGACCACGGATGAGCTCACCGGCGTTGCGGTTAGTTGAACTTTAGATACAGGTACCGTTGAGGTTGCACCTGATCTGGTAAAATAGTTGGACAAAGTCTGAACCTTAACCTGGTATTGCCCATCAGATGAAGAAACCTGTAGGCTGTTATTTAAAATAGATTCAACACCGGTCGCATAAGCTGCTGCGCTTGCTCCAAAATTAAGCGTAACATTATTGCCTCCATTTTGCAACAGAATTCCATTCGATATTTGAGGGGTAGTGGATTGCGGAAGATGCATCCATCCCGGCCACAAACCAATCTGATGACTATAGTCCATCTGGCTTATTAAAGTCCCGGAATTACTGTACAATCTAAAACGCATCACTACAACATAGTTATCACGATGCAAGTTTAACAGCTGGCGACTTCCGTTTAGAATAAGGTCGTATGATAAGGCAAAATAATCGCTCGCTATGATCTTGTAGTCTGATTTTTCTACAAGCGTAATTTCCGAAGAAGATAAAGGTACTACGGTAGTAACAGCACCTATAGCACTTACAGAATTAGGATTACTCCATGAATTCTGAGAAGCTCCCGGATTCAATTTCATAGAAAAATATTGAATAGGCCAATTAGGTCCATAGCCAAATTGGGCGACGTCACCAGCACTGCTTTGCTGTGCTGTAAAGTAGGCTGTAAGCGGTTGAACAGTAAGTTTCCAATTAGGCACAGTATTGCTTCCACCATTAAATTGTACTCTCATGTTGTTTGTAAATGTGGCTCCATTTACAAGTATAGAAGTATCCCCTATGGACATATAACTTTGTCCACCGGCAGTTATAGTTTGTGCCTTTACCTGATGCGCAACCGGTACAATAAAAAGCAGGATGCAAAAAGTTATTTTGCAAAGCATCGGGTAATACAGTTTATAAAAATTATTCAATTTCTGCTGAAAATTTATCTATGGGAATTAATAAGTGAAATCCAGTTCAGCAATTTTCAATTCATCATTGCTGCCATAATTCACAATTGCTGTAGCAGTATATTTTCCTTTTTCCATTGTAGGTGGCAGTTCACTTTCAAACATTCTTTTATCGCCTGGCAAAGAATAGAATTCAATAGCTGGAATCTTGTATTTTTTTCCTGTTTCTTTATTAAGCAAATCGTAATGGATATTTCCATTCAACCACATATCACCGTTATTATCCACGTATAGCTTCATGCCATTAATTTTACCTTCTTCCTGTCGGGTAATAAAATTGCTGATCTCTACATTAGGTTTACCGGTAGCATTTGTGGTATAATATATCTTAATACCCATGCGTACTGTTACTTTAATGGCGGCACCGTTTTCAGCTTTGGCATCTCCAGGATTAAGCTGTGTGAGATATAGCATAGCTGTTCTTACCGGAATATTTTTATCATCCGGCACACCTGCTACTGTTATACTCAATTCTTTAGTCTCACCCGGAGAAAGGGTAAAATAAGACCCTGGTAAAACCTTTACATTCTTAGCACAGGAAAAAGGAAGCGTGCCTGCTTCATAAGATAAATTATTTCCAAGAGAATCATACCCCCAATCGCTTATAGCAACGCCCACTTCAAGCGCTTTGTCTTTATGTGGGTTAGTAACCATTACAGTTTGTTCCTGTTTGTTACCTGGCTTGAAGTAAAGTCTTGTGGGAGATGCAGTGATTCCTGCCTGTGCGTTTACCTGAATATAGCCTAAGAAAATTATAGTGGCGATAAGGCAGGCTTTTAAAATCTGGTTCTTCATAATAGCTTTCCATTCCGGCCACAAAGTTGTTATACTTGCGACACGGCATTGGTTTGGTTATGTTTTGGTTCAATGAGAATTACTGGATACTGAATTATATTGAGTAAACGAAATATACTTATTCTACTTCTATGGTATATACTACAGTTCCGCTGTAAGTACCATTGTCCAGCATGGCGTATCCTGTTCCTGATGCATGATACATCACATCAAAAGATGTGGCAATAGTACCATGTGTGGGTGATTTGATAATGGTTTTAGCTTCTCTTGGAGAAAGTTTCACCTGGTTTCCGGTAACCATTCCTGGTATTTGTGTTACACCTCCGGTTGCCATTGGTGTGATTGCAACTGTTGATGCCGGAATTGTTTTATTATCTGTACCAATAAAATTGCCTTGAGTACTCACCTTTACCACAAACCGACCCGAACTAAACACGTTAAGATGATTGCGCTCATTGACATTTACTCCGTTTTTAAAATCTTCTTTCCGGGAAAAGTTGAGATCTACCTGGCTTTGTGATTCGTTAACGGTAAGACTTTGTACCTGTGAAAGAACAATATTAAGCCTTACTGAAGCACTATTAGGCTGAGCAAACAGTAAATGAGGCAGTGCAAAAAAAATCAGGCCTACCATAAAAAGAAAAATCCTTTTCATCTTCTAAGCGGTTTTAGTCGTTTGGTATGAATCAGAAAGTGTTTCACTTTCTGCTCAAACTAAAGCTAATAATAAAACCTCAAAAAAGATAGTATTTGATATAATTTTTTTCCAAAATTTCCCTTTTATTAATACAAAACGATTTGTTAACAAAAGGAAAAAAATCAGAAATTACATAAAGAACTTAAAATCAATTTTTTACTTAAATCCTCGATTTTTTTGAGATACTACTTAATATTTTTATTATCAAACAATATCTCAAAAAAGTGCGTGGATTTTTACTGCATTGATTATTAAAGATCAGTAATAGTGTACACTACAGTACCGGTGAATGTACCTACTGCAAGACTTGCTACGTTAGCATAGTTTGCCAGTGTGTAAGTAACATCATATTGTGTACCTGAAGTACCTGCTGTACCGTTACCTGCACTGGCAGGAGTAGCAATAAGGCTGGTATTGGTATTGATCAGGTTCTGACCGGTAGTCTGGAAAGTAGCACTTGGTGCTGTAGAGCCTGAAATGATCTGGCGTGGGTTAGAAACAGCAAGGTATATTTTATCTACAGGGATAGCTGTGATGCCACTTACACCTGCAGTAGTATTGTTTAAAGTAGTAGCATTACCTGCCAAAGCAACATTGATTTTATAAGCACCGTTGGACACTA
>JBAZWL010000022.1:0-80749 GCA_041660405.1 Taibaiella sp. | reverse complement strand
CAAAGTTGCTGGCAGCACCAGCCAGGTTTGGGTTATTGATACGGCAAAGGTAAGATTGATAATTACCATTGACTTCATCCGGTGGGTATGTTGGTGCATATATTTTTCCGTCCATCCCCAATCTTAGTACAGGATTTCCGCCATTTCCTGTCAGAGCCGTATCGCTGATCATTGTAGCGGAGCTAATTATTGCTGTGGTAGTAGGGAGGGTAAGGTCGACCTGGTAAATATTATCTACTAAAACATAAAACAGTTTACTGTTATCAGGGGAAAAGCAAACGCTGTAAGGTGGGCCTACCATACCAATAAGGAAAGAATCGCTTACTATTTGCGCATTGGAAACAATACCTGTTGAAGGATTAAAATCACAAACCTCAACACCTCCGTAAACATCTAAACCAGTGCCTTGTGAGTTGTTTATGGTTGTGGAAAAAGCGATATGCTGGCGGTCAGGACTAGACCACATCTCTCCCCATTTATTGGCCCAGTCACCGGTGAAATGTCCGGTGGTAGAAAGTACTGGTGTAGTGTTGAGGCCATTTACAGTGATCTCATAAGCCTTATAAACAGGGTTATCTCTATCATGCGTTAACAACCAGATATTGCAATCATTGCCAGGCACAGCAGTCATCATGCCACCAAGCGCAGAATCAGCCGGTAAATTTTTCATACCAGGCACTACATCTCCCAATCCACCGTTGAGGCTCATATCTATTACCGAATACATTAGCTTGTGACTAATAGGTGTCCAGAAAAGACAAACATCCATAGAGCCATTAAGAGCGAAAAGGTAGTAGCGATCGGGATGATTAAGCACCGGAAGAATCAATACTCCCTGGCTGGTATTCCATGAAAGGGAACCTTCATTACTGGGAGTGATACCAGACAATCCACCTATAACTCCATCAGGCATGGGATTGTGGTTCCGGTCCCAGATAGTATCTGTATTGGTATAGAATAATAACTGCCCATTTTTATCAGCAACTGATGCAAATGATTCGGATAGACTGCCACTCCACTGCAGTTCCGAAGAGATAACAGTGGGCGCTGGAGAGCCGATATTAAAATCTAAACCGCTTTCCGGTGCAAATGTCCAAACGCTGTTCTCCTTCAGATTCCAACCATACTGTGCTTTTGAAATAGAAAATGAGCATAAAAACATTAATGCAGTCCCTAAAATTTGCTTCATGCCTGGATAATTGATTTCTTGATTAAAACTATTTTGAAGGAATATTGGTCGTTTCCTGGTTTTGGGCCGTCTAAGCCAATAATAAGGTGTAGTATGGTGTTGTGTTCCTAACAAATTTATTTTAGTTTTAAAGGCGTTGCGTAAAAAGGGCTACGTATTCTTTATAAATTACGTAGAACTACGTAAGCATTATAGGATAAAAAGGTTGGTGATATTTATGGGAAATTGTGCTAGAATTTTGCTTTTCAGTCTGTTGCTTACAGTCGCATTTATTGCGACCGGACAGGAAGGTATGCGCATCACTACGGGCGATTCTGCACAAGTGTCAAAACTCATCAAACAATCCATATTTCTAAAGAAAAGCAATGTGGACAGTGCCATGTCATTATTGAAAGATGCGCTGAAGATGAGCCGGCAAATAGGTTATAAGGAAGGAATAGGGCGCTCGTTGCTGGGCGTAAGTTTATGCTTAATGGATAAAAAGGAATATGTGCAAAGTAAAAAAATCCTTTGTGAAGCAGGACCCTATTGCATTAAACCAGATAAATATAAAATGCTGTCAACCCAATACTATAATGGGCTTGCTGTAATTCATACTATACAAGGCAACAACGATTCCGCCATACATTATTATTATCGCTCTTTGGAGGAGATGAATAAAAAGAACATTAAATCTCCGGCAATGTTCCTGATCCTTTATGCTAATCTGGGCGGGCTATTATCTATTATGGAGCAACCGGACCAATCGCTTTATTATTCCCGGAAAGCATTGCCATTAGCTGTTCAGCTTAAAGATTCCATCATGCGGGCACAGATATATCAAAATATCGGCGCTGCTTTCCAGACTGTCAATATAGATTCTTCATTGTATTATTGGAATATAGTACTCCCGCTTTATAAGAAACAAGGCCAATCCCGAAATTTGCAGAATACGTATTACGGTATGGGAAGAGTTCTTCTATTTAGAGACAGTTTAGAAAAGGCTATGACTTATTTTGAAAATGCTGTAGCAGCAGACAAAACGAGTGCCGAAAGTAACTCTTCTTTGCAGCAAGGCATAGGAGGCGTTTATTTCAAAAAGGGAAAGTACGGTAAGTCAATAGCATATTATCTTAAGGCTTTAAGCATATGCCAACAGCAAGGTTTGCGCTCCGAAAAGCTAACCATTTATTATACATTGGCCATGAATTATGATAAACTTCATAAGTCTCAGTTAGCTTATGAATATCAAAAACGCTACGCTGATTTAAGAGATAGCCTGCTTAATGAAAATAACATAAAAACGGTAAACCAATTGGAGGTAAAGTACCGTACCTCCGAAAAAGACAAGGAGCTTGTTCAAAAGAAATTACAGCTCACGCAGCAGCAGAGCAACCTGCAAAAAAAGAACACCTGGATTGCCGGTATATCGGCCGGTACCTTATTGCTTATTGTTTTATTGGTAGTATCTTACCGTGCCAATATGCACAAGCAACGTTTACAAACCAAGCAAATAGAAAACCTAAATCAGGAGCAGGAGATCATGCAATTGAAGGCTCAAAGACAAGGTGAAGAAGAAGAACGGGTAAGGCTTGCACGCGAATTGCACGATGGCATTGTAGTACAGTTTTCTGCCGTAAAGATGAACCTGAGTGTGCTGCCTGAGCAACATCCAGGCCTGAACGGAGCTAAAGACTTTACCAGGATAATAAAGCACCTGGACGATGCTACCCATGCACTTAGAAAAACCGCACATAACCTTATGCCCGATGTGTTGCTTGAAAGTGGGTTATCCGAAGCCATTTATTATTTCTGCAAAGACCTGCAACAAAGCTCCGGCATTCACATAGATTACCAGCAATATGTAGATCTCCCCCGTTTTCTTCCGGAATGGGAATTGTCCTTATATCGTATTGTTCAGGAACTTTTGCAAAACGTGATGAAGCATGCGGCAGCTACACAGATATTGATACAATTGAGTTATGCAGAAGGAATATTGAATATTACTGTTGAGGATAATGGCAAAGGCTTTGATGTAGCTAACAAGCCAGGTGAAGGGATTGGCCTTAAAAATATCAGAGCCAGGATATGTGCATTAAAGGGACATATAGATATAGAAAGTCGCCCTGGCAATGGTACAACGGTTTACATAGAAATAGCAGGTGATAAACTCATAAGCTGAAAAAAGAATTACTTTATTTTGTGAGGATGTTGATAAACAAAAAGTAATAGAATCTTCAAGCGCCTTAATACAATATGTCTATTAAAATAGTTATTACAGACGATCATCCACTTGCAATTGCAGGATTACAAAATATGTTGTACAATGTTCCGCATATGGAAGTAACCGCTACTTATACTACTGGAGAGGGCTTGTTGGAAGGGCTTAAAGAGCACCAACCAGATGTTCTGTTGCTGGATGTTTTACTGCCTGACAGAAAGGGTACTGAATTGGCAACACATATACGTCAGGTATATCCTGGAATACGGATCATTGCGCTTACAAGCCTCGATGCACCTATACATGTACGATCCATGATGCGTGAAGGTTGCAAAGGTTATGCGCTGAAAAATACAGATAAAGCCTCGCTGGTTTATGCTATTAAGCAGGTGTATGATGGGCATGAATACATTGAGCCATCATTGAAAGAAAAAATGCTTTATAATGTAATGCACTATCGTAAACTCGCTACAGGAAAATCGCCTAATCTTACACACAGGGAAAAGGAGATTCTAAAATTAATTGTAGGAGAATATACCAGCCAGCAAATAGCCGATCAATTATTCTTAAGCTTGCGTACCGTAGAAACACATCGCTTCAACCTTCAAAAAAAATTGGCAGTCAATAATACCATAGGACTTGTGAAAGCAGCGATACAAATGGGGTTGATCGATGCGGAGTAATGATGAAGTAAATATTTCACTTGCAACTCTTTGTTCTTTGAACAATACTTAATATTATGGTCTGTTCACAATTAGTCCATTGTAGTACCCCATATGGGCATGGAGGTATTGAAATTTCTTTATTTTTATCTTCTATTAATTCCTTAACCACTTAACCATAGCGGGGTAGGCCGGGCGATCCAGCTTTTCAGCCAGGCGCGGCTCTGCTGTCATACCTGCCCATTGTAGCATGGGTACACCAAAATATTTTCCTTCTTCAAACTGATCCGCAATTGCTTTACCTCCTCCCTGGTATCCTTCCTCATGAAAAACAAAGTAAGGATCTATGGCTAAGTATTTACATGCCGCAAAAGACCAGGCTATTGCCATCATTTCTTCTGCTGCATGATGTTCCCTTTGGCCTATTGATATTGCCGTCAACCCGGCCCGGTCAGCAGTTGGCACACAAGCGATATGGCCGGCCTCATGTAATAGGTCGCCAGGATATTTCAGTTGTTGCAGATCAATGATAATACTTCCATTGTCGATCAATATGCCGGGCAGAAAAGTATCCTCATTCAGAGATCGGTATTCCACGGGAATGCCTATCGAATGAATGAAGGCAACGGTGCGTTCCAAAAGATCTTTTTCCATAGATAATAAAGGGCAATTCAATCTTCAATGATAAGATATTTTAAAAGAAAAAAACAACCCTTTTAAGAGGGGGGACGATTGTGGGGTTGCATGTATGAAAAGAATTGCCAATCTTTGACGCACCAAACACTAATGCTTTACAACTATGCACTTTAAACATTTTATCAACCCATCGGTGTGCCTCCTCTCCCGGCCAAAGACATTTCTCTCATTGTTGCCATATGGTTACTGTCACGTTCTTATGAATTTGATAAAGAGAACATTGTTAAATCAGGTATGTTACGGTAGATTCAGCTGATCCTTTCTTTCGTGCTATTTCTTACTGAAGCTACTGTTCGGAATGTTTCCATGCATTTGCTTGCTTTCGCTTATTTTTTTACAAACAATTAATAACCATCCAAACCCAAAACTTTCACAATTCAATTGTAAATTATGAGAAATTCAATTAAGGTTTCAGCTGCTATTATCCTGTCAGGGATTGCTTTATGGAGATGTGGCGCTCCGGAATCTAAATCATCGGATGCTGCTGCCATGAAGACACAAAGCACATCACTTCCACAAGATGTATTGCCTTCCTGCACGGTAGACCAGGCGACCTTCAATAGTTGGTTTGCCAGTGGTACGGCTACTGAAAATGGTATGGTAACACCAGCAAACAGTGTCACCTTTCCGCATCAAAACAATTGTGATTTTTATCAATGGTCTGAACGGATGTTCTTATGGCTTACGTCGCCTTCTTCCGGTGCTTACGGTCAGAACGGGATCGTATTGGAATCGCCTGTGTTTTATACAGTATCACCTGAAAATTCATCAGACCAACGTGAACTGATTCCACACCTTTCAAATACACCTTTGAAGATGACTAGCGGCCTGCAGAAAAATGGTCCCAATCGTTTACCGGTGATCAAGGACAAGCTGGGGAGATTGTTTGAGATAGAACCATCTGCTCCTGCAGCAAATCTCAAAGCCATGGTACAGAATAATGCCGGGGCATCTGTCGAAGTAGATCACGTACAGAAAGATGCTAAGGGTGGAATTGTTTTTATGGATAAAGTCGGGAAGCCAATCCAGCACCCTAAAGCTATAATACAATCTAAGTACCGCGGCCAGCACATCGTGCAGCGCTTTCAATTAGGCAAGGAATTCATTTTTCTTGACGGAGCAGGCAATATAATAGAATCAGAAGAAGGACAGGCTACAGGTGATGCGCTGATGTCCAGAAATGGTTCATTAGTGTATTATCTTTCTTTTGTAAACGATGTGTATGCTTATTACCTTACCGGAACAAAAAACGGACAATTGAACAGTGGTGAATTTCCTACTACTGCTGGTGCCCGGGATAGTATATGCGCTATAGCCCGTGCCAACGGCGCTACCTTACCTGACTCCAACGCCCTTGCAATGGAAATCAAAACATCATGGGTAGAAGCGAGCAGTCTTTCTGATCCCGGCAATTATGTAACCGTGAATGCCTCTATTCCTGTATATGATACCAGTAATCCCCAACAATGGATACCTATAGGAGAGAAAGTTACGAAAATGGCTATGGTAGGCATGCATATAGTGGGTAGTGTGGCAGGTCATCCGGAAATGGTCTGGGCTACATTTGAACAAAAAAATAATACACCAAATGCTGCCTATTCCTATGTTGATGTGGACAGCAATGTTAAAACAGTACCACAAGATCAGGGAACAAATTGGTTGTTTAATACCAATGCAGCTGACACACCGTATAATGTATCACACATGCGCAATGCAGGAGATACTATCAATGCACACAATGGTTTTACAATAAGTGCAAGCAATACATTGATGTCTTATCCATGGGGTAGTGCAATGGATTCTGTTACCAACCAGGAAGATGGAAGCTCTGCCGCTTCAAACAGCGAAGTTATTTCCATCAATAATAACATACTAAGTATGTTGGTGGGTAATGATGTACGGAAGAACTACCTGCTTATAGGAGCTACCTGGACTAATGGCGGAGCACCACCTAAAGGAGCTAGCTATGGTTCAGATACTACTGCCGGTGTAGCGATAGGCACCAGCGTATTGGCCAATACTACCATGGAAACTTATTTCCAAACGGCTTCTACTTCATGTTTTACCTGCCATTCAGGCAATCCGGCAACTTTAAATCCCAATGACTTAAGCCATATTTTTTCAGCATTGCAACCTTTGTTCGATTCTTATAATGCGAACAAAAAAGCGCCGAAGAAATAAGGTTTTAAAGTAGTAGCAAAGTGGTCTTCAGCTTTTTAGTTGAAGACCACTTTTGTTTTTGTGACGAACCAACCATCACCGGTTTTAATTCTGAGATTATTTATCGTGAAAGTTATCGGCTTTTAAAAATTGGCAACTTTACTATCTTAAAATGTGGCTTTCAATATAATATCGGGATGCTTTGGTATCGATGCAATCTTTCAACTTATTTCTTCCACAATTTTTCTATCTCTTCCAGCGTCTTACCTTTTGTTTCCGGTACAAACTTCCATATAAATATTGCAGACAATATAGCCATGGTACTATAGATCCAATAAGAGAAACCATGGTTGAATTTCAGGGTTAGAAACTGGTTGTCATTCATCATAGGGAAGGTGAAAGAAACAATCCAGTTGGCCGTCCACTGGGCAGCTACTGCAACGGACATGGCAGAACGGATACTATTGGGAAATATCTCTGCAAGCAACACCCAGCATACCGGCCCCCAGCTCATGGCAAATGCCGCCGTATATACCAGCATCAGTAACAATGCCAGTATACCTACCTGGTTAAAATAAAAAGTACAGCCAAGTGCCAGCATGCTCACGCCCATGCCGATAGAGCCTATGATCATTAAAGATTTTCGTCCAAATCTATCCACCGTGAAAATAGCTACTACGGTAAATACCAGGTTAACTATCCCTACAATAATAGTCTGCAATAAAGAAGAATCAGTACTGGCACCCATATCCCTGAAAATATTTCCGGCATAGTACAGCACTACATTGATCCCTACAAATTGCTGAAACACGGAAAGCGCAACACCAATAAGGATCACCTTAATGCCATAAGAAAGCCAGGGCGCGTTTACTTCATATAGGGTAGATTTAATATTGGCCAGAACCAATTCCGCACCTTCAGCTCCGCCGATTTTTCTAAGCACAGCCAATGCCTTGTCATCCTTTCCCTTCATAACCAGGTAGCGAGGTGTTTCCGGCACAAAGAAAAGCATCAGGAAAAAGATAGCCGCAGGTATAGCCCCTGAGAAGAACATCCAACGCCATCCTTCAGTATTCAACCAGAGCTCATCTCCACGACCGGCAATGATGTAGTTCACAAAAAAGATGACCAGCATACCAAATATAATTGCAAATTGATTGAAAGATACCAGCTTCCCCCGCACATTGGCCGGAGCTATTTCGGCTATATACATCGGGGATATCATAGATGCTATGCCCACACCTATACCACCAATAATACGGTAGATGGTAAAAGAGTAAACATCAAGTACTCCAAAGAAATTGAAAGCTTCCGGATGCCAGGCCCCTATTGCTGAAATAAGAAATGCTGTAGCAGCTATAAACAAACCGTTTCGGCGTCCTATTCTGCTGGATATCCAGCCGGCAGAAGCACCGCCTATAATACAACCAATAAGGGCGCTGCTTACAACAAAGCCCTTTATAGCATCCGCTTTATCCTTAAGCCAATTTGTATCTGATAATATGGCCCCGCTAATAAAACGATATGCCCAGAAAGAAAGCACTATTAAAATAACGGCATTGATTATAAAACCTTTTACTCTGCCGGATAACTTAAAGATCTGCCCGCAAATAATCAGTGCGATCACATAAAGAATAACAATCAATAACAGGTGATATTGCCTGATTAGCGGAAGGGCGATAGAGTCGAAATGTTCCGGAACCAGCATGCCGGAAATGAAAAAGGCTACCAATGATTTTTCCGCACCATTAACCACTGCAGTGTCATACCCGAAAAGCAATCCGCCTAAGGTGGCCACTAATGTCAACATGGAAATGTAAAATGCATTGCCTTTTATAACACCGGGTTGTATGTTGGATGTTGTATTGATAAAAGCCATAAGGATGTGTCCTGAAAATATTAAAGAAAAGCCCGGCTGAAATTACTTCAGTCGGGCATGCAGAATTAAAGATATCGGTTAATGATATTTTCCAGGTACTCCTGGCGCCCACTACTAACAACAGGTTCACCATTTTGGGTAGCATAGTCTCTAAGATCTTCAAGACTTAACTTGCCTTGTTCAAATGCAGCGCCCTGACCGCTATCGAATGATGCATAACGATCTTTCCTGATTTTTTTATAGTCTGATTTTTGCAGGATATTATCTGCAGTTATCAATGCTCTCGCGAAGTTATCCATGCCGCCAATGTGAGCATAAAACAAGTCTGCGGGATCTGTTGAGTTTCTACGTATTTTAGCATCAAAGTTGATACCGCCTCCGTCCAAACCACCATTTTCCATAATGATCAGCATTGATTCGGTAAGCTCATAAAGGTCAATAGGAAACTGGTCTGTATCCCAGCCATTCTGGTAATCACCTCTGTTGGCATCAATTGAACCAAGCATACCTGCATCTGCTGCAACTTGTAGCTCGTGCTGAAAAGTATGCCCGGCAAGAGTTGCATGATTTACTTCCAGGTTCAGTTTAAAATCTCCAAGCAGATCATATTGCCTCAGAAAGCCGATAACGGTTGCGGCATCATAATCATACTGGTGCTTGGAAGGTTCACAAGGTTTGGGTTCTATAAAAAACGTGCCTTTGAAGCCCTGGCGGCGGGCGTAATCTTTAGCAGTATGCAAAAAGCGGGCCAGATGCTCCTGCTCCCGTTTCATGTCCGTGTTTAAAAGAGACATATAGCCTTCTCTTCCGCCCCAGAAAACATAATTTTCACCATCCAATGCAATGGTAGCATCAAGCGCTGCCTTTACCTGCGCTCCGCCATGTGCCAATACATGAAAATCAGGATTGGTGGAAGCACCGTTCATATATCGTCTGTGGCTGAAAAGATTAGCAGTGCCCCATAGTAGCTTTACGCCACTGGCAGCTTGTTTTTCTTTAGCATAATCTACCATAGTCTGTAGCCTGCGTTCATTCTCTGTAATATTATCGGTATAGTCTACTATATCCACATCATGAAAGCAGTAATAGGGTATATTCATTTTATGGATGAACTCAAATGCTGCGTCCATTTTATCCTTGGCTCTCGCTATAGCATCTTCTTTTTGATCCCATGGGAAAATATGGGTCGGCCCTCCGAACGGATCGCTTCCATTGCCGCAAAAGCTATGCCAGTAAGCACATGCAAAACGCATCCAATCCTTCATGGTTTTCCCTGCAACTACACGATTTTCATCATACCAGCGAAAGGCAAGGGGGGTATCACTTTCTCTTCCTTCAAATTTTATTTGTGGAATTCCTTTAAAAAAATCAGATGTTTGGGGCATAATCAAATTATCAATTATTGAATAGAATTGTTTTGTTTATCACTATACAGAGTAGGGTAGTTATGTTGCAGCACTTCTCTTAATATATTCTTTTAGTTGGTTCAACCACTTATGATAGATCCCTTCGTAGGCATCAGTCTCCCGTCCAGGCTCCAGAGTTTGTACAGACCTGAGGTGCATAAATGCCTCTTCTGAATTTTTGTAGATGCCTGCTCCTATTCCTCCTCCAAGTGCAGCGCCGGTACTGCCTTCTGTCTGATACAATTCCAGGGCCAGGCCTGTTGCATTTACAAATGCACGGGAAAACACATCATTAAGAAACATGTTTGCCTTTCCAGCTTTCACAACACTGGGTTGTAATCCGTTATCACGCATAATATCCA
The DNA here is from genome assembly GCA_041660405.1 of Taibaiella sp. Lineage (GTDB taxonomy): Bacteria > Bacteroidota > Bacteroidia > Chitinophagales > Chitinophagaceae > Taibaiella. The sequence goes on along the minus strand of JBAZWL010000022.1, from coordinate 70,195 downwards.
GGCCATAACGAAAGGCAAAGGCTATACCATCACCTACAGCCCTATACATGTGGGCTGCTGAATGTATATTCAAGTCTATGTTGTTAAAGTGGGCGTTTAAAAGTTTATTTTCCAACATACGCTCTGCACCATTCCCAAAGGGGAAACATAAAAGGCCATTACTCCCAACAGCTATAGCATCTGCGTGCTCATTCATCTCTTTATATGAACGACCATTGCCCATGATATCCCTGGCCCAACGGGTCATAATCCCTGTTCCATTGATACAAAGTAGTACACCTAACCTGGGCTCATCCTTTTTATAGTTTACATGGGCGAACGTATTTACACGGGATCGTTTATCATAGAGTAATTTATCAGTCACAGCATAAATCACGCCACTTGTGCCTGCTGTTGTTGCAACCTCCCCCGGATTCATCACATTTAGGGAAAGTGCATTATTGGGTTGGTCACCGGATTTGTAGGTAATAGGTATCCCTTCTGAAAGATTCAGTTCGTCCGCTATTTTTTTTAAAAGGGTACCATGATTACTGAAAACATCGTGAATATCCGGTATTACATCTTCTGTAAAACCAAAGCAGGACAAGAGTTCAGTAGAAATACGTTTATGTTTAAAATCCCAGAATATACCTTCTGAAAGAGCTGATACTGTAGTGGTAATATTTCCGGTAAGCTCCATGGCTATATAGTCTCCCGGTAGCATGATCTTATATATGCGATCATAAATATCTTTTTCATTTTCTTTTACCCATGCTAGCTTTGATGCGGTAAAATTTCCGGGTGAATTAAGTAGTGATGATAGTGCTTTCTTTTTACCCAGTTGGTTGAAGGCTGTTTCTCCATAATCTATTGCCCGGCTATCACACCAAATAATAGCATCCCTCAATGGCTTATGGCTATGGTCTACGACAACCAGTCCATGCATCTGGTAGGCAATACCAATTGATACGATATCTTTTGGATTATAGGCTTGGGCAGCATGTGCTTTCATGATGGCAGCTTTGGTATCACTCCACCATTGAATAGGATGCTGCTCTGCCCATCCCGGTTTTACCGATTTGATTTCCCGTTCGGTTTCCGGATATTGGACCGTAGTAATTGTTCGTTGCGTTTGTGCGTCAACCACAGAAACCTTAACTGAAGAAGTGCCTATATCAATACCTAATAGTAGCATGAATTTAAATTGCCTGGTCTGTTTATATCGCTTAGTGCTATATAGATCATCACATCGTGATTTACATGGATAGTGAGTGGTCGCTTACACAATGCTAATACACAATTCAATTACATGCTTATTTTTTCAGGTATTTATTTACGAAATCGATTGCGTCCGATACTTGTTAAAGGGCAATGGACTTCATGTCAGGCGTATAGTTTTATAATTGCCCTTCACTAAATAAGTGAAGGACAATTATGTTAAAGGGGGCTTTGCTAAGCCATTACAGGCTTTTTAAAACGGATTTTACGATTACTTATAACAGAAAGATAAACCCAGGCGATAAAGAAAAGCTGCAAAGGTATCCTGAACCAAAGGTACGCAGGGCCATCACCATCGTAGCCGGCCGTTTTCAAATTAATATGGTTCAAGGCGGCATAAATGTTGGCGGGTAGCAACAATATAAAGAATGTAATAAGCAACCAACCGGTTATCACCCTGAAGCCTGGTAAAAGAATACCAGCTGCAGCGGCAAATTCAAGTATACCTGTGATGTAGATAATCAACTCTTTTTGAGGTATGAAAGGTGGCAACATCATGGTCATTCCTTTGGTAAAGGCAAAGTGTGCAATCCCTGTAACCACAAGCATGGCAGCCATTCCAATGCGGGCAGCCCGGGCTATTTCAAGAGTTCCCTTTGATCCTTTGATGATCAGTAACGAGGTTATAAATACGATAATTAAAATAATTTCAGGCATAACATTTTCTTTTCACAAAGGTCTAACGAAATGTTTGCCAAAAAAATGAACCTGGGTTAATAAATCCGCTTGCGGATACGGCTGAGTGCCTGGGGAGTAATGCCGATGTATGAGGCAAGGTACTTGCCTGGAATCAATTGCAGGAGTTGTGGCTGTTCGGTAAACAGACTAAGATAACGCTCTTCGGCACGCTGTGTTAAAAAAGCCATTTCCCTTTGTGTTTTAGATAAAAATAACTGTTTTGCTGCATGCCTGCCAATACGGTTGCCCACGCTGGTTGTAGCGTATATCTCTTGAAGGTCCTGGTAGCTGATGCGCCATAGGATTGTACTGCTGAGTGCCTGGATATTGAATTTTGCCGGTGTTTGCGTAATAAAAGAGCTATAACCACTAAGGAATTCGCCGGCAAATGCAAAATCAAAGGTTATCTCTTCTTCTCCTTTAAAAAGAAAGAACCGTACCATGCCATCACTGATAAAGGAAAGGTGATTTTCAACCTTGCCTTCTGTAAGTATTAAAGCTTTTTTATTAAACTCCTGTTGTAATAGCTTTGAAGAAAATGCGTTCCATTCCGCATCGGACAACGGCGTAATGGTTTCAAAATATTCCCGTATAGCTTGCATATAAGCAACTTAAGATTGAAGGCTTTTTTCGGGCATAACCTGCGCAGAAATTAATTGATCCTGCGGAATAAATATTTTTATAGAGAAGCCGGACGCTGCAATATTATTAATCTCGTAATAACCGTTAACAGCCTGAAGCCGGCTTTCAATATTTTTAAACCCAAACCCTTGATGGGCAGTATCAGAATCCAAGCCCTTGCCATTGTCCGAATAGCTGATCATCAGGTTGCCCGATACAGCCTGTTGTTCAAAGCTTATGGTCACTTCATTTGCATCTGCGTGCTTTATGGTGTTGGTCAGTAATTCCTGGAATACTCTATAGATCATAACTGAAGTATTGTATTCCAGATGCTCCGGAATTTCGGATTGGGACTCATCTATGTGGATCACAAATTTGCCTGACTGCTCAATATAATCGCAAAGCATAAATATGGCTTCCTTTAAGCCGAACAACTCAATTTCAGATACAGAAAGTTGATGACTGATGGTTCTCAGTTTATTAAAAATACTTCCTATCCTTTTATTATATTCTTCCCTGATCTCTGTATTGCTACCGTCTGGCAAGTACATATACTTATCCAGGTACAAGCGAAGTGCCACTAGTGAATTGCCTACATCGTCATGCAATTCTTTGCCGATACGTTTTCTTTCCTGCTCTTGCGAAGTAATAATAACCTGGGTCAGTTTCTTTTGATATTCCAGTTCGTTAACCTGGATCTGGAATTGCTGTTGCAGAATATTTCTTTTGTAACGCAAATAGAAAAGCAGCAATGCCAGCGACAATAAAAATGAACTGCACATGCCCACTATAACATATAGATAGATCATTTGTCTTTATCGGTTTTAAAATAAGCTACTGCAATTATCAGGTACATAATAAGCACAAATGTAGCATGTGTATTCCATATCAGCAGATTGATCGTTTTATTGGCAATAATAAAATCAGAAAGAGCGAACAAAGTAAGCGATCCGGAGAAGTATAGGAGCAATGCCACTACTACAGCGAATGCAAAGAATGGAACACGATCGGCCGAGAAGCTAAGGCTTCTCATCAAAAAATTAATACACAATATCAGAATAATTATGGCCTCTGTTGACCTTGGAATAAGGTTGTACAGGTATATGGAGTTGAGATAAACAACATTTGCGATAGTGAGTAATGGAAATGCAAACCACAATACTTTTATAACCTGCTTATCCTTTTTTCTGTTTGTAGAGAAATAAAAGAAGCTGGTAACACTAATAAATTCAAGTACAGTATATAGGTGCAGCAAAGGCAGATTATTAATACCCCTTGCGGACAAAAAAGTCGCAAGGGTATTAAAGAATGCTGAGATAAGCAGATATACCAGGATTGCCTTTTCAGGAAGGCCCCAGTATTTTCTTCTGCTTATGGCCACTATAATGGGCAAGATAATTAAAGCCGGCACAATTACCCGCATATACACTGCATGCATGTGAAACGGCTACTTTTTGGTTGGCAGACCATAAAGTGGGCTGGCGAAATCGCATACTGCAGGACATGGCGAGGTGAAATCCATAATGGTAGATACTTTTTTGCCAGCCCGTGTTACCTCCAAAATATCTGCTCCTGTAGGCGTAGTATCTGCTACCGGAACCAATAGAATATGAATGGTATTGGGATCAATAATATTATTAGCAGCAGGTTCGCCCAATGCAAGATAAGCACGCGCGGCATTGATCGTTGGGTCTTGTGTTGCCAAGTCGATTATGCTTTGTAGATCTTCAAGTGGGATTTTAAATCCTCTGAAAGCATCGGCAGGATTGGTTCCCGTTATTTGACCATAATACTCTCTCCAGTTGGTAGTCATTTCAATTGCATCAGGTACGGAAACGGGGGGATGTTCTAAGTTTGAGCTCATAATTTTTTTTGATTTTTTGGTTTTAAAAAAGGCAAGATACGCAATAGAAATAATCTTACATCGCATACCCAAGATTATCAATATGCAACAATAATTTATATTTCGTAAACAAGCAACCATTCTTATAATAACACAAAAAATGGTTTAGGTTAAATCAACCCCGTATTCATTTTTGTAGCGACCAATGATTTAGGATATTGAAAAGTGGTAAACACAAGCTTATTAGAAAGCCTTTATGTCATAGCATGAAGGCTTTGGCTTTTTGAAGTGATAACGTCACTGTTATTACCCGGATGCTATATAGTTCCTTGCCTTGTAAGATAAAATTTTACAAGGGCTTTAGTCTGGTTACTTTAAAATGTTAAATTTTTTTTAGCACCAGAATTCATAAATATTTTATGAGAAATTCAAAATTGCACAATTTATAATGGAAAAATTTTATGGCATTGTTATAAAATCTACATCAATTGGTAGCTTCTACATGTGAGCAAATTATTAGAGATTATTATCATAATTACTGCTTTTTATCAGTTTAATCTATGAATAATGGAACTACTCCTACCTTTTTGCTCTCCCCATTTATATGAAGTCCGCATATTCGGAATCATACTAGTTAACATCATTTTTTAAATTAGTCATTTTATATGCTCTAATTAGAAATAATCGCTATAATGTCAAGTTTGACTGTTAATTTAACAATTTAGCCAGTAGGATATTTATAATTCGATGTTTTACAGCTATAATTGATATTTCCATTAAAATTTACACATTCCATAAAAGTTAAACATAATTGTATTTATTTAATGTTGTAAAATTAGTGTTGTAGTATTATTATTACAAATTAAATTATTACTGCTTAAACATGATAAAATGAATAGGGTATGCGGTTATATTATTGGTTGTTTGGAATATTAAATGTTATCGAAATATAAAAGTTACTTCTATTTTTGCTGCGCATTCTGAAGGGTATTTCACAACCATTTTAGGTAGGTAAGGGTGTAACCGCAGGGAGGTCTGAAAAATGGCATACTGTATAGTTAAGTTTACAATTTTAGTTATTATTATATATATGTAAGTTAAAAATTGTTAATTTTTATTCCAATTATACCAAATTTATGAGAACATCTACATTATTTCACACAGTCAAAGTCACGCGGTTACTTACAGCTTTGATGGCCATGAGTGCAACCAGCCAGCTTATGGCACAAGCACCAACTTCTTTAAGCTACCCGGCTGCAAATGTGTTTATAGCCCAGGTCAGTAATGTTAACTTATCGCCCAACCTTGCCGGTAACGCGATCAGCTATACCATTAATCCAGTTTTACCCGCAGGACTGGCCTTCAATACCAATACCGGTATTATATCCGGAGTGCCTACAGCGGCTAGTGCTGCTACAATCTATACTATTACAGCTATAGGAAGTATTCCTACTGAAACTGCGGTTACTACAACCAGTATACAGGTTACCAACAACTTTTTTGATAACAATTTTGCTACCATCAGCTTTGGTGGTGCAGGTGTGACGGTAATAAACGGCGTTACTGGTGCTACCATTTCCAGTACGATCGCTCCTGGTATTGGTACAGCGGCAGGCGAGGTTGTTGTGTATCAAAATGTAGCAAACTTAAGCGGTCAATCCATCGATTGTATTGTTAAAACCGTATCTGTAACATCTGGAGTTACCTTCAGTGCTTATGACCAAAGCGAAGTAACCGGACCCAATGGGACCGGATGGAATAGTAACGATGCTAAATTCTTCTCGCCCCAGGTAAGTTTCCCTACGTTTGCCGCAGGTGGGGGTAGTCTGCTATTTAATTTTCAGTTTATCCTTGGTGGCTCTTATAATACAGCTACGCAAACCGGTACCAATGTGGTATTGCAGGATGTAAGAATCAATAGTTACGACGTTGACGGTAATGGTCAACCCAATTCAAATCAAGATAATGAATTTGGCGGTTTTAGCACCAGTGAAGTTGGCAGTGCGACCACATTGCAAGCACCAGTATTTTATGCTGCAACAGGGCTAACTACATATTTATCCAATACATCTTCAAACAGTCCAACAGTTACAGCCGATCCTACTCGCGTAAGAATTGCTTATAATAATATGAGCGACTTTAACATGCGTTTGGGTGGCGCTGCAGGTACAGCTTATTTCTTTTTGGATTTCAGCGCCGGTCCAGCTTTTAATACTGCTGCCAGTACTACTGTACCCAGTATAGATCTGAACACAAATGTTATTGGTGTAAATAATGCTGCTTCCGGTTGTGCTACAAATTTATCTTTTACAGCATCCGGTCAAACCAATGTAGCGTCCCTTACCGATCTTACGCAATTAAGAGTAAGCTTTCCAACTACTAACATTACAGATGGCGTTAATGAACGTATTGTAGTAAATGGAGCAACAGTAGGTGGAACAATTGCACTGAATACAGATCCTGGTGCTACCAGCTTCACATTGGGTGGAATTGTCTACAATGTAACTGGTTCTACTACCAGTGGAAGACGTACTTTAGTATTTCAGAGGGCAAGCGGAGCTTTTACTTTAGCTAATGCTGAGGCCTTAGTGGATTCACTGCAGTACAATAATATTGCTACTGCTCCCACATCAGGCAATCGCAACTTCACTGTTAATGTACGCAGCACAGCATTCGAAAGCCCTAATGCTATTTTCACAGCTACGCTTAACTGTGTATCTATCAGTGGCAATTTATTTCATGATGTAAATGCTCTTGTAGATAATACTGTAAATGCTACCGGTACTGCAGGACAGTTTGCAGCTAATGGTGCATTTGTAGTAATGGTAGATCCTGTTACCAACCAAGTAATTGGTGTAAGGGGTATACAAGCCGGTGGCGCTTATTCTTTTGGTACTATTACTCCAGGAAAATATGATTTATATGTGAGCGCTACATCTCCTGCGGTTAGTTCTACTTTTACAGCAGCAACTTTCCCGGCGGGTGGCTATGCAGCAACTGCTGAAAACCTTGGTGCACCTGCAGGTAATGATCGTTTGGCCGATGGTAAATTATCAGTAACCATAGGCTCTCAAAGTGTTACCAATGCTAACTTTGGTTTGCAAATTCCTCCGACTACAACCGATAATACTATCAACAATATTCCTAATCCCGGTGGCTTTAATGGTTATAATATTTTACCGAATACATTTATAACAGGAGATGTGGACGGAACCGTTGATAGTATTGTGATCAACAGTTTCCCAACCGGTATTAACTATTTAAAAATCGGTACTACTGTATATACTTCAGGGGGTACTTGTCCTCCACAAGTTTCCAGCTGTACGCCATGGCTTGGTTCCGTTGTAATTCCGATGGTTTCCGGTAATCCTACTCAGCCAATATCTGTAGATCCAGCAGCAGAAGGTACTACCGCTACAGTAATCAACTTTACCGCATGGGATAATGGTCGCAGCACCAGCAATCCTGGCAATGTGACTTTAAATTTTGTAGGATCAAATAACCATAACCTTAGCGGTAATGTATGGAATGACATTAACGGCAATGGTCTTCAAGGGTCTGGTGAAGCGCTTGTAACTCCAGCTGATGCTGGACATACGTTTTATGCAGTATTGATTCAGGAAGATCATACCTATTCCGGGGCGGGTACTATTTTGAACTCTGTTCCTGTAAATACAACTAGCGGTTACTCTTTTGCGAATGTACCAGGCGGTAACAATTATACTGTTAAGATTGTATCTCTTCTTTCTGCACCCGTGAACGGCGCAGTAGCAACTACCATCGCTCCGCACTTTGCACCAAACTGGACAGATGTAAGTACGAATATCGATGGTGTTATTGCCAATAATTTGAATACTAATAACCCTGCTATTTCATTGTCTACGCTTGCTGCTTCCAAAAGCAACCTGAATTTTGGTGTTGAACGTTTACCGGATGCTACTTCAGTAACCACTACTGTTCCTGTTCCGGCTATCGGTACACTATTTACCTTAAATGGTGTTGGTAACACTCCTGTACCACCAGCCACAGATCCTGAAGATGGAACCTTAGGTGCAGGAAGCACAATTGTAGTTATTACATTGCCTGATTCTACTACATTATTGTATAGTGGTACTCCTGTTATTGCCGGACAAGTAATCGTTAACTTTAATCCCTTATTACTTCAGGTTCAAATTACACCAAACTCGGTAGGGGCGACTGGAACTTCATTCCTGTTTAACTATCAGGATGCTGCAAGCTTAACAGATCCTACTCCTGCTACATATACTATTAACTGGGGCACAGGTATTCCTTTGTCAGTTGATTTAGGTGAGCTCATTGTAGTAAGCGAAGGTGGTAAAGCCAAGCTGAACTGGATGACTTATTCTGAAAAGAACAACAAAGGTTTTGCCATTGAACATAGCATCGATAGCCGCAACTGGAAACAAATTGGCTTTGTAGCATCTGCTGCTGATGGAGGAAACAGTTCAGGAAAACTAGTGTATAATTTCTTCGATAATGCTCCTGTAAGCGGTACAAACTTCTATCGTCTGAAGCAAACGGATATTGATCAGAAATTCATCTACAGTGAAGTAAAGCAAGTGGTATTTGGTCAGAACAATACGATCAGTATCTATCCTAATCCGGCTACAAATATGATCAATGTGAAGATTGCAGATTGGAAGAATATTGCAGCTGTAACCATCATGGATATTAACGGTAAGGTTGTATTACAAGCGGTTGATGCAAGCAAAGGCATTCACCTTGGCAGCATAGCTAATGGTAACTATATACTTCAGGTAGAACAAACCAACGGCGATATTGCCAGCTTTAAAATAGTAAAACAATAACCTGATTGAAGTCCTATTAAATGGGTGCTGGTGAAAGTTGGCACCCATTTTTTTAAAAGATACAGGGTTATGAAGCAGAAGAATAACGGATAATCATGTTTTCAAATTCCTTGAGGTCAAATGGTTTTTGATGTAAGCATCTGCTCCTGCCTGCTCAGCCAGAGATTCAACATCTCTGTTGGCCGAAAAATAAATTACGGGAATATGGTTTAGTTCCTGGTCTTGTTTTAAGGTTCTTGTAGCAGCTATACCTCCTTCATCTGGTATCCAGTTATCCATTAATATTACATCCGGTTGTTCCTGTTTTACTTTAAGTGTAATGTCATTGCAGTTTTCCGAAGAGCATACTTCCCATCCCAGCCGTTTAAAAATAAAGGTACAAATGGCCAATATATCTTTATCGTCATCAAATATCATCAATTTATTTGCCATAAATGCTTGTAATTTAGTATGTTATTTTTCAATAGGGTGAAAGGAGGGTAGTAAAGCTAAATTACTAATTGAGGGAGCTATAACATAATAATTCATTTAAAATTATTACTAAAACTCTGATATTCAAACAAGTCTTTCAATGTTTTCAGTTCTATTTAATTCTGATAAGTCTTTATTTTTTATATTTTGCCAGATTAACCAAAGAGTAATACATTTTTGGAAAATATATAACTACATTTGACATCAGCAATGATACTATCCCCTGAAATGAAAACGTTAATTATTTATGATTAATCCTAAAGAATTGCGCCTGGGAAATTTTGTGAGCCTCCTGGATAAAATTGTGATAATTAGAGGAATTGATGCTGACTCTGTAATTACAGAAGCAGAAAATAGCGAAGGAAATCCTATCCGCTATTCCTGCAATCTAATCATGCCTGTTTTTCTTACGTCAGATGTATTAAAAAAATGCGGCGTGTTATATGCTGAACGGGATCGCTTTGAAATAGCATTGCCAGCGTGCGAATATGATGAAACTTTCGGGAACAGTAAACAGATTGTTTTTATCAAAAGAATGGTTCGTGAAACAGAAGGCTATCGCCTGCAAAAAATTTATCCTCCTGCAATCCGATATTCTATTCCTAATGCTGCACTACCCATCATGAGCCTTTATGAACATATTAAAAGCCTGCATCAATTGCAGAATTTATATTACCATCTTGCCGGTGAAGAGTTAGATGTAAACTTATAGTTTACTTGCCCGTTTTACTTCTTAACTCGGTAGTATTAGTAAGGTCAAGATGTAGTGGTGTGATAGAAGTATAACTGTTCTCTACTGCCCAGCGATCGGTACCTTCTTCAGCAGCTTCCAACGGTATCACGGTTATCCAATAATGCTTTCTTCCCATAGGATCTATGCCTGGCACTACATGCCCATCATATAACCTTACCGATTGACTGGTCCATAAAGTTCCTTTTGGTTGCTGTGGAAAATTTACATTATACAATCCCAGTTTAGTATCCTGCAAAAGTAAGGCTAGTGTTTCTTCCACATGTGGCATTAATGCATCAAAATTGGGTTCATCTTTTCCTACCGGTGTACTTAACGCAATACCTTTTACACCTAGTAATACCGCTTGCCTTGCTGCAGCCAATGTACCCGAATGCCATATAGAATTACCAAGATTCAGACCCATATTGATTCCGGAAAGTACTATGTTTGTCTTAGGATAAATGTGTGTTCCCAAGGCTACACAATCAGCAGGCGTACCATTTACCCGATAAGCTTCTATGCCTTCAAAAGTAACAGGCGATTTCTTATAACTTAAAGGCCTGGAGTGGGTAATTGCATGCCCCATAGACGATTGCTCTACATCAGGTGCGACCACCCTTACACTTCCAAATTTACGTGCTACCTGGGCCAGCGCTGCAATGCCGGGGCTATATATGCCATCGTCATTCGTGATTAATATATCCATGAAAACCAATTTAGCAGGTTGCGGTTAAAACTTTTATGCCAGTATAACGTTTGTTATACGCATATCGTTCACACATCCCTTTAGTAATTATGAAATCGATCAAGCTATATTACAATCCTACTGCAGGGGAAGGTGAGAACTCGAAAGAAGATCTGATACGGCAAATTAAAGAAGCTGGTTATGATTTCATTAATTCAGTTCATAAAAATAAAAAGCTTCAGCAAATAGAAAAAAATACAGACATCCTTGCAGTAGCCGGTGGCGATGGTACAGTAAGAAAGGCGTGTCTCGAACTATTGGAAACGCCATTGAAAGACAGTCGCCCCATAGGTTTGCTGGCATTAGGCACCGCCAATAACATAGCTATCACGCTCAAGATACAAAGAGATGTAGTACAGGTAATTCAATCCTGGAGCAAGCATAAATTGAAACGTTTTGATGTAGGCAGAGTTGACGGATATAGTACTTCCGAATTCTTTATTGAGTCTTTGGGGTTTGGAATTTTTCCCAGGCTCATTAAAAAGATACAAAAGTTGAAAACCCATGAAACGGACACACCGAATAAAGAATTTGAAACAGCACTGACAATATTGGCTGAGCTTGCCCGGACATATGAGGCTACATCTTGTTCCGTAATAATTGATGGGAAAAATTATACCGGAAATTATATTATGGCAGAAGTAATGAACATACGTTCGATAGGCCCAAGGCTGATACTGGCTCCTGAAGCGGATCCCGGCGATGGATATTTTGATGTGCTGTTGATTTCAGAAAAGAAAAGAGAACAACTGATCGGGTATATACAAAAGATAAGTGCAGGAGTGAAAGCGCGTTTCCCTTTTAAAACCATTAAAGGAAGAGATATACAAATTCATTGGTCTGGCAAAGACATGCATATAGATGATCAGCTTATAAAGAAATACAAAGCAGTACCTCTGGAAATTAAATTGCTTGATGCCATGATCGATTTCCTGGTGTCGGACATAAGTTAGACAGGGCTAATCTTTCATCTTCATAGCCCATATAAGCAGTGCATTTTTACCTGGTGGTATATTTAACTTTTTAATGATGTGGCTGCGATGTGTCTCTACCGTTTTTTCTGATATAAAAAGCTGTGCTGCTATATCTTTGGACGATTTTTGTTTCACTACCATATCCAGTATTTTCCTTTCTGCAAAAGTGAGTTGTTCCAATGCAGGGTTCACATCTTTGCTATGCTGAACAGTAAGCATGTGAGACAAATGTTTGCTGAAATAAAAATTTCCGGCTTTGACTTCAGACAAACATTTTTCCAGTTCATCCATAGCAAATTCCTTAAGTAAATAACCTTTTACCCCAAATTCCTTTGCCTTATTAAACAAGGCAACATCATTATGCATGGTGAGTAATATAGACTTGGCCGGGTGTTTGGCATGTTGCAACTTTTCCAATATCTCTATACCGTTAAGCCCGGGCATACTCATGTCCAGTATGGCTATGTGCGGCATTTTTGTTATAATTTGGTTGTAAGCCTCCAGGCCATTCTCACAAGCACTTACAACATTATAACCCTTTTGTTCTAAAAAAGTTTTGGTACCAAATAATACGACTGGATGATCATCTGCTATAACTATGTCACACATTGGATTTGGATTTAGGAATTTCTATTTTTACAATAGTACCACTGGCAGAAGAATTGATCTCCGTTTTACCATTCAGTACTTTACTTCTTTCCATAAGGTTTAACAGCCCGAAAGAGGCCTTGCTATTCATTGCAACTTGTACATCAAAGCCTTTTCCATTATCCATAATTTCGGCCCGTATGTACTTGTCCGTTTCCCTTATGGTAACCTTTGCTGCTTCTGCTTTGGCATACTTCACAATATTATTCAGGGCTTCCTGTATCATCCGGAAAAGTTGTAATTCCCCGTTTTGATCAAGGCTGTTATGATATTCAATATCCGCAGTAATAAAGAGCAGGTTATTTTCCATCATTTGCTCACAAATATGTTGCACACTGGATTTCAAACCTATTTTATCCAATAGTACAGGATGCAGATCGCGTGATATCATCCGGATTTCATTGATGATAAAGTCAATCTTTTCATTCGTCTTTTCATGGTTATTCCTGACCTGATTTTTTAATACCAGCAACTCCTGGCTTACACCATCATGCAGGTCGCGTGCAATACGCATTCTTTCTTCTTCGGTATTTTCCATGAGCTGCCGTGTAAACTGTTGTTGTAAAGCAGCGTCTTTTTTATTCTTCTTCAACTTAGAGCGGGTGATAATTAAAGCCGCAGCCATAATAGCAACACCCAACAAAGCCAGCAGAAATCCGTTGAGTATACTCTTTTGCTTTATCTCTTTTTTTTGAACCTGAATTTTCAATTCTTTTTTCTGTGTTTCATATTTGGTTTCCATTTCAGCTACATATTGCTTGTTGTCTTCAGCAGCCAATATGTTTTTTAAGGAATCAAATTTTCGATAGTTAAGTAAAGCGAGATCATTTTTATCCTGAATATAGTAAATGTGGTACAGGCAGTAATAAGCGTCCTTAGCAGAGGTAATATTATTTTCTTCAAAAAAAGCAGGTATATAACTTTTAATCTTGGCGATCTCTGGTTCAACATCTTTTACCCCTGCAAATGCCGGTGCAGAAGCCATGGTGTACACACGATCATGTTGCTCATTATTAAGCTTATCTAAGAGCTCTTTTGCTTTTCCATAAAATATCCTGGCTTGTTCATAATCATTTTTACCCATGTAAATGGCGGCAGTGTTTATGAGTAAATCAAATTCAGAGGTCGGATCCTGAACACCTTTTTCCGTTAAAACCAATGCCTTTTTATAATAGAGTAGTGCGGAATCATATTGACGCATTTCACCAAATTCAGTACCTATACCTATATAACCAATAAAGAGATTGTTTACATTATTGTTTTGAGTCAGGAAAAATTCCGTAGCCTTCTTTTTCATTTCTACAGCTTTAGTATGATTCCCCATTCTGGAAAATACAGTACCGTAGTTAGCATAGTTACCAGCAAGGCTTACACTGTCTTTCAGCTTTTCGCACAGTTCAATGGTCTTCAGATAATATGTAGCAGCCTCCTGAAGATTTGCCTGTAACATCATGGCTTGCCCCATAAGAGAGTTGTATGTTTTCAGCAAAGTATCGTTCATGTTTTCATGACCCTCTTTCGCTTTTCGAACATAGACCAGTCCTTCCGATGCATTTTTTTGTGCATACAAATAATAAGCGGCAATAGCATACAAGGCTTTGGTCTTGTTTTGTATAGTCAGTGTATTTTCCTGTGATAATTGTTTAAGAAAGGGGATGACAATAGTATCTGTTGACTGATTACTGTACACCAGGTTAAACAGGTTTTCCATAACGGGCCTTACTATAGTATTGTGGCATGTATCAGGAACACCTTGATAAAAAGACTGGACATCTGTCGCAAGTACTGCAGGATCGGTGGCCTTCGCTACAAAAGATTTGTATTGGGTAACAAGGTTTGTATCGCAGCCTGTAGCGGTGTCATTGAGTTGTTCTTTTTTTTGATGACAGGCTGTAACAGATAGAACCAGGCATAATAAAATAAGAATGTGTGATTTACACTTTCTGGCATGCATAATATTGGTTAATTGGTTTTTGTTCCCGACAACAAACATATTCTATTTTAAAGCAAAAATCAAGGTTAACCCTTATTTAATGTTAAAGTTTTACCGATTATTTTTGTTCTGTTCTTGTTTTTGCCCCCCTATTCTTAAGATGTATAAGACTCGTAGATATTTAACCAAAACCGTGAATAATGCAATTGTTTAGAAAATTATTTAATCCTTTTAATAAATCAGAACGGAGTTTTCCGGCAGATACACAAAGGGAAATTGCGGTGACCGATAAAACGCTGGCAAGCATGTTCAGACTGGATTTAAACAATCTTCCTTTACATGATTTTATAGAAGGCAAAATCGAGGTAAATGCTAATGGAGAGCTTTTCCAAGGTTATTCCAAAATTCTGGATTATAAAGAGTGTGGGATATTTGATATCGTGCAGGTGAAACTGGCAGGCAATCAGAGTTTCAATATCATTTTCAGGTGTTCAGAACCTGATAAGGTGGATGATGATAAGCTTCGTAAAGTTATTGATGACCTTTATGAAATCTATGGGCAGAACAACAGGCCAACGCCTTATGAAGCATTTGCTTCCGATAATCGTGATCAACAATTTTATGTTCTGTTTGGACGGGACTGGATGGATTATCCAAAATATAAATATCCTGTATCAATAAGACGATATACTGAAGATGTATTTATCTCTATTTGGGGATTCAGGTTGCAGGAAATGATTACAGGTAAGTAACTATTTTTATTTGCGTTTATTTGGTAATAGGATACTCTTCTGGGTATCCTTTTTATGGTATGGGCTTTCCAAAAGGTCTAAACTTTTGGAAAGATTATTTTATTGAAAAAGAGATAATTGGGAAGCGGCTGTTTTAGTCCTTTTCCCTTTACCGGCATCAATATAATAAACTGCTGTTTCTTTATACCTTGATGCAACTATAATCTCTGTAGATCCGCACTGGGACTTAAATAGAGTATGGACAAGATCAGGATCATTATTATCTGCAGAGAGATGGGACAGAAATAAATGGCTGAGCTGTGGTGGTCTTTCCGAAACAAATAATCCAAAGGCCTGATGGTTGGATAAGTGGCCATTACCTCCGCTTATCCTGCTTTTAAGATGATGCGGATATCTGCCATTCTGCAGCATTGCCTCATCATAGTTAGCTTCCAGAAAGGCTGCATGACATTGCTTGAAATAGAATGTAAGTTGGTCACACACTTTTCCGATATCTGTAAATACTCCAATGCGAATCTGGTTATGCTCAATGATAAAACTATGGGCATCTGCAGCATCATGGTATTTGGGGAATGCGGTTATTCGCAGATCTCCGATGTTGATTATTTCATACTTCGTAAAAGAAACAACATGCTGTGGCTTTAATATAAGTCTCGAATGCAGCAGGGTTTTGGGCGTGATGTATACCGGTAGCCCATATTTTGTTGACAATACCGCAACACCTCTTATGTGATCACCATGTTCATGAGATACGAAAATGGCCTTTACTTTTTTGATGTCCAGATCTAATCTTTTCATTCTTTTCTCTGTTTCTCGGCAGGATAAACCGGCATCTACCAATATTGCTTCTTCCTCATTGCCGATGTAGTAACAATTGCCGTTGCTGCCAGAATTAAGAGATGTAATAAAAAGACTCATAGCCGCAAAGTAAATTCTTTTCGTCAAGAAGAAAAAAAGTAACATTGTTGCATCGTTTGTACAGACAGTTTGCCACGGTGCTATGTAGATTCCTACGGAATGACAATGGGGTGGTTATAGTACTCTATTTTCAAAATAATATTGTCTGCATGCTTCCGTTATTAGATGCAGTTCATAGGTTACTCAAAAGGATAATCGATCCTGATATCTTCACCTAAGTTGTTCTGGATGTATATAGTCAAAGGAAATAGTTTAGCTTTTATTTGGGTCGGAAACCATGTACGTCCCCTGGCTACAAGAATAAACAGGCCATAGTCATCTCCCAATACCGTAAACTGTTCCATGGCGGGCTGATGTTCAAAAATAGAAACGCCATAGTCTTTCGTAATCTTTTGTGCCAATGCAGGAACGTTATCGGTAACTAATCCTATCTCACTTATGGCGTAAATGGATGTTCCGCTAAAAGCTTCATCACTTTGATTTTGTAGAGCGTAACGTGCTATGAATTCAAGGATATTACCGTTGTTGTCATAAAAATAAAAAGCATCGGCATTCCAGTTGCTGAAGTCGGCAATCTTGCTACCGGAAGGAACATCCATGATGATTGTTTTGGCTTGTATAAAATCAAATGCTTCTTTAAGTTTATTGGATGGAATAGTAAAAGCAAAATGATAAACCGGATGCTGATGGCTATCCGAATAAGTGAAGGTAAGATCAGTTTTGCCTGCCATAAAAGTTATATGCTGATCCCTACGATCCTTTACAGGTAAGCCCAGTTTATTATGGTAAAAATCAAAAGTATTTCCCAAATCATGGGTCAATAAGTTGATGGCAGAAATATGCATAACCTTGTGTTTAGGCAAAATTAACCTGATGAAAATAGAAATTTGATCAATAGAATGAATGATTGTATTTAATTTTTCATTTACTTTGCTGAATCATGTTACTGCAATCACTGCACATATCAACTCCTGCTGAAGTAAACGCTACTTCCTATTATTATACTTATTTCCCTCGATATCGTTCGGAATAAGGAAGCTACGTATATACATACTCAACGCCCGGTTCTGAATAGGAACCGGGCTTTTTTTTATTCATTTTTTTCAAAAACACATTATGAGAATCAAACCCACCGCGCAGGTATACAGCCATTATGCTGTATCGGATTTCGAAGTCTGGAAACTTTTATGGGACAGGCAAGGAGCATATCTTCCTGCTTATGCATCTAAATTATACCTGGAAGCCCTGGTTGATATTGGCTTTACCGGCGATGAGATACCGGATTTTGAAAAAACAAATAAAAGACTAATGAAAACCACAGGCTGGCAATTGACGGTTGCTCCCGAATTGGTTCCTGATGCTGATTTCTTCAGATTGCTGGCCCGGCGGGTATTTCCCGCCACTTGTTGGTTAAGGACAATGGAAGAACTGGATTATCTGGAAGAGCCGGATATGTTTCATGATGTATTTGGCCATGCACCTTTGCTAATCAATAGACACTTCGCAACATTCATGGAAGCCTTTGGTAAGCTGGCATTACAGTGGGTTCATCATGCTGAAGCGCTTAAAATGTTATCGGCATTTTATTGGTTTACTGTGGAATTCGGATTGTTGTATGAAGATGATAACATTAAAATATTCGGTTCCGGTATTATTTCTTCTGTAGGAGAAACGCAACATGTACTTCATGATCAATCATTGAAATTATCTTTTGATATTCACAGCATGATGAACACTCCATACCAAACAGATAAAGTACAGAACCAATATTTCCTGATCGACTCGTTCGAGCAGCTATGCGATGCTTTGCCGGAAATAGAAGAATATTTAAATCAGATATTTGAACAAAAAACAATTACTAAATCAGTAGCTGCGGCTGGATAAAATTAAAAAGATCGGCATGGTTAACCATGCCGATCTTTTTAATTATTGAATGGATTCTTATCTCAAAGGAGATAAAGCCATTAGCGTTATGCTGATGGTAAGATCGAGCGCGTCATGAATTTTCTGTGCGATAAATTTAAAGATACCGTATCTGTAATCAGTAAAAATAGAATAGAGAATAAGTGCGGAGCCAATAGTCATAACAATTGCAAGTGAACGAATATTTGCATCCTGAACATAAAACCATGGTACAATAATAAGAATGACCCCTATTGCAAAATCCAGTAGCCCGCTTGATTGGTTCGACTCAAGCCCTAAGGGCGCTAGTAATCTGTTAATGACGATTTTCATAATTGTATAGTTGGTTAAAGTGAATGGTTCCAGGTGTCTAACCCAATACTATTGAAAATTATTGTGCCCAAAACAACGGGTTAACTATTGCTTAATTATTAATATGTTGAAAGCCTTTACTAGATTGCTTTTAAATCATTAGATGTTTAATTCCTACTTAACATTAATTATCCTCTAAGTTTAATACATCGCTTTTGTGTGTCATTTATACAAAAAAGCTGGGGAGATTTCCCCAAAGTCCTTAACCTTTGGAAAGTTATGCAGTAAGGTTACATTACGAATGATGCATGGATGCTTACAGCATGATAATGAGGTTGCGATTGGAATAGCGAAGACTTTTGTAGTACAGTTATTTAGTCTGTTGCATAGATCTTAATTTGTTGTACAACGTTTTACGGTCAATATTTAATATCTCTGCAGCTTTTGTTTTATTGAATTTTACCTGTTGCAATACTTCCATAATTCTTTTTTGCTCACCGAGTGTTGCTGCACTTTTAAGGCTTGAAGAAGTTTCCAGCTGGTAACCATTCCTCCCGTCTCCATCTGCACCAACCATGCCGGTAAGATGTGGATGAAAGCCATTCAGGTTTTTAGAATTAAGTAATTCAAGGGGCAATGCTTTCTGGCTTATTTCTTTGCCTGCAGGTGTAAGCAGGCAGGCGCGCCTGATCACATTTTTAAGCTCTCTGATATTCCCCGGCCATTTATATGCCAACAGCAACTCCCATACAGGCTCTGAAATGCCGGTTATGTTCTTATTCAACTCTCCGCAAGCTGTAGCCAGGAATGCATTGACAAACAAAGGCAGGTCAGTTTCCCGTTCCCGCAGAGCAGGGACCTTCAGGGTAAATTCATTGAGTCTGTGATAAAGATCTTCTCTGAAGGTTTTATTCAACACACTATCATACAGGTTTTCATTGGATGCTACAATAATGCGGGTGTCTACTTTCTGGGTTTTCACACCGCCAACTCTGCGCACCGATCTTTCCTGCAATGACCTTAAAAGATAACCTTGTACTTCGTAGGATAGATTACTTATTTCATCAAGGAAAATAGTTCCACCTTCAGCTTGTTCAAAGGCACCTTCCTTGGAATGTAATGCACCTGTAAAGGCTCCTTTCGCATGCCCAAAGAGTTCACTGGCTGCAAGCTCTTTGGAAAGGCTGCCGCAATCAATAGCTATAAAAGGCCCGTTTTTCCGGTTGCTCTTTTTATGTATAAGATGCGCAAGTGCCTCTTTACCGGTGCCGGTCTCCCCATAAAGGATAACACTGTAATCTGTAGGCGCTACAAGGTTTACATGTTCAAATAAATGACGCGAGGATTGACTATCCCCAATTACGTAGTCATCGGGCGATGCCGTTTCCGGTGTGGTAATTTTAATCTCTGGTGTATTGTTTACTTCTGCCGATCTGGTTGGAATATTTCCCTCCGGGCTGGCGTTATTAATGATTTTCAGGATCTCATCCGGATACAACGGTTTTGATAAATAATGATAGACTCCATTCTTAATCAGATCCACTGCTACATGTACATCTGCATAACCCGTAATAAATATAACTATGATGTGTGGAAATAAAGGGTGTATTTTCTCGAACAACGCTTTGCCGTTAATGTCCCGTAAGTGATAATCACATAACAGGATATCAAAATGCTCACTTTTCAAAAGGCGTATTGCTTCGGTTCCGGAAGTACGACTTTGGGCATCGTACCCGTTTTTGCTCAAAAAACGAGTTAGTAAAGTGCAAACCGAAATTTCATCATCGACAATTAAAATCTTCTTCATAAAGCTCGGTGGTCCTTTGGTTTATTATAGTTTCAAATATACTGTAAAATAACGAAGATGTTCGTGTGATCTTATTATAAATGAAATGGCTGCCGCTTCCTGATTCCGCTACGGTAAAGCATTTCCGAGATTTATACCGGATCGCCTTGTTGGTCGTTTTAACGCGATTGTGACAGTATGTCAACATTTATTTCGGATTTTTCAGCAGGCCCAAAAAAGTTCCGGAAAATTCCAAAACTTATTTACTTTTCCTTTGTAGTACAGTTTTTTTATCAATCGGAGAAATTATAAATCATAACTTTTCCACCATAATATACAGCGATTAAGGGAAATTCAGGGTTGCCTAATACAAAGGTCAGGTCGATTTCATAACCGGGACAAGTTTCCTCTGTACAGGAAAGTTTTAAACTTTTCTAATAGGTTAGCAGAGGTCAACTGATTCCTTAGAGCTTTACAAGAGAGATAAGGGACTGGGATAGATCAGGAACAGGCGATTAACGCCAACGTAACGGGTTGCGACGATTCAGTAAAATGTATCTTTTAATATTCATCCAAAAGGCCAGGATCATATAGAGAATGAGGGGAGAGCCGAGGGTAAGAAAAGAGATATAGATAAACCATAAGCGAATCCGGGTGGTGGCTATACCTAATTTTTCTCCAATGGCAGTACATACGCCAAATGCCTGCCATTCTATATAATCTTTGAATCGATACAGCGGATGTTTCATACAATTAATCTTATTCCTGTTCAGGTACAAAATTATTGTGTTTTGTTTTAAATAATCCCTTCTTAACAAAGAAAAAATATTTGCCATAAAAACAAAAAAACCTTCCGGCGGAAGGTCTTTTGTTAAGCTTTTTCTTTTTTGCTTGTAGCTTTTTCAGCTTTGGGCTCTGTAGTTTTCTTTACTTTATCCGGACGGGAAACGCCGAAAGTTCCGTTGGTAATTTTTCCCTTTTTAGTGCGATTGTCACCTCTACCCATGGTAATCTGTTTTTAATATAAATGAATAAAGTGCGAAAGTACAAAAACCCACGGTAATTACCGTGGGTTCTGTATAATAATACTGTCTGTCTATTATTTTTTGCCACCTATCTTGGTAGAAAAATCTTTACCTGCTTTAAAACGCGGAACTTTACGAGCTTTTATTTTTATAACCTCACCAGTTTGAGGGTTTCGTCCGTTACGTGCAGAGCGCTCGGAAACAGAGAAGGTACCAAAGCCTACCAAGGTAACACGGTCACCCTTTTTAAGAGCACCCACCACACTGTTGGTAAAAGAATCCAGCGCTTCATTAGCCTGAACTTTAGTGAGTGATGCATCTTTAGATAGTTTATCTACTAATTCTGCTTTGTTCATAAAAAGTAATGTTTTTGTTAGTGAAAATAATAGGTGAATAAATTTGATGTATAGCAAATATACTCTTCTTTTTTACATATGCAACTTTTCCAAACAAATATTTTAGATAGTGAAAGCCTTTGCTGTATTGCTTTTTCACAATTTATGCACATGTTCAGGGAAGAGCAAACTAATTTGTATTAAAGAAGCTAAATTCCGTTCAGTACATAGCGGTTATTCAACGGCTGCAACGGACGTGCATTATTTTCGTATAGGTGCGTGAACGTCTCAATTTGTTCTTTGGACATGGTAACGGGCTGCTTTAAGATAACCCAGTCAATACCATCGGTACAGGGAGGAGTTGTAAGTGAACCTGTGTAGGTATAATATTTTTTATCTGTTGGTAACAAGTCATTCAGATTTATACTTACACTCGTCGCCACTTCTTTTTCTTTAGTTGCAGGAATATTGTCCCAGACTTTTTGAATGGTAGCATTAGCGGGCCCTTCTTTAATGACAATCGCAAGAACCATCAGGTTTCCGGTTAAAGGGTCAGCATGGACCAGATGCAATTCCAAATCTCCTTTTATACCATTGATCGCATGTTCTCCGGTATGGTGAAAGTGAAATTGTTTGAAATCAAATTGTGTTCCATCCAGCGTTAATTTATTGGTACCGGTATTTATTACCTGTATGGTATGACCATTGTTTACAATCGTAAAATTAAAAGGATTGTAGTTGAACGCGATTGAAGGCAGATGAGCCTTTATGGTTTTTGATGTATCAATATTAATGGGGGATTCTACTTTTCCCCCACAATCGGTATAGCCTTCATTTTGCCAATCAGGGTGTTCATAATCCCAATGGGAGACGGGTTCGGGCTCTTCAACTTTACTTTTACAACCGATTATTGAAATCAGGAATGCGGAAATAATAATACTGCGTTTCATTTAAATCATCTTTTTGCAAAAGAAATAATTTTTAATGAATGAAAACGATTAAAAAAATCCTTTCACTTTGCCCTTTTAACAAAATTATGTTGTGTATAATTAAGATAAAGTAAGGTAAAATACTGAACTATAGCTATAAATATGTTTTAATAGTAGCATTATAAATTATGTTTAGTTATATTTTTAAACCAACATAACGGGCATTTTATATTATTAAATAACAAGAAAAATATGAACAAAACATAAAACAAGATCAATTGTTACTCTTTTAACCATTGCTCTATTTCCTTCTGATTTAATTCGTCCTGGTTAATTTTCCTGATCACAGTGGTATCCTGCATCCACATCATTACCGGTACGCCATCACTTCCTGAAAGTTTTACCATATCAATAAAATCTTTCTCACCAAGAAAATGATAAGGGATATTGTTTGCCTTAGTTTCAGCAATGAAATCATGGAATCTTTCCACCCTTGTACTATCAGAGCCACCTGCAAGGGCAAAATAAAATGGCAGGGCCGGATTATTTTTTTTCATGGTTGCAATGATACCAGCAGCTTTTCTGCAATGCTTACAACCCAGGCTCATAAAGCATAGTATGTGTTTTCCTTTTCTTAATTCCTCTACCGGATGCTGAGACAATGTGGTGGTATAAAGGCGGCTAAGCGGCAAAGACAATTGCTTCTGCATCGGATATAGAATGAACGGTATTGCTATGATAATGGCAGCTACAGGAAATGATGCTATATTTAAAACGGGGCCGTCGTCTGTTTTATGCCATTTGCTTAATATCAATAAGGCTATGATCAGACCGGCATTTTTTAATAAAGAAACAGCAGGTGACATAGGTGCCACGCTGCCCATACAGCCGCAATTAATATCGTTACCATGCGCTAAAAGCAGGTAGGCAAGATGTATGGAGAATATGATCAACAGAGCGATGCAGCTTTTAATTACCCATCTTCTGTAACCAAAAATGCTTACAAGCAACAGCAAACCGAGCGCTGCTTCCAGGCCAATAAAAAATCGTGCCGCTATTGCTGCATACAATTGTGGAAAATGCAACTGACTGCTGATCACATATTCAAAATACTGTGTGGAGGGCTCGGTTTTGCTCCATGCAGAAAATATAAAAACTGCGCCTACAATCGCCGATAGTATAATTAATAATACCTTTTTAAAGGTTACTTTTTCCTTTTCTTTGGCCGGTGATATGATTTCTTGCTCCATACTTCAAAAGTAAAACCGGCATTCGGAATGAATGCCGGTATAATGTTAATACTCGTGTTAAAGTAATATTGAATTATTTTGGTACACTGAAAGTACCGTTGTAAATGCTATGGTTATTAGCTGTACCCATTCCGTTGGGTGCAACTACAAAGTTGAAGGTACCTTCCAGGTCGCCCTGATCTTTTGTAATGTTGATCAAAGCCATGGTATCGCCAGTTTTAGCCAGGTACGTTGTATAAACGCCATCTTCCTGCACAACATAAACTCCGGCGGTACCAAACTGAATAGGATAAGTTTTAGGGCCTTCATAATTAGTGATGCTGAGCGAAATAGATTGGTTCGTTTTAGGATCTTTGATTTTGCTGTCCATTACACCGCTAATTGTAATAGTTCTTATGCCGTCTACGGTCTGATCACTTGCATATTTAGCATTAGCTACAAATTCTACACCATCAACTGTAGCAGTAAAATTACCTCTCAAGGCGTTTTTTATAGTATCTCTGCCAGGAACGCTTGGCGTAGCATCATATACTGAAGAACAAGAGGTAGATGCAGCAACAATTCCTATACCTGCACAAACAAGAGCTAATTGAAAAATTTTTTTCATGCTACGTTAGATGTTAATCGTTTTTTAAAATCAGAATTCCCGTAAAGATATAATTTAGATGATAATTTCAAGCACTTCCTAAAAAAAAATGAAATTATTTTTGACAGGCTTAATAATCGAAAGAAAAACAACCTGGTCCTAAACCCACATTAAAAGACCTGATTTTCTGCCCGCTGGTTTGGTATACACTGATATTCCCTTTTTGAATAAAGCCTTTGGGATCGCCAAGATAGATTTGGTTGGTAACAGAATCGAGGCCTAAAGCCCAGTAATACTGCAATGCCTGTGCTTGTATAAAAAGCGATGCCGGTAATGAGGATGCATGTATACTCATTCGGTATACACCGTTATAATCCGTTCCTCCATTATAATTGACGCCTAGGAAATACATTGTATCTTTTGCAGGGTTCCAGCAGGGCTTCATAATATCTGCACCTGCAGGGAAGGTAAAGCTCTTGATAATATTCCTGGTTGCCGGATCAATCCGGGTGAGTGTAGCAATCTTCTGTTTGTAAACATTACCAGCCAATACCCATAACTTTTGATCCTTATCGATTAATACCTGTTGACTGGCTCTGCCCGCAATATTAATTCTTGCAGATATCTCATCGGTTGCAGGATCTATTTCATAAATATAATTGCAGGCTGTATCCCAATTGCAGGCATACACTTTACCATTAAGCAAGGTCATGCCTTCGGAGTTAGGATAGTCAATATCAATTTTACCGGTTACCTGCCTGGTTGCGGGATTTACAATATTAATTTCAGGATAGTACAAACTGCTCACGTACATCTTTTCGTTATTTACCTTAAGCATGTACCTTGGCTTGCGAACAGGTATAGTAGCTGTCAAAGCGAAGTCCTGTTTGCTTACGACTACTATTTTATCAGAATTATTAACGGCCATGTAAAGTTGGTCTCCATCAATAAGCATGCTTTGAAAAATGTCGCCAAGATGCTGTCCGTTTTTCTGAAAAAAGATATCGTTAAAAATGCTGTCTTTATCTATATTATAAAAAGACAAAGAGGAATTACCATTACCCAGGCTACCTTCATTGGCGATATACAATCTTCTTCCACCACTTGATGGAGGAGGGTTATCAGGCGATTCAGGCTTGTCTTTTACACAAGCCTGAATCGTAATGATCAATAAAAAAAATGCGACCGTATATTTCTTCATTAAGGTATAATCGTCTATTGTTTACTTATTTTGATGATGCGGAAAGCTTCGTTATTACTGATATGAAGAAGGTATAGCCCTGATACTTGTTTGCTGATATTGATACTTGTATTTTTCAACAACTCACCTTCCAATATTTTCCTGCCACTTATATCCGTAAGTTTATATTGAAGCGGGTCCTTGCTTCCGGATAAAATGTTTATCACTTCAGAAGCAGGATTAGGATACACATTTACCTGCAACATGTTTAAAGATTCATGGATTGCTGTAGGAGGTTGATTGCTATTGATCACCCCGATGCCATTAAGGTCAAAACCTCCCGAAGGGAAAGCAGAAGGGTAGGGATCATTAATGATCTTTCCATCTTTGTCGTGAGATGCATATAGTTCATCGATAGTACCGATCACATCAACAATTCTCACGTGTGTAATATTATTTACATCAAGTCCGGGTGTGCCTTTAAGCTCTTCCAGATCAAATGGCGTTCCATAACCAGCTATATATTTTCCGGCAAGGTTATGATAAAAACGGGCATCTGCATAGGTGAAGTTATCTATCTGTGCAGTGTCCTGCATATTACTGGAAGCAGGGAATCTCACAAAATTTATACCATCCGAACTTACTTCTACAAAAGCAAGTTCCAGATAGGCCATGGTGTCATTTACAGGATTGGCAAAGGCATTTTCGAATACAGCAAAATCAGGCCCTGCTCCATTAAATATAGAATGGTTAAACGTAACTACCGCTACACCACTATCACCCAGGCTAAGTAAACTTGATCCCGGGGGACCATATACATCGCTTACCGAACCAACAGTAGTTTGACCTAGACTTTTATTTGCAATATCGATCCAACCTCTGTATACAGTACAACCAGATGCCCAGTCGTGAAACAGGGGACTGGAATCTATGATGCCTTCATTGCCAGGAAGAGGAACCTGTGGTGCAAACTGGGCTGAAGCTTTACCTAAGCCCAATGTCAGGATAAGAGGAAGGAAAATAAATATGCTCTTCATAGCTGCAAATTACGATTGATAAATGGAACCCCGCAGCTAATATGCTACGAGGTTCACTGAATGTTCAAATTAGTTTTTGGTAAACCTTAAAGTAGTTTGTTTTCCTGAGCCTGTTGCATCAGTTACTTTCAAAAGGTAAACGCCGGTTGGTAAAGAGCTTATGTTAATTGTTTTTGCATTGTTTACTTGTAACAATTCTTTCCCTTCAATACTATAGACCACTGCATGTACTGCAATACCGGTATGTAAGGTAATATAATCGGTAGCGGGATTAGGACTGATGCTTAGTTGCAGATTATTAGGATTCGTCTGGAAAATACCTGTTCCTTGAAGGGTCTTAAAAGTTGCGGTGTCCCATGCAGAAAAACCTCCATCGCTACAGGCAGAGCGAACGTGTGCGTAATACACTGTATTATTGCTAAGACTGGTAGCATTGTAAGTGCTGTTAGAAACGGTTACAGCTGTAGCCGTAGGCGCTAATGTTGCAGATTGATCAACGGCTACTTCATAATTAGTGGTGAAGCCGGAAATACTATTCTGCCAATTTATAGTAGCACTGTTTTCATTAACACTTACTGCAGCTATATTTTGTGCAACAGGACAAACACCATCCAATGTGGTGAGATTATCAATTGCAAAGTAAGTCGGCGTATTAACTCCAGAAGCTCCGGCATCACTTGAGATCAGGTCAAAGGTGAGACTATCTACGTTACCTAAAGACATAAGACTTACCCATTGCCATGTGTTAACCAATACGGGAGTGCCGGCAGTACTGTAATCTGCGAGGGTAAAAATTACACTATCTGTACTTTGGGTATTATTCAGATAACCACGTATGATCAGTTTGAACCAATGGTTGCCATTATCATAAAAATTACTGTTGAGCATATAACGGTATGCGTACACTGAATTGGTAAAATAAGCGCCCTCAACCTGGTGCCCTGAGGCGCCACCTGTTAATTTTACACTTACTGGTATAGTAGGATATGTGGCTAAGGAATAGTCCGTCTCTACATAAGCAATTCCAAAATTGCTTGAACTTAATACACCTTTACCTGTAATATTGGACCACATATTTACAAAGCCAGGTGTAACTGTATCTGTATGATTTGAACAATTGAAGTTTGACTGATAAGTACCTCCGAAGTCTTTCTTACCATAGAATTTTGCGTTGCCACTTTGATAAGTATAAACACCATCAGGACCCGTTACAGATTCCAGATAAGTAGTATCTGCTCCCGGAAGGGTAACATCATCAAACGTAGCAACAGTTTGTGCCTGCGTAGAGATAGATCCAATGGTCAGCATAGATAATGCCAACAAGGTAATGGGTAATTTGTATTGCATAAATAAAAAATTTGACAACGTTTTATGCAGCAACCATATAGGAAGGAAAAGATGAAGAAATGAAAACAATGACCCTTAACAGATCAGATATTTGGTTTCTTATCCTCGCTTTTATTCCCGAAAGCTACTGATTCAATTTTAATGCAAATTAGGAGGTCTTCTGACTTGTTCTTTATTTCAGTGCCTTCCCGCATAATAGCAGTGGCATGAGGTTTGAAATAAATGATTATGAACTTACAGCAGCGGGTACTGTTCCGGATTCACACCGGATTCCCTTTTCTAATGCGGCACAAAGGTAATTAAAAATTAAAATTGATAATCAATTAAAATTTTGTTCCGAAATTTGTATTTGCTCGCCCCGGATTATTTGGAATAAACAGCAAAAAGGAGTTCAGGTAATGAAATTTTCGATAGGAGATATAGTATTGCTGAAACGCACAGGTGAGGAGGGCAGGGTAGTAAGCCTTGTGGATAAAGATATGATAGAAGTCGAAGTTTCCGGAACACATTTTCCTGTTTTCCTGGACGAAGTAGACCACCCTTATCTTAAATGGTTTACCGAAAAAAAGAAAAATAAACCAGCATCGGTAATGCATATTGATGATGTTCCTGTAGAAAAGCCAAAAGGCTTGGGTCATGGTGTTGCATCAGGATTTCATCTGTCTTTTTTACCGGTTTTTCGTTTCGATGAATTTGAAGATGTGGTTGATAAACTGAAAGCCTACTTCATCAATCAAACGCCTTACCAGCTTATATTACAATACGAATGTTCCAGCCAGTCCGGCTCGCTTTTTTCGCATACAGCAGAGTTGCAACCGTTTTCTCATTTTTACCTGCACGATATTCCATTTGATGAAATGCATGACCAGCCCAGGTTTTCATGGGTCATTCAGCAGCAACACGTGAAATCAAAAGCGGGATCATTGAGTGACACTCTGCGGATAAAACCGAAAAAATTGTTTGAGTATATTAACCGGATTCAACAGGAAAATAACCCCATGTTTCACATCAAACTGGCAGATGATTTCCCGGTTCCGGAAGATGCTATTTTCGAAAAGCATGAAATCAAAAAGGAATCTGTACGTAGCATTGTTACCGCTTTAAAAACAGAAAAAAAAGAAAGGCCCCGCTCTGAAATTGACCTTCATATAGAACAGCTTGTAGAAAATACTACAGGATTGAGTAACTATGAAATGCTCACCATTCAACTAGAAGCATTTGAAGATGCAATGAACGATGCGATACGCAACCACCAGCAATCGCTGATAGTAATACATGGAGTAGGGAAGGGCCGACTCAAAGAGGAAATACATACCATGTTGAAATCAATAGTGGAAGTTGAATTTTTCCAACATGACTGGAATCCCAGATATGGTTATGGTGCTACGGAAATATTTTTTCGGCAGTAGGAAAATGGATTAACGTTTCTTTAGGAGTATTAATTTCATTAATATTGCATCCAAATTAATGTTAATGGAACAAAACGAATCTTCCATATTTGATAACGATGAAGCACAACTGGTACTAGCCTCACAAGGCAAACGTTTTCTTAATCTTATTATTGATAGAGTAGCTTATGCGGTCTTCTCCTGGTTGTTTAACAGCTTTGTAGCCGTTATATACATGGAAACGCTCTATGAGCTGGCAGGATATAATTTTACTTTAGTTAGTATTATAAACGTAATCATTTCCCTTTGCTGGTATGCTTTATTTATGGGAGGTGTTGAGGCCTTGTCCAAAGGGAAGTCGCTTGGTAAGTTCATTACCGGCACAAAAGCAGTAAACGAGGATGGCAGTACAATATCTCCGAAAACGGCTTTACTTAGGGGATTAAGCCGTATGGTACCCTTAGAACCCTTTAGTGCTTTTGGCAATCCTTCTTATCCCTGGCATGACAGATGGACCCGCACTTATGTAATAGATGAGAAACAATCTATTTATCCTGAACAACTTTTTGAGCACACAGAATCTTGAAACAAGTCATCAAAACACAGTCCATCATTGAGTTGTAATTATTTGAAAGCGTTTGCTCACAATAATCATACTACTTCTCCTGGTCAACTTTCCGGAACGTTCCTGCTGACATCTCAAGGTTTTTTCTGAAAAACCGGTTAAAATAAGCCGGATCGTCAAATCCCAGAAAATAACTGATTTCTTTTACACTATACTCCGAATGAAGCAACAGTCTTTTTGCTTCCAGCATAATCCTGTCTTTTATCAGGTTATTTACGGTGCTGCCAGAATATGTTTTACAGATCTCGTTTAGTTTTTTAGAAGAAATAGAAAGCTCATCAGCATAATAAGAAGGTAGATGTTGATGACGGTAACACTCTTCCAGCAAATGTTTCAGCTTATGAAAGTGTTGTTGGGATTCATCATGTTTGGTATCCCCTGATCTTTCAGCGTATTGTTTGCACTTCAGTAAAAAAATATGCAAATAGGTACGGATTACTTCCTTACCGGTTGGATCATTAACTGTTTTCTCCTCTCCCATGGCACGGGATAATGAAAGCAATTCCTCAAACTGTTTTTCCTCAAGATTCACTACCGGAGAGCCTTGTGTATGTGTATTTAAGAAAGGATATTCGAATAAAGAAAGATCTGTCTTAGCGCCAAAATGATAAAAGTCCCTGGAAAATAAAAGAATAGACCCATACGAATCTGGTTCCCGGCGCACTTTATGTACCTGTCCCGGCGATACGAAATGAATACTGCTGTCCGAAATTTCATGTGCGCCAAAATCAATCTCATGCTTTCCACCACCTTTGGCAAAAAGGAAAATCTCAAAATAGTTATGCCGATGAGATTCTGTAATATCGTAATCCGATCTTTTGTTTAAAGGAATATAACGGAAGGAGACACTTTCTCTTCCATCTTTGGAAAAATCATGAATCGGGATCATTTGTGTTTTCATACTATTGTTAATAGACGGTAAAATGAACCTGCTGTGTTGGGCATTGTATAAAAAAAGACGCACCAAACGGTGCGTCTTTTTGATAAAATAATATAAGGCCTGATCCTTATGGGAAGATACCTAACTCTTCGTAAGAAGAACCTACTTTATTAATAGAACAGATGAAGGCTGCAGTACGCATATCTTCAACGCCTGAATTAGATTTGTAAGCCTCACGGATCTCATGGTAAGAAGTGATCATAGTATCTTCAAGACCAGAATAAACCAAATCAACTTCATCAGGACCGTGCAATAATACTTTACGTTCCATTTCTGTAACGCGTTTGCCGGTCATACTTTCCATAGCGTGAACGATTTCGCCGAACATGTTTTCACTGAAGCGTTTTTCCAGACGGCCATAACGTACGTGACTAAGGTTTTTCAACCACTCAAAATAAGATACCGTAACACCACCTGCATTCAGGTACATATCCGGCACTACGCTCACACCTTTTTTATTCAAGATCACGTCAGCATCAGGAGTTAAAGGGCCATTAGCCGCTTCACCTACGATCTTAGCTTTGATGTTACCTGCATTACCAGCATGAATAACAGCTTCAAGCGCTGCAGGGATAAGGATATCGCACTCCAGTTCTAAAGCGTGTGCGCTTACAGGAATATTTTCAGCACCAGGGAAATTCAGGATAGAACCTGTTTCTTTACGGTGTGCAATTACTTTTTCAAGGTCAAGTCCATTTGGATTGGAAATAGCACCTTCGTATTCTGCAAGACCTACAAGAATAGCACCGCTTTCCTGGAAGTATTTTGCAGCGTAGTAACCTACGTTACCTAAACCCTGAATAACTACTTTTTTACCGGCAAGACCAGTGGTCAAGCCAAGGTTTTTCATGTCTTCTGCAACGTTGCACAATTCACGTATACCATAATAAACACCAAGGCCCGTAGCTTCAGTACGGCCACGTACACCACCCTGTGCAACTGGTTTACCGGTAACACAAGCTTGTGCATTCAGTTCGCCCGGGTTAAGAGAAGCATAAGTATCTACGATCCAGCTCATTTCGCGTGCACCAGTACCATAATCAGGCGCAGGTACATCTATACCAGGTCCGATAAAGTTTTTCTTAGCTAATTCAGATGTATAACGACGGGTAATTTTTTCAAGTTCAAATGGAGTGTACTTTTTAGGATCGATTTTGATACCACCTTTACCACCACCAAAAGGAACATTCACGATAGCACATTTGTAGGTCATCAATGCAGCCAGGGCCATTACTTCATCCTGGTTTACATCCATACTGAAACGGATACCACCTTTACACGGCAATTTGTGGTGAGAGTGTTGTACACGATATGCTTCAATTACTTCCACTCCATCACCAATGCGTACGGGGAATTTAATCTGAAGGATAGAGTTACAAGCTTTGATTTGCTCAAGGATACCTTTTTCGAAACGGGTAAACTGGGCTGCTTTGTCGAAATTGCGTTCAACGCCCTGGAAAAAGCTGTATTCAGTGTGACCTGAATTGGTTGTTACTGTTGCCGTAGAAGCCATAAAAATTTAAATAAGTGATGAATTACTTTTCTTTAAAACAATGTTTTTTTAACCTTTTTGATTTTGTTCCAATTTCTTGATTTTTCGCTCTAAATACACCAGAAATAAAATAATGCCCGCAAAAATAGTGCAAATAACCAATAACACAACATATATTTTACCGTTCGAACGAAAAGTATCTGCCATTTCAACAGGCTGTTGTGCGTAGCTAAATACAGGCAATAATACCAGTAAGGTGAGTAGACACTTACGAAGGGAAATTCGTGTAATTTTTTTGAAATTATCCATGTAATATTTCTCTTTTTTCAATTAATTTTAAACGTATCGTTAGCGTGGCAATCCATACGCCAAGCAATGTCCAACCTATTACTGCAGGATAAAATACCATACGCATACCGTTATCCAAATCGTAGGTATTAAAACCAACATTACCGCCGCTGCCGGGATGCAGTGAATCCGTAAGGCTTGGAAGCACCCACAGGAAAGGGATCATCAGTGCAAAAGCGAAAATATTATATACTGCGCTTATCTTAGCTCGTTTGTCATAATCACTTATAGCACCTCTAAGGGCAAGGTAGGCAAAATAGGTAAGCATACTTAAAGCGGCGCCTAATTGTTTAGGATCATTGCTCCAGGGCTCGCCCCAAGTATAATTGGCCCATTCCATGCCGGTAACAATGCCGAGGGTACCAAATACAAGACCTATATTGGTAAATTGTACAGCATAAATATCATCCTTGAGATTGCTCTTGCGCAAATAACGGATCGCGTATACCAAACTTATGGTAAACATGATCATCATGCCAAACCACATGGGCACATGGAAATAAAGATTACGGATACTTTCGTGAACAAGGGCAAGCGCGGGAACAGGAAGCATAAGCCCACCTACAATAGTATAGATAAGCAGCAGTACGCAGAGGATTTTCCACCAGGACTTTCGCATCGAGGAAATATTATAAAACGGGTTTGGCCCGTTGTGAAATTTGCGCAAAGGTAAAGGGATTATTGATATAAAATTTGAAATTGGAGATTAGAAATTTGAAATTGAATTTGAAATTTGAAATAGTTTTTAAGACTCAATATCCAATGCTCAATATTCAATGCTCAATATTCAATATTCAAATTTGCCTACTGACCACTGACTACTTATCACTTACAACTTTCATGTACCTTTGTCAGCTATTTTACATTCAAGCTTCATGATTACCATTATATCCGGAACCAATAGAAAAGGCAGCAGGACATTGCAGGTTGCAAATTATTACCTGGAATTTTTACAGCAAAAAAAAGAAGACGTTCACCTGGTCTCGCTTGTGGGTATGGATGTGTTGCAACGCAGTGAAGAATTACTTAGGACAGAAGCTGCATTCCTGATCCCTTCTGATAAATTCATTTTTGTAATGCCGGAATACAATGGAAGTTTTCCGGGTGTACTTAAAGCCTTTCTGGATAATACAGATATACGCAGGTGCTGGTGGTATAAAAAAGCATTACTTGTTGGCGTGGCTGATGGTCGCGGTGGTAACCTACGTGGAATAGAGCACATGACCAATATTCTTCATTACCTTAAAATGAATGTGCATTATAACAAATTGCCTTTATCAAAGATCAATGATGAAATGAACCTGGAAGGTAAATTTATGCATCAGCTTACGTTGAATACCATTGCAGAGCAGTTGGAAGGTTTTGTGGGTTACTAGAAAACATTTCTCCTCCAAACCTTATAGGTTTTAAAAACCTATAAGGTTTATAAAAAGGTTACTTTTAAAAGTTCACCCATTACGGGTTAGCAACATGTATTCATTTAGTTGCAACTTTGCTTCTATGTTTTCTTATAAGCTTTCTTCTGCTATAGCCTTCAGCATTATCATTTTATTGGGCTCCTGCACCATTTTCAGGAAAAATGCCAAACCAGTACCTATTACTATGCCAGAAGTCCAGGTTTCTTCCAATGATCCGCTGGACATTTACCGTGCAACGGCTACAAAAGAATGGGAACTGATCCATACCGATATTGATATTCGCTTTAACCTGAAGCAGCGAAGTGCAGATGCGGTAACACAAATTTCCATGCATCCTTATTTTTATGCTACAGATTCTGTGGTACTGGATGCCAAAGGAATGAAGATCATTGAGGTGAGTGACAGCAGAAATAATAAGCTTCCTTACCGGTATGATACTTTGCATTTAAGTATAAAATTACCTAAGGTCTTTACCCAAAAAGATACACTTAAACTCAATATTAAATACACAGCTTTGCCTTACGCTTTTGATGCTGGTGGTAGCAAAGCTATTACTGAAGACAGGGGCTTGTATTTTATAAATGCCGATGGAGCCGAGCCTTACCAGCAAGTTCAGATATGGACACAAGGCGAGACAGAAGCAAGCAGTCGTTGGTTCCCCACATTTGATAAGTCCAATTTTCGCTCTACATATCAGATCACGATGCATGTTCCGGATTCGTTCAAGACTTTGAGTAATGGCAAACTATCTTCTTCTGTAAAGGAAAAAGATGGTATGCGTGCTGACACCTGGAACCAGGACATTCCTATTCCATCATATCTTGTAATGATGGCTGCAAGCAACTTTGCAGTGGTGAAAGATAATTGGCGGGGTAAAGAAGTAAACTATTATGTCCCGCAGGAATATAGCGCTTACGCAAAAGATATTTTCAACAATACGCCAGAGATGATCGAATTCTTTTCGAACAAACTTGGAGTAGATTTCCCTTGGAATAAATATAGCCAGGTAGTTGGTTACGATTATGTTTCCGGGGCTATGGAAAACGTTTCTGCCAGCTTGTTTGGAGCCTTTAATCTTAAAGACAAACGTCAACTTGCAGATGATAAAAATGATTTCATCGTAGCCCATGAATTGTTTCACCAATGGTTTGGCGACTACGTAACAGCAGAATCCTGGAGCAATCTCACCTTGAATGAATCCTTTGCCGATTACAGCGAACACCTATGGACTGAATATAAATATGGGCAAGACGCGCGAGCCGTTGTATGGTTGCAAGGTTTGAATAAATACCTGAACCAGGCAAAGTGGAGTGATCCTCCTCTGGTACGTTTTCATTACAAGTCGCAGGAAGATATGTTTGACCGGGTATCCTACTCCAAAGGTGGGCTGACGCTACATTACCTTCGTCAGCTTACGGGCGACGAGGCATTCTTTGATGCGTTACACTTATACCTTACTCAAAATGCATTACATAGTGCTGAAGCCACACAATTGAGATTAGCTTTCGAACAGATAACCGGCAAGGACTGGAACTGGTTCTTTAACCAGTGGTATTATCGTGGCGGGCATCCGAAACTGGAAGTGAGTTATAATTATAATGATGCTGATCAAAAAGTTACGGTAACGGTGCTGCAAAAACAGAGTGATACCATAGGACTATATCGCTTACCCATGAAGGCTCAAATCATTACAGGCAGTGCAGTACGTGAAGTGGATTGGAATATTGAAAAGAAGAAAGAGGAATACGTGTACAACTATGTTCAAGGTCAGAGACCTGTAATTGTACCTGATGCAGAACATTGGGTACCCGGAGAAATCACAGATAAAAAAACCGCCGGACAATGGTTGATACAGTACCGTAATAGCAATGATTTTTTAAATAAAAGACTGGCTCTGGAAGGCGTCGAGGAGTTGAAGAATAATGATACTGCGGAGCAAATATTTAATATCGCCCTAACCGATAAAAACCCACGTCTTCGTAGCCTGGGAATAAATGTGAAAGAGTACGCAGTTAATAAAAAACTTTCTAAAGAGTGGGTTAAATCAATAGGGAAAATAGCAGAGTCAGATAATGACAATACACCGAAAGCTGCTGCCCTTGATGCTTTAGGCGACCTTAGCAACGAGGAATATATCAGTACTTACGAAAAAAACATAAGCGATAGTTCATATAAAGTAGCCGCCGCTGCTTTATATGCTTTGGACAGAGTAAACCATAAACGCGCTGTGGAGTATGCCCGCAACCTTAACCTTCCGCAAATGAAAGGTAATCTTTTGCTTTATAAGGCTTCGGGAGTAATTGCAAAGGATGGTAAAAAAGAAGATTTTAATTTCTTTGAGCAGAAGACCTGGCAGCTTTTTGAAAATAGCAGGATGACCTTCCTGACTTCCGTTCAGGACTATCTTACCCATGTGGACGACATCACCGTTTTTTCAAGGGGAATTGCGCTACTGCAAAAACTTGCCTTAAAAAATCCTGACGCTCATAGCGGGTTTTATGCCGGTGCTATTATTTACAATCTTAAAGCCTATGCTGAAAAAAGCGTCAAAGTTGCAACAGATAAAGCTGTAATTGAGGATTGGAAAGCTAAAAAAGATATAGCCATCAAAGCCTGGCAAGTCTATAAGAGCTCCGTTAAAGACGAAAGCCTCAAATTGGATATTACAAAAATGGAGAAAGAGTAGGGACGCATTGCATGCGTCCATCATTCTCATCCATTAACGACAGGACGTACGCAATATGTCCCTACGTTGTAACAAGGAAATTTTTAAGTGACGGTACTTTCCAAAGTGTATCAACAAAGAGTTTTTTACGATCAAAGAAGGAACTTACAGACTCAAATCCACTTTCCTTTGCCAGCAGGGTAATTTCTTTCTGATTATATTTCTGCGACACTTCCATGTAAATTGGTTCATGTTTTTCAAATGAAAAAGTAGTACCATCATCAAGAGATACCAACTGCTTTTCTTTACTGATCAGATAACTTTTGCAAGAGCCTGTTCCCGGATCATAAATGGGGTAATGCTCAAATTTTTCTACATTAAAATTGCTTCCCAATTCTCTGTTGATCCTCCGTAATAAGTTGAGGTTAAACTCGCGTGTGATACCGGCTGCATCGTTATAGGCGTCTAATATCCTTTTGGGATCTTTCTTAAGGTCAAAGCCGATAAGCAACATATCACCTTCGTTAAGATACGCATGTAACTCTTTACAAAAAACCAGTGCTTCATCGGGCAACATATTACCAATTGTTGCCCCCATAAAGAGAACCAGCTTCGGCTTATTGCGCCTGTTATTCAATGCCTCCAGCATTTGGAAATATTCGCCGGCAAGGCCTTCCACTTCCATGCCCGGGATTTTTTCCGGTAAAGTAGTATTGAGATATTGAATTACGTTGGCCGAAATATCAATGGGAAAGTAATGATCTGCTACTCCTTTTTCAAAAGCCCGTTTCAATAAATGTATAGTTTTGGAAGCATCACCGGCACCCAGTTCTACAATGTCAAAGCTGTCATGTAACTGCCGGCATACATTCAGAATATACTCACTTTCCAACAGCATGATTTCCATTTCCGCATTGGTAAGATAGTATTCAGGGCTCTGCATGATCTGTTGAAACAGCTGATCGCCTGCAGCATCATAAAAGTATTTTGATTCAAGGAATTTTTGCCTTGCCGAAAGACCTCTTATTACATCTGTTTTAAAAGAAGTATCTGCCATTTCAAGCTTGGCTTTACATTCATTCATTGCCATTGGTTTCATACCATCATATTTATAAGGATCGGGCAAGGCGCATGCCGGTATATTGCCATCTTAATCCGGGTTGAAAAAAATTGCGATAGGTATTGCGGCTATGTCCGGGAGTAGTAGCCTCCGAAGCGCCACGCAATACCATTTGGTTAATCATAAACTTACCATTGTATTCACCTATGGCACCAGCTGCTTTGACAAATCCAGGATAAGGCAGATAGGCGCTCTCTGTCCATTCCCACCTATATCCCCAATCAAACTGGTCGCTTGCTATTTCCCACTCCGCTTCGGTAGGCAAGCGCATGCCACACCATGAGGCAAAGGCCCAGGCTTCATAATAACTGATATGGCACAAAGGCTTTTTTAACTCTACCAGCGATAAACCGTCTGATGTATAATGATACCAGACACCCTCTATCTCTTGCCAGTATAAAGGTGCATTAATATTATTGACCTTAACCCATTCCCAACCATCAGCATGCCAATGATGGAAATCTTTGTATCCGTTATCTTTAATAAAAGCAATGAACTGTTCGTTGGTAACCGGTGAAGACTGTATTTCATAAGTGTGCAGGAAAACTTTATGCCGGTTCAGTTCGTTATCAAAACAAAAAGAACCACCGCGGAAACCTATTTCATAAATGCCTTCCGGTATTTCAACCCAATGTGTTTCAGTGATATCTTTTACTTCCGGTTTTTCATAATCCGTAGTATAAGCGGGAAGCAGGGGATTGTTACCCAGTATATATTTTATATCCGTGATGAGCAGCTCCTGGTGCTGTTCTTCATGATTGAATCCAAGTTGTAGAATGTCATTGATCTGTGGCGTAATATTGGTTTCGTCTGCAAGAAACTCCAACATAGCCTCGTCCACATACGCCCTGTATTGCATTACTTCTGATACAGAAGGTCTGCTCAGATTACCACGGTCAGTGCGAATCACACGTGCACCAATAGTTTCGTAATAACTATTGAATACATAATTGTAATCAGGGTCAAATATCGCATAATCACTGACAAATGGCTGTAGCAAAAAGGTCTCAAAAAACCAGGTAGTATGACCAAGATGCCATTTGGGCGGACTTACATCCACTATAGGCTGCACCACATAATCTTCGGGCCGTAAACCCGAACATATAGCCTCTGATCGTTGCCGTAATTGCTGATATCGCTCTTTTAAACTCATGAACTCCGTAACATTATTTATCTAAGGAAAAGAAAAGATTGTTCAATGATTCTGAAAGGGTAGGGTGTGCAAAAACATGCTCTTTAACCTGCTCGTAAGTGAACCCGGCTTGCATAGCCATTTGCAACACACTCATTATTTCCCCTCCGTCTTTGCAAAGTAAAGAAGCTCCCAGAATTTTCTTAGAATCTTTATCTATTACCGCTTTTAAAAAACCTTTTGTCTTATTTTCAATAATTCCCCTTGCAGCGTTCTTCATTTCCAGTTTAGCTACAGCAATATTCATATTTTTTTTGCGCGCCTCTGCTTCTGTAATGCCTATCCTGCCTAGCTCGGGATCGGTAAACATACAGTATGGAATCAATCGGCCATTCGTAGAAAGACCCGCTTTTTCTACAAGATTCCGATAAACAATACGATAATCATTATAGGATACATGTGTAAATGCCATGCCTCCTTTTACATCTCCAATGGCATATATACGATCTATATTAGTTTGCAGTTTATCGTCCACTTTAATATAACCATGCTCATCTACAGCGATACCTGCAGCTTCAGGCTTCAGGATGTCGGTATTGGGTATACGGCCGGAAGCCATGAGTATATGGCTGCCTGTTATTACAGCATGGGTACCATCTTTTACAATTCTAATCACGACATCATTCATACTATTGGTACTTACATCTTCTATCGCAGCACCGGTAAGTATCGTAATCTTTTCTTCTTCCAAAAACGAACTTACAGCTTGCCTTACATCTTCGTCTTCTTTCTCCAGGATATGATCATGTTGCTCAATAATGGTAATCTTGCTACCAAAACGGCGAAAAGCTTGCGCAAACTCCAGGCTAACATATCCTGCACCAACTATAATAAGATGATGAGGCAATTGTTCCAGTTCCATGATGGAAGTGGAGGTGAGATAATCAATATTTTTTAATCCGGGAATATCAGGAATGAAAGGTCTTGCTCCTGTATTGATGAAAAAATAATCGGCACTATACAAAACACTTTCACCATCTTTAGTAGTTACAGAAATTTGTTTTTCACCGGTGAATGTGGCAGTACCATATATTACGTCAAGCATCTCCGCTTTTTCAAGAGAAGCCTCACTACCTTTTCTGAATTGTTCCACGATACCTCTTTTCCGACGTACAATCTCTTTAAAATTTACAATATAATTTTCTGTACCATAAACACCAAGTTCACGAGCTTTTGATGCTGCGTAGGCGGCTTTGGCCGATGCAATCAAAGTTTTACTGGGAATACAACCATCATTGATACAGGTTCCGCCAATAGCGCGTTTCTCGATCAGTGCTGTTTTATAACCTGCTTTTGCCAGCCTTATGGAAAGAGGTGTTCCGCCTTGTCCAGAGCCTATAATTATTGCATCATAATGATTCATAAATTGTTCCTTTTGAGGGCATTAAAGAATACAACAAGAACAATCAACGTTTGTTCGATGGGTTATAAATTGGTAATATAAATGTACGGTATTCTTAAGATGGGCTATTCACATTCATTATAAAATA
Source organism: Taibaiella sp. (assembly GCA_041660405.1). GTDB lineage: Bacteria > Bacteroidota > Bacteroidia > Chitinophagales > Chitinophagaceae > Taibaiella. The sequence goes on along the minus strand of JBAZWL010000022.1, from coordinate 29,426 downwards.
ATTACAAAATGGCTGCTATTTTGATGGTTAGACTGTACAACAAATTGAAGCGTATTGGTGTTATTCCAACATTCTTCGACGAAGACAAATATTAACTCAGAAAATAAGAGATCATGGTCAGCACAACTACAAATGTTCATTAGTAATAAAAGCCGGAATTTATCCGGCTTTTATTATGTTTCAAACATTCTATGGAATATTACCAAATGGAGCTTTGTATAGATGACCTATCTTAATAAAGTAAAATTACCTTTTCTGACCTGCTCTGTTCCCCCAAGGCATTTGACTTTGATATAGTAATGATAGCTGTTGATATCCGCATTCTGGCTATTGAATTTTCCATCCCATTTGTGATCAATATTGTGGCTTTCAAAGATCCGCTGGCCCCAGCTATTGAAAATTATTAATTTATAGTCTGAAAAATTAGCAATTGTTTCGGGGCCGAATTCATCATTTAATCCATCACTATTAGGACTAAAGGCATTAGGTATAAACAAATCACAACAGGCATTTGTATTGACAATGGCTTCTGCAGTGTCCCTGCATCCATTCTCAAATGTGCCGACAACCATAATCTTATTCCATAATTCCTGGAAAGGAATGAGCTCTTCGGTATGGCTACCGATCAATTGTTTATTGATATACCATTGATAACTATTTGCACCATTTGCTTGCAACAACGTTGAATCTCCTAGGCACAGAGATTTGCTTAAATCCCTTGAAACACTTATTTCCGGAACTGGGAGTACACTAAGATCAAGCTTTATAGCAGAGTCGCATCCATTGGCTGCTGTTAATGTGTCATAATATGCTCCACTTTCATTTAATGCTTTTCCATCGAATTGAAAAGGCTCATTGTGGCATATAGTTTTGCTGAAGGTATAATGAACCGGTTCCAGAATTAAAATTTCAGATGTAGTACTATAGGTGCATTGCCCTAATGTGGTAGTCAATGTATACAACCCGGCTTGAGCCTGCTGTATATCAGGTATTACCGGGTTGGGACTGGAATCCATAAATCCACCTGGGCCTTCCCAATGATAATTAACGGATGGAAGTGTGGTAGGAGCTGAAAGATAAAGGTCTGATCCTTTGCAGACCGGTGTATTGAAAATGATTTCTGTTACAGGTGTTGGCATAATGGTAACATCAGTTGAGCCAGATACAGAGAGTATGGATGTTGTTGCCGTAACGGAATACTGGCCAGTCTGATTAATGCCTGCATTGGGGATAACCGGATTCTGAACATTTGAACTAAAACCTGATGGACCTGTCCAGGAATAACTTGCTCCTGCTATATCTGGCAGGGCATACAATTTTAAGGTATCTCCCGAGCATACAGGCGTATTGCTATGTATATCTAAAAATGGGAGATATACGCCAAAGCAAGTGCCCGCCTGTACTCCATTGGCTTCAACCTTTATAGAAGTAATGCTCCCGGATATATTAATTTCTCCTCCCTCTCCGATTGCAGCTGCCGGACCTGTAGTGCCACATAAGTTACCACCTGAAATTGCAGCTGGCCCCTGGCCGCAACTACCAGCATATGTAGAAAAATTAGTTGCAGTAAGGGTATAAGGCACGCCATTCACGGCGAAGGAGATGACCTCGTAACTGTTTAATCCTGTAAAGCGAAATCTCACTGAACTAACTGTAGTGTTGAAAGTATAAGTATAGCTACCTACATTATCATTAAAGCCAATCCAATAAGAACCTTCTCCGCAGTAATTGATAGAAGCGGTGCCAGTCGTGCTTGGCAGTACTGTTATATTAACACCGTTAACACTTTGTGTGCCGGACAAGTGTGTAACAGGAGTATAAATCTGGGCATGTAAGGAACAAAAATTTAAGAGTAGCCCCCATAAGAAGGTAATTATTAAATATTTTAATTTCATGGTGTATTTACTATTAATAAAATGGAGTTTGATAGGATTACTTCATTTTTCGTTTTGTAAATTTATATCTAAAAATATGATTTATAAAATTTAATTGATCTTCGGAATGCTTCTGAAAATTAAATGTTGAGTGTTTATGTAAAGGATAAAACTTGTTTAGCTTTGCCGGCTTGTAAAAAAGATAAGTATTATGATTGAACTCATGGACCTGAGAACCGGAAACTATATTCATCCTGCATCAACGCAAGATCGTGCTAAACCTGATACAGAAAAATACATGCGCATCCTGTCTATAGATTTATTAAACAGGAAAGTAAGTGCGAAGGAAGATAATGGTAAGGAAATACTCACGTTTGAAGCTGCCGGAATTTTTGGTTGCAGCATTGAAAATATAACCAGATTATTGGGGGGCTTTTCGTTTAACGAGCATTCGATGATAATAAAAGGCGAGGGTGAGGTGCTCATTCTTCATGAAAACGGACCAATGATTGCTTTGCCACATATACATTATCTGCATCAATTTCAAAACCTTTTCCGAAGCCTTACCGGACAGGAATTTCCATTTAATATCGGTAAATAATTGTTGTAGGAGTCTTATTAATTTTCAGGATCGTAAGCGTAGGCGATCTGGTATGGAACGTTTTGTAATTTAGGTGAAAGCTCACCTACAGCCAGATCCTGCAATTGTGGAGTAGGCTCGCACACTGCGTATTCTTTGTTTTTATACATTATGGAATGGCCTGTTGGCTTATCAAAACGTACAGCAATAGTTACATGATGCGGGTATAACAGCACAATCATGGGAAGGTTATATATTTCTTTAACCAGGCAAAAGAACAAGGCTGAGCGATCATCGCAATCACTGTATTTAGTTAATAAGGTTTGTTCAGGCGAAAGTCTTTTTTCCTTTCCAAAATTCTCCTGATCATTTTCATAAGGGAAAGCATTGCGTGTAAAGCGCATCAGGTAATCCACACCTTTACGCTGGTTCATATCTTTGAGCGTATTTTTCAACTCAGGTATGAGGGAATTATAAGTTTTCTTACTTAAAGGAATATTGAAATAAGATTCATAATCCACAACAGGGTAGTTGGCAAACAGGCTCTGTACCTGGCTATTCACCTTTATTTTAAATTGATAGCCTTTATTCTTATAGTCAAACTGAATGTCTTTTTCAGCATAGTCCGCATCGGTAAAATCGGGCATGTGGGTAATCTTATAAGAGAATGCTTTTTTACCTTCCGGTATAAACACATTGACGCCATTAGGTTCCGCAGCTCCAAAATCTACGGTTCCAAAGTCATGATAGTTCAGGCAAACATACTGTTTATCATTCTTTACATAATACGGTATATCGTAGATGTTATCATCGCTCTGCACGTAGAACAGCAGGAGGTCTTTCCTTATGGCCAGGGTTGCATCATATCCCGATTTGTTTAGCAAAAACCACTTATAAAGTGTGTAACGATTATAGTTTTCACCTTTAGGGCTAAGTTGTTGCGCCATTCTTCTGATCAGTTGATAATATAACCAGTCATTAAGTTGGTTCTTTTCTTTACAGGCCAGAAGGGAATTGATGAGTGGCTGATAATTTTTTGCGTTTACAGTCTCGTAAAAATCGCGGATAGACGCTTGGGATAACGGAGCATTAAAATCAGTTAATTCCCAATCAGGAAGTGAAGTATTTATAGTATCTCCAAAAAACGTAAAGCTGATATTCTTATTATGATCAACACCACTGGCAGTAGAAACTGTCAGGAGCGATGCGAATAAGAATATAGCGATACGTTGAATCAAGATTATTAATTTTCTCTCTAAAGTTAAGAAAATTAATAATTACTTAATATTGAAAATTTGGATTTAACTAATTTCTTAAAATAAAACCCAGGTTTAACGGAAGATCGTGGCTAAAAAGTAGCTTCATCCCAGGGAATATTTAGTAGGCCATAAATCTTAATAACATCCTGTTTTAAGGTATTATCATCGGCATAAGCCCATATATGATCATTGCCTTTATCAAAGCTGAAGCGGATATAGCCATAATTGTGGTTTACTGCTTTCAAAAAAGTAAAAGAAAATAATTGTTCCAGGTTGATGATCTCTCTCAGTTTCCCGTTAAATATTATCGGATTCGGAGCCATAAATTTTGCCATAGTACGTCGTGATTATTCTTAATTTGATAGGAAAATGAGTTACTCTATTTAATCGTGTCAATCAATTCACCGCAAGTAAGCATTTTTTGGCCGAAGTATGGGTTTTCAATTTCAGGAGACGCACTTAACCAGTCGGCACTTTGCTCATTCAATGCCAAAGGGCAATATAGATGGTACGCCTGAACATTCTTAATATCAACAGTTTTTAGAAACCGGTAAGTAAGATTGGATAGTGGTTTAAAATATATTCTTTTCCGTTCGCAGCTTTCATCTTTAACAGAAAGCATAAGGTCGAGCTGTATCAGCATACTATCTGTTTCTTGTTGAATGGCAGCAAATGAAGATGATAGGCCATCTTTATTAGTGTTTAATTCTTTTCTTAAATTGAATATGGAAGCCTTCATATTACTGGCAGCATGATCCGCATCAGCACTATTGGTAGCAACTAAAGCATCTTTTAATTCATAATAATGTTGCAATATTTTGCCCGCGAGCAGTGTTTGTGCCGCAGGTAAAGCGCTCTTGGCATTTGAAGGGTTAAACGTTACTGCCGTTTTATGCCTGCAACCTATGTAAGCAATGCTCAGCAATGAAAAGAATAAGATAAAAATACGTTTTGTTTTCATGATCCTGTTTGCAACAAAGCTAATTCATCCTGCGCTTATCCGGAAAATTCCGGTATTTAAAAAGAATTTTTCCCCTTTTATGGGAATTTAATTTTTAAGAACAAAAATGGCTTGATATTTGCTATAGATATACCAAACACACACGCGCACTTCTTTATGAACAACCCTGGTTATTATCACGCCATGTATCGAATTCTAGCCTTTACCCTAATCACATCTTTTTTTCTTTCATGCAATTCCAATCAGGAGCCAGGCAAAAGTAAAGGTGTATCCGGTATTTTTTCTTCTGATTTTGTTGATGTTGCTGATTTTAAAGAAACCCTTTCTCAAAACCTGAAGCCTGTTGATGTAAAGGATACAGCTTTTGGACATCAACTCTTATCAGACCCGGAATTTAATGTAAGATATGCCTATCAACTTATTGAATATCAACCATTATGGTTTGATGCGGAAGGAATAAAAAAAGGTGGAACAGAGCTTACCAAACAACTGAACGATCTTTGGGATGAAGGGCTGGAACCCGGAAATTATCATGTCGGTTATATTCAGCAGGCGCTTACACAATTAAAGGATGGTAAAGATTTTCCCCTGGATAGTATTGTTCAATGGGATAAAGCATTTACAGGCGCATGGTTGCATGCTGCCAAAGACCTGTTGATGGGAAGCAAGGATATACGCCAGGGAGATTCCTTGTGGTATGCTAAAAACGATACTTTTTTTAATGGGGCGGCTTACCTGGTAAAGTCATTAAAAGATGGCCATGAATTTCCATCTTTTGACACTTTCAGACCAGACATGCCGGAGTATGCCAAAATGAAAAGTGCTGTAGCACAATGGACGGCTTTAAAAAATGATACGCAATATCTTTTACTGAAAAAAAATATCCAGGTAAACCAGGCAGACAGTGCTTTGCAAATTGTAATTGAAAAAGAACTTTTCGATGTGCAGCAACCAATCGAAAACGATAGCATGACAAAAATAAACAACTGGATCTCTGTTTATCAATATTATCGTCAACTTAAAATAACGGGTAAACATGATAGTGCGACTTATGCTGCTCTGCAATTAATGCCTGATGACTATATTCATAACCTGCAGATGAACATGGACCGGTTACGCGCATTGCCATCAAAGGCCGGCATCGAGCATGTATGGGTTAATATTCCATTGATGGAAGTAAATTACTATCGGGGTAACGAGATGAAGTTTCATAGCAGGGTAGTTGTCGGTAAAAAAAGCAGGCAAACTCCTTCGCTTTGGGCACCTATGGCCAATGTAGTCTTCAACCCACCCTGGGGAGTGCCGCCTACTATTTTGAAGAATGATATTGGTCCTGGTGTGGGTCGGTCCGGTTCTGCTTATTTATCCAGAAAAGGCCTGAGAGCATTCGACTCCAAAGGCAGAGATGTAACCGGATCGGTTAATGGTTCCAATTATAAAAGATTCTCCTATCGCCAACCTCCGGGAGCACATAATTCACTGGGAGAAGTAAAATTCAATTTGCCGAACAAGTGGGATATCTATCTTCATGATACACCGCACCGTGAAAATTTCACGAACAGAATGAGAGCATTAAGCTCAGGTTGTGTAAGGGTGCAGAATCCGAAAATACTTGCCGAGGCCATACTGGAAGACCGCAATTTTACACCCGAAAAAATTGATTCGATTATAGAAACACGCCGTACCAGGTTTGAACAATTAAAAAGAAACCTGCCGGTATATATAGTCTATGTAACTGTGGCTACAGATAGCACAGGCAACCAGTTGCGATACCTGAACGATGTTTACGGAAGAGATGAAAAACTGAAAAAGATATACGGTTATTAACTGAAAAGAAGGTCCTTCGTGCGAAGGACCTTCTTTGTTTAGAGTGTCTTACAAAGCAACTGCTGCCAATAAAGCTTCTTTAAAACTACTACCTAAAGGAACCTCCGCTTTGTCCATATCCAGGTGAATAATATTGCCCTGGATAGATTTAATAGCATTAAGCGCTATGATATAAGATTTATGTACCCGCATAAATTTACTGGAAGGTAATTGTTCCTCCATAGCCTTCATGGTATGATGGGTAACAATTGAATTTGTAGTGGTATGTATTTTAAGGTAGTCTTTCATGCCTTCTATAAACTTAATATCGGCATAATTTACTTTGATCAGTTTACCATCGGCTTTTATGAAAAAATAATTTTTCTCATTTACAGGAGTACTTATTGCAGATGTTGCCTGAGGCATATGAGAGGATACATCTTCTGCAAGGGCTGGAACATTCCTGCCATTATTATTTAAATGAAGTGATGCTTTCCTTACCGCTTTGAAAAACCGATCGAATGGTATTGGTTTTAACAGGTAGTCTATTACATCCAGTTCATAACCTTCCATAGCATACTCGGTATAGGCAGTGGTGAGAATTACAGCCGGCGGGTCTTTTAGCGATCGCAGAAAATTCAATCCGCTCACTACAGGCATATTAATATCCAGGAAGATAAGATCAATATTGTTTTTGTGCAAAGCCTCAAACGCCTCCATAGCATTACTGGCTTGTTGTACCAGGTTCAGGGACGGTACTTTGGCAATGTGTGCTGCCAGTACTTCCTGTGCCAAAGGTTCGTCATCTACTATGAGGCAGTTAAGTTTCTGAATATCGGTATGCATGTACGCAGGCTGAATGTGTTATGTTCTTTTTCTACGGTAAAGTTAAGGCCTGTGTACAATAGTTGCTGCAAATCTTTATGAATTCTTTCTGTAACAGCGTTAACAACATCTCCCTGATCCGTAGTTAATTCCACAGCCACCTGTATTTCTTTTTCTTCAACAAGCAGATACATCAATAAAGACCAGTTAGCCTCTGATTCAAAAGTAGTCAACAATGGCTCTACAATATTAATTAGCGAAAGAGGAACCACAAAAGCCAATGTAATATCGCCTTCTGTCTCCAGCGTGCAGGAGGCCGTCTGACCCGGTATAGCATTATGTAACCGGAACAGGTTATTTAATTGTGTAAGTTCTTCTTCAAGCGGTACTAACTTTTCTTTACTCCGGTAAAGCCTATAACGCAATACATCAGAAAAGTCTATTACAGAACCCGGTGCATGCATATCCTGTTGGTCAGCCAATTGAATAATGCCATCTAATGACCGAACCATAAAATCAGGATTCATCTGAGTTTTAATACGATGCAATTCGGTAGCTGTAAGTTGGCTTTTATGTTGACTTGTTTCCTTATGAATATTTATTCCCTCCAGTATTTCCATAAAATAAAGCATGGAAGTAAAGCCCACAAAGCTGGTAATGAAATTGACATATGCTTTGACAATAGAAAGCCATGTGGGCTGATTGGCAAACTTCTCGGCCAATTCAGGCAAAGAAGGTAAGGCCCAGATCTGTAATCCGTAATCTATTAATGGGAAGACAGCTAACAAGGCCAGCAAAAGGATCCAGAATTTTTTAAACTGATTTCTTTTAAAACAATAGGGTATCAGGTAAAGGCAATAAATATAAAAGAAAATAACGAAAGGCATTAAAAGACCGATAGATGTCAAAGCCTGTCCTATGGTCCATTCTGTAAGTTTGCTTCCGGAAAATTTAAATATGGTCGCTCCCATAAAAATCAACAAAAACAGCACATGAAAAACCCACTTCCCTCTTCGGAAATAAGTTCCCAGGCTTTTGCGGATAAGCTGATGTTCTATGTAATTATGGATACTCATGTATTAAAGGTCTATGGATAAGTAAACGCTGTATTCCTTCTTTGATTCGCTGATGCGGAGCTTGTGCCTGTGCGGATATAAAATATCTAATCTCCTGCTTACATTCTGAATGCCGATCCCTCCGTCCTCCTTTACCGATTTTTGCTGATCGTCGGTTTGCTCCGGTTTGCTGTTAACAATCTCCATAGCAAGAACATTGTCCATAATCAGCAGGTTTATCTTGACAAAAGCATTGCTGATTCCGGCTTTTACACCATGCTTAAATGCATTTTCAACAAAGTTGATCAGCAATAACGGGGCAATTTGTTTGTTATCAGGTTCACCTTTTATCGTAAGCTGAATGTCTGTTTGCTCCTGTTTATTTCTTAGCCGCTCCAGATTGATGTAATTCTTAAGAAATTCTATTTCACCGGTCAAGGGCACCCTATCTTTCGTGCAATCATGGAGCATATATGTGATCAGATTTTTAAGCTGGCGGGTAATAAAAGCAGCATCTGTGGATTGACTAAGTGTAAGGGAATATATATTATTAAGCGTATTGAACAGGAAGTGTGGGTTGATCTGCGTTTTTAGAAAATTAGTCTCTGCCTCTAATTTTTCTGTAAACACTCGCCGGTATTGATTCAGATTTTTTTGCTGATCATAAAGGTCAAGGAAATAGTAAAGGGAAAAAAATACGCCTGCAACAATACCTGAAAAAACAGCCGATAGCATTAAAACAAGTGTTATATCATTTTTATCCAGCTTGCTTTTGGAATCATGTGTCATTCCGAGTATTACCGCAGCTGTGATAAGAACAAATAGCCACAAAGCGATATTGATAAAAAGACCAATCCACAAATATCTTCTTTGTTTCTTGTAACGTGCAAATGGAATAACAAAAAGGAGGTAGAAATAAACCATAATAGCACCTACAAAAATGCTGATGGTAGATATAGTGAAGAAAGGCGCCTCATTAAATGCTGTACCATTTATGGAAGAGCCTGGATTATGCTTGACTCCAACCTCAACACCCGTTTTAAATTCATCGCCGAAAACGCTTAGTAACAAATAGCAAAGCGCAGCAAGCCACATGATAATATGGAAGATAAACCGCTTATTGCCGAATATAGTGCGGCGCTGCAGCAGCAGTTCTTGCTTAAAAGCCGGATGAAGATTAAATAGTGCCAAGATTGTTTATAGTATGCTTGCTCGTAAAATAATTGCTTTCTGGTTCAAAAGTAAATTTATATCCTTTACGCAGCTTAACTATTCGCCCTGCAGCTCCATTTTTCGACAAACATCAACTTTCCTTCGACAAACCTTTTAAGGTTTGTTTGTCGAGTTTTTTCCGAGGCACGTCTAATAGTTGAGCGGCTCGCTTTTTGATGATAGTATGTTTGCATCAGAAACAGAAACCAAATGAAAAAGCAATTTAATATTCCGAACCTGACTTTCCTGACGCTGATGACCATAGCCGTAGCAGGAACAAAAGTTAATGCAGCATCAAATATTAAAGCCACAAGCCTTTATCCTCTTCCGGGCAGCACGGTTATTTATGAGCATGCCTTCAATCCATATATCAACATTACAACAGACCGTAGCGCCGTTGGTAATACTTACTCTGTGAGAGATCAGCATGGCAAAATAGTAAGGACCGGAATTGTAACATCTGCAAAGACATTTTCTATTGCTACAGATAAACTCACCACGGGAATATACAGTGTTCATGTTGCGGGGAATCTATTGCAGCAATTCATTATAAAATAATCATCAGAAATAATTCAAGTAATAATCGTTTTATGCGCTACCTCACTTATTTCACACCGGGACATAATCGCATTGATATCAGGAATTCCTTATTAGGCGAAGAAAGTATTTATTATGACGGAGAGCTTGTATCCAGACACACAAGCCTGTTTGGAAGTACACACGAATTCAGTTTGCGTGAACATGATGAAGATGTTATCTACAGGATAAAGATTGAATACAGATGGCCATTGCGTATTGGTTTTGATATTTACCGCAATGGAAAAGCTTTATTGCTTTCCTGACCTTAATCTAAAAAAGGAAAATAATTAATAAATCAAACAAAAAAATCTGCTAATTTTATTAAAACACACACTTATGAAAATGGAACTTATTAGGTCATTTGCAATTGCTGCTGCCATATGTAGCTTTGCCGCCTCAAGTCAGGCACAAACACAATCCCATAGTACTAATAATAGTCAGCCAGCAAAGCTGATTCCCATGAAGGACTTTTTCCGGAACTCAGAAAAACGAAGCTATCAGCTATCGCCAGATGGTAATTACATAGCCTTTATGGCTCCGTATAAAACCAGGATGAACATTTTTGTACAGAAAATGGGCAAAGATAAAAAGGAACCGGTAAGGGTCACATCGCAGGAAGACCGTGATATTGCCGGCTATTTCTGGGCTAACAATGGTCGTATAGCATACCTGAAAGATAATGGTGGCGATGAAAACTTCCACCTGTTTGCTGTAAACATTGATGGAAGCAACGATAAAGAATTAACTCCTTTCGATAAAGTGAGAGTAGATATCATAGATGATCTTCCGGAACAGGACGACTATATGATTATCGGCTTGAACAAACGTAACCCGCAGGTAAGCGATCCTTATCGCCTCAATGTCAATACAGGAGCGATGGAACAGCTTTATGAAAACCCGGGCAATATTACTTCCTGGCAAACAGACCATGACGGTAAATTGCTGATCGCCTCTACTTCTGATGGTGTAAATACAACTTTATTGTATCGTCCTAATGAAAAAGAAAAATTTCATGAGATAATCACCACCAATTTTAAAGAAGGTTTGTCTCCGCAGTTCTTTGATCCTAAGGATCCTAATATCGTTTACGCGGTAAGTAATATTGGTCGTGATAAACTAGCAGCGGTTCGTTATGACCTGGTAAATAAAAAAGAACTTGAGTTACTCTATGAAGATAAAGATGTGGATGTAAGCGGTATCGGGTATTCACGTAAACGTAAAGTACCTACAAGTATTTTTTATACCAAAGACAAAACGGAATATAAATTCCTGAACAAAGAATCAGAAGAAAGAAGAGCCGAAATGCGCAAGCTGTTTGATAAAGATCTTGAATTCGGTATTGCATCTATGAATAAGAATGAGGATAAATTCCTGATCATAACCTACGACGATAAAACCAGCGGCTCTTATTATTACTATGACGGGACTAATAAGAAACTGGATAAGATAGCAGACATTAGTCCATGGCTTAACCGTGCTGACATGGCCGATATGAAACCCATATCATATACTTCCAGAGATGGTATAACTATTCATGGATACCTTACACTACCCAAAGGTGGGGAAGCTAAAAATCTTCCTGTTGTGATCAATCCTCATGGTGGACCATGGGCAAGAGATGATTGGGGATTCAACCGTGAAGTGCAATTCCTGGCCAATCGTGGTTATGCTGTTTTGCAAATGAATTTCAGAGGATCTACAGGTTACGGCCGTGATTTTATGGAGAAATCATTTAAACAATGGGGACAAACCATGCAGGATGATATTAGTGATGGTGTGTTGTGGTTAATCAAACAAGGCATCGCTGATCCTAAGCGTGTAGCCATATATGGTGGCTCTTATGGAGGCTATGCCACACTTGCCGGCATTACCAAAACACCAGAACTTTATGCATGTGCTATTGACTATGTGGGTGTGTCCAATTTGTTTACCTTCATGAATACTATTCCGCCATATTGGGAGCCATTTAAGAAAATGATGTATGAAATGGTAGGAGATCCGGGTAATGAAACAGATAGTTTAATGCTTAGGGCAAACAGTCCTGTTTTTCATGCTGAAAAAATTAAATGTCCATTATTCGTAGCACAAGGTGCAAAAGATCCAAGGGTAAATAAAGATGAAAGCGATCAGATGGTAGCTGCTTTAAAACAACGTGGTGTAGATGTGGAATACCTGGTGAAAGATAATGAAGGACATGGTTTCCATAATGAAGAGAACCGCTTTGAATTTTACCGTGCTATGGAAAACTTTTTAGGAAATCATCTTGGTGGTAAAAAGGAAAATTAATCTGACAAACATTAAAATTTACCCTGAAAGGGGGCAGAAATCCTTTCAGAATGAATTTTAAGTTTGTGAAATCTTTGAGCGTTTTTAATGATACGCTTAAATAGTCAACAGGGCAAAAATGCCGGCTTCCCAGCCGGCATTTTCCGTTTTACAGATCAATAGAATATTGATGCTGCCTGTTTAAAAGAATTATCGGAAATTGCATCCTGTTAATCACTTCTATTCATGTCTTCGAGCGGTCACCGGTATTTTGTTATTCATAAACCTTACAATATGGTATCCCAATTTGTAAGTCCTGATGATGTACGTTTACTGGGAGATATGGATTTTGATTTTCCCGAAGGTACACATGCCGTAGGCAGGCTGGACAACAATTCTGAAGGTTTACTTATTCTTACCACCAATAAAAGAGTTACCAAACTCTTATTTGAAGGCACTCAGCAAAAACATAAACGTACTTACCTGGTGCAAGTCCGCAATGAGGTAAGCCCCGAAGCGTTGGAACAACTACGTAATGGAGTGATGATAGAAGTTGCAGGCGGTGAGCAATATTTTGCAAAACCTGAAGATGCTTCCTTTGGAACAAGGCCAAAAGGATTTACAGAACTTAAAGATCATTACCATAGAGTACCGCACAGCTGGCTTTTGATTACACTTACAGAAGGTAAGTTTCACCAGGTACGCAAGATGGTAGGCGCTATCCGGCATCCATGCAAGCGATTGATACGGGTTTCCATAGAAGATATGGAGCTGGGAGATTTGCCGGCAGGTAAAGTAAGGGAACTGGAAGAAGAAGAATTTTTTCGCTTACTGAAAATAGAAAACTATGAACCCGCTAATACGAATCAATAATTGTAGAGATGCGCAATTGCGCGTCTAACGGCCGCCTAACAAACGTATCTTCCATAGGGATTTGCAAAGACGCGCAATTGCGCGTCTCTACCGTTGGTTATTATTTTTTCTTTCCACCACGGCTTTTAGGTTTGCCGTATTTAAGCATCATTTTATCTTTATGACTCACTCTTTTCTGTGGTGTCTTACTGTTTTTAGCTGATTTGGGATGGAAGGCGGGGCCTACATCTTCACGTTTCACTACTTTAAGTTGTACTTCACGATGAATAACCTTGGGCATTTCATCTTCCGTAAGTTCGGTAGATATTTCAAGATGTTCTGGTAGCTCACGTATCGGTATCCGATAGTTCATCAGTGTTTCTATCTTTTCCTGGTATTCTTTTTCTTTTTCGGTGATGAAACTGATGGCGACACCCTTACGGTCGGCACGGCCTGTACGGCCTATGCGGTGTATATAATTTTCTGGTACCTCTGGTAAATCAAAATTAATAACGTGTGTAACCTCAGCTATATCTATACCACGGGCCACAATATCGGTAGCAATAATAAACCGGTAAGTACCTTCTTTAAATTGCTTTACAGTATTGAAACGATGGTTCTGTTCTTTATTAGAATGGATCACGCCCACTTGCTCCGGATAGCTGATGATCATTTCATCGTAAAGTTGATCAGCAAGCTTTTTGGTAGCTGCAAATACCAGCACTTTCGACATGTCTTCGTGCTCTTCCAGCAGGAGTTTCAGCAGGTTTACCTTAGTATAGAAATTGGGAACATGGTACGTCGATTGATTAATGTTTTCCAGCGGAGTGCCCGTGGGAGCCGCTTCGATGCGTACCGGATTGTTGAAGTATACATCCATCAATTGCTCCACCTCGTCGGTAATGGTGGCGGAGAACATCAGGTTCTGACGGCGTTCCGGCAGCAAGTCCATAATATTTCTTAGTTGTGGCCTGAAACCCAGGTTCAGCATTTCATCCACCTCATCTATCACCAGTTTCTTTATACTTTTCGTTTTCAAAGAGCCGCTCAATATCAGGTCGTACAGACGGCCTGGTGTAGCTACCAGTATGTCAAGACCGTTAATCATAGCATCGGCCTGGGGTTTCATATTCACGCCGCCATATACGCCTACCACTACCAGACTGCGATAAGCGCTCAATTTTTTAGCCGCTTCTACTACCTGTACTACCAGTTCACGGGTAGGTACCAGGATCAACATTTGCGGATAACGATCTTTCGAAAATTCCAGTTGGCGAAGGCAGGGGAGGAGGTAAGCATAGGTTTTACCGGTACCCGTTTGTGCAATGCCGCACACATCTTTTCCGGACATGATCACCGAAAAAGCTTTTTCCTGTATAGTGGTTGGTGTAGTAAAACCCAGTTCATCCAGTGCTTTAAGCAAAGGAGCATTTAGGTTAAGGTCAGCAAAAGTCATAGTATTCAATAATTGCTGCGAAGGTAATACAATAATCCTGCTTGGGTGGATGGTGGGTTTAATAGGGTAATTATCTTGTGGAAATCTTTCGAGGTAGAGGCAGGCACTCTAAATTGCACGTCTATAAACATATTGTAAAGACGCGCAATTGCGCGTCTTTACGTAAGTATTTCTTTACTGCCTTTATACAATTCATATTCCAGCAGGCGGCAATCTATCGTACTGTTGTAAAATTCTATTCGGCGCTTTGCTTTTAGTCCTATTTTCTTGGCCAGTTCCATATTGCCGGTAAATACATAACCGTAATATCCACCGCATTTCTGCTTCATAAAATCGCCTATGCGGGCATAGGTTTCTTCCAGTTCAGATAGTTCTCCAAGGCGTTCGCCATATTCAGGATTTATAATCATGATGCCATTCCCTTCAGGTACCTCTGTTTCTGCAAAATCGCATACTTCAAAGGTGATCAGATCCTCAACGCCGGCTGCCAGCGCATTTTTTCGGGCATTGCTTATGGCCTGGCTACTATAATCTGTAGCCATTATTTTCAATCCGGGCACTTCTTTTATTTGTGTTTCCAATAGGCCACGCTCGGCAAGATATATTTCTTCATCATAACCTTCCAGGTGCATAAAAGCGTAGTTCAACCGGAATAAACCCGGACGGGCATTGGTAGCAATAAGTGCTGCCTCTATAGCCAGCGTTCCTGACCCGCACATTGGATTTACAAAAGGCGAAACCTTATCCCAACGGGAAGCCAGGATAGTGCCGGCTGCCAAGCCTTCCAGCATAGGCGCTCTTCCCGGTATTTTACGATAACCGTGACGTGCCAGCGAATCGCCGGAGGTATCCAGAAATACTTCTGCATATTCTCCTTTCCAAAACAAGTGTATAACAGAACCCTTTAATTCGGCACCGGTTTCGGGACGCACACCACGTATTTCTCTAAGCCTATCCACGACGGCATCTTTCACACGAAGATTGACAAACATGCTGTTGTTGACCGTATCGTGCAGTACATTGCTGGTTACAGAAAAATATCCGGGGTCGGGTAGGAGGTCTTCCCAGGCTAGTTCCAACAAATTATTATATATATCATCGGGATGATGCGCCTCAAAACTATCCAGGCTGAAAAGCACCTGGCTGGCGCAGCGAAGGTTCAGATTTAGCCTTATACAATCATTAATGGTACCATTCAGGCGTACACCGGTTATAAAGGCTTCTTCTACCTCAAAGCCAAGTTCACGTACTTCCTGCTCCAGGTAAGGGGCCAGGCGTTTATTACAAGTAATGGTAATGGGTGCTGCAATTGTAAATAAAGACATAGGCTGCAAAAGTAAAGCCTTTATCGTTTTGCTGTTATGATAAGTTGAATTCGTAGCCGTATACCACTTAAAGTGTAATTGTATACCACTTAAAGTACAATTGAATACCACTTAAAGTACAATTGAATACCACTTAAAGTACAATTGAATACCACTTAAAGTACAATTGAATATCACTTAAAGTACAATTGAATATCACTTAAAGTACAATTAAATATCACTTAAAGTACAATTAAATATCACTTAAAGTACAATTGAATATCACTTAAAGTACAATTAAATATCACTTAAAGTACAATTGAATATCACTTAAAGTGTAGTTTAATTAGTTGACCTCAAAAGGCCTAAACTACATTCTGGCAACAATCCCATTGTCATCCTGGAAGGATCTACACATCGCTTATTTGTAATATTGTAACAGGCCGTGTAGATCCTTCCAGGATGACAATAGGCCGAGAAACAGTCTGATTCCTACATTTTTTTCCTTTGATTGAAATGTAACTTCCTAAAGAATAATATGCCGACATGAATTTAGCTTTCTTCCACCTCTCCCCACTTACCTGTGCTTTTCGCAATGTCGATAAGCTCTTGTCCCTGGGGTGTCATTAAGCCTTCTTTTATCATTCTTTCTGCCCTTTCAATGTTGGGTTTGCTCCATTTACTTTTTTTAGGATTTCGGGGAGTGAAGGTCAGGCAATAACTTTCATCATCTCTCTTTTTGGCCAGGCTGTCTATCCAGCCAAAACATAATGCTTCTTCAGTAGCATCAATGATATTGATACAGGGCATTTTGCTTTTCTTGTGATACAGCACCAGCCATACTGATTTCTCTGTCTGGCTGTTTTTCTGCAACCATTTACGCCACTCCGCCCTGGTTTTAGCATAAAATACCGGTTTGCCGTCTTTCATTTCCATAACTATGCGTTCTTTTGACTTAGCATATCAAGATAATGCACGTTTTTCATAATACCGAGAATGTTGCCAAAAGGGTCAACTACTGATGCCGTAACAAATGTTTCTTTCCCACCGCTATGATCTGTAATAGGCTGATATGGTGTAGCGCCAACAGCAAGCAGTTTTTCAAGCGCTCCCTTTAAATCATCAACATGCCAATAAGCAATGGCGCCGGCGGGGGCTTTTGTAGCACCTTCGGGAGCATAAGCACTATCAATTATTCCAAGTTCATGTTGATAATCACCGAGACGAAATTCGATATAACCAGGAACATTGAAATAAGGTTCCATGCCCAATAATTCGCCATACCATTTTTTTGCTGCTTCAAGATCAGCGGCATAGAAACTTACCGTTGAAAGACCACGTAAGATTGATGATTTTTCCATTTTCATTGTTGATTTTATTGTTTAAACAAAAGTAATATGGGGTAGTGTCAGCCTTATGTCATGGCTAAGAAAGTTATTTTTGACTCTTCATATTTCTCTTCGTTAATGGGCTAAGAAATTCCGCGTAGCCAAGGTAAACGGAAATCTGGCTTTGCGGCATGCCTTTGTTTATAATATCAATAAATGAGCAAGAATGCACAACATCGTTCTGTGGTCGATGTTCTTTAGATCGATAATAATTCAATTAACTTTTGATCAGGGTCTGATGTAATCAAGCGGCAATAGTTTGTCCAATTTTTCGTACGACCAATATTGTTCCGTTATCATATCATATGAGTCATAAAAATTACCATCTTCTGTTATAGAAATACCATCCTTATTCTTAATGCTGATTATGCTTTGTTGCTTATCAGGAGCTATTTTTTTGGAGGGAGCTCTTCTGTTTAAATATTCGGGGTCTTCTTTTTCTTTGGTAAAAGTGACATGTAAGTAATCGGTAAATCGGAGGTTGACTTTTCCTGATTCTTCCTTCCTTATCAGACTATCAATTTTTAGTAAAGGCAGAAACAAAATATCAAGAGACTGCGGCTTCATTACCGGCGGTAGGTTGTCGATTTTAATGTTTCCATTTAACGAGATTCTTTTTGTCATTAATACGGCAGGTTCCGGAGCGCTCGTATTTTGCTGTTCATTTCCCGATTCATAATAGTTTACGTATACCTTTTCCCGATAAACAGTATCTTTTACAAAAACATAGCTCCTGAAAATTAAAGTATCATGAGTATCCCGCTTACCTATTTTTAAAGAACCGATCCTCGTGCTATCGTCCCACCAGCTTTTTAAATTTATAAGAAAATTTATTGCATCTGCAGGTTCCGTCGACATTTCCATGACTAAAGTCTTTATCTTTTCTGTATCCTTTCTGAAAATAGTGTCTGTCTTTTTAGGAAGGTAAGCTCCGGCATCTTTTTCAAACATGCGCTTTAGTTTTCTTATTTCAAAACCTTCTTCAAGCGGATTGCCCTTATAAAGTGATCTCATGAAATGATAAACCGATCCTTCATAGGCTAATATTCTATTTTCTTCAAACTTCCTGATTTGTTTGGCGTTGCCGGTTTTTAAAGTGTTAAATTGCGCATATCCCCGGAAATAAAGTAAATGTTTAAACTGGTTCAATTCAAAATCTTCAAGCCAATAAATGATATCATAACCGGTAGCATTATTGCGTATCTGCAAAGGTGCATCAGCCCATACTTTTAATATTCCTGTCTTCTGGTTAAAATTAAATTGAAGCACTTCCTTATTGAGCAACTTGCACTTTGCAGCAAAATCCGAATAGCCAATAAACTCATCCATAAACGTTTTGCCATACTTTTCCCAACCATCTTTTTCAGGAGGGGTTATAGTAATTTCATCTATGGTGAGCAATTTTGTTTTCAAAGGAATATTTAAAGGTTGTCCTGCATTTTCTGCGGTCATTTTCACTACTTCTGTTTCATATCCAATGGCCGAAATGATCAAGTCAAATGGTAAAGCGGGGTAGTGTTCTAATAAAAAGAAACCTTCGGAATTACAGACAGTTCCAAAGGTTGAATTGTTTATATAAACAGAAGCGCCATCAACAGCAATTCCCGACTTCTGGTTAATAACTTTCCCTTTTATGGACATGTTTTGCCATGCCTGGAGTGTACCCGGCATTAATAATAAAATAAACAAGCAGCGTAGAAGCATATTTTTCAATGATGTCGTTTGAGGATATAATGGTGTGTAAATTAAAACGAAAGATCGAAATAAAAAGCAGGTCTACGTTGTCACTTTCCAATATCTGATTGAAAAAGATACTAAAAATAAATCCAAGCTAATTTTTCAAACGTATTTATTATAGATACTTAGTAAAACAATCTGAAATTGTTGTATCCTAAGCATGTACATAATGTGGTACTGTTTGTATCGAACAAAAAAGGAGAATAATTGTTAAAAATTTCTTGAGGTAATATTACACTCAAATCCAAATGGACCTATTAAAAAACATCACATGGGCCTTTAATGGCATTAGTTACGCTTCGCGGGACGAATTTAATAAAGCTGTTGTTCAATATCAATTGGATTCCGGTAAGGAAAGCGATGTATGGAATCCTGATGAAGTAATATTAGAAACCCCGACTGTACAAATAATTTATAAACATTACATTACACCAGCTGACATCAGGTTTGAGAACGAAACTTTCCTTGATGAGGATGAAGCTGATGTACAAGTCAATGATCCTGATGAAGAAGATGAACAACGCGAAGTAGCCGTTACCTTTTCTGCTGACAATGGGTTTCATTTCACTGCACTTGAATTACTGTACAAACTGCATCAACGTTTGTGGCACCGGCAATTAGGCGATCTTATTTATTTCGAAGGATTATTGGTGTGTAATACACTGGAAAGAATCAACCCACCGTTATTTTATTTACATTGCGATAGTTAATACAGTTCCTGCTAATATCCGCTATGCTATATGAATGACTCTGTAAAAATCCTTTGCCCCTATTGCTACGCTCCCGATATTATCATGTATATGGAAGGCATGAACAACACATCAGCCGGAACCCTTGCCATGCCTGCAGGAAATGTAGATAACAATAACATGGAATTGAAATGCAAATCCTGCAGCCGTACTTTTAAATCGGGTGATGGAAAGTTATTCCAGGAGCCCGGCAGTCTACCCCAGCCACAATATCAATCAGTTGCTAACCAGCCTATAAAATCTGCAAATGCTTCATCAGTTGCATCAGGGATAGATGAAGGTGAGGTGATCAGTATTATTCAAACGCATGGAAAGATTAATGCTATAAAGTTTGTAAAAGATAATTCGGAATGGGGCCTTAAGCAGTCAAAAGATTATGTGGACAACCTGATGAAACAGCCTGGGTTCATTGCAGGTCCTAAAAAAGGTTGTTTTATTGCTACAGCTTGCTATGGTGATTATAATGCGCCCGAAGTAAAATTGCTAAGGCATTACCGGGATGAAGTATTGCAACAATCGACGCGTGGCAGGGCTTTTATTAAAGTATATTATACCTTTTCTCCACCACTGGCCAATATGCTTGCCCGGTCTGAAAAAGGGAAGAAAATGGTGCGTAAATATTTTTTAGTGCCTTTGATTCGTTTTATAAAGGAAGGATAAACGGTCAGACACAGCCCCTGAATACTTTTTAAAGAAAAGCCCATCCTGAAAATCAGGATGGGCTTTTAAATGCTATTAGATCAAAATCGAACTATTTCTTTTTCAAAGGAACAGCTACCTTTGTTTTATCCCAGGTAAAGGTCAGGTTATCTCCTTCAAAACCGATCAGGAATTGTTCTTGTTCCTTTGCGATGGTTTGTACAGCGGCTTTAACTTCCAATACATTTTTATCTTTGTTGGCTTCATATTCAGAAGAGCCTTTTTGCTTAGGCTGACTATTCAGTATAATAGTCCATTCTTTTTCTTCAGGAATAGTAAAGATGGCATAAGTACCTTTCTTCACTTCTTTACCACCAAATAACACATCTGTTTTAAAAGTAATGTCGGTAGACATGTTAGCGCCGGTGCGCCATACCTGTCCGTAAGGTACCAGTTCGCCAAAGATTACGCGGCCTCTCTTGGAAGGTTGGCTGTACGATACTTCAGCAACATTATTCTTTGCAGTTGCAGCAGGACTTTTAGGAGCTTCTTTTTTTGCTTCCTGTGCTGAAGCGGTCATTACAGCGGTAGCCATTAGCATTGTGCAGAAAGCAGCAATTTTTCTCATAGTATTTTGTTGTTTTATCGGTTAATATGGCCGTAAAGTTAATGCCCAATGCACGAATGCCCTGTTAATGAAAGCTTATTTTACAAGATCATTATTTTAAACCCGCATATGGTCCGGCTCCCATTGTACAATAGCTTTTTTGATGGCCTTTGGAGAAAGATTTTCGGCAAGTGTACGGCCTACTAATATGGGTAGTTCATCATCGCTGGCAAAACGGAGTGCGGCTATCTGGCCAAAAGAAAGACGGTGCTCAACGGGCTCGAGTCTTTGTCCCGTTAAGGCAAAATAACGGAAGCGCATTTCCAGCCTTACAATTCTGTTCTGGTTATTGAGCGCATAGTGTTGCCGCATCATAAAAGATAACCAGGCCAGCAGCAGCATTGTTACTGCGAAAGAAACCCAGATCAATCTTTGCTCTTCATACTGCCAGGCAAAGAAGATACAAACTGCGAACAGCAATATTAATAAGGGGTAAAAAATAAAATGATGTGGCGGGTAATAACGAATATGATTTTTATAAGATTGCTCTTGCATAGCATTTTTATTTGTAGATGAATAAAGCTACAAAACAAAAATTACATGAAGTTGTTTAGCCCGGCTATCGAACCGGCTCACGAAGTATAGTCCTCAACTTTTCAGGGCTGGTTTTGCGGAAATCAGAAAGATATATTTCATGGTGTAACCCATTGCGTTTTAAATTATGATCTATCGAGAAGGCCAGTATCTTTTCCAGGCTTTCCGGTTCACGATCAAACGGGCCAATATGTAACATCTGCACACATTTTCCTTCCGTAAGCTTAAATAATTCAACTTGTTCGAAAGTTGTAGTGGATTGTTTATCTGCTGCACTGCTGATTGCTTGTGCAACATCCGTATCATTAATATTTTCAGGCATGCGAATCAGCAAACGATAATACCATTCGCTCCTCGGTATTCGGGTAGGGGCTTCATTCATGGGTATATTTTTATACTGCTCCTCATCAAACCACCACAAAGCTTCCAGCTTGGGAACAACAAAATCTTCTTCCCTGGCTTTAAAACTAAACTTGATGGAATAAGCTATGGTATATAACAACTGAATTTTATCCGCATATTTTTTATCCGAAGGATCACCTTTTCCCGTAACAGATAAATACACGACAGGGTCCAATTGAATGAGTTCAGGCTCGGTTTTTGCTGAATAATAAGCTTTATATTTTTTTGTAAAATCAGTTTTAAGCATAACGAATATGGATTATAAAGTAAAAGGCTGATGCAATACCAGCCTTTTGCTTGGGTGGGGGTTATTTGAAATTCATCTCATCGGCGCTTGGGCCGTAGCTCCCGGGAATAGGAACATCAAGCAGGCGAAGGAAAACGCCTAGTTGCGCACGGTGGTGTGTCACCTGATTAAAGGCCATACGAATAACATCTGCTTTGGGTTCTGTGCTATATATTTCTTCTGCATTACGCAAAGTCCAGGGTTCGCCCATTTTAGCCTCATTTTCATCCTTCAGTTCAGAATACCCATTCTCCAATGATTTTTCAAACAAATCCATAAGCTCTTTGGTACTGTCCACTTTAGGTGGATCATAAGGCATTGTGGCAAAGTCCAACTCGTCTGTAGTAAGCGCCATAGTAATCCAGGTAGGCAATTCAGCAATATGCGAAGAAAGCTGGCGGATGGTCATGCTTTTTTCATGTGGTTTCCAGTCGTACTTATCATCTGGAATACGGGACAACATTTTGCGTGTAGTGGCAGATTCGTGGTCTAGTTCTTTTCGGAACATGGAGATCATTGACATAATTGAAATTGTTTTTGTGATTTGATAATGCAAAGAAAAGAAGGGTAGGTGACAACAGTGTGTCAGGAATAAAAATGAGGGGATAATTTTTATTAGCTTAAGGAATTTTTCATCTTCTCTGCTTAATACCAACCTTCTCCATGAAATGTACATTTAGACTATAAGTTCCAAACTCTTCCAGTACAATACCGGTGCAACGATAAAAACCTCGCCCTGATAACGGATATTTATAGGCAAATTCAGGAAAGTGAACGGTATCCAGCCAGTTGCCCTGTGGATCAATAAATGTGCCGAAAAACATACGTTTCCCATCCAAGGTACTGATCTGTTTTTGGGTGATCAGGTAACCCAGCATAGTCAATTCTTTGCCAATATTATCTTTTAAAACAGTAGCCGCAGGATAGCTTGAAATATTATCATCAACATAATCAAAAGGGTTACATAATGGGAAACCCAGTAGTTCTAATTCATCCAAAGCATCATCAAGGGGATGCTGGTGTAATTCAGGAAGGATGTAGGTTTCCGGTGTTTCTTTAAATAAACTACCGGTTGCCATAGGTATTTGTTGCGGAGCTTTTTTGCGTAGGAAATTAGCTTCCCAAAGAAGTTCCTTTTTATTTTTACCGGTAAAGCGTAATGCACCTACGCGAACCAGGATATTCAATTGCTCCAGGCCTGCATTTGTTCTTTCCATAAAATCATGGAGGCTAATAAATGGGCCGGTATTTTGTCGCTCACTTTCTATACGCAGTATGAGTGTTTCTTCCAACCCTTGTATATGTACAAAACCTACATAAACTTCTTTACCATTTATGGAAGTGAGCCGTTCACTATGATTCACGCAAGGTGCATGGATAAAGGCTCCGGTCTTTTTAAGTTCCATAAAATAGAGCTCTGTATGATAAAAGCCGCCAAAATTATTAATGACCCCAACCATAAATTCCATGGGATAATAAGTTTTGAGAAAAAGGCTTTGATAACTTTCCACAGCAAAGCTTGCAGAGTGTGCTTTGGAAAAAGAATAACCTGCGAAGCTGGCTATCTGCCGCCAGACTTCGTTGGTAATATCATTAGGATAACCATATTCCTGGCAGTTCCGGAAAAATTTTTGCTGGATACGATCCATTTCCTTTGTTCCCCTGTATTTTCCACTCATGGCTCTTCTTAGAATATCGGCTTCACTCATATCCAGTCCGGCAAAGTGATGGGCTACTTTGATCACATCTTCCTGGTATACCATTACGCCATAGGTTTCTTCTAAAAGATCTTTCATTTTAGGATGCAGGTAACTAACCTTTTCGGGATTGTTATAGCGATAAATATATTGCCGCATCATACCGCTCTGGGCTACACCCGGACGTATAATAGAACTAGCCGCTACTAATGTGAGGTAATCTGCACATTTC
The DNA here is from genome assembly GCA_041660405.1 of Taibaiella sp. Classification (GTDB taxonomy): domain Bacteria; phylum Bacteroidota; class Bacteroidia; order Chitinophagales; family Chitinophagaceae; genus Taibaiella. The sequence continues at coordinate 5,067 of JBAZWL010000022.1, read as the reverse complement.
AATTTTTGCAACAACTGCCGCATGGCAGGACTTTCGATATAAAAACAGCCAATGCTTTCTGCTTCCTTAATATTATTATTTACCCTTTCATCTTTCTTGAATTTTTTGATGTCGTGAATATCAATATGAATATTTTTATTTTCCCGTACAATAGCAACGGTGTCCTTTATATGCCCCAGGCCGCGTTGGCTCAATATATCCAGTTTTTCCAGTCCTATGCTTTCGGCTACGTGCATGTCCAGTTGGGAGGTGGCATATCCTTTAGGCGGTAATTCCGTAGCGGTGTATTGGTGTATGGGTTCTTCACTGATCAATATACCACCAGCATGTATCGACAGATGATTGGGGAAATTGACAATGTCGTTACTATATATTTTTATCAGTTGCTGAAAAGAATCATCCTCATAGGTAGCATAAGGATTATGAACCAGGTTGTCTATTTCTCCTTTGGGCAAACCAAATACTTTACCCAATTCCCGGGTCATGGCGCTTCGCTGAAAGGTTGAAAACATACCCAACAGGCACACATGATCTTTACCATATTTGTCAAACACATATTGGATCACCTGGTCCCGGTCCTGCCATGAAAAGTCAATGTCAAAGTCGGGTGGGGAAGCCCTGTTCGGGTTAAGAAAACGTTCAAAATATAAATCCAGTTCCAAAGGATCTACATCTGTAATATTCAGACAATAAGCAACCATAGAATTAGCTCCGCTTCCTCGTCCTACATAAAAGAGCTTTTTCCTCCGGGCATATTCTATAATATCCCAGGTAATGAGAAAGTAAGCATTGAACTCCTGATTATTAATGATATTTAATTCCTTTTCTAAACGTTCTTCTGCTTTTTTATCACCTTTCCCATAGCGATTTTCCAGCCCTTTCAAAGCAAGCTCACGCAGCAATGCTTTATCCTCTGCTTTACTGCCTAGAAAAACACTTTTGGTTTTAGGTTGTTTAAAATTCATCTCTACGCTGCAGCTTTCCAAAACCTTTATGGTATTGATTATAAGCTCAGGGTATTCTTTAAACTTGCTCAGCAGTTCTTGTACCGGTAAAAACATTTCGTCCGGAGTTGCAAGCAATGTTTTGTCCTGCTTGCTTAACAAGGTATTTTTATCTACAGCCTGCAGCAGCCTGTGTATGTTATAATGTTTCTTATTCTGAAAAGTCACTGGTTGTCGGATCACAAATTTGTCTGCATACGCTTTATCCCGGAAACGATAGAGCTTATTGATTTCTGTGGGAAGAACTCCTATTTTTTCATGTGGTAATAAATGTAACGGGTTAATGTTCTTTAAAGGGTAAATGATCCATACATCTGCCTGAAATAAGGGTTTTGCAGGAAAAGATTTTTGTTGCTGTAAATGAAAACTTAGAAAATTATTGATACGCAACAATCCTTTATTGTTACGTGCCAGCAACAGGTATTCAAAAGTATCGCCGTTGCGGATCTCTACACCCGCAACAGGATTGATTCCATTTTCGCGGCAAAATTTTACAAAGTCCCAGATGTCGGAAGTATTATTGATATTGGTAAGTGCAAGCGAGGTAGTGCCGGACGCCTTTGCATCCTTCACCAGGTTTTCTGTTTTATAGGTACCATACCGGTAACTGAACCATGTCTTACAATTGAGGTACATTTTGATTGCTTTTTTTGTAGATAGGTGTATACACATCCTCTTGGCAAAGAGTAACCTTTGTTTTCTCCTGCTCCTTTTCTTTCCTTCGTTTTTCTGTATAAAACCCCTTGAGTTCTTCCCTGATCTGTTTCTGTTTTTGCTTTATTTCGGCTTTTCGTTTTTGTTCTTTTTCGGCATATGATTCTTCCTGTTCTGTCAATATTGTTTTTTCATCAGTAAGCAAAATGGAAGTTGCAGCACGGGAAATAAATTTGCTTCCGAATTTATGTTTCAACCTATCTACCGATTGATACAAGGCAATCATTTCGCTGGTATCATCAAATAAATTGATCTGGTAATTACCGGGTACAAGTTTCGACAAACGCACCCCTATAAGCCTTACGCGCTGTCTGCGATCATACAAGCGGTTAAAGATTTCTTTTGCTTTTTCTACAAGAATATGATCCAGCGCGGTATAAGGAATACTTACCTGCCGGGTTTGCGTATCAAAATCGGAATACCTGATTTTGATGGTGAGGCATCCGGCTAATTTGTTTTGTTCTCTTAAATCGTAACCCGCCCGTTCTGTAAGCCTGATCAATTGTCCGTGCAGCCATTCTGTATCTGTAATATCCTGGTGAAAAGTATTTTCAGCACTCACACTTTTTTGCTCATGATAAGGAACAATAGGTGACTCGTCGATACCATTGGCACGCAGCCATAAGTCGGTGCCATTTTTTCCTAAAAGATTCTCCAGCATGGGTCTTGGAATTTCGCTAAGCAGCTTAATTTTATCTACTCCCATGCTGAACAATAAATCAGCAGTCTTCTTACCAATACCCGGCATTTTATTAATACTCAAATCAGCGAGATATGTTTTCTCTCTTCCATAAAGCACCACCTCACTTCCATTGGGTTTTACTTCATTGGTAGCCACTTTACTCACGAGTTTGTTAGAGGCAAGCGCGTAAGAAACAATCAGGCCTGATTCCTTTAAAATATAGTCTTTAAGTCCGGCTGCATATCCGGCGCAGCCAAAGAAACGATCCATGCCCGTCATGTCTATATAAAATTCATCGATACTGCTCTTTTCATACAAAGGCACTTTTGACGCAATAATATCGGTAACCATGTGCGAGTATTTGCTGTATTGCTCCATATCGCCACCAATGATAACAGCCTCCGGACAAAGCCTTCTGGCCAGCTTCATGGGCATGGCAGAATGTATTCCGAATTTCCGGGCTTCGTAACTAGCAGCGGCTACTACGGCGCGATCACTATGGCCGCCTATCAACAAGGGGATACCTCTCAATTTTTCGTTTCTCAATCTTTCTACACTTACAAAGAAGGCATCAAGATCCATATGTACAATATGCCGTTCCATTTTCTATTTTTTTCATATGGTCAGACGTGCAATTGCACGTCTCTACGTTGGTTTTATATTTATTTCTTTTTTTTCAATTTTCTGATCTATATTTGACATTATTAGTGTCAAATTGATGACACCTAAAATACCATTATTTTTATGCCTGAACAAAATATTTTCTGGTCGTTGAATATTAAATATTTACGCAATCGAAAAAAAATGAGCCAGGATCAGTTGGCGGCGGAATTAGGTATTTTCCGTTCAAAATTGAATGCCCATGAGCATGGACAAACCGTAAATCCGACCTTAAATGACCTGCTGGATTTTTCTCAATATTTTAAAATAAGTGTGGATGCTTTACTGAAAGTGGAGCTAAGTAAATTGTCAGAATTAAAAATGCGGGAACTGGAAGCCGGCAATGATGTGTACATTACCGGAAGTAAGATAAGGGTACTGGCCATAACCGTTGATAAAGAAAATAAGGAGCAAGTGGAATATATACCGGTAAAAGCCAGGGCAGGGTATCGGTCAGGCTATAGTGATCCGGAATATATTGCTTCGCTGCCACGATTTACCATGCCCAATCTCCCTTCAGATGGCACTTTCCGTATGTTTCCTACCATAGGCGATTCTATGTTGCCCGTGCCGGAGGGCAGCGATATCCTGGCGCAATATGTGGAAGACTGGACCGCTATAAAAAAGGACACACCCTGTATTGTGGTGCTGAAAGGGGAGCAGGATTTTGTATTTAAAATGGTTACCAATAATATTAAAAAAGACCGTACCCTACTACTCAAATCACTGAACGATCAGTATGCGCCATACACAGTACCTGTAAGCGAAGTGCTGGAAATATGGCAATATTATGGGCACTATTCCCGTAAATTGCCCGAAGGCGAAGCTACCTTACAAGTACTAATGAAGAAAATGGAAGAAGTACAATCGGCTATTAAAAAGATAAGTAAATAATACTATTTACCCAGCAGATTTAATAACTCGTCCTTCCCCATTGACTTAAGAAAAGAATCATCCGTTTTGATCAGATCATTAGCAAGCGTCCTTTTGGATTGCTGCATATTCATGATCTTTTCTTCTACCGTATCGGGACAAATAAGCCGTATTGCAACTACACTTTTATCCTGGCCTATACGATGTACACGGTCTATTGCCTGATTTTCCACTGCAGGATTCCACCATGGGTCAACGAGGTAGACATAGTCTGCCTGTGTAAGATTAAGGCCTGTACCACCAGCTTTCAGGCTGATGAGGAACACTTTGATATTTTTATTTTCCTGGAAAGCATTTACTACTGCACCTCTGTTGCGCGTACTGCCGGTAAGCATAATATTTCCGATGCCTCTTGCTGTTAATTCTTTTTCTATCAAGTTCAGCATGGACACAAACTGCGAGAAGACAAGTATTTTATGTTCCGATGATTTAGCTTCGATTTGTTCCATTAAAACAGCAATTTTGGCTGGTGCAGTGTCGAGCAGTACTTCATTGCCAAGCAATGCAGGCGCATCACATATCTGTCTTAGTTTCGTCAAACCTTTCAACACATTCATCGGGTTCTTTTTAAGCTCCTCATGTGTGGTGGCAGATATTTGTTCCCTAAATTCTTTTTCATACGCATCGTATATTTTCCGTTGCTCGGTATCCATAGTGCAATACAGTACCATTTCCGTTTTCTCCGGAAGTTCCGGCGCTACCTCTTGTTTGGTTCTGCGTAGTACAAATGGCCTGATCTTTTGCTGCAATTCGATAGCGCGTTTTTGTACTTTAAAAGTATCTATCGGCGTAGAATAAATATCCTTGAAATATTGCTTGCTACCCAGCAGACCCGGATTAGCAAAGGAAAGCTGGCTGAACAGGTCGAATGTATTATTCTCTATGGGCGTGCCGGTAATGGCAATTCTATTACGGGCTTGCAACAGGCAAACAGCTTTATAGCGTTGTGTTTCAGGGTTTTTAATGTTCTGGCTTTCATCCAGGAAAATATAGTTAAATATATATCCTTTAAGCAGTGCGATATCCGAAAGTAAGGTACCATAAGAGGTCAGTATCACCTCATATTGATCAAAG
>JBAZWL010000021.1:0-81419 GCA_041660405.1 Taibaiella sp. | reverse complement strand
TTTTTAGCGTAATGACTATAGGATTCCTGTGTCTTGCTATTCCGAATATCGTAATGGAGACTGGTGGAAATCCGGTGTTGGCAAGGATGGGCATAGATGTGGGTTCAGGTGCTATGGAAGGTAAAGAAACCCGCTTTGGCGCTGCCACTTCAGGTTTCTGGAGTATTGTAACTACGGTAATTTCTACAGGCTCTGTCAATAGTATGCATGATAGCTTTATGCCGTTATCTGGTATGAATCAATTGCTGGCTATGATGATCAATTGCTTTTACGGAGGCTGTGGGGTAGGGCTGCTGAACTTTTTCATCTTCATCATACTGGCTGTATTTGTCAGTGGTCTAATGGTAGGACGTACACCCGAGTTTATAGGTAAAAAGATCGAGGCACGGGAAATGAAGATAGCAATGATTATTGCCTTGTTACAGCCCTTGCTGATATTAGCAGGAACAGCACTAGGCGTGGCTTTCCCACAATATACAGCCAGTACTTTAAACAATCCCGGCTATCATGGCTTTAGTGAAGTGCTTTACGAATACACTTCATCTGCAGCTAACAATGGTAGTGGTTTTGAAGGCCTGGGCGATAATACCATGTGGTGGAATATCAGCACAGGATTAGTGTTGATCCTTTCCCGGTTCCTGCCCATTATAGGGCCTGTAGCCATTGCCGGTATCCTGGCGGGTAAAAAGTATATACCGGAAGGTTCAGGAACGCTGAAAACGGATACAGGCACGTTTGGAATCATGATACTGGCTGTTATTTTTATTGTAGCTGCTTTATCCTTTTTCCCTTCACTGACGCTGGGACCTATAGCTGAATATTTTTCTATAAAATAACCCATACACAAATTGAATATAGAGCATTGTATGTTGGTCATTGAATATTCAATACGCATCGCCCAATAAGCAATGCTCACAGATAATTAACACGACGATAATGAAAAATCAAAAGACATCACTATTTCAGAAAGACCTGGCGGTTGAAGCTTTGCAACAAGCGTTCGTGAAGCTCAATCCGAAGATCATGTTCCGCAACCCGGTTATGTTTACCGTATGGATCGGAACGCTTGTAATGATGATGGTTTGTATATGGATCGCAACAGGAGAAAACTCCCAGGGATCCCTGTCTTATAATCTCGTCATATTCGGGGTACTATTGCTTACACTGCTTTTTGCCAATTTTGCAGAAGCCATAGCAGAAGCCAGGGGCAAGGCACAAGCCAACAGTCTGCGCAAGACCCGCGAAGAAACACCCGCAAAAAAAGTAGAGATCATGGGGGAAATATTTATGAACGAAATTCATATTGTTCCCTCTTCAGAACTAAAGAAAGGTGACCTGTTTATTTGCGAAGCGGGAGATATCATTCCTACTGATGGCGAAATTGTAGAAGGTCTCGCTACGATAGATGAAAGTGCCATCACCGGGGAATCTGCACCGGTAATCAGGGAATCCGGCGGAGATAAAAGTAGTGTGACCGGTGGTACCAAAGTACTTTCAGATAAGATCAAAGTGAAGGTAACTACCGAACCTGGTGAAAGCTTCCTGGATAAAATGATTGCCCTGGTTGAAGGCGCAAGCAGGCAAAAAACGCCAAATGAAATAGCCCTGACTATTTTGCTTGCTGGCTTTACCCTTGTGTTTGTAATCGTATGTACTACCTTAAAACCCTTTGGTGATTTTGCTAATACACCTATTACTATAGCTGCTTTTATCTCCTTGTTTGTATGCCTTATTCCTACCACTATAGGTGGGTTGCTATCCGCCATTGGCATAGCGGGAATGGACAGGGCATTGCGTGCCAATGTGATTACCAAAAGTGGTAAGGCTGTGGAAACTGCAGGTGATATTGACACTTTGCTCCTGGATAAAACAGGAACCATTACTATCGGAAATCGCAAGGCAACACATTTCTTTCCTGCAAAGGGTATAGAAGAACAACATTTTATTAAATGTGCTGTATTAAGCTCTATGGCAGATGATACACCGGAAGGAAAATCTATTATTGAACTTAGTGGCATTGATCCTAAAAGCTATAAGATAGAGCAACCACACTTTATTGAATTCACTGCAGAAACACGCAGTTCCGGTATCAACTTTGGTTTGGTACGTATACGCAAAGGTGCTGCGGACTCTATTAGACAAATAGTTGAACGGGCAGGAAATGAATATCCTGAAGATGTAAATCAACATGTAAAGGCAATAGCGGGTAATGGTGGTACACCTCTGGTAGTTGCGGAGAACGAGAAGGTGATCGGTGTCATTGAGTTGCAGGACATTATCAAACCCGGTATCCAGGAGCGTTTCCAGCGTTTACGTAAAATGGGCGTGAAGACCGTAATGGTAACCGGAGATAATCCACTTACTGCAAAATTTATCGCCGAAAAAGCTGGTGTGGATGACTTTATAGCGGAAGCCAAACCGGAAGATAAAATGAATTATATCAAAGCCGAACAGCATACGGGTAAACTGGTAGCTATGATGGGCGATGGTACCAATGATGCCCCTGCATTGGCCCAGGCTGATGTTGGTGTAGCGATGAATAGTGGAACGCAGGCGGCAAAAGAAGCCGGTAATATGGTGGACCTGGATAACGACCCTACCAAACTTATCGAGATCGTTGAGATCGGTAAGCAATTACTGATGACCAGGGGAACATTAACGACCTTCAGTATTGCCAATGATGTGGCTAAATATTTTGCTATTGTCCCGGCATTGTTCATTACTTCTATACCAGCGTTGCAAGGTATCAATATCATGCAACTGCATAGCCCGGAAAGCGCAATCCTTTCAGCAGTCATTTTTAACGCTATCATTATCCCTTTGTTGATACCGTTGGCTTTAAAGGGAGTAGCCTACAAGCCCATAGGGGCAAGTGCATTGCTCAGGAGGAACTTGCTTATCTATGGCCTTGGTGGTATTATAGTACCTTTTATCGGTATCAAATTGATTGATATTATCGTGTCCTTATTCCTTTAAATATTATTAAAATGAAAACCAACCTGATTTCTTCTTTACGCTTAACCCTGGTATTATTGCTTTTCTTTTCCGGTATTTATACCTTTATCGTGTATGGCGCAGCAATGCTGTCGCCAGGCAAAGGGAAAGGCGAAATAATCGAAGCCAATGGCAAACAATACTATGCCAATATAGGACAGTCGTTCACAGAAGACCGTTATTTCAATGGCCGTCCTTCGGCAGTAAATTACAATGCTGCAGGTAGCGGCGGGAGCAATAAAGGTCCGTCAAATAAAGAGTATCTTGCCTTGGTACAGGCAAGGATAGATACCTTCCTGGTACACAATCCGGGTATTACCAAGAAGCAGATACCAGTCGAACTGGTTACTGCGAGTGGCAGCGGTTTGGATCCCCATATCTCTTCCAAAGCTGCAAACGTGCAGGTGAAACGCATTGCTGCGGTAAGGCATCTTTCCGAGCAAGCTTTGAACGAACTTATTGCACAGCATACAGAAAAACCTTTGTTAGGAATTTTCGGGCCCGAAAAGATCAATGTGCTGAAATTAAATATTGCACTGGATCAACTACATTAGTCAAATCAATACCAATAATTATAATTCTACAAAATGAATCAGTTTCTAAAAACGATCACTTTCGCTGCAATGACCGCAGCCTGCTATTGCTCACCTCTTAACAGCTTTGCCCAGGAGGAAGAAAAGGAGGATGCTGAAACACCACAAGACACGCTTGTGGTAAGTAAAGTACCCTTTGAAGGTCAGGACCAGACCTGGCAGAATGGTGCTGACAGAAGGGATCATGCAGTGCTGCAAAGCAAATACTTTACTGGTATTGTGATGCTTGATGCCAACTACACCCATTCTTTTAATAACCCTAATGACAATACAGTCGTAGGTTCTACAGCACTGGCGCGTAATAACGAAATACAGATATCCGGTGTATATCTTGGCGGGGAATTTAACTATAAAAATGCGCACGCTCGTGTAATCACTCAATTCGGAACCCGTTCCATAGTAGTGCCACGCAATGATTATAGCGTATTCCGCGGCCAGTATGACCTGGCAAATGCATACCGATACATAAGTGAGGCCTATGCCGGGTATCACTTTGATAAATGGTATGGTATCAATATTGATGCTGGTATGTTTATGTCTTATATAGGACTTAATTCTTATTACCAGGTAGAGAACTGGGAGTACCAGGCTTCCTTTACTTCTGATAATACACCCTGGTTTTTTAATGGTATAAGGCTGCAGGTTTTTCCCACTAAAACATTGAAAATTGAAGGCTGGCTGATCAATGGCTGGCAAAGCTATGGCAAGTTCAATAGTATGCCGGGCGTAGGAGGTAATATTACCTGGTGTCCTAACGAAGCCGTTAAATTGCTAACCAATGATTATTATGGAAAGGATGCTGCGGGCATACCTGACCGTAAGCGTTTCCATTCAGATAATAGCTTACTGGTACGTTACTATAATAAACCCGAATCGAAAGGTATCAGCCGTATGGCTTTTTCCCTTACAGGAGATTTTGGATTTGAAACCGGTGGCGGGGTGAATGGATTTTCTAATAGTGATTCTGCAAAAGGGCCAGCCCAATACTTTGCCAGCGGTATGTTTTACAACCGGATATGGTTTTATAAAAATAAATTCGCCTGGACCGTTGGTGGCGGTGTTATGACCAATCCGGGCAGATACCTGGTACTATATCCTACAGGTCAGGCCAGTCCTTTACCTAACCCTACTAATCCAACACAAACTGCTGGTGCCTTCCCTTTCAGCGCCAATCCGGGCGATGAATTTAAAGGATGGGATTGTTCTACCAATTTCGATTTTATGCCCAATCAGAGTATTACTTTCCGTGTAGAATATGTGCATCGTCATGCCAATGTACCTTATTTCGCTGGCAAGGGTGGGGTAACTTCTCCGAATGGATATACGACTACACCTTTGCCTGCAGACTGGAGACCAGACCTGGTAAAAACGGAAAACAGGATCATTTTTGCAATGTTGTTCCGCTTGTAATCATTTCTCGCAGCGACGCGGCGTCGCTGCGAGAAAAAAAATCTTATTAATGATGCGGACGCCAGATACGCTACAACGCCTTTGCCCGCAGACTGGAGACCTGAAGAAAACAGGATCATTTTGCTATGCTGTTCCGATTGTAGCTCTTTTACAGAACCGCAATCTCCATAGTCGTCAACCCGATGAGTTGTATAGCTCAAAGGGTTGGCTTTCTTAATCTTTTATAGCTGAGTTTTAATTTTCCGGTTATGATAACATCTTATGAATTGCCAGGTATGCTGGAACAGCAAATTCCTGAAATACCTGAAGTCAACAAAAACCTTAAACCTTTGCTGCAGTTATTTTCTGCGATCAACAATTTCGCAGACCTTACAGGAAAGGCTGTCCGGGAGCATCATTATTTGCTTGCCGGCCGTTGCTTCCGTTTGGCAGAAAGACTTTACAATAACGGGGACCGTATTATCCGTAATCTGATTCAACATAGCTTTGTACCGGCAATCTCTTCTTTTATGCCGGAAGAAGATTCAGAAAAGATGTTTGTCAAATCCCTGATCCCTGTTTCACTGTATCATCTTTATGAACTGGAAGTAAAAGAAGAATCTGAATAATATTATATGCCGGAGGATAATCAAACAGCAGAGCACTTTCTCGAGCTGATCAAAAGGTCAAGACTGGGGAAATTTAAGGTCTATATAGGCATGAGTGCGGGCGTAGGTAAAACTTACCGCATGCTGCAGGAAGCGCATGCCTTATTGCAATCCGGTATTGATGTGAAGATCGGTTATATTGAAACCCATAAGCGCTCCGAGACACATGCTTTGCTGGATGGCCTGCCCGTCATTCCCAGGCGCAAGCTTTTTTACAAAGGGAAGGAACTGGATGAACTGGACGTACAAGCTGTGATCAATTTACGTCCTGAAGTCGTGATCGTGGATGAACTCGCCCACACCAATATTGAGGGGAGCAAAAATGAGAAGAGGTGGCAGGATGTTATGGATATACTGGAAGCTGGCATTAATGTGATTTCAGCAGTTAACATACAACATATCGAAAGCCTGAATGAAGAAATAAAAGCAATTACTGGTATTGAAGTAGCTGAAAGAATCCCGGACAGAGTGATTGGCAGAGCAGACGAAGTCGTGAATATAGACCTTACAGCTGATGAACTAATTAGCCGATTGAAGGCAGGAAAAATATATCAACCTGAAAAAGTACAAGCTGCTTTACAAAACTTTTTTAAGCCGGAGCATATCTTACAGTTAAGGGAGCTGGCACTTAAAGAAGTGGCCTCGCATGTAGAGCATAAAGTAGAAATGGAAGTACCACAGCAGGCGGTATTGAAGCATGAACGCTTTATGGCTTGTATCAGCAGCAATGAAATGGTGGCGAAGAAAGTGATCCGGAAAACGGCACGCTTAGCTAATTATTATCATAGCAATTGGATCTTGTTATATGTCCAGACACCATCAGAATCGTCAGACCGTATAGGGCTGGCCAAACAAAGACATTTAATCAATAACTTTAAACTTGCAACGGAACTGGGTGCAAGGGTGATAAGAATGGAGAGTAGTAGTGTAGCCAAAACAATTGCAACCATTGCAGAAGAACAGAGGATCACTACTATTTGTATCGGGAAACCACATTTGAACTTGTTTAAGATCATTATGGCTTCCAATGTGTTTAATGAATTATTGAATAAATTGTCGTCTTCGGACATAGACCTAATCTTACTTTCCTGATATGAACATCAGACTGAAACTGACCCTTGGTGTTGGCTTATTGTTTTTCTTCATCGTTTTATTGTCGCTGATCGGTGTCTTGCAGATCAATAACCTGGCCAATGATACCCGGAATATTCTTCGGGCCAACTACAATACCCTGGATTATTCCCGACAGATGTTTACCGCATTGGACAAGTTTAAAACGGATAATTCTGCCTTAACAGAATTCAGTGCGAACCTGGAAAAACAGAAAGATAATGTAACAGAAAAAGGAGAACAAGAAGCTACAGACAGGCTAAGCAGCCACTTCGTAATGCTCCGGCAACATACGCAGGACAGTCTTTTGCCTGATCTGATCCGGAAGGATATTAATGATATTATGCACCTGAATATGGGAGCGATATCCCGTAAAAGCCAGGTGGCAGAGAAAACGGCAAAAGATGCGGTTAGGTGGATCACGGCAACCGGAACTGTATGTTTTGTGATCGCGTTGCTGCTCTTACTGAATCTTCCGGGTAATATTGCAGACCCGGTGAAAGAGCTTACCCAAAGCATCGGAGCTATAGCCGCCGGTAATTATAATCGCAGGGTAAACTTTCGGAGTGGTAGTGAATTGGCAACACTATCTATGGCCTTTAATACCATGGCAGAAAAACTGGAAGAATACCATAACAGCAAAATATCGGAACTGCTGATGGAAAAGAAGCGGATCGATACTCTGATCAATAATATGCAGGACCCGGTTATCGGATTGGATGAACAAAATAAAATACTCTTTGCCAATAATGTAGCATTACAGATTACCGGGTTAAAGAAAGAGCAGGTTATTGGTAAAACGGCGCAGGACATAGCAATTCATAATGACCTGATGCGTTTGCTGATCAAAGACCTGGTACCTCCTCCAATAGACCTGGAACCGGCGCATAAATCGGAGCCGATAAAAATCTATGCCGGCAACAAAGAGAGTTATTTTGATAAGGAGACCGTAAAGATTTCAATAGTCCCTACGGGTGAGCGAGAAACACAGGATATAGGTTATGTCATTATCCTGAAAAATATTACTCTATTCAAAGAACTTGATACAGCGAAAACGAATTTCATTGCTACAGTTTCCCATGAATTGAAAACACCGATCTCTGCTATTAAATTAAGTATTCAGCTGTTGACGAAAAAAGGTGCCGATACGCTTAATGAAGAACAATTGCAGTTACTGGAAAGTATTGAGGATGATGCTAATCGCTTGCTGAAGATCACAGGGGAATTATTGAATATGACCCAGGTGGAAACAGGAAACATCCAATTGAATATTAAAAAGAACAGGCCCGAAGAAATGGTACAATATGCAGTTGATGCAGTAAGCTTCCTGGCAGAACGAAAGAAGATCAACCTGGTAACAGATATTGCAACATCATTGCCAGAAGTGAATGCGGATGCAGATAAGACAGCCTGGGTACTGGTGAATTTCCTGACCAATGCTATACGCTATTCGCCGGAAGGTAGTACTATTAAGGTTTTGGTCAGACCTAAAGAAGATAAAATAAGTTTCTCTGTTACCGATTCCGGTACAGGAATTGATGAGCGTTACCTGGGAAAGATTTTCGACCGATATTTCCAGGTACCGGGAAGCGCAAAGACAGGAACAGGACTGGGTCTTGCCATAAGTAAAGAATTTATTGAAGCACAAAATGGAACGATAGGCGTGGAAAGTAAAGTAGGGTCAGGCAGTTGCTTCTATTTTATGCTCTGATTAATTAATCGGTGCTTTCAAACCTTAACTTTGAGGCATGGAAAAAAGTGCAAGGGTAAATTATCCATTGATCATAACCCTGGAAATGGATGCAGAACATAAAGCAATGTTTGATGCTTTACGCAAAGCCCATTTCCCTGCGCACTCCAATTACCTGGATGCTCATCTGACCTTATTTCATCACTTACCTTCCCATGAAAATATTATTGAAGAAACCTTAAGCACCTTCTCGAACAGAGAGCCATTAAAAGCAGAAGTAAATGCTGTTAAAAGTATTGGCAATGGAGTAATTTTCACTGTTGCCTCCGAAGAATTACAAACACTGCATCAATCTATGCAGCAAATATTTATGCCCTGGCTTAAGCGGCAAGACCAGCAAGTATTAAGGCCTCACATAACGATACAGAACAAAGTAACGGAATTTAAGGCAACAAGGCTACTGGAAGAATTGCAATCCACATTTATCCCCTTTGCCGTTACAGCAACAGGTTTCAGTACCTGGTATTATCTGGGTGGCCCATGGCGGCCTGCAGGTTTTTTCCCGTTTAATAGTAATGATTCAAAAAATAATTGATAGCTTTTAATGGCATTAACCTTCATTACAACGAACCTGTTTCTCAAGGAACTTTAGGAAAGTTTTTTAATCATGAGCAAATATTCGTTTCAAACAAAAAAGCTTGCCTGTGGTATATCACGGCAAGCCTTTTCAATCAATGAAAATCAGGTCAAATTAAATATCCATCTTAGTTCTCAACTCTTGCGGAATAGCTTTTTTATTCAGCAGGAAAGCAGTGGTTTTATATTTTACATATGCCTTGGTAACATACAAATAGCCTTTGTAATCATTGGTAGTGCCCCAGCTATTTTTCACGATGTAATATTCCCTTCCGCTCAAATCCTTAGCAAGGCCTACAATGTGCATACCGTGATCATCAGAAGTGCTGTAATTATCAAAAGATTCCTGGCGCATTTCCGGAGTAATTGCACGTTCAGGTTTGGGCCCGTTGAACATTTCTTTCTTTTCATCATCGCTCATGTCATCGTATTCCTTCTCTGGTATATAAGCCACGCCATTTTTCCAGCTAAAATATTTTTCACTTACATCAGTAGCCCAGGCCACGGTATATCCTTTGTTTAAGGCATTATCAATGATATCAGTTATATCATTCATCTTCACATTATACACCTGGTCAAAGCTCCAGTTATCCGGCACCATCAGCATTGTCCTTTTGTAATATGGTTTGTCTGTAAAAGAGGATAACTCAATATAATCTTTAGGATTAAGACCTACTACCTCATTCGCAAAGCTTTTAGGCGTATAAGTTTTACCTTCCCATACAAATGTTTCAGGCACTTTTCCTAAGTAAGAATCCATCACTGAATTGAAGGCCTCTTTCCAGTTCGGAGACAATTTTCCATTTGGATTTTTTACATAAGCATCAAGCATTGCTTTTAATACCGACTGCATTTCAGCAAATTTATTCTTACTGGTACCATAATGAAGACCTGTGTAAACAGACTGTGGCATTGCACCATACTTAGCGTACATATTGATCACATCGTGACAGGCACCACCATCTCCCCAGCTCAGATCGCCATGCATGCGAATATAGCTATCTGCTTTATCTGCATATACGTTGCGAGCTGAAAAAATCTGTGCTAACTCTACCGGCTGTTTACCGGCTTTGTACATCTCACTTTCCAAAAAAGAATTGGTAGAGTAACTCCAGCAGGTACCGGAGCTTGCCTGATTTTTTACGGAAGTGTTAGCCAAAGCAATTACTTCTTTAAACTTAAATTTCGCCTTGGAACTATCACTGCTGTTTTTATCCAATGATTTTACAAGGTTATCCTGCGCCGTAGCCCATATAGGCAGGCACAAACCAAAAACTAAAAGTGCTTTATTCATTATTGTGGTTATAAAAGAGGCGCTAAGTTAACGATAAGTGGGAGGAAAAGATAATTTGGGAAGGGGGAAAAATCGGGGGATAAATTGAATGACTAATTAAGTGAAACAGCCTGAAGCTCATCTGCATAATCGTATTGAAGATCTTCGTGCAATGTAGCAAGTGCTTTGCTGATCTTAATTATCTGGCGTTCATACAAATTGAGCAGGGTAGTGCTCGATTTAAATTTTATACCGGAATCCAACATCTTACGGCAGAAATATAAAAGCACCACTACTTCGGTTTGTTTATTGCCCGAATACTTGATGTATTTGGTAGCCAGCCTCAAAATTTTACGGATACTTTTTTTAGCCCAGTAAAGATTTGCACTATTAATCTCCTCAAATGCCTCATCCATTTCTTCTTTGATCTCCTGTATGTAACCTTCCTCATCATCGGCAGAGAACAAGAGATAGGTCAGCAATTCCTTGTTTTCCTTTTTATACTTGACCAGTCTCAAACAAAGTTCTTTCAGCACCTTTGGAGACATATCACTCAACTTCTTTTTCAGTTCGGCTACACTTGCTGTTTTCATATTATGCTTTAAAAATCAAACTCCTTAATATCCGGATCTTTTAATAAATGCTGAATCATCTTCTCATGACTCTTATCAGGCCCGTGTACTTCCCAGTTGCCGATAATCATATCTTCCACTTTGCTTTGCTTGCCACGGGTAGATTTAAGCTTATATTTTTTGAATAATTGTTCATATTTAGTCAACGTTTCGTGGCGGTACGGTACCATAATACGGTAATTACGGGTACGGTTTAATTTTTCTATAATGCCCTGCATCGGGGCAAGGAACATTAGTACGATCAGCACCGCAGCAGAACCAACCATTGCAGCCTGATAATGACCGGAACCTACAGCCATCCCCAAAGCCGCCACCATCCAGATAGTAGTGGCTGTGGTAATACCGCCCACACGGTTTTCAGCTTTGAAAATAACACCGGCACCCAGGAAACCTATACCGGTTATAATATTTGCAGCTATACGATCGGCACTGGCCGGTGCTCCTATCCTTATGGAAAGAATAGTAAATAAGCAGGAACCAAGGCTTACCAATATCATAGTCCGAAGCCCCGCAGACTTTGACCTATACTCACGCTCGGCGCCTATCACGGCCCCAATGGCCAGCGCAATAAGTATATGCTTAATGTCTTCTGTAAGATGATACTCCATTTCTTTATCTTATAATTACTATGATACAAATTACATTAACCTTTTGAATTTGTTCACCTTCTTTATAAAAATTAAGGACACTGATACCAGTGCCCTTTGTATTAATTTTCAGATCTGAATTTAGTCTTCATCCTGCATCATCAGGTAAGCTTTAATGAAATCGTCTATTTCACCATCCATTACCGGGCCTACATTACCCACTTCGTAATCGGTACGATGATCTTTGATCATTTTGTAAGGATGGAAGACATAAGAACGGATCTGGGAGCCCCATTCGATCTTTTTCTTGGTAGCATTGGTAGCATCTTTCACTTCCTGTCTGCGGCGAAGTTCTTCTTCATACAAACGGCTTTTCAGCATTTGCATCGCTTTTTCACGGTTACCTAACTGGCTTCTTTCGGTCTGACATACTACTACTATCCCTGTTGCAATATGGGTAAGCATTACTTTAGTTTCTACCTTGTTCACATTTTGACCACCGGCACCACCACTGCGGGATGTCTCCATTTTCACATCGCTATCTTTCACCTCAATGTTAATCGTATCGTCGATCAGGGGATAAACATATACCGATGCAAAAGAGGTATGCCTTCTGGCATTACTATCGAAGGGAGATATACGCACCAAGCGATGTACGCCACTTTCTGCTTTTAATAAACCATAGGCAAAGCTGCCGTCAAACTGGAATGTACAGGTTTTAATACCGGCTCCATCACCATTCTGCCAATCCAGTTCAGTTACATTCCATCCCTGTTTCTGGCCGTACATGCGATACATGCGCGAAAGCATTTCAGCCCAGTCCTGGCTTTCAGTACCGCCCGCACCGGAATTGATCACCATTACGGCTGGCATTTCATCTTCCGGTTTGTTCAAAGTGGATTTGAACTCGGCATCGTCCATATCCTTTACCACCTTATCGTAGGCTTCCTTCACTTCTTCTTCTGTGGCTTCTCCTTCTTTCCAGAATTCAAACAGTGTGGCAAAATCTTCAGCACCGCTATTTACATTTTCGTAAAGATCTATCCAGTATTTATTGGCATTCTGCTCTTTTACCACGGCTGTAGCACGTTCGTTATCGTCCCAAAAGCCGGGAGAAAGCGTAAGTTGACGGTCGCTTTCAAATTTAGCTTTCCGGTCTTCAACTTTAAGGTATTTGTTAAGATGCGCGACACGTTCACGCAATTCTTTTAATTGTTCAATAGTCATAACCGCCGCAAAGATAAGAGGAATCGTTGATTTGATAAGCAGCAGATCAATATGAAATCAATTCCGTAGGGACGCATTGCATGCGTCCTGTATTTGGTGGACGCATGCAATGCGTCCCTACACCTGATGTCATTAGATTTTTCAATATAGAACATATGCAATACATCCCTACCAGCCGCTGGCCAATACATCGGCAATGTGCATGGTTTTCATTTTGAGCCCCTGTTTGTGGATATAGGTATCAATATGCATGAGGCAGGAAAGGTCTGTGGAAATAATACAATCTGCACCAGTCTCAATAGCACTTTGTACTTTGGTATAGGCCATACCAGTAGAAATAGGTTCGTACTTTACAGCAAACGTTCCACCAAAGCCACAACAGGTTTCACACTCTTTCATCTCTGTAAGCTCAAGGCCCTTTACATGCTCCAGTAGTTGGCGTGGCTGTGTTTTTACTTTGCATTCTCTTAAAGTGCCGCAACCATCATGATAGGTGGCTTTGCTATGTAATACTGCACCTACATCGGTTACGTGTAATACGTTCACCAGGAATTCGGTGAACTCGAAAAGGTGAACTTTTACTTTTTTAACGCTATTATGTTCAGCTGAATTTTCAAAAAGTTTTTGATAATAATTACGCACATAACCAGTACAGGAGCCACTTGGCGCTACTATATAATGATCGTTTTCAGAGAAATCTTTCAGGAATTTCTTACCTATCGAACGTGCTTCATCCCAATAACCACTATTAAATGCCGGCTGGCCACAACAAGTTTGCCTGGGATTATAATTCACCTCGCAGTTGAATTTTTCCAGTACTTTAATCATATTAAAACCTGTTTCGGGAAACAACTGATCAACGAAGCAGGGTATAAACAAATCAACTTTCATTTTTCTTTTTTAAAAGGCCAGGAACGGATACAACATCTGTTAGTCCAGTAACCGCAACAATTTATTGTCGATAAGCTGATATAAATGTTGCGGCAAATGTGTACGCCATGCCGGATAATCCATTAAGAAAACGTACCGGCTTATCTTTGCCTGCCTTATTTCTTCATGCGAATGTTCCGGCATATTCAACATCACAATCCAGCCGCCTTCATCCTTAATATCCTCGTTCCATTCCTCATAATAACTTTCATCACTGCTATGAAAATTAAGTACATTTTCTGAAATTAAGATATACTTGTAAATACCTTTTTCAATCATCGGATCTATAATGGACCGCTTGAGCTGCATCACATCATTTTCTACCGCGTCGTTCCATTCGCCTATTAACTCCATCACAGCGAAATTTTGATCGTAGTCAACGTATAAAATCTTCAGGTAAAGCGTACGGGATCCAAACTCATCCCATTGAGGATGAATGTAGTAGTTATATACTGTATTGGAAAACTCAAACTCACTATGCTCTTTACCATATAGCGGTGATAGTTCATCTTCTTCAGCTGTATATAAGTGCCTCCAGTTGTGATATGGTTCTAGCTCATGCATATTTTCATTCCATTCAACATTAGCAATAAATGCCTGAATTGGTTATTGGTCTCCGGCTTTATTTATTTTTAACCAAGCCTAGTCTTTCCTTTGAAGGAGAACGAAGGGAGATTATTAATTAATCTGTGCGCCACCAAATTTGGCCTGCCAGTCCATAATACCGCCTGTTACATTTACTGTTTTTTCAAAGCCCATGGTCTCTAGCAGCATACAAGCTTCCATGCTACGTTTGCCGCTGCGACAATGTACAATCACCTCCTGGTCTTTCCAATCATCAATACCATCTGTATCCATCTGGCGTAATTTGCTTAAAGGCAGCAGGGTAGCGCCAATGTTCGATTCCGCATATTCATCGGCTTCTCTTACATCCAATACATGAAGATTTTCGCCGGCATCAAGGCGTGCTTTTAATTCTTCTACTGATATGTTTTCCATGATTTGTTTGATTTTAGTTTTTAAGATCAGCGCAAAGGTAATTTTTCCATCAATATCCCAAAAAAATTGTCTTATTTCAACTTTTGAGGCAATTTTTTGTTCAATGAAAGGTAAGAACTAAATAGGAGTTCTTGAAGTTAGATTTACTTAATAAATTACGGAAAAATCAGCGTTCATCACTTAAATGAAGTAAAATGAAATTTTCAAAATTTACAGCCGGTATCATTTCCGGCTTTGTATTAGGATTATTATTAGCTCCGCAAAAAGGAGAGGACACCAGGAAAAAGGTTAAAGAAACGGCTGATGCCTGGAAGCACAGATTGAATAATCTTTTTGGAAAAGGAGAAAGTGAATTGGATGAATTAAAAGATATTCTGGAAAACGAGGCAGAGAGCCTAAGCCTCGATGTAAGACAAAAACTTTTACGGCTTGTAGAAGAAAATCGTAAAACATATTATGAAGCTAAGCATCAGTCCTTGTCCTGACTTTTAAAACGGGAGCACTAACATACACCAGAAATCTTTGTGGTAAATTTATTGGTAACCCCATTGTCATGCTGTAAGCATCTACACATCGCTTATGAAAATTATGGTGTTGTGTAGATTCCTACGGAATGACAATGGGGTTTGTTATAGTGGTCTTTTGTATAACATTGCTAGACTGTAAGCATCTGTTATAAAGATTTCTTTGCTTCGCTTTTTACTTGCTTCTTCGTTTTGAAATTTATTTATTTCATCCCGTTCCATACATATCAGTTAGCTGCGGTCAGAATGACGTTAATTATTAGTCTGCTTTACTTACACTGCCGGCGCCTGAAATTTCCTTGTTAACCGTTGCAGGATTGCCTTTATATTGTACGCTACCTGCGCCGCTCAAGTCTGCTTTTAATGATTTTGATGCAAATACCTTTGCATCTCCGGCACCGGAAAGCTCAATGTCCGCATTTTCAGAGATGAGCTGAAAAGCACTTATCGATGTACTTCCGGAACCATCAACAGCGAAGTAAACAGCTTTTCCTTTCACTTCGATTTCGCTCGCGCCACTGGCTTCTATATCCAGCTTCTTTACATCTACATTAAGGTGCGTGTTGCAGGCACCACTCAGGTCAAGTTTGATTTCGTTGCCTGTAATCACATCATTATTGCTAAAAGTACAGGCGCCTGATCCCCCCAGCTTATGAAATTCGGGTGCAGTAATGTAAACGTTGATATCCTTTGTGGGGCCCACGTTTACATTATCTTTAAATCCAACTACAAGTTCATCGCCCTCTTTTCTTACCTCAATGAGTTCCAGGAGATTTTTTTCAGCATCTATCTTTACGCTGTAGTCGGTGCCTTGTTTCAGTATTACATTCATTGCCGAACTGGCGTCAATATCTTTAAAACCAGTTTGGTTAAAAGACTTGCTCACTACATTTCCGTCACCTTGTACACGGTTAAAATCGCAGGAGGCAAAGGCTAGTACAGCCAGAGAGGGGATCAATAATAGTTTTTTCATAAAAGAGTTTATGGTCTGTTTAAAGTTGATTGAACAATTTCTGCATTTCGGTAGCGTCATTGCGGGCTTGACCCGCAATCTTTAATAAAGAACTAGTAACATTTAGGGATTGCGGGTCAAGCCCGCAATGACGCTACGGTTTGGTTGTATTGTCGGCTATTATTACCCCTGAAGTTTCAGCTTACTCAATCTGTCCATTTCTTTGTTCAATATCTGGTCAAATGCTTTCAACTTTGCTTCCTTGTTTCTATAAATGAGGCGATGATCGAGTACTGCTTTGGCGATGGCCTGTACATCGTCCTCTATCACAAAGCTTCTTCCTTTTACCAAAGCAAATGAACGTAAACAACGCAGGAAGGCAATACCAGAACGGGTACTGGCTCCAAGTGTTATTTCCTGATGATCACGCGTACCTCTTACAATATTGGATACCGCCTGGATAATTTCTTCGTGCACAAATACCTGCTCTGCTTCTTTTTGCAGGTTTAAAATATCCAGCATGCTCAATACCTGGGTTAAATGCTCCAGGTTGCTTTGGATCTGTACATAGTTGCGGTAAATATCCGTTTCGGTAGCTGCATCTACATAGCCAAAATAGATCTTCATAAAGAAACGATCCAGTTGCGCTGCAGGCAGGGGATAGGTTCCTTCCATTTCCACAGGGTTTTGTGTGGCAATGGTAAAGAAAAGATCTTCGAGTTTGATCGTGCTATCGCCTACAGTTATCTGCCCTTCGGCCATACATTCCAGCAAGGCGCTCTGCACTTTTGGTGATGCACGGTTTATTTCATCGGCCAATAAAACATTACAGAACAGAGGGCCTTTTTTAAAGATAAAGTCAGCGTTCTTTTCATCGAAAAGATGTGAACCAATAAGGTCCATGGGTAACAGATCGGGCGTGAACTGTACACGTTTGAAAATTACGTTTCCATCTTCACCATGACCGCTTACAGAATGGGCTAAAGTTCGGGCAAGTACCGTTTTACCGGTACCTGGATTATCTTCCATCAGTACATGTCCTTTGGCCAGCAGACAGGTGATTACCATTTCTATCTGTTGGCGTTTGCCCCTAATCACACTTTCCATGTGCTGTATCAACGTTGGTATGCGGCCCGATGCCGGCTGTAAATCAGTAATGCCGGGATTATATGCTTCCATTTTTTAATTCTTCAGATTTGCGTTGTACAATGTTAACGATTTATTCCTTTTGATTCTTAAGCCTTTTAAAAATTTTATACCAAAGCTATGTCGCACAAATTAGCACAGGGTCAGGACTCCCATTGTACTTCAGAATAATCTACCTGGCCTTGCATGGGCGGGTTAAGCTTACGAACGGCAACTTTCACTTTACTGCCCGGATATTGTGCTTCAATATTATGAACGATGCGCTGAACAAGGGTTTCGAGTAAGGCTGCTGGTTCCTGCACAGCCCCGGCAGCGATACTGTGCAAAATGGTGTAATCGATAAGTGGTAAATGGTTAATGTCGGCTGCCTGCGACACGGATATATTTACTTCAATTTCGTTAAGCAGAAAGGCTTCCTGGGGATAAAGACCTACAGGTGCGTGAAACCGGACGCCGGCAAGTGAAACAGTGAGCATGGAAATTTGGTCAATTTAGCGGTCAAAGCTAAGAAATTATAAGTGGTACTGTATAATAACATAAGGGAGGGAATAGGGTATCATGTTAGCAGGAAATTTTACCTGAAGGACTATTGAGGTTATCAATCTGACTATGCGATGTATTAAACTGAATATGTAGGATATCAATCTGACTATCCAGTATATTAAACTAGCTATGTAGAATATTAATCTGACTATTTAACTCAAGTTGCTAGTTAGTTTATCAATTTATTAAAGGTATAAGCGATAATAAACATTAATATTTTGAGCAGGAATCCTTTGAAGGTGACAGCGTGTATTTTGCGTAGAAACAGGCCTTTAATTTCACTGAAGCTTGTTTCTATCCTTTTCCTGCTGTGTTCTTTTAAGAACCTTAGCCAGGGTTCGTCCGGTCTTTTGCTGTTCGACTTTCTGGAAATTCTAAGGTGGATACCTTCTGCTTCCAACATATCATCTTCAATACCATAATCGGTGTAAGCTGCATCACCATAAATACTACTTTCGGGTGCCACACTCAACGGCAATTTCTTCAGGGCCTGTACATCGCTTTCACACCCCGGTACAAAGCCAAACTCGACCGGTATGCCTGTGGCCGTGGTCAATACCTGTACCTTTACCCCATAAAAGTAACGGCGCATACTGCTTTGCTTTCCCCGCCATTGCTTGCCTTTAATCAGTTTGCTGCGGCTGATCCGTATATTGTCGCATACCGCTACCGGAAAGGAATCGATGATGTAACTGCCCGCCCCGCTAATATCTTTCAGGTACTGGCCTACCTGGAAAAACAAACTGAAAAGCAACGGTTCCAGATCATGTATCCTTCTGCAATACCTACTCTTGTCCAGCATATGAGGACAAAGCTTCGTCATTTTCATGAAACTACGGCCATTGTCCTGATGGCCACCGAAATAAAGCGCCGATACTAAAGCTGTTGTTATAAGTTCACTATCGCTGACTTTCCTGCGCAAGTCTTCTTTGTGACCAATTCCTTTCAGTAAATCATCTACTAAACAGAAAATTCCTATAATTTTATCCTCCGAGAGCATTGTTGGGGCGTTTAATGTGTTGCAACTCAAAACTAACCTTTATTACAATGCTCTCTTTATTCACTCTTAACTAGCAACTTGAGTTAAGTATACAAAAAATGGCCGGAAGATTCTTCCGGCCATTACAGTCTTACTTATTTATTTATCAGATCGTGGCTTTATTATCTGCCAGGAACTTGGTAATATCAGCACCTAGTTTTTCTAAAGGCTTGCTGGCTGGATTTACAAATTCACGGGTATTAATGGTATAAGCCCAATCCATACCATCGCCGTTAGAAACAGCCAGTGTAGAGGATCCTGGCGTACTGCCTGAACGGGCAGCACCGGCCATTCTTCCGCCTGTACCCCACACTGCATGATGGTGAATTGTTTTTACCATTGCATTTGCTGAAGAAGCTATTCCGCAAGATGCTGCTGCCACTTCTTTAATCATACCGTCTCCACCATATACAGATGGCACTTCTAATGCAGAATTGATATGTACAGCACTTAAGCCAAGTCCGGAGCTTTCTGTTACTACTTCATCAGCAGCTCTGTTAGCTGCTACTGTAGGCCATACTTTTACTTCCGTTACATTTATTTTATCCAGTACATTCGTTTTTAAATACGACCAATAATCTTTGCCGGTAAGCTTTTCAATAATCAGGGATAGTAACACATAGCCATAGTTAGAGTAATTATCTTTGGTACCAGGCTTATCAGCCAGATCACGCTTCTTGTACATATAAGTAGTGATGTCATTTTTATTGACAGCCCTACCCAGGTTTTGGCTTATTGAAATATCTCTCATTTTATAAGTAGAATCGTAAGTACCGGCATCAAATCCACCTTTGTGATCCAGCAAATGCTGTATGGTTATATCATTGCTTCTGACATCTTTAGGATTGGAGTAACCCAATTTTGCATAAGCTTTGTCGCCTGGTGCAAGATCAAATTTCGGATCGTCCAATAAAGTTTTCACTGCTGCTGTTAAATACAGTTTACTGCAACTGGCCAACATGAACTTATCTGAAGGATCTCCGATCTTATAATTTGGTTCTGCCCAGGTATAGGCTTTATTATATTTAGTAGTTCCATTTCTGCCTAAGCTTAGTTGTGCATAACGAATACCATGCGTTTGCATAAATGCTTTCATGATATTATCAAGTCCTTTAGTAGCCAATGTACCAGAACCTTTTATATTCCACTTTCTTGCGTGAGGAATATCTGTTTCTGCAAAGACTGCTGAATAGCGGGTGCTATTGCCATTACCACCACCATCAACATAAATAGGCATCAGGCCGGCTTTAGTATGCTTGTTAAACTCTGTCTGGTATTGAGCAGCAGTAAGTCCGTGACGGGCTTCGATCCTGCCTTTTATACTATCGGTAAACATAGCGCAATAGGTCTGCTCATCAGACACAGCTACTATTTCAGGACTATAGAAAGGAAGCTGCGTATTGGAATTGAAATGCGTTTGATAATCACTTGCAGAGATATTGGAGTATGCACGCCATTTAATAAAACCAGGATTAGGAATCCATACTGCAGCATAACGTCTGTCCGAAGCAGAACCATAAGTGGTGCAGGTTTTAAGGATCAGGTTATTTTCTTTTGCTTTTTGATTTTCTGCATCAAATGCTGCCTGGTTCATATCATGCCTGGCAACCCATGCATTGTAATTTCTCTTTTCAAATACAGCTGCAAAAATAGCGTTGGACCGGCTACCTGTTGCCGATATCAATACAGGAACATAACCTTTGGCAGACCATTTATTGAAAAAGGCCTGATAAGCTGCAGCATTAATACCATGCGTTGCTACATAGGCTGCGCCGGAACGTTTTACCCATACTGCTGCGTATTGTGCGTTGGCAGGTGAGCCATATACGCTCAAAGAAATCATTCGAAAGCCGTCTTTCGAGAGGTTGTTAAAATTTGTCTGATGTGCATTGGCAGAAACGCCGTGGTAAGCACTAAAAGGTTGTGACATGGTAATTTGAATTTATAGGGTTTATAAAAAAGGGGTTTGGTTTATTTGATTTTCTATCTCTGCAGAAATGATAGTAATCTTTTTCCTGGAAAGGAAAGTTTGATTGAGAATGCAAAGGTGGGGCGTTTTATACTTCCTGACAATACGTTTTTTCACGTAAAAATGAGGCTAACAGGCAAATACGCGGTTGAGTATATACTTGTCGAATAAACTATGGTTTACCTGATGATGGGGACCTAAGCGGCCATGTTTTGTAGTTATATTTGATCCACATTTTCAGTTCGAGATCGGTTGCTGCTCTTGAAAAGTCGTAAGCAATAGGGAATGCCTTCATGAACAACAAGAGGGAATCATTCGTTAAGCCTGTGAGCGCTGTAACCAGTTGTGGGGTATACCGGGAGTCTGCGTACGATTGCTTTTCATCATTTTTATATCTGTCCTGAAAAGCTTTCAGCCGCTTATATTTCTTTGTTCTTTTTTGAATCAATGATGATATGGGAGCATCGTAATTTAAAATGCCACTACCAGAGCCTCCATATAAAGGATGCTTTTTTGCACGTTTAAATTTTGCAGGTTGCTCCTCTACTTTTTTGCCAAAGATTTCCCTGTTAGTTAAAGAATCCTGCTGATATTTTGTAAGAGATCGTATTACTATAGTATCAATAGCTATGGTTTTCCGTTTTAATTTAAGAAGAAGATATTGCTCAGGCTCATCAGACAGAATATTTATGTTGAAGCTTTCATATCCCACCATACTACAGGATAATAAATCACCACGGTTAACTTCGATGGAAAAATTTCCTGAAACATCAGAATAAGTTATCGAAGCCGAATTCAGATTGCGGATCAATACGCCGTTTAAATTTTCACCCGATTGTGCATCGGTGAATGTCCCTTGTAGCTTTATAGCTAAAGCGTTATTTGAGGAAAGAAAAAAGCAAACTAATGTAAAGAGCAGCAGCCTCATGGCTTCTTTAACGTATCGGCAGGTTCATTTGGTATTGCAGGAGGAAGGACAAGGGGCTTTTTTATCCATTCTTTATAATTGTATTTGACCCACATTTTTATTTCCAGATCGGTGGCAGTACGCGCGTAGTCGTTCGGCATGGGATAGGCATTCATAAAAGCAGCCAGAGTATCACCAGTTAGCCCTGTGAGACTGGCTACTTCCTCCGGCAAATAACGGGTGTCTATGTATTTCTGGTCCTCCCATTTTACAAAGTTCTTTTGAAAGCGAAATCTCTGCTTGCTCTTTTTACTAAACTGCTCGGCAAGTGCCGATGCCGGAGAAAAAATGGCACCCATTGTAGTACTACTTACCCGTTCCCTCGAAAGGTCAAGGGCGTAGAGTTTACGGCGCTTCATAGAGTCTATCTGGTACGGAGTGTAATCGGGCCTTATTTCAACTTCTTCAAGCGAGAAGAGTTTCTTCTTCATGCTTATTCTTCTAAACGTATTTACACTTTCAGGCATCAATAAACTTACCGGATAATAGCCCATGTAAGAGAAGTCAATATCGTCCCCCTTATCCGCGCGGATAGAATACTTTCCATCCACATCGGTCATGGTACTTTGATTTTTTGTTTTATTCATTATCATTACTGCAGGCAAAGGGCTTCCATCATCGCCTTCAGCAACAATGCCTTCCAATACCTGGGCTTGCAAAGGCCCGGCAGAAATGAATAATAAAAGAAAAAGAAAGCGTCTGGATAAACTCAAGGTAAAAAGTAAAATTGGTAAAAGTAAAAACTGAAATCAGTGAAAATTATTGCATTTCTGTAGAACAAAAAAAATCCCGGTAAAAAATTACCAGGACTATTTCATTAAGAAATTGAATATTACTTTTTCTTAGCAGCAACCTTAGTTGGGGTTGGCTTTTTAGCCGCAGCTTTTTTAGGCGCAGCTTTCTTAGCAGCAGCTTTTTTAGGTGCTGCCTTTTTAGGAGCAGCTTTCTTAGGAGCGGCTTTTTTAGGCGCAGCCTTTTTAGGAGCGGCTTTCTTAGGAGCAGCTTTTTTAGGTGCTGCCTTTTTAGGAGCAGCTTTTTTTGCTGGAGCAGCTTTCTTAGCTGGAGCGGCTTTTTTTGCGGCTGCTTTCTTCGGAGCAGCTTTCTTAGCAGTTGCCATACTTATCAATTTTAAGGGTTAGAAAATAAAAAAAGCTCTTTTTATTTATGGCAAAAACCGCTGAAGGGGGTTAAGCTTCTGCGGCACTTACTTCACTAACTGAAACTAAGGTTTTACTGCGGGTTTTTCTAAATTCAACTATACCATCGGTAAGAGCGAAAATAGTGAAATCTTTACCAACACCTACATTGCTGCCCGGGTGGTAAACTGTACCTCTTTGGCGAATGATAATATTTCCGGCAATGGCGGGTTGGCCACCGAAAATTTTAACACCCAATCTTTTACTACGTGAATCGCGGCCGTTCCTTACGCTACCTTCACCTTTTTTATGTGCCATTACTTTTCTATTAAGTTGTAATTACTACAAAGTTAAATAATAAATTGATCTATCCAAATAATCTTTATGCGATTGCCTGGATCTTAATCTTAGTCAAAGATTGACGATGACCGTTAAGTTTTTGATATCCTTTACGGCGTTTCTTTTTAAAGATAAGAACCTTATCACCTTTAGAATGATCAATAATTTCTGCTTTCACTACGATTGAATTAACAGCTTTACCAACAGTAATGTTACCGTTGTCGCTTGTCATCAATACATCAGAAAATTCTACGCTATCACCGGCGTTACCAGCTAAGCGGTGTACAAAAAGCTCATCGTTCGCCTGAACTCTGAACTGCTGTCCTGCTATTGTTACAACTGCAAACATGCTCCAAAAATTTTGCGCAAAATTAGTGTTATTTTAATTTATGGCAAAATTATTTTTGCTCTTTTTTGTCCCGGGTAAATTCTGCCAGTACTTTTTCGCCCTGTTTCAGGGTAAGTTTATCTCCCGAAATGCTAAAATTATCAACATTACCCAACACATTTATGACCTTATTTTCAGTCTTCATACCTGGCATACACGCCATTTTTGTTGATAATACGTCGCCTATTTTTATGGTATTGCCTTTTAAGGTATAACTGGCACCATAGCCATTACAGCCGGTATATCCGGAAACTCTGCTTGTGGAATCGTTAAAGTATATTGACGGCTCTTTACGGGTCTTTTCCAGTTCAAAATCGGGTATACGGCTCAATATCCAACCTGTGCCTTTAAGCGGATTTGTATTGCCGGGTTCTGATTGAGCTTGGTTTTTTAGGACGGAGCAAGAGAACAGCAGAATTACGGATAAGGCGATTAAGTAACGCATTTAGTTTTGTTTTAAATATGAAAATAAAGTTTGCAACTGATTTTCTAAGATTATTTCCAGAATTTTTTTACACTTTCAACTATGGGCAAAACAGGAATATTATTCATACACTTAAAATGTCCCCTTGGGCATTTATGATATCCTATTTTACTGCAGGGCCTGCAACTTAGGTTTTTAACTTCCATTATTACAGACAACTGCGAAACGTTTTGGTTTAAATTGTTGAATCCATAATAAGGAAACATACCCATTTCAGGCGTTGTATTGCCCCATAAAGATATAACAGGTTTTTGAAATGCAGCGGCAATGTGCATCAATCCTGTATCATTGGTAACAATTACTTTTGCCCGTTTTACCAGGTCTGCCGACTCTGTAAGGTTAAATTTACCGCAGGCATTATACACCTTAGCCGTATCTGTTTCGGCTATTTCATTCCCCGCATCCCTATCTTCAGGGCCGCCAAGCAATATTATTGGATAAGGACATTGTTGCACAAATTCTTTCCATTTTGCTACAGGAAATTTTTTGGTAAAATAAGACCCGCCAATTACACAGCCTACAAAACCTGCCCAATGGCCAAATGGAATATCATGCTGCTCTGTTTTTAGATTTTCAGGAATAAAATAGTCAAGCCCTTCCCCATCGTTCTTCAACTTCAGCTCTTTCAGTCCTTCAAAATACCGGTCAACAATACTTTTATCAGGCATCACATTCCACTTGAAATTAACGTACAACCACTTCTGAAAATTAAGTTTATTAAAAGTCAGCGAAGGTGCATCCAGCGCCTTTTTCACCCTCATAGTACGCAGGTTGCGATGAAGATCTATAACGTAATCAAACTTAATTTTTTTCAGCGCTTCAATGTTTTCATTAAGATCATTATCCAAAGTATGGATGACGTTGATGTACGGATTGTGGGCAATAACCGGCTTGAAACTTTGTTTAACAAGAAAATGAATTTCAGCATCAGGATATTGTCTTCTGATACTACGCAGAACAGGCGTAGTAAGTACGATATCACCAATGGAAGAAAAACGGATAATGAGTAACTTCATGAATAATAATAATGGTTGCAAATATATAACTGTTTAACTTATCCTGGCATTTGCAAAACGGTAACGTGTCTGATTTTGTTATGTCATAGTTTTACAGTTACTTTGTTTTACAAAGTACTTTTAAATAATAGAAGTGCATAAGTAATAATGATGCAATGAAACCTTTTGTAGATAAAGATTCTATAGTACGATCCATATGGGGTAAATCTGACACTATCCTGTTCATTTTCGCTGGTGCTGCGGCAGAGTTTTCTTTGAATAAAGCTGTGGACTGGTTATACTTCACAGGCCGCCTCCCAGCTGATCCCATTGGAAGATTATTTTCAACAGTTGCTTATGCGAAACAGATTATTTTCTCTGATGAAGAAAAAGCGTTTGCGGCAATAGACCACATAAGAATGATCCATACTGCCGTGGAAAGCAGCCGGGGTTTCCACATCCCGGATTGGGCCTACAGAGATGTACTTTTTATGCTTATTTATTATTCTATCGCATCTTTTGAATTGCTGGAAAGAAGATTAACTGCAGAAGAAGAGAGAGAGATTTACGATGTGTTTTATACTGTTGGCAGCAGAATGGGTGTTTCACAGCTTCCCGATAATTACAACGATTGGCTTGTAGTAAGAGCACAGCATCTAAAACAAAATCTTGAAAAAAGTAGTTACACCATAGATCTTTACAAACAATATCGTAAACATCTTGATGCGCTGCGTTATCATATTTTACGGAAAGCCCAAAGCAGGTTGTTGCCCCGGGTTGCTTTGGATTTATTGGGATTACATCCATCAAAGACATTAAAAATATTGCTTCCTGTTTATAAGGCAGCTGGAAAGTTAGGTTTGCATGCCTTCATAAAACGTATCTTCTTACTGGCAAAATATCACAATCAGATACAACAACTGAATGTACATACCGGGACATAAAAAAAGTTGCCAACTTTAAAAGCTGGCAACTTTACTTTGTACTCGTTTATCAAATTACTTTTTAGATACTTTCACATCAATTCTGCGGTTCATAGCCCTGCCCAATTCAGTGTTATTATCACCTACCGGGAACTCCTGGCCATAGCCATCAGCTTCCATGCGGGAAGCATCGATACCCATAGCTACAAGGCGGTTCATTACATTCACCGCACGTTCTTTGCTTAGTGCAAGGTTTTCGGCAGCATCTCCGGTATTGTCGGTATAGCCGCCAATTTTTAAGGAAACTTCAGGATATGCTTTCAGGATTGCTGCAACATTTTTCAATTGCTCTTCTGAAGATGCTTTCAATGTTGTTTTACCACTTTCAAACTGCAGTCTGTCAAAGGAAAGCCAGTTAGCGCTTTTATTGGCTTCATCAATAGTTCCATGTTGAATAAAGTCTACCAGTCTCCTCTCTACACTTTGCTCGCCTACCTGCAGCTCTGTATTATCTGCGAGTTTAAGAACAGTAACACTACCCAGATCAGCTATAAATTCATTATCCACCAATTGACCTTTTCTTTCGATGGTAACCTGTGAGCCATTACTCTCGGTAGTTGTTTCTTGTGTTACAGTAACTTCGCTACCGGGGGCCACTACGGTTCCTGCTGCCGCAAGTTGCATACGCGCAATGCTTGCAGTGCGTTGCTCCTGAATACTATCTGCAAACATATGAGACAATGTTGGTGCAATAACCAAACTTACAATACTCATCAGCTTGATCAGGATATTCATAGAAGGACCAGAAGTATCTTTGAACGGATCGCCTACGGTATCACCAGTTACAGAAGCTTTGTGTGGTTCTGATTTCTTATAAAACATTTCGCCATTGATCTTCACCCCTTTCTCGAAAGATTTTTTAGCATTATCCCAGGCACCACCAGCATTGTTCTGGAACATACCCATCAGCACACCACTTACTGTAGCACCCGCCAGGAACCCACCCAGAACTTCAGGGCCGAGTAAAAATCCAATGATCAATGGAGACAAAATAGCGATAGCACCAGGCAACATCATTTTTTTGATAGAAGCATCGGTAGAAATCGCTACGCATTTTTCATATTGTGGTTTACCGGTGCCTTCCATAATTCCTGGTATTTCGCGGAACTGGCGACGTACTTCTTCCACCATTGCCATTGCGGCTTGTCCTACGGCTTTAATAGCCAATGAGGAGAAGATAAATGGTATCATACCACCAACAAATAAACCAGCCAATACATCGGCACGGTAAATGTCAATTCCATCAATTTTAGAAATACCAACGAAGGCTGCAAACAAAGCCAATGAAGTCAATGCTGCAGATGCAATAGCAAAACCTTTGCCGGTTGCAGCAGTAGTGTTACCAACAGCATCCAGGATATCTGTTTTTTCACGAACATCAGCTGGTAGCTCACTCATTTCAGCAATACCACCAGCATTATCTGCTATCGGACCAAAAGCATCAATAGCCAATTGCATAGCTGTAGTAGCCATCATACCGGCTGCGGCTATAGCCACGCCATACAGGCCAGCAAATGCATAAGAACCATAGATGCCACCTGCCAATACCAGGATAGGCAATAAAGTACTTTCCATACCTACACTCAATCCACCAATAATATTGGTAGCATGTCCGGTAGCCGACTGGCGGATGATGCTCATCACCGGGCGTTTACCCATAGCAGTATAATATTCAGTAATGATGCTCATTAAAGTACCTACTACAAGGCCCACCATAATAGCACCAACAATATCCATTTTAGTAAATTCATGACCACGTAAAGTCATTACATCCGGCATCAGGTAATTTACCAGGAAGTAAGCCGATATAGCTGTGAGTACAATAGAACCATAGTTACCCATGTTCAATGCTTTCTGTACTTTGGAAGTGCTTAAACCTGCGCTTTCATTAATTCTTACAAAGAAAGTACCTATTATAGATAAGATAATTCCGACACCTGCAATAAGCATGGGGAGCAAGATAGGAGCCAATCCGGCAAATTGATCGCCTGCACCGCTCACGGTTTCACGTCCCAATACCATTGTAGCCAATACGGTAGCCACATAGCTACCAAACAGATCGGCGCCCATACCGGCAACATCACCTACGTTATCACCAACGTTATCAGCAATAGTAGCGGGGTTACGCGGATCATCTTCCGGAATACCGGCTTCTACTTTACCTACAAGATCAGCGCCTACATCGGCAGCTTTGGTATAAATACCACCACCCACACGGGCAAAAAGAGCAATACTCTCTGCACCAAGACTGAAACCGGTAAGTATTTCAATGGTACGTTCCATTTCAACACTATCTACACCGGCATCTTTTGCAAAGATCATTTTCAATACAATAAACAAAGAACCCAAACCTAATACCGCAAGGCCAGCTACACCCATTCCCATTACACTACCGCCGGTAAAGGAAACTTTCAAGGCTTTACTTAAGCTGGTACGGGCTGCTTCAGCAGTACGTACATTGGCTTTGGTTGCTATGCGCATACCCAAAAACCCGGCAAGTGCACTTAAAAAAGCACCTGCAACAAAAGCAAGCGCAATACTCCAGTGCGAGTTGGCATTACTGAATCCCATCACGCCGAGCAGTATAGCTGCAATAATTACGAAGTAGGTCAGAATCTTGTATTCTGCTTTTAAAAATGCCATCGCTCCATCAGCAATATATTTACTGATTTCTCTCATGCGATCATTACCTGCAGGCTGTTTACTCACCCAGCTTCCCTGGATCATGGTAAACAGTAACGCAACAACCCCGAAACAGGGTACTAAGTAAAAAAGTGAATTCATGCTTACTTGTTAAGTTTTAAAAAAGTGGGACAAAAATAATCGTATAAACGGAAAATCCATATCATTTTTTGCTGACAAAAGAAAAAATACATCTGTGCACAAAAAAGCCGCGCTGGGCGCGGCTCTAAATAACAATTCAAAAAATAATTTATATTATCGAATTAAGGTAACAGTTCCTTTGTAGGTTTCAATATAACCATCGGCATAACCGATTCTGATTACATAACCATATACACCTACCGGTTGTTGCTGGCCTTTGTTGGTTCCATCCCAACCTTGTCTGGCATCAGTAGTACGAAAAAGAATGGTTCCCCAGCGATTGAATACTTTAAAATCGATCAGCTTCTCATCGGTGATATTGTTGATCTTGAAAAAATCGTTCTGCCCGTCGTTATTAGGACTGAAAGCATTTGGAATCAAAAGCTCTTTCCTTCCTGAAGCCAGGATCGTATCACCTGGCATCCCATGTACGTTTATAGACTGTGCCAATACTGTTAAGGGTGCAAAGGACACCAAAAGTATTAACAGGTAAATGTATTTCTTCATCTTTCTAAAATTATTCAGTGCAAAAATAGACACTATGATGCAATAAAAGGTTGGGCGTAACACAAAAACAACATCAAAATGTATGCCAGTTTGGCAACTCTTAGCCAAAATATACATTTTTCTTTAGAAATCGGTACCTAAAGATATATACCAGGTAAAATCTTTTTTAAGATTTAAAGCTGCATCAAACCTGGCAAAATAACCAAATATCATCGTTCTTACCCCTGCGCCATATCCTATCGCAATACCATTATCGCTGTAATTTGGTACAGCTACCCCCACAATCGGATTATTGTTATTAGGCCAGCCAACTCTGAAATACCGGTCAAAACTTGCCGAATTGGGCAAAACACCTTCCCAGGCAGAGCCTATGTCGGCAAACGCTACTACCTGGAGGTTTTTAAGTATTGAGGATTGTATGGGCCTTCTCATTAAGGTGCTTAATACCGGGAATCTTAATTCAGCATTTACCAATGCATAAGTATTACCATTCCTTGCGTTTTGATCGTAACCGCGCATATTGGTTGCCAGTGTCTGGAAAGCATAGTCATTTTTGCCTGATGGTTGCAGGCTATTACTAAATTTAGGACTAATAGCGTTATCCACACCTCCGAGGAAATAAAGGACTTTTTGATTGCCACCCGAATGGGCACCTGCTACTCTTATGGCTGCAATAAAATTTTTGTAGATTTTTTGATAAAAACGCAGATCTATCCCCACATTATAGAATCCACCTTTTTTGTTGGATATTGAAGTATCTGATGATGACCCGTAAACATTATTGGAATACAGCTTATACATATACTCTGCATAGATCTTATACCTGAATCCGTTCCAGATATTCAGGGCCGGGTTACGCGTATCATCATATACATATTCTGCCCTGCTCATTACCCAATATTGTTCGGTATTGGGTAATGCAAGACCGATGGGATCTTTAGCTTTAATGATCATTTTATCCTGCCGGGCTCCAAAGTGCAAACGGAAACTTTTGACTTTATCCAATGGATAGCTGGCACTTCCCTGTACTAAATTTGTTATGGTTTTACCAGGTTCTTCAAAGGGCGCCTGTTGAGGGTCGAGAGAGAAACTATAATTATATTTATTTTCCTGTCTTAAAAAGATAAGCCCCCAATCTACTCTTCGTCTGAAATTTTCAAATTGGAGGAAATAGGTAAGTCCGGAAAAATTTAAAGGAATGCGAAGTCCGCCGGTAAACCGGTAGTCTTCCATTTTATCTACAAGGCTTACCATAAGCATACCAGCCAAAGATGGGTTGGTATATTGACCACCGGTATTATCATACGATTGGTACCGGTTGAATACAACACTATTATCGGCCCGTACACTAAAGAAATCGGGACGGAACGAAAGGTAATATTTCTGTGACCGCATATCGATAAAAGTGCTATCCACGTATATAATACGCTTCCCATTAAGCGCGCCTTCTGTACTTCCTGAAGCAGAAGTTACTTTAGGAACAATGCCGGAGCTGGTATCCTTAAGCGTAAGACCGGGAATTATTGTAGAATCGGCCGGCTGTTTTAACGACAACATTTCTGCAAGCGCTGTAGATTCTGCCCCCGGCTCAACCTTTGCGGAATCTTCAGGATTCAGTTTACTTCTTCTTGCAAATTCGCTTTGAAACTCACTTCCTGTTTTTATACTAAAAGGGTCTTCCTTCGCATTCATTTCAGATTTATCCATCAGATTAACTGGTGTGGATGGCGTTCCTGAACTTTTACTATTAGCTACACCATCTACAAAACTTAAAGGCAACAATTTCCTTGGTGCGGCATTGCCATCAGGTGCAGGTAATTCTATTTTATGGAAAAATACATCGTAAGATTGCTGTGTCTGAATGACATCAGCAATTTTGCCACTTGCAGGATTATATTGCTGATAAAGAATGCTGCGGCTAAAATTAGTCATGGGCACCGAGTAAGCTGAATCCTGGTTTTGTGCAGTTCTGGCAAACATGATCACATATCGGTTTCTCACACCATTTTGATCTGATAAGTATGCAAAATGATCGCTACCATACGGGATAGCCTGCGCTATAGTACCTTTAGCATTGCGGGTAAGCTGCATCAGGTCATAACTCTTAGTGGTAGAATTATAGAAGAAGGCGTTCATCGGGCCCGATGGCAGCTCATTGGGCAAAGGCTTGATATTGATAAACGGTGACGGCCGGTTACTTAAGAAGATAACGCCTTTACGGGAACCTCCACTTACAAAAACTGGAGCAACATCGTCCCAGGTATCATCAGTAAGTTGGTTCATCCTTCCACCTTTCAATCTGTATTCAAATATATCACTCTGGCCGCGGCGTATTGCAGACAGAATAAGCATATCATCATCTTCCATAAAAGTAAAACCGGTTATCCTGTCAAAGCGGGAAGGTGGTACCTTAAACGTTTCAATTTTTGCTTTTATCGAATTATAAACACGGATACGTAATTGATCCCTGACCTTGAATACGATGCCTAATTTAAAACCGGTATTATTCCAGCCGATCAATGGATAATCGGGATCATCATGATCCTTGTGATTTTTCACTCCTCCCGACAATATTACTGAGGATTCTCTCTTAGCAACACCATCTATCATCCTGGTTTTTTCCAGTATTACCTGGTACTCTCCGAATTTCCATTTAACATAAGCTACATCTCCGCCCCTTGGCGATACCGCTATATCTCTGATACGGCTTTCATCATTTGGTACCTTAATGCGTGTAAGCACAGATGAGGTATCCAGCGGTTCAAATATCTGTTCTTCAAAACCATATCTACCTTGATAAAAAGTAACCAGGGAATCGTAAGTATCTCTCAGTTTTTGGTTGATAGTGAGCTTAAGCGCTTTATTCAGACTACTTTTCAGTTGGGTAAGGTATAAAAGGTTTTTAACGTTGTTCTCCCCGTATTTAATAGCAATATATTTCCAGAAAGCTTTACCGGCAAGCCTTGGATTACTATTTCCAATCTCGTCAAAATGCACCTTTTTATCTACCATCATTACATTCTTCCAGTCATTATCATCATCGGTAGTCCATCCGTCCACTACATAATCCACGTAACCAGTAGTAACCCACTCGGGCAAATTAAGCAGTACTGCATTACGCACCATTTCCCTGAAACTTTCTCCAAACATAAGCCGCTCCATAACGACCTGCGCCATACCCTGTCGTAGTTGTCTTTTAAGATCAGCATGCTTACCTGTAAAATAAATAACCAACTTGTCCCCTACCAGGTTTACTGTGCCTGCAGGGTTATCGTTCTGCAGTTGCAATTCCCCATTGAGGCCTATATTGCTCTGCTGAAACTCATCATAACAATTGTAAATAATAATATTAAGCCTCTCTGGGAAAAGCCCGCCCAGCCTACGTTCAATTGCAGTAACATCTTGCTCGGCCTGTTCAGCCACATACCGCGCTATATCCCTCCCGGCTCTGTCGTAGTGATATATCTTAAAGTGTTCAGCATCATAATATTTCCAGTCAAACCTTCGGTATTGTATCCGGTTTTGGCCGAATACTTCAAGATTTGTCTGGGCACGAGTACCTGTAACCGCTCCTATTATTACCATCCAGAGCAGAAGGATATGTTTTAGCTTATTATTCATTTATGCCTGGCTTCTGAAACGATATTGGTTAAAAATTTATAGTGTAATTTACGGTGAAATTTTTAATTTGGTTTCTTTATAACGTAGCTACTGTACATTAAATTATGAAGACAGTATAGGTTACAAAAAAAGAGCCTGCATGTTCATGTCTTTTTTTAAATAAATAATATAATTTTAGCACCTCTAAAAACATAAACATATGACGGATGTTAACCAGTTCCATGACAGTTTTAGCGATGTACCACCTCCTGCAAAAAAATTGCCGGACATGCTCAATGTATTAACCATCCTGACCTATATAGGATGTGGTGTATTCTCACTTAGCTCTGTCTATAGCTATTTCACTATTTGCAAATCACTTGAGAAGATGAGTCAAATGGGCGAAGACAACCCAATGGCGAGCATGATGGAGTCCATGATGGACGCTATGCAAAAACAATGCGAAATGAGGCTTCCCGTACTAATCATTAGCCTGGTTAGTATTCTACTTTGTTTTATCGGCGCTATGCAAATGAGAAAATTAAAGAGAACAGGATTCTTCATTTACCTGGTGGGTGAAGTTGCCGGTCCGGTGGCTATGTTG
The DNA here is from genome assembly GCA_041660405.1 of Taibaiella sp. Taxonomy (GTDB): domain Bacteria; phylum Bacteroidota; class Bacteroidia; order Chitinophagales; family Chitinophagaceae; genus Taibaiella. The sequence continues at coordinate 47,692 of JBAZWL010000021.1, read as the reverse complement.
CTCATGGTAGGTGGCGGCGGCGGTATAATGGCAACAATTGGTCTTGTCATCCCTGTTGTATTCATTATCCTATATGCAACTCAGTTAAAACATCTGAAATAGACGCTTTAATGCATACATGACAAAAGGCAGCTGATAGCTGCCTTTTGTCATTATTCGGAATCAGGAAATTATTGTTTTACAAATTCCACATTAGCAGAAAGTCTTACCTCATCGCTTACTACAAGGCCACCTGCTTCAGTGAGCTGATGCCAGGTAAGGCCAAAATCCTTACGGTTTATCTTACCGCTTACTTCAAAACCTGTACGTTGGTTACCATAAGGATCGGTGATTACACCACTATGAGCCACTTGTAAAACCACGGGTTTTGAAACACCTTTAATGATTAGATTTCCGGAAAGCTGGAAGTGTTCACCATCTTTTTGCTCCAATTTTTCACTTTCAAAAGTGATCTGCGGATTACCCGGAGCATCAAAGAAATCGGGGCTTTTCAAATGCCCATCACGTTGTTCGTTCTTAGTACTAATAGAGTCAACATCGGCTGTGAAAGTAGCTTTGGCTTGCGTAAAATCATCGCCTTCTGTTTCAAGGTTGGCGTCAAATTTCGTGAACTCACCGGTAATGGTGGAGATCATCATGTGCTTGATTTTGAATTGAATTTCGGAGTGGGCAGGATCAAGAGCCCATTGTGTTTTTGCCATAATCATTTTGATTTTGAAATGTAAATGTACAGGATAAATTTGACAATTAATGTACCTACAATAGTAATAGCATTAATTTAATGTGAAAATTTATTTCCCCATAGAGATTATAAATAATCTGATAGCAAATAAAGAACCCGTTAGTATTTACCAACGGGTTCTTTCACTAATGGAATTATATTGTTTACTACTTTTTATAGTTCTCTTTAACCTCGGTCATTATTTTCAAAAACCGCTCTACATCGGGCACATAGCCGCCTGCATTCTTCAATACTTTACCATCGCTATCAACAAATATATAAATAGGCTGACCTACTTCTCCGTATTTGCCAACCTCAAGGTCAATATTCCTTTCACCAAGATTGGTAACCATTCCACCATCGGCAGATTTGTATTGCTCCTCTTTAGGAAGTTCTGTTTTATCATCACAATACAAGCTGGCCACAATAAAGTCCTGGCTTAATAGGCGCAACACCTCTGGCTTAGATAATACTGCACGTTCCATTTTGCGGCAGTTTACACAACTATGCCCTGTAAAGTCCAGCAATACAGGCTTTCCTGTTTTCTTTGATGCAGCCAATGCTTCATTATAATCAAAGAAAGCAGTAACCCCTGGTAATTCAGATTTCAGGTTATCCGTATATTTTACCGGCCTTACTTCCAATCCTTTTCCTTCAACAGAAACCTGCCCGCTTTTCAGACTTATGATATTATCATGAAGATTAAATTCCAATGTTTTACGCTCCGGCAACCAGCCGCTAATACCCGACAATGGTGCTCCCCACAATCCCGGAATCATGTAGACTGTGAATGCCAGTGATGCAATTGCAAAAAACAACCTGGTAACAGATAGGTAAGGGTGGCCAAACATATTTTTGGGCAATTCATCATCATGTGCAAATTTTAATTTACCCAGTAAATACAGACCCAATAAGCCAAAGATGACAATCCAAAGGCTCAGATAAACTTCGTAATCCAACAGATGCCAATGATATTGCAAATCGATATTAGAAAGGAATTTCATAGCCATGGCCAGCTCTACAAAACCCATAGTAACTTTTACACTATTCAACCAGCCTCCAGATTTCGCAATATTGTTGAGCAAGCCAGGGAAGAAAGCGAACAAAGCAAAAGGTAAGGATATAGCCATACCAAAACCCAGGAAACCAATAAAGCCACCTATCCTGTTTTGCGACTGAACAATCTGAACAATAAGCCAGCTGATAAACGCAGAGGTACAGCTAAAAGAAACCACAACCAATACCAAAGCCATAAAGAAAATACCACCGAAGCTATTGGAATTGGCTTTTGTATCCAGCTTAGTACTCCAGGATGAAGGTAAAGTGATCTCAAAGGCACCTAATAAAGATATACCGAACAACACAAAAACAGCAAATACAAAAATATTAAACCCAAGGCTGGTAGATATAATGTACATCGTATTCTCCTTAAAGAACAAGCTGATCATTACACCTATCAGGGAGAAAATACCAATGATTGACAGGGAATAAATGATAGCATTTTTAATTCCCGTAGCCCTGTTCTTACTACGCTTGGTAAAGAAGCTTACCGTAATAGGCAACATTGCATAAATACAAGGCGTGATAAAGGCAACAAAACCGGCTCCAAGCCCAGCCAGGAATATGGCCCATAGGGAAGGTTTCTCTTCCTTAGCAGTATCATCAACGGTAACAGGCTTATTATTATTTGCAGGTTTAATGTCGTCTCCCAGATTGGTAGTGGCTGTGTTACCTGTAGTACTTGTAGTATCCGCTGCTACAGTTGCTGTTGTATCTTCTGCTGCAGTGGCGGTCAACCCTTCAATTTTAATTTTAAATTGTTCCGGCTTAGATGGCAAACACTTCTGGTCGTCGCAAATCTGGAAATCTATATTTCCGGTAAGTGTTGTATTGGCTGATGCAACAATTTGTTGCGTGTAGGTAACTTTCCCTTTATAGTATTGAATAGTAAAATCAAGTTCTTTGATCTCTTCATTTACCGCTTTGCCATTATTAGTTGTCTTCCCAACCAGCCTAATATTGGGATTCTTATTAAATTTAATTTTAGTTGGTATCTGTGAACCATCGCCACCCGGAGTAGCCGTATAGATGTGCCAGCCTTCTTTTATATTCGCTGTAATGGTTACATCAAATGTACTGTCGCCTGTTTTCTTAGCATCATATTTCCAGGTGAGCACATCTTTCACTTGCTGTGCAAACGAAGAAGGTAAAATCAGAAATAACAAAGGCAATACTAATAACAAACGCTTCATCAAGTATATATTATAAGATGTGAGAACAGATTATTAAAAAAAGTGGTGCAAAATAGGGAAAATAAAGTAATAAATATTCTAAGCTTAAGCTATTAACCATTGGGAAAGAATGGCGTCATCATTTTCTTTTATAGAAAACAAAGCCATTTTTGGATCCTATTTTTATTAAATTGGGGTTTGCCAACCATTCTTGCTCTGAAGTTATTTTGGAAATAAAATAGCATGGTTTATCTACTTTTCCATTCATCATCCAGTTGGCTTTGCTTTTATAGTATTCCGGATTGGTTGATGGTTGTTTTTCAGAATAGAAAAGATATCCGTAACTGGCAAAGCCCAAAGGCTGAAGATATACATCTTTCCCGGCAAGGCTTTTGAAAAATTCTACCGAAGCCCTTTGTGAATAAGCTTCCACCTTGGGCACAAAATGAATCATAGTAACCTGGATGATCAGTAGCTGGATGCCAAGTAATAGTAACATTCCCTTGTGGAACGATTTTTTTATAATGATTAATGCGATGATAATACCCACTAAGTAAGTCAAGCCAAAAAGGCATTCTGCATAACTCCAGGGAACTGCTGCCTGTAAATTGGCAACTGCAAAATCATCGTCAAATAAAGGGATAAGCTTTTCTTTATGAATCCCTACCCAAGGCAATAAGGTAATCATAACGGCAAGCAAAATACCGACTGATGCCAACACAATTACAACCACTTTTTTCAGCTTTATTTTCCCCTCATCCAGGCGGCTTAATTGTAGCGCTGCTATAAAAGTCAGCGGAAAATAACAAAGTGAAGAATAATGGACAATTTTGGATTGTACAATAGAAAAAAGGATCAGTACTACCCAAAATAGCACCCACATCCAGCGTGCAAAATCACTTTCTTCTTTTCGTAAATTAGAAGACGCAGATTTTTTACCGGCCTGAAACAAGAAAGCAGCAGCAGGAAAACAGCCAATGAGCAATACAACAAAATGATAGAATATCGGACCACCATGACCGGCATCTTCTGTACGGAACAACCGGATCTGGTAAATAATAAATTCCCGGGTAAACCATAAGCCATTCTGTAAAATATCTACCCCAAACCAAAGGAAAGAAGTAACCATACAGGCAACCGTGACAATCAAAAAATGCCACCATTTGTATCCCCACAATCCCTTATTCAGGATAAGATAAACACCAAGAGAAAGTACAGCTACTAAAATAGCTACCGGCCCTTTAGTTAATACGGCTAATCCAAGGAATATACCGGCCAGTAAGGCATGCAGTATTTTACGGTTCGCATGACGGATAAGGTAAACCTGGAAAAAGGAGACGAAAATAAAGAAGTTAAAAGTAGGATCGATAATAGCTGACTTGAAATAAAATGCAGGTAGCCAACTGCCGGCATAAAGGAAAACCCACCACCATGCCATTCGTTCACTCACTGTCCTTTTTCCAACATAAAACAAAGTGCAAAGCGTTACGATACCCATTATTGCATTAGGTAATCGTGCAGCAAATTCAGTGATGCCAAAGAGGTTCATACATATGGCCTGCATCCATATAAATAGTGGAGGCTTTTCCCAGAAAGGCTGGAAATCTATTTGTACACGCATGTAATTTTTGGTTACAAGCATTTCGCGGGCGCATTCAGCAAAGTTTACTTCATCCCAATCGAATAGGTGCACATGCCCCAGAAACGGAATAAATAATATTGCTGCACCTAATGCAATCAGGAGCTGTTTTACAAGAGTTTGCTTCATGAACGGTAGCAAAAATAAGAAGTTTCGGATCAAATCCTTTATATAGAATCATAACAGCTGTGCAACAAATATTTTGGGGATTATGGTATAACTTGCAGTATGCTTAAGAAATTCCTATTCCTGCTTTTAATCAGTTGCATGCTCACCGGGTATTTGCAGGCTGGCAAGCTTTATATACCCATGAGTGCCGATAATCAGACCAATCACCTAAAAGCTTATGGTATTGCTTTCCTGGCTCTTAAAGCGGGCATGTCGGTAGATTGGTTGCTTAACTATGATGGCGGCGCTTTTGCCATGGATCAGAATTCGGAACTGGAAAAGAGTTGCAAACTACGCGGTGTGGATTATACTGTTATTGCTGATGCCCAGTATAACGGTATTCTTCAAAAAATTTCAGATCCTGACTTTAATGGTGATGTGATTAAACTGGAAAAAGCTCCAAAGATTGCAGTCTATACCCCCAAAAGTAAATTGCCCTGGGATGATGCTGTGACTATGGCTTTGGAATATGCCGAAATACCGTATGATAAAGTGTATGATGACGAATTGCTGGAAGATAAACTACATGAATACGATTGGCTGCACCTCCACCACGAAGATTTTACAGGGCAATATGGAAAATTCTGGGGTAGTTTTCAAGGTCATAAATGGTATGTAGAAGATGTAAAACTACAAGAAGCCATGGCTGCTAAACATGGCTTCAAAAAAGTATCTCAACTAAAATTGGCAGTAGCAAAAAAAATACAAGGCTTTGTTGCCGGTGGTGGTTATTTGTTTGCTATGTGCAGTGCTACCGATAGCTATGATATTGCCTTAGCTGCTGATGGTGTAGACATCTGTGAAGTACCTTTTGACGGCGATCCTATGGATCCGCAGGCACAACAAAAACTAAATTTTGGCCCTTGTTTTGCCTTTAAGGATTTTATCCTGGAAAAAAATTCTTTCATATATGAGTATTCTGATATAGACAACACAATGTTTCGCAGGGTACCTCCGACTACAGATTATTTTTCACTATTTACCTTCTCGGCCAAGTTTGATCCGGTGCCTACAATGCTATGCCAGAACCATACTACAACTATTAAAGGGTTTATGGGGCAAACTACTTCTTTCAGAAAAGAAGTGCTTAAAAGCAGTGTGCTGGTTCTGGGAGAAAGTAAAGTAGCCAATGAAGCAAAATACATACATGGAGAATATGGCAAGGGCACCTTTACTTTTTACGGTGGGCACGACCCCGAAGATTATCAGCATCAAATAGGAGATCCACATACAGATTTATCGCTTCACCCGACTTCGCCAGGTTATCGCCTTATTTTGAATAATGTTTTGTTCCCTGCGGCAAAGAAAAAACCTAGAAAAACATAGCCGATTCCTGTGTTAAATTCTTATAATTTCTCTATAGAAACGCTCTCTTTTTGCAGGATAAATGAATAACTTTGATAATCATTTATTACATAAAATTTTTAGTACAGTGGAAAAAGAAAAATTCCAGGGAACAGTGAAGTTCTTCAATTCAGAAAAAGGCTTTGGCTTTATCAAAAGTGATACCAGTAAAGAAGAGGTATTTGTTCATGCTACCGGTATTATTGATGAAATTAAAGAAAACGACAAGGTTGAGTTTGAACTACAACAAGGTCGTAAAGGTATGAATGCAGTTAATGTAGTGATCTTACGTTAATCGGGTATATAAAGTACCAGCCTGAAAGCTATTAAAGTCCGGATATTATCCGGACTTTTTATTTTTAGTAGAATCTGCGTTTATGAATAAGGTTGTCTGTAATGTCATTTAATTCAGGCGATACTTTAATCCGGTATAATGCGAACCACATAAGCAAAGCGAATAGAACACTACGGAATATTGCATCTGCAAAAACATTTCCAAGGTAGGGAATTATCCATGTTACAAAACCAACTATTGTTCCGGTAATAAGAATATATATCGTGGCTTTGCTGAAAGGGTGAATATTCATCTTGTTCCAAAGGAAAAAAGTTTTGGCAATATTAAATATCACGAACCCTATTGTAGTGGCCCATGCTGCTCCATAAATACCAATTTCTTTGATCATAAAATAGTTCAGAATAAAAACCAAAGCCACTAGTACCAAGGCAATCCAGAAATTGAAACGGTAATACTTACTTACACCAATCAGCTCAAAATTAAGTCCAGTAAGCATATCAAAAAGTTGACCAATCATCAGGATCATAATCAGCGGTTTGATCTGGCTATAACCACCTTTTATTATGGCCATTATATCCTGAATGTTGTCAATATTGATGTACACCAATATAAACATGCAAACACCAATAATCTGCATATTTGTGGATGAGCGTGAAAAAAGATTGCGCAGTCCGGTCATGTCACCTTCATTATAACTTTGAGTAAGTGCCGGCGTAATTGCAATGCCAATAACACGGGTAGGGTTACGCAACATAGAAATAGCCAGTGTTGCAATACTGTACACAGCAACTTGCTTAAGCCCACCAAGCGGCCCAGCAAAAATACATCCAGCTGAAGAATTAATACAGTGCTGACAACCGTAAGCATATGATAACCTGAAAACCTGAAAATTTCCTTAATTTCTTTTGAAGAAAAAATGCCTTTCTTATAGCTGAAATGAAAGCCCGGATTGCGCATGGCAACATACAGCAGGAAGAAGAAAGGTATCAAATAGAACACTACATATAACCAGATGAATGCGTGAAAACTTATAATTTGCAGTGCAAATAAAATAATTAATACAATGTAAATTATTCTTGCAATGATTTCACGCGCTAAGCTTTGTAAAGCTGTTTTATGCAGCGATTGAAGGTAACTTTCCATCCAGCTTATCATCGATGTCATCAAAGCTAGTATGGGGAACAGCCATCTATATTGATGCATCATAACTGCATCTTCGTCATGATAAATCTCGCTCAGGTAAGGTTCTATAATGAAGAAAACGATGCTGACTATTATACTAAATACTAAAGGAACAATTCCTGTAATAGCAAGGAAACTGCTTCTCTTTTCATCCCCCGGCGGGTACTTTTGTCCAAATATTAATACTGTGTAATTAAAACCAAAAATAGCCAGATAAGAAGCCCATATGGAAACTTTAATCAGATTTTCACGGAATCCTAATTCATTTTTCGGAAAAAATCTTGTGGATAATACTGCAATAAGAGCGCCCAGTAAAACACCGCCAAGCGTAATGATGACTGACTTAATAGATTGGCGTATAACAATGCCCATTAGTATGTTGAATATCAAAAATGAACCTCAAAAGTACAGATTTGTACTTTGTTCCGAAAGATTGATCTTTTATAAAAATGTTGATCGCTCATTTTTCCCTTTCTTTGCAAATATTTTTTACTTGTCTATCTAATTTAGCTGAAACAATGGATATCATCAAATTCGGAACGGATGGCTGGCGTGCTATCATCGCCAAAGATTTTACAGTATATAATGTAGCAAGAGTTTCAAAGGCCCTGGCCGATTGGTTACCTAAATCCAATACAGCGCCAAAGGTTGTAATAGGCCATGATTGCCGTTTTGGCGGAGCATTGTTTGCCGAAACTGCAGCTAACATTCTTTGTAATAATGGAGTTAAAGTTGCGCTGGCTAAAGGGTTCGTAAGCACACCTATGGTTTCTTTTGGCGTAAAAGAATTAAGTGCGCAACAAGGTGTGGTTATCACAGCCTCGCACAATCCGGCTTCCTATAATGGCTACAAGCTTAAAGGCCCGCATGGTGGCCCTACCAGCCCAAAAGATATTGCTGCCGTAGAAGCTCTGATACCTGAAACTGTTGACATTCCGGCTACTACCCTGGATGAATGGGAAGCAAAGGGAATGTTGGAATACATTGACCTGGAGAAAATGTACATTGATTACCTTAATACCAAGTTTGATTTTGCTAAACTGAATAATGCTCCGTACAAATTGGCTTACGATGCTATGTATGGTGCCGGACAAAATGTAATCCGTAAAACACTACCAGCCGCAGTGCTGCTGCATTGCGATGAAAACCCATCTTTTAAAGGAACAGCCCCCGAGCCTATCCATAAAAATCTGATGGAACTTTCGCAGGTAATGTCCTCTACGCCTGAACTTAAAGTGGGTCTTGCCACAGATGGTGATGCTGATCGTATAGGTCTTTATGATGAAGATGGAAATTTTGTAGATGCGCACCACATCATATTATTGCTGATTCAGTATTTACATAAATATAAAAAGTTAGGTGGTAAAGTTGTTATTGCTTTTTCAGTAACGGATCGTGTAAAGAAAATGTGCGAGCAATATGGCCTTGAAGTGGAAGTAACGCCAATAGGTTTCAAATACATTAGTGAGAAAATGGTTGAAGATGATGTGCTTTTGGGTGGAGAAGAAAGTGGAGGCATTGCGATAAAAGGGCATATCCCTGAACGTGATGGAATCTTCGATGGCCTCATCATTTACGAATACATGATGGAAACCGGCAAAACACTTAAAGAATTATGTGAAGAAGTATATGCTGTTGTAGGCAGGTTTGTTTATGAAAGAAATGACCTGCACTTGTTGGAAGAACAGAAACTGCGTATCATGAAAGAAGCTGCAGATGGTGTTTATACGGCATTTGGGAAATACGCAGTATCACGCGTGGAAACTATTGATGGCATTAAATACCATCTTGAAAATGGTGGATGGATTATGTTGCGGGCATCAGGTACGGAACCGGTATTGCGCATTTATGCAGAAGGCAATAGCAAGGAAGAAGCGCTTGATATTCTTGAAGAGGTTAAGAAAAGAGTATTATAACATTACACTGCAGCAACAGTAATTTCAAATACCGTTCCTTTAGGGACATTGTCCCGTACAAGGATAGAGCCTTTAAATTGCTGAACAATTTTTGAAGTAAGGTACAGGCCCAGGCCTGTACCTTTTGTTTTGCGGGAATTTTCATTCCCGATACGATAAAACTTTTTGAAGATTTTCGCTTTCTCTTCATCAGGAATCCCTTGGCCTTCATCTGCTACAGCCAGCACCAGTTCGTCATCCTGTTTAGATAGTTGCAGTATAACGGTTGTTTCTGCAGGAGTATATTTTACAGCATTCTCTAAAAGATTATTGATGGCAAGCTTCCACAGCAACCGATCACCAATAGTGAAACAATCATCTTCAATTTCAGGAACAAAAATATTCTTGCTCCTATGCTCATAAGCCTGCATACACTCTAAAGCAACTTCGGAAAGATCGACCCGTTCATCGGCTGATTTAAAATGGCGGCTTTCTATTTGCGAGGCCAGCAGCAAATTATTGCAAAGATCATCCAGCCGGTTAGCTTCCTGGACACTTCGGTTGATCAACTGCATCTGAGTTTCTTCACTTAATTTACGCCGCGCCATGGTCTGCAGGTTAAGCTTTACAGCAGCTATAGGGCTCTTCAGCTCATGAGTAACGGACAATATAAAATTCGATTGCTGTCTTGAAAGCAAATGACTACTTCGGATAGAAGAATAAACCACACCGGCACCAATCAGGATAATAGCCAGGAACGTTGCTCCTTCACCAAGATATTGGCGTTTACGTGTATTCTCGCGTTCCTTAATAGCAAGCAAGGCTTTCTGATAAGCAGCAGGTTTTGCAACGCTATCAATATGCGTATGCAAAGCATCTATTTCATTACTTACAATAAGCCCGCTTTGCTTATTCAAACTTACTCCCCAAAATAAAATAGCTGCAATAATATATACCAGCAATAAAAAATAAAGGAATGAGATAACACGCATAACCAGGATTTATTGTACTTAAAGTGTAATTGATTTGCACTTAAAGTGTAATTATTTTGTACTTAAAGTGTAATTGTATTGTACTTTAAGTGTAATTATTTTGTACTTAAAGTGTAATTGTATTGTACTTCAAGTGTAATTGTATTGTACTTTAAGTGTAATTGATTTGCACTTTAAGTGTAATTGTTTTGTACTTAAAGTGCAATTGTATTGTACTTAAAGTGTAATTTATTTTTGCAACTCAATAGAAGTGGTCATATTGCTTTTTACGCGGAACATGATCAATTCAGCTTTTGCCAATGGTGTAACCGGACCGGTATAGAATCTTACCTGGTAAAGCCCTGGCAGGAAATCTACTTTTTGAGCATCCGGATTGCCTTGTACCATCATTTCATGAAAAGGAACATAAGTATCTCCGTGCTGGTACCAGAATTGTACTTTACCAACAGCATTCTGATTTGTGATCTGTACAGTTCCTGCTTCCGGTATAGAGATGCCTGTGCCTTTATTAAATTCAAGGTCCACATTAAGGATCATTATCGGTAAAGTATTGATCTCAATATGATAGTTTGTAGGTTCGTAGGGCAATTCGGTATCGCACTTTTGCTTCACTACGGGCCCTGGTTCAAAACGTTTGCTTACCAGTGCAGTAAATTCTTTAACCGGCCTATCGGGTGCAGTAGGATAGTAAAATGACAATGAGCCATTATTTACTTTGATATAATATTTTTTATTTTTTCCAGGCTCCATTACAATTCCCGAAGCTTTGCTTTTTGATCCCGGAATTAAAATATCGTAAGTACCCGGTTCCAGCTTTATAGGATTGGGTTCGCCTCCTGTCACATTGCGATAAATACTTTTCTCTTTACCGGTTTTGCTATCCTTAATCAGCATTTTAGGTTCTGTGTTATAGAAACGTCCCTGGCCGTTGGTAAAATAAATCTGTAGGGTACTTTCTTTAGCCTCTTCAACCTTAACCACAAAATCCAGTTTTTCCTCTGTCTTTGTTTCTGTTTTCCTTGTTGGATTTTTATTTGTAGACTTAGGAACTGTAAATCCTACAAGAGGTTCTATAATTCCGGGTTTATTTTTAGGAATAGCTGGTTTGGGTGTATTTGTCTGTACAGGCGGAACTACAGCGGTTTCCGTAGGCTCGTCATCCTTGATAATTTTGATATTAGTGAGCCGGGGAACTTTTACCGGATTTCCATCTGCAAGTGTATATAACAAGTTCATCTTCCTTGGCTTGGTAAGACTTATTATCCTGTCCAGAGGCGTAAGCTTTATCAACGCTATTGGCGGCTCTTCAATTACGACAGGCTTAGGGGGTTCTTCTTTTTTAACAGGCTTTGTTGGAATCGGATCTTGCTTTACAATAACCGGTTCTTGCTTTACTACAGGCGTTATGGGCTTGGTTACTACCGGAGTTGCAACAGGTTGAGTTGTCTTTTGTGGTATTTGTTTTAGTGTAGAAGTTTTTATAGTAAGTATCTTCCTGTTATCATTAATAATTGTTCTGATAGCTGGTTCAATATCTTTTTCTTTTGCAACAGTAAGGTATCTGCCCATGCATTCGTATTGCAGTCTTAATGGTTCATAGTCAACCAGGCTAAGGATATAAGGCTTGAAGCTGATCTTTTTTTCCAGCAGATTTTTTACTGTAGCACAAATATCGCCACCACAACTTTCGCCACCATCTGTTATCAATATGATGCTGTAGGCATATTGATCGCTTTCTACAAAATCTTTCTCGGCAGTTTCTTTAAGAGACCATGCAATAGGAGAATAGCCAAGAGGTTTTAAATATTTTAACCTGGCCTTTATCTGCGCATCATTTCCCAGGTTAAAAGGTACTTCAAGCCTGGTATCATAGCAATTCTTGTCCTGTGCAGGATATTGATTACCAAATACACGTACAGCAAAAGCCACATCAGTATTAACCTTATGAATACTATCCACCATAATGGAAATAACTCTGGAGGCCGCATTGAATCTTGTTTCTGAAGGTGTCCAGTTATTAAGCATGCTACTGGAAGCATCTACCAGGAACAATATGCGAGCTGGTTTTTGTGCTTCAGGCTGGGCATACATTCTTATGGGAAACACAATCACCGCTATAAAAAAGATTATGCTTAAAAAATCTTTTTTACCTCTCCTTTTAAAATTATCCTTTTTCAAAATTTTCCATTTATTATCAGGCTGCCAAATTACGATGATTAGTTTAAAACATCACCAACGGCTATAAGTAAAGCCTGTCAATCGAATTGCTTTTGGTTTCTTTATCTTTGCTACTTAATTATTGACTTCATTAGCCACATGATATTTTCTTCAAGATTAATAGAAGATGCTGTAGATTCTTTTTCGAAACTTCCGGGAATCGGGAAGAAAACAGCGTTGAGAATGGTATTGCATTTATTAAAAGAGAATAAGGAAAGTGTTGCTCATTTTAGTGAAACTATTTCCAGGATGAGGGAAGAAATTTGCTTTTGCCCTCAATGCAATAATATATCTGATAGTGGTCTGTGCAATATTTGTAACAATCCATCACGCGATCAAAGCATTGTATGTATGGTTGAGAATATACGCGATGTAATATCAATTGAAAGTACCCGCCAGTTTAATGGACAATATCATGTGCTGGGTGGTTTGCTTTCCCCACTCGATGGTATCGGGCCGGATCAGCTGCACTTGTCGAATTTACTGACAAGATTAAATAAAAATGAAGTGAAGGAAATTATTATGGCCCTCAACCCTACTATTGAAGGTGATACCACCGTTTATTATATCAGTAAACAATTAAAATCCTATCCTGTGCTTATTACAGGTATAGCTCGTGGTATTTCTTTTGGAGGAGAATTGGAATATACTGATGAATTAACACTTGCACGTTCAATTGTTAAAAGATTGCCGGTTGAAGCCTATATAAACACAGAAAGTAAGATAAAGTCATAAAATAGTTAAATCTAGATTAATTTATGCTTTTATCTTTCTAAATTTGACGTTTCATAAAACTTTAAAAAGAGAATTTGATGAAACGTATTTACGCAACAGTTGCATTATTAGGAGTATTTACATTTGGCGCATTTGCTCAAAGATCTGTTGACTTGGCAATGTTGCACAATGTGCCAAGCACTATTATTATTGATTCGGTGAACTTATCGAATACAGTTATTGCATGGGGAATAGTGAACAATGGCCCTAATGATATTTTAACTACTGATACTATTAAGTGGTCTGCTCCTTCAGGAAATTATTATTTTAAACCAACAGCTGTGGTATCAATGGGAGATACTTTAGGATTTAGTGACACACTGCAGTTCACTAGCGGCCCAGCAGATGGCCCTACAGATTGGTGCGATAGCGTTTGGGCTATTTCAACTACAGCTTCTACAATAACTGACCCTACTCCTGCCAATAATAAGGTATGTAATACTGTAACAATTGATAACAGAAATGGAACAACCGGAATTTTCACTAACGGTTTAGTTACCGCTTCGTTAGCTATATATCCAAGCCCTGCAAAGGATAAAGTTAACTTTAAATACACTTTTACTAAATCTGCCGAAGTTTCAGTACGTATTTCTGATATCACAGGCCGTACTGCTCTGGTTAAAGATTTGGGGAAACAGACAGAAGGAGAAAAAGAATTTACTCTTGACATTAACTCATTGCAAAATGGTGTTTATTATATTGAGCTAATTTCAGATAATAAACGAGCTATAAATAAACTTACAGTTCGTAAGTAGAAGTAATTTTTAAAAGCATATTATTAGTATTGAGCAGCAAGTAAAACTTGCTGCTTTTCTTTATATATCTAGTCCTGGATTGTAAATTTAGAACCAAATCAACCTTCATCAGGGTTATTTGTTAAGAAGGTGAAAAAAAATGGCGTAAATTTAATTCCTTACCTATAATCCAGGTTTGTTTTACCGTCTATCATCAAGTAGTGAGAGGTTTTTATCAAAACTTGCTTCGATTTAATAAAAAAATAAGCCCAAGCTATGCATAAGATATATCAATCTTATTTTTTTAAAAAATCTTTCCCTACATTTGGCGTTCAGAACTATTAATTAATTATAAACAAAAAAAAGAAGACTTTTATGAAACGTATTTACACGACAGTAGCTCTTTTGGGAGCATTGGTAACAGGCGCATTTGCTCAAAGACAAGCTAACATTTCCGGTGTATTAATTGTCCCTGCAGAAGGAAGTACAATGACACTTACCTGCACGGATTCTTTCAAATTAACCTATGTTTACTTGAACCTGGGTCCGGATAAGATTTTCCCAACTGATACGATTGCCTTTAATGATGGAAGGACTAACCCTTATACAAGCGCTTTTCAAGTAACAGGCGATACTGTTAACGTTAATGATACTATATTTGGAGTAGATACATATATAGGCAGAGCTGAATTAGAGTTTTTATGGGACGCTACATCAGGAGCTGTTGATACCACCCAGCCTTTCAATGGTTCAGGACATCTTTTCCCGGTTTTATCCAGAGGTTTTGGTTGGGCTGTAACAAGTACTGCTGTTGAAGATCCTACTGGAGATGACGATCAATTGCAAATACCACTTACTATTAATTGCAATTTAGGTATTGATGTTAAAGGTTTAGCTAAACAAAGCCTTTTAATTTATCCTAATCCTGCTTCTACAGAGCTTCGTTTCAAATATTCTTTTACAAACGGTTTAGCTACTGCCCGCATCATGGATATTGCTGGTCGTACTATTCTAGCTAAAGATTTTGGAAAAATGACTGAAGGTGAAAAAGAACTGACCCTTGATGTTTCTTCTTTGAATAATGGCATTTACTATATTGAACTTGTTAATGGTGAAAACCGTGCAATCAATAAAGTAACCATTCAAAAATAAGGATGAGATTGGTATATAGTCCCATTTTATAAACTAAACAGACCATCTCTAATTTTAAGAGGTGGTCTGTTTATTTATAATCAGCCCTACTGATTTTAAATAATAGTGCCATTCATTTAACAATCAAAATATTAAATCATGAAACGTATTTTTTCTACACTCAGTTTATTGACCTTATGTTTGTCCGGCGTTTATGCGCAAAGACATTGTGATATTGATGTAGTCCATGTCATAGGTCCTGCTAATAACTCTACGATTAGTAACTGTACAGATACCGCTATTGTATCAGGATATGTATTTATCAATAGAGGACCAGACGTGGTTATGCCTACCGATACGTTTCATATACGGGATGTAAATAATGAAGTTGGCTGGGTTTATATTGTATATCCTACAGGAGCAGTGGAAAATGGAGTTATTAATGGTCAACCTGCTCCAGCTGTAAGCGTTGGTGTTGGTGACACTCTTTTAATTAATAGGTGGCTCGATCATATCGGGAGATTTGGAACTTTAGTTGATCCTACAACTTTGGAATATATCGGCCCTGACCCCGGACCGCTTTTTTCAAATGGTAACTATCTATACCCAATAGAATTTGTAGAATTTGTAAATGAAGCAGTAGTAGTAGATACTGCGCTAGGAAACAATGCCCAGTATCCCGCTATTACTATTGCATGCCCTACAACAGGCATTGGTGATATTAAGGGATTAGCTAAACAAACATTATCCGTTTATCCTAATCCTGCAAAAAATGATATCTTTTTCACTTACAACTTTGAAAAAGTATCTAATGATGCAGCAATACGCATTAGTGATATAGCAGGACGTATTGTTCTGACAAAAACACTTGGTAAAAATGTTATTGGTGAGCAAAAGTTATCTATTGACGTTTCAGCATTACATGCAGGAACTTATATTATTGAACTTATAACGGAAGAAAATCGGGCAATCAGTAAATTCTCTATTAAATAGACGATTACAATACTGATCACGCTTTAAAATATAAGTGGCCAATTGATTATTTTCAATTGGCCACTTTGTTATTAAAGAAAGCAAGCGTTTGATTACTGTGGTAAAATCTGCTTCTGGAATATAATATCAGTTCTTAGGGAAGTAAATGATTAGAAGAATATATAATGAAGAGGTCAATGAAAATTCAATAGTCATTTTAAACACGATTAAATTTGAAGCCTGTAAAGACGTTGTGGTAAGATGGTAAGACTATTTTTAATCAATAATTGAGCTCTTCTTTATAACCAATATCCGCTGTGAGGCTTTGTACACACTATAAACGAATCCACTGCGCAGCTTCATCGCTTTCTTTTATGAGTTAGTCAAATCAACTTCCCCTAATTAAAAACCAGCTATTTTTAACTGTACACTTTGCATGACGACGCCCATCTGTTCAGATGGGCGTCGTCGTTTTGATAATTATCTATCCTATTAAAACTTAGGGCAAGTAAAATTATATTTCTTACGGGTAACTTTATTAATAATACCGTTATAGATCAAGGAAACTTCATAAGCTCCCTGGCCCCCGGTCATGTTTTGTGCACTGGATAGTGTTACATCGTAACTAAATCCAATCTTCATTTTAGACCACTCAAATCCTACGTAAGGTGCAATTGCATCACCATAGCGATACCAGCCACCAAGATAGAAAATGGTATTACGGGTGTATTCATCGTGACCTGGATTCATAATAAACCCTACTGCACCACCCATAAGGAATTCAGATGCTGGACCTTGTTTTTGGTACATAGCACTCAGATACATTACCGTATTTTCGTTCATTTCAAATGAGCCACCTAAGTGAGCCGAAAAACGGGAATTGATTTTTACAGCTGTGCCGCTGTTAAGGAATTTCTCTTCAGGACGGGTAAGGTGGTAATAAGCAAAACCACCGTATAAAGTAGCTTTTTCAGCTACGCGACCAGAATACATTAGCCCAATATTGAAATCCGGATAAGTGAGATCTGCATTGCCGAAGTTTTCCGCTGAAGATCCTTTAAGATATCCTTCCGGCATATTTGGGTTAAACTGATCGCCAAATATCAACTTATCAAATTGAATACTTTTTTGAACCATGTAACCTTGAACACCTAAAGACAAGGTATGTTGTTTATCCATACCAAATGCTTTATGATATGCTACCGATAAACCTACAGTTGTATTCTGTAAACCACCGGTACCGGATTTATCGTATAAACCCAGCACACCAATTCCCAAAGCATCACCTTCCGGCAACTTACCTCTTAATGTAGGAATATCAAAAGCTACAGTTCCGCTCATGTATGGATTATCGGAAACGGTATACCATTGAGTACGAAAGTTTGCAGATGCACGCCAGTCATTTTGTGTAAGTCCTGTCTGTGCCGGATTAAGAGTCAATGGCGATGTAAAGTATTGGGTAAAGTGCACATCCTGTGCCCATGCACCCAAAGAAATACCTGCCAAAGCCAAAGCGCTTAGTAATACTTTCTTCATGATTTAATTTTATTCAGATTACCAATTTTACTTGTCAATTGTGCACAAAATAGCACAAACGATCATATTATACAATAGACAGCAAAAAAAAAATTTATGTTGGGAATTTTATCAATTCCTTACCTACAAATATAGACGGAAATATTCATTATTGCAATAAAGTTTTTATCCCTACATATAGATGTAAAAAAGCGGTTCTCAACCTTGCTGCTTGCTGCCAAAAGCAAGGTCTCCGGCATCTCCCAATCCTGGAACAATATATCCTTTCGCCGTAAGTTCTTCATCAATATCACCTGCCCATATCTCCGCTTCCGGAAATTTGCGCAATACATTGTCTATACCTTCTGTACACGCAATAGCAGCTATAATGTGTATTTGTAATGGCTTGCCGTATCCTATAAGGGTTTCCAGGGCCAACACTAATGAAGCTCCCGTTGCCAGCATAGAATCCGCTATAATAAGTACCCGCCCCTCCAGCGGAGGACAAGTTATATATTGCTGTTCTATTTCAAAACTTCCATCACGATGATGCTTTCTATAGGCAGCAATAAAAGCACAATCTGCTTTGTCAAAATAGTTGAGTAGCCCTTGCTGCAAGGGAATACCAGCCCGGAGTATTGTGGTAAGAACCGGCTCCCGGTCTAATACATGAATAGTCGATTCACCTAATGGGGTTTGTACTACCTTTTCAATAAAAGGCAGCTGCTTGCTCAACTCATATGCGGCGACTTCTCCAATACGTTCCAGGTTTCTCCGGAAACGCATCCTGTCTTTCTGAATATCAATATCTCTTATTTCGCTGATCCATTGTGTGATTAAGGATTGCTGATCACTTAGATTGTAAACCATAAACGAAGAGAATTTAGGGTGCAAAAAAGTGATTTTTTCTTAGGAATAGAAATTTTTTCACAAAAAAAACCTATTAATATTAAACCCCGGGGTAATAAGCGAATCCAAATTTCCTTATATCATCTTTTTATCAGAACTTTATATAGAATTATATGCTCCATGGGCAAACTGCTTAAAATATTTTTATTACCCATTCTTCTTATGCTTTGCGCTTTTACATCAAAAGCTCAAGGTAAGAATGATACTATTCTGCTCGGCGCCGTACAGGTAGGCGATGAAGTGTGCGGAATGGTATTTATTCCCGATATAGAAATAATCGGGGCTTATATGGACCCTAAAAGGAGGGAAGAAATGAGGCGCCTGCGGTATAATGTTTACAAGGTTTATCCATATGCAGTAACGGCTGCTTTTGTATTGGATAAGGTAGATAAAGAAACTGCAGTCAGAACTAAGAGAAAGGACCGTAAGCAATACCTGAAAAGAGTAGAGCAGGAAATGAATTCAAAATTTAAGGATGAATTGAAAAATTTATCCATGTCGCAAGGGCAGATACTGGTAAAGCTGATCAACAGGCAAACCGGCCGCGACTGTTATTCTGTAATTAAGGAAATTAAAGGTGGCCTTAATGCCCGTATATACCAGACTGCAGCCTTTTTCTTCGATAATGATCTGAAGGCACAATACGATCCTTACAACAAGGATAAAGATATTGAAACCATAGTACAGGAAATAGAATCCAAAAATTATTATCAGTATCAATTCCAGCAACAACAAAAAAGGCTGGCAAACGGATTATAACTCCCTAATCCAACACTTCCGGCATAATGCATTAATTTTGCAGCTTTTAATTGCAGGATCGTTATATTCTGCTTATTCATTTCTTACATGAAACTGCATATACTTGCCATAGGTGCTCATCCCGACGATGTAGAACTGGGTTGTACCGGCACTTTAATCAATCATATCCGTAAAGGCCAGGCCGCAGGTGTATTGGACCTTACACAAGGCGAATTAGGTTCTCGCGGTTCTGTTGAAAGTCGTTATACAGAAGCCCATGCATCAGCCCAGGTAATGGGGCTTTCGATGAGGGAAAATCTGAAAATGCTGGATGGTTTTTTTACCAATGATAAAGAACATCTCTTGAAGATCATAACCATTCTAAGGCAATATCAACCAGATATTATATTGGCTAATGCCTTGGCAGACCGTCATCCGGACCATGGAAGAGCAGGTAGATTAATTGCCGATGCCTGTTTTTTCAGCGGGCTCCGTAAAATTGAAACCAGCTATAACGGAAATGCACAACAGCCCTGGAGACCGAAAAAAGTGTTTCATTATATCCAGGACCGCTTTACAGAGCCAGACTTGATTGTTGATATTTCTGATAGTTTTGAACAGAAAATGGAAGCGATCAAATGTTTTAAAACTCAGTTTTTTAACGACAATTCCGGCGAACCGGAAACTTATATTTCTGCTCCCGGCTTCCTGGATAAAATTACCAACAGGGCATCGCAGCTTGGTCACAGAATAGGTGTAAAATACGGCGAAGGATTTCATCTGGAGACGTCTTTAGGGGTAAAAGACCTGGATGCGTTCTCTTATTCTGACCTGGTATAAATATTCCTGAAAAAAATTATCAGCATTTTGCGCGTAAAATCTTACCTTCGCGTCCGTAAATTCATTTTTTAACCAGTTTGGCAGCAAACTCTGCTTCATCTTTGGTTGACAAAATGGCGATAGTACATTCAGAGTGCGTCCCATAAGGCTCCGGCCGAAACTATATTTGAGATCTTCTCAGCTATTCTTAGCGACATTAGTTTCCGTATTTTGATTGCGCGTTTTATTTCTCGAAAATAAAATTTTGTCATTTGTCAAAAAAGGAGCACCTTTGCAGTCCAAAAAAATTTAAGTCATGGCTCGTGTTTGTCAGGTAACAGGCAAAAAACCAATTACTGGTCATAAGGTTTGTTTTTCTAATAAGAAATCCAAACGCCGTTTTTTACCAAATTTGCAGACTAAACGTTTCTTTCTTGTAGAAGAAGATCGTTGGATCTCTATGAAAGTATCTTCTGATGCTATTCGTACAATCAATAAAAGAGGCCTTTTCGTAGTCGTATCTGAGATGCGCGAAAAAGGCGTTGCAATCTAATTTATTAATATTATTTTCAAATAATTACCCCCGATGGCTAAAAAAGGAAACCGCGTTCAGGTGATTTTGGAATGTACCGAGCATAAGACTAGCGGAATGCCCGGCACCAGCCGTTATATCACTCAAAAGAATAAAAAGAATACTCCTGAACGTATTGAGTTGAAAAAATACAACCGTATTCTTAAAAAAGTAACTGTTCACAAAGAGATTAAGTAATTTTAGCTTAGGCTAATTGCTAATTCGCTAATACATTATATCATGGCAAAAGCAGCAAAAACCGCGATCAAGAAAGATCCCAAAGCTAACCTGGAAGCTAAGAACTATACTAAAGTTATTAAAACTGTACGTAGTCCTAAAACAGGCGCTTACTCTTTCAAAGAAATAATCATTCACAAAGACAAAGTGAAAGATTACCTGGAAGCAAAATAAATTTGATCCTAACAAAATACAATGAGGGCTGTCCGATACCGGACAGCCCTCATTGTATTTATCAAACCAAAATCCGGGCAAACAGCAACACTGATTTGCTGTAAATATTCCCATCTTTTTGCATGCATATTTGTTGCAACAATTCTTATCCTTTCTTTATCTTTACTTCAAAATCCTTAATCTATGATTAAATCTACAATGGCAGGCGTGCATAAGCGCTGGTCCATATTACCTCTTTGCCTGCTTATGTTTTCGGCAAATGTTGAAACACAGGCACAGCAACAAGCAATTCCCGCACCTTCGGGTAGCGGCGCTTTCGGAACCTCAGTTGTGGTTTTATCCAATGGCAATTATGTGGTAACCGATCCCTTATTTGATGACGGCGCTTTGGCAGATGTAGGTGCTGTATATCTCTATGATGGCAGTACGCATGCAATCATCAGCACGCTCAAAGGCAATACAACCGGCACCCAGGCGGGAAGTGGCGGTATAACAGCTATAGCAAACGGAAACTTTGTAGTAGGTAGTCCTACCTGGAGCGATGGCATTACTACCAGATTAGGCGCAGCAACGTTTGTAAATGGCACTACGGGTCTAAATGGAATAATAAGCAGCAGCAATTCATTAGTAGGCAGCACGGCCGATGACAGTGTTGGCAGAGCTGCTTCGATATCAGTACTAAATAATGACAACTATGTAGTAGTCAGCCCCCGCTGGGATGATGGTAGTATTGCCAATGCCGGTGCTGTAACCTGGGCCGATGGAAACGCCGGCATTACCGGATCAATAAACAGTAGCAATTCGCTGGTCGGCAGCAAAGCTAACGATCAGATAGGTAGCCATAGCCAGATAGCTACTGTTGCTGTTGATATCACAAAACTTACCAACGGCAATTATGTTGTTGAAAGCCCTCTTTGGGATAATGGAGCTATTGTAAATGCAGGTGCATCAACATGGTGTAACGGAGCCGGCGGTACCGTAGGACCTATAACCAGTAGTAATTCGCTGGTGGGCAGCAAAGCAAATGATAACGTTGGTAGTTACGTAGCAAGTGGTAATTTGTCACCAGATAATAATGGGGCAACAGCACTGGTTAATGGTAATTATGTGGTTGGAAGTCCCAATTGGGATAATGGAAGTATTGTCAATGCAGGCGCTGCAACCTGGGGAAACGGGACCACCGGTGTAACCGGAGTGATCAATAGCAGTAATTCGTTAATAGGCAGTTTTACAAATGATGGAGTGAGTTTTAGCAGGGTTACCCCACTCGCTAATGGTAATTATGTTGTAAGAAGTGAGGGCTGGAATTCAGTAGGTGCTGTAACCTGGGGCAATGGAACTACGGGTACTACTGGCACCATTAACAGTAGTAATTCACTAGTGGGTAGCACAGCAGGCGATTTGGTGGGCCTTACCGGAACAGCTCTTCCTAATGGTAATTATGTATTAGGCAGTTTCTTTTGGAATAATACCGCTGCAATTTCTGATGCCGGGGCTATAACCTGGTTTGATGGGAATGGAGCAACAACCGGTATAGTCAGTAGCAGTAATTCAATGGTGGGCAGTGCGGCAGGTGATCGGGTGGGTAGAATCCTGGTCGTTCTTACAAATGGTAATTATGTTTCATGGACCCCGAATTGGAGTAGCGGGACAACAGCCGTAACCTGGGGTAGCGGGACCGTGCCACTTACTGGAACTGTAAGTAGCGGTAATTCATTGGTGGGCAGCGGAGGTAACGTTTTTATATTAAACCTTACCAATGGTAATTATGTAGTAACGAGCCCCAGCTGGGATAACGGGACTATTGTCGATGCAGGTGCAGCAACATGGGGCAATGGAACCACAGGCATTACCGGTCTGATTACCAGCGCCAATTCATTGGTAGGCACCAAGATCAACGATAATGTAGGTTATCGTGGCACAGCCCTTGCCAATGGTAATTACGTGATGACCAGTCCTAATTGGGATAATGGCAGCCTTGTTGATGTTGGTGCCGTAACCTGGTGTAACGGAATCACTGGAGCTACGGGATCTGTAAACAGTAGTAACTCACTGATAGGTAGCAAGGCAGGTGATAATATTAGCTCCGGCTACTTTGGTGTTATTGCATTAAACAATAGCAATTACCTGGTAACAAGCCCTAATTGGGATAACGGAACAATTACGAATGCCGGTGCTGTAACCTTTGGGAATGGAACCGGCGGAACTATTGGACCAGTAAGCATTTGCAATTCATTAGTGGGTACCACGCTCAATGAGAATATGGGTAACGTGGTGCCTATGGAGTTTACCAACGGAAAATATATAACCGGTACCAGTAACTGGGATAATGGCACAAACCTCAATGTAGGCGTAAGAATAATAGGCGATGCAGCCAGTACACTTACCGGAACGGTTAATGGCTGTAGCAGCATTCCCGGAATTGCCGGAACCAATACATTCCAGACTCAGGCGTACAATGCGACTTACGATTATACTTTAGTAAAGAACAGTTCGACCAATACGGTTATTGCTTATTATGGAAATGGAACGAATCAAACAATAGCCAATCATCTGGATTCGTCTTACACAGCTGCCTGTACAATTCCTGCATCATTTGTCACAAATATCGGCTGCAGAGTAGCTGGCGGCATTACACCAAACGGCGCAAGCCCGGTTGCGGGTGCAGTTAAGGTCAAAACCTGGATTGAACCATCAGTCCCTATTTATTCTGGACAACCTTATGTGGCCAGACATATAGATGTTGCTCCTGTCACAAATCCTTCTACTGCTACGGGAAAAGTAACGCTATATTTTACACAACAGGAGTTTACTGACTTCAATGCCCATCCAGGAAGTACGCTCGACCTGCCTACCGGTCCCGGTGATGCCGCCGGTATAGCTAATTTGCGTATTGGTAAATACAGCGGTACAAGTTATAACGGAACAGGCCTTCCTGGTACTTATTTCAATGGTGGCGTTACTCTTATTGACCCTGCCGATGCTGACATCATTTGGAATGCTGTGAAAAGCTGGTGGGAAGTAAGCTTTGATATGACCGGCTCCGGCGGTTTAATCGTACAAACCTTTACAACACCATTGCCGCTTGACTTGCTCGAGTTCAGTGGTACACTTCGCAATGATGATGCAATACTCAACTGGAAAACAGAAAATGAAGACCATACATCAGGATACGATATAGAAAGAAGTGCAGACGGGAAAAGCTATACCCCAATCGGCTTTGTGTCATCTGCCAATCGTCCCGGAATCAACTATTACACTTTTACAGATCGCAATGTTTCAGCTCTTCACATAAACGAAATTTACTATCGTTTAAAACAAAAAGATATGGACAGCCGGTACAAATATTCACAAGTAGTTCGTTTATCGCTTAGTGGTAAAAACGCTGTGGCCCTATATCCTAATCCGGCAAACATGGAAGCAACTTTATCCATTTCCCTGGCAAAGGCTGATCAACTGCAGGTAAGGATCCTGGACAATATTGGCCGCACTGTTCAGCAACAGCAGGTTTTCATTTCCTCAGGAACCACAACCATGAATTTAGACCTCAGCAAATTGGCCTCAGGTGTGTATTATGTAGAATTGAGGGGTAATATGCTGAATGAAAGAAAACAAATCGTAAAACAATAAAAGAAATTTTGCTACTGAAAAACGCAAGTCTTGTGCAAGGCTTGCGTTTCTGTTTTTTTTTAAATAACACTATCATGAATATTGACTAAGCGCTCAATATTTGCAGTCCGGCAAATGAGGTTTTATGCTTAATTTGCAAGGCATTAAACGCACGTACTTCCTTTGCAGTTTGCCGACATAATATTACCCCTCAATCTTCCCCGTACACTTACTTATGGCATTCCTATTGAATGGCAGGATAAAGTAATTCCCGGGATGCGCGTGGAAGTAAGTTTAGGTAAAAACAAAATTTACTCCGGCATCGTTTTATATACACACGATTATCGTCCCGAACATTATAGTGTAAAATCTATTCGTAGTGTAATTGATGAAACACCTGTTGTATTTCCGTTACAATTACAGTTTTGGCGGTGGGTTGCCCAATACTATCTCTGTAGTCTTGGCGATGTAATGAATGCTGCGCTGCCGGCACATCTCAAGCTGATGAGCGAATCGCTCCTGATATGGAACGAAGCCTTTCCGGAGCCTCCGCTTAACTTAAGTGATAATGCTTTTATAGTAGCCGAAGCGTTATTTATACGCAAGCAGTTATCTATTGAGGAAGTGAGACAATTATTGGAAGGGAAGAATACTTCAAAAGCAATAAACGAACTGTTGGAGCTAGAAGTAGCAACGGTTTCAGAGCTTTTGGAGGAAAGGTATAAGGAGAAAATGGAACGCTTTGTTTTCCTGGAACCGATGTATGAAAATGAACAGTTGTTGAACCAACTCTTTAATGAGCTGGGGAAAGCTCCTAAGCAACTGGAACTTTTGATGACCTTTTTCCAGATGAAACAACAAGGTGCTGTGGCTATGTCCGAACTATTAAAAAAGGCGAAAGCCTCGGCTGCACAGCTCAATAGCCTTATGGATAAAGGCATATTGCATACCAAAAATATTGCTGTTGACAGGATAGGTTTTCTGGAACAGAAAGAAGCTACTTTTTCCTTAAGTGAAGAGCAACAAACTGCTTTGGAAAAGATTCATTCCGGCTGGGAGAAAAATAATGTGGCACTCCTTCATGGCGTTACCGGAAGCGGTAAAACCCTGATCTATGTTCAACTCATTAAAAAAGCCATTGCACAAGGCAAACAGGCTTTATTCCTGTTGCCGGAAATTGCTTTGACTACACAAGTAGTATCGAGGTTGCGCGCTTACTTTGGCGATGAGTTGGGCGTGTATCATAGCCGCTTTAGTAACAACGAACGTGTAGAAATATGGAATAAGGTTAAGGATGGTAAATATAAAGCTGTAATTGGCCCCAGGTCAGCATTATGGCTCCCTTTTCAGGATCTGAATTATATTATTGTAGATGAAGAACATGATTCTTCTTATAAACAATACGAGCCAGCCCCAAGGTTTCATGCACGTGACGCGGCTATTTATCTTGCCACCTTACATCAGGCAAAGGTGTTGCTTGGCTCCGCTACGCCTTCGCTGGAAAGTTCTACCAATGCGCAACAGGGGAAGTATGCTTACGTCCAATTAAAGCAGCGTTATCGCGGAGTTTCTTTACCGGAAATAGAAATTGTATCGGCCAAAAATGTACAGGCTGCACTCTCCCCTATTCTTACTTTGAACCTGTTGGAAAAAATCACAGAAACACTGGCTCAAGGCAAACAGGTTATCCTTTTTCAAAACAAAAGAGGTTATGCTCCATTCCTGATATGTGGTTCCTGTGGCTGGGTTGCGCATTGTAAGAACTGTGACGTTTCACTTACTTATCATAAATCTACCGACAAACTTCATTGCCATTATTGTGGCACAAAATCTGCACCGTTTAAGCATTGCCCTCAATGTAGCAATATGAAAATCGTAGCTAAAAGTTTTGGTACGGAAAAAATTGAGGAAGAGCTGCAGCGTATTTTCCCTAAAGTAAAAACGGCCCGGATGGATTGGGATAGTGTGAAAGGAAAAAATAAAATGTCGCAACTCATTGATGATTTTACCAAAGGCAGAATAGATATATTGGTCGGCACACAAATGATTGTAAAAGGGCTTGACTTTGAAAACGTAGGCCTGGTGGGCATTTTAAGCTCTGATAGTTTATTGAGCTATCCGGATTTCAGAGTGAATGAGCGTGGCTTTCAACTGATGGAACAGGTAAGTGGCCGTGCCGGAAGAATGGATGGCAAAGGTCATGTGATCATCCAGAGTTACAATATGATGCATCCCGTATTACAATGGGTTAAGGAACATGATTTTCGTTCTTTCTATCATACAGAGTCAGGAGCAAGACAACAATTCGGCTATCCGCCTTTCACCCGCATGATCAAGCTTACCTGCCGTCATCGGGATGAAGCAAGAACAGAACAAGGCGCTAAAGCTTTAGCACTCGAATTGGAAAAAATAAAAGACATACACATTCAGGGACCGGCTCCTGCATTGGTTCCGAGGGTAAGAAATTATTATCTCCAGGAAATATGGCTTAAACTGCCACGCGATAATTCCTTTATTCAAAAAGCGAAAGAACAGATCGCTGTTGCTATCAATAATACGATGCAGATAAGAGGAAATTCTGCTTTGCAAATTATAGTGGATGTAGATCCTTATTAGTAGAGACGTGCAAAGACACACGAAGACGCACAATTGTGCGTCTCTACTAGATGCATTACAACATCAACATAGTAATTACATAATCTGCAAAAAGGATCATAATACAGCTTACGATAACAGAAGTAGTAGACGACCGGCCAATTTCCAGTGCACCGCCTTGCACATTATATCCATAATAGGCGGGAACTGAAGCTATGACAAAGGCAAATGTAAAGGCTTTGACCATAGCTACTAAAATCCCGAAAGCTTTAAAACCCTCTATAAGCCCGTAAGTATATTGCTCACTCGACATAATGCCGGTAAGAATACCCGTAGCAAAGCCTCCTGCTATGCTTAAAGTAATTGCAAGTACAATCAGGCATGGAATCATAATTAGCGCTGCGACTAATTTAGGGAGCACCAGGTAAGATTTAGTATTGATCCCCATGATCTCAAGGGCATCAATCTGTTCACTTACACGCATATTACCAAGCTCGGAAGCTATTTTTGAGCCTACCACGCCTGCCAGCACAATACAGATAATTGTAGGCGCTAATTCGAGTATAACGGAATCCCGTACCACTTGCGCCATTACATATTTAGGGATAATAGGGCTTATCAATTGATAAGCAGTTTGTACGGTCATTACAGCACCCAAAAACACGGCAATAATGATTACAATAGGAAGCGATCTTATTCCAATATCCATGCATTGACTCATAAACTCTTTCCAATAAACCTTCCCATTTTCCGGGCGGGTGAACATACCTTTAAGCAATAAGGTATATCGCCCCAGATGTTCAAAAAATAAACGTAGCATTTTTAGCATAAGTGGTACAAATATAAATGAAAAAAGCGCCTCAATGTAGAGGCGCTTTCCAAATTTTTTAATATATCATTTTAGATAGCTACTGGCTGACGTCCAGATATTCTTCCGGTTTTCATCAAACCATCGTAATGACGCATCAGCAAATGGCTTTCTATTTGTTGCAAAGTATCCAGGATAACGCCTACACCGATCAACATGGATGTACCTCCAAAGAAGCTTGCAAAACCACTGGTAACACCACAAAGAGCAGCAATACCAGGAAGGATACCGGCAACGGCCAGGAATACAGCTCCAGGTAAAGTAATTCTATCCATAATAGCACCAATGTAATCTGCCGTAGGCTGACCAGGCTTGATACCAGGGATAAAGCTATTGTTTCGCTTCAGATTCTCCGCCATTTCAGTCGGGTTAAAGATCAATGCCGTATAGAAATAGGTAAAGGCAATTACCAGAACAGCATAGATGATATTATACCAAAGGGATGTATGATCAGAAAGAGAACGCATAAAACTATTTGGTCCACCTTCGTCTCCTGTAGCAAAACCTGCAAGCATCGCCGGAATAAACATCAAAGCCTGGGCAAAGATGATAGGCATTACCCCTGCAGAGTTTACTTTTAATGGTATGAAATTACGTGCTCCACCGCCAATTTCTTTAGCTGCATTGGTGCCTACTATACGACGGGCATAATTCAAAGGAATACGACGTACACCTTGAGTTAACAATACAAGACCAATGATAATAGCAACGAATACAGCAAGCTCCACCAAAAAGAACAATAATTTATCTGTTTGTTGCTTAGAGGTAAACTCTTCTACTACGGAGTGTGGCAAACGGGCAAGGATACCAACCATGATGATCATAGAAGTACCATTACCAATACCTTTATCCGTAATTTTCTCACCTAGATACATTACAAATAGTGTTCCCGCAGTAAGCACAACAATAGTGGAAACATAGAACATGATGCCATCATTTACGATAGAACCATTGGTTTGGGTACGTAAATATGCGATGTAAGCACTTGCCTGAAATATAGTAACCAGTACCGTTAAGAAACGGGTATATTGATTTATTTTGTTACGCCCGCTTTCTTCCTTCTGCATTTTGGCAAACTGTGGTAACACAATACCGGCCAGTTGCATGAAGATGGAAGCCGAGATGTATGGCATTACACCCAACGCAAAAATGGAAGCATTGCTGAATGCTCCACCTGCAAACATATTGATCAATCCCAGAAGGCCATCCTGGCTTTGGTTTTGACCTAATACATTCGGATTAATACCAGGCAGTACGATGTAGCAGCCTACACGATAAACAAGAATTAAACCTAGCGTAAACAATATACGCTTACGAAGCTCTTCAATGCTCCAGATATTCTTTAGGGTTTCAATAAGTTTCTTCACAAAAACTGGAATATTTAAAATAGGTTGCGAATAAACGACAAAAGACGCATTTTACCAAATCTTTAATAAAGATAATCCTTTATTAAAGTGAAATAGGGAAAAAGCGTCTTTTGAAAAATAAGTTAATACTTGGTAATAACCTTACAGTAATTCAACAGTACCACCTGCAGTTTCTACAGCACTCTTTGCTTTTTCACTGATAGCGTTTACTTTGATAGTTACTTTTGATTTGATTTCACCGGTTCCCAATACTTTTACAAGATCAGTACGGTTAATCAGACCATTGATGTACAAGGCATCCAGAGAGAATTCCTTCAGGTCATATTTCTCAACCAGGTAATCAATCTGTCCCAGGTTAAATGCTTTGTACTCTACGCGGTTCCTGTTTTTGAAACCACGTTTAGGCATACGACGCTGAATTGGCATCTGCCCACCTTCATGGCCTTTCTTAGATTGGTAACCAGTACGAGCTTGTTGACCTTTATTACCTTTACCTGCAGTAGTACCATGACCACTACCTTCACCACGACCAAGACGTTTCTGATGATGCGTTGCGCCTTCTGCTGGTTTTAATGTGTGTAAATTCATTGTATTTGTTTTTGGACTTACGCGGGTGTTTTCTCCCGCTCGCTGTTAAAAATTTTGAATTTTGGATTTTAAATTTTGAACGAAATAATTCAACATTTAAAATTCGAAATCCAACATTTATTTTACTTCTTCAACCTTTACCAGGTGAAGAACTTTGGCAACCATACCTTTAATCTGCTCATTAGCTTCAACCTCAACGGAAGAGTTCATTTTACGCAGACCCAAAGCCTTCAAAGTGCGTTTTTGGCGCTCTGAACGGTCAATACCGCTTTTTACCTGAGTTACTTTTATTTTAGACATTTCTTTAAGATTTGAGATATGAGATGTGAGATATGAGATCTTTGTCCCGGCACTCCCTCAATTCGTTAATAATTATTATCCGGTAAAAATTAACCGTTGAATACTTTTTTCAAACCGATGTTACGTTTTCTCGCAACTTCGATTGGCTCACGCATTTCGCTTAATGCTTTAACGGTTGCTTTTACCACGTTATGTGGGTTAGCAGAACCTAAAGATTTAGCCAGAACGTCAGTGTAACCTGCGGCTTCCAATACAGCACGCATACTACCACCTGCAAGTACACCGGTACCATGTGCAGCTGGCTTAATCAAAACCTTTGCAGCACCTGCTTTAGTGAACTGATCGTGAGGAACGGTACCATTCATAACCGGAACTTTGATCAGGTTTTTCTTAGCATCATCGATACCTTTTGCAATCGCCTCTTTTACTTCTTTGGCTTTACCAAGACCTTGCCCTACGATTCCGTTACCGTTTCCTACAACTACAAGAGCAGAGAAGCTGAAAGCACGTCCGCCTTTAGTAGTCTTAACCACACGGTTAATGGAAACCACTTTATCTGTTAATTCTAATTCTCCGGATTTAACCCGGCTGTTTGATTGAGTCATTTTATATTAGTATTGCGTACTGTAAGTACTTAGTACAAAGACTATTTATGAATATTGTTTATACCTTGATGGATTAGAATTTCAATCCACCTTCACGTGCTCCGTCAGCTAATGACTTAACACGTCCGTGATAAAGGTAACCCCCACGATCAAATATACATGCTTCGATACCCAGATCTTTAGCTTTTTGTGCAATTGCTTTACCAACAAGTGCCGCTTTTTCTGTTTTATTTCCGCTTATTGCTGCAAGATCTTTCTGGCGGGAATTAGCAGAAGCTAAAGTTAAGCCGGTAGCATCATCGATCAGCTGGGCATAAATATCTTTGTTGCTACGAAAAACGGATAAGCGTGGTGCCTGGGCAGTACCCTTAACGTTTTTACGAATACGCCAACGCAACTTCTGACGGCGTATTACTGTTTTTGCTGTTTTTGACATTTTTCTCTATTTGTACGGGCTCACCTTTTAATTGGCAATGGGCAATGTGCAGTTGGCAATAATAAATTGACCCTAGACCTTTTTACTTTTGCTGCTATCACCCTACACAATTTAACAGACGGCTTCCGAAGGTTATATATTAATTATGAAAGTTGAATTTTGAATTTTAAACTGAAAGGTATGTGCCATTCAAAATTTAAAATCCAAAATTCAACATTAATCTTATTTACCAGCAGTCTTACCTGCTTTACGGCGAACGATTTCACCTGCAAAGCGTACCCCTTTACCTTTGTATGGTTCTGGTTTACGTAAGCTTCGTATTTTAGCGGCTACCTGACCTACAAGTTGTTTATCGATAGACTCCAGGAAAATACGTGGAGGCTGACCTTTTTCCATTGTAGCAGTTGCTTTTACTTCTTTAGGAAGGTCCATGATAATGTTGTGAGAATAACCCAGAGACATATCAAGTTGCTGACCAGCTACGGCAGCACGATAACCCACACCTACAAGTTCCAACGTTTTGGTATAACCATTGGTCACACCTTCAACCATGTTGGCAACAAGGCTACGGTATAAACCGTGCAATGCGCGATGGCGGATCTGATCTGTAGGGCGATTAACGATAATTTCGTTATCCTTTACTTCTACAGTGATATCGCGATCAATCGCTTGTTTCAATTCGCCCTTAGGGCCTTTAACTGTGATTTCGTTAGATGGACTAACGGTCAGAGTAACTTTATCAGCCAAAACGATTGGCTTTTTGCCTATACGTGACATTTTTCAATCTTTAATTTACAATGTGAAAACTGTGAATAAGTGAATTTGACTCCACTTCTTCTTTTTATTAATTGCTTTTACGTGTTCAGCTCCGTATAGGAGAACTTAGATTGTCAGAAAAAGCAATGCTTTATTTAAGTCAAAAAGCAAACATGCATTTTCGAATTGCATATTTGCTGATTTCCTAATTATTTTTATTACCAGATCTGGCAAAGCACCTCACCACCTACATTCTGTGTACGGGCTTCTTTATCAGTCATTACTCCTTTTGAAGTAGAAACGATAGCTACACCAAGACCATTTTTCACACGACGGATATCGGTAGGCTTAGCGTACTGGCGAAGACCCGGACGGCTGATACGCTCTAATGAACGGATAGCTGGTTCTTTAGTTTCTGCGTTGTATTTCAAAGCGATTTTGATAAGACCTTGTTTGTTATCATCTTCGAATTTGTATTTCAGGATATAACCTTTTTCGTACAAAATCTCGGTGATGCGTTTCTTCAGATTGGAAGCTGGTATTTCAACAATACGGTGGCGTGCCATCTGAGCATTACGAACGCGGGTAAGGAAATCTGCAATAGGATCAGTTACCATTTTACTCTTTTGTTTTTTAAATTGTTGATAATTGATGATAGTTACACCCACCCTAAATCCCTAAAGGGACTTGATGGTGTCTTTTCATCTAATGTTTCATTCCGTAAAAGAACTGATTACCAGGAAGCTTTCTTAACACCTGGAAGTTTACCATCAAGAGCCATGTCGCGGAACATTACACGTGCCAGAGCAAACTGACGGATATAACCTTTTGGACGGCCTGTGATCTGGCAACGGTTGTGCAAACGTACCGGAGAAGCGTTCTTAGGAAGTTTATCAAGAGCTTCGTAGTCTCCTGCTTCTTTAAGAGCTGCGCGTTTTTCGGCAAACTTTGCAACCATTTTCTCGCGTTTACGCTGGCGTGCTATTATTGAATTTCTTGACATATCTTAGTTATTGTCTTTTTTGATATTTTTAAATGGCATACCCAGTTCTTTCAGCAACTCATAAGCCTCTTCGTTAGTACGGGCTGTGGTTACGAAAGTGATATCCATACCACTGATACGATTAACTTTATCAATGTCTATCTCAGGATAGATGATTTGTTCCGTTACACCAAAAGTATAGTTACCATAGCCATCAAAAGCTTTTTCGCTGATACCTTTAAAGTCACGTACACGTGGTAAAGAAACCGAAACCAGACGATCTAAAAATTCATACATATTAGCACCACGTAAAGTAACGCGGGCACCAATAGGCATATTCTTACGCAACTTAAAGTTGGAGATATCCTTTTTAGACATTGTAGGTACTGCCTTCTGACCAGCGATCATGGTCATTTCTTTCACAGCGTCATCTACCAGTTTCTTGTCAGAAACAGATCCTTTAACGCCCTGGTTAAGACAAATCTTAAGCAGACGTGGAACCTGCATAACAGTCGTGTAACCGAATTTTTTCATCAGGGCAGACACTACTTCGTCCTTATATTTTCCCTGAAGACGCGGTTGGTAATTTACAGTGCTCATTATTTAATTTCTTGACCTGTTTTTTTAGATATACGAATAGCCTTTCCGTCTTTGCGTTCGCGACGAACACGTACGGGAGCTTTCGCTTTTGCATCCCACAACTGTATATTAGAGATGTGGATTGTGGCTTCTTCTTTTACGATGCCGCCCTGAGGATTTTTTGCATTAGGTTTCTGGTGTTTAGTTCTGATATTAACACCTTCTACCAATACGCGCGCTTCCATCGGGTATACAGCCAGCACCTGGCGGGGAGTAGTACGATTTTTATCGTTACCGGAAATCACCACTACCTGGTCACCTTTTTTAATGCTGAACTTAGGTTTGAATCTAGTACTCATTTCTTATGATCTTGAGCCGCTTTTTGTGAACGGGCGGCAAAGGTACGAAAATATTTTAATTACAATACTTCTGGCGCCAGAGAAACAATTTTCATGTATCCTTTGTCACGCAATTCACGGGCTACTGGTCCGAAAATACGGGTACCACGTGGATCGTCAGAGTTGTTCAGTAACACAACTGCGTTATCGTCGAAGCTGATGTATGAACCATCTTTGCGACGTAATTTGTTTTTGGTACGAACGATAACGGCTTTACTTACAGTTCCTTTCTTCACGCCACCGGCGGGGATAGAATCTTTTACTGTAACTACGATTTTATCGCCAATACCTGCATATACCTGGCCGCTATTGCCTAGTACACGTATGCAAAGTACTTCTTTAGCGCCGCTGTTATCAGCTACATTGAGCCTTGATTCCTGCTGTATCATTGTTATAATGTTTAGCTGTTAGCT
This sequence comes from Taibaiella sp., assembly GCA_041660405.1. Taxonomy (GTDB): domain Bacteria; phylum Bacteroidota; class Bacteroidia; order Chitinophagales; family Chitinophagaceae; genus Taibaiella. The sequence goes on along the minus strand of JBAZWL010000021.1, from coordinate 12,938 downwards.
AATTTCTTTTTTTATTTGTTAAGACGACTATGATATTACATCACTCGTCATTACTGAACTGAAAAGAGGCTAGTGCTTTTTCAAATATTCCAAAGAAAGAATATCGGATATACTTATTTAGCTTTTTCAATAACTTCTACCAGTCTCCAGCGCTTTGTTTTGCTCAAAGGGCGGGTTTCCATGATACGAACAGTGTCACCTATACCACATTGGTTGGTTTCATCGTGTGCATGAAATTTGGTAGTTTTCTTTAGGAATTTACCATAAAAAGGGTGTTTCACTTTACGTTCTATAGCAACGGTAATGGTTTTATCCATTTTATCACTAGTAACAAGCCCTATACGGCTTTTCCTGGTTTTTCTTTCTACTGCTGACATTCTTGACAGATATTGAAATATTTTATTAAGATGCGATTTGTCTTTTACGTTGCTCGGTTTTTAACGTTGCAATCGTACGGCGAATGTTGCGGATAATCATCGGATTTTCGATTGGATTAACTGCATGGCTGAACTTTGTTTTCTTTAAGCGCAGACCTTCTTCACCAATTTTGTCGTTAAGCGCTTCATCGCTAAGTGAGCGATAATCCTCAACTTTCGCCGCTTTTTTTGACTTTGCCATTGTAATATGTATTGAGATTTGAGTACTGAGTATTGAGATATTAATCCTCCTACCCTAATTCTTTATGTTTAAATCCCTACGGAATTTTCATCCCGGTCCGGAAGTTATTATCCAACGTAATCAGGACGGATAACAAATTTGGTTTTGATTGGTAATTTCTGTGCTGCAAGTTCAAATGCGCCACGAGCTACTTCTTCAGAAACACCATCTGCTTCGAACATGATACGGCCTGGTTTTACCACAGCTGCCCAATATTCAAGGCTACCTTTACCTTTACCCATACGTACCTCTGCAGGCTTAGCAGTAATTGGCTTATCAGGGAAAATGCGGATCCAAACATTACCTTCACGTTTCATGTGACGGGTCATTGCCTGACGTGCAGCTTCGATCTGACGGTTAGTGATCCATATAGGCTCTAGTGCCTTAAGACCGAAAGAACCGAAAGAAATGGTAGCACCACGCTCTGCATTACCTCTGATACGTCCTTTATGTTGCTTACGATGTTTTACTCTTTTTGGTTGTAACATTGCTGATATTTTTAAGTATCAAGTACTTTATATTAAGTATAATGTATATTCTGTCCTGTATCCGGTATTCCGTTAAGCTGTGTACTTGTCACCTCCTATACATTATACCAATACGATCCGGGAATTAGTCTTTCTTAGCTCCTCCACGGTTGCCACCGCCACCACGACGATCACCACCTGCACCGCCACCGCGACGATCTCCACCGCCACCACCTGGACGACGATCTCCACCACCACGACGTTCTCCTCGCTCTTCACCACCACCCTGGCCTCCACGACGGTCAGTTGCACCGCTGGTAAGGTTAGGATTCAGGTCACGTTTGCCTAATACTTCACCTTTACAGATCCATATTTTCAAACCGATTTTACCATATACAGTCATTGCGTAAACAGAAGCATAATCGATATCCATACGGAAAGTATGTAATGGAGTACGGCCTTGCTTGATCTCTTCACTACGGGCAATTTCAGCTCCACCAAGACGACCACCTGCTTTGATCTTGATACCTTCTGCACCCATACGCATAGCTGTAGAAATAGCCATTTTAATAGCGCGTTTGTAGCTTACACGGCCTTCGATCTGACGGGCAATAGATTCACCAACAATCTGAGCATCCAATTCAGGACGACGGATTTCCATGATGTTGATCTGTACGTCGTTATTACCGGTCAGTTTTTTCAGTTCTTCTTTAATTCTATCAACTTCCTGACCGCCTTTACCGATAATGATACCTGGTTTTGACGTGTGGATTGTGATGATCAATTTTCCAAGTGTACGCTCGATAACGATACGGGCTACGCCGCCTTTATTGATACGTGCATTAAGATATGTACGGATTTTGTGATCTTCAACCACTTTACCACCGAAATCTTTTGGATTGCTGAACCACATAGAATCCCAACCACGGATAATTCCTAAACGGTTACCTATCGGATTTGCTTTTTGACCCATTTCTTTTTGATTATGAATTTTGGATTTTTGATTTTGAATTACTCAAAGTCCAATCCTTAATTAATATTGTTATTTATATTTTTGGAAAAGAAACCGGATAAACATCCAAAATTCATAATCCAAAATTCAAAATTATTTAGTTGCTACTACTTTGCTATCTACGATGATAGTTACATGATTGCTGCGTTTACGAACGCGGTAAGCACGACCTTGTGGAGCAGGCAACATACGCTTCAGCATACGGCCACCATCTACAAATATGGTTTTAACGACCAGGTTAGCTGTTGCTACATCTGCACCTTCGTTTTTTTGTTTCCAGTTGTCAATAGCGCTAAGCAACAATTTTTCCAAAGGAACTGAAGGGTGCTTAGTATTAAACTTCAGAGTATTCAAAGCTTTTTCTACTTCCATACCACGTATCAGATCTGCTAAAAGGCGCATCTTGGTTGGAGATGTAGGATAATTGCGTAAACGAGCTGTTGCTTCCATTTTATTATATTTACCCCAACCCCTAAAGGGGCTTTTCGGGAACTTTTAATTTTATTACTATCCCCCCAAATTTCTTTCTCCCCTTTAGGGGCTGCTGGGGGCGTTACTTATTTCTTGCTACCACCGTGGCCTCTGAAGTTACGTGTAGGAGCAAATTCACCTAATTTGTGACCTACCATGTATTCAGTTACATATACAGGGATAAACTTGTTACCATTGTGTACTGCAAACGTGTGACCAACGAAATCAGGAGTAATTGTAGAGCGGCGGCTCCATGTTTTTACAACTGTTTTTTTAGCACCTTCCACACTCATCTTTGCTACTTTCTCTTCAAGATTGTGGTCTACGTAAGGACCTTTTTTAATTGAACGACCCATTTAAATTGGTGTTTTTGATGATTTGATTCTGGCAGAGCCGGAACCCATTTTATCGTGTTAATGTATATTGTTCAGTAGAGACACAACGCATCGCGTCTCTACATTTTAATTATTTCTTTGCTTTACCGGATAACTTCTTACCGTCACGACGCTGAATGATCAGTTTGTTAGAGTCTTTAGTCAGGCTACGAGTTTTTTCACCTTTTGCATATTTACCGGTACGGCTACGTGGGTGACCACCAGAAGATTTACCTTCACCACCACCCATCGGGTGATCTACAGGGTTCATCGCAACACCACGTACACGTGGACGTTGACCTTTCCAACGGTTACGACCTGCTTTACCAGCAGCTTCCAAACCATGGTCACTGTTAGAAACGATACCTACTGTAGCGATACAGCTGCTCAATACTTTACGCAACTCACCACTTGGCATTTTCAATACTACGTACTTATCTTCTTTAGCGTTGAGCTGAGCGTAAGTACCTGCAGAGCGTGCCATTGCACCGCCTTTACCTGGTTGCATTTCAATATTATGAATTACAGTACCAAGAGGCATATTTTTCAATAACAATGCATTTCCAACTTCAGGAGCAACATTATCACCACTGATAACTTTTGTACCTACTTCAAGACCCTGTGGGGCAATGATGTAACGTTTTTCGCCATCTGCATAAGCTAACAAAGCGATGAATGCAGTACGGTTTGGATCATACTCGATTGTTTTAACGGTAGCAGGAATTTCTTTCTTGTCACGTTTGAAATCGATGATACGATAGTGCTTTTTGTGTCCGCCACCGATATAGCGCATTACCTGACGTCCTTGATAGTTACGTCCAGCTGTGCTTTTGATTGTAGTCAACAAACTCTTTTCAGGTTTATCTGTAGTAATCTCTGCAAATGCGTTGCCTACTCTCCAACGAGTACCGGGCGTGGTCGGTTTATATTTACGTAAAGCCATTTCTTTTTTTGTTTGTATCAGCCATTTTGCAATGAACCGATTTAATTTTTATAGTTTGTTGTTAGCGGTGGTACTATTTGGCCACCATTCCTGATTTGTCTTTCTTAGAAAGCGAACAAATCAATGTTTTCGCCGTCAGCAAGTGTTACAATTGCTTTCTTGAAAGATGATTTACGACCAGAGATAAATCCGGCTTTAGTAAAGCGGCTTTTGCTTTTTGCAGGCATAACGATAGTATTTACATCAGTAACCTTAACGTTATAAAACTCTTCTACAGCAGCTTTAATTTCCAATTTGTTAGAACGCTTGTCTACTACAAAAGTGTAACGGTTTTGTTTTTCCATCTGACCGTTAACTTTTTCAGTAACCTTAGGGCGAACCAATACTTCTGAAAGTCTCATTGTTATTTAATTTGATAATTTGATGATTAGCTAATTTGATGATTAACCAATCGAATAATTATTTTTTATTTCTCTTCCAGCCAATTATCAAATTATCACATTATCAAATCAGCTAATCTATTTTATTCTGCTACCTCTACTACTTCTTCAGTAAAGATTTTAGCTGCGCTTTCAGTCAACAGGATAGTGTTGGCGTGAACGACATCATAAGTGTTGATATCACTCAATACGCTGCTTTTTACTCTTGGTACGTTACGGCTGCTCAGGTATAAATTCTGATCGTAGTCAACGTTAACCATTAATATTTTTTTACCGGCAATTTTCAAACCGCTCATTACATTCAGGAATGCTTTGGTACTTGGTTTGTCAAATTTGATATCTTCTACTACAAGAATGCTTTTTTCGCGTGCTTTGTAGGTAAGTGCAGACATCTTAGCCAGGTCTTTCACTTTACGGTTCAATTTGAAATCGTAGCTGTGAGGAAGAGGTCCGTTGATGGTACCACCACCCTTGTACAAAGGGTTACGGATATTACCTTTACGGGAACCACCGGTACCTTTCTGGCGATGCAGTTTGCGGGAAGAACCCTTTACTTCAGCACGTGTTTTGGTCTTGTGTGTACCTAAACGTTGAGCCGCCAGGTATTGCTTTACAGCAAGATAAATAACGTGATCGTTAGGTTCGATATTGAAAATATCTTCCGGTAACTCTACGCTACGGCCGGTATTTTCACCTTTGCTATTTAAAACTTCGATTTGCATTTCTTATAATTTTTAGCTTATGGGCTAATTGAAACATTATTTTACTATCCGGAATAATGCCGGAAATTATCCTAAACTGTTCTGGATAAGAACGATGGCACCATTGTGACCCGGTACAGAACCAGTAACAAGGATGTAATTTTGTTCAGGGAAAATCTTAACTACTTTCAAAGATTTAACCTTAACGCGATCGCCACCCATACGGCCGGCCATACGCATACCTTTAAATACACGACTTGGGTAAGATGAACCACCGATAGAACCCGGAGCTCTCTGACGATCGTGCTGACCATGAGATGCTTCGCCCACACCGGAAAATCCGTGACGTTTAACAACGCCCTGGAAACCTTTACCTTTTGAAGTACCGATTACATTAACTTTTTCACCTTCTTTGAAGATGTCAACGGTAATGCTTTCACCAACTTGTTTATCTATGGAACTGTTGCGGATTTCTTTTACTACAGCTTTAGGAGCTGTGTCTGCTTTTGCGAAGTGATTCAGCAATGCTTTGGGCGTGTTTTTTTCTTTACGCTCACCAAAAGCAATTTGTAAGGCTTCGTACCCGTCGGATTCGACTGTTTTCTTTTGCGTAACTACGCAAGGTCCGGCCTCAATAATGGTGCAGGATACCTGCTTTCCATTAGATTCGAACACGCTGGTCATGCCGATTTTTTTGCCAATAATACCTTTCATAATATGTTGTTTTCCAACTCCGGCGGCATTGTTATTAAAGCCGGGGTTGTGTTGTTATTATTTTTTGCTAACGGAAAGCCAGGACTGTTGCCTGCTTCCCAGCCAAGCGCCCGGTTATTCTAAATCTAAGATCTGAATGCGGGATTAGCTGTTTTACTAATTTCTTTAAAAGAACGTTTGAGCTTTCGCTTTACTGGTTGACACGATTGAATCGCGTCGGTACTTAAGCTTTAATCTCTACTTCTACACCACTTGGAAGGTCTAATTTAGACAAAGCATCCACGGTACGGCTCGAAGAAGTGTAAATATCAAGCAAACGTTTGTGAGTACACAACTGGAACTGCTCACGTGCTTTCTTATTTACGTGCGGCGAACGCAATACGGTAAATATCTTTTTATCTGTTGGCAATGGAATTGGACCGGTTACTACCGCGCCTGTATTACGAACAGTCTTTACAATTTTTTCGGCAGATTTATCTACCAGATTGTGATCGTAAGACTTTAGCTTAATGCGAATACGCTGTGACATATCAAAAAACTTCCTTGTTAAAATTTTTGGGACTGCAAAAGTAGAAATCTTTTTCTAAATACCAAAAAATATTTTAAAATTCTTTTCAGCACTCCTGCAATTGGGCGGCAAAGGTAATAAGAATCTTCATATTTCAGTACAGAATAATGTTTTATTTCCAATTTTTTAATCAAAAGGCAGCATACACCCACGTTTGACATCTTGTAGGGACGCATTGCATGCGTCCAAAACTGCGCGTTTACTGTGGGGACACATTGCGAGCGTCCAAAACGCCCTAATGAATGATGGACGCATGCAATGCGTCCCTACACATGCGATGGGGCTGTCCAGATTTTGAACAAGCCCCATCGCATTATCGTTTTACCTTTACAATTACTCTTTATCCAATTCATCATCGTCCATATCATCGGGAGCTTCCCCATCTTCGTCCAGGTAACCATCTTCTTCCTCCCACATTTCTTCGCCATGAGCAGCCAGCATATCGTCATTTAAAACCACCAGCATAGGCATTTTGCCGTTAACAGGATCGTCGGTAAGAAAACTCCAGTCTTCGATCTCCCACCCTTCCTGAAGCAGCTCGTTGAGCGCTTCCGGCTCTGCTATTGAAAAAGTTTCATCAGAGCGGCTTACCAGCTGATTTACGTCTATAGAAAAAGCAATTACCTTTTGCATAAAAAGAGTTTTTTTAGTTGCTACGAAGTTTTAAAAACGCTTTATCGCAACCAAAAAACAACCGTTATCTTTCCATGACCACAACCTCATTCTTTATTTAATAACAAAAAGATGATGGAATCTTAAAGCTGGTAGTACACTTATTGTTTTACCAGTTTCATAACTCTTCGTTTTCCTTTCTGATTATTGAGGTTAAGAAAATAGATTCCGGAAGACAGGCTTCGCATGTTAATGGTACTACGTCCTGGCAATATCTCACCTTGGCCTACTTTAACACCTAATGCATCTGTAACGGTGTAAGCTACTTTTCCTCTTAAGCCCTGTACTATAACCTGATTTGTAGCCGGATTGGGGAATGCGGATAATTCTTCCATACTGTTAGCTCCATCAATACCGAGGGTTACGATGGTAGTATCTTTACAATAAGTAACATCATCACACACGCCATGTATGGTAAGACAAATGGTGTAGGTACCAGGCGCAGCAAATGTATGTGAAGGGTTTACTTGAACGGAATGAGGAGAAGCATCACCAAAATCCCACTCATACCCTACTACATTTTGCGGCCCGACAGGTGTACAATGCACAGTATTATTAGACAAGTTAAATACAATAGAATCCACTTTAGGATATGGATAAAAACGTTTCCAATGATTCAGGCTATCAAATACTACTGCTTCTGCGGCGGCCTTAACAGTATTCGCCTCTGCGGAACTCAATGTAAAATTATAGCTATTGGTCACCGGATTTTTACCAAAAAATAAACTGTAGAAGCTTAGCGCCGCCGCATAAGTGCCTGCAGGCGAAGGGTGACTTTCATCAGCCTGGTATAATTCCAGTGATGGGCTATTATCCCTTAAATAATGCCAGAGCTTAGCCACAGGACTTATCAAAGCTATATTATCTGCTGCCATAATAGTGTAACGCAATTGCAAAAGGCTATCCATACCATCGTAAGTACATACAGGCGGCCAAACGGCACAGTTTGAAGCATCACCATTTTTACGGCCCCAGGTCATGTAAAATACTGTTTTGGCACAAGGTGTATAATGATGAATGAGGCTATCGAGTTTATGGGCATAAGGATATACTGCGGTTGCTACCTGGCCGTCATTAAAGGAAGGTAACTGGCTTTGCTCCTGCAACACTACAAAGTCCCAATTACCTTGAGCGATATAACTTAAAGTTGCATTATCAGTACTATGCTGTTGCAATGTGTAGCCGCCCGGTGCATTTACCTGGTAATAAAGACTATCCCCTCCGGCAGAAGCAAGGCGGCTTACTACCTGGGGCAAATTCTGAACCGCAGTATAACTATTTCCAATAAAGAGCACCCGCAGCGTGTCTGCTGCATACATATTGCAACTAATCAACAGGATAGATAGTAACAGGAGATTTTTTTTCATAGGAAATGGGTTAGCATTATGGCCGATGGTTAAGACCTTATTTTAAAGCATTAGGTTGGAAAATTGACCGAAAATGTTAACATTCACCCGTTAAATTAAGTTTTTACTATAATTTCTGCTTTTCAGGTTTACTTTTATGTTTCTATGCAAATTTTGTATAGATTTTTTCTTTACTTTTGCCGCCCTAAAAGTTGAAGCCCATAGCGGGTTAGCATTAATAATTTATGGAATACAGACAAATAGTAGCAGTAACCGGCCTAAGCGGTCTTTATCAATTGATGAGCACCAAAAACGATGGTGCTATTGTACGTAGCCTGACCGATAAAAGTGTAAAATTTGTATCGGCACGTATACACCACATTACACCTCTTGAAAGCATTGAAATATATACTACAGGCGATAATGTTCGTCTGCACGAGGTACTTCAGAAGATTAAAGAAAATGACGGGCAAATTGCTGAATTAAACAGCAAAAAAGACGATAAAGCAATCAAGGCTTACTTTAGAACTGTATTGCCTGATTTTGATGAGGAAAGAGTTTACACCAGCGATATCAGGAAAGTGTTGAAATGGTACGATATTCTGAAAAAGAATGATCTGCTGAATTTTGATTACCTGAAAGAACAAGCTACTACGGACGAAGCTACTACTGCGGATGTTGTAACTAATGAGCAGGAAGAAGAAGCTAAACCTAAAAAGAAAGCTGCAGTTAAAAAGGCTGCTGCTACTGAAGATGGCGAAGAAAAACCTGTAAAAAAAGCTGCAGCTAAAAAGAAAGCGACTGCTGAAGACGGCGAAGAAAAACCGGCTAAAAAAGCTCCTGCAAAGAAAAAGAAAGAAGAAGAAGCATAATATTTCTGTTATAAAAGATAATGTGGTCAAAAGGTTAATCCCTTCTGGCCACATTGTTTTTTTATTAAATATGCATCGTGCCTTAATCTCTACTTCACGAAGCCACATATTTCATTTTACATTTTGAGCTAATTATAATTACTTTTGCACAAAATTTTCAAAAAGGTACGATGGAAATCAGTCAACTGAAAGATATGGCCACACAGGTGCGCCGTGATATTGTAAGAATGGTGCATGGATCTCAAAGTGGCCACCCTGGTGGATCTCTGGGTTGTGCCGACTTTCTTACTGCACTTTATTTTAAAGTAATGAAACACGATCCGGCCTTTAATATGGACGGCGTGGGCGAAGATCTTTTCTTCCTTTCTAACGGACATATTTCTCCTTTGCTGTATAGCGTATTGGCCCGTAGCGGTTATTTCCGTGTAGAAGAGCTGGCTACTTTCCGCCAGTTGAATTCCCGTCTCCAAGGCCATCCGGCTACGCATGAGCATCTTCCGGGTGTGCGTATTGCTTCCGGCTCTTTGGGCCAGGGTATGAGTGTAGCTATTGGTGCGGCTTTAGCCAAAAAGCAAAATAATGACGACAGAACTGTTTTCTCTTTGCATGGCGATGGTGAATTACAGGAAGGGCAAAACTGGGAAGCAATTATGTTTGCAGCGCATCATAAAGTGGATAACCTGATTGCTACCATTGATTACAACGGGCAACAGATTGATGGTCCTACGGAAATGGTAATGGGATTAGGTGATCTGCAAGCTAAATTTGAAGCCTTCGGCTGGCAAGTAATTGATCTGCCCGAAGGAAATAATATGGAAAAAGTGCTTGCGACTCTTGAAGAAGCCAAAGCGCTTACCGGCAAAGGCAAACCAATCTGCATCCTGATGCACACTTCAATGGGTAGCGGTGTTTCCTTTATGGAAGGCACACACGAATGGCATGGTATTGCCCCTAACGATGCCCAGTTGGAACAAGCTCTGCTTGAACTGGTTGGCATCACTGCTGATTATTAATCGTTGAACCAGTCTTTACAGGACTGAACACATATTCTCCTGAACCGTGTAGCGAAAACTACACGGTTTTTTTGTATCATGCAGGCTCAAATTTTTCAGGATTATGAAAATGGAGCAATCCCACAGAAAGAATGCAGGACTACTGGTACTTGTCGCTGCTCTGGGTTATTTTGTCGACATCTACGATCTCCTTATCTTCTCTATAGTAAGGGTTCAAAGCCTTGCTGATATTGGTGTTGCTGCGGAAGACAGTCGCCGCATGGGTGAATTTGTGATGAATATACAAATGGCAGGCTTGCTCATTGGTGGAATTGTCTGGGGTATTATCGGCGATAAATTTGGCCGCATAAGAGTACTATTCGGTTCTATCCTGCTCTACTCTATTGCCAATGTAATTAATGGTTTTGTACAGGATGTAAATACCTATGCACTGATCCGCTTCGTTGCCGGCATCGGTCTTGCCGGGGAATTGGGAGCTGGTATTACATTGGTCAGTGAAACTTTGAGTAAAGAGAAGAGAGGTTATGGAACGATGATGGTGGCTGTAATAGGCCTATTTGGCGCTGTGGCAGCCAATTTGGTACATCAATTTTATACCTGGCGTACTGCCTATTTTGTAGGCGGCGGATTGGGTTTTGTATTACTATTATTACGGGTTGGCACTTTTGAATCAGGTATGTATAAACATGTACAGGATAGCACCGTTACAAAGGGAAGTTTTAGGCTTTTATTCTCCGACCGTAAAAGGTTCTGGAAGTATATTTATTGCATTCTTATTGGTATGCCTTTGTGGTTTGTGGTAGGCATTCTGATAGCACAGTCGCCGGAGTTTGGTAAGGCGTTGGGTGCGCAAGGATCATTAAGTGCTGGTGCCGGTATTATGTATTCCTACATCGGTATTTCCGTTGGTGATATTTTTGCAGGGTTACTCGCCCAATGGACTAAATCCAGACGCCTGGCCATTCTTGTTTTTCTTTTGTTCTCGCTGGTCACTGTTATTTATTATCTTAATAGTAATGGTATCTCGCCGCAGCAATTCAATTGGCTTGCTTTCATTATGGGGCTTGGTGTTGGCTATTGGGCCACATTTGTAACTATTGCTTCTGAACAATTTGGAACCAATATCCGAGCTACGGTTACTACTACTGTACCTAATTTTGTGAGAGGCTCTCTTATTCCTGTTACTTTTATTTTTGAATTCTTTCTACACAAATTCAACATCATTTCCGCTGCTTATATTTTAATGATTGGCCTCACAGCCATTTCCCTTTTTGCTTTAAGCAAGCTAAAAGAAACATTCAATAAAGACCTGGATTATGTGGAAGAATAATGAACTTAGTGACCCTTTGTTCGAAAATTACTTTGTAAAAATGTACTATTATGTTTAGTTACTGGGAGCAACAATCCTTTCTTCATTATGATCATATTGTAATTGGTTCCGGAATTGTGGGACTAAGTACAGCTATTGAATTGAAAGATCGTTTTCCGCAAAAGCGTGTACTGGTTTTAGAAAGAAGTTTATTTCCATTTGGTGCCAGTACACGTAATGCAGGGTTTGCCTGCATGGGAAGTTTTACCGAATTACTCGACGATCTTAAAACGAATAGTGAAGCAGAAATGGTCGCTCTTTTTATTCAAAGAAAGAAAGGACTTGATATACTGCGTAACCGTCTGGGCAATGAAGCGATAGGTTATCAGGAAAATGGCAGCTTTGAACTGATCTCGGAAAAAGAATTGCCACTCCTGGAACAGCTTCCGCACATCAATCAATTAATTGAAAGCACAACAAGCCAACTACCCTTTCGCATGGCCAATGAAAAAATCAGCGAATTTGGTTTTGCAAAAGATAAAGTGAGTGCAATGATTGAGAACCTTGGCGAAGGGGAATTACATACGGGTAAAATGATGCGTGCACTTACTGATTATGCTTTAGCCAAAGGCATAGAGATCAAAACGGGAGCTGATGTATCCTCTTTTGAAGGAAGTGGAAAAGTTGTTGTGGTAAACATAAAAGATCCGATAAGGCGTGAGTCCATCAATTTACAATGTGATAACCTTTTCATCTGCACCAATGCCTTTACCAAACAATTGTTGCCTGAAGTAAATATCAATCCGGGACGGGGCCAGGTGCTGATTACAGAACCTATAAAAGACCTCCCGTTTAAGGGTATTTATCATTTTGATGAAGGTTATTATTATTTCCGGGAGATAGATGGAAGAATACTTTTTGGCGGTGGTCGTAACCTTGACTTTACGGGTGAAACCAGTACTGATATTGCCCTTAATGATGCTATCCAGAAAGATCTGGAAGAAAAATTGAACACTCTTATTTTACCAGGAAGAAAAGTAAATATAGCCCAACGCTGGTCAGGCATTATGGCCTTTGGTGATACTAAGCGGCCTATTGTCGGTCAATTTGGGGACAATGTATACGGAGCTTTCCGAATGGGTGGGATGGGTGTGGCGCTGGGTTCTGCCATTGCAAAGGAATTAGCGGCATTGCCTGATTAGCGATTGTTATTTTTCAATAAGCCATAAAAGACAAACAATAACTTGTGTTCTTAACTAGTCCTAAAAAAACGATACAGGATTAAAGAATAAAAAAAGTCAATTTAAAAGTAGCAAATCTTTTGGTTTGCTACTTTTTTTGTGCCTATAAACCCTGGAGCCTGAAAAAAGAAACTTTAT
>JBAZWL010000020.1:0-81494 GCA_041660405.1 Taibaiella sp. | reverse complement strand
ATCTCTCCCGATAATGTCTATAATTTCTTCCAGCCTGTCATTGCGTTCCACTACATTAGAAATAGGGCGCTTATTAACGAGGTATTTATTTAACTGAAAGCCAATAAGTATGCCCAATATCAGTATAACGGAAAAGGTAAGTGGTGTCCAGATATTAAAACGCTTCGGAGAATCGGCAGGCATATCACAATTAAGTAGAGTGCAAAATTAGGCATTAAATAGCTGAATATTCAAATGTTTGGCATAAAAGAAATCAATCCGGCTCATCAATTTTTATTGCTTCAGAAATTTCAACATTTTCACCCGGATAATGTTGAAAGATGAGTGTATTTTCCAAAGACGGGGATACCATAATAGAACAAAGCCACCCTGAATTGGATGGCTTTGTTGTTCACACAAATATTTTGGCTAGAATTGTTTCATAAAAGCGGTAACACTTTCTTTGATGTGATCAATCTGCATTTGATCCAGGCCATGGTGGCAGGCTATAAGCATACCACCGCGCATTACCTTATCCGCTTCAGGATAGCCACCAGTACTGGCTTTATGTGCTACATTTTTGAAGCCGGGTTGCCTTAGAATATTCCCGGTAAATACAGTTCGGGTCTGGATATTTCTTTTCTCCAGAAATATCTGCATATCCCTGCGTTGGAAAGGAGCACCTTCACGCAGCGTAGTAGCAAAAGCCAGCCAACCTGTACGCGAGCCAGGCAGCTGTTGTGGCAGGATAAAAGTGTCTTCGTATGCCTTAAAGAATTCGCGTAGCTGGTTATAATTTTCGGTACGCTTATCAATATTGTCTTTTAACTTGCTTACTTGTACCAATCCAAATGCGGCGCCCAATTCCGAGGGTTCGATATTATAGCCTGGCTCTTCGAATACAAATTTGGCATCGTAAGGAATGCCATCCACTTCTACATTAAAACGGTTCTCAATTTTCTCTGATTCTACAAACAAGGATGAGCTACGGCCCCAGCTGCGCAGTAATCTTCCCCGATCATAAAAGGCTTCTGAATTGACACATAGCATGCCTCCGTTACCGGCACAGTTTACAATGTGTGAACCATAAAAACTGGTAGTGCTCATGTCAGTATATCTTCCGGATGACGCACCATCTATTTCAGCACCCAAAGTATCTGCAGAATCTTCCAGCAGAAACAAGTTATGTTTATCTGCAATTTCCCGTAACACTTTCCAGTCGGGCAGGTTGCCAATAAGATTGGGAATGATCATCGCCTTTGTTTTAGGTGTGATCATGGCCTCCACTTTGTTTACATCAATATTGTAAGTTCCTTCTTCTACATCTACAAATGCAGGTACCCAATTGCGTTTAACCTGTGGGGCAACAGTAGTGGAAAAAGTAAGCGCGGGCGTGATAATCTCTGTACCGGGCTCATAATCCAGCAGATCGGCTGCCAGGTACAGAGCGGACGAACCAGAATTGACACCAATTCCATATTTCTTAGCGTAAAGGCCTGCAATGGTTTCTTCCAGGGCTCTTACATTTTTGCCCATTTGTGTAGAGGTTTTTAATACTTCTACTACGGCATCTATTTCTTCCTGTCCGTGTACGGTTCTGCCGTAAGGCACATGTGGATATTGTATTGATGTTTCTTCCATTGTTATTGATTTATTGCAGAACGAAGTTAAGGCAACGGATCGATTCTGATTATCGATTAAAAGTGGAGCAGATAAAAATCCCGGCCTTGTAGAAAAGCCGGGATCACTTTTAAAACCATTTGAATCAAGTTTTATGAACCAGATACTATTTTAGAATTCTGAGCCACAGACATTAGTTCCTTCATAGTGCGTTGCATACTGTCATTGCTTCCATCCAGGAATATGGTATTGCCTTTTCCATTCTCCGCAAAATGCTTGATTGCATCAGTCCACATGGAGAATAGAATGAAAGAAGCGTCCAGATTGGCCTGCTCCATTTCTTTAGCGGCTTTGGCCATACCATGTGCTACTTCTTCACGGAAGAGTGCCACACCTTGCCCACGCAACTGTGCCGCTTGCCTTTCCGCTTCAGCCTGTATTTTAATAGCATTACCATCTGCTTCTGCAGCTTTGGTTTTGGTAATCAGTAAAGCCTGGCCTTCATTTTCAGCAGCAGCTTTAAGATTATTGGATGATACAACCTGTGCCATAGAACGCATGATCACTTCATCAAAAGTAATGTCGTTGATCTGGAGATCTATGAGGTGGTAACCCCAATCTTCCAGTACTTTATCCAGCTGCTCTTTAATGTGTAGAATAATTTCACCACGAAGGCTTAATATTTCGGCTTGTTTTTTGCCGGCCACAAAAGCACGTACAGAACCTTCCACAGAGCGGACAAGCGCTTGCATCAGGCTACGTTCGTCCATAAATTTAAAGGCTACATTCTTAATGGTTTCAGGTTCCTGATTGAATACCGCATAAAGCATCATAGCCGAAAAATTGACATTGGCCTGATCGAGCGTAATGGCCTGGAATTTTAATTCTATAGAACGATTTTGAATAGAAATACGTCTGAATATTCTTTCAATAAGCGGTATACGAAAATTAAGACCGGGGCGTAGTATGCGCTGGAACTTACCGAAAATAGTAACTACCGCTACAGTGCCTTGTTGTACGCTTACAAAGCAAAAGAAAAGCAAGAGTACAAGGATAATAATAACGATATAAGTCGGAGACATCATGAAGGGAATTTTAGTACAGCGGAAAATTACACAAAAAGAATGAATTGAAAATTTTATTACTACTAAAGCCAGCCGATAAAGGTTCTCTTTGTTGATCCGTTATTTATTACAACCTTTGCAGTAATTATCCCGATATGGCAAAATTTTTACTCAACACAGCATCTTTCGAAGAAGATTTTTTCTCCGACAGCAGGTTGATCGCCATTGGTTCTGCCCTGAAAGGATATAGTCTCTGCTGGTGGCTTAATCAGCTATTCGGACTTCATTTTGTACGCGAACCGGATATGGATATTTGTATCCAGGAAGGAAAAATATTGACTAAAAATCCCGGGACTTTATTTGATACCGTACAGGAAGAGGTTAAAAAGAAATATTATTTCCCGGTATTCCGCCATGAGCTGCCTTATGTCGATTCCTCCATTTATTTATATGCTAACCGTTGTTCAGTAAAAAAACTGATGCCCGATGTAAAGCATGCCGATTATCTTTTGTTGATTCAATTTGCTTCCTACATCGAACCGGAACAGGATTTTTTCAGGGACCTCGCCAAAGTGCATGGTGTAAGCTGGAGCAGCGAATTGGAAATAGAAACTTTAAAATCGAGAAGGAATCTGATTATCTGACCAGGCAAATACATTCGACCTTCCTGTCAAAAGATGTGCAATTGCACATCTTTTGACAATACACGTTTTTGCCACACTCAAGGCGCAAATTTCACAATATAAGACGTGCAATTGCACGTCTCTACAGGTGTGTTAAACAATATTTATGGGCCAACCGTAAACGATTGCGTCAAATTTTGAAGTACATTTTACTAAAAAGGTTCATTTTTCCTACTTTTGCCCGATTCTTTTTCCCAACAAACAAAATAATACTGTTTAGCACAATGGCTGAAAAAATTAAAGTAGCTAATCCCGTTGTAGAACTTGACGGCGACGAGATGACACGAATCATCTGGAAATTCATTAAAGACAAACTGATCCTGCCTTATGTGGATGTAGATATAAAATACTTTGACCTCGGCGTAGAGCATCGCGATGCTACCAACGACCAGGTTACTGTTGATGCAGCCAATGCTATTAAAGAACATGGTGTAGGTATCAAATGCGCTACCATCACTCCGGATGAAGAACGTGTTACAGAGTTTAAACTGAAACAAATGTGGAAGTCTCCGAACGGGACTATCCGTAATATCCTTGATGGTACCGTGTTTCGTGAGCCTATTGTTATTGACAACATTCCACGCCTGGTACCTAACTGGACTGCCCCTATCTGCATAGGCCGTCACGCATTCGGCGACCAGTACCGTGCTACCGATTTTGTAACTAAAGGAAAAGGTAAGCTGACCGTTAAATTTGAAGGTGAAGATGGAACTGTTCAGGAATTTGAAGTATACAACTTCAAAGGTGATGGCGTTGCGTTGACTATGTACAATACAGATGAAAGCATTATTGGTTTTGCCCGTAGCTGCTTCAACCAGGCATTGATGAAAAAATGGCCTTTATATCTTTCTACTAAAAATACTATTCTTAAAAAATACGATGGCCGTTTCAAAGATATCTTCCAGGATATTTATGAAAAAGAATTTAAAGCAGAATTCGCTGCAGCAGGTATTACTTACGAGCACCGTCTGATTGATGATATGGTTGCTTCTGCATTGAAATGGCATGGTAACTTTGTATGGGCTTGTAAAAATTACGATGGTGATGTGCAAAGTGATACTGTAGCACAAGGCTTCGGATCACTGGGTCTTATGACTTCAGTACTAGTTACCCCTGATGGTAAAACTATGGAAGCTGAAGCTGCACATGGTACAGTAACCCGCCATTACCGTGAACATCAGAAAGGAAATCCTACTTCAACCAATCCTATCGCATCCATCTTCGCATGGACACGCGGTTTGGAATTCCGTGGCAAGCTGGACGAAAACCAGGCACTGATCAATTTTGCACACGCATTGGAAGCTGTTTGTATTGAAACTGTATCCAGCGGTAAAATGACCAAAGATCTGGCGGTATGTATTCACGGCAATAAAGTGAATCATGGCGAGCACTACTTGTACACAGAAGAGTTCCTGGATGCTTTAGATGCAAACCTTAAAACAAAACTCGGATATAATTAATCTTTTTAGATCTTGAATTTGAGAGCCGGAAGCTTAATTGCTCCGGCTTTTTTTTATTACTATTATCATTTTAAGAATAAATTATGCAATAATTGCCTATTTTGCAGCATCCTATTTTCAATTGTCATTATGAAAAAGCTTGCTATTGCTGCCCTGTTGACTATTTACTTCTGCTTTGCTTCGTCTTGCTTAAAAAAACCGGATATACCACCGGACACTTCCAGTTATGATCCGAATCTAACAATTACCCATACCATAGCTCAAATACAAGCCCTACCTCAAGGAATAATCATAGCTTCTGATGTCATTATATCCGGCACAGTGGTAATGAATGATAAAAGCGGGAATTATTTTAATAAAATAGTGATCCAGGATGCCACAGGAGGTATAGAAATTTGTTTGAACAAAAGTCATTTATACAATGACTATCCTGTTGGCAGAAAGGTCTATGTAAAATGTAAAGGATTATTTCTCGGTAATTATAATCAAAACCTTCAGCTTGGCGCTGCTCCTGACATTGATGGCTCTATTACAGATATTCCGGAACTGCTTATTGAAGATTATGTAGTTAAAGCTACCTATCCGAATGTAGTAGCAACTGATACGGTGTCCCTACTCACTTTGTCTTCCTTATATACGGGTAGACAATACTTTAATAAACTGGTGACTATCAAACAAGCTGAATTGGCAATGGATAATATCGGTATTCCTTATGCTCAACCATCAGATATTTCTTCCTCCACTACCTTATTGCTGAAAGATTGTACAGGTGCTCATCTTGCCTTGCGTACCAGCGCTTATGCAAAATTTCGATCTGCACTTACCCCTACCGGCAATGGCACGATTACAGGCATTTATACTGTAAATAATAACACGCCGCAGCTTTATATCCGAGATACAACTGACGTACATTTTTATGCTGTACGATGCGATGGTACTTTGCCCGACCCTACAGGTTGTACGCCCATAGCAAATATCAGAAGCCTTTGTCCTGCTTATACGGATTCCATTAATGTACTTCCGGCTTATAGAATTTCAGGAGTTGTAATCTCCGATAAGGATGGAGGTAATATAGCACCAACAAATATGGTGCTCCAGGATGGCGATAAAGGAATAGTGATCCGTTTTCCCGAAGCACATTCCTTTCTTGCTGGAGACTCTGTGATCGTGGATATAAAGGATGCTACACTATCCTGGTCATTTAACCTGTTACAAATTTCAAACATTTCAATAGTGAAGGCTGTAAAAATAGCTTCGGGAAAAACAATAATGCCAAGGCTTGCAACGATAGCGCAGATCAATGAACATTACAACGATTGGGAATCTACATTGGTTAAAATAAACAATGCCACAATAACTAGTGGAGGTACTTTTTCCGGAAGTAGAACCATGAATGATGGTAGTGGAATACTAATGTTATATACCCGCAGTGCTGCATCCTTTGCAGGACAATGGACATCTCAAACACCGCGAAATTATACAGGCATCCTAAGCATCTTTAATAATATAAAACAGCTGCAGATGAGAAATATAGGGGATGTTGAGTGAGATTTCAAAAATCAAAAGCCAAAAATGGAGACATTGAACGTTGAGTATTGATATTGAACATTGAGTCTTAAAAAAGAGCGTAAGGAAATAATCCTTACGCTCTTTAAATTATGTTCAATTATCAGTAAATCACTTTTCTTCCAAAGAAAACAGACTATCTACAAATTCATATTTATTGAAAATCTGAAGATCCTGCATCCTTTCCCCTACTCCAATATATTTTACCGGAATTTTAAACTGGTTAGCAATAGCCAATACCACACCACCTTTGGCGGTACCATCCAGCTTGGTAATGGCCAAGGAAGTTACATCTGTAGCAGCGGTAAAATGTTTGGCTTGTTCCAAAGCGTTTTGCCCGGTACTTCCGTCCAACACCAACAACACTTCATGTGGTGCATCAGATATGGTTTTACCTATAGCTCTTTTTATTTTGCTCAACTCTTCCATAAGATGAGCCTTATTGTGAAGACGGCCTGCAGTATCAATGATAATAACATCTGTATTACGGGCAACACCACTTACAACAGCATCATAAGCTACAGAGCTCGGATCGCTTCCCATTTCTTTTTTTACTATAGGCACATCTACCCTTTCGCTCCAGATGGTAAGCTGATCCACAGCTGCTGCACGGAAAGTATCTGCTGCGCCTAACAATACACTTTTACCGTTCTTTTTAAAGTTATAAGCCAGTTTACCGATGGTTGTCGTTTTACCTACCCCATTTACGCCTACTACCAGGATCACGTATGGCTTTTTGCCAGCGGGCACTTCAAAGGTTTCAAATTCATTGCCTGGCGCTTTGGTCAGTATTGCAGCTATCTCTTCCTGTAATATGCGGTTCAGCTCTGATGTACCCAGATATTTATCCTTCGCAACCCTTTCTTCTATACGATTAATGATGGCTACAGTGGTATCCAGACCTACATCTGCAGTGATCAATGCTTCTTCTACACTATCCAGAACCTCTTCGTCCACCGTGCTTTTACCAGCTACAGCTTTCGTGATTTTAGAAAAGAAACTTTGCTTTGTCTTTTGCAGACCTTCATCAAGCGCTACTTTCTGTTCTTCCTGATCCTTGTTACGCTTAAAAAGTTTATCAAAAAATCCCATGTGTTTTTGCTGCAACGGATTATGACGGCCACAACGGATGCAAAAATACTTTTTTACATGGGTAAGGAAAACTTTTTCTTATTCGTTACTTTTGATGGCATCTTAAACAAAAAGAAATGGAAGAATACATTCCGGTCACGCTGTGGATTGCAGGCAGAGGTTACCGTATCCGAATAAAAAGCCAGGATGAGGCTGCAGTGCGCCTTGCCGTAAAAATTGCTGATGAACGGATTAATGAGTTGCGGAGTAGTTTTGCCGGCAAAGATGATCAGGATTTTATAGCCATGTGTTTATTGATGTACGCAACCGACCAGGTTACAGAAACCAATGAATTAAATCCTGTGCAAAAAGAATTGGTAAGACAAATGATGGAAAAAATAGAAAGGATAACAGAATAACAACAAACAGACTATGATCGCCCATCTCAAAAAGCTATTTTTTGCGTTAGTAATATTGCTCCTGCATCCTGTATTAAGTCGCGCCCAGGAGGAGGATTCCATACAAGTGGAAAACGCTGAATTGGTTAGTGTAGAGGATTCTCTAGAACTAAAAAAGTTGACATGGAATCTTGTGCCGGATTCAGCGCAATTAAAACGCCATATAAACATCCTATGTTCCAAAGGGTATTTTGGCCGGGGCTATGTTGGGAAAGGCATGCAGAAGGCAGGCCGCTATATTGCACAACAATATAAAGATGCCGGATTACTACCATTAGGGAACGATTATTTTCAACCTTTTTCGTATTCCGTCAATACTTTTCCAAGTACTATTAATGTAAGAATTGGAGACAGAAACCTTGAAGCCGGCGATGATTACCTGATACAAGCCGCCAGCAATGGTGCTAATATAGAAGATGCAAAAATAAAAGTGATGGATGGTCTGGAATTCGCCAGGAGCCTGTCGGGTAAGAGCAGTAAAGCTGCGAAGAAGTGGGCGCAATGGCAAAAGAAGATGTCCAAAAAGAAATATGTCTATCTGTTGCAAAATACCGATACCCTGCGTAGCCTGATGCAATGGAAAAATAATAAAGAACTGGCCGCCCAGTTACCACAAGCCATTTTTCTTCTTCCTAAAAGAGGAAAGAAAATATGGACCGTATCACAGGAAGTAAACAAAGCAACCGTTGTGGAAGTATTTGATACCAGCTTATTACTCGATAGAAAAAAGAAAGTATCTGTTACGGTAATCAATCAGTTTAATCCCAAATTCAAGGCTGAAAATGTAATTGCCTATGTACAGGGTACCGAAGTGAAGGATAGTTTTATTGTCATTACAGCGCACTACGACCATTTGGGTAAAATGGGCAGCAGGACTATGTTTCCCGGCGCCAGCGACAATGCCACAGGCACCGCAATGATGCTGGAACTGGCAAGATATTATGCTGCCAATCCGGCAAAATATTCTATGGTATTTATCGCTTTTGCAGGAGAAGAAGCAGGTTTGGTAGGTTCAGAATATTTCACTGAACATCCGCTTGTGCCACTAGAGCAGATCCGGTTTTTAATTAACCTGGATATTATGGGCGATGCTACTGATGGCATTGCAGTAGTGAATGGTAAAACCCATGAGGCTGAATATAAGTCCTTAGCCGCATTGAATGCAACAGGTGAAAATGGGTTTGTATTCCCGGATGTAGCCATGGGCGGTCCTGCAGCCAATAGTGATCATTATCATTTCAGTGAAAAAGGCGTACCTGCCTTCTTCATTTTCACTAAAGGTGGCAAAGGCTACTATCATGATATCTGGGACAAAGCAGAAAATGTAACCCTGAAAAATGTTCCTGCCCTGGGAAGCCTTATAAAACGTTTTATTGCTACATTTTAATTTTGTTATCTAATTTTCAGAATATTTTGAAAATTAAAAAATACAGATTACTTTTACACAATGGATCTCGCAGAAGCAAAACAACAATTTATTCAAAGCTGGGGTGTATTTGGTTCCAACTGGGGTATCAATCGCACTATGGCGCAGATACATGCTTTGCTGCTTATCACCCCCGAACCATTGAATGCTGATGAGATTATGGAAGAGTTGCAGATCAGCCGTGGTAATGCCAATATGAATGTGAGGGAATTGATGAACTGGGGCATTGTAGATAAAGTGTTGAAACCCGGTGATCGCAAGGAATATTTCAGTGCAGAGAAAGATATATGGAAGGTGGCCATGCGCATCATGAAAGAACGCAAAAAAAGAGAACTGGACCCCATCATTAAAACGATGGAAGAGATCAAGGATGTAGATGGCGGAAAAAAAGATGCAGAAACCAAAGCTTTTCTGGATACCGTGAGCCAGATACAGAAGTTTGCCAAACAGGCTGATGGTGCACTTGCAGGGCTTATTAAGGCTGATGAGAATTGGTTTACAGGAACACTTTTGAAGTTGTTTAAGTAAATAAACAGAATAAAAATAATGCCGGTTGAAACCGGTTTATTTTTCAATTATAAGTTTCATTTTTTTCTGAAAATATAATAAATTACAAACTAAAATTTCAATTTTATGAAACAGGTTTTGAATAATGTTGCTATGTTTAAAAAAGTAGATGCAGTATTTCAGGTTATTGCTTTTTTGGCTATGATTGCCGTGGTAGCACAAACTAGCTTTGGTCTATTTGGATTGTACACTTTGGCAATAGCTCAATCTATAAGCTGCATAGTGTGGAGCTTATTTTTCACAGGGGATACGCCGCGATACAAAAGTGGAACAACTATTCGTAGGGTATTTTTAATAGTACTTGCTTTGTTAGCATTATGTGCATTTGACAAAGGACTACTCTTTGGTATTAGCTTTTTTATGCTCGTATTGGGGCCAGGTTTGGGATTAGCTTACTTTGTAATTACTATCAATGAAATCGTATTTTATAGCGAGGCCAGGAAGCCATACTATTTGTTATAAGATGCGAATCTAACAACCTGATATGATCCGAAATAATCTATCACTGTCGTCTTTGTAAGCTGCAATTTCACCTATATGCTCCTGCACAAATATCCTCAGGAAGTCATTGGGTCCGGATGCATGATTTGTCTTTTTACTATTGAGGTTAATGAGCATCGCCTGAATAGTTTTAATAGGTCCCCACGGAAGTCCCCACCAGCCAAGAAGTAACGTACGTATAAGGGAAGCATTATTAATTTTATCCAAAGATTCAGGGTTTCCTATTGCAATATATTTCTTATGATTCGTGATAACAATGAAACTCAATGCCTCTGCAACCAACGAAGCATTGAGTTTTTCGTTTCTTAAGCCACTAATCGGGCAAGGAAGACTTCTGATGATTTCACAATATAGATCGAGTTCTTCATTGCTATATTTCCTATGCTGAGCCTCCAGACCGTGTAAGACATTACTAGGCAACTTTCTTCTTTCGATTTCTTCCTTAACAACTACAAGTGCTTCAGGTGTCAGCCCGCTTGCACTTTGAGTAATTTTCAAAACAAATTCATCGTCAGACATTCTCTGATAAGATTTCCTGACGAATGCTACATCCAAGCCACTGCTCATAGATTTCGGGGGAGGCGATTAAGATTAAGTAATGGGCAATTACTTTGCAGCCACCGGTGGTTCCATCACCGTTCCGCATTTCTTACACGTACGTTTATCTACATCCGCGTAAAAAGCATTCATTACCGGAGGCAACTGATTCACAATATCATTTACCGGCATAAATTCTTCATACAGTTTATTGCTACAGTTTTCACAATACCAGGCAAAAGAATCCAACACATTACCTTCGCGTACCCTTTCGATCACAAGCCCTACAGTATTGGGCCCACGCTGTGGGGAGTGTGGTACTTTGGCCGGTAACAGGAACATATCTCCGGCTTTGATCTCAATCGGAACAATCTTGCCATCTTCAATAATACGAACTACAATATCTCCTTCCAGCTGATAAAATAATTCTTCTGTTTCATTGTAATGGAAATCTTTGCGGCTGTTGGGGCCACCTACTACCATTACAATAAAATCCTGAACATCTTTATACACCTGTTGGTTACCCACAGGGGGTTTCAGCAAATGACGATGTTCGTCTATCCAGTTCTTTATATTAAAGGGGCGCATTACAGGCATGATGAGATATTTGCCCTAAAGGTAGAAAATTTTGAAAAAACGGATAATAGACTTAGTTTTATTTTTAATGAGCACGCCGGAACAAGGAAAAGAGAACAAGTATGGTAACGCTATGAAGTACGCCGCCGTAGGTACCCAAATGATGGTGCTGATGGGACTTGGTGTATGGGGTGGCCTAAAACTGGACGAAAAACTAAACACTTCTCCCCTATTTCTGATCGTATTTCCAGTGGTTGCTTTATTTGTTAGTTTGTATCAACTATACCGCCAGTTGACCAAAACTAAATAGTGCTAAGTACAAGTTTTAATTGTACATGAAAAGATAAAAACCAATTTGCCGCACTGAATAATTTTTAAAAATTAGTTCAGATGCAACAACAAACAAATGAATGGCAATTCTCCCGTAAAACAAGAACGGGAGCATTGGTTTTAATGGCTATACTGCTTGTGCTTATTCTGGTGTGGCGCCTGTTACCTTCCATCTTTCCACCTAAGGAAGATCCGGCTGGCAAAGAGCTTCAACTGGCATGGAATACTTTCAAAAAAGAAAATATTACTGAAGTGCCCGAAGATGGTCAACATCAGGATCGTCAATACAGTAAACAGTATCATTCCCAATATAAAGACGAAGATGGTACACCGCAGGTAGAGGCACATCTTGCTCCCTTTGATCCTAACACAGCAAGCGAAGAAGAACTTATTGCCGTAGGTTTTCAGCCACGTACTGCAAAGACAATAATTAAATATCGCAGTAAAGGAGGTAAATTCCGTAAGAAAGAAGACCTTCAAAAATTATATACATTAAGCAAAGAAGATTATGAACGGATTGCTCCTTATGCCCGCTTCGATGTAGCGCAAGAGGATAAACCTGGCTTTTCGGAAAATAAACCTACTTATACTGAAAACAAACCCGCCTATGTTCAAGCTTCCAAAACTGTCGAGCTTAATGGTGCGGATGCAGATGACTTATTATCATTAAGAGGAATAGGTCCCGCATTTTCAAAGCGCATTCTCAATTTTAGAAATGCATTAGGCGGCTTTATTACAGTTGAGCAATTGAAGGAAGTCTATGGATTTCCGGACAGTACTTATCAACAATTAAAAGGAAAATTGGTAGTAGACGCAGGAAAAGCAAGGAAGATCAATATCAATCAGGCAACTGAAGAGGAATTGGGTAAACACCCTTATATAGGCCGAAAGCTGGCTTCCAATATTATTAAATACAGAAATGAGGTTAAGAACTACAGCGAAATAGCGCAATTAAAGCAGGTTCCTTTGATAAATGACGAAAAATATCGTAAAATTGCGCCTTATTTGAGTACTCACTAACGGCAGATTTTATTAATAAGTAACAATTATGGATTTTAATTACACGGAAACGCAGACGCAGATCGCCGAAATGATTCGGGATTTTGCCAACAAACACATACGCCCCAGTATGATGGAGTGGGACGAAGCACAGATTTTCCCGGTAGAATTATTTAAAAAATTGGGTGAATTGGGCTTAATGGGCGTGTTGGTTCCTACAGAATATGGCGGTTCCGGTCTTAGCTATTTTGAATACGTAACTGTTGTAAGCGAAATCGCTAAAGTTTGCGGTTCCATTGGTTTATCTGTTGCTGCTCATAACTCTTTGTGTACCGGCCACATTCTTTATTTTGGTAACGAAGAACAGAAGAAAAAATATTTACCTAAACTGGCTACTGCAGAATGGATCGGCGCCTGGGGATTGACAGAAGCTAATACCGGAAGCGACGCAGGCAATATGCAATGTACCGCTACAAAAGATGGCGATAGCTGGGTATTGAACGGTACCAAAAACTGGATCACACACGGAAAATCAGGAGACGTAGCAGTAGTACTGGCTCGTACCGGTGAACCTCGTGCTAAAAATAATGTAACAGCCTTTATAGTAGAGCGCGGAACGCCTGGTTTCAGTGCGGGTAAAAAAGAGAATAAATTGGGTATGCGCGCAAGCGAAACTACCGAGCTTGTTTTTGACAATTGTCGTATCTCTGATGCACAACGCATGGGCGAAGTTGGTGACGGGTTCAAGCAAGCCATGAAAGTATTGGACGGTGGCCGTATCTCCATTGCAGCTTTATCTTTGGGTATTGCTAAAGGTGCTTATGAAGCTTCTGTAAAATACAGTAAAGAACGTCATCAGTTTGACCAACCAATTTGCAACTTCCAGGCTATTGCCTTTAAGCTTGCCGATATGGCGGTAAAGATTGAAGGGGCTGAACTGCTGATTTATCAGGCAGCTGATATGAAAAATCGCGGCGTGAAAATGACCAAAGAATCTGCTATGGCTAAATATTACGCCTCTGAAGTTTCGGTAGAAGTCTCTACTGATGCGGTACAGATTTTTGGCGGATACGGTTATACTAAAGATTTCCCTGTAGAGAAGTACTATCGTGATTCTAAATTGTGCACTATTGGTGAAGGAACTTCAGAGGTGCAAAAGCTGGTAATTTCGAGAGATATTTTGAGTTTGTAAGATTTAATAGGATTTAAATAAAAAAATGAGCGGTAGCCGAAAGCTGTCGCTCATTTTTTGTGCAGGGAAGCAGGAGAAATTTATCATTTTATCTTAAAGATGCACTATTTCACAAACGCCAATTTCCATGCGTCCTTGCAAACAGACCGTTTGTCAACGCAAACGTACCATTCGCATAATAAATTTCAAAAAATCAAACCTAAATCGAATATTTGCATATTAAATGCATTTCTTAATTCGAAATGAATATTCCCGTGACGTTAGCCATGATTTTTAGAATTTATAAAAACATACTTTATCTACCATTATTGATTGTGCTGCATGTCAATGCTTCAGCGCAAATACAACAGACATTAAGTGGGAAAGTGACAGACATAAAAGGAGCGGTTATTGATTATGCAATCCTGGAATTACACACACTGGCAGATAGTAGTATTATAAAAACAGAAGTTACAGACAGTAGTGGGAAATACAGCATTACTCTTCCTTCAGTAGTTCATTCATATTTAAAAGTAACGGCATTAGGTTTTGCCAGCCAAACAAAGGTCATTCATGATACAACATCAACTCAAATTGACTTTGCATTAAATGAGGCATCTCATGAAATAGGAGAAGTAACCATTTCAGCTCAAAAGCCATTGATAGAAAGGAAAATTGACAGGACAATATTTAATGTCTCCCAAAGCATTTCAGCAATTGGTGGTGATGGTCTTGATGCTATTAAAAAAGCCCCCGGTGTAAATATAAGTAATGGAAATATTGCTCTGGTTGGTAAAAACACCGTCAATATATTGGTTAACGATAAGCTGATTCAGCTTTCAGGCGATGACTTAATTAATTATTTAAGATCGCTATCAGCTGATAATATTAGCCGCATCGAAGTTATTACCACTCCACCTGCTCAATATGAAGCTGCTGGCAATTCGGGGTTAATCAATATTGTCTTGAAAAAGAATAAAAGCGATGGCATAAATGGTTTGCTCAGAGCAGGCTATCAACAGGCATCTCTCGGAATGATAATAGCTGGAGGTAGCATTAATTACCATCAAGGCAAAGTAAGCTTAAATGGAGGAATAAACTGCAATTACGGTGCAACAAAACCTGTAGAAAATTCCATAGCCTATTTTCCAATGCAAACGTTTGAAAGTACAGATAAGCGAAAAGACAACAAGAATATTTTGCAATCCAATTTTGGTATAGATTACGAATTACATAAAGGAGGCCTATTGGGCTTTCGGTACATTGCCAGTCTTGTCCGCCCCGATATTACAGAACAAAATAAAGTGTTGGTAAAAGATAGGTACGGCGCTTTAGATTCTACTCTTACTACAAACGCTGGCAGTAAAAGGAAACAACTATCGAACAACATTAATTTTAATTATGCCTGGGACATAGATACCAGTGGAAAAAAACTAAGTGCTAACATAAATAGAATGTGGTACAGCAGTGATCAGAATCGACATTTTGTTTCGCAAAATTATATAGATGAGAATATTTCGACCGGCCCCAAAAACGACAATAAAACTACAGGAGATCAGGCTGTTAATATTACTACGGCACAACTTGACATAACACATCCTACCTCTTTGATTGCATTATCTTACGGAGGCAAACTCAGTTTCAT
This sequence comes from Taibaiella sp., assembly GCA_041660405.1. GTDB lineage: Bacteria > Bacteroidota > Bacteroidia > Chitinophagales > Chitinophagaceae > Taibaiella. Next base: position 65,841 of record JBAZWL010000020.1, on the reverse strand, counting down.
CAACAACAATAGTACCAATACTTTTTGGGCACTTGATGGCAATGAATACAAAGGAGACACTTCATTATCAAACCAATTTAATTACTGGGAAAAAGTCCAGGCACTGTACTTCAGCGCTTCGAAAGAAGTAGGAAAGTGGTCATTCCAGGCAGGATTAAGAGCGGAGTTTACGCAAACCAAAGGTCAATCTGTTCGCTACAACCAGACCAACACGAACAATTATTTTCAGCTATTCCCAACAGCATATATTCAATATAATATCAACAGTAACAATGTAATTAATGTCAATTACAGCAAACGTATACAACGGCCAGGCTATTCCAGTTTAGACCCTTTTAGATGGTTCGTTACACCATATCAATATGCAGAAGGTAATCCATTCTTAAAGCCCTCCTTCAACCACAATTTTGAATTAAGTTATACTTACAAACAGCGGTATTCCCTTACAGTATACTATCAAAAAACTGTTCAATCTTTTGGCCAGTTAAGTATTTTGGATACCCTGAATAATATACAACACTATAAAAGAGATAATCTCGGAAGTGCAAGTAGCTACGGTTTAACAGGCAGCACAACCCTTAATCCCGCACCTTGGTGGGAATCGCAGATAGAGGCTTCAGGATACTACAGCCGTCTTGAATCTATGTATTACGATGGAATAAAGAAAGAATATGGTAAGCCATCATTTTTTGTACAAAGCAACAACAGCTTCATACTAAATAAATCCAAAACATTTTTGGCAGAATTGAGTTTTGACTATTCTTCGCCCTCTCAATCCGAATACGATGAAGTCAGGCCAAATGGCAGTGTCAATGCAGGTTTCAAACTTTTACTATTAGACAAGAAGTTGACACTAAGCTTAAGCACTAATGATATACTGGCTACCAGCAGATACCGGGCTCAAAATGTCTACAACAAAACAACAATAGATAATTACTACGACGATAGAAGCCTTCGGCTGATGTTAAACTACAAGCTTGGCAATAAAAGGCAGAAAGAAGTAAGAAAAAGAGATACGGGTATAGAGGCAGAAGCCGGCCGTACAAACTAAGATAAAAAAGCTTTATCGATAAAGAAGGGAAATGACACTCTGTAAGTGATCATAATGGACCATCATTTTCCAAAATGTAACCATACAGCATTAAAATGTATGCTTCCAACAAAAAGCTAATGAAGAAAAACTTTGCCTGAACTGAAATTTTAAAATCCTAAAAAATGAAAAACCCAAAATTGAAGAATGCATTAAAAGAAATCAATGCAAGTAATAAGCTCACAAATCAAAAAGACATGGAGTTTCTGGATAATAAAAAAGCCGACCAGATTAGAGGTGGTACTGCACCAACTAAAGGCAGCACATCTTCTGATTCCTGTGGCAATGTTTTCTCTTGCGGACTTTATCACGTAGTCTAAAATAAAGAAAAAGTTTGTTGAATTAAAATTCTAAAAAACGTTAAAATGAAAAATCAAAAATTGAAAAATGCACTGAAAGAATTCAATGCACAAAATGAGCTTTCTAACCAAAAAGACATGGAATTTTTGGATAATAAAAAAGCTAATCAGATCAGAGGTGGTACTGGAGCAGCATTACAGACATCAAGCAGCTCTTCCTCAGATTCTTGTGGTAAAGTATTCTCTTGTGGGCTTTATCATGTAGTATAACATAAAATAGCCATACCGCTTGCATTCGGTGCGCGGTATGGCTTATCCTGTAAACTCACTTGAAAAATAATACCAAAATGTATAAACCTTCGCGTTACCTTATAACTTCTGACTATATAGATGAAGAGCAACAATCCCGTATTCTGTTTGCAACCCGAACTGGAAGCACTGCGATTGTATCCAATGAACTTTGGGAAAATATTACTGGAAACAGATTCGACAAAATAGGTTCTGAGGAACTATTTAATTTGATAACGATTGAAGCGATTGTAAGGGCTGACGAAGATGAGTTCAAAGAAGTATTAGAAAGGAATAAAAGACATGTTGCCGATAGCAAAACGTTGACCCTTACAATACAACCTACTGCCAATTGCCAACTTGGCTGCGGCTATTGTGGTCAGGTGCACTCAAAGAAAACTATGGGAGATAATATAACCCAAAAAATAATTGAGCAAATTAAGAGCAAACTAAGCAAGCAGAAATATACGAATCTTGCTATAGATTGGTATGGAGGTGAGCCGTTGTTAGGCTATTCAAAAATGGTCGAAATCAGTAAGGAAATTATTGCGCATTGTAAAGACATTGGCGTTGTCTATTCTGCAAGCATCATTACAAATGGTTTGAGCCTGAAAGAAAGTGTATATAAAAAATTAGTTACAGAATGCAAGATTACCCACTATCAAATAACACTTGATGGCCTGGCTGAAACTCATGATAGCAGGCGGCATACTAAAAGTGGAGAGGCCACATTTGACATTATTCTTGGTAATATAATTTCAGTTACCAAACTGAGGGAGCATAAAGAACACAAATCATCCATTGTGATCCGCGTAAATATTGATCAAACTAATCATCATGAGATTGAAGACCTGGTTGATCTGCTTGCTGCTCACGATTTACATAACAGGGGCGTCGGTATAGATTTTAAACCTATTGTGAATTGGGGAGATAATAATGCCGAAGAATATAGCTTAAATGCTAAACAATTTGGCGACCTGGAAATAGATTTCATCTTACATGCCGTGAGTAGAGGATTTAAATTCGGCACTGTTCTACCCTCCCGTAATCCTATACCATGTATGGTTGTAAAGCCAGATGCCGATGTGTATGACGCAAATGGTAACATTTATCCCTGTTATGAGTTTCCTTATACGCCAATGTACGAAACCGAGAAATACAGGATTGGGAATGTACTATTTCATGAGGATACTTACAATCAGGAAGCTATCCCAAGAAATTGGAATATTGATATTGAAAAGAATATTTCTTATTGTCCGGGATGCAGCTTGTTTCCTGTTTGCGGCGGTGGGTGTCCTAAAAAATGGTATAGTAAAGAAGTTGGTTGCCCATCTTTTAAAGCAAATATAGAAGACCGGCTCACACTGGAATATATCTTAAATAAGTCAGAAAGAATTTAAACCTAAGGGAATAACATGAACATATTGCATTTAGAACAAGCTGTAAAAAAAATTGGAACCATAGCCCCTCCGTCAATGAGATACACTGGGATGGATGAGCATATTTTTTTCTCTATAATCAAAGAGAATAAGTTGGAGATTAAAAGTGAAGAATATATAGACGCCGCATATTTTCATTGCTATTTGCTTAAAGCACTTGGTGAACTTAGAAATAAGAACGAAAACCTTGCGGATTGGTATTTATCCAAAATTGATTTAAATAACTTGAAAGTTAGTAATCAAATGAAAGACGATATTGGAATCATCTACTTCCCTTTAATTAGCTATAAGGCTTACATCAATGGTAATTATACAGAAGCCTTGAATGATCTGAACCATTCTATAGCATTGATCGATTCAAAAATAACTATATCAGCCAATGCGATCCAGTTTCTCAAGGCTAAAGTGGAACAAGTAACAAACATATTTAGAATACACCTTGCTAGTAAGAACATAAACGAAGCTATTGACATGGCAACTGATGTACTTAAATATCTGCATTATCAGGAGCAAAGCCCACTGTTTTATCATGCTGTTAACCTATGTCTCGAAACCAAAGAGCATAAAACGGATTGGTTAGAGTTAGTCGATTTATATACTGATACAATCATGAAAAAACTTTTGGTGCATATTCAAAATCAAGGAGTAGATGAATACGCTCTATTCAAGAGCCTAACAACAAAGATATATGATAACAAACACAGTAACGAACCTGAAGACTCCATCAGATTGTTACATGAATACTATAATGGCAACGTAGGACTTTTCCTTAAAAGTTTTTTAAACTTATCGTCATCTTCATTCACAGCTCTTCCCTTTTCAATGCAATATATCATTGCGTCCAAAATACTCAAGCTATATCAAAAGAACTCAGGGATTGGTGTTAGTCTGCATTGGGATAACTTTTTAGCTCAAAATGACACATCAGGATTTTCTATCGGTTTAACATAAGATTTATTACTTCATGATTAAGCAATATCTTATAACATACAAGTTGAGTTATTGATTGTTTTTCTAATTTCTTTTTGTGCGCAAATGAAATTTATACCTCAGCACGATCAAATGGATTGTGGCCCTGCCTGTATCTGCATGATTGCCCAGGCTTATGGTAAACCATACTCGTTACAATATATAAGAAACATTTCCTTTCTTAATCGGGAGGGTGTTTCATTACAAGGCATTTCAGAAGCTTGTCAGAACATAGGGATTGAAGCATTGAGCATTAAACTCACAATTGAAAGCCTGATAGAAAATAAGAATGTCGCCCCATGTATTTTACACTGGAATCAAAATCATTTTGTGGTATTGCAGAGGATCAGAAAGAATCTTCTTTCTAAAAAATACTCCTTTTATATAGCAGATCCGTCACACGGCATTATTAAATTAACTGAAGCTAAATTTACGCAATCCTGGATCTCGGATAATCAAAAAGGAGTAGCCCTTTTTATTGACCCTACAGAATTGTTCTATCAAAAAAGGGTTCCAACAGAAAATCATAAATCCAATTTAAAATATCTTCTGAACCATCTTACTCGCTATAAAAAACGTCTGTTTTGGATAGTACTTTTAATGCTTGCAGGTAATGTATTGATGCTCATATTCCCTTTCCTTACCCAGTCATTGATCGATAAAGGCGTTAATGCAAAAGACCTAAACATAGTCACCATTATTCTTTTCGCTCAATTGGGAATATTTGTCGGGAATATTACTATCGAAATAGTACGTAATTGGCTGATGCTCTACATTGGCTCACGAGTAAGTATTTCAATAATTTCAGATTTCCTCAAAAAGCTTTTGCAGCTTCCATTGAAATTCTTTGATTCAAAAATGATAGGTGATTTTAAGCAACGCATTCAGGATAATGAGCGAATTGAATCATTTATAACCTCGCAGAGTATCGTTACTTTATTTTCCTTTATTACCTTTCTAGTTTTTTTTGCAGTGCTTGGGTACTATGACACAAAAATCGTTCTGGTTTATTCCTCTCTTACTATAGTATCATTAATATGGTCATTCTACTGGTTAAAAAAACGCAAAGTGATAGACTATCACCGCTTTCAGCAACAAAGCAAAAACCAGGAAAGTATTTATGAAATAATCAATGGCGTCACCGAAATGAAGCTCAATCAATTTGAAGACTTCAAACGCAAAGAATGGGAAAGCCTCCAGCAAAGATTATTCAAAATTAATGTTCGTATTCTTAAGATAGATCAGTTACAATATTCAGGTTTTGAGTTTATTAATCAGGCAAAAAATATACTCGTTACGTTTATAGCTGCCACTTTGGTAATTAATAATACGATGTCATTAGGCGCTCTGCTCGCTATTTCCTACATTATTGGGCAACTAAGTTCACCCATAAGTCAACTTGCAGGATTTTTCAGGGGATTACAAGAAGCTAAGCTAAGCATAGACAGGTTAAATGAAGTTCAAAGCAATGCTCCGGAGGAACAGCCTGATGAACAAACCGCCTTACAAAATCAATCCGACATCATTTTAAGTAAGCTGTCCTTTCAATATGAGGGTCCACAATCATTTTTTGTTTTAAATGATATTACGCTAACTATACCTAAAGGAAAAGTCACAGCCATAGTAGGTGCCAGCGGAAGCGGTAAAACCACCCTCATGAAGCTCCTGTTAAAGTTCTACGAGCCAACAAAAGGAAGCATATACCTGGATAAGCAAAACATACTTTCAATATCTCCAATTAGTTGGCGTTCGAACTGCGGTGTTGTAATGCAAGATGGTTTTATTTTCTCGGACACTATTGAAAGAAACATAGCAATGGGAGATGAAAATATTGACCAATGCAAACTTCAACATGCTATAAAAGTCGCCAACCTTCAGTCATTCATTGAAGCTTTACCCCTCCAATGCAAAACTCAGATTGGCGCATCTGGTAACGGAATTTCTGGTGGTCAGAAGCAACGAATACTCATTGCGAGAGCCGTTTACAAAAATCCTGATTATCTTTTTTTTGACGAAGCAACCTCTGCACTGGATGCAGAGAATGAAAAAATAATTCACAACAATCTCCAGCAGTTTTTCAAAAACAAGACTGCGGTTATTATTGCCCATAGATTGAGCACCGTAAAGAATGCAAATAAAATTATCGTTCTAAATCAGGGTAAAATTGTGGAGGTAGGGTCGCATGCAGATTTAGCAATAAAGAAAGGTTACTATTATGAATTGGTGAAAAATCAGTTGGAGCTGGGAGATTAATATGACATCGCAAATACAATTAATGCACTTCGCTATATAATGAGACAGCATGAAAAAAATCGCACCCAAAATAGATAACCCTTTTTGATGTTTGGAACGGTTTTTGATAAAGACATTATAATATTTATATCCCTAATATCAAACTGTCCTATACACATGAAAAAATCATTGCTTTTTTCCCTTATTGCACTACTCTTACAAACTAATTTAAATGCACGTGAATTTTACTTTTCACACACCAACTATAAAGACAGCACAACCTTTGCCGAAGCAATTCCCCAATTGGCAAAAGAGCTTATAGAACAGTACAACAAAGATAATTCCGCATCGTTGGATTATTACGATAAGATGAGGCGATATACAATGGCGGCTCGATTATACCAGGAAAGCAATCTTTATCTGGATTCTGTAAGAAAAATCATGAGGCCTGATGATACCTCATCAGCTAAAGCTATCGGCATTCAATACGAAACTTATGCTAATACTAAGATGTTAGAGCCAAAGGAACATGTACCATTTGCAATCCTATTCACGGAAGTATTTGATAGATCCTACACACTATTAACTGAGGACGCACAGGTTTTGGCAACAAATTATACTAGTGCCGATTTACTGAATTTAAAAAAAATGCTGGATGATGCAAAAAAGGACTGTGCTTTGTCAGACAGCCTAAGTTTCGAGAAAGCCTCGAAGCTTGCATTGGCTTATAGCAGCTACAATTTATACAGTCAAACCGTTGATATCATGAGACGGCAGGTGAAAAAGTATGATGACAAAGTGTTTGACATTCGTAAAGAAATGATTCGAATGCGTGATGGAAGTATGCTACAGGCTGTAATAGCTCGCAAACGGGCAATAAAAACCCAAACCCCGGCAATATTTATATTCAACATTTATCAAGATTCAATTGGAGATCTTGCTATGGCCAAACGATACGCAGTAAAGGATTACGTGGGTATAGTTGTCAATACAAGAGGGAAAGGACTAAGTCCGCAAGCAATAGAACCATTTGAGCATGATGCGACGGATGCGTATGATATAATTGATTGGATCAGTAAGCAAAAATGGAGCAATAAAAAAGTGGGAATGGTTGGCGGCAGTTACTTAGGTTTTTCTCAATGGGCTGCTGCCAAAACATTACACCCTGCTTTAAAAACAATTATGCCACAGGTGGCAGTAGGTATTGGTATTGACTATCCATGTTATGGTAATATTTTTACCCACTATATGCTACGTTGGATCCATTTTGTTACCAACAATAAGAGTATAGACGACACTGATTTTGGAAATTCACAACGATGGAGTACACTGTCTGGTAAGTGGTACAGAGAAGGGGCTTCCTTCAGGTCATTGGACACAATGGATAACAGATATAGCCCTATTTTTCAACGCTGGCTAAAACATCCATCTTTTGATGAATATTGGCAAAATATGGTTACCTGCGGTAATGATTTTGCCAAAATAAAGATACCGGTACTGACTACTACAGGCTATTTTGATGCCGATCAGATTGGGGCACTTTACTATTTTAAGCAACATTATCTTCACAATCCTGAAGCAGATCATTATCTTGTCATTGGCCCATACGATCATGGTGGAGCACAACGATACCCGGGCGGAGAAGTGGGTGACTACAAAGTAGATTCAATCGCCACGAGTTTCAATTTTGTTGACCTTAGCGTGCAATGGTTCAATTATACTTTGAAAGGTGGGAGTAAGCCAGCATTATTGCAGGATAAAGTAAACTATGAGGTAATGGGAGCCAACATATGGAAACATGCCCCTTCGATATTCGCAATGAGTAATAAAATACGCCGTTTTTATATCAGCAACACAAGGGTGAATTCAAATTATAAACTCACGGACACGGCTGCAGGCATCGAATACATCAGGCAGGAAGTAGATATGGCAGACCGGAGTGATACTACGGATACAGGTTCTGATAATGTTATTGGAACAGATATCTCGCGTAATAATAGACTCACCTTTATATCGGTACCTCTTGAAAAGCCTATAATGGTGAACGGTGCTTTTACTGCTCAGTTACAATTATCGATTAATAAAAAAGACATTGATGTGGTAATGTACTTATACGAGCTGATGCCTGATGGGAAATATTTTTCTTTATCTGAAGCCAGGCAACGAGCGAGTTATGCGCATGATCGGAGCAAAAGGGTATTGTTGCAACCCGGCAGAAAAGAAACTATTCCAATTACGAATACGGTTACTACATCAAAATTGGTTCAAAAAGGTAGTAGATTAGTTGTTGTTATCGGAGTAAGTAAAGATTCTTATTTGCAAATTAATTACGGTACCGGGAAAGATGTGAGCGATGAGACCATTAAGGATGCAGGAAATCCTTTTAGTATCAAATGGTTCACTGATAGTTATGTAGATATACCAATGTGGGAATAAGTCTGATGGTTTGGGCGCGACAATGAGAAAAGCATCTTTTGCCTTTCTATATTCCTGGCATCAAATTTGCAATCCTCAATAAAAATCAACTATTCTAATACCTATTGAATTCCTACTATGCAATCCATGATAAAATCAAAATATCTATTCCTTGTCTTACTGCTATTACTAAATATTTCGGGATACAGCCAACAAAATGACATTGCATTTTTGGTGAAAACTATAAAAGGCTGCTATGCCGGCTATCTGGATAAAACAACAGACGAAACGTTTGATAAATACATCAGGCAAACTATTCATACAAATGGAACAGATACTTTTCATATTCTGGCAGATATATGCAACTATTTCCGCGACCCACATCTCTCTGTTACTCAACCCCGACAAGAAGCTTTTATAGATTCAGCTCACTATAGTGATAACCTTCAAAAGGTTATGTCCTATTTGTCAGATAAACGCTCAAGGAAAGATATATATGAAGGGTATTGGGTCAATGATTACAATAATTGTGTTGTTGCCTTAAAAAAGGTATCCAAAAACAGGAGTGTATACAATGCTTATGTTGTAGAATGTGAAAACCATACACTGCCCGAAGGGATGGTTTCTATACAGATGAAAAAATTATCTGACGGCATATATTCAACTGAATATTATAGTCCATTTACTGCTCGTCATGCTTACATAAAATCGAAATTCAGGAACGATTCTATTTTCACAACAGGTTATACAAGTAAATGGAGGAAGTTAAAAAATTATACGAATCCAATTCTACCCTCTCTGCCCAGATATAATGAGCATGTGACCGCTGCTTTGTTAGATAATAAAACATTTCTCATTACTATCCCTGGAAATTCAGAAGAGAATACAAAGGCAGTGGATAGCATTGTAAAAGCAAACTTACAAGCGCTTAATAATATACAAACCTTGATTGTTGATATCCGTTGTAATCTTGGAGGTACAGTTAGAACCTATGCTCCCCTCTTACCTTATGTATATTCGCAACCAATAGTACGTATTGGAGGATATCGGTTGTGCTCGCAGACCCTGTTTGAAGAAGAAGAAAAAGACTTAATAGATTTTAAAACTCAAAATAGTTTGGATACCGCGCGAATTGCTCAAAAGGAAAAATATGTCTCTGAAATCAAAAATAATATTGGCAAAATAATTTTAGATGAAGGCAGTACTTATACTTTAGACTCAGTAAAAATTAACCCCAAGAATGTTGCGATCATTGCAAATTATGCTTGTTTAAGCGCTGCAGAAATGATGATTTTAGATTTTAAACAGAGCAACAAAGTAATGCTATTTGGTGAAACAACATATGGCGGTCTCGATTACCTGGATAATTTTGGGATAGAATTGCCCTCCAAAAAGTATACCCTAAATATAGCAAGCGTTAAAAGACAAATTAAAAGGCATCAACCACTATTCGATAATATCGGCATAAAACCAGATGTTTTTATTTCAGATAATAATAAGGATTGGGTCAAGTTTGTGCAAAAATATTATTCGGAAGTAAAGTGAGTTTCTGGCATCAAATTTGCAGTAACTTAATAATGCTATCCGTCCTTGCAAAACGAAGATCTGTCCTTTCGAAAACAGTATTAATGTAATAAGTTTTGAATAATTAATGCATGTTAGTAACATTGTGCATTATTTATTATTAAAAAACAAAAAAAAGAGATTATGAAAAAGAAGATCGAGTTGAAGAAATTAATACTTAAGAAAGAAACGATTGTGCCTTTAACTAAATCTCAAATTGAGAGCATAAAAGGGGGAGATAGTGTTTTAGATCCGATTAAGCATGGCGGAACTTCTCTTGCCGTGAATAACATGTGTACCGGCAGATAAAAGTATAGTTTTTAAAAGTCTGACTCAACCATTAGCAATTGAGTCAGACTTTCACGTAAAAAAACACTTATGAGTAAAATTCGTTTGTCATTCATCTTACTGTTAATTCCTTTCTGCATATTTGGTCAGAAAACAGATGTCGAATTTCTATTACAAAAAATCAAACTTGATTACCCTGGTTTTGCTGAAAAGACAAAGGGCATTGATTTCGACAAATTTGCTTCTAAAACAATTTTCAATAATAGGGAGGATACATTTAAGGCAATGGCAATCATTGTAGACTTTTTTAAAGACAGACATTTGGATCTCGTTAAGTTAAAGGATACTACTTTGATCAATAAAATTAAGTGTACCCAGGATCTGAAAGTTGTCATCAATTACCTAAATAAAAAACTTAAAAAGTATCCATACGAAGGATACTGGGTAAATGATTATAACAATTGTGTAATAGCAATAATAAGGAAAAATAAATTCAAATATGAAGGATATGTAGTTGAATCAAGAGATAGCAATATACTATATCCCGGCAGCCTATCATATGAATTTGATTTAACAGGAACTAACGTGTTTCTAACAAAGTTTACAAGTGATTACTCAGGAACGATGTTTTATATCCGATCGTCCTTTAGAAATGATTCATTACTAATAACAGGAGCAAATGGAAAATGGAAAAAAATCAAACATTATACTAATCCAATTATTACTTCCTTGCCTGTTTTTGATGATGCAGCTAAATCTGTGTTATTAGATAAAGACAATTTTTTAGTGACGATTCCAATTTGTAGTGGGTCGAACGCAGAAATAATAGATAGCCTCCTAAAAGTAAACTACCAAGTTATCAGTAGGACAAAGAATTTGATTATAGATATTAGGCAAAATATGGGCGGAACCGTAAGGGCTTATTTGCCTCTTTTGCCATTTATTTATACGCGGCCTATTAAAAAGGTAAATATTGATTTCTATTGTTCAGAAGATGCGATTAACAAAACTCAGGAAAATATACAAGCTTATATTGCAAAGGGTAATGTTGATTCAAATACTTTGAAAAGTTGGTATAAATTGCTCCAAGTTGAAAAAGATAGCATTGGGAAATTCATCTCTGACAAACAAGAAATATTAAAATATGACTCTGTTATGTCATATCCTCAAAATGTCGGAATAATAATAAATTACGCTTGCCAAAGTGCTGCAGAAATAATGCTACTTGACTGTATGCAAAGTGACAAAGTAACATTATTTGGTGAGCATACAATGGGGGCAGTTGATTTCTTAGATTATTATGCACTGAACTTACCATCAAATAAATATCAGTTAAAAGTTGCTACAACAAGGAGAATTATTCCTTCAGGAAAAGAAAAATTGGACTACAAAGGCATTTATCCCAATATTAAAATACCAGATACCAATAATAATTGGGTAGACTTTGTAAGACATTACTATGAAGAAAAACACTAAATGGCATATTATTTTCTGGACTTGTTATTTCTTTTATGCTTATGCTGCCGATCTCGTATTTGACTCTGAGTATACAACTTTTAAAAAGGAAATCGTTTTCTTTCTGACAGCAAATATCTATCTGTTTTACACACTTTTCTATTGTATAAACAAATTTTCAGCAAAAACAACTTTTGAAATTATTAAAAGTTTAAGTCGGTTTGCTGTTGTCCTTTCTGTTTTTTTGGGAATTAGACATTTAATCAGACTACTTATCATTTCCGGATATTTTGGTGACCGAAATGTTAGCCTTCCTATTGATCAGTGGTTTGTTTCAAGTATTTTATGGATTGGAAACTACATTTTGTTTGCTTCCGGGTACTTCTACTTCCAATCCTCCATCCAAAAACAAAAAGACCTACTAAAAGCCACCGAAGAAAAAGCAATAAAAGAAAAAGAAGCAGCAGAACTGGAAAACAAAGCACTCCGTGCCCAAATCAACCCACACTTCCTCTTCAATACCTTAGGCTATTTTTACAATGAAGTAAGCGATCTGCATCCAAGAGTAGGTGATGGCATTGCAGCACTTTCAGATATTATGCGCTCTGCTATTCGTAAGCCTGATAAGGATGGTCTTATACCACTTGATGAGGAGATCAATAATATTGAACAACTCATCAGCATATATGAGCTACGTTATAACAGCAGTGTCTATATTTCCTTTATGCAAGAAGGGAATAGTTATGGGGTAAGAATATTGCCGCACATTCTGAATACACTTGTTGAAAATGGTTTCAAACACGGCGAACTACATAATGCTGAACGCCCATTAACCATCACGCTGAATATTTCTGAAGGAAACATATTTTTCCGGATCAATAATAAGAAAAGAACTGGCCCAAAAGAACTCTCGCATGGCATAGGCATGACTTATATTCGGACTCACTTAGATAGTGTTTACGAAGGTCGTTACACACTTACTATTGATGATGCTGAATCTTTTTATACTGCTTCGCTCAATATTATGGCCAGTGCATTGGTAGCTGCATAAAGAGTAAATAATATAAACAACAATTTCAAAATTTCTAATTTCAAACAAATGATTCGTTGCTTTATAATCGATGATGAACCTCACGCAGTGGCGAAAATGGAACAGTTTGTGCATCAAACTCCCTTCCTGAAATTGGTTGGCAGCTACACCAATGCTTTAGAAGCAATACATCAAATACAGGGGCAACAGGTCGATCTGCTTTTTTTAGATATACACATGCCGGAAATATCCGGTATGGATGTTTTAAAGATAGTGAATAAAGATGTGATGATTGTTCTGACTACAGGTTATAGTGAGTATGCTGTAGAAAGTTTTGAACACAATGCCATAGATTATTTGCTCAAGCCTATTACCTATGCCCGCTTTCTGAAAGCTGCACAAAAAGTTAACGATCTATATAAATCAACGAACCAGCCCGTCACAACTCCCAAACAGGAAAGAGACTATATTTTTATAAAAGGTGAGCACAAAGGAAAACAGATTAAAATAGACCTCAATGACATTGAATATATAGAAGGGCTTAAAAATTATGTTGCCTTTCATTGTAGTGCAGAGAAGCACATGGTAGTAATGACTATGAAAGATGTGGAAACCCTGTTGCCCACCAAAGCATTTGCCCGGATCCACAATTCATTTATTATTTCTTTACAAAAGATTAAAGCAATTGAAGGGAATCAGGTACTATTAATTAATCGTGACAAAAGCAATATCAGTATCCCAATTGGGCCAACTTATAAAGCCCAGTTTTTGGACCGTATTGCTACTTAAATATATCTTGCTAGAAGATATCATCTTCTCAAAAGCTCAAAATATTCTTCCCTGCTAATCATTTCCGCCCCCATACTCATAAGGTGCGGGTTGGGCAATTGACAATCTATCAACGTAAAATTCATATTCCTGCAAAGCCATATCAGCGCTGTTTTAGAAGCATTAGGTTCGTTGCTGAACATACTTTCACCACAAAAGACATTATTGATCTGGAGTCCATACAATCCTCCTGCCAGTTTATTTTCTTTCCATACTTCAACACTGTGTGCTATACCTTTCTCATGAAGATTAATGTACGCCTGCTGCATATCATCGGTTATCCAGGTACCATCCTGGTCTTTGCGGGGCACATTGGCGCAGTGCATGATTACAGATTTAAAATCACGATCGACAGTAATGGTGAACACGTTTCTTTTAAATATTTGTTCCATGCTCTTACTCACCTTTATCTTTTCCGGAAATATTACACAGCGCTCCTGTGGCGAATACCAAAGGATAGGTTCACCTTCGCTGTACCAGGGAAATATACCGTGGCTATAGGCAAGCTTAAGTCGTTCTTCCGAAAGATCTCCACCAATGGCAAGCAGTCCATCATCATCAGCCAACGCGGGATCAGGAAACATTATAATATCAGGTGACAGTTGGAAAACCATGAAACAAGGTTACTAAAAATTAAAGCCTTCGTTGTTACGAAGGCTAAATATTTATTGTTTAATTGCTATACCCTTGTGGTACCTGGTACCTGCAGCATTCGTTATGGTAAGTTCTATTTTCATAGTATCCTTTCCATAAAGGCTCTTATTAAAATAACCATTCAACGTATCTGTAGACACACATAACAATTGCCCCGGAACGCCTGCCGGTAGTGAGTCTACATTTGCCTTTCCATACTTATTAGCAGTAATGTAAAAAGGTGTGGTACCGTTGCACCAGCCCGTTACTGCAAGGTGTGTTTTAATAGTATCCTCGGTTGAAGTAAAGGTGAGATTTCTATCTACAATTTCGGCAGTATCATTATTAGGTAATAGGACAGTATCTTTAAATATCCAGTTCCCTTCAAAAGAATCGACAGCATATATACATTTCGTACTATCCGGTATTCCGGGAAAGCCCCAGTTATAATTTACGGCTTTGGGGTCATTACAATAAGGATTGGTTAGTCGATCGTCTTGTCCCGCAGGCGGCGGATCCTTATACTTACTGCAGGCAAACAAAACCACTGCACATAATACAGTGATCAGTAGTCCCGGTTTCAATTTGGAGTGCATCATATACTAACGCAAAGATGAAAGGAAAATTTCGTTTTAACAATGTAATTTTTGAGGTCTATGATATTAATAAATAGAATCAAAAAATCAAAGGCAAGTAATATACCCCAATTCCTTGCAATCAAGAAAAACAGATTAGAGAATCCAAATATATTGAAACGCAATTTTATAGGCATATAATATATATAAATATTACTTCAAGACTAAATATATCAAAAGAACTGTTAAATTTGTTGCATTATTTATTCACCCAGAACAGATTTATCCCATGAAAAAGAAAATTCTGATCTTCTGCTCAGTATGCTTGTGCACGTCACCGGCATGGTCTCAGAGCATTGGACCCAGCACAATCAACACTGTCGGCGGCAGTGCTACCATTTCCGGAAATACACATGAATTTTCCATCGGTGAGTTACTTGTCGAAACCAAAACAAGCGCTAATATTATTGTTACGCAAGGTGTTTTGCAACCGATGCCTAAAACTACAGGCATCGATGACAAGGATTTTTTCGCAGATCACCTGAACATTTTTCCTAATCCTGCCGAAGAAGTAGTCTTTCTTCAACCTTCATTTTCATCTGGTGGAAAGCTTTCCTACCATTTGTATGATGCATTAGGCAGAAGCATTGAACAGGTTGAATTTACCCTTCTTACCGGTAAAGAAAAGCAAGCCATCCGTTTGAAGCATCTTGCTGCAAGTACTTATATGCTTAACATCAGTTTTCTTCAGAAAGGGAAAACTTATAACACTGCGTATAAAATCCAAAAGCTGCAATAACAACTGCTACGTATAACTGTATGAGATCCATATTACCTGTTCACAAAACAGGTGTAATCATTTATATGTTTCCCCATATTCCATAACTTTTCCTTCAACATTTTCACATAAACAATCAAAATGAAAAAAATCGTCACCATTTTTCAGCTGATAGCTCTTATCATGATAACGGGCTTGGGAGCAAAGGCACAATCGCCTCAAAAATTCAACTACCAGGGCATAGCCCGAAATAGTACAGGAGCACCTTTGGCAGGACAAGCAATAGGCTTGCGCATTTCCATCCTCGATGGTTCGGCTACAGGAGCAGTAGAGTATAGCGAAGCGCACAATGTAACTACAAATACTTATGGCCTGTATAATGTATCCATAGGCGGAGGCACAATAGTATCCGGCACTATGGCTGCCATAGATTGGAGTACTGGTAATAAATATGTAAAAGTAGAAATAGACCCTGCAGGTGGCACGAGTTATACCGACCTTGGTGCGGCTCAATTACTAAGCGTACCTTATGCCTTATATGCGCAGACAGGCGGTGGAACACCAGGCCCACAGGGACCTGCAGGGCCAGCGGGAGCAAACGGTGCAGATGGAATTGATGGTGTTGATGGTGCACAAGGGCCAGCAGGAGCTACAGGACCGGCAGGACCTCAAGGGTTACAAGGCCCGGCCGGAACAACAGGGGCTACCGGAGCAACAGGACCTGCAGGAGCTCAAGGTGTGCCAGGTACACCAGGAGTTGCAGGGCCGATTGGACCACAAGGGCCGGCAGGACCAGCAGGTGGACCAGTAGGGCCGCAAGGGCCAGCGGGACCGACAGGACCTCAGGGACCAGTAGGACCAGCGGGAATACAAGGTGTGGCAGGACCAGCAGGATCAGTTGGCGCTACAGGTGCAATAGGCCCAATCGGATTAACAGGACCGGCAGGACCAGCGGGAATACAGGGTGTGGCAGGTCCGACAGGACCAGTTGGTGCTACAGGTGCAACTGGACCAATTGGATTAACAGGACCGGCAGGGCCAACTGGGGCTACCGGAGCAACAGGAGCAATTGGATTAACCGGACCAACAGGACCAGCGGGACCTATTGGTGCTACAGGATTAACAGGAGCCACCGGACCAGTGGGACCTATTGGACCAGCAGGTACTACAGGCGCACCAGGAGCAGCGGGTCCAGCAGGGCCTATCGGGCCAGCGGGACCACAAGGACCTGCAGGTGCTGATGCACAAACATTAAGCATAGCAGGATCTACACTTTCTATTTCTAACGGAAATAGTGTAACGCTTCCTTCCGGTGGCGGCAGTGTAAATGGTACTACTAATTATATTCCAAAGTTCACTTCTGCTACTGCAGTAGGCAATTCTGCTTTCTATGAGACTTCAGGTCGTGTTGGTTTGGGGACTATTACTCCAATTTCTAAATTACAGGTTGTTTCCACAGATTCGGTTGCTATATCAGCAACATATAACAGTACTACCCTTACTCCTAATGGTGTGATAAGAGCAACAAATACTGCTACCGGTGGTGGTATTGCTATATTCGGAGAGTCGCTTCCATCATCAACACAAGCGATCGGTGTAGGGCTAACAGGTTTGGGCGGAAATGCAGGGGTACGCGGCATGGGACAAGCAAATACTATTGATGGCACAGTATTCGGAGTTTACGGAGATTCCTATTCACAGGATACTGCTATTGGAGTGTATGGTACTGCCAGCACTTACCTTCAAGGTCCAAGCGAAGGTGGCCCAAGTGCCGGTGTTAAATATGGTGTGTATGGCTTTGCTTATGACGGTACTACCAACTTTGGTGTATATGGTGCTGCTTTTCTGGGTACAACCAATTATGCAGGTTACTTTGATGGTGATGTACAGGTAGTGGGTAGCCTGGCAAAATCAGCAGGTACCTTTAAAATTGATCACCCGATGGATCCGGCCAATAAATATCTGTATCACTCTTTCGTGGAAAGCCCCGATATGATGAACGTATATAATGGTAATACGGTAACAGATGCTAATGGCTATGTAACCGTAACACTACCTGATTACTTTGAAAGTCTGAATAAGGATTTCCGTTATCAGCTTACTGTTATGGGCGGAACTTTTGCACAGGCCATTGTCAGTAAAAAAGTAGCCGGTAACAAATTCCAGATCCGTACTAATGAACCTAATACAGAAGTAAGCTGGCAGGTTACTGGTATTCGTAAAGATGCTTATGCCAATGCACACCGCGTACAACCTGTAGTAGAAAAAGAAGCGGAAAATAAAGGAAAATACCTTAACCCGGTAGAATTAGGGAAAGATGCAAATTTAAAAATCAATAAGGCACCCCAACCTAAAAAGAAAGAACTGAATAATTGGAAAAAGACTGTTGAAAAACGCTAACCCAGAATATATAAAAAATAAGAACCCGCCTTCTATCTTGAAGGCGGGTTCTTATTTTTTATAAAAGTTTCATTAGTCCTTTTTCTTAGGACATTTCTTACAACGTTTACCCTCTTTGTACTTCTTACAGCATTTTTTAAACTCGCACATTCTTGCACACAAAAGAAAGTGATTTTGCATCATAACCTCTGCTTCTGCAGCTGGCATTTCCTTCTTCCCCGGTTCTCCGATCATCTCTTTTAATTTAAGCTAATTATAGCAACGCTATATCTTCTGCAAAGTTCTGCATTTATACTATAAAACAAGCATTTTTTTCATGGATTAATGTGCAGCAAGCCAATTTCTTCCTGTGCCTGATTCTGCTGTTACCGGCACGCCATTTGGCAGTTCCAGGGCCGATTGCATATTATCCAATACAATAGTTTTAACCTGCTCAATTTCATCCAATGGTACTTCAAATACAAGTTCATCATGTACCTGTAATACCATCCTGGCTTTAACGCCGGCATCTTTCAATGCTTTACTGATCCGTACCATAGCCAGTTTAATCATATCGGCAGCGGAGCCTTGTATAGGTGCATTGATGGCAACACGTTCTGCAAAACCCCTTACCGTCTGGTTGGAAGAATTAATATCCGCAACCTTGATCCTGCGGCCCATCAGGGTTTTTACGTACCCATGTTTTTTACCAAATACTATGGAGTCGTCCATGTATTGCTTAACGGATGGATACTCCCTGAAATAGTTTTCAATAATCTCCTTGGCTTCGGTGCGGCTAATACCCAGATTATCGGCAAGGCCAAATGCAGACTGGCCATAAATGATACCAAAGTTTACGGCTTTGGCATTTCTTCTTTGTTCAAAAGTCACTTCATCTTCTGTAATGCCATACACTTTGGCAGCGGTAGCCCGGTGAATATCTTTATTTTCTTTAAAAGCCTGTATCATGCTTACATCACCACTTACAGCGGCTACTACACGTAATTCTATCTGCGAATAATCGGCAGAGAGCAATACATGATTTTCATCGCGGGAGGTAAAAGCTTTACGTATTTCACGGCCACGGTCGGTGCGAATAGGTATGTTCTGTAGATTAGGGTTATTGCTGCTCAACCTTCCGGTAACTACTACTGACTGATTGAAGGAAGTATGAATACGGCCCGTCTTCGGATTAACCATTAAAGGCAATGAATCTGCATAAGTAGATTTCAGTTTGCTGTATTCCCGGAAGATGAGAATGCTGTCTACAATCTCATGTTTTGCTCGAAGTTTTTGCAATACATCTTCACCGGTTGCATATTGTCCGGTCTTCGTCTTCTTTGCTTTCTCATCTAGTTTCATTCGCTCGAAAAGCACTTCCCCCAACTGTTTGGGCGATGCCAGGTTAAATTCAACGCCGGCCTGCTCATATACTTTTTGTTCTGCTTCTTTAATTTCTGTTCCTAATGCCTTCGAATATTCATCCAGGAATTGCACATCAATACCTACCCCTTCAAATTCCATATCAGCAAGAACGGGCACTAATGGATTTTCTACTTTTTCAAAAAGATCAGTAACATTTTCCTGTATCAATAGAGGCTCAAATACTTCCTTCAATTGCAAGGTGATATCAGCATCTTCGGCAGCATATTCTTTTACCTGTGCTATTTCTACATCGCGCATATTGCCCTGGCCTTTGCCCTTTTTGCCAATCAATGTTTCGATACTTACCGGTTGGTATTGCAGGTACTTCATACTTAGCAAATCCATGCCACGCTTGCCTTCGGGCTCAATGGAATAATGTGCCAGCATAGTATCAAAATGTTTCCCCTTCAGGTCAAAGCCATAGTTCTTCAACATCAACAGATCATACTTGACATTCTGCCCTATCCACAATATATTTTCATTGTCCAGCAACGGTCTTAGCTTTTCCAGCAGCGCTTTTACCTCAACTTCGTTACTAGTACAGGGAATGTAATAAGCTTCTCCTTTTTTCCAGGCAAAACTTAATCCTACCATTTCGGCACGCATAGCATCGGTACCTGTAGTTTCGGTATCAAAGCAAATTTCCTTTTGCTGTAAAGCATCCTGTATAAACTGCTGAATCTCTTCTTCAGTCTGTAACAGATGGTATTGATGTGCTGTATCATTAATGGTTTTGAAGTCTTCCATTGCTGCAAACAGATCAGCCTGCGCAGGTAAACCTGAAGGCAAAGGCAGGGAAGTAACATCGTTACCAAAAAGATCTTTTTGTCCGCTGGCAATAGCCGGATCACCTACAGGGCGGGCTTCTCCGAGAATACGTTTTGAAATGGCCCTGAATTCAAGATCATTAAATACTTCTGTCAGTTCAGGTTCGTTCCATTCCTTCATCCGAAAATCTTCTTCGTGGAATTCGATAGGAACGTTGGTAATAATGGTTGCCAGCTTTTTAGAAATAATGGCGCTCTCTTTTCCGTTACGTATTTTTTCACCTAAAGCACCTTTAATATTATCAGCATTGGCCAAAACATTTTCCAGCGTATCATACTCTGCCAGTAATTTTGCGGCCGTCTTCTCCCCTACTCCGGGTATGCCAGGTATGTTATCTACGGCATCACCCATAAGTCCCAGGATATCTATTACCTGATGTACGTTTTTGATGCCCCATTTTTCGCACACGTCTTTCTCACCCAATATTTCAAAAGTGCCACCCTTATATCCAGGTTTGTAGATGAAAATATTCTCCCGTACGATCTGGCCATAATCTTTATCCGGCGTTACCATAAATACCTGGTAACCTTTGTCAGCAGCTTCCAGCGCAACTGTGCCTACTATATCATCGGCTTCAAAACCATCGAGCTCCAGGCAAGGAATATTGAAAGCCTTTACAATACGCTTAATATCGGGAAGGGCATCTAAAAGATCTTCCGGAGCTTCCTGACGGTTGGCTTTATAATCGGTAAAATCGGTATGCCTTTCAGTGGGTGCATGGGTATCCCAAACTACGGCCATGTGCGTCGGTTTTTCCTTTTGCATCAGGTCGAACAAGGTATTGGTAAATCCGAACTGGGCGTTGGTATTGCGACCTTTGCTGGTAATACGTGGACTACGGATTAATGCATAATAAGCGCGATATACCAAGGCCATAGCATCGAGCAGGAACAATTTTTTATGATTATCAGACATGTTTTTATGCTGTCGTTTTTAAAAAGTAAGAGCCGCGAATTTACGAATAAAAATGTCCTTTAATTTTTGGCTTGCAAGAAAGTTAGCAGGAATTATACCGTTACTGATTATAGAAGTGCCCAATTTTCATAATCCAAACCTCGTAGCGGCGCGGCGTCGCTGCGAGGTTAATTGAACTATTTTATATTTAGACCCTTACACACGGAAGTGCGATCCTTACATACGGAAGTACGATCTTTACACATGGAAGTACGATCCTTGCACATGGAAGTGCGATCCTTACACACGGAAGTGCGACTCTTACATAGGGAAGTACAACCCTTACACATGGAAGTACGACCCTTACACACGGAAGTACGATGCTTACATGCCGAAGTGTCATACTTACATACAGAAGTACGATGCTTGCACGCCGAAGTGTCATACTTACATACAGAAGTACGATGCTGACAAGTGGAAGTACAATGCTAACAAATGGAAGTGAAACTTTTACTAAGAAAACGTTGCATTAAAAAGGCCAGCAATCTACGGAGATTGCTGGCCTTTTTAATTTGTAATATCAGGAATATTTATCTACAGATCCAATGTTGGTCTTATTTTCTCATTATAATCGTTCACAGCGTGCTGAAATATCTTCTTAGCAAGCTTCGCACCCTGGAATTCTTCGATCTTCACTACCTTCTTTTCCAATACCTTATATTCTTCAAAAAACTGGCGCACTTCTGCCAGAAAGTGAGCAGGAAGTTCAGCAATATCGTTGATGTGTGCTACACTCATATCGTTGGCACAAACGGCTATCAGCTTATCATCGGCCTCACCTTGATCCAGCATACGCATTACGCCAATAATTTTTGCAGGCACCATACATAATGGCTGTATCTCTATCTGGGAAAGGATCAGGATATCCAGCGGATCTCCATCATCACAATAAGTTTGAGGTATAAAGCCGTAGTTGGCAGGATAGTAAACGGAGGAATACAGCACACGGTCCAGCATCAGCATACCGGTCTCCTTATTCAGTTCATATTTTGCACGGGAGCCTTTGGGAATTTCGATGATGCCATTTACAAGATCACCGGAAATATCGCCATAACTTACTGTGTGCCAAGGATTAAATTGCATAAATGTTTGTTCTGTATCTTTTAATGTCGAATGAAACAATGTCAGATTTTTTTTGAGGCTGCAAAGATAAGGTATGCAGGCACAGGAAAAAGTAAATTCCCTGCTAAATTCGATAAAGGTTATAATAATCAATACAGATACAATACCCCGTCATATCGACCGGAGCTTTTTGTAATGCAGCGGAGCGAAATGGAAAAATGCGTAGTGGAGATATCTCAGGGGCTGTAAGAGATATCTCCACTACGCTTTCCGGTTTATCCTATTAATATGGGTTCGGATGCCGATCCACTTTTATCGGTCGAATAGCTTCGGTCGATATGACGACGTGCTTAAATGTGCTATGAGAAAAATTAATCTTTTGAATGCTTTGGAAAAAATCGACTTTTGCAATGGCATTGTTGCCATGATTAAATTTGCCCCGTAAAAATGTCTTTTAAAAAAATAGAGCAGCAGGATCTTGATTTTTTCCATAAGATTTTACCTTCTGAGAGAATACTTACCGACGAAGAAAATATAAGCCGCTGCTCTTCCGATGAAACAGAAGATCTGGTGTTTCCACCCGAAGTAATACTCCAGCCTCAAAGTACAGAAGAAATCAGTAAAATAATGGCCTGGTGTAATGAACAGCAAATAGCTGTAACGCCCCGTGGTGCAGGTACAGGCCTTAGTGGTGGCGCATTACCTATACACGGCGGTGTATGCCTGGATATGCGCCGTATGAACAAGATCATTAACATTGATATTCAGAATTTCCAGGTAATTACGGAGCCGGGCATCATTACGGAAGAATTGCAAAATGCTGTGATGGAACATGGATTATTTTACCCGGTAGATCCTGCAAGCCGTGGTTCCTGTTTTATAGGTGGCAATGTATCGGAAAATAGTGGTGGCCCCAGAGCTGTAAAATATGGTACAGTTAAAGATTACGTACTGAACCTTGAAGTGGTATTACCCAACGGAGAGATCATCTGGACAGGTGCTAATACACTTAAAAATGCTACGGGTTACAACCTCACACAATTACTGGTAGGTAGTGAAGGCACACTGGCCATTATTACTAAAATAGTACTGAAGCTTATTCCCTACCCGACAGAAAATCTGCTGATGCTGATACCATTTCAAAACGCAGAAGATGCTGCCACAGCGGTAAATAAAATTATGCTGGCCGGCTATACACCATCGGCATTAGAGTTTATGGAGCGCGATGCACTTACCTGTGCATTGAATTTCCTGGGCAATAGCAGCATTACTGTGCCAGAAGATATACAGGCTCATTTGCTGATAGAGGTTGATGGAAATAACAAGGAAGTATTGTTTGGTGAAATGGAAGGCATAGCCGGATTAATGGAACAGTTTGCTACGGGCGAAATACTGTTTGCAGAAAGCAGCCAGCAAAAAGCAGAATTGTGGAGGTTGCGCCGTGTGGTGGGAGAAGCGGTAAAAAGCGGATCTATTTACAAAGAAGAAGATACTGTAGTGCCCCGTGCTTACCTACCTGAACTATTAAAAACGGTGAAAGCGATAGGCAATAAATATGGTTTTTCTTCCGTTTGCTATGGTCATGCAGGCGATGGTAATTTGCATGTCAATATTGTTAAGGGAGACTTGAGTGATGCGTTCTGGAATAATGAGTTATCGCAGGCAATACGGGAAATTTTCAGTTATGTTCATTCCGTAAACGGAACTATTTCCGGCGAACATGGCATTGGTTATGTGCAGCGGCCTTATATGGATATTGTATTTAACGAGGTGCAAATGAATTTGATGCGGCAAATCAAGCATATTTTTGATCCTAAAGGCATTTTAAATCCCGGCAAGGTGATATAATGTAACTGCGCATAGGATAAAGTGATTCCATGAGGAATAGGTTAATTGGTTAACTTTGTACCGCAATTTGAAAATCGATATATGAAACGAATTATTTTAATAGCACTTCTGGGTCTATGCGTTGTAAACAGCCAGGCACAGGAGACATACAACAGCAGTGGTAAAGTAGGACAAGCAAGATACAAACAGAACCAGCAGAAAAAAGGATTTGACTTTAGCCGCATGGTCTTCGGAGGTAATCTGGGATTGACTTTCGGTTCTGTTACCAATATTTATGTTGCGCCATCTGTAGGTTATCGTATTACGGATAATTTTGCGGCTGGTATTTCTTTGGGTTATAATTATTTTCGCCAAAAGGAAGGTATTTATACCATTAATCTAAATACTAACCAGGAAGGATATCGTCCGCTTTCCCAGTCCATTTATACCGGAAGCATATGGGGTAGATATATAATTATCCCCAACATTATGGTCCAGGCCGAATTTGAGATGAATAACCTTAGCTATTATGATGCCAGCGGTGGTTATACAAAAGATAAAGATGGCTGGTATATGCCCGCAAAGAAGAGAGTTACTGTTCCCAGTTTGCTTTTAGGTGGTGGTTTCCGTCAACCTATAGGCGAATATGCTTCTATGTATATTATGGCTATGTACGATGTGCTTCAGGATATCCCGAGTAATATGAGAACAGATAATACCGGCGCACGTTACTCCATAAGTCCTTATGCCGACAGAGTTGATATCCGTGTTGGTTTTATGCTTGGTTTTTAAAAAAATATTGCTTGGAACATAACCGCAGACCGTAAGGCTGCGGTTTTTTGTGCTAAGGATTTTGCCTTATGGACAAATTTTCATTTCTTGTAGCCCCATTCAGCCCTTCATATGAGCAAACATCATTTACGCAAGGATAATATTTGTCAGAATTGCGAACATACCGTGCCTGAACGTTTCTGTACTTATTGCGGACAGGAAAATGTAGAAACGCGTCAGTCTTTCGGCCATTTGCTCCGCCATTTTATTGAAGATTTTACGCATTATGAAGGCAATTTCTGGAAGACGATCAAGTATTTACTTTTTCGTCCGGCTTATCTTACCAAAACTTACCTGGCCGGCAAAAGAGTAACCTACGTTGCGCCGGTAAAGCTTTATATTTTTATCAGTTTCCTTGCCTTTTTTATTCCGGCTGTACTGCCCGATTTTAATGAAGAAACGCAAAATGAAGCCAGCAGAAAACTCATTAATGCATCCGCAAACTGGACACCTGACCATGATAGAGCTATACATCTTACGGCAGCGGAAGCGAAGGATATGGACATGGGGGAAAGGGATACCGTGGTAACATTAAAGCCTAAATATGCCTCCATAGCTGAGTATGATTCTATTCAAAGTACCTTGCCAAAAGCTAAAAAAGATGGCTTTGTAACGCGCTATTTTACCCGGAAAAGCCTGGAATTAAGTCATTTGTCATCCAGTCAGTTTAAGGAAAAGATTTCCGAAAGCTTTAATCATAATTTCCCTAAAGTCATATTTCTTTTCCTCCCTCTTTTCGCATTTGTATTATGGCTTTTTCATGGCAAGAAAAGATGGCTGTATTTTGATCACGCTATTTTTACGTTGCATTATTTTGCGTTCATTTTACTGCTCTTTACTATTATTTCCATCATCACTGAGCTTATACCCTGGCATTATATCGTAAATCCTGAAGTAGTTTCATTCTTTTCAATATTCATCCTTTGGTTTTGGAGTGTTTACTATTATTACCGGGCACATCGTAAAATGTATGAAGAACGTAAAATCATTTCCTGGTTGAAAGCGTCTCTTATTTTCTTCATTAATTCAATATTGTTTATCCTGTTGATGGGCGGTTTTCTTGTTTATACCCTGGCTCATCTCCACTAACCAAAGCGGGAAAGGTCCGGGAAATTTTCCTTCAATTACCTGTACATTTGCGCTCTTTATTTTTGTGTAAAACTGATTAAATACCGTTAATTCATGAGTCAACAGCAAATATTACTATTCATTATTCTGGCTTACTTTATCCTGTTGTTGGGTGTTGCTTTTTACACCGCCCGGGGAAGTAATAATGAATCGTTTTTTGTAGGCAACCGCAGCAGTAAATGGTGGCTGGTAGCCTTCGGTATGATCGGCACTTCGCTATCCGGCATGACGTTTATCAGCGTACCCGGAACAGTTGGTGGTGGTGCTTTTGGTTACTTCCAGGTAGTATTGGGTTACTGGATCGGGTATTTCATTGTTGCCTATGTGTTGCTGCCGGTTTATTACAAAATGCAGCTCACTTCTATTTATACTTACCTGGAGAAAAGACTTGGTGTAAATGCACACAAAACCGGGGCGTTCTTCTTTATTCTGTCCCGCACGCTGGGTGCTACTTTGCGCCTTTACCTGGTAATAAAAGTGTTGGAATTATTTGTATTAAAAGACCTTGGCATTTCTTTTGAAGTAACCGCTATTGTTATTCTTGGATTGATCCTGTTGTATACCTTCAAAGGTGGTGTGAAAACCATCGTTTGGACCGATACTTTGCAAACTACTTTTATGCTTCTGGCATTGATCGTAAGCTTATATTATCTTGCCGGTCAATTAGGTTTATCTCTGGGTGAGGCCTGGACTGCCGTTGCAGATAAAGGCATGACCAAAATTTTTGCTACAGATCCCATGCCAGGAAATTATTTCCTGAAACAAATACTGGGCGGTGCTTTCATTACCATTGCCATGACTGGCCTCGATCAGGAAATGATGCAGAAAAACATTAGTGTAAGCAACCTGAAAGATTCCCAAAAGAATATGGTGGTGATGGGTACCCTGCAAATGATCGTCGTATTTATCTTCCTGTTTTTAGGTGGTGTGCTGGCGATGTATGCTTCGGCTAATGGTATTGATGCCAAGGGCGATAATCTTTTCCCTGCCGTTGCCTTGCAAAGTGGTCTGCCATTCTTTATTACCGTTTGCTTCGTTATCGGACTTATATCAGCGTTATTCCCAAGTGCAGATGGTGCGCTTACTGCGCTCACCTCATCTTTTTGCATCGACATTTTAGGTATGAAGATGAAGAACAGTCATGGTTTTTCAGCTGATAAAAATGATGTTGACGAAAAGAAAAAAACAAGAACAAGGCTTATTGTCCACAATGTTTTTGCCGTAATATTCCTGCTTTGTGTGTTCTTCTTCCGGGAGGTGGATAATGGCTCGTTGATCGATATTTTGCTGAAACTGGCTGGCTTTACCTATGGCCCTTTACTGGGTTTATTTGCTTTTGGTATATTAACCAAAAGAGTTGTAGCACAAAAATTACCATTACTGATCTGCATCGTTGCTTTATGCCTGACCCTGGTACTCGATGTGATCAATAATTATCAATGGTATTTACCTAAAGTTTCTATAGCTCCGGAGGCTGCTGCAAGCCTGCAACACTTGTCTGAAAGCATGTTTGGTGGTTATAAGATAGGTGTGGAATTGCTGATTATAAATGCAGCGATAACCTTTATATTATTGTTCATCACGTCGCATAAACCAACCGGTAAAGAAAGTAATGCAACCTTCTAACCCTATAAGGGTTTAAAACCCTTATAGGGTTCTCTGATGAATATTTCGGCAATAAAATGACATTAAAAAAGACGCGATGAACGCGTCTTTTTTAATTATCTATTGTAGAGTTGATTCCTCTGTCTATAAGCGCTTCGCACATGGGTCGCAGCGTGTCAAAATTTCCTTTTTTCACTGCGTATTTTCCCTGGTAATGAATCAGCAAAGCGCATTGCTCTGCCTGTTCCTGTGTATGAGAACATACATCTATCAACGATTCAATTACCCAATCAAAAGTATTTACCTCATCATTCCAGATAATGAGGTTATGCAATAACGCATCCAACACATCGGTATCGAACTCCTCCTGTTTCCAGGGATTGAATTCCGACATTGTCTTTTGATACGGTTCCATAGTTATATTTTTTACGTTTACCGGAATTGTTCTGATTTGGTTTCTTTATTGCAAAATTAGGAAACAATCCTTTTATCAAAGCAACATTTCTTTTCTTTGCAGGCTATGTCAACATTAAATTTCAGTAAAAAGACCATGAATGAATTGAACAGGGCTGATGCCGGCTCTGTTTCTGATGCTTCCAGGTTTCCGGTGTATCTTGTATTGGATGATGTTCGGAGCATGCACAACGTAGGTTCTACTTTCCGTACAGCAGATGCATTTAATGCTAAAGGCATTTATTTGTGTGGCTATACACCCCGCCCGCCTCATCGCGATATTCATAAAACGGCACTGGGTGCTACAGAAACAGTTCCCTGGTTGTATGAAGAGCAGATAATCATTGCATTAGAAAATCTGCGTAAAGAAGGATATAAGATATGGGCTGTAGAGCAGGTGCACAATAGCATTTCCCTCCAGGATATTTCCTTTCCATCGGATGAAAAAATAGCACTCATTTTTGGAAATGAAGTATCAGGTGTAAGTGATGCTGCGCTTGCAATGTGTGATGGTTGTATTGAAATTCCGCAATGGGGTACCAAACATTCACTTAATATCTCTGTTACGGTGGGTGTAGTACTTTGGGAATTGGTAAAAAGGTTTTAACTATTTTTTTACGACACGAGAAAGCCCTGTCCATAACGGATAGGGCTTTCTATTATAACTTTCCAAAAATTTAAAACTCATGGAAAGTTTCTGATTGGACTTTTGAAATTCTATTAATTAACCAGCACTACAAAGTTTTCAATAGCCGGCGGAAAACACATTTTATCATTACAGCTCTGGTATTGCACAGCTCCTTTAACTTTATCGCCTCGTTTGCCTTTGAAATCACGATAAAAAGTAACTGTTTTTTCATGCCAGCGTACAGCTCCGTCAATAAAATCCATTTTGGCGATCTTTGGTTGCTCTACTTCTTTCCAATCTCCTGTCCAGCCACCATTTTGTAATTGTTCAGCCGTAAAACTTGTAGGAATCAATGAACCATCGCCACCAGGGTCTTGCGCCCATACGTGATAACCTTTATCCAATGTTGCTTTTGCTTCAAATCGAAAGACATCAGTATCCATTTTTTTTATAGAAAATGTCCAATGAACAGGATTGTTGCTGGAAGTAGCAGGAGTAATCTGGGCTTTTCCAGAAAAAGGGACAAATAGTATTGCGATGATCGCGGCAAAAAAGAATTTCATGTTTTTATCTGATAGTTTAGTCTGTTCCTATGTAAGACGAATTTAGACAAAAGAAACCAAGGTTCGTTTAAACAAGCGAAAAACCCGCTTAAAATAAGCGGGTTTAACAAATGAATTAACGACTAATTTATTTTGCTGGAGCTTGCTGCGGAGTCCCTTGAGGAGCACCTTGTTGTTGTGCGGCTTTCTGTTCAGCTTGTTGTTGTTCTTTGGCTGCTTTTTCAGGACTGATAATACCTAAGGTAAAAACGGTACCAATGCATAAAACTGCAATGATGGCCATTGTGTACCATGTACCTTTCTCCATAATATCTCCCGACTGCTTAACACCCATTACCTGGGTACCTAAACTACCGAAAGTACCGGATAGACCACCACCTTTTGGCTTCTGAACCAACACAAAGAAACCTAACACTACACAGGCAAGAATAATAACTATAATTAATAACGTGGTCATTTTTTATAAATCTTTTTGTAAATTTTCTATTTTGGCAGCAAAATAAGTATTTTTTTCAGGATTAAGCAAACTTAATTTCTGATACATACCAATTGCTTTTTCTTTCTTTCCCTGTTTTGCGTAAACTTCTGCCAGCGATTCACTTACCAGCTCATCTTTCCGGGATATTGAATTTACTGCCATTTCAAATACCTGTTCCGGAATTTCATCACTTTCTTCTTCAATAGCTGCTGCCAGCTTTTGCTGCTGCCACATTGTTTTTAATGCCTTCTTATCGGCTTCCTCTTCTTTCGCTTTTTTGTTGTGCGAACTAATATGTTTCAGCCATTCTGAAAAACTCATTACAACCATAAGTGCTTTTTCTTTTTCTTCTTCAGTTTGTTCCTGATGTAAAATCTCCTCAGCCTCAGGTAATTCATTCGATACACGAATGCCTTGCTGCAAAAAATAATCATCTGCTGATGCCGGCTGTATCCATATCTCATCTCTTACTTCAATCGTTTCTGATTCAATGATTTCCGGAATAATAGGTTCCGCTTCAGGCATTTCAGGCACTTCTTCTGCCGCTCTGATCAGCTTACTTAATAGTATCGGGTTAACCGGATTGGCTTGCTGCAAAGCATGTACTGCTTCCGGCATTTGCTTAGCACTTATAAAAAGCAAGTAATGTGCGGGGGTAAAATACGGGTACTCCTTAGCAAACTGAAGCAATGCTTTAGGAGATACTTCCTGCAATTGGTGCGGCTCTTTAAGCCAGGCAGATATTCTATCTGTAGTAATCAATGGGTATCTTTTTAATGTACTAAAAGCTTTCGCTTACCAATTTACAAAAGCTTTATTGAAAATATCATCTGCTATCTGATTTCCTATATCATCTATAGCTGCAGCTTCAATAGAGAGCAGTTGCTGGTCCGCCTTAAAATCATAAAAACGACTGAAGGATTGTTTAAAACTGGCTTTATCATCAAGCTTATTCTTAAAATCTACTTCAACGGTTACGGTAAGTCTATTGGTAGAACCTTGAGCAATACCATTTACAGACTGTACCCCCGCAGTAGAAACAACATAACTGGTAATAGTACCTTTCATATCATAATCAGCAGCCTCTGTATTTACAGCAGCCAGGCCAGTCTGGGATAGGATACGATTACGCAGCTTATCTGTAAGTACCGTGGCAAGACTTGGTGCAACATTTAACGCGCGGTTTTCCAACGTCCGGATATTTATCGTTTTACCTGAAATACTGGCACCTGTAAGACTATAAACACCACAGCCTCCAATAAGCGGAAGCGCAAACATCAATATCCATAAAGGAATTAACCTGAATAATTTCATAACAAGGGGCAAAATTAATGCTTAATTATTTAATGCTGATATTTCATGCTGAAAAGCCAGCCTACTTCAACGTTTCTGTGGTAATAACTATTGCGTTTATCAACCCTATAAGGGTTTTAAACCCTTATAGGGTTTGCCAATGCATTATTAATCAGAAATAAATCTGCAAGTACAATTGCCGTCATCGCTTCTACAATTACCGGTACACGTAGTGCTACGCAAAGATCATGTCTTCCCTTTACGGAAAAGGTTTCCATTGTATTTGTTTCTGTATTTAAAGATTGTTGTTCCTTAGGTGTAGATGAAGTAGGTTTTATGGCAATACGAAAAATAAGTTCATTACCATTGCTAATGCCTCCAACAACCCCGCCAGCATTATTGGTTTTTGTTTTCCCCGATAGATCTTCTATAGCATCGTTGTGCTCGCTACCAAACATTTTTGCAGCAGCAAATCCCGCACCAAATTCCACACCCTTCACTGCGGGTATAGCAAACATTGCGTGTGCTATCAATGATTCTACACTATCCCAAAAGGGTTCACCCAAACCTACAGGAAGCTCGGTAGCCCTGCATTCAATAATACCACCAACACTATCTTTTGCAGCTATAGCTCTTTGCAAGCCTGCCTCAACATCTTCTTTTCCGCCTACTTCCGTAATATTAGCAGTAATCTTCACAGCGTTCAATAATTTCTTTGCAATAACGCCCGCTGCTACAATACCTACCGTAAGTCTCGCGCTGAAATGGCCACTACCACGATAATCTTCAAACCCACCATACTTTACGTGCGCAACAAAATCGGCGTGACCAGGCCTCGGGATGGCTCTTTGCTTTTCATAATCCGCGCTGCGCACATTATTATTCTCAAAGATGATCGTTAATGGTGCACCGGTTGTATAGCCGTTATAGAAACCACTTTGAAATATAGGCAAATCATCTTCCTTACGTGGCGTGGTTCCTTTTTGCAAGCCGCCTTTGCGCCGCTCCAGATCTGGTAAAAAATCAGAAATATTCAATGATATTCCGGCGGGCACACCATCAAGAGTTACCCCTACACAAGGGCCATGGGACTCGCCGAAAACTGAAACTTTAAAGATATTTCCAAATGTATTCATAGCCCTTTATTTTCTATCGTAATTTATTGTCGCAAAGCTTTGCCAGATCATGGTAAAAATCAGGATAAGATTTATTTACGGCTTCGGATCCATCAATCGTTACATCACCTTCAGCCTTCAATGCAAGTACAGCACCAGCCATAGCAATACGATGATCATTGTGTGAATGTAATGCTGCAGCGTTTATTTTACTTCCACCTTTTATAATCATTTTATCGTCCTGAATATCAATAACAACACCGAGCTTTGCAAATTCCTGCTGTAATGTTTCTGCCCGGTTACTTTCCTTATATGCCAGGCGATGTACGCCTTCTATCACACTGGTGCCGGAACAGCACGCAGCAAGAACAGCTAAAGGAGGGAAAAGATCGGGGCAATCCGTTGCATCAAAATGAAAGGCCTTTAAAGGTTGATTAGTTACTTCAATTTGTTCTGCCTGTATGGAAAGCCTGCAGCCGCAGTCCTGCAAGGCTTCCAGTATTTTTTTATCGCCTTGTGCTGTAAAAACATCTAATCCTTTAATAGTAACATTACCTGCAATAGCACCTGCTACTAAGAGAAAAGCTGCATTGCTCCAATCACCCTCTATAGTATATTCCAACACTTTTTTATCTTCACTTCTTTCTTCTTTCTTAAAATGAAATTCATTGTAATTCTTATGCGCAGGCAGTTTCATTTTAAATTCTTCCATGACCTTTAAGGTAAGGTCTATATAAGGTTTACTTTTTA
Organism: Taibaiella sp.; assembly: GCA_041660405.1. GTDB lineage: Bacteria > Bacteroidota > Bacteroidia > Chitinophagales > Chitinophagaceae > Taibaiella. The sequence continues at coordinate 32,640 of JBAZWL010000020.1, read as the reverse complement.
AGGATGTCGTTTCAATGCTTACCTCAAGTTCTGCTGCAACTGAAAAAGCAAAAAGAAGGCCGGTTAAAAATTGTGAAGTTACAGAGCCGTCCAGTTGTATATTTTCAGGTTTCAACGGGCCCTTTATACGTATAGGAAATGTTCCAGACGGACTTAATAACGCAACATTCAATTGTGGTAATACTTCTTCAAAAAAATGGCCAGGTCTTTTAGCCAGGCTGCCTTTCGCTAAAATTGAAATCTCCTGATCTGAAAGCGCAGCAATGGGTGTGAACATTCTCAAGGATAAGCCACTTTCTCCACAATCCAGTACAGCACCAGTTTTCACTTCAACTTTACCATTGGAAATAATCTTCAAAGATCGATCGTTAATATAGATAATTTCCGCTCCTAGTTGCTGAATAATATTGATGGCCGCCTTATCATCTTCTGATCTTCCATAATTATGAATTACAGTTTCACCATTGCGCAACAAAGCCGCTGCACAGGCACGCTGCATTACACTTTTAGAGGCCGGAGCAAAAACGGTTCCCTTTATAGTTGCTGGATTTATGATTACTTCCATTGTTTAATTTAAAATCTTCCTGATCTCGTCAATTGCAATTGGATGAGTTATTGCTTTCCCAATTTCGGATAACAAAATATAACTTATGCTATCCTGCTCCCTTTTTTTATCCACCAACATATTATTCAATGCTTGTTTTCTATCATATGGAAAAGATACCGGAAGTTTATATTTTTCTAAGAGATCCGTGATTCTTTTCGCCTGATCAAATCTCAAAAACTCTTTAGATAGGTTTGCAGCAAAAGCCATCCCGATACTCACCGCATGGCCATGTGGTAATTGATAAACGTTTTCAATAGCGTGTGCCAGTGTATGGCCAAAGTTTAATTTTTTCCGCTCGCCGGTTTCCCATTCATCTGCTTGCACTACACCTGCTTTCAGCAAAGTATTACGGCTAATGAGCGTATGAAGCAATGCTCTGTCTTTTTGAAAATCTTTAATGTCATAACGTTCCAAAAGAGCGAACATTTCTGCATCGCAAATACAGGCATGTTTAATGATCTCGGCAAAACCATTTATCCATTCTTCCTGTGGCAATGATTTCAGTAAACTATAATCGCACAACAAAAATTCAGGTTGCTTTATTAAACCCATCATGTTTTTATACTCACCTATATCCAATCCGTTCTTGCCACCAATAGCAGCATCGACCATGGCCAGAATAGAAGTGGGAACAAAGCCACATCGTACACCACGTTTGTAAATACCTGCTACAAATCCTGCAATATCAGTTACCACACCACCACCAATACCAATGATGATTGCATCACGGCCTGCTTCTAAAGCAATGAGCTGACGAATGATATCATCCAGTATATTCAGGCTTTTGGATTCCTCTCCGGCAGGAATTGTAATTACTTTCCAGGGCTTGAATTCGTCCTGGTAATGAAACATCAGGTTTTCGTCCGTTATAATAAAACTATGCTCCGTAGGCGCCAGCTCCTTTAATATTTTGAAGGAAGCATCAAAATATAAAGTGGTTGCCGATGAAGTGAAATCAATTGTCTGTTGCTGCATAGTTCCTTTTAAATAATCTTTATGCATTGATAAAATAATGCGCTCCCATTATAATGCCATATATCCAGAAGTTATACAAAACAGTATAGAATAAAGCGTAACCTAAACTTCTGAAAAAATCCCCTGTACACACAGATGATTTTTTGAAGATCAGCCTTAAAGCCCTGAAAAAGATCCAATATAACATTGCTATAAAAACCAGGATCAAGAATATGAACATATTTCCTAATAACCACAATAAGAATGTAAGAATTATACCTGCAAGTAACCAGGCTAATATACTTACTACATCAAAGCTTTCTACATCGCCCGAACCGATTAGATCCGGGAAGTTTCTGAAACGGAATTTATCAATTACTCTTCCTACATTATCTCTAAGTTTAACACCACGATACAGCCCTATTGTAATGAATAATAGAAAGGCAATTGACAAAATAGAAACGGATAGTAGAGAGTTAATAAATAAAGTTCTATGAACACCAAGTCCTAATAACCATATAGCCACAATTGTCAAAACGGCTACAAATATCGAGACTTGAAATATTGACCTGCTGTTGGCCAGTCGCGACCTTCTAGGAACATTTTTATCTTCCATCTTATCCATGTTCATTCATTATCGCATCCTGATGCTTGATACTTTCCATATGTATAGCATCGAAATATTGTGTGATAAATTCTTTACTCAGTCCGGCTTTCTCTCCATTTTTACAAACCCTTTCCAATATTTGATTCCAACGTTCTGTTTGCAATATGGTAATGTTATTATCTTTTTTATATAGACCAATCTGTTCTGAAATTTTCATACGATGATGGAGTAGTTGCAGAATTTCATCGTCAAGCCTGTCAATCTGCCTTCTTAATTTTTCAAGCTGTGCATGTAATTCTTCAGAGGTAATTCTCTCTTTTCTCCATACAATATCTTCCAGCAATTCCTTTAACCGCTCGGGTGTGATTTGTTGACTGGCATCGCTCCAGGCATTGTCCGGATCAATATGGCTCTCAATAATAACACCATCATAATCGAGGTCAATGGCATTCTGCGTAATTTCCTGGAGCATGTGCCTGTTGCCACAAATATGAGAAGGATCAATGATAAAGGGAAGTCCAGGAAACCTTCGTTTCATTTCAATAGCCAATTGCCACATGGGCGCATTTCTGAATTCGCTATCACCATAAGAAGAAAATCCGCGATGGACCAATGCAATATTTTTTATACCGGCCTTCACTACCCTTTCCAAAGCTCCTGTCCAAAGTTCCATATCCGGATTTACAGGGTTTTTAATAAGAACCGGAATATCGACACCTTTCAATGCATCGGCAATTTCCTGCACGCTAAAGGGATTGGCGGTAGTACGTGCTCCTATCCAAACTATGTCTGTATCATGCTTCAATGCATCCTCCAGTTGCTTTGCTGTAGCCACTTCTACCGCGAAAGGCAAGCCCGTCAGTTGTTTTGCTTTTTGCAACCAGGGCAGCCCTATACTTCCTACGCCTTCAAAATTACCAGGCCGGGTACGAGGCTTCCATATACCTGCGCGCAGTACATCTACCTTACCAGTTTGTTTAAGTCGTAAAGCTGTTTGTACTACTTGTTCTTCGGTTTCTGCACTACAAGGCCCTGATATGATTAAAGGCCGTTTATTTAAAAGTTCAACTGTCCTTTGTTTATCTATTGGTAAAATTTCCATTAGTTTATTTTAATTGTTGCATGTATATCCACGCAAAATTTATATTCCTGCAAATCTTAGTTTACCGGATTAAAAACATCCAAAGTTAAAGCCTTTTGTGCAGGTTATTAACAAGATATCGTTTCCGGAACAATCAGAGCTGCTTTAGTAAAAGGGTTCCACAAAATCCCTGACAGGCCTGCCAAAACCTCCAGAACAATTCCCCAGCACTCGGATAAGTCCACTACCTATAATTGCACCATTAGTATAATGACAAACCTGGTCAAAATCCGCTTTATTACTAATCCCAAATCCGGCAATAATTGGATTACTAAGTTTCATATTTTGTACAGTCCTAAAATAAGTTTTCAAAGAGTCATCAAATACCAGGCCACTACCCGTAGTAGCTGCCGAGGTCACCATATAAATAAATCCTTTGCTAAGCCGGTCAATTTCACGGATACGTTCTGATGTGGTATGTGGTGTGATCAAAAATATCATGTTCAACTGGTATTCTTCCATGATACTTTTCCATTCCACTTCATAAACCAGGAGTGGCAGGTCCGGGATAATCAATCCATCAATACCGCAGGTGCTTGCATCTTTGCAAAAGGATCTTATTCCATATTGCATGATCGGGTTAAGATACCCCATAAGCAGGAGCGGAATGTTGGTCTTTTGTCTAATATCTTTTAATTGCAAAAATAATTCCGGTATAGACATCCCGTTGGTCAAGGCTGTTTGGCTGCTTTGTTGTATTACCGGACCATCTGCAAGAGGATCTGAAAAGGGTATACCGATTTCAATCATGTCTGCACCGGACGCTTCCAGTTCCAGTATCAAAGGAACAGTATCTTTTAATGCCGGATAACCTGCGGTGCAATAAAAGGATAAGACACTCTGCTCCTTACTTTGGAATAAAGACTGTATGCGGTTCATCGTTTCTATAATTTGTTTTGTAAGATCTTTATTTTGCTGCATTAATATAAGTTGCCAGATCCTTATCGCCCCTGCCGGAAAGGCATACAATGATATGTTCATTCCGTGAAAATGATAATTGCTCCAATGCAGCCAGTGCATGTGCCGATTCAATAGCTGGAATAATACCTTCCATTTTCATTAACCGGAAGCCAGCCTGCAAAGCCTCTTCATCTGTCGCACGAAGGAATTCAGCCCTTCCGGTTGCATGCAGATGTGCATGTAAAGGGCCTATACCCGGATAATCCAAGCCTGCTGAAATGCTGTATGGCTCAATGATCTGACCATCTTTGTTTTGCATAAGCAATGTCTTACTGCCATGTATAATACCGGGAGTGCCTGCCACTGTAGTTGCTGCTGTCTCTCCCGAGCAGACACCTTTACCTGCTGCTTCAACAGCGATAAGTCTTACCTGTTCCTCTTCGAGGAAATGATAAAATGCACCAGCCGCATTGCTACCACCGCCTACACAAGCAATAACAGCATCCGGTATCGCCGTTCCTGTTTTAAGGTATAATTGCTTACGAATCTCAGCACTGATAATACTTTGAAAATGAGTTACCATTTCAGGATACGGATCGGGACCAATGACTGATCCAATAATATAATGTGCATCCGAAGGATGGTGTATCCAATACCGGATCGCTTCATTGGCAGCATCTTTCAGCGTTTTGCTTCCACTCATAACCGGAATAACGTTTGCGCCAAGCAAACGCATTTTTTCTACATTCGGCATTTGCCTTGCTATATCTGTTGCTCCCATAAAAACGGTGCATTCCATATTCATCAGAGCTGCCACTGTAGCTGTAGCCACGCCATGCTGGCCTGCTCCAGTTTCTGCAATGATGTGTGATTTGCCCATACGTTTGGCTAATAATGCCTGGCCTATGGTGTTATTGATCTTATGAGCACCGGTATGGTTCAGATCTTCCCGCTTCAGGTAAATATGAGTCTGATACTCTGCCGATAGCCTCTCAGCTAAATATAAAGGCGAAGGCCGGCCAACATAATCTCGCAATAGTTGGTCATATTCCGCACAGAATTCCGCCTCCTTCCTCATGCTATGAAAACATTGTTTTAATTCACTGATATTAGCATACAGTATCTCAGGAACATAAGCTCCGCCAAATGTTCCATAGTAGCCATTTGCATCAATTTCGTATTTCATGAATAAATGCTTTTAAATCATTAATATTTTTCACGCCTGGTGATTGTTCAAATTTGCTATTGACGTCAACACCGATTAACTGATCGTGTCTAAAATTTTTAAGCTGCGCCACATGATTGAATCCAATACCACCGGAAAGGAAAAACGGGAGTGGTATTTCTTTGTTAAGCAATACGTTCCAGTCAAAGCACTGACCGCTTCCCCCGTAACCTGCAGAAGGGTTATCAAAAAGAAAGTAGGTACAGCTTCCAACGTAATCATGCAATTGTTTAAAGTCAAAAGCAGGGATCATCTGAAAGGCTTTTATAACCGGATTTGATGCATTGACTGCAGCACAAGCAACAGGCGGTTCATCACCATGAAGCTGTACACAATCCAGTTTATAGACATTCACTGTTTCAAGAATTGTCTCTCGCCGTTCATTTACAAAAACGCCCGTTTTACAGGCATCGGTAATTGAATGCATTAAGGATATCAGTTCTTTATTGTCTCTTGCAGAGCGCTTAGAACCAGGATAAAAATTTAATCCTATATAGTCAGGACATAGGGATAGCACGTCTAATAAATTTTGCTTTTCCGTAAGGCCACAAATTTTTACTTTCATCTTTTCAAGCTTTTTATAAAATCTGCAAATGCGAGATGGGGTGCGCTTTCCCTCATAAATAAACTTCCTATAAGCAATCCATCAAAACCCGCCTGGAGCAATAGTCGTGCATCGGCTGGTGTTTTTATTCCGCTTTCAGATAGCTTTACCGCTTCCGCCGGCAGATGTGGATACAAGTTTATGGATTGCTGAATATTTGTTGTGAAAGCTTTCAGGTTCCTGTTGTTTACACCTACTGCATCTATACCAGGACAAAACCTATCGAGCTCCTCTTGTGTATGAATTTCCAATATTACCTGTAATCCTAAACTATGGGCAAAGCGAGCAAGCTGCTGTACTTCCTTGGGTTTCAAAACCGCTGCAATAAGTAAGATCACATCTGCCCCTATAGCTTTTGACTCTGCTACCTGGTATTCATCTATAATAAAATCTTTGCGCAGCAACGGAATATCTTTGTTGTTTCTTGCAAGATCCAGATCATAGCTGCTACCACCAAAGCCCCCCCCTTCTGTCAGTACGGACAAAGCGCTTGCTCCATATGTTGTATATCCAGAGGTGACCTCAGTTACATCGACTTCAACATTGATTATACCTTCCGATGGTGACTTCCGCTTAAACTCCGCTATGATCCCTGGCTTACGTTTATCCCTTATGCTATCAGTAAAGGAATTAACGGATCTTTCCATTAAAGGTGAATTCATAATTCGTTCGATAGGCTGTGCTCTTTTTTTAAGTTGCAGTTCTCTTCTTTTATGCCTGATTATTTGCTCCAGTATGTTCATCTTTTAATAAATTTGAATTGATTTCTTAAATGCTTCATAAGCTTTGCCAGAAGCTAAAGAGGCTGTGGCTTGCGCTGTACAATCTTCAAATGGGATTGTTTCGTTAAAGCAGTGTATTGCCATAGCACTATTGGCTATAACCACCTGTTGCTGTGCAATCGTTGCCTTATTTTCCAGAACGTTTAAAAATATAGTCGCAGCACTTTTTACATCTTTGCCTGCAAGCAGTTCTGCATGCGATATCCTTGTATGGCCAAGCTCTTCCGGTGTTGCGACGCGATCACCTATCCTGGAATATATTCTTGCATTTGCAGTAAGGGAAAGTTCATCGTAACCATCCAGTGCATGTACAACTTTATATGTAATTGCGGTATCCTGCAACAAGTAATGAAACATTCTTGCCTGTTCAGCAGAAGCAGCACCCAGCAACAGAAAGCCAGGCCTTGCAGGATTAGTCAATGGTCCGATAAGATTGAAAAAAGTGCGCAATCCTATATTCCTTCTGATGGCAGCAACCCGCTTCATAGCAGGATGGAACAAAGGGGCATGAAGGAAACAAATGCCGGCCTGTTCCAATTGTTTACTCAATACACTTTCGTCAGGGGTAAACTGATAACCCAGATATTCCAGCACATCTGACGAACCGCTTATAGAAGTTGTTCCGTAGTTCCCATGCTTGATTACCTTGTAACCTGCACCAGCCACAACAAAGGATGATAAAGTGGAGATATTAAATGTATTCTTACCGTCTCCCCCTGTGCCTACTATGTCTATAGCTCCGGCTGCCGGTAAATTTATTTTTATGACCTGTTCCATCAGGGCATCACGGAAACCAGCAAGCTCATCGAGCGTTACCTGTCGCATAATGAAGGCAGTAAGAAATGCGGCTACCTGGCTGTCGTTAACCATGCCGTTGGTGATGCCTGTCAGTACTTCTTTGGCTTCTTCATAAGTAAGCGAGTCATGGCTTTTAAGGCGGTCCAATATTCTTTTCATGAAGTATGGTAAAGCCCCCTCTGGTTTTTGTATAGCAATCATATCATTTGTTTGAGTTAAAAAATTTAAACGGTTGTGGATTAATTGTCAAGCCAGTTAGCCATGATTTGTTTGCCCTGCGGAGTCAATATACTTTCGGGATGGAACTGTATACCTTTTACATCGTATTCCTTGTGCCGGAAGGCCATAATATACCCTTGCTCATCTTCAGCAGTAACAAGCAGGCTTTCCGGAAATCCTATGCGGTCAGCTACCCAGGAATGATAACGGCCGGCTTCAAATGTGTTACTTAGTCCGGCAAATAACCTATCGGGAATCAGCTGCTGCACAGGAGTAGCAATGCCATGATACACCTGGCTAAGGTTATGTAAGGTTGCACCAAAAGCTTCAGCTATCGCCTGATGTCCAAGACATACGCCCAGTATACTTTTGGAAGGAGCATACTGTTTAATAAGTTCCATGAGTACACCAGCTGAAGAAGGAAGACCCGGGCCTGGAGAAAGGAGTATTTTATCGTAATGCGCCACTTCTTCCAAAGTAATATCATCGTTTCTTCTCACCTCAGGCAGTATGCCTGTATGGAGTTTCACGAGTAAAGAGAGATTGTACGTGAAGCTGTCGTAATTATCAACGAGTAGTATTTTCATTAAAAAAAATTTAAAAACAAAACAGTTTAAGCTGTAAGCCAATTCAAGATTTCATTTCTTTGGCTTTAGCAATTGCGGCATGTAGCCCTTTTAACTTATGGGCCACTTCCTGAAGCTCATGTTCAGGTATGGAAGATTCTACAATGCCCGCACCGGCTCTATAATACAGCGTATTGTTTTTACTCATAAAGGAACGGATCATGATGGCTTGGTTTAATGTTCCATCAGGAGCAAGAAAGCCTATTGAACCACCATAATAACTACGCTTCGTCTGCTCATAATGATCAATAAGTTGCATGGCCTTGTACTTAGGGGCGCCCGACAAAGTGCCTGCAGGGAAGGTATCTGCAATCAATTGCAAGGCATCACTATGATGTGGCTGCGTTGCAGTTACTTCACTTACGATATGGGCAACATGGGAAAATTGCTGCACCTTTTTATAAAAAGTAACATCAACCTGATCATGGCTTTTGCTTAAATCATTCCGGGCAAGATCAACCAGCATAGTGTGTTCCGCATTTTCTTTAGGATCCGCCAGTAGCTTATTTATCAGCAATGCATCTTCTTCTTCGTTGCCACTACGCCTGCAAGTACCGGCTATAGGATGCATTAGTGCACCATGCCTATTTACTTTAAGTTGTGTTTCGGGAGAAGAGCCGAATAAGCGATAATTACCATAATCAAAATAAAAAAGATAAGGCGAAGGATTGACCATACGCAATGCCCTGTACACATTGAAATCATCGCCTTTGAAAGGTTGTGTAAAGGATCGCGATAGCACGATCTGGAATACATCGCCCTGCCTGCAATGCATTTTTCCACGAACAACCATATTCAGGTATTCTTCTTCAGAGGTATCAGTTAATTCTTCGCCAACCGTATCGAAAGGAAAAGAAGAGCTATGAGGGTTACGCAGTGCGGCTTCCAGCATTTCCGATTCAGGTATTTCGCTGCCTTCCACAAATTGAGTTGCCAGGTAAACGGCATGATGGGAGTGATCAAACACAATTACATATTGGTAGATATGCAGCCTGATATCAGGTATGTTAACATCAGCTTCCCTATGCCCAAAATAATTTTTTCCAAGCAGGTTACTGCATCATAATTGATATGCCCGAAAAAACGGCCCTGGCAACATTCTTTGTCCGTATCCTGGAAATGGAACGATAGAATAAAGGAAGAAATGATTTCCTGACTGGATGATGCGTCGACAACAGAACGAAGGATAGAGCCGCAAGGAAGATGCTTTACCATTTCACCATCCTGCAATTGTATGCCGGCAAAAGGATGACAGCAGATATAAGAATAGTTATGCTCTTTTCCGCTATGGTCCGAGCTTTCCAGCAGAATGGTATTGGGAAAAAGATCGCGCAATTTGAGATAGGCACTTACAGGCGTGAGGGTATCGGCAGACAGGCTGCGCAGCCCTATGTTTACAGGATACGACATTTAGAAAATGGATTAAGAAATTTTGGAAAATAAAAAACCGGCTTGCTGAAACAGCAAGCCGGTTAAGGTATATTCTGATACAACTTTATAGCATATCAGTGCTGTTCACGTTTTGCCATCGTGAAAGCCACCAATATTGATTTGCAGTTGTAAGGATCATAGACATCCGAAAGAAATTTTAAAGTATGCCCTGTCAGAGCAACGAAGCAAAAGTAATTATCCTTTCCAATTATCCAAAAAATATTTACATTTTATTTCAGGCAGATCGCTGCATGTAAGAACAGGCAAGGAAAATATCTTACCATTCGCTTATAAAAAAAGTACCTGATTTTGTATTATATTGCAGGTTCGTGATTTGAGTATAGGTATTACAACGAGGGCATTTGAACATTTTCCAGTTTAAAGAGATGACTAATTTTATTCCCATATTTCCACTTGATGTGGTAGTATATCCAGAAGAAATAATACGGCTTCATATATTTGAGCCAAGATATAAACAACTGATCAGAGAATGCTTGGCAGAACAAAAGCAATTTGGCATACCGGTTTCCATTGAAAATAAAATAATGGAGCACGGAACTTTGATAGAAGTGATAGAGATAACCAAAGAGCATGAGGATGGAAGCTTTGATATAAAAGCTAAAGGCCTGCAAGTATTCCGGATATTGGAAATTGTAAAAAGCCTTCCTGAAAAATTATATTCCGGAGCGATTGTCAATTATCCTGAAAATGATAAGATGAAGGTCCATCCCAATTTGTCAAAATTGATTTTTACAGAAGTTCAGAGATTATATACAATACTCAATATTGAAAATATGCTTTCTGAAGATATGCCTGAATGGACCTCTTATGACATTGCCCACAAGCTGGGCCTTACCCGTGAGCAGGAATATGAATTGCTCAGCATATTTAACGAAGTACAAAGAATGGAATACCTTAGAAGATATTTCAACTCTATAATGCCGGAAGTAGATAATATTGAATTATTAAAATCAAGGATCAATCTTAACTGATCTGACCAATATAACTGCATTTTTTTCTAACCCATAAAATCATTTTATGCGTCTTTGTATCGATTGGGGAAACACCCGAGTGAAAGCTGCTATTTTCCAGGAAGAAAAACTGGTTAAAGACTATAATTTTTCTGAAGAAGAGGCGCTTACACGGCTTATGGAAATTGTTGAGGAGCATAAACCTGAAGCAGCTATTTTGTGTTCGGTGTCCAATCATCCTCCGGAGTTGAAAGTTTTATTACAGGAACATACGCAACTGGTAGTGTTAAACAGCAATACTTCATTGCCAATCATGAACGCTTATCATAGCCCTGATTCATTGGGAGCCGACAGGCTGGCGCTTGCCGTAGCTGCTAATAATCTTTACCCGCAATACAATAATCTTGTTATCAGTTTAGGTACCGCTATTACTTATAACTTTTTGCCACAGAACCGTGCTTTCAGAGGTGGAAATATTACACCCGGGGTAGAATTAAGGTTCCGTGCTTTGCATGAATTTACAGATCAGTTGCCGCTTGTTACAGCCGAAGGTGATCTTGTTTTGCTGGGATATGATACTGAAACCAGTATCAGAAGCGGTGTTTTGATGGGAATTGCCGCCGAAATTGATGGAATGATAAATTTTTATCGGGAACAATATCCCGACCTTAATGTCGTTTTAACGGGAGGAAACGCGCCTCTTTTTGCTGACAAGCTAAAAAATCGGATATTTGCGGATTCTCAACTCTTACTAAAGGGACTTAACACAATCTTACGACATAATGTGCGCTAAACTAAAGACGCAATTTCTAGTACTGACAACTTTTCTGGTAACCGGTTTACAGGTTTCCGCACAGTCATTGAATGATCAATCAGGTCCTAAATCTACCAAAGAAAATTCACCTTATTCCCGTTATGGCATAGGAGATCTTGGTAATCAGCGAAACACCATACTTAGGGGTATGGGTGGTATTGCCACAGCTTATAACGATCTTTTTTCTGTAAATACTTACAATCCGGCCACTTACAGCTTTCTTAAAGTTACTACGCTGGACTTTGCTTTTGAAGGCAGGACACGCAGTGTATTGATGAATAATACCAGCACGTCTTCAGGAACGGCTACTATCTCTTATATTACTTTAGGTATTCCTCTTGGGAAACATGCGGGTATGGCAGCAGGTATTGCGCCTATGTCCAATGTATATTATAATGCTTCCGATACTATGAATATAAATGGTATGGGGAAAACAATAATGAATTATAACGGATCGGGCAGTACACAATATGCCTATCTTGGGTTTTCGGGTAAATACAAAGGCTTGAGTATTGGTTTTAATGCCGGTTATGTTTTTGGTACCACCAGTTATTCAAGCTCTCTGGTTAACATAGATACTCCCCATGTACGCAACTCCGAATTCTCCAGGTTCCACACCATCGGCGGTTTGTATTGGAAAGGCGGGTTATTTTACAAAGCCAAAGTAAAAAAGGAACAATATATAAACATTGGCGCTGCTATTACGCTTTCACAAAAACTGAATGCCAAACGCGACGCTTACGATGTAGGCTACCAATATACCTCAACCAGCATTGTTATTGATACCGTGCCTCAAACCAGACAGGACGGTTTCGAAGGTAAAGTGGAGCTCCCAGCTGAATATAGCTTTGGTCTTCATTATGGCCGCGATTTTCATTGGAATGTAGGTGTGGATTTTATTTATACAGACTGGAGTACATTCAAAAATTTTGATGATAGAGAAGGCGTAGGTGATAATGCCTGGCGTATGGCTGTAGGTGGTGAAATCACGCCTAATCCTGAAGCTAAAAATTTATTTTCTATGACCACTTATCGTCTTGGCGCTTATTATGGTAAAGATTATATACAAATAAATGGCAACGACGTAACGTATTTTGGCGGATCTGTAGGGGCTTCCTTCCCTTTGAAACGTAGCTATACTCAATTTGGCCGATTGAATACATCGCTGGATATTGGCCGCAGAGGCAGTATTCAAAATGGATTGGCCAGGGAATTTTTTGTAAAATTCACGGTTGGTGTTTCCTTAAACGATATTTGGTTTACCAAACGTAAATACGATTAATATTAGCAGCTGCAAAGCTTTATGAATAACTATTGTAACAGACTATTTAATTTTTTCCGTAAACCACAAGGCATTTTCCTTGTGGTTTGCTGTATAGTGTTTAGTAGTTGCGAGAATGATTTGAGTAAGCTTCCGGGGAATAATAAGCTTAAGGATCTGGATAACGACCGTGCTTCGGATGTAACTTTCATTTATAGCGAACAGGGAAAAACCAAAGCCAAACTATATACCAAAGAATTTATCGGCAATGAAAATTCCAAACCGCCGTATATAGACTTCCTAAAGGGTGTGAAGATGGATATGTACAATGATAGCTTACAGATTGAAAGCACGGTAACTGCACGAAGCGCCCGGTATTATACGCAGGAACAGAATGTAATAGCACGCGATAGTGTAGTAGTTAAAAATACCAAAGGCGACAATCTGAAGACAGAAGAATTGATCTGGAATAAAAAGCTACAGCGCTTTTATACCGATAAGTTTGTACGTATGAATATTAATGGCCAGCCCTCCTGGGGATACGGACTGGAAGCCAATGAGGATTTAAGTTACGTGAAAATTAAAAACCAGAGAGGCACCATACCGGTTAACAATAGCGATATACCTTCGGCTGAATAAAGACTATGATTTATTTTGATTTGTGAGATTGATATGATTTAAAAATTGTGGTCGTGTTTCAATCAAAAAAATCACATCAATCAAAATAAATCATAGTCTTTATTCATTATGCCAGGTATCAAATAACAATTGCAGGTAATGATTTTCTTCTACCGTAATGACACCATCAGCCTTAGTAAGATCCAGCGCAAATTGCAATAGATTATTCCGCTCTTCGGGAGTAGCATCATCATAAAAATCGTCCATGTACTTCACAAAGTGGCTTTCCCACTGGTCAGGAGTCAGCACACTTATCTTTTCCATTTCCCGGTCAAGATTTACATGAAAAGGAAATTCCTGTTCCAGGTAATCCCTGATGACCAGATCTTCAGCAGTTTTAAACCGGAAGTCGGCAGCGGCAAGAATCATTAATAAGTGGTATCCGGCAATCGTTTTGTTCGTTCGGTGGTTCGGCATTTTTTCAATTTTCAATGATCGGTTTTCAGTTTCGTTTCGGCCAGGAAATATTATATAGGGTTTGCCATTAACAGGTTCAGGTCCGTATATTTAATATCAAAGCGGCGGGCAATAGGTGCATTAGTTACGCAGCCTTTGTACATATAGACGCCATTTCTGATGCCTGCCTTTGCTTGCAGCAAATGTTCTACCCCACCCATATCTGCACACTCCAATACTATAGGCATCAGCACATTACTAATGGCCCTGGAAGCCGTGCGCGATACGCCCGATGCTATATTAGGTACACAATAATGGATCACATCGTATTTCTTAAAAGTAGGATGCTCATGCGATGTAGCTCTTGACGTTTCGAAGCATCCGCCACGGTCTATGCTTACATCTACCACAATGGAACCCGACTTCATCTGGCTCACCATTTCTTCAGTCACTACTACTGGGGTTACACCGTTTACGGGCTTAAGCGCACCTACTGCTACATCAGCATTTTTCAGTTCATCGCCCAACTCGCGGGGATCAATTACAGAAGTAAATAAACGACGGCCAATATTATTTTGCAGCCGCATTAAGCGATAAATTGAATTGTCAAAAACCTTTACAGAAGCGCCCAGACCTAGTGCTGTACGGGAAGCAAACTCCCCTACCACCCCAGCTCCGATAATCACCACTTTTGCCGGAGGCACACCCGATATACCACCAAGCAATATGCCTTTACCATTATGCACATTACCCAGGTATTTGGCTGCTGTAAGTATAGCCGAACTTCCGGCAATTTCACTCATAGAGCGTACTACAGGATAAATTCCCGAATCATCTTTAATGGAATCAAATGTAATACCAATGATCTTTTTCTTCATCAGTGCCTCTACCATCGACGCTTTCAGAAAAGGAAGATGTATTGGCGAAATGACCACATGATGAGGCTGAAGCAATTCTATTTCTTCTTCCGAAATAGGTGCCGATTTAATGATCATCATGGCTTTGTACACATCCGCTTTATCATACACTATTCTGGCGCCTACTTCGCTGAAGTCCGTGTCAAAATAAAAGGAATGCTCTCCTGCATTATGCTCTACCACAACTTCATGGCCGTTTTGTACCAGGATAGATACCGACTCCGGCGTAAGCGGAACCCTGTTCTCCTGGAAAGATGTTTCCTTTGGAATACCTATAAACAGGCGCTGCTTGCGCGGGATAATTTCCAGCGTTTCTTCCAATGGAATGTAGGAAAAAGAAGGAGAAATATGAGGTTTCGTGATCATATAAAAAGGAGCAGTAAGGTAATGTCTTTTTTTTTATTTTAAAAGCATGTTTCTCTAAAAAAACTCAAAATTATTGTATTCCGTTTATGCTTCAACATCAGGAATATCACTGCATGCATAGATAAGTGGCGAATATACCAAATGATTGATATTGAGCATCGATTGCCTTTTACCAGTAATTGGTTTTTAACAAAGGTATTAGGGCTATTTTTTCTTAATTTGCCCTCAATATTTCAATAAAACAGCTTCACTTGACCCTACGTTATTTTATACGCAAGATCCTTTATGGACTTTTTGTGCTCTGGGGCGTAGTGAGCCTGGTATTTTTACTGTTCAATGTATTGCCGGGCGATCCTGCAAGGCTCACTTTGGGGCAAAGAAGCGATCTTGCCTCTTTGGAAAATGTACGTAAAGAACTGAACCTTGATAAACCTGTTTTTACCCGCTACCTGCTTTATCTTAACGATTTGTCACCACTGGGCATATACGGAAGTGATACTACAAGTCATCTTAAATATCAACCTTACCTTAGTATTCCTGTTGGGGCATCGAAAGAAGTTGCGCTTAAAAACCCCTATCTCGGTCGCTCTTATCAAAGCAAAAGGCTGGTATGGGATGTATTGGCCGATGCCCTTCCCGGCACTATTATTCTTGCCCTTACAGCCATTATTTTTGCCACTGTTTTTGGTATAAGTTTAGGTGTATTGGCTGCTTTAAAGAAGAATACCTGGTTGGATACCTCCGCCATTCTGGCCAGTGTTGCTGGTATTTCAGCCCCTTCATTTTTTGCCGGATTGTTGATCGCTTATCTTTTTGGGTATGTATTCAGCGATATTACCGGTTTAAGTATGGTGGGCAGCCTTTGGGATTACGATACTTTCGGTGGCCGTTATCTTTCTGTAAAAAACCTGATATTACCGGCGCTTACACTGGGCATAAGGCCACTGGCTATTATTACACAACTTACCCGTAGCTCTTTGCTCGATGTTTTGTCACAGGACTATATTCGTACAGCCTACGCCAAAGGACTGAAAAAGCGGCAGGTAATCTGGCGGCATGCCTTGCCCAATGCTCTTAATCCCGTAGTCACAGCCATTTCCGGCTGGCTGGCCGAATTGCTGGCTGGTTCTTTTTTTGTAGAATTTATTTTTAGCTGGAAAGGAATAGGCAAACTAACAGTTGATTCGCTGGATAAATTTGACTTCCCGGTGGTAATGGGTGCGATCCTCATTACGGCTTCCATTTTTGTGCTGGTCAATATGCTTACTGATATTTTGTATGCTAAAATAGATCCGAGGGTGAAATTGGGGTAATTTACTTCTAGTTATTTAGTGCGGACTTCGATTTAGTATAGCAGGTAGTTAAAATAAATGTATGTAAACTTAGGCTTACTATATACCTACTTTGATTAAATTTAAGTAATAGTTAGATTTAATCGAAGTAGGTGTTGGTTTATTATAAGTAATAGTTCAATTAAATTGAAGTTGGCATCAATTTAGTATAGCATTTAGTTTGATTAAATATTTGTCAATTTCTATTTAGTACAACTATAGTTTGATTTAGTATAGCATATAGTTCGATTAAATCTTAAAAACCTCTATATTTATAAGGAAAATGCTTTACTTTAGTAGAAAAATAACTATATGAATATGCCCAGAAAATATTTGACGCCGGTAGAAGCACCTTATCCACATATAGGAAAGTTGATTTCAAAACACATTAAGCTGGCCGGTACCAATAAAGCTGAGGTAGCCCGGAAACTGTCGGTAAGTTCGGGCACTGTAGGTAGTTATGGCAAAAATAAATCAGTGCAGGTAGGCATTTTATGGAATGTGGGCATGGCTATCAAGCATAATTTTTTTGCTGAAATAGGAACTTTAATGCCTATACCTTTCGTAAATACAGAGCTTGAAAAATCAATAAGTGAATTTAAGCAACAGCTTGCAGCAAAAGATGAGCTGATAAAGGGAAAAGATGAACAGATAAAGGATCTGGAAAAAGAGCTGGCCATTTATAAAAACATTGTGCTGCGTACATCGCAGTAATTTTTAGTCGATAAAAGGGGAAAGAAGGATGAGTTAAAGTGTACGTCTTCGCGCATGCGGAATGTATTTTGATATGTCATAAGATTTAAATGTTTTGATTACCTTGCAAATTGAGCAATGTGAAAAATTTACATTTTGCTTATAAGCGAAATTGGATTTCTTTAATTAACTTTGACATTTCTTGTGACATTTGAAATAGTAGAACTTACGGAATTTGGGAACAGAAAAGCACGCATCTACAGTCTGAGCGAAGTAGGGTGTGAAGACACATTATTTGACGAGTTTTTATATGAAATCAAGGATAATAATGAGCCTGAAATGAATGATCTTTTAAATAGAATTTCTGTTATTGCAAAAGACACTGGCTGTATTGATGGATTTTTTGACAAACCTGAAGGATCAATGGGAGAGGATATATTTGCATTATATGATCCAATAAAAAGATCGTTACGGGCATATTGCATTAGACTTGGTCATGTTGCAATAATTATAGGTGGAGGTGGGGTAAAAAAAACGCGTACGTGGCAAGAGGATGAAAAACTATCAAAAGCTATGAATCTTTTAAAAAAAATAATTAACGCTCTTGATGAAAAGATAGGATATCGTGAAATAAAGATTGATGATTATGGTCAATTAACCGGAGACCTAACAATTGAAATTAATACATGAAACCAAGACAAAGAAAAAACAGCTTGATAGCCTCTCAGCTAAATAAAATACCGGATTTAGAGTATCTAAAACTTAAAAATAAGATGCTAATATCTGCAAATATCGATAGGCTATTGAAAAAAAACGGGGTTACAAAAAAAGACTTAGCGTTTGCCCTAGGCAAAAGCCCATCAGAAGTTACGCGTTGGCTTAGTGGTACTCTTAATATCCAAATAGACACGCAAACAGAAATAGCTTATTTCTTCAAAGTTCATGTACATGAATTGTCTATGCCTATAAAAGACAAGAAATTCATAAACATGTATTTTATAAACACTAAAGCGGCTATGCCTATTAGTGTAGTAGGAGATGAATGGGAGGGAATTTCGCAGGAATTTGTAATACACAATCAACTACCAACGTGCTACTATGGCGGAAAAAGTTAATTTACAGATACAACTAACAGATATTACATCTGAAACTACAATATTGGTTAATGAAGAAGCTATCATTGAAAACTTCAACATGAAATCTGAACTTGAAATAAAGGAAGGGGAAGGGCAAATTATTGCTAAGGTTACCATAAATGGCACATCAAGCGATGGCTCATTGCTTATGACGACTAAAGCAGACTTCACTTTTATGATAGGAGATATGCATTCAGTAGTTAAGCATAATGATAAAAACGAATTGCAAATACCAAGAATTTTATTAGAATTAATTAATTCTACTGCTCTAGCCACATGTAGGGGAATTGTTTATTCAGGCTTAAAAGGTAGTAAGTTAAAAAACATTGTCATACCGCTTATTAATATACAAGCCATGCAGCAAATGCAAGATTAAAATAAAAGACACTTATTAAGTGTCTTTTATTTTACCCCCTGTAATCACATATTATAGTTACCAAAATTTCCATCCCTAGCTACCGTGCAGTAACGCACGCGGCTATTGTTTCGTTTTAGTCTTAAATTCCGATTGCCTTTTTCTCTGCCCTGACTCGTGTCATCACGAGTCCATTCATATTTTACGATCGAAGAGAAATGAAAAGAGACCTTTTCCTAATCCCCTAATTTCTTACCTTTGCAGCCTTTACAATGCCTATATGGCAGTCCGGCACATTTCTGCATGAAATTTGATTGAACTACTTATCAGGTACTGATTATTACTCATGAATATTAAAAGGACTTCTTATTTTACCTTCCTTGTTGCCATCACTACGCTGGCAACAGTTACTTCGTGTAACAAGGCCAAAGGACAGTCTTTTCAAAGCAACAATCCCGTTGCCGATGAAATTTTCCTGGATAATAAGCAGCTTTTTGACATCTGCCTGGAAGGCCTTAGCCATCGGGACACACCGTTTGAGCTGGCTAAAGTACTAAAAGACAAAGGCCTTAAAGCCGGAAAGTTCAAACTGGCTATAGATCCCTCGGGGACTTTAAGTGTATATCTTGTTATTGATAAAACCTACAAAGGTCCTGTATCTGCAAGCATATTTGACCATAATCATCAACCTGATTACGGCAGCATTGTTTTACTGACAAAAGATGAGCGTGACAATGTCACTTTTGCCGGCCCTTTATCTGATAAAAGATCAGGTATCGCCATCAAAAACAGGATACTGAGGGAATAGAAATTTGTAGGGACGCATTGCATGCGTCCCAAAAACAACAAAAGGACGCATACAATGCGTCCCTACAAAATCATTTCCAAATTTTCAAAAAAACAAACAATGTTAGGTTTCATATCCAAAATCTTCGGGGGCAACAAATCCGAAAAAGATGTAAAAAAGATTGCTCCTCTTGTAAAAGAGATCAATACTCATTTCGAAAGCTACCAATCGCTTTCCAATGATGAATTACGTAATAAAACACAGGAGTTCCGTACCCGTATAGCAGAATATCTTGCTGATATAGATGCACAAATAGCAGCTAAAAAAGAAGAAGCTGAACATCCTGAAATGGATCTTCATCAACGTGAAGGCATTTATGATGAGGTAGATAAATTAGAGAAAAAACGCAATGAGCTGCTGGAAGAAGTTCTGGAACAATTATTACCAGAGGCTTTCGCAGTAATGAAAGATACAGCACGTCGCTTTAAAGAAAGTACAGAAGTCGTAGCTATTGCTACTGATCTGGACCGTGAACTGGCTGCTACTAAACCTTACGTACGTATTGAAGGTGACAATGCTATTTTCAACAATACATGGTCTGCCGCAGGCGTAGACGTAACCTGGAACATGTTGCATTATGATGTGCAGCTTATAGGTGGTGCTGTATTGCATCAGGGTAAAATTGCAGAGATGGCTACGGGTGAAGGTAAAACCCTGGTATCTACCCTACCTGCTTATCTAAATGCACTTGCAGGCCGTGGTGTACACGTTGTAACTGTGAATGATTACCTGGCCCGTCGTGACCAGGAGTGGAACGGCCCCATATTTGAGTGGCTTGGCCTTACTGTTGATTGTATCGACAAGCACCAACCTAACTCTCCGCAACGCCGCCAGGCTTACCTTGCCGACCTTACGTATGGTACCAATAACGAATTTGGTTTTGACTACCTACGTGACAACATGGTGCATAGCCCAGAAGAAATGGTGCAACGCAAACATCACTTCGCTATGGTGGATGAGGTGGATAGTGTATTGGTAGATGATGCCCGTACGCCATTAATCATTTCTGGTCCGGTACCTAAAGGTGATGAACAACAGTTCCATATCCTTAAGCCTCGTATTGAACGCTTGCTGGAAGCGCAAAGACGTGTTGTAAATCTGTCTCTGACCGAAGCAAAGAAGATGATTGCTGATGGTAAAACAGATAAAGAAAATGGTGGATTGCAACTCTACCGTGCTTATCGTGGTTTGCCTAAGAATACAGCCATTATTAAATATTTAAGTGAAGAAGGTAACAAACAAATTTTACAGAAAGCAGAAAACTACTTTATTGGCGAGCAGCAACGCAATATGCCTAAGGTAAATGAGGAACTGTATTTCTACATAGATGAAAAACAAAACAGTGTAGACCTTACTGAAAAAGGTATTGCGCTGATTACAGGTGCCGGCGAAGATCCCAACTTCTTTGTATTGCCTGATATAGGTTCAGAGCTTGCAGAGGTTGAAAAAATAGAAGGTACGCCTGAAGAAAAGTTACAACGCAAAGATGCTGTACTTCAGGAATATGCTGTAAAAGCAGACCGTATCCATTCAGTGCAACAATTGCTGAAAGCCTATACGCTATTTGAAAAAGATGTAGAGTATGTGGTGATGGAAGAGAAAGTAAAAATTGTAGATGAGCAGACCGGCCGTATTATGGAAGGTCGCCGTTACAGCGATGGCTTACATCAGGCTATTGAAGCAAAAGAAAATGTTACCGTAGAGGCCGCTACGCAAACCTTTGCTACAGTTACTTTGCAGAACTATTTCCGTATGTACCACAAGTTGTGTGGTATGACCGGTACTGCAGAAACGGAAGCAGGCGAGTTCTGGCAGATATATAAACTGGACGTAGTAACGATTCCAACCAATGTTCCTATTTCCCGTAATGATCGCCAGGATCTGGTATATAAAACTAAGAGAGAAAAATACAAGGCCGTTATTGATGAGATTGAAGCATTACGTGGTGTAGGCCGTCCGGTACTGGTAGGTACTACTTCGGTAGAAGTTTCTGAATTGCTGGGCCGTATGCTACAGCAAAAGAAAATACCACATAATGTACTGAATGCAAAACAACACTCCCGTGAAGCGCAGGTAGTAGCTGAAGCGGGTCTTTCCGGTGCAGTAACTATTGCAACCAATATGGCGGGTCGTGGTACGGATATCAAGCTGGGTGCAGGTGTGAAAGAAGCGGGTGGTCTGGCTATCATAGGTACAGAGCGTCATGAAAGCCGTCGTGTGGATAGGCAGTTGCGTGGTCGTGCAGGTCGTCAGGGAGATCCGGGTACATCACAATTCTTTGTTTCTCTTGAAGATGATCTGATGCGTCTTTTCGGTTCTGAACGTATTGCTTCTATGATGGATAGAATGGGCCATAAAGAAGGTGAAGTACTGCAACACAGCATGATCACCAAGTCTATTGAACGTGCCCAGAAAAAAGTAGAAGAAAATAACTTTGGTATCCGTAAGAACCTCCTGGAATATGATGATGTAATGAACACGCAACGTGATGTGATCTACAAACGTCGTCGTCATGCTTTGTTTGGAGAACGCCTTGCTATTGATCTTGACAATGCGTTGTATGACGTATGTGCTAATCTTGCATCAGAATTTGGTGACAATCTGGATAATTTCAAAATTGAAGTAGTTAAACACCTGGCCATAGAACCGGAAATGACTGCCGAAGATCTTAAGAATCCAGAAACAGCCGGCGATAAACTTTACCACCAGGCTAAAGATTTTTACCAACGTAAAATGGATCACCTGCGTGAACATATCCATCCACAATTTGTAAACATTCATCAGGAACAAGGTGGTCGTGTGGAAAATATCGTTATTCCATTTACAGATGGAATAAGAGGTATGCAATTGTATGTAAACCTTCGTGAATCTATTGACAGAGAAGCCAAACCGGTAATAGAAACACTGGAAAAGAATATTACACTTGCGATGATTGATGATGCATGGAAAGATCATTTACGTGGTATGGATGACCTTCGTCAATCAGTACGTATGGCTTCTTACGAACAAAAAGATCCTTTGCTGATCTACAAATTTGAAGCTTTTGAACTCTTCAAGAAGGCATTACTTGAAATCAATCAGCACATTATTTCCTTCCTGTACCGCGCTGGTATTCCTGTTCAGGAAGCGCCGCCGCAAGCAGCTCAAATGCCGCCACAGCGTACGGATATGAGCCAGATGCATAACAATAAGGCACAAATAGAAGCTGCCGGAGAAGATTATGCTGCTGATGAAAATGATTATTACCAGGAGCCAGGTATGCCACCGGTTGCAAAGCGTCAACCGATACATGTGGAACCTAAAATAGGTCGTAACGATCCTTGTCCTTGCGGTAGCGGTAAAAAGTACAAAGCCTGCCACGGTAAAGATTTGTAAGAACAATAATAGAATTCAGATAAAGGCGCATCTCTGTTGAGATGCGCCTTTATTTTTGGGATATCTACAATTATTACACACGTAGGGACGCATTGCATGCGTCCATGATATACGTCCATTGGATACATCAACGGTTATTGGACGCATGCAATGCGTCCCTACATGCAAAATTGCAATATACCCTACCCTTTAAATTCTCCTCCATAATCCACGCTTCTTCCCTTATTTTTGCACAAATCAATTACCCAATGCGCATGACTCCCGAACATTTCTTTGAACTCTTCCTGAAAGAATTGGAACAGCGTGAAGAAATGCATCGTTACTATAAATTTCTTGGGAAGGCTTCTTCTTTTCATTTTCGGAAAAACTACTTTTTAGAAAGATTAAGGTATATAGCCAAACAAATTAATGATCCGGCAAAGACTGTGTGGGACTGTGGTTCAGGATATGGTACCACGGGGCTCTTCCTGGCTATGAATGGCATAAAGACACATGGTACTACACTGGAATTCTATTATGAAAGTGTAGCTAAACGATATGAATACTGGAACCAGTTTGGTGACGCATCTTTATTTACCTGCTCTTATGAAAACCTGTTTGATGCTCCTCCTCCTGCCGAAAGTTATGATGTAATTATAGTACAGGATACTTTGCATCACCTGGAGCCGATCAATGATGCGTTACAAATATTTCATCAGGCGTTAAAGCCAGGTGGCAAAATTGTTGCTATAGAAGAGAATGGCAACAACATTATTCAAAATGCAAAGCTGTATAAATACAGAGGTAATAAACGCATCATTAAACAATGGGACGAAAAACTTCAGAAAGATATCCTGATTGGAAATGAGAATATCAGGAGCTTGAAATCATGGACTGATCTGCTTACAGGGAATAAATTTATGCTTGATCAGGATTCGGTTCAATACATCCGGTATTTCCTTCCGTTCCGGTATCGCAATGCTGATCCCGAAGGGTTATTGAAAAAAGAATTTGAAATACAACGTAAAAGCAGACTTCGTAAGGAATACTTTTTCTTCGGGATGAATTTTGTAGCGGAGAAAAAATAAATTTTACATAATGAAGGAGCCAGTCATAACAATGACTGGCTCCTTCATTTGATCTATTCTTTAACTCAAATGTTTAGCTTATTTGGGGCTTATAATTTCCCTGAATTTACTTTTAAGATAATTGGTTTTAAAAAGACTCTCCAATCGTGGATAATTATCCTGATCGCTGGTTTGGGGATATAGTATCCTTGCAACTTCGTAACGTCCCGATTGCGTATCCAGGTTATTGGCAATAATGCGTACTTGTTCCGTAGTAAAACACAGCCTGCCCTTATTTTTATTTAGTGCCTTAAGGCGGGCATCATCATCAGTCTTATCCAGAATTTTCAAAGCAAAGTTCTCGAAATCTTCACTGCTCATGGGTGACTTACAATCCGTATTTGGCAATCCCGGATCTGTAGTTTTAGCTGCTTCTGATGTGCTTTTCATGATCTCGTCATTAATAGCAGCCAGGCTTACTTCTTCAGTATTTTCTTTCTTCGCTTTTTTGTTAGATTTCTTTTTGGTTGTAGCTGGCTTTTCTCCTCCAAATTCCGGAATAGGCTCTGCTTTTGGATCAACACCTGCGTTACGATTACCATCTGCATTCAACTCTATATCAGAAATAAAACGGTCGTTCTCCTTTACTTCTTTTTTAGAAACTTCTCCCTGTGCGGACTTAATCGGTTTTGTCTTTTTAGACTTTTTTTCTGTAGAAAAAGCAGGCAGATCCTCAGACTGGTCTACAGTAGTATTTTGAGCTACCGGAGTATTATTTACCGGTGTTTCCACAACCTGACTTGTAGTAGAAATCTGATCATCTTCGGCTGTATTACCAGACACTAAATAAATACCTTGCTGCATATCATGAAGAGCAAACTGGCGATCATTTACCTTGTGCAATACAAAACCACGACTACCTTCTGCAGGTACTTTTATTACAAATTTCTGCGGGGGATATTTATTCTGTTGAAATAGAATTTCAATATTAGTAATACCGGCATCAAGATTAGGAATGATACAATAATTTTTACCCAGCCTTGGAAGCATTTGTCCTTCCAGCTTTACATAAAAAGGTGTTTGTTTATCCCCTTCAATATAAACATAAGCATAGCTTTTGGCAAAGGACAACTGCACCAACAAAAACATGGAAGCCAATAATGTGGCGATATATTTCATCATTTACAAAATAATATTGTGATCAACTTATCTACCTTCAAAAACTATGCCAATTCTATTAATACTTCTCCTTTCTCTACAGCGTTGCGTTCTATGACTTTTATTGCCTTTACCACAGCATCAGCAGGAGCTTTAAAAACATTTTCCATTTTCATAGCTTCCAATATCAGTACCGGCTCTCCCTTTTTTATCTCCTGACCTTCTGTTACCAGTATCTTCAATACTAATCCTGGCATAGGGGCTTTAATGGCATCTACTTTTTTAACACTTGAAATATTCAGGCCCATTTTTTGAAGCAACTGATCAATGGGCTCTTTTATAACCAGATCGTACTTACTTCCATTGATCCTCAATTGCAACAGTTTAGCCGCACGATCGATATTTTCCACAATTGCATTATAACTCCTGCCATCAGCCAGAATGTTGAAAGTACCATTGGGCAATGCTTTCATATCCCAGTTCACTGCTTTACCGTTAACAGCTGCCACTTCACCTTGTACCGTTACATCTAATTCTGTACGGTCGTTTATCTTAATTTTATTCATGGAAAAATACTAAAAAATTACCTGCAAATGTAAGGTATAAAAATGGATGAATATCTTGTGGTAAAGCATTATACCAAAACTGTTTAATCACAACATTTTTTGAGTAATTTCGCAGCCAGTTTTAAAACAAATTCACTCCGTTATATGGGACGTATATTTGAAGTTCGTAAATCCAAGATGTTTGCCCGCTATGATAAAATGGCAAAAGGATTTACCCGAATTGGTAAAGAAATTGCTATTGCCGTAAAAAAAGGTGGTGCCGACCCGGACACCAACTCACAGCTCCGCCGTTGTATGCAAAATGCGAAAAGCATTAACATGCCTAAAGATAGGGTTGAAGCGGCCATCAAAAATGCACTGGGTAAAGATCAAAGTAACTACGAAGAAGTATTATATGAAGGGTATGCTCCTCATGGAGTAGCCATCCTGGTTGAAACTGCAACCGACAATACAACACGAACAGTAGCCAATGTACGTTCACATTTCAATAAAGGTGGCGGCACTTTGGGTAATAGC
Source organism: Taibaiella sp. (assembly GCA_041660405.1). Classification (GTDB taxonomy): domain Bacteria; phylum Bacteroidota; class Bacteroidia; order Chitinophagales; family Chitinophagaceae; genus Taibaiella. Next base: position 6,320 of record JBAZWL010000020.1, on the reverse strand, counting down.
GGATCAGTAGCATTTACGTTTAGACATCTTGGGGTATTTAAATTGAACCCGGAAGGCTTGAATATGGATGACCTGGAATTGGAATTAATTGATGCAGGCCTCGATGAATTAGGAGAAGATAGCGAAGGTAATTTTATCGTTAGATGTGATTTTGCTGATTTCGGGAATATGCAGAAAGCACTTGAAGAGCGTGGCATCACCCCCATTACAGCAGAACTGGAATGGATCCCGTTAAATACAGTTGAAGTTACCGAAGAGCAAGCTGAAGATGTATTTAAAATGATTGAGCGCGTGGAGCAGGACGATGATGTTCAGCGCGTATTTCATAATATGGCTTAATTTAATTAGCAAATTAGCAAATGTGACAATGTGATAATGATCCCGGCGAAGAACTGAAACAACCGTATTATGACTTCATCGTTCTGTACCATTTTCAAATTAGCTAATTTCCAAATTTTCACATTAAAAAATGTACACTTCCACCACGCAGATCAGGGTGCGCTATGGCGAAACGGATCAAATGGGTTACCTGTATTATGGCTACTATGCTTTGTACTATGAACAAGGTCGTGCAGAGGCTATACGCCAGTTGGGCTTTACTTATAGAGAATTGGAAGAAGCTGGAGTGCTCATGCCTGTAGTGGAAATGAATGCAAAATATTTTCGTCCGGCGCTGTATGATGATCTGGTAACGGTTAAAACCAGCTTAAAGGTTTTAGATAAAGAAAGCCCACAGGTTCAATTCCATTCAGAATTGTATAATGAATCGGGAAAACTGTTGAACGAAGGCATTGTGACCCTGGTATTTTTTGATCCGAAGACAAGAAGAAAAATATCTATGCCTGAAGTACTGTTTGATAAGCTTGCTCCTTATTTTTAATTGCTGTAAAAAATAATTTATCCCTGATGCAAAGAGACACTGAAATATTTGGCCTGATTAAAGAAGAGCTGGACCGCCAGCGTCGTGGCCTGGAGCTTATTGCTTCCGAAAACCTTACCAGCTTGCAGGTAATGCAGGCTATGGGCAATGTAATGACCAATAAATATGCTGAAGGCTATCCCGGCAAACGTTATTATGGTGGTTGCGAAGTAGTGGATAAAAGTGAACAGTTGGCTATAGACCGTGCAAAGCAGATCTTTAATGTGGAGTATGTAAATGTGCAACCCCATAGCGGTGCGCAGGCTAATACAGCAGTGCAATTTGCTGTATTGCAACATGGCGATGTAATCCTTGGCCTTGATTTGAGTATGGGCGGACATCTTACACATGGTTCTCCGGTAACTTTTTCCGGTAAAATGTATCAGGCACATCATTATGGTGTACGCAAAGAAGATGGCCGTGTAGATTATGATGCCATGGAAACAAAAGCCATTGAAGTAAAACCTAAACTGATTATTTGCGGAGCATCAGCCTATAGCCGTGACTGGGATTATGCCCGCATCCGCGCTATTGCCGATAAAGTAGGAGCACTGGTACTTGCAGACATTGCCCACCCAGCTGGACTGATAGCAGCAGGATTACTGAATGATCCTTTCGATCATTGTCATTTTGTGACTTCCACGACGCACAAAACATTACGTGGCCCACGTGGCGGTATTGTTATGATGCGCAAGGATTTTGAAAATCCATGGGGACTAAAAGGGCCAAAAGGTGATATCCGTATGATGAGCCAATTGCTGGATCTTTCGGTATTCCCTGGTTTGCAAGGTGGTCCGTTGGAGCACGTTATAGCTGCTAAAGCGGTTTCTTTCTTTGAGATACTTCAGGATGAATATAAAGCTTATGCTCGTCAGATGCAGAGTAACGCACAAGCTATGGCCGGGGCTTTTCTGGAAAAAGGATATGATATTATTTCCGGTGGTACAGATAACCACTTGTTGCTGATTGACCTTCGCAATAAAAATATTTCCGGTAAAAAAGCGGAGAACACATTGGTAAAAGCGGACATTACCCTGAATAAAAACATGGTACCGTTTGACGATAAATCACCTTTTGTTACTTCTGGTATTCGTGTTGGCGTTCCGGCTATTACAACCCGCGGCATGAAAGAAAACGACATGAAACAGATCGTAAACTGGCTGGATACCGTGTTGATGTCTCCTGATGATGAGCAGGTAATTGCAAGGGTAAAAGGCGAAGTGAACGAGTATATGACCGGCTTTGCATTGTATCCGGAAATGGGGTAATCGTTTATTAGCTATCTATGAACTTTTGGAAAGTTTTTAACTTTCCAAAAGTTGAAAATAAAAAAGGAGAAATGCTGTGCGTTTCTCCTTTTTATCGTTGTGGAATTATATTAATTGTATGTTTTATTCCAACCCCAGGGTTCCGTCTTTTTCCCTATGTTGAAAAACTTGTTTAATTGAAAGCTTAGTCCAATTTCGTTATAAGCACCTGCTGAAGCATAATAAGATCTTCCGTAGTGCACCTGAATTTTATTAAGATTTATACCTGCTCCAAAAGAAAATCCGGCCATGCCTTTAACATCCTGAACACCAAGCTCACTGCGGCGTATATGGTTGTAAGCAGCAGAAATAGTAACCCTTTTTCCAAGAATTAACTCTACACCAAAATTCAGGTGACGGAAAATTTTATCTACTATATATTTCTTATCTGCTGTATCTGTTTCCTGTACAAGACTGTTGTTTACTTTGTCCTGCGGATTGTTATATCGTACATCCCATTCGTATAAGTGGTGGCCAACTACAAAAATCCTTAACGGCAGGTTTTTCAATTGTTTGGTCAACCCAATTTGCAAATCAAATGGTAATGGCTCGGCATCATTTTCCGGATTGTATTGTTTAATCATGATACCCATATTCTTGGCCACTACACCAAAAGTCCAGAGGTTGGCAGTATCTTCATAAACAATACCTACATCAGCAAGTACAGCCATAGCCGAGCGGTCTCCCAGGCTGGAATGTGCCCATTTTAAAGTAGCACCATAACGCCAGCGTTCCAGGTATTGTCGTGATGCAGAAAGATTAATGGAATAATCTGTAGCTCTTATATCACCAAGGCTATTACCCTGAACATCGGTATGTTGAAAAGAACCATAGTTGAGATACTGAACACCAAATCCAAAGTCAGTTTTCAGGGGTTCAACATGGTAAGCATATTGCAGATTAGCGATACCAATTCCTGCGTAATAGATATTGTAATTCAGCGAAAGCTGATTGTGAAAAGAAGGGTTAAGCAACCCGGGATTTTGCAGTGTAAAAGAGACATCATTATCCGGATTAGCAGGAACAAAACCGCCTAATGCCGAAACATGAGGACTATTACTCATCCTAAGATATTCAAATGCATCCTGCCCACCGGTAACCTGGCCATTTGCCTGAAACACAGAGGAAAAAGTAAACGCCAAACCTGCGGCCAACGGGATAAATTTGCTCATAAATCTTTAACGTAATTACAGTGCTTATATTGTATAAAAGGAAGCCTTCACTATTACCTGAAGTCTTCCTTTCCATTTCTTTTCAAGCTTAACCCATAATAAGGCTGGCTTTAATTATTTAGTCATATTTTCCATTACGCCATGGCTTACGCCGGTAAAGGAGAAACCACCATCGTGGAATAAATTTTGCATAGTAACCATACGGGTAAGATCGCTAAACATTGCAATGCAATAGTTGGCACAATCTTCAGCATTTGCATTACCTAATGGTGACATTTTTTCAGCATAAGTATAAAAACCATCGAAACCGGTAACGCCTGAACCTGCAGTTGTAGGTACTGGCGATTGGGAAATGGTATTTACCCTTACTTTCTTATCAAAACCATATTGATAACCGAAGCTACGCGCTATACTTTCCAGCAATGCTTTAGCATCGGCCATATCGTTATAACCAGGGAAAGTACGTTGTGCTGCTATATAACTCAATGCCAATACTGAAGACCATTCGTTAAGGGCATCCAGTTTTTTAGCTGTTTGTAATACTTTATGGAAAGATAAAGCAGAGATATCAAGTGTTTTCAGGAAATTATCATAATTGGTATTATCGTAAACAAACCCTTTGCGTACGTTTGGAGACATACCTATGGAATGCAATACAAAATCCATTTTACCGCCGAAATGTTCTGTAGCCTGGTTAAATAAATTTTCAAGATCAGCAACTGAAGTAGCATCGGCACCTATTACAGGGGCGTTGTTACACTGTACTGCCAGTTCCTTTATGGTACCCATACGCAATGCTACAGGCGCGTTGGACAATACGATTTCTGCACCTTCTTCTACAGCACGCAGTGCCACTTTCCATGCAATAGAGCGCTCATCCAGTGCGCCGAAAATAATACCTTTTTTACCAGATAATAATTGGTTAGCCATAACAGATCAATAATAATTTGAGGGAGTAAAGGTAGGGAAAAACTCTATGTTAAGCATGAATTTTAATGGCAGAAAAGAATATCAAATCCGTGCTAATCTTCATATTTGAATACATTTTCGCCTTCATTGTCCAGTTCGTTCTCCTTCTTTCTTATGTCCTTTAATTCCTGTAGATAAAAAGTACTGATTAAAATGATTGTCGTAATCAATGAAAGCAAGGACAACTCCTCATTATATCTGTAATAAAGAGTTTTGATTATTATTGTTATTGAGAATATAATTATAAATAGTGCTTTCTCCCAATCTAGGAATGTCTTCATTTGTTTTTGAATAAAATGAACAAGATAAGATCCGCCTATTATACTCCATCCGATTAAAACAAAAGCTTGTCCTTTCGATCCACGCTCCACGCCCAAAAACAATCCGATAATTATAGCTGCAAAACCGGAATAACCGATTCTGGCCCATAATGTATATACAAATGATCCAGTGAAAAACATTCTGCCCAATGCTAGCAATACAAAGCATACCGAGAAAAGCATGCCCCAGGTACTAAGTGTTTCATTAAAATCTATCAGGTATTGATGCAGGGAACAGGCTATAGCCAATACAAAAAATATAGGAAGTGTAATTAAAAATATTTTTCTCATGGTGCGACAGCTGATTTAACGTTATGGGGTAATGTATTTTTTTCATTTCACGACTGTTTTCCGGTAGCCAGACTAATAAATCGAAGGCTTCATAGCATTATCAGGCAACGAAAAGATAATAATAAGACCTTAAATTCATACTTAAAATCATTTTCTGATATTAATTTAAAAAACCTACCTTTGCACCCTCAAATTTTAATTCTTAATTCTAAACTGTCATGGCAGATTTACGCTTACAGCGCAATTTCGGTATCGCCGCACACATTGATGCAGGTAAAACCACTACCACAGAACGTATTCTGTACTACACCGGTGTAAACCACAAAATAGGTGAAGTACACGAAGGTGCAGCCACAATGGACTGGATGGCTCAGGAGCAAGAGCGTGGTATTACCATTACTTCTGCAGCTACTACTTGTTTCTGGAACTTCCCTACCGTACAAGGTAAAGCACTTCCTGAATCAAAAAAATACAAATTCAATATCATCGATACTCCGGGTCACGTGGATTTTACCATCGAGGTAGAACGTTCTATGCGTGTATTGGATGGTCTTGTTGCTTTATTCTCTGCAGTTGATGGTGTTGAGCCTCAATCTGAAACAGTTTGGCGTCAAGCTAACCGTTACAAAGTACCACGTGTAGGTTTCGTTAATAAAATGGATCGTATCGGTGCAGACTTTTTGATGGTTGTTCAGCAGGTACGTGATATGCTTGGAGCTAAAGCAGTTCCATTGCAATTGCCAATCGGTGCTGAAGATAATTTCAAAGGTGTGGTTGACCTGATTACGATGAAATCTCTTGTATGGGATGACGCTACTCAGGGTATGACTTATGTTGAAGGTGAAATTCCTGCAGACATGCTGGAGGAAGCACAACAATACCGTGCTGAATTGGTTGAAGCAGTTGCTGAGTATGATGATATGTTGATGGAGAAATTCTTCGAAGATCCAAATTCAATTTCTGAAGATGAGATTCACGAAGCTGTTCGTAAAGCTACACTTGATTTGAGTATCATTCCAATGCTTTGCGGTTCTTCTTACAAAAATAAAGGCGTTCAGAAGATGCTGGATTGCGTAATCCGCTACCTGCCTTCTCCATTGGACGTTGAAGCGATCACCGGTACAGATCCTGATGATAGCGAAAAAATATTGGTGCGTAAACCTGATGCAAAAGAACCATTCGCTGCATTGGCTTTCAAAATCATGACCGATCCTTTCGTAGGACGTCTGGCATTCTTCCGCGTATATTCAGGTGGATTGGATGCAGGTTCTTATGTATTGAATGTACGTTCCGGTAAAAACGAGCGTATTTCCCGTATCATGCAAATGCACGCTAACAAGCA
>JBAZWL010000019.1:0-89380 GCA_041660405.1 Taibaiella sp. | reverse complement strand
ACCTTTATAAGCTTCCTCTGATTGATAACCCTCACAAGGGCCGCTGCAATTGCCCAGATGGTATTCCAGGCAAACTTTAAATTTGCCTTTGGCAATATTCTGCGGTGTAAGATTGAGGCCACAGGTACGCAGCGGAATCGTTTCCCTGATAATATCCAATAGTTCCCGCACAATAAACACGCTGGTAAATGGCCCGATATATTCCGAGCCATCACGGATCAGTCGGCGGGTAAGATATACCCTGGGGAAATTTTCTTTTCGGATCACTACATAAGGATACGTTTTATCATCCTTCAGGCTGATGTTATACATCGGCTTGAAATGCTTGATCAACGAGTTTTCCAGCAGGAACGCATCATGCTCATCATTAGTGATGGTCCACTCGATAGTATCTATAAGCGATACGAGTCTTGCTGTTTTACGGTTGTCCTGCTGCTTTACAAAATAAGAAGTAATCCGCTTGCGCAGGTTCTTGGCTTTACCTACGTACAGTATTTTTTTGTCAGCGCCGTAATACTTATAAATACCCGGAGCATGGGGTAGGGTGGAAACAATATTCTGCTGGAAATTTTCTTTGGTCATCTATGCTTTAAAATTAGCAAATTTTAAAATTAGCAGATTAGTAAATAATGAAAATGTGCAAATAGCCGGCTCTATTTGCACATTTGTTCATTTTTACATTAGCTAATTAACCTTCCTTCATTTTCACATTTTCGAATTTTCACATTTTCAAATCAATAAGCATAATCGCTTAAGTATTCAAAGTAGCTGCTAAGTTTGCCTTGATCGCAAATAGTGGCACGATCAAGGATTATACTTTGCTCTTTAAGCAGTTCAGGAAGAATGTATTTGATAATATGTTCACCAAAATGGCGGGAAGCATCGCGAGGCAATTCATTGGGCAGATTATCAACAGCCATTACATCAATAGTATCCGGTATATTCTGGAAAGGGCTTACCTTTTCGAGCGTATTTTTATCTATACCATAAACCGGATCTGCGATAGTAGAAGCCCCGAGGTTTATCGGCACAGAGCCATCTTCATCGCAAGTTACATCTGAGATCACATTCATACGGAAAGCAGGATCAGCAACATCGGTTTTTTCAAACAAACGAGGCACCTGTTTATCCCAATAAATACCATTCATCAATATATCGGCAGCTTTGGTAAAAGGCAGGAATTTGCAGCGGTACAATTCAGGGTGCTGGTGAAAATCGTCCCTGGAATAAGTGCCTGTTTCAATATTTTCATACAGGTTCGCGCCCTTCAATAAAGTATATACCGGATACGCATATTCTTTTACCAGGAAATCTTCAGGTTCAACACTTTCAATGTCCCAATGATGCATGATTTCCAGCAAACCTGCTGTAACCCTGCCGGAGCCCGTAACAGCGATCTTAACCGGAGGCAATTTTACATAACGATATTGTTGCAGCATCTCATCCATATCCTTACAGGCAAATGCAGGGATAAGAGAAAAACGTCGCGTTTTTTTACCGTAAGTCATCAGGCCATTATGTGCGCCTACTATGCCGGCAAAAAAGCCAAAGCCCAGTATGCGGGCACCATCATCATAAGTCAGTGCTTCATAATCTATCATGCGTACCTTTTTTTCAATAAGGGCATGCATGAGTTTTTGATTGTAAGGTTGTTTCTTTTTGGTATGAGAGAAGAAGAAATAAGTCTTACCCGGAATGAGTTTATCTACAGGCACTTCTTTGATGCCTAGTATTACATCACAATCACTTAGGTCGTTTTGCAGTTCCACACCGGCACGCAGGTATTCTTCATCAGGAAAAGAGCGGTTGGGCGAAGGTTCGGCCACGAGGGTGATTTGTTGCGGATAGAGGAGTAATACATCAGCACATTGTTGTGGAGTGAGCGCAACGCGGGTGTCTGGTGGTACTTTTCCTTCGCGGATGAGACCGATTTTTATCATACAGGATTTATTTGGCAGCGCAAAGGTATGGTTTAGCCTTTAATCGAAATTGGGGATCAAAAATTTTTAATAATCCGATAAAGAGTATTTGTTTTTTTGAAAAGAACGATTACCTTTGCGTCCCGTTGAGAAACGGAATGAGGCCCAGATGGCGGAATTGGTAGACGCGCTAGACTCAAAATCTTGTATTCGCAAGGATGTGCAGGTTCGATTCCTGTTCTGGGCACTGAGATTATCAAAGAGATACACATGAGTGTATCTCTTTTTTGTTTACAGCAATTTCGTCTTGCACTAAAAATTGCACTATCTTGTTTTATAAATTCTAAATCTTGTTCATGGCTGCTGTCCGAAAATGGGCTTATATCTTCTCTCCTTGTGTTATCATTTCCCTTCTTTCCCTTCTTGGCATAATCATTTCTTTGTTTTATCTTAAACAGACGCGTGGTTACAGTATGATGTTGATAATGATTTTGCTGCCAGCGTCAATTGTAGCATATATCGTAGACAAGATAATAAAGTACTTTATCAATAAAGTTGGCTGGCTTTGGATATGTCAAATAGCTATCGTTTTCGCTGTATTGTCATATTGGTATTGGTAAGAAACATTTTTCACTGACCATTCTAATCCCAATCCATAGCTGCTGCCCAGCATTCAAGCATCTACAAGTTCCGCCATCCCTGGGCCTCGTAAATGTTTGATATTTATCAGAAATAAAATATTTTTACATCAAATTTACAAACCAAGGATTAATAAATAGAAAGTCGAACATGATAGATATAGAAAATAATGAATTTGAAGAGAGAGCGGATTACATTGATGAAGTTGATTTGCTTGCGTGGACTGTTGAAAACGACTTTTTTTTATCAATTCAGAGAAAATTGATTGAACGTGGTGCCAAATTGATTGTGGGACCTAGAGGAACAGGGAAAACCCATCAATTTAGACACACTTACCTGAAATGCTTAGATGATAAAGAATTGCCAATTGCATTCTATGTTTCTTTTGGAAAGTATTACCATCTGGAACCATTATTATTTAATTCTGCAAATGCAATTAATGTCTTTCATACCTGGGTCTTAGCTAAAATCATCATAGAGGTAACTGACGTTGCTAAGAAATTTGATTTAGATGTATTCCCAATATTGCAAACATTGAATCTAACTGTTGAGGAAATAAATTTATATATTGAGAAAGCAGAAAGAAATTCACCTTTATTGGGTTCGGAGTCTGTGTTAAACACTATAAGTATTCAAAGAACTATAGAAATAATTGAAATTGTTACAGAAAAACTCAAACGCAAGCGAGCAATTCTACTACTCGATGATGCTGCGTTAACGTTAACTCCAGATTACTTAGTGGAATTTTTCGATGTGTTCAGAAGTTTAAAAACTCAACATATTTCTCCTAAAGCTTCTGTGTATCCTGGTACTACACAATATGGTCCTCGCTTTCACGTAGGACAAGATGCAGAAGAGGTGGTTGCGTGGCTGAACGTTGAAGATGAATCTTATAGTGCTTTTATGGACACACTTCTTGAAAAAAGACTTCAACAAGTGCAGTTAAATAATAGAGAAATTATCGACCTACTTAAGTATTCATCTTTTGGGATTCCTCGAGCGTTTATCACGCTTGTCAGAGCTTTCCAGCAGAATACGGGTAAAACAAATCAACAAAAGTTCAACGGTGTAGTAACAAATCAACGCGACTTATTGAGAAAAGAATATCTTTCTTTGGCTTTAAAACTTCCACAATACTCCACAATTATTAAAACTGGTTTAGATTTCTTCGATGTTATAGTAAAAAATATAGTTGAAGCTAACCGAGATAATCCAGCAGAGAAAAAAACTCATTTCGGAATTTTGGAAGAGGCTTTTACGCTTAGGGCAAATCGAATGATTAAATTTCTAATTGAAGCTGGATTTCTTTACGAACTTAGTCCCCTGCATGATGGGCCCCAGCGTATATTCCAGAGATTTATACCCCACTATCTATTTTTAATTCAAGCCCGAGCTTTCAGCCATACAAAGGGATTTAGTCCTGGTGATATTCTTGAATTTATACAGAGAAAGACTGACAAAAGACCTATCAGAAAGCAGTTCAAAAGCATTTTAAATTTGCAGCAAATTGACGGAATTAAATTGAATTTACCCCCTTGCTCTAATTGCGGTACTGAAAGATTATCCGAAGACCAGAAATTTTGCCATAGTTGTGGAGCGCCTCTCGTCGGACATTCTGCATTTGAAGCTTCATTAAAAATAACAATTGAAGAACTACCCCTTCCCGAGTGGCAAATTCAAAGCATTAAAGACTACACAAATATTTCAACAATAGAAGATATTCTCATGTCTCAAAGTCCATCCACTGAGTTGAAGAAAGCAAAATACATTGGAGATAAACGCTCATTTAAGATATATAAATTAGTTACTGATTTACTTGAAGAATTTTTAGCATAATGGCCGCACCTTTGTATAACCATCGCCCAAATGCAACAGCCAATACCATATTGCCATTTGACACAACAAGTTGTTTCGATTTGAGTTTCAACGAATCGCTATTGTCGCCAATTGATACTTGCTTTGATAAAATTGCGGACCTTAACTTAATATTTGTGCGATTTTCAGCAATCGTTGGAATACCACAAAATATTATTGTTACCCAAAACAACCTCGTTTTATTAGGTTATATTTCTGCAGTTGAAAGTTATATTCGTGAGATTATCCGCAAATTAATTGTTTTAGATGGCGCATCGAGAATTTCCAGCGAAGAACAACAATTAAATTATGGAGCGGCCATAAATTACAACTTGGAAATGCTGCCGGAAGCCTTGTTAGAGAGGAGTTCTTTCGCAAGTAAAGCAAATATTATCGAAGCCTTCAAAGTATATTTGGGCTTAAAAGGTCACACGCCTCCTGAGCTGACATCGACGTTAGAAGAATTTGAAAAAATTTGTCATTTCCGACATTGTGTTGTTCATCGCTTTGGTAAATTGGGCAGCAGCAATGCAATTAAATTTGGCTTAGACAATCATTCTATATATCTGGAAAAACCTTTGTCTCTTGATGCGGCTAAACTTTTTGTAATTAATCAAGTTTGTGAAAATACGGTGTTGGTAATTAACGATTATTTGTTCAAAAGGGTCTTAACAAGGACAGTCGAAGTCCCATATAATCTTTGGAAATGGGATTTGAGAAAAGATAAAAAGACTTTTGCAAAATATTTTAACCTATTTCACTCGACCAGAAAGCCAGGAGCAGTGCCTAATATGACAAATGCTTACCGTGAATTAATAAAATTTAAGAATGGATGACGTTTTATGTAACGCTCTTTGACGCCATACTTCTCCACTACCACGTCGAAACTTATTACGAGTATAGTGGGAAGAGAATCTCTTCCCTTGAAATGATAAGGCCAGTAAAAAATCACACTTTAATTAGTCCGGTTTTCAGGAGAAGTTACAACGACTATATATAAAAAAACAAACTAAGTTTTTATCTTGCGGCTTCAAATACAATTGAACATGAAAAAAATATTTTATCTCATACCATTTGTTATTATAGCCTGCCAAGGTATAACTGAGGTTGGTGCTCAGGTTAAGGATACAAAAGCAGCAAATACTACAACTAGCACAAAAGCTTCGACAAGTTTAAAATATTACACTTTCGCAGCAGTTAATTATAGTTATACGGACTACAAAGGAGAAAAGATTAATAAGGTTCTCGTAAGTGAGGTTTTCACAACAAAAGAAAATATGTCGGAAGAGAATAGATATAGGATGCTTGATGAAATTTCTGACTCACCTCGTATCAGAATCCAAAAGAATAGTTCAATTGATAAACGTGAAACCTTCACTTTTGACACATATGCACAGGCAAGCGAAAAAAGGCAAGAGATTATAAAAACGGGAATACAGTAAATGTAACAGTTCTGATTCCTGAATACCATACTTCTCCATCACTGCGACGAAACCATTTACGAGTATAAATGATAAGGCAGTTATCTACGGAGGAGATTATGAATACCTAAAACAACAATGCCGGATCATGATCCGGCATTTCTCATTCTTCAATAATCTTTCCAGTGAACCTGTTGTATTTATATCCTTCACTGAATTCATCTGCTTCCATGTAAGCAATCTCCACCATCGCGAAGTATAGTGGGAAAAGAATCTTCCCTTGAAATGATGAGGCCAGCAGTTATGCTGGCCTATTTAAACAGTTGAATTTTCACTGATTAGATTTTCTACTCTTGCATACAACTCGCGAAATTTGCTTTCATAAGATTTGATAAATGGTTCAATTTTCTCAAGCAGAGTTTTGTGATTGATATGAATTTTGTCTGGGTTTTCGTTCTCAATGTAATCATTAACAGAAAGTGATTTTAGTTCGTATAAAAACTTGCTTTCTTTTAAATTGAGTAGATGTTCTTCAAATACATCGTCTAAATCAGCTTTAAGCGTATTTTTCTGATTTTCAAATAAGCACCTTGTTGGTTAAATTTATCTTCAACGTCATTCATTGAATAGCAATTTTGTAAAGGCTGTTGAAAAAAATAACTTTCAAAGATGCATCCATGTGCAGAGCTTAATAAAAAACGAGTGGGTGTTTACCCTAACATCATTTTCAGATCTGTTATCAACAATCGTCTCATTTTGGCCTTTCTATTAAGGTGCTTTTTTCGCTCTTGCAGTATCCATCTTACAAGCTGCTTGCTCGGTCGCGGGTAGCTGTCCGGCAGCAGCAGGCGGATAGTATTACATTGGTCTTGGAAGTCGCCAAGTTTTTCAGATAATTCCTTGTGGGAAGTGTTCTGTATTTTCAGCTGGCCGGGAATATCATTATGTTTGTCACCGAAGAGACTGCTGGTATAAAACAATTCTTTGAGCCCTTTTCTGATTTCATGCAACTTTGTATCGCTGAAAGACCCTGAGCTGAGAATCTCGTATATGTTGCTCAATTTCTTTTCCGAAAATTTCCGATAGTTTTTAAAACGGAAGGTTCCTCTGATAGCGTTGATATTTTTGTTTCGGGATTTTTGGATAAGTTTTTTAGACAGCAACCTTAATAGTTTCTTTTTAGTTTCATCTATGATTGTTTCTAGCATTTTCAAATATTCCAGTCCTGCTTTGTCCCTGGTAGACTGAAAAGCTATCTGCTGCAGTTGCAGATTCCTGATATTGCCTGAAATCCGATAAGCGTTCTTCAATTTCCCGTGAATGGTCAGACCGCCTACTGGCCACTGAACGGCGAGCATATGAAGGAATGCCTTCAATTTCTTGTAGTTTACCCTGAACTGATGAATGTTATCCACTTTACAGACGGGTATCACAAGCATTCGTGTTTCATCGAGCCGCTTGTAGTACCTTTTTATTTTATGGATGATTTGCTTCTTTTTCATTGTGTATTGCAGCAGTGGGCCGGAACAAATTAAGAGCCTTGGAAATTAAAGAAAGAACTCGCACAGCTTTTGAACAGCTCTTCTCAGTTTTTAGAAAAGTTAGCCATAATTTCGATCACTTTAATTACGGACATAAAGTTGGATTTTAAAAATAATAATTTGCCTACCTGTATTGAGCTAGGAGGGCTTGCTTGTACTTAAGTGATTTTAATCGAGATGTCATGAATATTGACGTAATGGAACATCCTTTCACCGAACTCGTTTCCCAATAAAACCGCTGTAAAATTAGTTCTTTAGAAAGCCTGTTTCAATGAGCTCGGTCATATGTCAGACTGATATCTGAAAAACGTCTTTGGACGATGTTCAAAAGTTTTATTGCTCAGGCAACAAAAAGATTCATAAATAAGCAATACTGAACAGACGGCCAATAGCAATAAAAATAAACACACAAATGATTGAGGTTATTCGCAACTATGGCATTTTTGTTCGCTATATTCATAGAATGTACGGGAGTCAGTTATGGTAATAAAGAGGGACTATCCTATAATGTTACGATAGTCCCTTATCTTTATATCTTATTGGATTATTTCGCTTTAGGCAGGTGCGTTTTCTGTAATCAAGCCAAGGACATCACGTATGGACGCAACCAATACAACGCCGTCGTAACGGCCGAGTTCTTCACGAGTGCCTACACCGCTTAAGACACCGACAACTGCGCCACAGCCTGCGTTAATGCCTTCCATGATATCAACGGGAGTATCACCTACTTTCATTACTGTTTTTACGTCGGTAATACCCACAAGGTCCATTGCCCTGAATACCATGTCCGGCGATGGTCTTCCCTGGGCTACCTCATCACTAGCTACGGTCACATCGAGCAGGCCCTGTTCCTGCCATCCCAATCTGTCAATGATAATATTGGTAATATCCCGACTGAAACCGGTATCTATACCCACTTTAATACCTTGTTCTTTAAGTAGACGAAATACGGCCGATGTACCATTGATTTCCCTGATTTCGGGTGCAGAGGTATAAAACCGGCTCATCAACTTCAGGAATTCCTCATGGATCAATGATATGGGCGCTTGTGTTCCCAGCTCGGGATAAAAACGTTTCAGTAACATACCAATAGCCACAGGTTTGGATATACCCATAACATCGTCGGCTGCGGTCTGCGGTACGCTATAACCGTGCAGTGCTAAGGCCTCGCACAAAGCATTGGTCACATAATGATCGTCGTGAACTGTGGTGCCTGCCATATCGAATAGTACAAGCTTGATGTCTGCTAACATTCATTGAAAATTTTAAAAATAAACAAAAGTATACAAATACTAAATAATTACAAATTCAACGATCCCAATTTTTTATAATCAGTGAGTTGTTGCTTTTTGTTCTTGTAAGAAAAATAGATAGTTGATCCCAGCTGGGCAATAAACAGCAGGGCGCCTACGTAAAGTGAAGCGTTTAGGAAGAAGGTGGCATAACTTGTGAGATGGTTGCCGAAGTTTTTGTAGAATAATACGCCCAGGCTGCCGCAATAACCATAGAAGTCTGCCATGATGACTACAAAGCCTGCGTTGCCGGGGTATTTAAATACCGCGATCATTCTCTCAAAAAAAATAGTATTGGCTGGGACATATGCGATATACAGACCTACACCGGTTATACTGATCCAGGCTACAGGGCTTATCCAGCCCATAGTGTATACTATAGTACCGAAAAATAACAAAGCTGCACCAACGGTACCCATCAGATGGATCAGTAAAAATGCACGCATATTATGCCGGATCCGTTGTAAGAGAATCATCATCAATAATATGATAACTGATACCGGGATTTCCGTTAGGGTAAACAAGGACGACTGACCGCTGAAACCCAATCCTGCCCAAATTTCAGCGGCAAAATTGTCCCGGAAATCTCTGAATGCTGTCATCAGGATATAACTTAACATAAAGATGAACAGACCTCCGGAAAAGTTACGGACAAATGCCTTTCGTTCCCTGACCGACATCGGCCCACGTTGCGATTTCAATGCAATGTCCTGTTTGTCCTGTTGCGGTAATTGTTCCAGCATCCATACGGCCAACAGTAACAGAGGAAAGAAGCTGATACCCACTGCAAATGGCATCCAGCGATCAGCTACGCTGAGTTGATGTATAAAAAACTGACCGGTACTTTTTACAAAACCGGAGGAAAATACCTGGGTGGTGGTAAGGCCTGTAACCAGTATTTCTGTGCTCCGCCTGCCTTCCAGATAGTTGAAGACCAGTCCGAAAATCATACCAATGGGCAGTCCATTAATAAAAAGGCAGATAATATTGTAAGGCGCGGGAATAATGGCGAACAATAATAAAGCGAAGATAGCAATGGATATGAGTATTATAATATACCAGGGGCGCTGTTTGCTCGTATTTTCCGCTACTATTTTTATACCCCACCATTTAGATATGGTATAACCAATGGTCTGGGCAATCACCAGCCATATCTTAAGATCCATACCGCCAAAAGACAGCCCGTCAAAGGTACCCGCGGCAAAAGCTTTTCGTACGGCATACATAGCCGTATAGGTGAGGAAGGAAGCTATGGTAGCAAAACAGATAAAAGAAAAAGAATTAGCGTTTAGTGCTAATGTACGCCTTATACTCATTAAACTATTGTTTAGTATTTGTATTCAGGCGCAAAAATAAATTTCCAATATTACCTTAATGCTAAATTTATGTTTAGTATTTGTTTACTTTTGGTTGAAGAAATATACGATAAGCATAATGCATTTTTCGGTCCCGGTGTTTTTGGGCAAATGCGGCAAGCGGCCATCGAAGAAGAGAGAATCACCTTCATGCAATACGTACTTTTCGCCATTGATCAGATATTCGCATTCACCCTGGATAATATATTTGTATTCGAAGGCATCGGTAGTTACTTCTTCTCTTTTCGCGTTTTTATTCAATTCGAGGATAACGAAATCCAGTGTTGATGCGGAAATGTTTTTTACAAAAATGCGCTTGTACAAAAAGCCTTTAGCATCTTCCTTGGTAAAGGACTCGTAGTCTTTTTTCCTTTGCAACAATACATTGGGAGCCTGTAAGTTCAATCCATCAAAGAAGCTGCTGACAGCCATCTCAAGTGATTGTATAATGCCAAACAACACCGGCAGAGACGGAATGCTCCTCCCGTTTTCAATTTGAGAAATCAACCCTTTGCTGACATTACTGCGTTCGGCCAGTTCCTGAACCGTTAATCTTTTTTCAAGCCGGTATTCTTTGATGCGACGACTTACTTCTAAGAGGAATGCTCCTTCCATATTGTTATGTATAAACGCCAAAGATATTACCTCTCCTGAAAATTGTAACATATACCTGCAGAAATATTACTGTACGACCCCAGAGTTAACAATTTGGTAAACATAAGTTCAGCATTTGTAAACTATTGTTTTCTAATTTTGCCCTCGCAGACATGAAAAAGAACAATGGCATATCGAAAAAGAAACGGGCAATAGGGCTGTTGGTCGTCTTGCCGCTGTTGGTAGGTTATGAGAAAATCAATGCGCAATCAACCATGTTGAATGTTAAGGACAGCATCGGTATGGTCATTAACATTGATATACTTAAACATGAAATCCTGATAGCGGGCGACAGGTACAAATTAAAAAAGTACCGTCTCGAAACCAACCCGGAAGAAAGGCCGGAGGAGTTGCTCAGGGATGCACTGACAAAATACCAAAACTTGTTTGCAGGAATCCAAACCGACAAGCAACAATATTATTTCACCAATGATTTTTACGATGTGATAATACCGGTGGTGCAATATTTCAATAGTGCTTATTACGTTAGCCTTTTAATGGAACACCAGGACCGCTTTCATCCCAAAGTGGCAGTTCCGGATCCCAAGCACCATCATGACGGCACTCACCAGGAAGTTAACGACCACAAACATTTACCTAAATAACGATGACTAAAAAAATATTTTCAGTATTAATTATTTGCTTTTTGCCCCTTTCTTTATTCGCTCAGCTTTTTACGGTAAAGGGCACAGTCGTAGATAACGGGGAAACCTTGCCCGGCATTGTGATTAACCTGGTAGGACAACCCTACAATACAATTACAGATTATGATGGCCGCTTTGAACTCACCAATATTCCGCCCGGCGATTATATACTCAGGGTATCTTCACTTGGACATGAGCCATTCCAAAAAAACCTGGAACTTAAGGAAAATCTTGATCTGGGCATCATTGCATTAACGCGTCAGACGCTTAACGAAGTCAAGGTGGTGGGCAATATAAAAGGCACGGAAACTAAGGCGTTGAATATGATGAAGGCTTCCAATGTTTTCGCCAATATTGTTTCGGCAGAAGGTGTTGCCAAATTGCCGGACCGCAATGTGGCGGAAGCTGTACAGCGCCTGCCAGGTGTTGTTATGGAATCTGATCAGGGAGAGGGCCGGTTTATATCATTCAGGGGTACTCCTTCTGATTGGAGTGCTGCTTTAGTAAACGGAAGCCGGATGCCTGTAGCCGATGAGGATTCCAAAACGAGGGCAATGAATTTTGATATCTTCCCTTCCAGTCTTGTAGACTATATCGTTGTTTCCAAAACGCTTTCACCTGATATGGAAGGTGATGCCATCGGAGGCAGCGCCAACTTTATCACCAAAGGAGCGCCGGTTAAAAAAACAATACAGGCCTCTTTAGGGGGTGGGTATAATGCACAGGCACAGAAACCTGTTTATAATGCTTGATTAGCTTATGGCAACAGGAGTAAAAACGGGAAGTTCGGCTACTTTTTCGGTGGCTCTTGGTATGCCCGAAACTGGGCCACGGACAATTATCAGGTGTACTATGGCAGTAATCTGGATCATTCCTTAACAAGGTTGGAATTGAGAGACTATGAAGGGAAGAGAAATACATTGGGGTTCAATACCACATTGGAGTATAAATTGAATGAGAATACCAAAGTATACCTTAAAGGAATTTATGGCAGTATGAACGACGAGGAGGTGAACAGGAAGACCATGTTCAATTGGAGTACGGGGTGGGGACAGTCTATAAAGTTGCAGAATATACACGATATAATGCAGACGCGGTTTATGGGCGTGGAGCTTGGAGGCAATGTTAACCTGTCTGCAAAATTGAAGGCTGATTGGGTTATCTCCTCCAATAGTAACCAGTTCCATTATGGTAATCTCCCGTTCGGAAACGGTGACGACAGGAACGGTTATCACGTGGTTGAATTTGAAAAAGCGGTTCATTTTACCGATTTTCTCTACCTGGACAAGGATGGGAATGTCACGGATGAAAGGAATGCTTTTAACCGGATGAAGGTACTGGATATTGACAGTCCCATACCCGGATATGGCGATAATTACAAAAATATCCAGCCAAAGTATAACAATGTTTTTGCCATCAACGCAGAAGACACCATGTTTTCCTTTACCAGGGCATACTCCGAAACCAATAGAACTTTTGAAAAGGATCCGTTGGTTGCTGGTTTGGATCTTAATTATTCTATCAATAGCCAATTAAAGCTAAAGTTTGGGGGGAAATACAGGAAGAAAACCGGGGAACGTAAGGTCGGATTGGAATCGTGGGAAAGGAATAAGACCTACGGCAAACCCATTATTTACGACCGTTACAGCCCGGTTACCATTAACGAAAGAGGAGGTTTTTTACAAGAATTGGGCACACCTTATAAAGGCAATATGTTCCCTTTTCTTACGGAGGACGGTCTGGATGGGTTTGTAAATCAAATGGGAGACACACTGGTGCATATTCCCTTTGGCGTGCGTACGCCTTATTTCAGGCAGGTTGTAGGGTCAAGCTATGCCTATGCGGAGCAAGTGTATGCCGGATATGCTATGTTGACCTGGACGCCTAACGCCAGATTAACGGTTGTCCCGGGTTTCAGGGCGGAATACACGCTTCCTGAAGTAACAGCGGACTCAGTATTGGTGGTCGATCCTGCATTAGGTACTGTGGCCTTAACCCAGGTAAAATCCGGGAAACATTATCTGTCTTTATTGCCGATGCTCAATGTGAAATATGCCCTTACCCATAACGATAATCTAAGGGCTGCTGTTACCAGAACTTTTAGAAGGCCCAATTTTAACGAGATAAAACCCGGAGCCGCAACAATGGACTACTCCAACTTCGATATCGTATTTGGCAACCCGAATTTAAGGCCCACTTATTCCTGGAATTTTGATCTGGCATACGAACAGTATTTAGGTGCAGCGGGCATGTTTAGTGTCGCGGCTTTTTACAAAAATGTACAGGACCATATCTACACAGCATTCGAAAGCAGTGATGCGGATACGAATGGCGTTGCCAATGAATTTCAGATTCCTGGGGGTGTGGTTGCTAAAAAATATCAGAATGCAGCTTTCGCCTATGCTATGGGTATTGAGCTTTCCTTTTTTAGCAAACTGAAATTTTTGCCGGGTATCTTGAAAGATGTGGGAGCAGGGCTCAATTACTCCTATACCCATTCCCGCATGAAAATTGAAGCAAGGGAGACTATGCAGGCATTGCCTCGACAGTCACCAAGTGTATTGAACGCCTACCTTTCTTTTGAAAACAGCAAGCTTACTGCCAGGGTCGGATTAAACTACAGGGATCCTTACTTATTTGAACTTAATCTTTTTGCAATAAAAGATCCGAACGATAACTCCAAAACCATGATCCTGCACCAGGATAATGATTTTGACACCTATGTAGGTAAGAGCATGACCCTTGATCTCTCCTTTTCCTACAAATTCCATGGCAATTTTTCGGCATTCATGGAAGTAAACAACCTGACCAATACGCCTTTCAGATTATACAGGGGACGTATAGAGCGGCCATTAAAAACAGAATATTATAGCATCAGGGGCCTGGCAGGTATTAGGTATACTTTTAATTGAGCAAATGTAATAAGTAAATGTACCACAATTTAAAAAATCAAAAAATGAAAAAATTATTCTTTACCCTGACAGCTTTAGCACTGTTATCGAGCGTTGAAATGGTAAACGCACAACAGCAAGAAAAAGTGCGGAAAGTATTATTTATCGGAATAGACGGCGTACGTTCCGATGCCTTACAGCAAGCCAATACACCCGTTATTGACTCTTTGGTAAATGTAGGTCTGTACACTTTCGATTCTTGGCATTGCGGTATAACTTCAAGTGGTGCATCATGGAGTGACATGATGACCGGCGTGTGGGAGTCCAAACATAGGGTAACCAACAACAGTTACGCTAACGCAGATTATAATAACTATCCCTATTTCATAAAAAGGGCTAAAGAGTGCCGTCCAGACCTGAAAGCTATACAAGTAATTACCTGGGACCAGATGAACGATCCCTCTGCTAATAGTAACAGTCCTTATGGATATGTGTACAACAGCGGTTTTGACAAATCTATTGACGCAGGAGATGCATGGCAACACGCAGTGACCAACAGTGCCATTATACAGCTTATGAATCCGGACCTGGATGTATTGTTTATACATTACGATGAGGTAGACGGAAGAGGCCATGGTACGGGATTCGATCCGAACAATCCTATCTACATCAACCAGATACAGGATATCGATGCTCAAATTGGTGAAGTATTGAATGCCTTGAAAAGCAGACCCAGCATCGATGACGAAAACTGGTTGATCCTCTTGTCTACAGACCATGGTGGTATTGGTTTGTCTCACGGCGGCAATGCCAATACTGAACGACATATATGGTGGATCGCGGCTGGTGAAGATATACCGCATTTACAAATTACAGGTAACGACCCCGGCAGTTATGTGATGGGCGATAATCCGGTTGACACCACAATGCTGAAAAATACACCAGTATTGACGGATATAGCTGTAACGGCGTTGGACCATTTAGTAAGAGGTACGGGTTGCGGGCATCCGGAAGAGAATATACTATGGGATCTGGATGGTAAGTCCTGGCTTATGACGGATACTACATCGGGTCCGACCTATGTTGAAGATGTAGAAGATGCTGCTGTTGCATTCGGTGTATATCCGAATCCTAATGATGGCGCTTTCGATATCGTATTTAAAGACATTGCGGGGACAGTTAAAATTACTATTGTCAATATTGCGGGCCAGGTGGTAGAACAAAAAATGGTAAGTGTAAAGGGAGATACTATGGGAAAAACCAGATTTGATCTGAAACATTTGCCTAAAGGTTTATACAGTTTACAGGTACAATACGGCAATAAGTCGACTACCAGGAAAATGGTATTACGTTAATCCCCCCCGTTAAAAAACTACCACAATCAAAAAAAAGAACAATGAAAAAGATTAACTATAAGTCAGCCCATTATCTCCGTTATGTAGCTGTTATTGCTTTGTTCTTTACCGGTATCATGGCGGTCAATGTCAGTATGGTTTCCGCACAAGGGGCACAGCGAGCTATCCGTATACCTGGTAATACAGTAAGTAATATGAACCTGGGTGCTGCAATCTCAGATTCTATTGCTACTTCTAATTTTACAATAGAAATGTGGGTAAAAATGCGCATCCATTGGAACAATGTAAACGAATTGCAGGTTTTATTAGGCAATAAGGATATTGATGAAGAAAACAGTCCTGGAATCTATTGGACCTGGAGACCCTCCGGTGGCTGGTATAACCTCCGTTTCCATTTTAGACCAGAAGGGGGAACCCGTATCAATTACAGCGTACCATTTGTTAATCCGCAAGAGTGGAATCACCTTGCCATGACTATTGACCGCAACGGTTTTGCTGTTTGTTATATTAACGGATTGCAAACAGGTATTTACTATGATATATCACAGGATGCAGGTAAGTCTATAACTGCTGGTTTGCCATTAAGGTTAGGAAGTGACGGAACAGGAATATATGGCGACTCGACTGATATGGACATTGACGAAGTAAGGATATGGAAAACATCACGCTCCAAAGAGCAGTTGCGGGCTAATATGTGTCATAAACTTTCGGGTAATGAAGCTGGGCTTCTGGCCTACTATCGTATGGATGAAACAACGGGTAGCATAATAGATAACAGTGCTACCAACTATGTCACGCAGTTTACGGGTACATTGGAGAACAACCCGGAAAGGATTTTAAGTGGAGCAGCTTTAGGTGATGAGAGTGTTTATATGTATGCGGATACAAGTAATGTTCCTACGGTATGGAATAATTTTCCTGATGTATGGGATACGGCTTCCTTATCTATCGCTGCTCCGGGACAGGGGTCACTTATTGTTGACAGTATTTCTGATGATACCTGGGGAATGCAGGTGTACAGGATAAATGGATCACCCAATGATACGCAGTCTATTCATGATATAGGCACTACCAGTCAGTATTTTGGAGTTTTTCCGGTAGTAGATGTGCTTTACGCTACCGGTAATAATGCTGGTTTCAAGGCGAAATATGATTATACAAACTACCCGAATGCAGTGGCAAACGCAGCAAGCCTGCATTTGTATCACCGGCAGGATAATAGCGCCAGTCCCTGGATTCAATCTGATGCACTGAACAATACTATAACTTATAACCTGTCAAGCTATCATACCTGGAATGTTGAGGAATTTATTTTGGCGGATTTTATTACTCCTTCTTGTCCTGTGCCGGTTAATCTCACGGCAACAGATATAGACACTAATAGTGCGGTCTTAAGATGGCAGTCAACAGCACCTGCGCATATTATAGAATACGGATTGCACCAATACGTTCCGGGTACGGGTAATAGTGTTGTTTCCTTCTCAGATTCATTGTTCCTGGACAATCTGTCGTTAGCAACCAGTTATGATTTCTATATGAAGGACTCCTGCGGGGTTAATAACACCAGCGCTTGGGTAGGGCCTTTCAATTTTAATACATTGACGGTATGTCCTGAGCCATATAGTATCATTGCAGATAGTATTACAAGGACATCTATGGTTCTGAAGTGGGAAGATGACGGTGTGGCAACCGAAGGGTATACTGTAGTATGGGGCCCACAAGGCTTTGGTAATATAACCCTAGGGATTGAACAGGATGTAACGGAAAAGCGGTTCGCATTGAATAATCTTTTTGTTAATTTCAGTTACGACTTTTATATAAGAGCCCAGTGTCCCAATGCAAGTATCCTGAACAGTGATTGGGTAGGGCCATTTACTTACAGGACACTATCTTGTAACAAAGCCACCAATATAAGTACAAATAATATTACATCAACCACTGCAGAGGCTACATGGGTCAGTGATGCCACAAGTTGGAATATTGAGTACGGGCAGGCTGGATTTGAATTAGGGAGTGGCTATTCCTTGTCGAGACTTCCGGAGCCAAAATATTCATTTGCAGGGCTGACGCCAGACAGGGAATATGCTTACTATTTGCAGGAATCCTGTAATGCAGGAACAAATCCATGGTCTGGTCCGTACACATTCCATACGTCCGTAGCAACTACTTCAATAGTATCCACCTCTGACAATGACGCTAAAGTGCTGATTTATCCTAACCCGGTTAAGGGTGTTTTAAAAATTTCTCTGCTTTCAGATGACAAGAAACTGCAACAAATATATATAAAGAACAGTCTGGGGCTTCCGGTGCTTTCCGTGAATGTGCAGGGAAAGACGGAAGCGGTTATTGATGTTTCGAGCCTGAAGAACGCTATGTATTTTATCGAAGTATGGGGAGATGATTTCAAATGTCAGCAAAAAATTCTGAAACTGGATTAGGTACACCTATGCTCCGTTGATTGTATAGCTTGGGCATGCTACAATAAAATAACCTGGATTTATATCATTCGGATCAGGGATAAAAAATCTTATGTACACCCGGTTACGAGTTAACAACAATAAACTAATTAGGAATCTATTATTTGATTCTATAAATCAGAACAAAGATGAAAAACCACACAAAATATTTCTTTAAATGCAGCAAGTATCTTCTTCCTTGTATACTGCTATTTGCAATAGGAAGTCTTAGTACGTTCGGACAGGGTGCGGGAAAAGCTGCTTTATTCTCAGATAATATATCTAACGATCATTTTAACCTGGGTACTGCCTTGTCCGATTCATTGGCTACTACCAATTTCACTATTGAGTTTTGGGCTAAGTTCAATAACCCTACTTCAGACCCAGCACTTATTTCAAATAAGAATTGGAGCAGTGGAGGGAATATAGGTTTCAACCTATGTTGGCGTGCAAGCGGTCCCAACAAATTGAGGTTCAATTTTAAACCCGCAGGTGGTACCCGTCGCGACTTTGATATTCCTATAGCATCGCCGGAAAGATGGAATCATATTGCCATCCTTGTTGATAGAAGCGGGCTGATTACTGCATTTGTCGATGGCATTGCGGTCGGTACACCGGTTGATATATCGGGCGATGTGGGTAAAACATTGGTTTCAGCTTTACCTGTACGTTTAGGGCAAGATGGTGCCGGAGCATATCCCGATCGCATCAAATGCGAACTGGATGAAGTCAGGTTTTGGAAAGATATACGGTCTGAAAATGAAATAAGGGAATACATGTGTCGCAAGCTTAATGGCAATGAAAGTGATTTATTAGCATATTATCGGTTTGATGAGCCGGACGGTAGTGTTGCCAATAACCTGACTTTGAGCACTGCTGGTCTATTTACAGGTACTTTGTCGGGAAATCCTGAAAGGGTTTTTAGTGCCGCTGCTATTGGCGATACTTCCTCCCTGTTTTATTCCAACAGCTTTATAAACTTTTCCGGACAGGTGGTTACCCTTGGCTCAATGGCAAACGGTATACTTAAACTTTCCAATATGGGGAATAGTATGAAGGGTATTCATGTTTACAGAATAAACGGTATCCTCAACTCGGCCAGCGGAATTCCCAACCTCGGTAATGACAGTGTATGTTTTGGTATTTTCCCCGTGTCGGATACCACGGAGTATAATATGACTTATGATTATGCTACTTTTCCTGGTGCGGTTACCTATTATAGCGGGATTGACTTGTACAGGCGTGAGACTGCCGATTCCCAATGGAGCGTCTGGGGGGCTATTAAAGATATCAATGGAAACGAGTTTCTGATTAATAATAAAACTGGAAGGAATGAAGTCATTGTAGGCAACTTTGTCCATAATATTACTTGCGACACACCATCTGCACTTGGTGTACAGAACCTGGATCGGCACAATGCTGATGTAACGTGGGTTTCAGGTGGTGGAAACCGTTGGCACCTATCGTATGGTACAGGGCTCTTTAATCCGGATATGGCAGGAACATTGGTGCAAAATCTAAATACAACCAGTTACCACTTATCAGGGCTTGCTCTTAATACTTTGTATAGCTTTTATGTGCAGGAAGTCTGCCCGAACGATACAACCCAGGTAAGCTTTTGGAAAGGACCTTATACCTTCAGAACACTGGCTTGTGAGAAGGTTGATAGTGTACAGGTTACAGATATTACCGACCATGCGGCAAAAGCGACTTGGGCAGGAGACGCAACAACCTGGAATATTGAATATGGGGTGGCCGGGTTTGGTATAGGTACGGGTATTTTAGCTTCCCGGATCAATGAGCATCAAAGAATCCTGACCGGATTGACCCCGGGTACGGCTTATGCATTTTATATACAGGATAGTTGTTCTGTGGGTTTAAATCCCTGGCAGGGTCCTTACACTTTTTCTACTACAGGAGGTGCTTCTTCTGTTACTGCAGTAAGCAAACCTGACGTTATTAAACTATATCCCAATCCTGCGCATAACCAGGTAACTATTTCGTGGGAACAGGAATTACCGATAACCAGGATACTGTTGAAAAATATTGTAGGACAGGTATTGATGACAAAAGATGTTGCAGGAAATTCAACACAACTTAATACTGCTGATTTTTCGGATGGAGTCTATTTTGCAGAACTGATAATGAGCGGTAAACAAAGTATTATTAAAAAACTGATCATAAAAAGGTAGGTAACGATATATACAATTGCCCCATAAACCCATAACAAGTTTATGGGGTGATTTTACCATAATGTTCAACTAAAATTTAATGAATTACAACCAATTTGATATTATAGTGGTGGGCGCAGGTGCATTAGGCACGTTTCACGCCTACCAGGCATTGAAGATGGGGAAGAAAGTACTTTTGCTGGAAAAGGATAAGCGTGCCCAGGAGGCTACGGTGCGCAATTTCGGACAAGTGGTACCTTCCGGTCTCCCGCCCGAAGGTGAATGGCATGCTTATGGCAGGATAGCCACTGCTATTTACCGGGAGATACAACAGGAATACAACATAGGTATCAGGAATAACGGTTCTTGTTATATTGCATCAACGGATTCGGAAGTAGCAGTGCTGGAAGAAATACATGCCCGTTTTAGCCATTCCGGTTACGATAGTAATTTATGGACGAAAGAACAAGTAATAGAAAAGTATGCGGTATTGCAAACTGGTTATGCCAAAGGGGCATTGTTCTTTCCGCAGGAAATTTCCGCAGAACCCGAGTTAATGATCCATAAGGTACAGGAATATCTTAGTCTAAAGTTTAAAGAGGCTTTCTCGTACCGTACCCATTGTGCTGTAATTGATGTAACGACCAATGCCGGAAAATGTACCGTAACTACTGCCGATAAAATGACCTATACCTCGGAACATTGTTTTGTGTGTTCCGGACGTGATTTTAAAATACTTTTTCCAGAGTTGTTCATGGAAAGCGGGCTGGTTGTTTCCAAGTTGAATATGATGTCTACCAAGCCACTTCCCCATGTGCATTTGCCAGGTAATATACTGACTGGACTAACTATCCGAAGATATGAAAGCTTTACGACGACTGCTGCGTACAAAAAACTGGATAGTGCCGATGTGCCACAGGATTGCAGGGATTTCGGTATTCATATCCTTTTCAAACAAAGAGAGGACGGCAGTATCATCATAGGGGACTCACATGAATACGCACCTATAGCTGATCAGGATGACCTGGGTATTTTCTATAATGAGATGGCGATTAACGATATTATACTAAGGGAGGCGAAACGAATACTTGACCTTAATGACTGGTCTATAGCCCGTAACTGGACAGGCTTCTACGCCCAACATCCGCAAAAGGAAATCTATCAGCATACTATAGAGAACCGCATCCATATTGTTACCGGTATTGGCGGTAAAGGAATGACAACAGGAGCGGGTTTTTCCTGTGCTCATGTTCAGAAGGTATTATCCTGAGCTATAGTTGTTTCGCTATAAAGATACGGGTGTATCTGTTGTAGCAATTCCGGCTTACAAAGTAGGATCGTCCAGTGCGTTGATCAAATGATTGGTGTCTACGACTGCTTTGTACATAGGAAACGGTATTTGAGTATCTTGCTGGCTGCTTCCACCATGCTGTTGCTTTGTATGATGTCCAGTTGGACAATCAGTTTCCCATCTTTGTTTTCTGGAACAGGGGATAGTTCTTGTGATATCAGGTCGCATCTTACCACCGGCAAATTGTAGTTTTAGTCCGGAATGATAACTAGGATATTTAGATCATATCGAAAGAAGGCAGATGATAATTGGGCCGCGAATTTAGTCACCTGTTCTAGATATATTCTCCAGGAGGAGAATAGCGCAAAGATAAGTACAGGAAGGTTGCCATGAAAATAATAAAATTATATTCAGAATAAGGTAGTGAATTGAAAATTATACTTAACTAGGTACATAAAATCATTGAACAAATGTAACCCAAATAATTCCGCTAAGTAAACGGGTGTTGATATTTTTAAAATTGCCTAAACAGGATGATTACTTCCGAAGATATAGCCAACCAATGCAGATATTGCCATTGCCAGCGTACCACCGAGTACTACTCTGATCATTGCTTTGTTTTTTGATGCTCCGCCCATCCGTGCTGACAGGTTTCCCAATATGGCAAGAAAGACAATAGAGGCGCCGTACTCCCATAATAATAAGGATCGCATCGGGGCAAATATAGCTACGATAACAGGAAGTATGGCTCCAGCAATAAAAGAAGCTGCGGAAGCTAAAGCAGCTTGTAACGGTTTTGCCTGGGTTATTTCGTTAATGCCAAGTTCATCTTTTGCATGGGCCTCCAAAGCATTCCTTTCCATCAATTGTGCAGCTACAAGAAGTGCAGTTTGCGGGTGCACACCACGCTTTTCGTAACTGTCTGCCAGTTCCTGTAGTTCGCCGTCAGGGTCGTCGGTAAGCTCCTGTCGTTCCCTGTTTAAGTCCGCTTTTTCTGTATCGGATTGGGAGCTTACAGAAACGTATTCTCCTGCCGCCATTGATAGGGCCCCTGCAACTAATCCAGCCAAGGAAGCAAGGATAATGGCATAACGTGTAGGGCTTGCAGCAGCAACGCCGATGGTTAGGCTTGTTGTAGATAAAATTCCGTCATTGGCTCCCAAAACGGCCGCACGCAACCAACCGATTCTGGTGATGTAATGTTTTTCCAAGAGCATAAGGAGAGGTTTTTGTTTATTTAAATATACACCCTAATTTATCAATAAGTTCCCGATTCCACGATTCCGAAGCATTCAAGTATTATCTCCGATATGATTTACAAAAAAGTGGCAGTTCATCAACTACCACTTTTTTGCCGGTTTACCTCACAACGCTTATTCCTCCTTTCCCGCATTCTTAAGCGCCATTAACAGATTATATGTCCCTTTAATGACAATAGTTTGTCTGGCTAATTCACCGGTGTCAATAATTTCGGTATATCCGTTTTCGGAATTTCCAGATTGCACCGCTTTCATTTCAAAATGGCTGTTGCCTTTGTCAATAAAAATATACTGCTTGTTTTCAAATTGAACAATGGCGTCCTCGGGCAATGCAGTGACATTGTTTCCTGATATTTCAACATCTGCATTCATATACATCCCCGGCAATAAACTTTTATCGTATTGCTCAAAATGACAGTGTACCTGAGTGGCATTTTCGTTGGAAAGGCTTTTGCTGATCAAAATAATACTGCAGGGATATTTTTTTTCCGGGTTCGCGTTGCTGTAAGCTGATATTTTCTGACCGATTGCGAGATTGTTTACATCTTTTTCAAAGACTGTTAATGATAAATGAATATCACTGGGATTCACCAATTCGAATAAAACATCGCTTGGGGTTATATACTTGCCAATATTCGCATTTACTGCTGAAACAAAACCCGTAATAGGAGAATAAATATTGATACTTTTGGAAATATTCGCGGGGGTTATTTTTTCGGGATTTAATCCGATAAGTTTCAGTTTCTGCTCCAATGATTTTATCAGGATATACTGCTTTTGATAAGCAGCTTTGGTTTGTTCAAAAACTTTATCGCTGGAAGCTTTATTCGCATTTAATTCCCGCTGCCGGTTATACTCACTTTCGTCAAATGTAAAATCGGCTTTGGCGGTGAGATAATCCTGTTGCAATTGTATATACTGTGGGTCTTCTATCACTGCTAATACTTCGCCTTTGCCGATGTGCATACCTGGTAATAATTTGGTGGATTTCAGATATCCACCCAACGGTACACTTATCGACACTGTATTTTGAGGAGGCACATCTATTTTACCATTCAATTTTAATACGGTGGATATGGGTCGTTGTTGTACTTTACCCGTTATTATTCCGGCATTCTTATATTGGGCATCAGTAAGTATAACTATATTGCTGTCGATGGCTGTGGCCGTTCTTTGCTGCTTGATCGTTTGGTTTTTGCAAGAATTCAACAACAGGAGGATAGTTGCAAATATGATTATTTTCTTCATTACTGCTGTGTTATTTGTTGATAAATGAATTTATTTCGGCAATAGCATTGTTCCTGTTCCTGAGGGCTTCGATGTAATCGCTTTGGATACTGATCGCCTGGTTCACAAGCAATACCCATTCCAGGTAATTGATTGCTCCATTGACAAATTGCTGGTCTGCGGTCATGGTAATCGTTTCTGCATTTTTTAAAGCTGTTGTTTCAAAATACTGTACAGCCTTTTCATATTTTTGGTATTGTGCGATCTCCGACCGATAAACCATTTCAAAGTTTTTTAAGCCTATTTCGTATTCATTGCCGGCGATAGTTTGATTGATCCTGGCTGCATTTATCTTCGCTCTCTGCCCACCCATAAAAATAGGGATGCCCAAACCTACCTGTACTGATTGAAATTGTGGTGCGCCGTTATACACTTCATTGTTCGCACCTGTTCCTTTCATGCTCATAACATTGTACCCAATCGTAACATCGGGCAACAATTTCGAATGTTCGACCTGCATAAGGGCTGCCGCGATTTGTCGTTGTTGCTTCATATGCCGCATAGCCGGATGGTCGGCCAATGGTAAAACAGTCAGGTTTTCAAATTCAATGACTACTGTATCTCTTTCGTCAGCAATAAATGTGGATGTGCTGTTGAGTAGTAATTGAAATTGTAATTGCAATAATGCTTTATCCTGCTGCAGTTGTGATAGCTGCAACGCAATTTGTCCACGCTGATTTTCTGCTGTTGCTTTTTCTAACACATTGCTTTCACCTTTATTGAAACGGAGTGATGCCTTGCTTAAAAATTCTGTAAACAGGCTATCATTTTTTTGTAAAAGCCGTTGCTTTTGCTGCAGGTAGATAATATTAAAAAACGCTTTTGTTACCTGTTTTTTCAGTTGAGTTTCTTGCATTTCCGCATTTAATAAACTGCTTTTCCATTCTTCTGTCAGTAAGGACTTCTGCGCTGTATATACTTTGGGAAAACTGATGGTTTGGCTCAGGCCTATTTTTTTGTCTGAGTAAAAACTATTGATTTGCCCATACTCACCAATCAAATTGGTTGCAGGAATACTAGTAGCTGACCGGATCAATTTCTGATGATATTCAGTGCGCAATTTTTCATTTTTTACTGAAAGATTATTTTTTAAGGCAGTATCGATGGCAGCCTGTAATGTAATAGGAGTCTGCGCTGTGG
This sequence comes from Taibaiella sp., assembly GCA_041660405.1. GTDB lineage: Bacteria > Bacteroidota > Bacteroidia > Chitinophagales > Chitinophagaceae > Taibaiella. Next base: position 64,211 of record JBAZWL010000019.1, on the reverse strand, counting down.
CTTCTTGAAATGAAAAGATTATAAATAACAGCGACACCGTTAATGTGCCGGTTGCTGTTCCCTTCATCGAAGACCTTTTTTGAACCATAACGTATAAAATTGGTAAAACAAATAGTGTAAGAAATGTTGCAATCAACAATCCGCCGATGACCACAGTGGCCAGTGGGCGTTGGACTTCGGCTCCTTCGCCCGTACTTATAGCCATTGGAAGAAATCCTAACGATGCAACAAATGCGGTCATTAACACAGGGCGTAAACGGGTTTTTGTTCCCCGGATGACGATTTGCCTTAAATCGGTTAAGCCTTCTTCTCTCAGCCGGTTAAACTCGGCGATCAGTACGATGCCATTAAGTACAGCCACGCCGAACAATGCAATAAAACCAACGCCTGCACTGATGCTGAACGGAATACCGCGAATTGCCAATGCCAATATGCCGCCAATAGCGGAAAGCGGAATGGCGGAATAAATTAACAGTCCCTGCTTTACAGAATGGAATGCAAAATACAGTAACAGAAAAATCAGGCACAATGAAACGGGGACAGCGAGATATAAACGCTTCTTGGCAGCTTCCAGGTTCTCAAAAGCACCACCATAAGTGATATAATACCCAGGGGGCAATTTTATTTGTTGCGCTACTTTAGTTTGCAGTTCCCTTACCATACTCTGGACATCCCTGCCCCGAACATTAAAACCCACAATAATTCTGCGTTGTGAATTTTCCCGTTGAATCTGATTAGGCCCTTCTATAATGCTGATGTTCGCTACTGCATTTAGTGGAATCTGTGTGCCATGTGGCGTTGCTATCAAAAGGTTTTGGACATCGGAAATGTTTTTTCTTTTTTCATTATCCAACCGCACAACCAGGTCAAACCTTTTTTCTTCTTCATAAATGGTTCCGCAGCTTTCTCCGGCGAAAGCGGTACTGACAACACGGTTAATATCGCTGATGTTTAAACCGTATTGTGCAATGATGGCCCTGTTGTAGCGGATAACAATTTGCGGCATTCCGGTTGCGGCTTCTACATACAGGCCGCTGCTGCCCTGGATTGTGTTGCATAAATTGCCCATTTTGTTGGCATAGAAGGCAAGTGTATCTAAGTTTTCTCCGAATATTTTACAAACAACATCTTGTCTTGCTCCCGAAATCAATTCGTTGAACCGCATGGCAACCGGATATTGAAAACCGAAAGTGACACCGGGTACTGCTTCCAGCTCCTTGCTCATTTTAGCCTCCAGTTCATCATAGGTCTTTGCCGAAACCCATTGACTCCGGTTCTTGAGGATAATCATCAGATCGGAAGCCTCGATAGGCATAGGATCGGTAGGCACTTCGCTACTGCCTGTTTTGGCAACCACTTTTTCCACTTCAGGAAATTTTTCCAGGATGATTTTTGATGCTTTGGATACGGCATCAATAGAAGTATTGAGATTGCTGCCTGGCAATACTCTGGTATCTACTGCAAAATCGCCTTCTGGTAATGCAGGAATAAATTCGCCCCCCAATCGGGACAAAACAACAATTGCAACAACAAACAGAGCCAGTACGGTAACAACGATCGCTTTGGGAATACCCAATGCTTTTTGTAAGCTGTGCTGATAAAACGTTTCCATACGTAGCATCATTTTGTCGGAAAATGTTTTTTTGTGTGATGTTTTTTTACTGAGGAATAAAGCACTCATCATAGGAACGTATGTGAGTGAAAGGATAAATGCACCGGCCAAAGCAAATGCAACCGTTTGCGCCATGGGTTTAAACATCTTTCCTTCTATGCCCTGCAAAGTAAAGATGGGTAAGTAAACAATCAGGATAATGATTTGTCCAAAAACGGCACTGTTCATCATTCTTGTCGCAGCATTCTTTACCTCATTATCCATGTCTGGTTGGGTAAGCCGGTTATTCCCTGTAATCTGTTTGTTATGGCTTAGTTTGTGCATAACGGCTTCTACAATAATTACAGCGCCATCCACAATCAAACCAAAGTCCAATGCGCCCAAACTCATCAGGTTGCCGCTTACGCCAAACAAGTTCATCATAATAATTGCAAACAGCATGGACAACGGAATAACAGAGGCAACCAATAACCCTGCCCGGACATTGCCTAAAAATAGGACCAATACAAAAATTACGATCAAAGCGCCCTCCATCAGGTTTTTGGCAACAGTGCCTATCGCATTGTTTACCATTTTAGTCCGGTCGAGGAACGGATCTATTATTACACCTTCAGGCAATGTAGTTTGAATCTGCCTGATGCGTTCTTTAATATTGCTGATTACTTCATTACTATTAGCGCCTTTGAGCATCATCACTACTGCACCTGATACCTGCTCTGTCCCATTGTATGTCATAGCACCGTATCGTGTAGCGTTACCCAACCTGACTTCAGCCACATCACGAATAAAAAGCGGCGTGCCATTAACGAGATTTTTTACGACAATATTCTTTATATCTTCTATGCTATCCACCAACCCTTCACTTCGGATGAATAAAGCAGTTGGCCCTTTCTCAATATAAGCCCCACCGGTGTTTTGGTTGTTCTTTTCAAGTGAAACAAATACATCACTGATAGTAACGTTGTTTGCCATAAGCTTCTGGGGGCTCACAGCTATTTCATATTGTTTAAGCAAGCCGCCGAAGCTGCTTACTTCCGCTACACCTTTTACGCCCAGCAATTGCCTGCGGACAATCCAATCCTGAATGGTTCGCAAATCCATTGCATTGTATTTGTGCTCATATCCTTTTCTAGGACGGACAGTATATTGATAAATTTCTCCCAAACCCGTTGTTACAGGTGCTAATACCGGACGACCCACTCCTTGCGGGATATTTTCTTTGGCCTGCTGCAGACGCTCAGATACCTGCTGTCTTGCCCAGTAAATATCGGTGGCATCTTCAAACACAATGGTAACCACCGATAAGCCAAAACGGGAAAAGCTGCGTAGTTCTTTTAAGCCCGGGATATTATTATTGGCTTGCTCTATAGGAAATGTAATAAGCCTTTCCACATCGGGGGCTCCTAATGCAGGGGCCATGGTTATTACCTGCACCTGGTTGTTTGTGATGTCGGGGACCGCATCTATCGGCAGTTGTTTTAACTGGTAAATCCCGTAACCGATAAGGGCAATAATGAAAATACCAATAATGAGTTTGTTCTTTATAGACAACTCAATAATTTTAGTGAGCATAATAAAAACGTTGGCTAATTTATACAGTGAACTTTGTATAAAGTAGGGTTAATAAAAGAGATATAGTACCGCTATGTAAAACAATGCGTACGCATGCCAACATGAACATGACATGTGCATGAGTTCATTAAATAGCAAAACAAGTATTAGGAAGCTCTCGGCGGTTGCCAGATAGAAGAGAGGTAATTATAGGAATAATCTGAAGAAGATAGGATTGTTTTTAGCTTCCTGGCACTATGCGCAATTCTTCGCAGGGTAAAAGTTTCGGGGGCCGGAATAATAAATGCTGCAAATGTTAGCGAAGAATGTGTGCAACTCTTAAATGGCAATTGCATATCCCTGTCGTAATCTGCATCTTTTGGGCTACCGTGCATGTAGTGTATATCCAAAAAATCAATAAAGGAAATAGAGCTGCTTTGTTGTTTATGCTCTGTATAATGCTGGATAAGTATGGGTAGCTTCAACAACTCGCACATTTGCGTTGTTGAAATCAGATAGAGGGACAGAAAAAATATGGAAACCAAATTCTTCACGTTTACAAAGATAGCAAGAATTGTATTTACTCAATAAGTAAAGAGATAGAAAGATCTTGCACACCACACTTTCTATAAAAGAAGAGCCCTTATGAAATGAAACCTCCAATTTTATTTATAGTGGCTTATATATTATTGATCGGTTAATGCTATCTTTTAAATTTTAAGGCATCGTAACTTTACAAAAATTAATGAAGCAATGATCAGGTATATCGCGGCATTAGGGCTTGGGCTTCTTCTGATGTCATTTGTCAAATGGCAGCCCAATTTTGAAATTGCCAGGCAGGAGGCCCGGCAGAAACATCAATTGGTCTTACTGAATTTCTCAGGGTCTGATTGGTGTGGCCCTTGCATCAGGATGAGAAAGGGGATTTTGGAGAACGAAACTTTTACGGCATTCTCAGATTCTACGTTGCAATTGGTGAACGCCGATTTTCCCCGCAATAAAAAAAACCAGTTGAGTAAAGACGTGGTAAAGGCCAATGAAGCATTGGCAGATCGCTATAATAAGGAAGGTGTTTTCCCTTATACGGTTTTGTTGGATGCGGATGGTAATGTGTTGAAAAGTTGGAGTGGATTACCTCAGGAAGATGCTTCAGGCTTTATTCAGGAAATCAAACAGGTATATGATACCCATAAGCCATAGTGAGCCCGGTCTCCGGGAATATAAAGTGACGGAAAGGCTCATGGGCAATACTTTCGAACTTACTGCTGTGGCCAAAGATGAAACATGGGCCCTATCCAAAATACAACTTGGTATAACGGAAATAAGAAGGATAGAAATGCTCCTTACTACTTTTGACGATAAGAGCCAGACCAACCAGATTAACAAGTTGGCGGGAATTGCCCCGGTAAAGGTGGACAAGGAAGTATTTGATTTAATTATACGATCGGTTAAGATATCCGAATTGACGGATGGCGCATTTGATCTGACTTATGGCTCAATTGACAATCGGCTATGGAACTTCGATCAAACTATGACGGAGCTCCCGGATAACGATACAGCAAAAGCCTTGGTGAGGCTGATTGATTACAGGAATATAATCCTGGATAAGGAAAACACAACAGTAATGTTGAAGGAAAAAGGTATGCGGATCGGATTTGGAGGGATAGGCAAAGGATATGCAGCCGACAGAGCTAAAGCAATAATGCTGGCAGGAGGGGTGGCCAGTGGTATTGTAAATGCATCGGGCGATCTGATTACCTGGGGGCTAAGGGCTGACAATCATCCCTGGAAGATTGGTATAGTGCATCCGGATGATAAGAGGTTTCCTTTTTCGCATATGGATGTGCAGGACATTGCTATTGCGACATCAGGCAACTATGAAAAATTTGTCTCCATCAATGGTAAAAAATACTCACATACCATAAATCCTAAAACAGGACTCCCAGTTACCGGCATAAAGAGTGTAACTATCTTCAGCCCCAATGCTGAACTGGCCGATGCAATGGCGACACCTGTAACCATAATGGGTGTAAAAGCCGGTGTGGACCTGATCAACCAGGTCAAGCACCTGGAATGCATTGTGATCGACGATGACAATAAAGTATATAAGTCTCAAAATATTCGCTTAAGATGAAAAGAATGAATCCATCGATAAAAGCTGTGATCCTGGTTGGATGCGGACTTTTGATGCTGAATTCCTGCACCACAGTAAAGGAATACCAAAAGAATCGGTTGAATGATTCGGAAATGGTGCTCAACAATAGAAAAGTAGAAAAAACGGAAATGAGTTTTCAGTCCTACCGTGAAGGTGCCTCGGGTGCTAATTCGGGTAAGAGTGGCGGTGGCTGCGGATGTAACTAAAGCACACCTTTTTCTCTTTTTTCAATGTAATCAATAAGAAATGAAAAGAATATTCTTAAGTGCTGCAGGAATACTGGCATTCCTGCATAGTATAGCACAACAGAAAGGTGAAGTTGATACCGGTTTTCGTAGCCGTAAGCTTAAGGTGGAAGAAGTCGATTTTATTTCCAGTTACTATAAGCAGGATGGCAATAATGCATCGGTGACAGGTGGCATAGGATCGGAAAAATTAACTGATATCGCCAATATCATTGATGTAACGCTATCCAAATACGATAAAAAATTCCGCAAGCATACTTTTGGAATTGAGGCAGGGCTCGATAACTATACCTCTGCATCTTCTGATATGATTGACTTGCAAGCCAACTCTTCTGCCTCTCATGGCGATAAAAGGATTTATCCGTCTTTGAGTTGGAGCATGGAAAATGAACAGAAAGGCTATACTATAGGTGCAGCCCTGTCATTATCGACCGAGTATGACTATAAATCATATGGTGGTAATATCTTCTTTTCGCAAAAAACAAAGAACAGGAACGGCGAATTTACAGCAAAGCTCCAGGTATATCTGGACCAGGTTAAACTGGTGACGCCAGTGGAACTACGCCCGGGTTATAACGGACAGTCAAAAGATGAACAATATGAAACTTCAGCACGAAATACCATTGCAGGTTCCTTGTCTTACTTGCAGATCGTTAATCAGAGATTACAGATAATGTTCATTGCCGATCTCATACAACAGCAAGGGTACCTGAGTCTGCCTTTCCACCGTGTTTACTTTGCAGATGGCAGTGTACATCAGGAAAACATGCCGGATAACAGGTTGAAAGTTCCGTTGGGTATCCGGGCTAATTATTTCATAGGTGATCGCTTTATTGTTCGTGCCTACTATCGGTTTTATACGGATAACTGGGGAGTTACAGCGCATACGGCCGACATTGAATTGCCGGTAAAGATCACCCCGTTTTTATCAGTAAGCCCTTTCTATCGTTACTATACACAAACAGCGAGCAAGTATTTTGCGCCTTATAAAGAACATACTGCGCAAGACGAATACTATATCAGTAATTATGATCTTTCGAAATTCAACAGTAACTTTTTTGGTACAGGTATCCGGTATGCTCCGCCAAAAGGGGTGCTGGGTATAGCTGCTTTTAATATGGTAGAGTTACGTTATGGCCATTATACACGCAGTACCAGTTTAAATTTGGATATCATTTCATTGAACATAAAGTTCAAATAAAATTGTATTTCTACATTCAGATCATCTTTTTAGGATGGTGTTCAAAGCATTCATCTATAGGTCGGTGAATTAGAAAGTAAGTCCTTCTTAATAAGGCAAAATCTTAGGTTGATTTCAAGTTGCCAAGTGATATTTCAATACAGCCAAAAATGGTGGCTAAGGTTATCTTATTTATAGTAAGCTGCTTACAGCTGTAACCGGCTTACTCAGTGACGCTATAAAAAAAGCTGTATGCTTCGTCAATGTAGTTTTTACGGCTAAAATCACTATAGCCTAACAAGGTATCATAAATCTTATGGCCATTCTTCGCTATCAAAACAGCACCATTAAAACTGTCTTCTTTATAGTAGTTCACCACAACATCGTGGGCACTTTTTCTTTCTTTACTACAAGAAATCAGAAGGGAGCAAAGCAAAATTTTCAGGAGAGATATTATTCGGTGCATATAACGTTATTTGCTTGACATTAATGTCGCTAATTTTTCTGCAGCTTATTGTTTGTTTATTACGGAATAAGTAATGGATTTAAGATACTATGCAATAGCAAAACCCAAACGATATTTCCGATCAGTAGCAAAGATGATTTTGGTCATCGTTATTCAGATGAATTAACATTGACATTTGCACTTCGGGAATTATTACAACAAAATGCTGTTATCATAAAGCACAACACTATAAGTACAATACTAAAAAACACGATGAAATATTGGAAGAAACTTTCGCATAGAGAACAAGATAGGATCATTACTGCTGCCCTGAATAGGAATGTTAACTACCAGGATTTTATTCCACTTGGAATACCGGTATCCAAGCTTGATCCCAATGTCTTTTATGAACAAGCTTCCTTCCTGAATGAAGCACCATTATTACGTACTTATATTCAGAATCCCAATCATATTGGATGTCACACGCTGGGTGAGTCTGAACCTTTCTTTGAAGGCACTCAAGAACTTGAGAAAGAAGTTATCGAATTGCTTTGTGTTGATGTTTTTAAAGCAGAAGCTAATAGTTGTGATGGATACATCGCTGCAGGAGGAACAGAAGCTAATATCCAGGCGGCATGGATTTATCGTAATTACTTCATTGAAGAGTTCAATGCTGAAATCAACGAGATAGCGTTGCTTAGTTCTTCCGATACTCACTATTCTGTTCAGAAAGCATCAGATTTGCTTAACATCAGGTCCATAAGCGTGAAAGTCGATGATATTACAAGAACAATCCTGGCAGATGCTCTGGAATATGAAATAAAAAAGGCAAAAGATGAAGGCATAAAGTACTTCATTGTCATTTCTAATATGGCGACCACTATGTTTGGCAGTGTGGATGATCCTGATCTTTATGCTGATTGCCTGGAGGAGCATGAGGTTCAATATAAAATACATGTTGATGGCGCATTTGGTGGATTTATTTACCCTATTAGCTGTTCAGAAAATAAAATTAATTTTTCTAACCGGAATGTTTCATCAGTAACCCTTGATGCCCATAAGATGTTGCAAGCACCTTATGGAACCGGCATTTTTATAGGCAGAAAAGGGCTGATGAAATTTGTTTGTACTAAGGAGGCAAAGTACGTCAATGGTATGGACCTGACCTTAAGTGGTAGTCGCTCTGGAGCCAATGCTGTAGCGGTATGGATGATATTATTTACCTATGGTCCGTATGGCTGGCTTGAAAAAATCAATAAATTATTATACAGAACACAGTGGCTCTGTGATCAATTAAAAGACATGAATTTTGCATTTTACCGTCACCCAGATCTGAATATTGTAGCAATCAATGCGTCACATATAGCTACTGGTTTAGCTAAAAAATTTGGACTCGTTCCTGATACACATGATGGTATACCCGGCTGGTATAAAATAGTAGTAATGGATCATGTTGAAGTAGACTATTTAAAAGTGTTTTTATCTGAGTTGGCATTAGATTCAAAATCTCTCATCCACTATGCAAATGGATGAACACCTGATTAATTGATTGGATTTAACATTGAGATGTGTATGTTCATAATCCGGCAATATCTGTTATTATTCTGCTGTACTTTTTAACTTATGAACCTGGATATTAGTGCCCGACAAATTCTTATCAATTTGTTTCAGCAATTTTTAGGGTTCATATCGGGCAGTATATAAGGTCACATACTTCATCCGGTGGACCTGGAAGCTATACCGACCATAACAAGACCAATATCATACTAAATGATGTCCAAAGTCAGTGCTTTTGTAATGAGTTGCTTCTAATTTTGGCCTCATAATTCAAAAGCATTTTATGAAAAATATTATTGTCCCAACCGACTTTTCAACTACCTCAGTTAATGCAGCTTATTATGCTGTAGAAATTGCAAGACATATTCAGGCAAATATTGTATTGCTGCATGTATTGCAGTTACCTATTACAGTTTCAGAAGTGCCTCTTCCTCCGGACAGTTATGAAGTATCTATGGCAGAAGCCAACCAATCTCTAAAAGAACTTAAGGAAAAACTGGAAAAATATAGTAATGATAAAGTGTGCATTATCTGTAAGGTTACTACCGGAGGCTTTATGGGAGAGATTGAAAGCTTAAACCATAAACAAAATACTTTTGCCATGATCATGGGCACAAGTGGGGCAGGAGCCTCCGAAGCATTTTTCTTAGGCAGTTTCAGTCTTACTGCAGCTAAGCATCTTAATCATCCACTTTTTGTAATACCTCCGGGCTATCATTTCAATGGCATTCATAAAATAGGTTTGGCCTGCGATATGCGTAATGTTTCTGACACAGTGCCCTTTCCTGGTATAAAGGATATATTCGACCATTTTGATGCAAAGCTTGAAGTATTGTACGTTAGTAAGCCAAGCGAAAAGATGTATCCCCAGGTATTGGCCGAAACGAAATTTATACAGAACGATTTGGCCAGACTGCATCCCGAGATTAGGATCTCCACGAATGAGGATATAAAAGAAGGACTGGAAGACTTTGTGAAGAAAAGTGGAATAGATGTATTGATACTAGTACCGAAAGAGCGCAACTTCGTAGAAAGCATTTTTCACAGGAGTGTCAGTAAAAAAATGGTGCTGGATCCTGAAGTACCGGTTATGATCCTTCGTTAAAGACTCCTGATTTCAATCTTCTTGAACGTACGTAAGTTATATAAATGTGCAATTGCACTTAAAATTTTAAGTTACAACAATGAGTATAAGTTATATCAGCAAAATGGAATTGGAGCAGGGAGGAGCTATAAGTGGTGCAGATATAAGAGACGGTATTTTCAGATTGATAAAATCCGACTTCCCAAGCTTTGAAAAGGGCGACCATATTTCAGTATCCGAACTTAATAAATACCGGCGACTCTATCTTGTCTCTTTGATCGCACAGGAGAAGGGAGAGCTGGAATGTATTGATGCAGATGTTATCAACGCAATCAAAAACAATTCAATTCTTTCAGAAGATATCCGCGAAGAATTGGAAGCTGAACTGTCGCTCGGTCAAAAAGTTGCAGATAAGGTGGCCGCCTTTGGTGGCAGTTGGACCTTTATTATCACATTCTTTTCTTTCATCTTAGTTTGGATAATCGTTAATGTTTGGTTTTTAGCATCCCACACGTTCGACCCTTATCCCTTTATCCTGCTCAATCTCCTGCTTTCCTGCCTTGCCGCCATACAAGCCCCGATAATAATGATGAGCCAAAATCGGCAGGAGGAAAAAGACAGGGTCAGGGGAGAACATGACTTTAAGATCAATTTAAAAGCGGAGTTAGAAATAAAATTACTAAGTGAGAAAATAGATCATTTACTTGTTTATCAAAGCAAGAGGCTTTTAGAAATTCAGGAATTGCAAACCGATTATCTTGAAGATTTGGTAAAGCGAAGTGTGGAAGAAGTCAAACTAAATGATTTGCAAAAATCAGAATGATCTTCAGAAATAGAGTAAATACATAAAAAGAGAATAAGTCTGAAATCTAAGAATGAATTTAACTCAAGGGTCTTTAAATAACAAGCCGATTTTCTGATCATTCAAATCACATTATGGCGAATCTATGGACAGTGCTTGCAGGCGCAGCTATTTTTGTTTTAGGAATGAATTTCCTGGAAGAGGCTACACAAATGCTTTCGGGGAGAAGTTTTAAGCTCTTCCTCAAAAAAAATACTGCCCACGCCGCTAAAGCTATAGGAATAGGAACGCTCGCATCGGGAATACTTCAGAGTAGTTCGGTCGTAAATTTAATGGTATTATCCCTGGCAGGTTCTGGTGCTATCCCATTAAGGAATGCATTGGCCGTATTGCTTGGTTCTAACCTCGGTACCACGTTAAATACCTGGATACTGTCCTCACTGGGGTTTCGGTTTGATGTCGATCTCATTGCCTTGCCTATAATAGCTCTGGCTGGAATATTCAGAGCGCTGTTAAAAAATAAGGTAATTATATACAATGCATTCTCCTGTCTTTTAGGGCTTGGCTTCATTATGATGGGGCTCGAACTAATCAAAACGGGTATGGGAGGATATCTCGGCAGTATCGATCTGTCCACGCTTAACGAATACTCCGTGGTGGTTGGCCTGTTATTTGGAATATTGATCACTGCATTGATCCAATCAAGTGCGGCGACTCTGGTCATCGTGCTCAGCGCACTACATGCTGATATAATCAACTTGTATCTGGCTACAGCCGTGGTACTGGGTGCTGAGATAGGTACTACATTAAAATTTCTCTTTGTTTCTTACAACAGGGAATCTACTATGAAAAGGTTGGCATTGGGTAATTTCCTGTTCAACCTGCTGAATGCAATTGTAGTATTAATCTTATTAATTCCCATCAATAAACTGATCACTGAGATATTATTCATCAGGGATCCGTTATATGCCCTGGCTTTCTTTCAGACCCTTGTCAACCTGCTTGCCATTATGCTGTTCGGCCCCTTTCTTACGTTTTGGGAGACGTTTCTGAAGAAAAGATTTTTGAATGAAGTCAGGGTTACAAAATATATTGGCAAGCTTCCGGTTCCTGATATTGAACTTGCTATTACTACACTGGAAAGTGAAGTGCTATATTTTCTGAAAACGGTATTGCAATTCGCTGTCCATATAATCGATTCGGAAAAGGTGCTACCTATCACTGCTGAGGTTCCTTCGTCTTTTCGTGAAGAAAATCTGGTAGGGCAATACAGTCTTATTAAACAGCTACATGGTGATATTCACAGATATTATATCCTGCTGCAAAATGACCAGATTCCCCTTAAGCAAAGAGAAGATCTTGACCGACTGATGTCTTCCGTGCGTGCCGGCATGTTTGCTGCAAAAAGTTTGCAGGACGCAAAACAAGATATCGTCCAGTTGAGTAAATCGGCCAATGAAGCCAAATACGGCTTCTATCTTCAGTTGAGGCAATTTGCTGATGAAATACTACAGCACATATCTGATATTATATTGACAACGGAGAAATTGGATAACAATAATCATCTGGCTAAAGTTTATCAAATGATTCCGGTTAACAATACGCAGGTATTAAATAAACTATACCACATAGATGCATCTGCCGGGCTTTCGGAAATTGAAATTTCGACTATAATTAATTTTAACCGGGAACTGTCAAACGCACTCCACTCCCTTGTATTGAGTGTTAAGGATATATTGCTCAATCAGGAGGAGTTGGATGCCTTTGATGCAAGGCTGGAAAAGGAAAGCTTGTCAAAGTAATGCCATGGAATTCAATTCTTCAAAATAGGTAATTCCACCGGGGAAACCGCAAATATGATTCCATGTCTCAACCTTTCACACTTAGCCATCGGGATGATGCATATCATTATTTAGCTGTAAAAACACCGGTACTTTTGGTATAGGAATAGTGTTTACTAAACGGCACAACCATGATCACTTCGAGTTTCTGGCTGGATGACTATAATGATATCTACTCCGATTTTGACTCCCGGCATTACCAATTGCGGAGAATATCGGAAGATTTTCTTCATGAACTACGGATGGATATGCGTTACCAGCAGGAACCCATAGAAGAGTTGACCTTGTTGGTGCCAGAGCCGAAAAGGGAAGAGGCTACGGAAGCTGTTATCAGCAATAGTCTGAAAAAATTCTTCCAGACACAATATCAGTTATGCCGGGGTAAATGTCGCCGGAAGCTGAACACCAGTATACTCCTGGGCACAATAGGTATTGTAATCATGATGCTGGATGCTACAGCAATATTCCTGGGTATCCGGTCACTTGCAACTACCTTATTGAGCACCATTATGGAACCGGCCTCATGGTTCCTGCTTTGGACCTCCGTTGACTACCTGATCTATGACTGGAATAATCTGAGAAAAGAAAGACATTTCTATAAGAAACTTTCGGAAGCAAATATTGCTTTTAAAACTGCATAGAGGTGTAACATCATTGCCATATATGATGGAAGTCATATTCAGCGAATATGCATTGAAATATCTTGCACTCCAAGAAGAGCTGTAATCGTTTACATCTAAGTTTTATAGTTTGAAACGAATGAGGGCAAATACAGCCAACTTAAACTTGTGCATAGTGAATTTACTAACCTAATAAATGTGAAATCATGTCAATAGCTATACATGACTCCCGAAAAAACCTACAGACAACAACCCTGGTAAAATGGCAACGTGTTATTTTGCTTGCCGTTCTTGCTTATGAAGCCGTAGGGTGCTTGTTGGGCGGTACTATCCTGATAATTGCTCCCGACGGCAGATTGATGGATATGCCAGTCAGTATTATGCGTGGGACCTTCGATAATTTTCTGATGCCAGGCATCCTTCTGTTTGGATTGGGTATTCTGAATGTGCTTGCCTTTATTGCTGTCCTTCGCCGAATAGCTAATGCGTGGATTATGGCTACACTTGCTACTGGCGGACTTGCCATTTGGTTTTGGGTCGAAATCGCTATTCTGCAACAATTGCATTGGTTGCATGCCATGTGGGGACTTCCTGTAATTCCGGGCGGGGTGATGACTATCCTCATGCTTCCCTCAAGGCGTACCATGATCTGGAGAGCCTCCCTCATTTGCGGTATTCTTTCTTCATTGCTTTATATTGCTATTAATATTATTGTAGCCGCGCAATGGAAGGGTTATGATTCTGCTTCACAGACCGTAAGTGAGCTTTCCGCTGTTGGTGCGCCAACGCGAATGCTATGGATAGTACTAAGCACTCCCTATACTTTACTTATGATCGCCTTTGCCTATGGTGTTTGGGAATCAGCTACAGGAAACCGTCTGCTTCGCATCACGGGTGGTTTATTAATTGCCTATAGTGCGCTTGGGCTTCTATGGCCGTTTGCGCCAATGCATCTAAGGGAGGCGCTGGCAGCGGGAGGTGCAACATTTTCGGATACTATGCACATCATTCTTGGTGTGTTGACCGAACTTATCTTTTTGCTCGCACTCGGTTTGGCGTCTACCGCACTTGGCAAAAAATTTCGTATTTATTCAATAGCATCATTGATAATTCTTTTTGTCTTTGGCACATTGACCTTTTTGGATGCGCCGGACATCTCAACAAATAGGCCAACTCCGCATATGGGAGTCTGGGAGCGTATTAATATCGGTGTTTTTTTGCTTTGGATAGTTGTGCTTGCCGCTGTCCTTATGCGTAGAGAAAAGATCCAATCAGAGGGAGCTTAAAAACTCAACGGTACTTGTAAAAGCTACCGGATCAAAGGTTTTTTTTAAAAGCCTCTTAGTTCAAACTAATGACCCGGCTTTAACTTATTCTGAGTTAAGCTTAATCACATAAGGCACTGACCCAGGTCACTGTTTAGCGTCGTGTTTGAACATAATTTTGATAATTACTTTTATCCACACTCAATACTCAGTAGATGCAGATACTATATGGTTGCTGATATTGATCTTGAAAACCTATTTACCCAATTGCCGCGAAATTGTATGTTCAGATCATCTAAATTGGAATTGTTTTTAAATGAAGTTGGTGCTCTGTCCCGCTTTGCCGCCCGTTTTTTCAAACAATGGTATAAGCCTCGGTACGAGATAATGGAATTTTTAAGACAATGTTTTGTTATTGGTTACAAATCATTTGCACTTGTGGCTTTGACGGCATTTATTATGGGATTGGTGTTGACCATGCAACTCAGGCCATCAATGGTCGATTATGGTGTGGCTTCACAAATACCTGCAATTGTAAGTATTGCAATAATCAGGGAAATTGGTCCGGTAATAACCGCTTTAATATTTGCAGGGAAAATAGGTAGCAGTATAGGTGCGGAGCTAGGGTCAATGAAGGTTACGGAACAAATTGATGCTATGGAAGTGAGTGGTACTAATCCGTTTAAATACCTGGTAGTAACGCGAATCATGGCTGCCACATTAATGCTTCCGGTGTTGGTAATATTGGGGGATGCTATTGCTCTTTATGGATCATACCTTGGTGTCAATATTCGGAGTACAACAAGCTTTGCTTTGTTTTGGACCCAGGTGTTCGATATTCTTTCATTCAGCGATGTATTGCCAGCATACGTCAAGAGCTATTTTTTTGGTTTTGCGGTAGGCATAATAGGATGTTATAAAGGGTATAATAGTAGCAAAGGAACAGAAGGTGTAGGCCACTCTGCAAATTCAGCTGTGGTACTTTCTTCAATCATGATTTTTATTATTGATTTACTGGCAGTACAGATTGCAAATGTCCTAGGTTTTAATTAGCGCGAAATGATTACAGAAAGAAAACAAGCAGGAGATATTCAATCACGGTTGTCAGCAGAGACAGTACTGGAGATTCGTCATTTATACAAGTCATTCGGCAATAATAATATATTGGTCGATTTTAATCTTACAATAAAAAGAGGCGAAAGTGTTATTGTACTGGGAAAATCCGGCTCCGGAAAGTCTGTGTTGATAAAATGTATTATCGGATTACTGGCTCCTGATAAAGGCATTATAAGCGTACTTGGAAAAGATATAACTGATATAAACGAAAGAGAACTGGATGAAATAAGAGCGAAGGTTGGGTTTTTGTTTCAGAGTAATGCTTTATATGATTCTATGACGGTAAGGCAAAACCTGGAGTTCCCTTTGCGCAGACATTGGATTCATGTGACACCGGAAGAAGTAAATATACGTA
Organism: Taibaiella sp.; assembly: GCA_041660405.1. Lineage (GTDB taxonomy): Bacteria > Bacteroidota > Bacteroidia > Chitinophagales > Chitinophagaceae > Taibaiella. Next base: position 48,383 of record JBAZWL010000019.1, on the reverse strand, counting down.
TACAGGATGCTCTCGCAGATGTAGGTTTGGCCCATACTATCGACATGATGCCGGCTGAGTTATCCGGTGGAATGCGTAAAAGGATTGCGTTGGCCCGTACCCTAATCTTGAAGCCGGAACTGATCTTATATGATGAACCGACAACGGGCCTTGACCCGATAACCGGCAAGGAAATTATCGGACTGATGATGGAGATACAGAAAAAGTACAACACAACATCGTTGATTATTTCTCATGACATGAATTGCGTGAGATTGGCCGGCGACAGGGTTATCATTCTGGTAGACGGAAAATGTTATGCAGATGGGAACTATGAATCTTTGGTAAAGAGCAACGATATGAAAGTGAAACAATTCTTTGAATAAATATTTATGACAACAAGGTCGATCAATAATGTAAAATTGGGTGCACTGGTGCTGGGCGGTTTACTGTTCCTTATTCTATTGCTATATATGATCGGCAACAATGAACATCTGTTCGGTTCTACCTACACACTAAAAGCAAAATTTACAAATGTCCAGGGACTGGTAGAAGGCAATAATGTACGCTTTAGTGGTATTGAAGTGGGCACTGTGAAAAAGACAAGAATATTGGATGATGGGCTTATTGAAGTTACTATGGTAATTGATAAAAATATGTTGTCCATTATCCGGAACAATGCTGTTGTATCCATAGGCACGGATGGCCTTGTAGGTAATAAAGTGGTAAATATTGTGCCGGCAGGTCGGCAAGGATCTTTAGTAAAAGAAGGAGAAATGCTTAGGTCAAAAGAAGCTGTGGGTACAGAAGAGATGCTTGAAACACTTTACCATACCAATAATGATGTAGCGATTATAGCTACTGAACTGAAAACAACTATTAAAAGAGTTAATAGCAGTGCATTGTGGTCGCTGATGGATGACAGTTCAATACATGTTGGTTTAAAAACTGCCGTTGCTGATATAGCTTCTACAGCACGTACAGCCGGTGATCTGGCAGATAACCTGGATGGGCTTGTCGCTGATGTTAAAAATGGAAAGGGTTCTATAGGAATGATATTGACCGATAGTTCGTTTGCAGAGGATCTTGGTTACTCACTCCGTAAATTAAAATCGACGACCAGTACTACAGATTCCATTGCAGGCGAATTAAACAAAATCGCGGCGGAAGTACATAAAAGTATTACCAATGGCAAAGGTGTGACCCACCTGTTATTAAACGATTCCATAATGACAAAAAAGATAGAAACAAGCTTAGATAACATTCAGAAAGGCACGAATGGGTTTAATGAGAATATGGAAGCTTTGAAGCATAATTTTTTCTTTAGGGGATATTTCAGAAAGCAGGAAAAGAAAAGAAAACAGTCTTCCCAATAATATATTCAAAAGAGCATAAGCCAGCTATCACATCCAATCCGATTCATTCCTTCAACTTCATCTTTATCACACCGCTATTATAGAATAGTAAGCAAATTTATATCATTAAGGCAGCTGTTTAATATCATAGATTTTGGGATTAAAATCGGATTCCTTTGTTCAGGAAAATATGTTGTTAACCCTCATTAAATGAAACTTATGAAAAGTGATTTTCAAATCCAGAATGATGTACAAGAAGAAATCTTGTGGGAACCGCTATTGGTTGGCTCTGTAATTAACGCGACAGTAAAGGACGGTGTGGTAACGTTAAACGGTCTTGTGGATACTTATGCAAAAAAACTGGCTGCTGAAAATGCCGCTAAAAGGGTAGCGGGTGTTAAAGCGGTGGCAGTTGATATCCACGTATGGTTTTGGTCTGATCATCAGAAATCGGATACTGAAATTGCAGAGGCAATACTTAATGTATTAAAATGGAATACTGCTGTACAGGAAGAGAACATAAAGATAAAAGTGGAAGACGGGTATGTAACACTTGACGGGGAGGTAGAATGGGAATATCAAAGGGCAGCTGCAAAGGCAGCCATTGAAAACTTAGATGGTATAAAGTCTGTGGTTAGCCTGATAACGTTAAAGCCCAGGACAAAAGGTTCCGATATTGAAAAGAAGATATTTGCATCGTTCTATCGACATGCAGCATTAGACGCAAAACAGATAAATGTGATTGTTACTGGCACCAAAGCTGTCCTTACCGGAAGCGTCCGTTCTTTTGCCGAAAGTGATGATGCCGAAAAGGTTGCATGGTCAGCTCCTGGAATAACCAGTGTCGACAATAAACTGGAGGTTGAAGAGTTTCAGTTTGAATTTGATGACTAGCAGGTCTTAGTATGAATAATATGGTTTGAGTTGTATGGGCAAGCTGGTATTATATCGGGGCATCACGGACCTTAATAAGTATTCGAAAGTTCTATCAACTTCATTTAAAGCATATACTTAATATTAATCAGGCCGATTAGGTTAAGTTATCTGTTTTCGTGATTAGCATCATTGTTGTCCATACGAGGCCAATGATATCTTTACGTAGATGTATATTATTAAACTAAAACGAATTGTTATGAAAAAAGCAGGTATGATTTTATTAGGGTCTATAACACTGATGGCAGCTGGCACAGCCCTGGGCATTTTGTTTGCACCTGAAAAAGGTGAATGGACAAGAAAAAAAATTGCCAGACGAAGCAGAAGATTGTTTAATTCAATTGGCGATACGATAGAGGAGGGCAGGGATAACATTGCTGATATACGGGACAGGCTAAAGGACAAACTCGAAGATTTAAATGAAATGGTCGATCAATTCCCTGCTCACTGTACCTCTGCAAAAAAAGAAGAACAGGCTAATGTCTAATTATATAGTCATGGGAAATAAGAACATTATTCTTTGGTTCACCTTGATCATCTCAGTGCACTATTGGTCATGCAATAGAAACGTTATTGCTAAAGGAAATTTCCCAAAGTCTGAAATGCAGTACTATACCGGTAGTTCGTCAATAGTCGGTGTTACCGATACGTCAGATGAAAACAAGGTTCATTCAGATCCAATAGTACTTTGCTATCACCAGATTAGAGACTGTGATGGCAATGATTCTAAAGCTGCGCGGCCCTACATCGTTCCTGTTTCTAAATTTAGAACGCAAATGAAATTTTTGTATGAAAATGGATATCATACAATTTTACCAAACCAGTTGGTCAACTTCTACCAGCAAGGCGAAAAGTTACCAGACAAGCCGCTCTTACTCACATTCGATGACGGAACGATAAGTCAGTATCTCAATGCTTTACCTGAATTAGAGCAATACGGATTTAAGGCTACTTTTTTTATTATGACTGTTACAATTGGTCGTTCGGGATATATGGCAGGCAAGGATATTAGATATCTTGCAGATAATGGTCATATAATTGGCTGCCACACCTGGGATCATCATAATGTCACGCAATACAAGAATAATGATTGGAAAATACAGTTAAAAAAGCCGACAGAATTATTGCAAAAAATTACTGGTAACCCTATTGAATATTTCGCATATCCCTATGGAGCCTGGAACTTATCTGCCATTGAATATCTTAAGGAGGGCGGCTATCATGCTGCCTTCCAGCTTAGTGGAAAAAAAGATAAACCGGCCTCCTTATATACCATAAGGAGAATGATAGTAGATGGTAACTGGAGCATGAAACAATTTGAGACAGAATTCCGGTGAAAACTTCTACACAATTGTTTAAACTACATGAAGCCAATGAAGCAATTAATGCTTTACGTAATGGTAAAATACATGGTGCAGCAGTACTTGTAATGGAAGAATAAAAACGCAGTTATGGCATGAATTTATAAGAAGATTCACATACACTCATCTAAACTTATGATAGACTGGTGAAATCCGCTCTTTCATCAAACAATTTTTAATTTAAAACAAAACTGTCATGTCTGAAAATACATCTCCCAAACGAAATGAACCACTATTATTTGAAGTGCAGCTAAATCTGTTACCCGATCAGAGAGGAATACTTACGGCAAATGATGTAAAAGGTGTAATCCATATCTCAGTACCACCCGAGTTTGGTGGTCCGGAAAATAACTGGAGCCCGGAACACTTATTCCTGTGTTCAATAAGTAGCTGCTTTATGACAACATTCCAGTTTTTTTCAAAAGGATTGGAAATCCAGGATTTTAAAGCTGAAGTAATAGGTAAGGTTGAACGGATACAGGGGCAATACGAATTCACACAAGTAGATCTTTATCCGATAATTTATATTGCTGACGAGCGCAATATGGATGAAACAAAGACGGCATTAGACAAAGCACAGAAATATTGCCTGGTATCCCATTCTGTCAAATGCCAGATCATTTACCACAGTCAGGTTTTGCTTGCTAAAAAGTCCATTGATCTATAGGAATAAGGCAAGTTTACCGATCATTAAAGACTCGGATATATGACGTGTTCGAGATGTATTATGCTGTATTTCCTTAAAAGAATTTAAAATAAAATCTGCCCGTCTTGATGACAGGCAGATGTATTCAGATTGAAATCTACATTAAACCAATTCCAATTCATCAACCACTTCATTCACACCAGGGGAAGACCATGCCGCCCTTTCAATGATGTTTTTTTCATGCCATGAACCGGCTTTTCCTTTAAGGGTAACCTTGTGGCCTGAAGTCACTACATCAATTTTTTCAGCTTCTATATCGGCACTACGCTCCAATGCTTTTTTGATATTGTCCTTTACAAGACTTTTGCTGATGGCCGGTTTTACCATAATAAGGTTGGAAACACCTTTGATACCACGCAAGAAGTTTACTGCGTTGTAGGCTGCTTCTTTCTGATACTGCCATTCCACTTCACCTTCAAGCGTGATCCAGCCATTTTCCACTTTGGCTTTGATTTTTTCGTCCGGGACCAATGTGTTCCAACGAAAAGCGTCAACAATTGCTGTTCCGATTTCAGTATCATTGCTATTATCTTCGGTGGAAAGCTGTACGTCCAGATCAATGGCAACCGCTTTGACATCCCTGACCCTTTTTGTCGCTGTCTCAGCTTGTCTTTTTTGGGTATAACTGCCTACGTGGCCACTTAGCGTTACGACGCCGTCTTTAACAGCAACACCAATTTCGGTGGCATTGAGCACTGGCTCCCATTGGAGCTCAGCGATAACATCCTGCTGTATTTTTTTATCTGATTTCATAAGATAAATATTGATTTGGGTTAAATAATGGTTTAGTTTAATCGAGGGCAATTATTTTACTTCAATTTTCTTTTCAGCTTGACGTTGAGCCTGTTCGTTTTTAGGCAAATTCAACGTCAGGATGCCATTTTCATATTGGGCATCTATAGCGTCTTCTTTAACATCAGAAGGTAAGGAAAAGGATCTGGAAAAACTGGAATAGCTGTATTCCCTGCGACTATATTTTTTCTTCTCCTCTTCATGCTCTTTTTCCGAAGATGCACTAATCGTAAGGATGTTGTTGTCCAGATCAATGTCGAAGTCCTTTTTTTGTAGTCCGGGAGCAGCCACGGTTACTTTGTAATGATCATTTTCATCTGTTATGTTCATAGCAGGAACAGATGAATGATTGAATGGATTGTTTTTCCTGAACCAGTCATTCCAGGGAGTAAAGAAATCGTCAATAGATTGCGGGAAAATTTCTTTCAAATTGATCAATGAATGTTTAGACATAGTGTCCTCCTTTGTTTTTTAAATGAATGAATAAATTTGTGTCGTATCAAAATGAATAAGATCACAACGCTTAAGTTGAACAAAAGTAGGTGAGAGGGATACCTCGGTACAATGACTGTCGTCAGTTAATTATATGATCGTGATATCAGCTGTGGAGTGACCTTCTTGTTTGTGATAAGATAAAATTGCTATACCTAAAGATGTTTCGGGTATTTATTTATGTTTTGGATGATAGATAAGGTAGTATAAAATCTGTATATTTGTAAACTCGTAACTCCCAAAAAGACGCTCTCATGAACACTGGCACCGGCGTAAGCTTCGATGCATTATTTCTCAATGCTTCCATGGGCATTATGGTTGCCAATGACAGGGGAATAATAGAGCTCGTTAATCCTTTTCTTTTGAAACAGTTTGGATATGATGAAAGCGAGTTGCTCGGACAGCGTATTGAAAAGTTAATCCCGTCTCGGTTTCATCAGCGACATGTAAAGCATGTGGATCAGTACAATGAACGTCCCAAAAGCAGGCCCATGGGGTTAGGCATGGATTTATTTGCTGCGCGAAAGGATGGTAGCGAATTTCCCGTGGAGGTAAGCCTGGGCAATTATGAATTAGAGCAAGGCAAATATGTTATTGCTTTTTTAAGTGACATCTCCAAACGCAAAGAAGCTGAACTTGCGCTGCAACATCTTAATGAAGAACTGGAACAAACAATTGAGGAGCGGACAGAAACGCTGACCAGCACTGTGAAACAATTAGCCGCGTTGATTGCGCAGACCGAAGCGAAAGATGCTGAATTAAATCGTGTCAATACATTCCTATATAATATCTGGGACCATGCGGAAGCTATTATTTATGTGACGGACAAGGACGGAGTCATTAAAATGTTTAATCCTTCCGCCGAACGTAATTTGGGTTATCAAGCATCTGATATTATCGATAAAGAAACCCCTGTTGCTTTTTTGAAGGATGAAGATGTAAAATTACCGGAGTTGATTGAGCGGGCAGATACCGGCCTACCGAACGAACATGAGCTTACATATATCCGGAAAGACGGAAGTAATTTTCCTTCATCGCAAACTTTTACAGCGATGCGCAACGCTCATGGCGATATCGAAGGGTACCTTGGTATTGCCATGGACATATCAGAAAGGAAAAAGGCGGAAACCGACCTGCGTTTAGCACTTGAAAAAGAAAAGGAGCTTGGTGAGCTTAAATCCAGGTTCGTCTCCATGGCATCACATGAATTTCGCACTCCACTCAGCACCGTACTTTCATCTGCTTACCTGCTATCAAAATACGAGGAAAAGGAAGACCATCCAAAAAGGGAAAGACATGTACGTCGGATTGTTTCGTCCGTCAATTTGCTTACAGATATACTCAATGATTTTCTTTCAGTGGGGAAAATCGAAGAAGGGAAGATGCAGACACGGTACATTACATTTGACATACCACAGCATCTGCAGCAGATCAATGCTGAGCTTAATGGCCTTCTAAAAAATGGACAAAGCATCCGGTATGAACATGAAGGTGATGTCTTCGTAAATCTTGATCCATCGTTGTTGAAGCATATTGTCATGAACCTCCTTTCCAATGCCATAAAGTTTTCTCCTGAAAATGGAATTATTGGTCTGCGAAGCAAACGATTAGATGATAGCTTAATACTTTCTGTTTCGGATAATGGAATGGGTATCTCGAACGAAGACCAGCAGCATCTTTTTGAACGTTTTTTTCGTGGTGCTAATGTTACCAATATTCAAGGCACCGGCCTGGGACTGCATATTGTACAAAAGTATGTAGAATTGATGAACGGGACTATTACCTGCAAAAGCGAACTGGGCGGGGGCACTACTTTTGAAATACACTTTTCCCTCCATGACCTGAACTAAATAACATGACCTGAACTAAATAATTTTTATGAAGAAGATCCTGCTAATTGAAGACAACGCTGAAATAAGAGAAAATATGGCTGAGATCCTTGACCTCGCCGGTTATGAAGTGCATACTTCAGAGAATGGTAAAGAGGGGGTGGCATTAGCTATTAAGGAAAAGCCTGATCTGATCCTCTGTGATATTATGATGCCTGTGCTTGATGGATACGGGGTACTGCACATGATCCAGAAAAATACCGAACTGCAGCACGTTCCATTTATTTTTTTAACGGCAAAGTCAGAACGGAATGAAATAAGGAAGGGTATGGAAATGGGGGCTGATGATTATATTACCAAACCCTTTGATGGCACAGAGTTGCTCAATGCTATTGAGGTACGCCTGAGGAAAACAGAACTGCTGAAAAAGTCTTTCCCTGATAACCTGCAAGGTATGAATGAACTTATCGGTATATCTGCAGGGAAAGACTACCTGGAAGAACTTAAGGAAGGCCGCAGCACCAACCGATATAAAAAGAAACAGGTAATCTATTCTGAAGGAAACCATCCTTCACGCCTTTTCTATATTGTAAAAGGAAAGGTGAAAGCGTATAGACGAAACGATGATGGCAAGGAATTGATAACCGGTTTGTACAATGAAGGTGATTTCCTGGGTTATCTTCCATTGATGGAAGGCAAAACCTATCGTGAAACAGCGGAAGCACTGGAAGATACTGAACTAGCCATTATTCCCCGTTCCGAGTTCGACGAGCTGATCGGCAGTAACCCTTCTGTAATGAAAAAATTCATTGGCATATTGGCGCGTAATATAGACGATAACGAAGAAAAGTTGCTGGCCATAGCCTATAACTCGCTGCGGAAAAAGGTAGCCGATACCTTAGTAATCTTACATAGAAAATACAATCAAAAAAATGACGAGTCTTTTCACATAGACTTGTCCAGAGAAAATCTGGCTGCTATCGCCGGAGTCGCCAAGGAATCGCTCATTCGGATGCTCAGCGAACTTAAGGATGAGAAACTGATTGTTTTGGAAGGCAGTAAGATTAAAATACTGAATTATACTAAGCTGGAAAGGATGTATAATTGAGGAGTTGCGTTTGCTATGCTGAAATGCCGCATTTATTTATGCGGCATTAACAGGTGTTTATAAGTGCAGGCTTAGCTTTTTATGTTACTTGTTTTTATTCGAAGCTACAAATTCAGAAAAGGACATTTCCATTTGGTAAAATTCGTCCATTAGTTTCGCTATATCCTTTTTTAACAGAGAATATTGTCGTTCTACCGTACCCGTGATTCCATGTTCCAACAGCTTATCCAACATTGCCCTTACATCGTGGCGCAATAGTTCTAAAATTTGGTCTTTTTCGACAAATTTTTGCTGGAAAATTTCTGCCTGTTCTACAAATGAAAGACTTACATCGCCTTTGATAGCCTGCGAAAGTTGCTCCTTGAGCTGAACATTTCGTGTTCGCAATTCATTTAAAACTGTTTGCCATTTCCTGCATTCTTTTATACAATGTGCTCTTGCAAGCTTTATCTCTTTATGCATGTTCGTCAATATTCAAAAATAATCAAGGCGGCCACGATGACTAATAATATCAGTCATGGAAAAACATGATTATGATCATTGTTATTTATATATGGAATGTCACTTCACGATATTGTCGCTATTAATTTTTCTTCTGCCTCAACCATATTCTTTATACCTTTCAGTAGCGCGTCTGGATTATAAGAGATGCTATTGATGCCTTTGGCAATCAGGAAAGCTGCGAACTCCGGATCATCACTGGGTGCCTGCCCGCATAGGCCTACTTTTTTTCCAAATGTTTTAGCCTCTTTAATCATGGTAGAGATCATCTTCATGGCGGCCGGATTCCGTTCAGAAAACAATGGTGCAATAAGGGAGGAATCCCTGTCGATACCAAGTGTGAGTTGGGTCAGATCGTTCGAACCTATTGAAAAACCATCAAAGATTTTTGAGAATTCTTCAGCAAGTAATACGTTAGAAGGAATCTCGGCCATCATATAAATTTCCAATCCATTTACGTGTTGCGACAATCCGTTTTGCCGCATGATGTCTATGACCTTTTGTCCCTCATCAACAGTTCTGCAAAATGGAATCATGAGTTTAACATTGGTCAACCCCATCTCTTCCCTGATCTTTTTCATGGCCAGGCATTCCAGCCTGAATGCGTCTTTGTACAATGGGTGATAATAACGCGAAGCACCTCTGAAGCCCAGCATCGGGTTTTCTTCATCCGGTTCGAAAGCCTTTCCGCCTATCAGGTCAGCATATTCATTTGTTTTGAAGTCGCTCATCCTGACAATTACATCTTTAGGGTAAAAGGCAGCAGCTACTGTGCCAACGGCCTGCGCAAGCTTGTCAATAAAGTATTGCTGCTTGTCTATATAGCCTTTGGTCAATGACATAATTTGTTCTTTTACTGCAGTGTCTTTCAGTTCATTAAATTTTACCAGGGCCATCGGATGTATGCGGATAGAGTTACTAATGATAAACTCCATGCGCAATAGACCCACGCCCTTGTTGGGATAAAATGAGTTACGGAATGCCTGTTCAGGATCAGCAAGAATGAGCATGGGGTCGGTTCTTTGAGGCATTAATATCCTGGTGAAGTCGATCTGTTCCTCTGTCCATTCTGCTTGACCTTCATAGATATGTCCTTCTTTACCTTCTGCACAACTAATTGTCACCAACATGCCATCCTGAATTTTTTGTGTGGCATCACCGCAGCCAACAATTGCAGGGGTGCCCATCTCCCTCGCTATGATAGAGGCATGGCTGGTACGCCCTCCTTTATCGGTAATAATTCCGCCTGCTCTTTTCAGGTATGGATTCCAGTCAGGACTGGTAGTTTCTGTAACAAGTATATCTCCAGGTTTTAACCGTTCCGCGTCTTCAGGACTAGTCAGTATACGTGCTATGCCTGAAACGATCTTGCTGCCCACGGCAATGCCACATACAAAAGGGGAATACTTTCCGGACAGTTTATACCAGGTAACCACAGGCTGATTCTCTTTGCTATGGACAGTTTCAGGCCTTGCCTGTAATATGAACAATTCCTGTGTGATTCCATCCTTCGCCCATTCAATATCCATGGGTTTGCCGTAGTGTGCTTCGATCTCCATAGCCCATCGTGCCAGTTGCAATATCTCTTTATCCTGTAGCACAAAAGTTGTCTTCAGGGCTTCTGGTGTATTGGTATTCATTACGCCTGTATGTCCGGACCCATCTGCATACCGCATACATTTTTCCTTGCTACCCAGGGTTTTCTGAATGATGGCATTCTTGTTCTGTTGTAATGTTGGTTTGAACACAAGAAATTCATCAGGCGTTACAGTGCCTTGCACAATGTTTTCGCCAAGTCCCCATACTCCGGCAATATGCACAACATCTCTGAAACCTGTTTCAGGCTCCAGTGTGAAGCATACACCTGAGCAGCCTTTGTCTGCCCTTACCATCTTTTGTACGCCCACTGATAAAGCGACCTTATCATGTGGAAATCCGTTCTCGTTACGGTACTTGATCACACGGTCTGTATACAAGGAGGCGAAACATGCCTGGACTGCTTTCAGCAAAGCTTGTGCTCCGATTACATTCAGAAAGGATTCATGTTGCCCGGCGAAACTTGCTGAGGGCAGGTCTTCTGCAGTAGCACTACTTCGTACTGCAACTGCAGCTGTGCCATCATTCATGGTCCCATAAGCTGCGAGCAATTCCTGTTGTAGTTGCTCTGGCAGTTTTGCACTGAGGACTAAGCCACGACAAGCTTTACCCACTTCGGCAAGGTTCACATAAGTTGTTGTGTCAAGTGTCGAAAGTATTTGTTTCAACGCATAGGACAGTTGATTTTCGTTGATAAAAAGATGGAATGCATCAGCTGTTGTCGCAAAGCCATCTGGTACCCTGATTCCGGATTTTGAAAGCTTGCTATAGAGTTCACCAAGGGAAGCGTTTTTGCCGCCAACGATGGCTATATCATTCATGTCGGTTTCGGAGAAGGATTGAATATAGTTCATCTTTTTTAAGCAAAATTGTGGTGATTTGATACTCTATCCTATGATGCCAGTCATGATATAATGTGATTCATGTCAAAAGGCTTGTGTATAACAGTTCTTAAACTCAAAGCAGTATTAGCTCCCCTAGAATACGTTGTTCCGCATGGTTTTTCTGAAAATGAGTTTTTCAATTTCAACAGCGCTAAATACGAGGAGGGAGGCAACGGTTACTAAAATGAATTCGTTAAATGTTAGCGCCTGGGTTTTGAAAACCGGTTGTAACATAGGGATATAGGTAATGGCGAGTTGTACCAGGAACACTGCCAAAACGGATCTTATTAATGGCTTATTGGAGAATATGCCTATACTGAATAAAGAGTGATGTTCCGACCGTATGGCCAATAGGTTTCCCATCTGGCTAAGGCTTAATATATTGAATACTATGGTTTGCCAATGCAATCCTTTTCTGATTGCCCAACTTTGAGCAATAAGTACAATGCCAGCCATAAGTATACCGACCCACAACATGTGCAAGCCTCTTCCATCGGCAAAAATGCTTTCCTGCGGCGGCCTTGGTGGTCTGTTCATAATATTTTTTTCTTCCCGCTCAAAGGAAAGTGAAATGGCAGGCAGGCCATCGGAAACCAGATTTATCCATAGGATATGTATAGGGAGTAGTGCAATAGGCAACCCCATCATGGGGCCCAATAGCAAAACCAAGAGCTCACTGGAGTTGGTTGTCATCAGGTACCTGATAAACTTAAGGATATTATCATAAACCCTTCTTCCTTCCCTTATTGCCTTGATAATAGTTGAAAAATTGTCATCCAGTAAGATCATGTGTGCAGCCTCCTTGGATACATCTGTGCCTGTAATGCCCATTGCAATTCCAATGTTCGCCCTTTTTAAGGATGGCGCGTCATTTACTCCATCTCCTGTCATAGCTACATACTGACCCTTGTGCTGTAGCATTTTTACGATCTGCAGTTTTTGCTCTGGTGATACACGTGCATATACCTTTATCTTTTCAACCTTAGCCATGTAAGTGTCCTCGTCAAATGCTGCTAACTCCTGGCCTGTAACGATCAAATCACTTTCATTGTTTACGATGCCAATTCTCTCTGCAATCGATTTGGCGGTAAGTGGGTGATCTCCTGTTATCATTACCGGGACTATACCAGCTACCTTACATTGATTGATGGCTTCAAATACCTCTTCTCTTGGCGGATCCAAAAGACCTGCCAGCCCTAAGAACTGTAAGCCGGATTCGTGTTCTTCAACATCTATAAAGGATGGTAGCGCGTTCCATTGGCGATAAGCGAATCCCAATATTCTGTTACCATTAGCGGCCATATTATTTAGTTGTAATTGCAAAGCCTCTACATCAATACCCACACATTTCTGTAACAAGATATCAGGCGCCCCTTTAGTAAAAGATATAATTTTGCCGCCATGGCTGTGGAAAGTTGTCATGAGCTTTCTTTCAGAATCAAACGCAATTTCCGTCAGCCGCGGCCATGCTTCCCTTTTCATACCCTGATCTATTGCAGCCTCCATTAAAGCAACCTCTGTGCTGTCTCCTTTAATCACACCTTCTGCCGTTTCAACAGCATCATTATTCAATGCAAAAGCATGCAATAATAAATTGACTGTTTCGTCATTTCTTATCGCGGACAAACTTTCTCGATCATACAATTGTCCTTTTACAAACAGGTTTTCGAGATACATTTTGTTTTTAGTAAGTGTACCCGTCTTGTCTGTGCATATGTAGGTAATAGAGCCGAGTGTTTCCACGGCATTAAGTTTCCTGATCAAACTGTTGTAGCGGATCATTCTTTTGGCTGCCAGTGCCAGGGAAATTGAAATAACAGCTGGCAAGGCTTCTGGAATTGCTGCTACGGCAAGTGAGATGCTGGTAAGTATCATCTTGACAGCATCCTCACCGCGCATCCAACCGGCAAAAAAGAACAAGATGCATAGAAACAGTACTAATAAAGAAAGGGTTTTTCCAAAAGTAGCCATGCGTTGTTGCAGTGGAGTAAGGACTTCCGCTTCTTCCAGCATTTTTGCAATACGTCCGAGTTCTGTATTTAAACCTGTGGCTATCACTATACCCATGCCCCGGCCATAGGTTACAAAAGTGCCCTTGAATGCTATATTCTTTCTATCTCCCAGCACCAATTCTTCTCCCAGTATATCAACGACTTTAGTTACTGCATTTGATTCGCCTGTAAGTGAAGCTTCGTTAATTTTAAGATTGTTAGATTCTATCAAACGTACATCGGCAGGAACGGCATTACCGGCTTCCAATAATATAACATCACCCATGACGAGATAGCTCGCCGGAAGCCACATAACACTTCCGCTACGCTTGACCCGGGCTTGCATCACAGACATTTGTTTTAATGCCAACATTGCTTTTTCTGCCCGATATTCCTGAAAAAAACCAATAAATGCATTTAAAAGAACGATGACCAGAATTACTATAGTATCCATCAGGTCACCGATGATACCCGAAATAATTGCAGCTGCCAATAAGATCAGGATCATTACATCTTTAAACTGCGCAAGCAATATTAGTAAAGCATTTTTCCGTTTTGCTTCCGGTAACTCATTTGTACCATCTTGCAATAGTCTTTCCTCAGCAACACTTATACTTAGTCCTTGCCGGCCTGTTTGTAGCAGTGCAAAAATATCGGTTATGCTTATACTGTGCCAATTCATTTGCCAGGTTTATGTTCAGCTCGTAACATACAACGTTTGCTGAAAGATTTTTTTGGATTAATAGTGTGTAAAAATATTTGAAGATCGAATCAATGGCAATGATGAAATTCAATGGTAACAATGACATCTGTTACAGAAGTAATGGATTTAAAGAATGTCCTCCTTCTAGCCACGAGAAATTACACGAAAAACTTTCATACTACTTAATATCTGTTCGATATTCACCTTCAATTTGGTGTTGAAAGATGATAAGAATGGCCTATATTGGTGACTGCCGTCATTTCTCAGGACATAGGATCACGCTTACTTCGCAGGACTAAAACCCGGATCTGTTTTGTTTCTTAGTTTTTAAAAATCTGATATGTTATCTCTTTTCAAATTAAACCTGTCAAAAGTTACTGCTGTATGCAAAGGGGGAATAATTGCTTTAGTTTGTATCAACCTATCGGTTTCCGCTGTTCACGCTAATGCCGCTCCGGGCGATGGTTCTGATGCAAACTATGAAATACCGGATAGTCTTTCCGGAAGGAAGAAGATATACCTCCTGGATACTATCCAGTATGATAAACGAATGATGCAAGTCCTGAATGGCAAGACTTCGGAAACATGGCCAATTAAAGGCCCCCATTATCCTTTGGCAGGTGCACTACTACCATTTTACCGGATAGTGGCTTATTACGGAAATTTTTATTCCAAGGGAATGGGCATTCTTGGTGAAATTCCTCCCGAAGAAATGCTCCAACGACTTAATATGGAGCAAAAAAAATGGGAACATGCCGACCCTTTGACACCTGTAAAACCAGCACTTCACTATATTGCGGTAACAGCTCAGGATAACCCTGGTAAAGACGGTAAGTACCGTTTAAGAATGCCAGCTTCTGAAATGAGCAAAGCTCTTGAACTCTCCAGAAAAATAGGAGGCATTACGTTCCTGGATATACAGGTTGGCTTGGGCTCACTCGAACAGGAGTTGGTCTATCTGGATTCATTCTTACAACAACCTGATGTACATCTTGGTATTGATCCAGAATATTCGATGAAAGGAGGGCAGGTACCGTGTACGGTTATTGGCTCCTTCGATGCTTCAGATATTAACCTTGCCTCGGCCCATCTGGCACACCTGGTAAGGAAATATAAGCTTCCTCCTAAGATTTTGGTAGTACATCGCTTTACTACAGATATGGTCACCAATTATAAAGACATCATTATCCGTCCCGAAGTGCAGATCGTTATGCATATGGATGGTTTCGGTTTCCCCGCAAAAAAAATAGATAGTTATAAAGGTGCCATCGTCCGTGAACCTGTTCAATTCACTGGATTCAAGCTTTTTTATCGTTATGATCTCTCAAAAGGGTATAACAGTATCATGCAACCTGAAGAAATATTAAAGTTGTCCCCAAGGCCAATCTATATTCAATACCAGTAGATTTAAAGACAGTTAGCGTTATGTATCATCTCCTTGCCCCCATAAACCCTTACACTGCCTGTCTTTCCAGACAGGCAAAACTTTTTTCGTTTTAATGAAATTCATTTATACATGCCTCTTGCTGAAAAAGATATTAAGGGATTAACCGACGCTGAAGTTATCGCATCCAGAGCGGTGCACGGTTATAACCTGCTCAGTTACAAAAAGCACTACGCCTTTTTAATTCAGGTAGGAAGGCTAGTCAGGGAACCTATGATCATCTTATTGTTGGTTGCCTCCGCTGTATATTTTTTGAATGAAAGCATAAGTGATGGTTTTTTTCTTGCTGGAGCAATCATATTGGTTGCTTCCATTTCATGGTACCAGGATACGAGAAGCCGTAATGCTTTAAGAGAAATAACAAAGCTCGAAAGCTTCCATTTCAGTACCTTCTTTATTCTCGATTCTTTCAAATTCTGCTGAGTGAATAAGAATTACTCAGCTTGAGTTTGTTATATAGTTTCTTTCGGGATAATTGTCAATGGGATAATCAAAACAGTTTCCTATGTAATCCAATTCTATTTCTGCAGAAATCTCACGATTTTGATAGCCACTTTTCTCTAGCACAATAGCCCATCTTGTTGAATCAGCATATAAATGAATTCTGGTTCCTGCTGTTTCACAATAACCGTGCTCAAGGTCAAGAAAGAAATTATACTTAATATCTTCTGGCCGTCCCTTTGGAAAATATTTGCCAGGCGTTCCTTTAAACGCTAAGTCTAACCGTTCTAATATTTCATTCTCGCTAAATGTCATTTCATTTTCTTCATTAAGATTGCTTTTTACTGTTCCAGAACAAGAAAACATGAAAAGCAATATCATTATTGGTAATTGCCTCATATAACCATAGTTAGTTTTGGTCAAGCGATTAATCTTTTATTTCAGTGGGCATGAACTCAAAAATCTTGAACATTTCGTCAAGGTCAAGGTTACATTCTTTGGGTAAATTAATTGTTGCAATACCACCGAAATCAGTTTGCCAAAATCCACCCTGCTTCATTATTTCGTCTCCTAATAATCTGTATTCAGATTCCTTAAATTGAGTGGTCAAGAGAAAGCGTCTTGTTACAAATTCGGATTCTTTTGTGACTCTTATTATTTCGTGCCTCCCTTCATTATTCATTCTTGTTTCAAATTCAGTTCCCAGTGTCAGTCTGCAATTGAAGATATCGTTATCAATCATCCTAAACTTGTTATCTGAAATTTGCTGAACGTACATTATCGAGATTGATTCTTCCCGCTTATCATAAATTTCTATTTTTACTTCCTCTATTTGCATGGCGTTGATTTTTAAATTTGCAGGTATCTCAACCCTTTGTTTACAGTCAGCCCTTATTGCTTTGTTTTAATATTTCAGTTTCTCCAGGCTTACCACTTCCGTTTATAGGTAATATTTTATAAAGACGTATGTAGGATACGCGATATGCAGGATAGTTAATTGTGCTTTGGGTATTCTGTATTGATTTCGGGAGTTCTAACCACACATTACTAAAAAAAATATAATTCAAGGACTTATAAGATGGATGGTTGTGTCTATTCATAAGTTACCCATAATATAAATTGACCATTGTTTCATGGATTGGAATGAGATACCAGAAGTAAACTTGTATTCAGACGGTGGAGCTGAACCTAACCCAGGAAAAGGTGGGTTTGGTTTAATCATGTCTTACAAGGGCATTAAACGAGAGTTTAGTCAAGGTTACGAATTTACAACGAATAATAGAATGGAGCTTATGGGAGTTATTTACGGACTCGAAAAGCTTAAAACAAAGTCAGTTGTGAATGTATTCTCCGATTCTCGTTATGTAATTGATGGGATAGAAAAGGGTTGGGCGGAAAAATGGAAGGCAAAAAATTGGTATCGTACAAAAACTGAAAAAGCAATCAATTTTGATTTGTGGGACAGGCTATTAACTCTTATTTCAGAACAACATAAAGTAAAATTTAATTGGGTTAAGGGTCATGCAGGGCATGTCGAAAATGAAAGATGCGACGAACTTGCTTTAGCAGCCTTACGAGGCGACAATTTACTTGTTGACGTTGGTTACCAGCCAACACAATTTCAAGATGATGAAATGAGTGAAGGAGATTACGTTCAAAATAACTCCCCAAAAAATAAGGTTAGTGAGGAAGGAGATGCATGCAGAAAATGTGGGACAAGTGTTGTGAAAAAGCCAACAAAAAGGAAAGTAGCGAAGCCAGGCCAGACATATTATTACGAGTACTTCCTTTTTTGCCCAAGTTGTAAGACAATGTACTTACTAGAGGGCGCAAAAAGAGACATTACAAATCAAGAAAACAATTTGTTCAACTGATATACTGCATATAACATTGAGTTTTATAAAGCTCTTGATGAATACCAGGTTCGGATTTATAACAAGTAAGTTCTCCATGATTGAACTGAGTTCATAGATTCCTATCAGCATTGTAGCGACCATTACCAACCAGTAAGTATCGTAGCCTAATGCAGACTTGATTACGTATTCCAGTGCGAAAACGGAGATGATAAGGATATTATACAAGGCCACCTTTTCGCGAGAGACAAGATTGCTAACTATCGCTTTACTTTGTAAGTGAAATTTATTACTGATAGTTGGAAACGGCTATCATTTTTTTGATATCCAATACCCGGATTTTTCTTCCCTGTGTTTCTATTAATTTATCATCTTTAAATTCACGAAGTAGCCGTACCACATTTTCCCTAGTTGTTCCGGCCATGCTTGCGATATCTTCCCGGCTAATGTTTATAGCAATCGGCTGTCCTTCAGGAGTTCCCTTCTTAAATTTTTCTCTCAAAACAATCAAGGCAATTGCAAGGCGCTCCCTTACCGGCCTTTGAGCGAATATGGTAATGCTATTAGCGAGCACTGTAAACTCATGGCTAAGCATCTTAAGTAACCTTGTTGAGAGGGTAGGAGATTGTTCCAACACCCTCAAAAAGTCCTCTTTAGGAATAAATAAAATGATACATTCCTCCAGGGCAGTTGCCGAGTCAGGATAACGTTCTGTAGATAAAACCGCATGATAACCGATTAGTTCACCTGTATTGGCAACGTATATAATCTGTTCCTTTTCGAAGTTATCAACCTTGTACTTTTTTACTTTTCCTTCCAGTATATAATAGATCCCTGTAGGAAATCCTCCTTCTCTGAAAATGGTTTGCCCCTTTTTATATTTTTCTTCCCGGGCATGCTTAGTCATTTCCTCATAATCTTTGGCAGGAAAATTGGTAAAAACAGAGTCGGAATTAAAATCCCATTTGTCAATCGGAAAAATTCCTCTTAGGCTCATTTCATAAAGAATATTTAAACATCAAAAAATGATTCTTATCACATTTTAAGGTGAGGAATTAT
This sequence comes from Taibaiella sp., assembly GCA_041660405.1. Lineage (GTDB taxonomy): Bacteria > Bacteroidota > Bacteroidia > Chitinophagales > Chitinophagaceae > Taibaiella. Next base: position 29,356 of record JBAZWL010000019.1, on the reverse strand, counting down.
AAAAATGCGCGTTCAATTCCCGGATAATTTTGCACCTGCAACTTACGATAAGTTCTTCAAATCTCTTGTATGATGCAAGTGGAAACGGGCTGATTAGAATATATATAGCATACTCATTGCATTTATCCATTTAGATGATTAAAAAGAATAAGGGCAATAGCACGATACATGGAACGCCAGATACAACAACAAAAAAAATACCTGAAAACCGATACCGATTTTAATGACCTTTATTCCCATGTGATACAAGCCATGGCCCAACAGCATTGGACTCCGCTCCAGGTTGCAAGGCTGGCCACAGATTTCTTAACTTCAGGCCCTCCAGCCAAAATCCTTGATATTGGAAGTGGTGCGGGTAAGTTCTGCCTGGCAGGAGCTTGCTTCGCTCCCAGGCATTTCTTTTACGGTATTGAACAAAGGGAATATGTACTCGAAGAGGCCCAAAGGGCACAAAAGCAGATTGGCGTTTCCAACGTTTCTTTTATACATGGCAATTTCACGCAGTTAAATCTCCTGCAGTTTGATCACTTCTATTTTTTCAACTCCTTTTACGAAAACTTAAATGATGAGGGCCGGATTGACCATAATGTTGATTATTCGGAAGAGCTGTATCGATACTATGTACGCCATTTGCACGGTAGCCTGCAGCTAATGCCCAGAGGCACACGGATAGCAACGTATCATTCTTTATATGAGGAAATTCCGCTCAGCTATGATCTTGTAGATACGCTGGAAGGGGGAAACCTGAATTTTTGGATCAAAAGGGGTGTATGAAAAATATAAAGATCATGTTCCGTCCTAAAATTCTGGATGCCTTGAAAGGCTATAGTAAGGAACTTTTTTTCAAAGATCTGATTGCAGGGATTATTGTCGGGATTGTAGCCCTACCGTTGGCTATTGCCTTTGCCATTGCTTCCGGTGTTTCGCCCGAAAAAGGAATATTTACGGCTATCATAGCCGGTTTTATTATTTCAGCCTTAGGAGGAAGCCGTGTGCAAATAGGAGGGCCAACAGGTGCTTTTATTGTTATCGTATATGGTATAGTACAGCAATTTGGCGTTCATGGATTGATTATGGCCACATTTATGGCCGGAATATTACTTGTGTTTATGGGCATAGCTAAGTTGGGCAATGTTATCAAGTTTATACCATATCCATTAATTGTAGGATTTACCACCGGGATCGCAGTCATCATTTTTTCTTCCCAGATGAAAGATTTTTTTGGTTTGAACATGGGGGCCGTACCCGCAGATTTTATTCATAAATGGTCTGCTTATATTCAACACTTTTCCTCCGTTAATGGGTATGCAATTGCCATTGGTGTTTCCACTTTATTGATCATAACATTCTGGTCCAGGGTAACACAAAAAGTACCGGGTTCTTTAGTGGCCATAATGGCTACAACGATAGTGGTCCAACTGTTCAGGTTGCCTGTAGAAACTATTGGTAGCCACTTTGGAACCATTTCATCTACCTTGCCCGCACCGTCGTTACCGAACCTGGATCTGGAGACCATTCAACACCTTATAGGCCCGGCTTTTACTATAGCCTTGTTAGGAGGAATAGAATCCCTTTTGTCTGCTGTAGTAGCAGATGGTATGACTGGTGGAAAACATCGTTCCAACACAGAGCTGATTGCCCAGGGAATAGCCAATATATTTTCATCCATCTTTGGGGGCATACCAGCTACCGGAGCAATTGCCCGCACTGCCACCAATATTAAAAACGGTGGGAAAACGCCTATAGCAGGCATTATCCATGCCATTACCTTATTGATCATTATGCTTTTTGTAGGCCGTTGGGCTGCTTTAATTCCTATGGCAACGCTTGCCGGCATCTTGATCGTAGTAGCTTATAACATGAGTGAAATGGAAAGCTTTATTTCCATACTCAAAGGCTCCAGAAGCGATGCAGCTATATTACTCATTACTTTTTTATTAACAGTACTGGTAGACCTGACAGTAGCTATAGAGATAGGTATGATCCTGGCATCTTTTCTTTTTATGCACAACATCATGAAAATAAGTTCTGTCCGCCAGTTGACGTATGCCTCCGAAGATGCGAAGGAGGATGAAGTAAAAGAATATTCTTTACCTAAGGAGGTCAATGTGTTTGAAATCAATGGCCCCTTGTTTTTTGGAGCGGCTTATAAATTTCAGGATGCGATGAACATCATTGGGAAACCTGCAAGGGTATTGATTCTACGCATGCGAAACGTACCCATAATTGATGCTACCGGTATAAAGGTTTTAAAGAAAGTAAGTGACGATGCACAAAAGAAGGGAACTAAGTTGGTACTGGCAGAAATCAATAATGATAAGGTTATGGAAGAGTTGAAAAAATCAAGACTACAATTCAAAATAGGTAAAGCAAATATAAAAGATACTTTTGAAGGGGCCATACAGAGAGCCCGTGAGATCTTGCATGATTAACCGGAACAAGATTGAAACAAATATCAACATGAGTATTTCTCGAAACTTTATTATTCATAAATATGCACTTATTATCCGACGAATTATTTTACACCAGGGAGCATGACTGGATCCATTTTAGTGGAGCTGCTGCCTTTACAGGTATAGCCCGGTTTAAGTTGACAGGCATTCCTAAAATTGATGACATCAGGTTGTTTAACCACAAAAAAGGAGATAGGCTGGAGCAGGGTACCGTGTTGCTTAACCTTCACTACAAGGAGTATATTATCCCAATGTATGCGCCTGTTGCCTGTATGTTGATTGAGGTAAATAGTATTATTGAAAAAGGCCAATGGGAAATGATTACAGAGCAGCCCGAGGAGGCAGGATGGTTGTTTAAGGTTCATCCGCAACTGCAAGGAAACAATAAGCATTTGTTGCATCATACTTTATATGCAAAACGGTTTCCATCAGGTCTTTCACCTATCAATTCTAACCTTTAAGCATGACGACAACTTTATCAGATACCTCACATTTTGAAAGTGATGAGCATTTCGATCGTTTATATCCCAGGTCTGTACGGCAGCTTTCGGATAAACACTGGACTCCTGTTGCCATAGCTGCAATGGCTGCTGGCTTTTTAGCAGAGGAACCTGGCTCCCGTATCCTTGATGTCGGATCTGGTATAGGTAAATTTTGCCTGGTGGGTGGACAGCGTTATCCGGATAGTCATTTTTTTGGTGTGGAGCAACGCAAAGAACTGGTCCAACTAGCTGAAAACGTGAAACAACTTACTGCAATAGACAATGCAGTCTTCATACATGGAAACTTTACCCAGCTTGACTTAAGCAAGTTTGATCATTTCTATTTCTATAATTCTTTTTATGAAAACCTGGTTGATGAGGAGTTTCGCATAGATGAAAGTATTGATCACTCCTTAAGTCTATATGAATATTATACCCATTATTTATTAAAGGCGTTGGAAGGGAAACCTGGTGGTACACGGCTGGTTACTTATCACAGCTTTCGTGAAGTAGTTCCGTCAGGATACCGTCTGGTGGCGAGCTTTAATACCTTGTTGAGATGCTGGATTAAAGATTGATTCATTCAAAAGCCACATAGCTGTAAATGGGGAATACTATGAGTGTAGGAAACAATATCAAGAAAATTCGTTTGCTGCGGAATTATACGCAAAAATATATGGCGCAAATTTTGAGCATGAGCCATGCCAACTATGGCAAGATGGAAAATGGAATAATTGGAATAAGCCAGGAGAGGATAGAGAAAATTGCTGGCATATTGGGCGTGACGATGGAAGAAATAACAGATTATCCTTTATCTATAATTCAAAGCTTGTGAATTGGCACAGAATTGTTCCATTTTCTCAACAGCGACGATATTACCTGGTATGATGAATTCAGGTCATCAGCAATTTGTTGGTGAATAGTTGAAATCTCGTTGGCTTTGATCGATAAAATGGACTTGAAATATTGCTCCGGTTGCATTGATTTTTTCTGCGAAGTATAGCGATGTCCGTGAGTGTCTATTCCCGAAAGGAAATTTCGAGAAAGGGGAAATTTGTTATTAAAACCATAAATGGAATTTGGTACATTGGTAGGCTCAAAGTAAACCCCATGAATAATGATACCGGCATAAGCTTCGATGCATTGTTTCTTAATGCTTCCATGGGAATTATGGTTGCTAATGCTAAGGGAATAATAGAGCTCGCTAATCTGTTCTTATTGAAACAATTCGGCTACAATGAAGATGAGGTGTTAGGCCAACGCATTGAAAAACTGACCCCGTCCCGTTTTCATCAACGACATGTAAAGCATGTAGAGCAGTATAATGAACATCCTAAAAGCAGGCCCATGGGGCTTGGCATGGAACTAGCCCTTATTCCTCGTTCGGAGTTTGAAGAGCTGATTGGCAGTAACCCATCAGTAATGAAAAAGTTCATTGGCATACTTGCACGAAATATAGACGATAACGAAGAAAAGTTGCTGGCAATAGCCTATAACTCACTTCGCAAAAAAGTAGCCGACACCTTAATAATCCTATATAGAAAATACAATCAGAAAAATGACGAGTCCTTTCATATAGACTTATCCAGAGAGAACCTGGCAGCTATAGCCGGTGTCGCCAAGGAATCGCTCATTCGCATGCTTAGCGAACTTAAAGATGAAAAACTAATTGTTTTGGAAGGGAGTAAGATCAAAATACTGAATTACGCCAAGCTACTAAATATGTATAATTGACGAAGTTGTATTTTGCCATGAAAGTACAGAAAATGCCGCATAATTAAAGTGCGGCAATAGCAGGTTTATAAGTACGGAATGAGCTTTTATGTCACTTGTTTCTATTCGAAACTACAAACTGTGAAAAGGACATTTCCATATAGTGAAACTCATCCATTAGTTTTACCATATCCTTTTTCATATAGTATATTGACGTTCTGCCATACTGGTAATTGGATGCTCCAACAGCTTATCCAACATTGCCCTTACATCGTGGCGCAATAGTTCTAAAATTTGGTCTTTTTCGACAAATTTTTGCTGGAAAATTTCTGCCTGTTCTACAAATGAAAGACTTACATCGCCTTTGATAGCTTGCGAAAGTTGCTCCTTGAGCTGGACATTTCGTGTTCGCAATTCATTTAAAATTGCCGGCCATTTCCTGCATTCTTTTATACAATGTGCCCTTGCAAGCTTTATTTCTTTATGCATGTTCGTCAACATTCAAAAATAATCAAGGCAACCACGATGACTGGTAATACCAATCATGACAAAACATGATTATGATCATTGTTAGTTTTATGGAATATCATTTCGCAATACTATTCCTATTAATTTTTCTTCTGCCGTATACTATTTTTAAACCTTTCAGCTGTTTTAATTAATAGGTCAATTGATTTCTGTTGATAAAAAGATGTAAGGCACCTGCCGCTGTTGCAATTAGCAATGACTGTTTCGGAGATGAATTGATACATCCTCTGTTTGACAAAATTGTCATAGTCCCGCCCTTCGTCCTATGATACACATCATGACATGATGTGACATATGTCAAATAACAATAAATCCAGCCAGGAGTTTTACTCAAAAAGAAGATTAAACTGTCTCATCATCAGTTCAAATTTTTTGATGGTGACGAGAAAGGTTCCTATTAGTGATGCCCGTCATTCCTTAAAACATAGAATCACGCTTACTTCGCAAGACTAAATATCAACGCATGAAACGGTCTGACCAGTATATAAAAAAACGGATTGCTTGTCTGTTAGTTTGTTTCGGAAATTTGAATACGTTATCTTTTTTAAAATGGAAAATGTCAAGAATTACCTCAATCTATAGTAGTGAATAATCGCTTTAGTTTATATTGACCTGTCGTTTTAATGAAATTCATTTATACATGCCTCTTGCTGAGAAAGATATTAAGGGATTAACCGACGCTGAAGTTATCGCATCCAGAGCGGTGCACGGCTATAACCGGCTCAGTTACAAAAAGCAATATGCCTTTTTAATTCAGGTAGGAAGGCTAGTCAGGGAACCTATGATCATCTTATTGCTGGTTGCCTCCGCCGTATATTTTTTGAACGGAAGCATAAGTGATGGTTTTTTTCTTGCTGGAGCAATCATATTGGTCGCTTCCATTTCATGGTACCAGGATACGAGAAGCCGTAATGCTTTAAGAGAAATAACAAAGCTGTCCGCTCCTGGGTGCAAGGTGATCAGAAACGGAATGCGGCAAGAGATCAATACCGATGAACTTGTAGTAGGTGATACACTTGTAGCAGAAGAGGGCTCGGTCATAGAAGCAGATGCTGAAATTATTCAATCCAACGATTTTTCTGTAAATGAATCCATGCTTACAGGCGAGTCCTTGCCTGTTTTTAAAGACCAGGCAAAAGAAGATCATTATATCTACAAAGGTACCATTGTTGTCAGTGGTTTGGCCATTGGCAGGGTTATTTCAATTGGTAATAAAACCCGGTTAGGTATCATTGGCAAAAGCCTGGAGCAAATCAAAGAAGAAAAGAGCCCCCTTGAAATTCAGATCAACAATTTTGTAAGAAAAATGGCATTGGCTGGCGCGTTGGTGTTTCTGATCGTATGGCTGATTAACTTCATGAACAGTAACCTGGTTCTTGATAGCCTGCAAAAAGCACTCACGTTGGCTATGAGTATTCTGCCGGAAGAAATACCAGTCGCTTTTACCACATTCATGGCTTTAGGCTCATGGGCACTCGTGAAAAAGGGCATTTTAGTTAAACAGATGAAGGTGGTAGAAACGCTTGGTAGCGCAACCGTAATTTGTACTGACAAGACAGGAACCATAACAGAAAATAAAATGGCACTGGCTGCCATCTATTCTATAAGAACAGGGACAATCAACACGCTGAAAAATGAATTGAACATTGAAGAAAAGGAACTGGTCAGGATGGCCATGTGGGCAAGTGAACCCATACCATTTGATCCCATGGAAATTGCGTTACATGAAGCTTATGCAAAGTACAATACTACTGATGAGCGTTCGCTGTACAAATTAGTGCATGAGTATCCCCTGGGAGGCAAGCCACCTATGATGACCCATGTTTTTGATGATGCCAGTGGCAACCGGATAATCGCTGCAAAAGGTGCTCCCGAAGCACTTATAGCTGTTTCGGAGTTAGATGACGTGCAGCGACAGCATTTGAATATGGCGATTGATAGCCTGGCAAATGAAGGTTACAGATTATTGGGGGTAGGGAAAACGGACTATAATGGAAACGATTTTCCAAAACATCAACAGGATTTTGCTTTTTCATTCTATGGTATTGTAGCTTTTTATGATCCTCCTAAAAGCAATATCGCTGATGTACTCCATGATTTTTATGATGCCGGTTTATCTGTAAAGATTTTAACAGGAGATAATGCTGTTACCACAAAGGCCATAGCCCGTTTGATAGGGCTTAGAGGATGTGAGAAAAGTGTAGATGGCAATGAGGTTATGACTATGAATGACGCAGTATTGGACAAATGTGTCAGAGATAACCAGGTCTTCACAAGGGTATTTCCCGAGGCCAAATTGAAGATCATTAATGCGTTAAAAAGAACGAAAGAAATAGTAGCCATGACCGGCGATGGTATCAATGATGGCCCTGCATTAAAGGCAGCTCACATTGGGATCGCTATGGGTAATAAAGGGACTGGAATTGCAAGAGAAGCAGCTTCACTTATATTGCTCGAAGATGACCTTTCAAAAATGGTTGATGCAATTGCCATAGGAAGGAGAATCTATTCTAATCTGAAAAAAGCAATTCAGTATATCATTTCTATTCACATACCGATTATTCTTACCGTTTTTATTCCTTTGGCCCTTGGATGGCTGTATCCTAACCTTTTATCTCCGGTGCATATTATTTTCCTTGAGTTAATTATGGGTCCTACCTGTTCAATCATTTACGAAAGTGAACCTATGGAGGCTAATATAATGCATCAAAAGCCAAGGGTTTTTCGTGCTGCATTTTTGACCGGGCAGGAGATGTTAACAAGCATCCTGCAAGGGCTGGCAATTACAATAGCTGCATTATTTATATACCTATACTGTGCAAATGGCCACTATAGCGAGAGGGACACACGTACGCTTGTCTTTATCGTGTTGATTACAGCTAACATTTGCCTTACGCTGGAGAATAGGTCATTTTATTATTCGCTCTTTACAACGCTAAGTTATAAAAACAATCTTGTACCGCTGATCATCAGCATTACTTTATGCCTGACTGCTATGATTATTTATATCCCTGCATGGCGAGATTTTTTTGGATTCAATCTTATGTCGCCTCAGGATACAGTTTTGGCTGTTGTTACCGGATGCGCTTCCGTTCTCTGGTTTGAAATTGTAAAATGGCGTAAGCGAATTTCCTCAAACTGATTGGTGTCAAAGGGAATCGTAATGGTCATCATTGAATGACAGGTTTTTTCATCTCACTTTTGTATAAAGCTATTTTCTGGAATCTAATAAATGATAATATGCGGCGAATAAATATTATGAAAGCAAAGGCTATTTTTTTTCGAAAAATCGGCTGGCGTATTGCTTTTGCATTGCCATTGTTGTATTGCGGGATTAAGCCTGTTTATTCAGAGGATGCACAGCAAAGGGCACTTGTCAATCCTGGTTTAGTAAATGCATTCTATATAGCAAGGGCTGGAAATTGCCTCTGGTTCACTCCGGATTCTAGTGCCTTGGATTTACGGCGGGAACTGATCTGGATATTGGAAAAAAGTATTACAAAAGGCCTAAACAAGGAGGACTATCATTATGAGTATTTAAAAAAACATCTGGCAGAAGAGCACGTTCCGTTTGAAACATTGATGAGCTACGAAAAGACGTATACTGATGCAGCGGTTTCTTATATGAAGGACATATTTCAGGGACGTATTTCAGGAACAATGATTAGCAACGATGAGCTTTCACAAAAATCGGAAGCTGCAGACAACAGATATATTTTGGATTTGTTGAACCGAAGTAAAAACAGCCGCGAGCTCCGTGATAACATGGAGGCGCTTGAACCAAAAACGCTGGGTTATAGCCAACTCATAAACACTTTATCATTAACGGATACGTCAATCGATAAGGAGAGGCTGAAACAATTAATCAGGGCATTGGACTATTACAGGTGGATTTATCATTTTCATTTCGAAAAGTGTATAGTTGTAAATATAGCATCAGGAATGCTGCACTATTATGAAAAGGATAGCATGATTCTTGAAATGAAAGTAGTAACAGGTAAGCCTTCCACACCAACACCGAGATTTGCAACCTACTGCAATCAGGTAATTCTGTATCCCTATTGGAATGTACCTCAAAGTATAGCCTTAAACGAAATATTGCCTCTATGTAAGAAAGGCGCGGGAGTGCTTGACTTTATGAATATGCAGGTAATTGACGCAAAGGGAAACATTATAGATCATAAGGCGCTGAACTGGAAAGGTTTTTCAAAAAAGAACTTTCCCTACCGCTTCCGGCAGTCTACAGGTTGTGACAATGCCTTAGGTGTAATCAAACTGAATCTGACCAGTCCGTACAGTGTATACCTTCATGATACCAATATGAAATTCGCTTTTGCTTCGACTAAACGTTATTTCAGCCATGGTTGTATCAGAATCGAGAAGCCGGTCGAACTTATCGAATACTTACTTAAAGGAGATTTTGATGAAGCTTTTCTTGCTGCCTGCGTCAGAGGTCAGAAGCCGGTGGTCAAACCAGTTCACGATCCTGTACCTGTTTTTGTTATTTATTCTACTGCCGATATTCAGACAGGTACATTGACCTATCACGATGACGTTTATGATTTGAATTGATTTCTATCATCAGCGGAATAACATCTTTCATAACAGATAGGATTCTGACAAAGCCTTTGTAAGAATCCTATCTGTTTTTTTTACGTATTGAGTAGGTTAGAGGCGCATATCCAGGATTATTCTCCCAGAGCAAGAAACCGATGAAATGATTTCTTTCGTCTTTCTGCATACTTCTCAAGCGCCACCTTTTTTATATGTTCCAGTGCTTCATCCAGATCATCAGTAAACAAAACATATTTAAGGTCTGAAGCAGAGATCATGCGAGCCTCCAGCATGCCGTGGAATAGTGGCATAAGAGGCTCCCAATATTCTTTCCCGAAAATGACAATTGGGAAGTCCAATATTTTATGGGTTTGTATCAAGGTTAATGCCTCAAAAAATTCATCCAGGGTACCGATACCACCAGGCATGATCACAAAGGCATTGGAATATTTGAACATCAGGACTTTTCTTACAAAGAAATATTTGCAGGCAAACCATTTATCCATATAAGGATTAGGTGTTTGTTCCATAGGTAACTTTATATTGCAACCCACTGAAGCACCTCCATACTCTTTTGCTCCCCTGTTCGCTGCTTCCATAATACCAGGGCCACCACCGGTAATTACCGTAAATCCAAGACCAGCAAGTCCTGACCCCATTTTTCGTGCGTTTTCATAATGTAAGGAGTCTTCTTTCACCCTGGCAGAGCCAAAAACAGCTACACAAGGGCCAACAAAATGTAATACACGAAAGCCTCTTATAAACTCAAACAAAACCTTTATGGAAAAGATAAGTTCCTGAAACCTGGACCGCGGGCCTTCCAGAAAAATCTTTTCGCTATCGTTTTGCGATGTTGCTTTTTTTGTTTTGGGGCTTTTCTCTTTTAGGGGAATGGTCATTTTATTTTTTTTATAAAGATCAGACAATGTATTAGTGTAAAAGATGATGATGAAAAGCCTCTATGCTAACAGACATCATTGCTGTCTGTGGGGGAACAAACTAATTTTGAATTAATTAAATGAAGCAATATGGAAATCAACGTTATTGAAGACGATGTGCTTATCAATATCAAGACAGCATTTCAGGAGTATTATCCTTATCTCACACTTCGATTTTATAAAAATCCGCATGAGGAAAAGGCTGCAAGCTTTGAATCAGAACGTATCCCATTAGATAAGCCTATGGAAGAGGTTACCATGTTTCACACGTCCGGCAGAATTGATATTAGTCCTGACAGAACGGTTGCAGCAGTAGAATATGATTTCTTTAAAATACTGGGATTATGTGTTCAGATTTTCCGAAAGTCAGGAAACCTTTGGCTGGAAACTATTCAAACAGATCATTGGACCTTGCAAGAGCAAAATGAAATTGGCAAAGAAAGTTGTATCCAGCAACCACGGAAAGAACCTGAAGATTTTAATTTACTTGATTTAACTTAAAAAAATAAAACAATGCCATTCCTGAAACCTTTCCGGATCTGTAACGATCTTCAGATAAAGCCCCTCGCAATATTGCAACAAGAGCAATGTATTCATCAGTCGGCCTTCTTAAAGGACCTTGCGGATGCGTATGAGTTGCGATTACACCTTTCAGATATTAAAACCGCAAGTTTTTCGGTCTTCATCCAGGACTATATTCTTAATATTGATATGATAAAACATGCAGGGAATCTGGAAATTGAAGAGCGGGAAACAATCTTACGAATGTTTTTACCTGCCGATGTAAAGCAAGATATGGTAAGAGCATTCCTCAGGCCCTATGGCATAAAAGTAATACTACCTAAAAAGGTAATACGGGAAAAGGGGAGGAGAATTGAAGTTCCGATAAACTGTTGATGATATGTCAGAGAAAATGATCGGCCATTACCTGCAGTATAAAGCCAGGTTAATGGCCGATCTTATTGAGAGCCGAATGGTCAATTTAGTTTTTTTACAGCCAACTCAAGTTGCTGCAGGTCATAATTGAACAGCTTAGTAAAATCTTCCCAATCAGAGTTATTTTTTATGGTGTAACGGCTAAGCCTTTCTTCAAGTTCATGACTCTTTCTTTCCAATTTAGTGAACTTTCTTTCATACCTCTTCGGTATTTTTTGATGCTCTTTCTTTATTTTCTGTTTGACATGAAGAATGTTTGTGTTGCATGCATTAATCCTCCCTATGGATGTGTCGACAAATTGTCTGTAATCTTTCGCAGAATCCCAGCCAGCAATGTCCGTAATAACGACTGCGTCGTTTAGATCAGATGTCGACTTTTCTGTTTCCGCTCTTTCTCTCTTTATTACTTTCTCTTCCTTCTTATGCTCATATCTCTTGCAGCCCGGACCTATGAATAGGGAAGACAGGGCCAAATATATTATTGAGGTTGCCAGATACATTTTTTTCATAAAGAATCATTGAAATACAAAGGTCACAAAACCATTTATAGAAGTTAATAACATTAGTCATAATACCTGATGATCGTGATTAAGCGCGGGGAAACATTTAGAACGTTTTTTGCTACATGATGACGATCGGTAAAAAGATGTTTAAAATCATATCCGGCATTGGTTTATATCACTGTCCAGACTATAGTGATGGAATAATTTTGCCGGATAAACATAACCATTATGAAAACTATTATTGTCCCAACAGACTTTTCAGCAGTTGCCTTAAATGCTGCGGAATATGCTGCAGATCTTGCACTCCAGTTGCATGCTGAGCTGAAATTGATACATGTGGTTCAAATGCCGCTTGTAATTCTTGATGTGCCGGTTCCGGTCGAAAATTATGACGCAAGTATAGAAGATGCGACCATTTCAATGGATAAGTTAGAAATCCGGTTACAGCAACGAACAAAAAATAAAGTTCCTATTTCAGGAAGTGTAGTGGATGGTTCTTTTCGGACGCAGGTTATGGCTATGATGAAAAGCGAAGCTGACGTCTGGATCGTTATGGGGACAACAGGCACGGGAGCTGTCGACGCACTTATATTTGGAAGTTATACACTACTTGCGGCAAGAGAGTTCAATCGTCCGCTTATTATAGTGCCACCGGAAGCTCGATTCAGAAAAATTGAAAACATGGGGCTTGCGTGTGATATGAAACACGTTTCGGAAACAATACCATTTAATGCCATCAGCAAACTATTCTATGATTTACGGGCGCGACTTATTGTATTATATGTAAGCAAACCGAATGAGAATATGTATCCTTCTGTTTTGGCCGGGGCAAAGTCCGTTCAGATAAACCTTGCAAGGCTTCATCCGGACATCCGTATTGTTACGAATGAAAATGTTGGAGATGGCATTGTGAACTTTGTACATAAAGAGGCAATAGATTTATTATTACTGGTTCCGAAAGAGCGGAATTTTCTTGAAAGCCTGTTCCATAAAAGCATTACAAAAGATATGGTACTACATCCCAAAGTGCCGATTATGATCATGCATTATTAGAATACAGTTTTTACGCCTAAAACAACAATAGTTTAATTATAGTCAAACTTATGGACATTCATTATCAAAAACCGGAAGAGGCCATAAGCCTTGTAAAGAGTGGTGATCGGGTATTTATTCATGGTGGAGCAGCAACGCCCCTTGTACTGCTTAACAAACTACTCGCCAGGGCTGATGAAATAAATAACATAGAGCTTGTTTGTATCAGCACTTATGGAAATATCGAGTGGGATCATCCGCAGGTTCTTCAAAGTTTTTATCTCAATTCCCTTTTTGTGTCTGGTAATTTAAGGGAATGGGCCAATAGTAGCCATGGAAATTATATTCCTGTTTTCTTAAGTGAAATACCGGGTTTATTTGAGCAGGGAATATTGCCGCTTGATGTTGCTATTGTGCATGTTTCGCCACCGGATCAGCATGGTTACTGTACTTTGGGCACATCTGTTGATGCTGCATTAAGTGCCGTCAAAAATGCACGGACTGTTATCGCTCAGGTAAACAGGCACATGCCGCGTGTACTTGGCGATGGTGTCATTCACTATTCTGAATTTACTTCAATGGTATGGGTAGATAGTCCTTTGCCGGAAATAAATTACAGTGCAGTTCCCGATACAATATCCGAACAGATCAGCTATCGGGTAGCTTCATTAATAGAAGACGGGTCTACTTTACAAATGGGTATAGGTACTATTCCGGATGCTGTATTGCGCCAGCTATCAGGGCACAAGAGACTGGGCGTTCATACCGAAATGTTTTCGGACAGCCTTGTGCCTCTTGTTGAACAAGGTGTTGTTACTAATGAACATAAAAAAGTAGGTCGCGGTAAAATAGTCAGCAGCTTTATTCTGGGTACGAAGAAAGTATATGATTTTGTAGACAACAATCCTTATGTCTCTTGTATGGATGTATCTTATGTAAATGATAGCGATATTATTCGTAGGAATCCTAAAGTTGTAGCCATTAATAGCGCTATTGAGATCGATCTTACCGGTCAGGTATGTGCTGATTCAATCGGGTCTTATCAATATTCAGGAATAGGTGGACAGATGGATTTTATGCGGGGTGCGGCTTTGTCACCAGGTGGTAAGCCGGTCATTGCAATACCATCCATAACACGATCCGGTATATCCCGTATTGTTCCTTTTCTGAAACAAGGAGCAGGTGTAGTGACAACCAGAGGACATGTACATTATGTGGCTACAGAGTATGGTGTGGTAAATCTTTACGGCCGGAATATGGAACAGCGGGCGCGCTTGCTCATCAGCATTGCCCATCCTGATCAGCGGGAAACACTCGAGTTCGCTTTTTATGAACGCTTTGGAAAGCTATTCAATGTAATTCACTAAACCATTAACTTAATTCACTAAACCATTAACTATTCAAATTGAAAATAATGAACAAAGAAACCATTTTAGTGAAAGGCGAAGACCTATTGACGCAAGTGTTGGATGTAGTTGCAAAGGGTAAGGTAAGGAACATGACCATCGCTGACGGATCGGGTAGGGAGGTGATCACTTTCCCGGTAACCGGAGCTTCAGACGGCGACTTACTTCCACCGATACTAACGGTTGTCAGTTCGCTTGGCGACTTGAATAAGGAATGTTCCCTGATCATAGAAAGGGGACAAGATGCAGAAAAACCGATGAAGTTTAATGCCATGGAAATATTTAACCGGGAAGCACCGGATGTGGCTAAGGCTTTCGACGGGCTGATCCAGGCCATTTCAAATTCCAAAGGCCTGGATGCTAAAACCAAGCAATTGATCTATATCGCTATAAAAGCGTCAAAGGCAGATCAGGCAGCACTTTCGTTTCATGTTCCCATGGCAAAACAATTGGGAGCAACCCAAGCAGAAGTGATAGATGCCATTCTTATGACGCTGACCGTTTCTGGTATTACCGGTGTAGCAACATGCCTGCCAGGAGCCATTGCCTGCTTTGAAAAATAGTATAGCTTATCCATACGTCAAAATAAGCCCGGGAGATAACGTATGCTATCTCCCGGGCTTATTTATTATTTACAGGTAAATTCCGCTGTTAGCTTTTTTATTGGATAGATATTTGCACTCTTCTTTTACCTTTATAACCCTTTCGGCGTGAATGATACGCTCCAGCAATTCCCAGTGATGTTCCAAATCGGAGCATAGTACAATGTTTTTTTCCAGGAGTTGCTGTTTTTCATATTTGGTTAAGGTGGTTAATGTGGTAAGGGGATGAATGCCATATTTGTCTATAAGTTCCCGCAGACTGTCTTTTGCCGGGAGATCCCAACCCATTAATTTAAGCCCTGCGCATAGACCGTAGGAAACTGCATCTTTAGTAAAATGAGTATTAGTCACGAGCCAACCTGTAAAAGGATGGCTCGTGGTTTTAGCGTTCAAACGATCTCGGTTATCCTGGATATCCCGGAATCGTGCACTGATGTATAGTGGGATTTTAACATCACAAAACACTCCCTTTTGCTGATGGAACTTACATTCCACCAGGCTTTCTTCTCCATCTTTCCGGGCGATTACATCTACTTCATGTGTTACACATTTACCTGCAATGATTTTGCCGGTTTGTGTTGTATAGCCCAAACGTTCAAATACCTTTGCAATAAACTGTTCAAATGGAAAGCCTGTAGGGCCAAGCTCCATAATAGCTGCCTTAAGTTTATATTTTGCTGCAAACCCTTTTTTATGTTGTTTTAATAACCTGAACGCTTTTCCATAAATCGCTGATGTTGGCATACCCTCATATAGTTCTGCTATGATTTTTTCAACAATTTCATTGACAACATCCTTTGATGCCCCGGACCGTAATAAGGAGTTCCTCAATTTATCAGCCGAAAAAACATTCCGTTCACCTGAAGCTTTAATAATCGTTGTTTGCTTGTGCGTGCGATTCATAAATAGTTAATATCGGAATAAGCATGTTTTACATCCACGATGAGCAAAAAGCATTGAACTCATGCCTTAATTGATTAACATGTTGTTCTTCACTTAAAAATTCCTGCTGGTTTTGTTGAAGTTGCTCCAACAAATTGTTAGATACAAAGCCGGTTTTCGCTTCAGCATCCCTTGCAATCTGTTCGAGATTATGCCTGATGCTATGCTCCAATTTCTCTTCGTTATCCCGATGAAGGACGAACTGATTCTGGAAATGTTCGACTTGTGTTGCAATTTCTTTTGATGTATACTTTCCGGAAATTTCTGTAAGCCGGTCATTCAGGATTTTTATTTCTCCTTTGTAAAAGTTTAAAGCACGTAACCAATCGTTATGCTTACTTTGCCAATGGCGAATATTTGTTGTGTTCATTGTTTAAAGAATTAGAAATGGTAATTATACCTGGGTTATAAAAATCGATAATGAGTTGAAGTTTATCTCAATTCTTATTGGGATAAATATGCACCATCTACGGGATAATAAGATCCTGAAACAAAAGATGATTTGGCCGAGCTCAGCCAAAGGACCAATTCGGCAACCTCTTCCGGTTTACCCAGGCGGCCAATAGGATGTAAGCCGGCAATTTGTCTTTTAGAAGTTTCATCCATACCGGCAGCGTCAAGTAAAGGTGTATCTATGAAACCCGGGCCAACGGCGTTTACACGGATACCTTTTGAGGAGTATTCGATAGCAGCTGTTTTGGTCAATCCCACAACACCATGTTTGGCGGCCACATAACCTGCAGCATTAGCAAAGCCAACCTGGCCAAGAATAGAAGCCATATTGACAATGGTTCCACCTTCATTCTTGCTCATTGCCTGAATTTCGTACTTCATGCAATAGAAAACACTGTTGAGATTAACGGAAATTACCTTATTCCAGCCTTCTATACTCGTTTCACCAACAGTATTACTTTCCCCGCTTATACCTGCATTGTTAAAAGCTACATCAAGACGATTGTATAGTTTTAAAGTTTGGATGACCAGACGACTGCAATCATCAGGGTTACTTACATCAGTTTTTATAAAACTGGCTTCGCCTCCAGCCGATTTTATTCTGTCAACAATTTCAATTCCTGATTTTTCGTTCAAGTCAGAGACAATAACTTTAGCTCCATGGGCTGCGAAAAGCAATGCAGTAGCCGCTCCAATTCCTGAAGCCCCTCCTGTTACAATAGCCACTTTATTTTCCAGCTGTTTCATGATTTTTGATTTTTTAGCAAAGTAATCTCCTTTATCATTTTTAAAAGATGATGAGTATCATTCCTTCGGCCATCTTTCATCATGAAACATGTCTGTTGTTAGCTGATTGATAGACATCAACGGTTGCATTAACGAAAGTCATTGACCTTTTCCATGGTTGAAGATACTTTTACACTAATAGCAAGTTCCGTATCATAAGTTTTGAGCCCGTTTATAACGAATAAAACATAATTAACCACAGTTAGTTCATTGTATCAAATATGCCTCTCATGAAAATACTTTTATTATTGCTTATTGTTCTGCATGGCCTTATTCATTTTATAGGCTTTGCAAGGTTCTGGAACATCTTTGAATTAAAAGGGTTTATGGGATATACCTTGTTCGTTATTCCCGGATATGCTCATAAACCACTCGGTCTATTATGGCTGGCTTGTATGTTATTGTTTCTATTAGCAGCGACAAGAATAGTGAGTGGAAACTACTGGTGGGCTCTTGCTATTCTTGCTATATTGATATCTCAGACGCTTATCATTATATCCTGGAAGGATGCAAAGGCCGGTACGCTCGCTAACCTAGTCATACTCATACTAGCGGTAATTAATTTCGCAGACTGGACTTTTAATCGATTTGTACAAAGCGAAATCAGAGAAATCATAAATAAGGAGAACCCGGCTGCGTCTCGTACCATAACTGCAGCTTCCATAAAGGAGTTGCCAGAGTGCGTTCAAACCTGGCTTATTGTCTCTGGTGCTGTTGGAAGAAAAATAAAGACTGTTTGTCTAAAGCAGAAGGGTAAAATGCGTACAAGTCTCACAGGTAGATGGATGCCTGCTGATGCAGAACAATTCTTCAATATTGATGATCCTGCATTTATCTGGAAAGTAAAAGTGAGCATGAATGCTGTAATATGGTATTCGGGAAGAGATGAATTTAAGAATGGTTTGGGATCCATGTTGATCAAGCTCTTCTCATTAATACCTATAGTTAATAGTTCCGGAAGGAAAATTGATCAAGGTTCATTACTTAGGTTTATGGGAGAAATGTGTTGGTTCCCGTCTGCGGCTGTAAGCCCTTATATTAAATGGGAGAGCATAAGTAGGAATAGTGCAAAAGCCACAATGTGTGTTGGATCAACAGAGGCAAGCGGTATCTTCAGATTCGATAGTAACGGAAACGTCCTGGCTTTTAGCGCAAAGCGATACATGGCAAATGGTAACTCAGCAACTTTGGAAGATTGGTATGTTCCCTGTAATGAATGGAGGGTGCTTGATGGTTTTAAAATACCAGTGAAGGGTGAAGTTATATGGAGTTTGAAATCTGGAAATTTCAGTTATTATAAATGGGAAATTACTGAAATCAGTTATCACTAAGCCGACATGTGACTATGCGGAATATCCTTACGAGATCTTATTTTTGCGAAAAAAAAAACACCATGTCAGAAACAAGTTTTTTTACAGATAAAACAGAAGCACCCAACTTAGAGAATCTTTCTACAGTATTAGGAAAACAATTTGGTGCATGGACCAAAATAAGGGAGCATGTATTTAATAGCAGTGAATTTCCTGTAAAAGAAGAATGGAATTTTTCAAAGTATGGCTGGAACTGCAGGCTTAAAGGAAAGAAGAGCGTCATCATTTATTTAATGCCCTGCAAAGGATATTTCAACGCCTCTTTTGTATTCGGAGAGAAAGCAACTAATACCGCCTTGGAAAGCGATATTAATAATGATATTAAAAAAGTTATCCAGGAAGCCAGAGTTTATGCTGAAGGCCGGGGCTTCAGAATTAAGGTTGCAACTTCTGCAATGATTTCTGATATTAAGAAGTTGATAGATATTAAGCTTTCAGGAACCTGAAAGCTTAATTAGTCAATATAGTCTGCCTGATACCATTTTTGTTTCGCAAGCTTTTTACTTAACAGGACTGATAAATAAAGGTGATTTTACAGTACTTAGAAGGATGTCCGCCATACTGGGGCGAAACCACCTGGAAATATACCCTCTGTTATAAGCACCAGATACAACAAGTGTTCCCCCATCTTCTTTCTTTATTAATGCGGGTATTTTTGTTTCTGCATCTCCTTTGCATACTGTATATATTGCCCGGGGATAATGCCTCTTAAGGTATTCCTTCAACAATTTATTATCAGGCAAATGCAGAGACTGAGACTGTTTTTTGACAGATAAAACTTCTATCTGCAAGGTTTTGAAACCAGCCATAATAAAACAGAATGTCTTGATTGCATGAACAGATTCCGGAGTTCCATCGTATAATAGAATTGCTTTTTTTACAGTATGGTATTGATCAGGCGCTAATATCACAGGGCATTTCACTGCTTCCAATAAGTTGCGCAGGAATGCGGAAGGCCGGTTCTCGATATAGTGGGTAAACTGCTCACCTGAATTAATGATTAAGAGATCGGCATAAATACTTTCATGTATCAGTTCAGGCAATGCTATATTTTTGTTTTCCCTTATGCTGAATGGGCGTCGATGTAATTTACAGGCTTCTTCAAACTTTTGCATAGCCCCTTTTCTTAAAGAAAGGTCTTTTGCCTCTGCGACTTCAATTTCCTTATCGGTCATTATTTTTCCCGCATCCACACTATACATTTTATAGCTGTGATAAGTGCGGTCATTCAAAAAAATACCCACCAGGTGACCTTGAAGATGATTAGCCATAGTAATGGCAAATTCAACGGTTTCTGGTTTGTAATTCAAACCGTCAATAGCAACAATTATCTTTTTCATAAACTGAAGTTTAATAGTGAGTGATAAAAACTGGACTGGTCACAGTACTTGTAACTGATCCGGCTGCACTAGTCTTGAATATACGGGAAAGGAAGTTCCTGCCATAAGCTCCCATAATAACAATAGCATTATGCCTTGGAAGCAAATATTTTATCAGTTTGTCTGCAGGGTTACCGGAAGGAATGGCATAATTCACATGAGCGTAGTGCGTATTCATCCATTCCATTGATTTTTGCTCTTCAACTATTTCCCTTGTTCCATCGGGGTTTACTTCCAGTACGGTAATCTTGCTGTTAATAAACTGCGGAAAGAGATAAGTAAATTGCTTAATAGCATAAACTGCAGACCGGCTACCATCGTACGTAAAGATGACTTCTGATATTTCATTAAATGATTCGGGAACCAACAAGACCGGACAATGTGCATGTTGCACTATATCCTTTACCACTTTAGTCGGAGATAACTCTATCTCGTGTTTCAGGGATAATGCAGGATCTATCACCATGAGATCGGCGAATCTTGTCTCTTCAATTAATTCTTCTTTGGTAGCCATATGGCCTTCTCGAATGGAATATGAGGTATCCCTGCAAATACATGCTTCGCTGAAGCGTTTAACAGATAATGCTTCCAAGGGTTGTGATGCAGTCAGTTTATCTGATCTGTTGTGATTATTTCCTTTATATATGATTGTTTCAAGAAGATTATCTTTGGGATGTTGAAAAAAAATACCAGTTACCTTTGACTTTGACAATTTTGCAAGATAGCAGCCAAAATCGACAACATCTTTATTCCATTTTTCCTGGTCTAATGCCAGTAGTATTCGTTTCATGTTAACTCGATTTAGCGTTAAAGATGTGCAATGAAAATGGGGACCTTCTGTTCCTTTATTACATCGCGAAGAAAATTCCTATGGAACAATTCAGAAAATGCTGAGCGTCCAAAAGAACCACTCACCAAAAGTGAAGCTCCTTTATTCTCTATCCAGGTTTCGAAATATTTACCCGGATCAGCAGTTAACTTATAATAACCCAGTTTATTGAAATGATGGGCTGCGTATTCTTTGATGAGGTCTTCAAATGGAATATTTTCAGCCTCATCGCCGGCATACATCACTAATGTTTCCATATCGGTAAATTGCGGCATCAGGTATATAAACTGTTTGATAGCAAACATGGACGAAGTACTTCCGTCATATGCCAAAATTATATTCCTGGGTATCGCAACATCGGAAGGTAGCAACAGCACAGGGCATTCTGCCTTGTGTAATGTATCTGTGAGGTATTCTTCCTGAGTCATCTCACCAAGGTTCTCATAGAAATATGTGCTGCTGAGAATCAGTAAATCTGCATATCTTGTTTCAGACTGCAACTCTTTGACTACTTTTTTCTTTATGTCCTTGTGAACCCGGTAGCGGATATGGTGGCTTCTGCAAAAGGCTTCAAATTCTTCAATATTATTTTTTATTGCCACCACATCATCTTCATATTCATCCATATATAATGGTGCCACAGCAGTGCCATAATAGTAATAACTCATGGCTTCTGCATAATCAACAGAAGGAAGGAAAACGCCAGTTAGCAATATGGGCGATTCTTCATTGAGTTTCAATGCAAAGTCAAGAGTAGTATTGGGGAAATGAGCCCCATCAAAAACAACGAGTATCTTTTTCATGTCTTTTTTTTACAAAGCTATGTACAACTTATGTCCGGTACCATGACAGCTATTATCGATTTTGATGATACTCATTAGTCCTGTCATCAGCAAGAAGCCTGATCTTTATCATTGAGTGACACTTGTTAATTTACCTACTTTGTATATCTTATTACTATAGTCTATGTTATAATTGATGATCGGCGGCAACAAAAATAGATACAGCGCACAGCAAAAGCTGGAACGTGTAAATGGTGGTCACGAATATTTCGACTATCTACATCGGATGATCGATGGTGCTGTCCATTCTATACATATACAGATGTATATTTTCAGTTATGATGAAACGGGAAAGATGGTTGTTGATTGGCTGAAAGGAGCAGCAAAAAGGGGCGTGAAGATCTATATACTTGTTGATGGTTATGCTACAAAACTTCCTTTGGAATTATTGAATATTTTTTCGGAAACCACTATTTATATAAAAAGATTTGAACCGTTATTGATGACCAGAAGTTTTTACTTTGGCCGTCGTCTGCATCATAAAATTGTAGTTGCAGACGACGGCAAAGCTTTGGTAGGAAGCAATAATATAAACAATCACTATTATGGTTTACATAATAGCAGGGCCTGGCTCGATATGGCATTGTACCTTGAAGGTACCGTTGCGCGGGAATTAGAACAGATCTGTGTTCAGCTGTGGAATAGTACGAAACCTGATGATGTACATGCTGATTTGTCCACTCCAGTACCGATCAACAAAGAAGGCAATGAAAGCAATATTTCAGTAAAAGTTAGCAGGAATGACTGGAGGCAGAACAGGCAGGAAATATGGAAAAGCTATTTCAATATTATCAATAAAGCCAACAGTAATGTGCTTTTGGTGAGCAGTTACTTTTTACCGGGAAAACGGTTGCGAAAACAAATGAGGCTTGCTAGAGCCAAAGGCATTAGTATTAAAATTATTACCGCTGGCCTTTCTGATGTAAAGATTGCCAAATATGCAGAGCGCTATTTGTACGCATGGTTGCTAAGAAACAATATTGAGATCTATGAGTACCAACCAAGCATTTTACATGCCAAATTAGGAATCAGAGATGGTAAGTGGCTCACACTTGGGTCGTTTAATATCAATGATATCAGCACTTACGCTAGCATCGAACTAAATCTGAATGTGCGTAACCAACCTTTTGTATCCTCTATTGAGCAACAACTCAATAAGATAATGACTGAAGATTGTATCAGGATAACAGTTGAAAATTTCGATAAGAAGCAAACCTTCCTACAAAGGATCATCCAACGTTTTTCATACAATTTAATTAGGGTTTTGCTCTTTCTTTTTACTTTTTATTTTAAAAAGGAAAAATGGCAATGATTATTTCTGTTTGATTCAGATTTGCTATCCGGTATCATATTTTTCATTGACAAGGTTCATTGTATCAGCTCATGATAAAACCGAATTTTACAAACGATGAATCATACGCAGGTATGGCTTTATAAAACCTTTAATGTTTTTGATCATGTCTCCTACAGGCTCAATAGCAAAATATAAATTATGGTCAGGTCTGCTGATATGGTTATTGCTATTAATCTCAATATGGATCGGTAATGTCCTGCTGAAAAAAGTACTTGTGCTTTTCCTTTGGTTACTTTATGAGATCCTTATTCTTTAATCCCTCTTATTACTTGCTGCGTATCCTATCGCCATAATTGGAAACTATTATTGGAAATCTATTGTTGCTATTAAAATTGATGAATGGATTCTATTACACATATTGCCCTCGGAGCTTGCATGGGAGAAGCTTTTGCAGGTAAGAAGCTAGGCAAAAAGGCAATGCTTTGGGGTGTGTTGGCACAGAGCATTCCTGATATAGATTTTGTAGCTTCTTTCTGGATGGATACTTCATCCAATCTATTGGCCCATCGGGGTTTCACTCATTCTATTTTATTTGCGATGATCATCACTCCATTTTTAGCGCTGCTTACCGAGTGGTTGCATCGGCCGCATGATATCAGCTTTAAAAAATGGCTACTTTTCTTTGGCGGATTGATTGGTGTTCATATTTTTATTGATGCTTTTAATAATTATGGTGTCGGTTGGTTTGAACCTTTTAATCATACACGCATTTCCTTCAATGCCATTTATGTAGCAGATCCTTTTTTTTCAATTTGGTCTGGTATAGCCTGCCTGATATTACTTTTAATGAAAAGGAAGAATGCATACAGGCAAATTATATGGAAGGCTGGATTAAGCATAAGTGCACTGTATCTGGGTTATTGTCTGGTCAATAAAATACAAATAGACAAAGAGACTAAAATTGCTCTCCAGGCACAGCACGTTTCTTATAATAGATATTTCACCACACCTGCCCCTCTTCAAAATTGGCTGTGGTACGTTGTAGCAGAAAATGATAAGGGGTATTATGTTGGATTCCGTTCATTATTTGACCATGTGGATACTATAGCGGTGCATTATTTTCCACGAAACGATTCATTATTAAAACCTGTACTTGATCATAAGGACTTGCAGCAGCTCATCCGGTTTTCAAAAGGGTTTTATACTATTAAAAAGCATGGAGATACTTTATTGTTTAATGACCTGCGTTTTGGACAAATTGCAGGTTGGGATAATCCGGAAGGAAAATTTGTATTTTATTATTATCTGCAACACCAGGTGGACAATGCTTTAGTAGTGCAGAGAGGTAGGTTTGAAGGCTGGAACAAGCGAACGATATATTCATTTTGGAATAGGCTCCAGGGGAATAAGTGAACTTTACTTACCGGTTAATGCGGAAGCATTTCTCTTAATAGTCCATAAAACCAGGTGCCTGCAATCGCACTTAGAAGGGTCACTACAACAACAGTTGCACCAGTACCTATTTGTGCAGATCGATTAGATGAAGCATGAGAGTGCTCTTTTAGAGTCTCGTGAACTTAATACTGAAATTGATACAGACTATAAGTAAGGTCACCTTTTGATGCTCTCATATCGGGTCATTGAATACTATCTCAAAACTGTTTTTAAACGACAGGCATAGAACTATACAGAAAGTATCTTATTGATTTTAAGCAGCTTCCCAATCTATCTGAGCAAGGTCACATTTCCTTGCTTATGTAAAACACTGCCCTTGTCAGTAACACCTTCTATAAGATACACGTAAACACCTGCAGGTTGCGGCTGTCCGTTAAATGTGCCATCCCACCCACTATTGATGTCGACGCTGCTATACACTTTGTTTCCCCACCTATTAAAAATGACGAATTGTTTCAGGGTGGCCAGTCCGCGTATAGCAGGCCGGAAAACACTGTTATTTCCTGCCGGGGCAAAAGCATTTGGTATGTCCCATACCGTTTCCTTCACCAACACGTCAATAGAATCTTTTACTTCGCAGCCCTGTTCTGTGGTGGCGGTTACAAAATAGCGGGTTCTCACTTCGGGATCAAAAACCGGGTTTGACACGTTGGTATTACTTATCCCAGATGGCGGGAACCAGGAAAAATAAAGGCAGTTGGTGCCGGGTTCAAGCGAATAAGCTTCGCCAGGGTATACTGATACTGAATCCGGCATATTGAGCACAGCGTTTGGAAATACCTGGATGCTTACATTTTGCGTTTCACTGCAATTATATTGGTTAGAAATAATTACGGTATAATTAGTAGAAGTTCCGGGGCTGGCGGTCGGTGCGGCAATAGTGGTATCGTCCAGGCCATAAGACGGAGTCCAGGAATAGACGCTGCCTCCGGAAGCGAAGAGCGTCACACTGCCGCCCGGACAATACCCGGTGTCGGGTATGATATCTCCATCTACGCCGGGAAAGACAAGAATATGGATACTGTCGGAACCGGAACATCCTACTGGCGTTTGTACGGTAAGCGTGTAGGTGATAGATGTGTCGGACAGAAGTGAGGTGTTAGGCCCGTCCGGGTTACTCAGGTTGCCGGTATTGGGTGTCCAACTGTATAAATAATCGTTATGGAAGGGACTTATCATGGACTCCAGCGCAACCGGAAGTCCAGGACAAATACTTTTGTCTGGCCCCAGTTGTACTACTGGCATGCTTTCCATGATAATGTTCAGGAATACAAAAGTGTCGGGACATCCTGGATAACTTGCCTTAAGCATGTAGTTTTCCGATTGTGTTACTGTAATTTCCGGTTCAAGAAGCGTGCTGTCATTCATCCCTGTAGCGGGCGACCATGTATACAGGTATTGAGGGTTGCCATCAGCCGACACTTGTATCAAAGCGCCTTCGCACACAGTGGTGTCCTGCGTATTCAGTTGTAACATAAGTGGGGCAAGCGTTATGGTTACGGTATCGGTTGCCGATTGTTCGCAGAGTCCCAATATATTATTTGTGACCGTTACATAATAGGTATTATTGATCAGGGGATCTACCGTTACGGTAGGTTGATTGGCCGGGCTCAGCAAGCCATTACCCGGCGTCCAGAGCACTTCGTAGTTCGGATTAAAATTATTGATCTGCACTGAAAGGTCAATAATTGCCGCACCATTGCAAAGCACGGTATCGGACACAGTAATGTCCGGCAACACGGCAGGCTCCACAACCGTGATACTAAGGAAAGCCGTGTCCCCCTTTACGCAAAGCGCATCATTAAAAGCATAGAGTGTTACGATATAACTTCCCGGATTGGTATAAGTGTGCAAAGGTGCTGTGGCAACCGTGTCCGAGGGAGTGCCATCGCCGAAATTCCATACAAATAGATTGGCTCCGGAAGATGTATTGACCGGCAAAATACTGTAAGGAGCACATCCGCTATCGTTACTGTTCACCGCAGCGTCCAGTATAAAATTTGCATGTAAACGCAAGCCTATTTTAAAGCTCACTGCATCTGTTTTAGGTACCGGCTGAACGATCTGTGTAGCAGGTGACCAGGCCGTGGGAGAAGTGGGGAAGGTAGTAAATGTAGAAGAGCCTAACGATTGATAGATGGTGCCGTCGGGGGCATAATGGCTGGTGCCGCAATACCGGGAGTCGAGATAGTTGGATGATCCGAAAAAAGAGGCATGACTGATCACCGAAAAGTTGGCGGGCATACGGCAAAACCAGAATTTCCGGGGATTGGCCATAATGGCATCGGCGGTTACCGGCAGTGCCGCGGACGGATCGCCGTGAGCGAAACCGGAGAAGATAATTTCATCGCATTCCGTATATACAAACCCGGTCGGGATCATTCTGCTGACCCCGGCAACCGGATTGCCGATGCACGTTGATATCAAAGAAGTACTGAGTAAGGGATTTAATTTCTGCAGGAATACATCACCATTCGCAATCGAAAAGACACCGGCCGATACAGGATAGGCGCCATAGGTGCGACCAGTTACATACACATTGTCGTCAGGGTCTACCTGAACAATACAGGCATGATCAGCGAGATTGGTACCCAGGTAGCTGGCCTGTTGTAAACTGCCATTTGCCGGATTCACTATCGCCACAAAGCCATCGGAAATACCGCCGGGTGCAGTTATCAGGAAGGCTCCGGGAGTAACGGGAAAGTTGCTGCCATTTGTTGCACCGCAAATAACCAGTTTGCCGGATTTGTTGAAGATGATAGAACTACCGATGTCAAACCCGCTACTGCCCAGGTAGGAGCTGTACAATAATTGAGAACAATCCTGATTCAGCTTGCATAGCACACCGTCTGTTTGTCCGCCGGCGTAAACAGGTTGCTGTGCATTGGCCGTTACCGGAAAGTTGGTAGAGATGGTATTCGAGATGAGCCATATGTTGTCTAAACTGTCCAATGTTATTTCAATCGGGCTCACAATGTTGATACCATTCAAGGTGCCCACACCTACTACATTAAGACCTATTGCTGCTGGTACAAGTTCGTTCTCGGAACCGCCGAGATAAGTGGCGCCCAACAGTTGCGTGCCGTTGTTATTAAAGTGTGCAACAAAAATATCAGTCCCATTGTCAGCCGGTACTACCGTGGCACCATTGTAAGTGCTGTCAAAACATCCGGAGGTCATGGGCAGGTCGTTGGATGCGGTACTACCGGCGATAAATAATTCTTGTTCGTCATTGGTCAACATGGTCAGGGCTATTTCATTGGAAATCCCTCCGAAGTACGTGGCATAGGCAATACTGGTGCCATCTGGTTCAAACACATTGATCGCTATATCCCTTTTGGTATTGGGTAAAGATTGGTAAGCGCCAAGGGTTACTGGCCATCCCAGGGAATTGATGGTAACTGAAGAATAAAGTTTTCCCGCTTTATCGTAGGTGGTGGCATGTGCTGGCAATCCCGCATAAGCATAGAAGCTTGGCGGTGGAATATAGGCCGCTCCGCTGTAAGTGGAAAAAATGACTTCCGGATCTATCACCAGCGGAACAGACTTATCATAACCATCAGGAAAATCGAACGATACCACGTTTCCTTTGATTTGGTATCGCGAAGCCACTTCCTTTACCTTGCCATTCACCACCTGGTAGCAATATGGCTTTTGTTCTGCCACTTCATTTATCGTTGTAGCAATACGCAGGTGCCCTTCGTTTGTCATATGCGGAAGCACGCCTTCGTAAGCCATTTTGATCTGTTCGGCAGCAGCTCCCGGCGCTACAAGAAAATCATATTTCAGGTTATTACCTTCGCTGTAAACCGTAAGGTCGATGCCCTGATAGATATTGTGTTGGGTCAACTTGCCGGAAATACGTACACCGGCAGCCCATTTAGAACGATCGTTTCCGATGTAATAATTATGATAGTATGAACGTCTATCTGCTTCACTGTATCTCGGCGCTTTGTTACATCCTTCAAACTTCACCTTATAGGCATGGTAACGGGCAAAGCCTTCATGTGCGATTGTATCCCGGGCTTCCTCCGCAAAATTGTATACGAAACCATCATCGGTCAAAAAGAACACACCTTCTTTCAGCATGGCCTTAAATCGGAAAGCCTGTTCCCATTGGCCCTCGTTGCGGATAAAATCAAGTCGGTGTTGCGGCGCCTTATCTGGTCTGGAACCGGCAGTTACGAGTCTATCCTGCGCCTGAATAAAATTGGCGTTAACAAAAAGTGTAACAAGAAGTACGAGGGAGAAGAAATGATGCATGTTAGATAAATTTTGTCTTTAAAAATTTCCGAACGATAAGAACGTTGACCAGATGTAATCCAATGTTCACCCTTCGTTCTGGCTGCTTAACCTGTGAATCACTAAAGCAAAAATATCTTATCGGCGAATCATTTTATCTTAGGGAAACACTCATTTATACAATATGAGTGTTTACACCCAATTGTAATTCGCTTTAAAAATTGCTATTTTGCATTAGGAAAAATCATAGCACTATGCCATCAATCCGAATGCTAGGTATAAGGTACGCACTCCTTCAAATCGCCTTTTGCTTAGCATGGACGAGCGCAGGCCAGATAAAGCATTCCGAGATCGGGGTCGGTCGTTCCGCGATGACCGTTGATGAACGCCGGAAAATTGACGATGCTATCAAAAGCATTTACCTGGAAAGAGAGAAGGATCCGGATACGGCCATAAAAAAGCTGGAACAGATCGGCGAACGAAGCATGCAGACCGGCTACAAATATGGCTTTGCAAAAGCAGGTCTCGCGATCGCCAATATTATCATCAATCAGAAGCCAGAAGATGATATTGGCCAGGCATTTACCATTCAACGAAAAATAAAAAATATAATCCTG
>JBAZWL010000018.1:53956-100069 GCA_041660405.1 Taibaiella sp. | reverse complement strand
TACGGATAAGAGAGATGAATGAAAATGAACCATCGATGAAGTAATGAGATGCGTTACCCATTGTCAAAAGCTGATTTTTGCGCAGATCAGTGAAGGCTATAGCGATCACTTGCATATTGGCTATAGGGCAATCGTTATCGAGGTGGCATGACTCTTATTCAGGCTTTTGTATGGAACATGGGAAGTCCTTGTTGCATGATAAGTGAAAAGCTCAAGTGGATAATATTCACAAGGCAGATAGTAGCGAAGGCAACAAGGATGGCGGATGATGCTGTAGTAGTGATGAAGCCTTTGTAATGAGGGTGGAGCGAAGGGCATTAGTCATGTAGTTTAAAATATTTCAACAACTCTGTAAAGAGAAGGATTAAAATATTTGGGACAAAATCAACAACCTTGATGTAGCGCTTAAATGCCGGGAACATGGCGTTGATGTTCCCGGATACCATACGATCTGGAACTGGGTAAATAGTATCCGATGGAAATCAGGTTGCAGCGCAGGTTCGACGCAAGTATTGCCAAAAATAAGTTCAAACCATTGGAGGGCAGCTTTCCCGGTGCGGACTATCCGCTGGCCGTAGTACAGATCGACCACACACCGGTAGATATTATTGTAGTGGATGCCCTTTGTGCGTATGAAAGTAAAATACTAATATTGGGTTGATTAATCGAAACAGTGAAAAAAAAACAACAGATACAAAGGCATGCAGACCTTCAAAAGAACTTCCCCTCAGCACCTACACATCTGAAAGATTTTTCCATTTTCAGGATGGTGCAGGAATCGGAGACTGATGAAGAACTGGCCTTCTACAAGAATGTATTCCGCTCCGATTTTTTTTCTTTGTTATGGGTTGTATCCGGCACAGTAGATATCAGTGTTAACCTGAAACTGTTACACGCTAAGGTTGGAGACCTTGTTGTTGCTGCGCCCAATGCACCAAAACAACTCCAGAACGTGAGTGAGGACTGTATTATTGAAGGGGTAACTTTTACTGTCGACTTCCTGGTGGCTTTAAATCTGCCCCAAAACCATCTTGATATGATGGAATTCTTCGCCTCGCAGTTCAACCCTTTATGGTCGTTGAATGACGAAGAAAGGTTATTGTGCAGTAGTTTGATTGCTTCCCTGCAGGAAAAGACAACGAAGATGCCGGACCATCTGTTCGGTAAAGAAATATTGCACAATGCGTTCCTTATTTTCCTCTATGAAATGGCTGCTTTAAGCAAGAAATATGCTATTTTGAATGAGGCATCCTATAACCGGAAAGAAGAATTGATGTTGAATTTCATGCGCATGGCTTCCTTACACTATAAGCAGGAGAAAAACCTGGCTTTCTATGCGAAGCGGCTTTACGTCTCTTCTAAACATTTATCTGAAACTGTTAAGGAAATCTCTACCAAAACCGCCGGGGAAATATTAGATGACCTGATCATATTAGAATCCAAGGTCTTGCTTTCTGATATTGCCCTAAGTATCTCGGATATTGCAGCACAACTGAATTTTAGTGACCGTTCCTTTTTTGGAAAATTCTTTAAAAGGCATACCGGCCTTTCCCCCCGCCATTACCGCCAATCACTCATATAATACGTCCTCATAGGGCTAAGGTTTCGTTTAACTGATAAGAACCGTAAAACTGACCACTTTTCCCGTATTATGAACCTTTCTTTTAGCATTTTGCATACGACCTTTGCATCGTCGATTCAAGACAAACCACTGTAAATAGTTGGTACCTCAACCTGAATTGACGTTTTGCAAATGAATGTAGAACAATCTGTTATATTCCATTTAGGCAGCCTTACCAAAATAGTCAACAATAAGGCAAACCATATTTTTCAAAACGCAGGTTATCATATACGGATTGAGCAGGTACCCGTATTGATGGCACTATTTTATAATGGAAGATTATCGCAGCAAGAGATAGCCAATATCGTAACGCGCGATAAATCATCCATTCAACGGACCGTGGTAACCTTATGCCGCAATCAGCTGATCAGGATAGATGATGACGTGCACGACAAGCGTAAGAACATTATCGTATTGACCGAATCCGGGAAAAAGTTGTCACAAATGTTGCAACGGGGTATGATAAAGCTCGAATCTATTTTATTTTCCCATATACAAAAATCGGATCAGGATCGGCTGATAGAAATGATTAAATTAATAGAAAGAAAAATTTCCTTCGCCTAGGGTCCCTATAAGATAAAGGCTGTAAACAGTTTCCTGATTTTTTACTAATAACGTTTTATCACACAATTAATCATCACTATGTTTCTACAAAGGAATATCCTATTGCTTACTGTCCTGACCAGCACTACAATAATGGGTTGCGGTTCCACAAAGGAAGAACCCGCGAAAGCGGTGCCATATAAAGTATCCGTATATCAAGTCAGTACTGCCAATCAGGCCCAGGTTCTTTCTTTCTCAGGTACTATAGAGCCGGAAAATATAGCCCAGGTGGGTTTTGCAGTGCCCGGCGTTATCAATCAAATATCGGTGGAAGAGGGCCAGTATGTTACACAGGGCCAACTATTGGCGTCAATAGATGCTACCGAATTCAGCAATACATTGGCTATTGCAAATGCAGGCCTGGAGCAGGCAGAAGATATGTACAAGCGTCTGAATGGCTTATACGAGAAAGGCAGTTTACCAGCCAAAGATTACATGGACATTAAAACAAAAGTTGCCCAAGCCAAAGCACAGAAGCGTATCAGCGCCAAACATATCAGCGATAGCCGTCTGTATGCGCCTATGTCCGGCATTATATCGGCCAAGATGATAGAAAGGGGAAGTGCCGCAGCTCCGGGAGTTCCTGCGTTCACTATTATAAAAACAGATATGGTATACCTGAAAATATCGGTATCCGAGAGCGAAGTCGGTACCGTAAAACCAGGAACATCGGCCAGCATCTTTATACCTACTTTACAGGAGACCTTCGAAGGCAAAATAAGTATTATTAATCCGCAGGCAGACGCTGTTTCCAAAACCTATTCCGTAAAAATAAAACTGTCCAACAAAAACGGCCATCTATTGCCTGGCATGATTGCAGAAGCAAAAATCACTACCGGTAAAAATATAGACGCCATTACAATACCAGCGCAGGCTATCGTCCGTGATGCCGATGATATTACTTATGTGTTTGTTGCTAATGGCCAAAAGAAGGCAGTGCGTAAACGCATTACAGCCGGTGCCATAACCGGCAAGAATGAAATTATAGTAACAGATGGCCTGCAGCAGGGGGACCAGGTGGTAATCAGTGGTCAGACCCGTCTCAAAGACGGTGTCCTGGTCAATTTCTAAACCCCCTCTATCCCAGTACAATACTTATTGCTCCTTTAACCATGCTACGGCTTTGGTTAAGGCTTGGTAACCTATGTCCTTGAGCAAACATATCCAATTTGTTATCCTTCAGCCTGT
The DNA here is from genome assembly GCA_041660405.1 of Taibaiella sp. GTDB lineage: Bacteria > Bacteroidota > Bacteroidia > Chitinophagales > Chitinophagaceae > Taibaiella. The sequence goes on along the minus strand of JBAZWL010000018.1, from coordinate 96,657 downwards.
TGTTCCGGGTCGCCCGGATTATTTTATAAATCATGACCTATTAAATTATGACTAAAAGAAAAATGACCTTCATCGAAGCCGCGATGAAGTATAAGCAGGTAACCATTGTGCTGACCGCCCTACTTGTCTTGCTGGGCGTTTATTCGCTCATGAATATGCCTAGGGCCGAAAACCCCAAGATAGATATGCCCATAGCTATGGTTATGGCCTTTTATCCCGGTGCCGACGAGCAACAAACAGAAAAGCAGGTTACCAATAAAATAGAACAGTTCCTCTTTTCCTTTGAAGAAGTGGATAAAAAGAAAACGACTTCCCAGACAAAAGATGGTCAGGCATTCATCACAGTCTATTTACATACTTCCGTCAAGGACCGTAAAAAATTCTGGAGCACTTTACAACATGGGCTGAACACCGGGCTGAGTGCGACTTTGCCGCAAGGTGTAATAGGACCGATAGTCAACAGCAACTTTGGCGATGTAACAGCCCAAATCATTACCATATCTTCTGACACCCGAAGTTATGCTGATATAGAGAAGTACATGGACAAACTTGAGGATGGCCTGAAAGTCATTCCAACGGTATCGAAAATAAACCGTACCGGTGGGCAAAAACAACAGATATATGTAACCCTCGACGACAAAAAAATAAGTCAGTATGGCTTTGATATTACGAATGTAGTCAGGGCCCTGCAATCACAAAACATTACCAATTATTCCGGCGAGCTTACGCTAGGTGGTAATACCATTCCCGTACATACCAACAGTCAGCTCAAAACCGAAGCCGACATTGCCAACCAGGTGGTATACAATACACCTACCGGCAATCAGGTGCGTCTTAAGGATGTTGCCGTTATAGAGCGCCGTTATGAAGAATTGAGTTCCTATGTGCGTGTAGGTAATATGAAAACAATGGTACTTGCTATCGAAATGCAACCGGGCAATAATATTGTACAGTTCGGCAAGGTGGTAGAAGAAAAAATGGCAACCATCAGGAAAACTTTTCCCGCCGACATTAAGATAGAAACCATTGTGAGCCAGCCAGAACTGGTAGGTGAAAGTATATCGCATTTTATGAAAGAATTTGCGATTGCCATATTTGCCGTAATTGCAGTAGTAATGTTGTTGCTCCCTGTTAGGGTAGCTGCTGTAGCCTCTTTCGCGGCACCGGTATCCATCTTGATTACATTTGGTATCATCAATATTATCGGCGTTGAATTACACCAGGTAACGCTGGCCGCATTGATTATTGTGCTGGGTATGGTGGTCGATAATGCTATTGTAGTGGTTGATAATTATATCGAAAAACTGGATGAAGGCATTACACCATGGACGGGTGCCTGGCAGGCAGCACAACAATTGTCGTTGCCGATATTTACCGCTACACTGGCCATTATTTTTGCTTTTGCACCATTGGCACTTTTTATGAATGGTATCGCTAAGGATTTCATTGCGGCATTACCCGTAACGGTTGCCGTGGCCTTGATTGCTTCTATGCTGGTGGCACTATTGCTTACACCCTATACTTGTTATGTTTTCATCAAAAAAGGGTTGAAACATAAAATGGATGAACGCAAAGTAAGGCGTAAATCATTGTTGGACCATTTGCAAAACGTGTTCAACAAAGGTGTGGAAGCTGCATTCCGATGGCCAAAAACTACCCTGACAGCCGCTGTAGGTGCCATAGTACTGGCCTTACTTTTGGCAGGAAATGTGGAACAGGAATTTTTCCCCTTGAGCGAAACCAAGCAATTCAATGCAGAGGTATGGATGCCTATGGGTACATCACTTGATGAAACCGACAAGGTAGCCAAAAAGGTAGAGGCAGAACTGAAGAAGGATAAACGTGTATTACGCACGGCAACCTTTGTAGGTACCAGCTCACCAAGGTTCAATATATCTTATGCCCCGGAAATGCCGCGTACCAGCTATGCACAGATTTTTATTACAGCAGCAAATAGCGATGCCGTAAATGAACTGGTAAAAGAATTCCTGCCCAGGATGAAAGATTTCGTACCGGATGGACAAATCAACCTCCACCAATTAAGTATGCAGGAAGGTGCTCCTGTTGCCATTAGGGTTATTGGCGAGGACCTTAACGATCAGAAGCGTGTGGCAGAACAAATAAAAGGGATACTAGAGCAGGCAAAAGGGACAAATTGGGTACGTACCGATTATATGGATGATTACTTTAGCCTTTCCCTGAAACCCATAGAGGACAAAGCTTCCAGACTAGGTGTACCCAACCAGCTCATTACGCAAACTATGGGTGCAGGTCTTAAAGGTTTCTCCGTTTCCAAAATATGGGAAGGCGATAAACCGGTAGATATATTTTTAAGGTTGGCAGCTAATAACCGTAACCGTTTTGATGACGTGGCCAACCTTAATATCAATACCATGTATGGTGGGAAAGTACCTTTAAAAGAGGTGGTTGACCTGAAACCATCCTGGCATACCGGCGCTATAGCACACCGTAACGGTTTACGCACACTTACCGTATTATCCGAGGCACAGCAAGGTGTAAAGGCATCTGTTATTTTAAAAGAGGTGCAACCAAAAATAGAAAAATTACAATTGCCTGATGGCATCAGTATTGCTTATGGCGGCGATGCGGAATCAAGCGCAGAAAATGCGCCCGGCATGGGATTGGCCATGGGCACAAGCCTCGTATTGATTTTATTAACGCTTCTTTTCCAATTCAAGACTTTTGGGAAAGCCCTGATTATCCTGGCTACCTTCCCTTTGAGTTTGTTGGGTGCTTTCCTTGGCCTGTACCTGACCGGTAATCCAATGGGCATGACGGCTTTCATGGGCATTATTAGTTTGATCGGTATCGTGGTACGCAATGGTATTATCCTGGTAGATTATGCAGATGAACTGGTAAGGGACCATGGCTTTACGGTAAAAGCGGCGGCGCTCTCTGCTGCCAAACGTAGGATGCGTCCCATTTTCCTTACCTCTGCAGCAGCAGCAGTAGGCGTAGTGCCCATGATTGTTGGCAAATCGCCTATGTGGGGTCCGTTGGGTAGTGTCCTGGCCTTTGGCTTGATTGTATCCATGATATTGACCTTATTTGTGATACCGGTGCTGTACTATCTCTTTGTAAAACCGGATGTACCTGAAATAGAAGCACCGGATGCAGATACCGAGATTCAGTATAAACCTTCACATGTGCATTAAGTCATTTTTCCATCAGAAAATTTCCGGAATAAGTTTTTATAAAATAGAAATGATGAATTTTAAAATCATGCTGGCCATCGCAGCCTTAAGCATTACTCATATAACGCAAAGCAACGCTCAAAGCGCCTCGCTTTCCTTGCGGCAATGCAAGACCCAGGCATTGGAGAACAACCGTAAAATAAAAGCTGCCCAAAATGAAATTGATGCAGCAAAGGCCGCACATAAATCTGCTGAAGCCAGTGCCTACCCAACTTTGGACGGTTCTGTTATGGGCATCTACCTAGGAAAACCATTAGGTGGTGCCCTGAATGGTATGATACCCGAATATATGGCCAGCGGTTCGCTCAATGCTGCACAGCCCCTGTATGTCGGGGGAAAAATAAAAAATGGTAAAGCTGCAGTAGCTTTAGGCGTTGGAATACGGGAAGACCAAAAGTACCTTGCCGAAACAGAAGTATTATTGAACGTCGAAAAGGCTTACTGGCAGGTAGTACAGGTAAAGGAAAAAATAAAACTGGCTAACCGCTACAAATCCATGTTGGATTCACTGCGTAAGGATTTACAGAATTCCTATGATGCCGGTTTAATTTACAAAAATGATTTATTGAAAGTAGAAGTAAATCTTAATGAAGCGGAGCTTAACCTTAATAAGGTCGAAGACGGACTGGTAATGGCAAAGCTCAACCTGGCACAGATTACAGGAAATCCGGGTAAAACAGATTTTGAATTAAGCGACTCCGTTATTGTTGGGATAAACCATATGGAAATGCAATCGATAGAAAGTGTTGCCACATTACGACCGGAAATTAAGGCATTGAAAAAAGCAGTGGAAATACAGGAGTTACAAAAGAAAATTTTGCAGGGCGACAGATTGCCTACCATAGCCCTCACTGCCAGTGGCCTGGCCACCGGAGGCAAAATGGTGAACATTAAAGATGACTCCGATTTTATGGCCACTTACTATGGACTGGCCAGTATAAGTTTCCCTATTTTTGATTGGGGCAAAAAAGCGCATAAAGTAAAGGAGCAAAAGTATAAAATCGCGGCACAGCAGCAACAATTGGACGAGGCAATCGAATTTATAAACCTGGAAGTACAGGACAGTTACCTGACCATGAATCAGGCTGCTAAAAGGATAACCTTGTCCGAGTTGTCATTGAAACAAGCAGAAGAAAACCTGAAACTTGCCGATGATCGTTTGGCTGCCGGTACCATAGTAGGCAAGGATGTATTAGAGGCTCAGGCAATATGGCAACAAGCTTACGATAGCCTTATAGACGCCAAGGTAGGCTATAAAATTAGTCTGGCGGTATATAAAAAAGCCATAGGCGAACGAACACTGTAACGATGTGCGTTGCACATTCCATGAGGATTCCGAAGGTTAGTGTACGCATTTGCATATGTTTTAACTCGTAATATCCATAGAATGTGCCAGGCAAAACAAATCTTGACTGTCACTGGAGTGGCACTAATTTCTTCTATTGAAAATAAAAGCTTCCTATTTTCAGAAGGCTTTTTACTAATAGAATGGGCACTGGATGGAAAGATCAATTATCATTCCTGTAGACTTTTGCCTGACAATTGTTACATTGGTACCTGCGTATAGGAAGCCAACCAAGTAGCCGCTTGATCGCTAACGGTCTGGGAATTCGTGTATCCAAATCTCCTTTTTTGCATTTAGGACATAACATGTATTTTTTCTGATCCTTAATTAGCCAACTTAACTCTTGGTTATTAACTCTTTGTGCCATTTGGCAAAAGTAATCTTACATTATGAAGTTACTGTGAAGACTGGTTTAAACGCCTGAGCTTATCTCCCTAATATTTAGATCAAGTTTTTCAGTATTCACTTCTTACCATATAATAGTAGAATATCCTGAATACAGATGAAAAGTAGTTTGCCTTATCAATTTTATTGAGGGCAACACATAATAACCCGTTTAAAAAAGTCCTTTTGCAGATGTTCCCGATCAGAACTAAAGAATTAGGTCTAAATGACTTTTAGTATTTGAAAGTTGATCTTCAGGTTTCGCGAAGGAATCTTATTATTTTGACTTGGTCGCTACATTTGTTTTTTTGCAGTTTGAGGCGCTGTATTTGTCGCTGGAACCTTTTCGGACTCTTGAGGAGGGTTTTACAACCAGTGCACCTGATGGAACTTCGATTGCAGATTTCTCTTTTTGAGCTTCTACTTTTTTAAAAGTATCCATACCTTTCGTCAATACCTTCGCAGCTTTTTTAAGGCGTGAATTGAACTTCATCTCACCAAGCTGCTCTCTAAGCTTGCCTAATGAAATCGCCAATTGGTGAGAAACTTCTTTGCGTAAATATTTTCTCCCAGATTTACTTACTTTTTCTTTAGGCATACTTTCATTGGTTTGAAATGATAACACAAAAATAATGTTGATTGGCCCGTTTCAATGTTGAGTTTTCAACCTTAGCCAGTGTTTATAGCATTTTAATAAAGGAATAAGACTTGTATTATTCCACGAGCACTGCCTCGTAGGTTCTCTATCTCAATAGTGTTAGTTCTCCTTTAAAGGTATGGGAGTTATCATCATCGGCAACGTAATAGATGTAGTAATAGTATGTACCAACATCCGCAGGTTGCCCTTTGTAGGTGCCATTCCATCCTTTACTACCATCGATTGTCTGGAATACGCGTTGTCCCCAGCGGTTGAAGATATTGAACTCGGTAATGCTCTGATAGCCGAAGTTCTCGATTTTGAAAACATCGTTAAGTCCATCCCCATTAGGGCTGAAGGCATTGGGAATAAAAGTTCTTTCATTGACGTCAATATGTACTTGCGCAGAATCTGTGCAACCGTCTTTATTCCTGCCAATCACAGTATAAGTGACCGGGCCCTTGGGAGATGCCAATGGATTGGATAAAGCATCATTGTCCAGCCATTTTGCCGGATACCAGGTATATTGATCGGCACCTTGTGCATGAAGGGGCACTGTCTCTCTTGCATTGATACGAATAACCTCCGGCGTTACTGTCACCTGGGGAATTTGTCCCCTGGTAACCATAACGGTATCGCTGCCTGTACAGCCACTGGTATAGTCCATTGCTGTAACCACAAAGGTGGTCATCGTATTGATAAAGCCAGCAGTTATATCCATATCCGGCTGTTGCAGGGGAGCAGCCGGGCTCCATTGGTAGGCATAGTCTCCGGCGTACAAAGTATTAGCCTCGAGCCGGAAAGTACCGGTACAGGTAACAATATCTTGCAGCGGGGGGCTGATCACTACTGGCTTCCATACCTTTATTGGCAGAGTTACAGTATCCCCGTTAACTGCATACTGAAGATCACATTCATATGAAAAAGTGGTGGTACCACTACTGGCCTCTGCAGGGTTGAAATACCATTCGCCGTTAAGTTGTACAACCCCGCAACCGCTAAAAGTACCTCCCGCCGGCTGGCCCACCAACGCATAGTTCGTATCTGCATGGCAGTACAGTGTAGCCAGGGGAGAACCGTCCGGGCGGGTAATGGAGACTGCCTGGGCAAAAACAGCACTGCTGAACAGTATGCTGAGTAAGAATAAACGGAACGTTTTCATACATTTAAATTATTCGTGGCCTGCTACTTTTGTTTTACTACTCGCTCTACCAGGATTAATCTCCCTTCTTTATCCAGGATTTTGAGAAAATATACTCCTGCCGCAAGTGGTGCCAGCGAAAGCGTCCGGGCATTTTTTTGATGAATCAGGATCCTGCCATCTGCGGTGGTTAGTACGGCATCGACAACAATAGGGCTTCTGATATTCAGATAGCCATTTGCAGGATTGGGAAATACTTTTATTTTTTCCCGTAGCTCAGATCCATCTTCAATACCTAATCCTCCGCGGTTGGTGACTTTGTAAATTTCAGAAGTATCAGTACAGCCATGAACATTTTCAGTAATCACCTGGTAGTCGCCATTTTCCAATACTGTATAGCGGGCATCGGTTGCCCCCAGGATAAGCGTGCCGTTTTTTAGCCATTGATATGTAGCATAAGGTTCCATGGTGCCTAAAGTATCTATATCAATAACGATCTCCGGCTTTATCATGTGGTATAAAGTCAGGTCCAGCACAAAGGCACTATCACAGCCCATAGTATTAGGGAAGTGTTGATAGTGTATGCCGCTGGTTGTGTATTCCTGGCCGTTAAAAGTATAGTTCGCTCCACATTCTTTTACTTCCACCAGAGTGGTATCCCCGCAAACCAATTTTTCGACATAGATATCCTGGAACCCCTTTTTTAAAAGGGTTTCGGTGCCCGGGGTTACCGTGAACAAATCATCACTCCTGAAGTAACCCGTAATATAAACACTCCCTCGTGGATCCACAGATAATTTGCGGCCCACATCGCCCCAACTATTGCCAATAGAGCCACCCATCCTTCCCGCCTGTATATAACTACCGCCGGCATCATACTTTACCCAACAGCCGTCCACCCCACCAGCGCTGGTCAGATTGGCTACACCAGGCCCTGGATTAAAGTCTACAGAACCCTCAAAAGCGCCGGCCACATATACATTCCCTGCTTTATCGGTAGTTACACCATCTCCTGTGAATACGGTACCGTTAGCCCACAGGCAAGTGCCCAACGAATTGTATTTGGCTATGAAGCTATTACCACCACCACTGGCCGCGACTGTTATCGCTGCCAGGGTATCGAAGATCATAGATGTTCCGTCAAAGGAGCCGGCAAGAATGATGTTATCGTCCTTATCAACCGTCACATGCCGGGCTCCCGAGAAAGGAAAAAGACCAGAAGCGTAGAGGTTGCCTTGTACCCAGATATAATTGCCTGCGGAATCATATTTTGCCAGAAAAGCATCCTGGTACATAGGGCCCGGAAGAACGCGGTAAGCTGTTCCCGGCCCGGGATCAAAGTCAACCGTATCGACGTAATAAAGTGTCCCCGCAATGACAAACTGTTGTTCATCGTTGTCTAAAGCCATGCCCATGGGGAGTAATGAGCCAAAAGCACGAATGATGTATTTTTTCCAAACCTCATTCCCGCCGGCACTGAATTTTGCCATCAAAATACCTGTTGTATCTGAAGCTGCAGTGGCACCAACCGAGGAACCCGTAAAAATGTTCACCCCATCTTTGCTTACCGCAAGTGCATTGCTGAATTCGCTGCTTCCGCCACCAAAATTCCTGGCCCATTGAAAGTTCCCTGCAGTATCATATTTGGCGATGAAAGCATCGTCATATCGAGTCGCACTGATCAATATTGATGGAGCATTGGCTCCGGTATCAAAATATACAGGAGCGTAGCATTGACCAAGCATTCCGGTAATGTAAACATTACCCACTGTATCCAGCGCGACACGATTGCCCCCATCCTCGCAAACGCTGCCAATGACTTTGGCCCATAGGAAATGTCCCTCTGTATCGTATTTGGCCAGAAAGATATCCTGCATGTAAGTGTTCACACCATCTGATCTGGATTTCAGGAAGGCAGTACCAGGACCAGGATCAAAATCGGCAGAGTCGTTATAAGAGGTGAAGGAACCGCAAACATAAGCGTTCCCAGCCCGGTCTGTTACAATATCATTTCCAAAGATCATTGCTTGCCCGCCACCCATGCCAATGAGCCACTTCAACTCTAACTGCTGTGCAACAGCCGTAGTACAAGGAATTAGCAATGAAGTCAGGTAGCATAAGCATAGAGACAAAAATATGCGGGATACACGGCTCCCGGCACGAAACAAAAAGAAGCCTAAGCCGGAAACTTTTACTTCTTTTAAGTTCGTATTGAATGTAGAAATTGTGATTTTCATTTTCGTAAGTTGCTTTAACGAAGGCTTCTATTTCATAATACAAAGGGGTGAAAAGAAACATTCTTTACTACGACAAAGAAAATTGTTTTAACAATCAAAAAAAGATAGTGATAACTATATATTTATTTGTATAATGTCTATTGATCTAAATTTCTAGGTTGTGTTTTATCTTATTGAGTTCTAAAAATGACGAGCCGCTATCTGCCCTTTTCTTAAAAATAAAGACTGGCAAAGAAAGTGTATACTTTTATTCACACTTCATATTAATCATAATTATTGCTATAAATATTTATCTTCGGGATGCTACAGAGGCGCTGTCTGTTTAATCTATCAACATACCTTATTTTATCCAACTTTACTTTTTATTCTTTTGTTTTGGCAATTCTATGCGCTTTATCAGAATACTTTTCCTGCAATTTTTTTTACCGGTACTAGCATGGATTATCGCTACTATTCCTATAGTCTATAGCCAGAAGGATAATATCCCGGTAGTTGAGAACACGTTTCCCTATGCGTATGTACCTGCTCTTAAGGTTAGTGGAACAGTACACTCTTTGATGGATTCGGCGCTCAACATTTTTCAGAAAGATCCTGACGCCGCGCTCCCTTTGTTTCATCGGGCCTTGGATGCCAGTATTGTTGCAGGACTTCCGGCAATAGCTTCCGATGCCTTTGCTCATATTGCTACTATTTACAACAATAAAGGAATGTATGATAAGGCATATCTGGAAACCGTTAAAACATTGCTGCTCGCAAGAGCATACAAAATGGACGGCTTGCTGCCAGCAGTATATAACAGTTTTGCCAACCGCTATCAAAGAGCCGGACAACTGGATTCTGCGATGATCTATTACTATAAAGCGATTGAAGTTGTAGAGAAGGATCCAGCTTTTCATAATAGGTCGGCACTGCCGGCTCTTTATGCCAATCTGAGTGGTATATTGGCGAAGATGGGGGAGGAGGAAAAGGGACTGAAATATTTGCTGAAAGCGGAAACCATCGCTAAAAACACGGGAAACAAAAATATACTGGCCTTAATCCTCATCAATAAAGGTAGTGCTTACATCAGTCTCGGAGATCCGACGCAAAGTGATATAAGTCTTAAGGAAGCCTTATCAGTAGCCAGAGAAAATCATTTGCTTCAATGGCAACATCTGGCACTCAGCAATCTTGGAAGCGTCAATTATAAGAAGGGCAAACATAAAGAAGCACTTGCTTATCTCGAAGAAGCCTCACGGCTGAAAGGCAATATCGACCCTGATTATCAGAATGTAAATATATCGCTGCTGGGCGAAGTATACCTGGCCATGAAGAACTATAGGAAGGCCGAACAGTACCTGCAACAATCGTTACAAAATGCAGAACAGCTGAAGATTGCCCGTGGTCGTAAAGAAGGAAACAGAATGCTTGCCTTGCTTTATGCACAAATAGGAAGACATAAAAAAGCATTTGAGTACCAGTATGCTTATACTCAGATCAAAGACAGTATAGAAAGCCAGGAAACGAAGCAAAATATCAATCAGCTGGAAGTAAAATACCAGACTGCTCAAAAAGATAAATCGATCATAGAAAAGGAACTGAAAATAAGCAAACAGATCATGCTGATTCGGAGGAAAAACCTTTGGATCGGTATTATTGTATCAGGCACAGCGCTGCTGGTTATTATTGGGCTACTGCTATACCGTGTCAACAGGCATAAACAACGTTTACAATCAGAAAAAATGTTGAATCTGGGGCAGAAGCATATTATCGATCAACTGAAAGCCGCGATGAATGGAGAAGAGAAAGAACGTACACGTATTGCCAGAGAGTTACATGATGGTATCGGTAGTATGATCGCTTCTATGAAAATGCACCTGGGGGCATTTAATGAAGCCTATCCGGAATTACAGAACGCAGATAACTTAAACAAGCTATCTCATATACTTTCAGGCACAGCCTCTGAAGTGCGCAAGACAGCGTACAACCTGATGCCCGATGTGTTGACCAGGCAAGGCCTGAAAGGGGCTTTGCTGCAGTATTGTGAAAGTAATAATAACAGTAAGCTGCATATCGACCTTCAATATCATGTCCTTCAGCCGATGAGTAAAGCAGCCGAACTTTTTGTCTACCGCATTGTTCAGGAGCTGGTGCAGAATGTGGTAAAACATGCAAAGGCCAGCCATGCAGTTGTACAGGTAATGCTCTATGAGGATTACCTGTACATTACGATAGAAGATAACGGCATAGGTTTTGATACAACGTTACCCTTCACAGGAATGGGATTGCATAACCTTCGGTCAAGGACAGAGGCCTTGCATGGTTATATCTCTATTGATTCCGGAAAAGGAAAGGGTACTACACTACATGTCAAATTCAGTCATACCCAGTTAAATAACCTTTAAATCTTCCGATCCATGAATATACAAGTATCTATAGCTGATGATCATCCCATGATTATAGATGGTTTACAAAGTATTCTGCCTTTTTATCCCCACATCCAATTAATAGGATGTTATGCAAATGGCGTGGCCTTGCTGTCGGGGCTTGAAATACAGATACCGGATGTATTGCTGATGGATATTCAGATGCCGGACATTACTGGTGATGAGCTTACGCCTATTATTCTTAAGAAATATCCAGCCTTGAAAATACTGGTGCTGACTAATTTTGACAGCGCGCTCTATGCAAATAATATGTTTAAGCGAGGAGCGCATGGCTACCTTCTGAAGACTGCGGACAGAACAACCCTGATCAAGGCCATTGAAACCGTCTACATGGGAAATGAATTTCTTGAGGAAGATATGAGCGCTAAAATAAGGGAAATGGATATCCAGGATCGTAACTCCACCTTCTCCAAAACTACACTGACACCAAGAGAGAAAGAAGTATTGCAATTAATCGTAGACGGGCTTACGGCGCCGGAAATTGCCAAAAAGATATTTTTGAGCCTGGGCACGGTAGCTAATTACCGTACCAGTATCATGCTCAAGCTGGATGTGAACAACACAGCCTCTTTGGTAAAGCGGGCATTAAAACTCGGGCTTGCACAATAACCAATGTCTCTTGTTTCTCTTATTAATATTAATTGCTTACCTGGATAGGAGAGAAAAAACGCTTAAAGGTGATGTGATCCCGATAAGATAAATATTTAACAATAACAGAAAATTGAATGGCTTCCTTATTCTGCTATTCCCATTGTCAGCGCTTTCTTTTAAAAGCATTGCGTATTATTTACATCCTGTTTCAGCATAATGCTTAGATAGCCTGCAATATTTTGTAAAAAGTACTTTGACAACAGTTGATTTTCTTCTCCCGCAACAGCTGATAATAAATGCTGTTCAAGGGCCAGTTTCCATATTCTTTATTGGCGCATTCCGTCTGGATGATTTCCTGTTCTGATACGGAAAGTTGTTGTGGGTTTTGCCTGCGGCAAAGCCCCTGCAAAGAATTCAGGCAATGTCTTTGCTCACTCCATACCCTCCATTGTTTAAAGGAGAATGGAAGGTACCGCCATATCAAATTATCCTGCCCGTTTTCGTTGTAGTAACGCAACAGTTTGTCGATACTTCTTCTAAAAGCCAGTACTTGATAGGATTTGACTGGCGATAAAGCGGCCAGCTCCTTATAGATCGCAACCAGGTAAAATAATGATCTTACCTGGACTTTCAATGTTGCACTTTCTTTTTTTAATCGTCAAGTATATAGTCATCAGGCAAAGTATCCGTAGAGTGCCCAGAAAGTCTCGATATTTTTGCCTTTCCATCTTTGTTTTGCGGAACGAGGTATCGTTCTTGAAATGTCAGGTTGCAATTTACCATCAGCAAACTGGAGTTTCAGTCCGGAATGGTAACTATGGTATGGAGAAGCCATGAAACAGCAGCAGGTTATAATTGGGCGGCGAATTTAGCCTATCTGTTCTGAATATGGCTTTCTGGTACAAAAGGAGAACTCCAGGCAAGTGTACTCATTTGCGTACATTTTGGCTCACAATATCTATAGAGTGTGCTGGGCGGGAGTAGAGGTAATAAAGCCTTAATTTATAACAAAATTTAAGAAGTAGAGCAAAGCCCAGGTGTATACAATAAAAGCGTATCGCTCCCCGTTTAAGACCTAAAATCACCTTCATGAAATATTTATCAGCCCTTCTTTTTATGGGTATGTTTTCCCTTTCCGCCCACGCGCAAAACGGTTTTTATATTGCTCCATCGGCAGGAGCAGGAATCAGCAATTCCACCGAATCCGTGTATGCAGTCGGTGTTGACGGCTATGCTTCCCCCAATCACAAAAGTCCCATTTTTAGTAATAATCTTCAGTTCGGCATTGGCTACCAGTATAAAAACTGGCGTTTCCAAACCGGGATATAATACTTTAAAAGTGGCTACAAAATCGATAACCTGGTATTCGGCGTAGACTTTGATCCCACTTATAAGAGCATAAGCGGATCAGGCTCCTATAAGATCGCGATCAACCAGGTTGGTATTCCTTTACAGGTGGGTTATGCCATCCCATTTAGCAATAAACTCAGCCTCGTTCCTTATGTCGGGGTGTTAAGTTCCTTCACTTTTTCCGGCAACTCCAAATTTAACGAGCCAGGAAAGCTTACCAGCAGTAGTGAACTTTCCGGTGCTGCACTCAACGACTATGGCCGCTTTACCTTTTGGGGATTAGCAGGTGCCCAGCTGGAATACAAGCTGAATGATAAGGTTTTCATCTTCGGTGGCCCATCGGTTCAATACAAGCTTGGCAGCACCGGCAACAACTATCAGCAGAATTTTTATAACCTCAATTTCAATATAGGTATGAAAATGAACCTGAAGAAAAAGGGCAAGTAAGCTGCCAATTTTATGCCCTCCATTGAGATTTTAATAATTGCTCTAGGAGGGGGTAAAACGAAAGGGCAATCATGTCGTTAAGGCTTGGCTTCCATGATATTTGTTATCAAATAGTCAATATACTAAATCAATAGTATATTGCTGGGTAAATAAATACCGTTCACCATAAAATCATTTTTATCCGTGCTTTTTTTATTTGGACTGTCATCAAGTGGCTATGCACAGCAGGGATTGCCCGTGCTGATTCCGGTAAAATTTATGAACTAGACATGGATAACTGTAACGCACGGCTGATATGCACTACAGGCAAAGGTTTAAATAACATTGCCTTTACACCTGATGGTAAGCTGTGCATGTTCCGCTAGGATTCCGAAGTTTGATGTACACATTTGCGTACATCTCAGCTCGTAATATTCATAGAATGTGCAAGGCGGGCTGTATTTGGGATATGATTGTGCGATAAGTCAAAATGCCCAAAACCCGGATTGTATCAGGGTGGAAGCAGCAGAAGATCCACAAACTAACGATCCTGAACATACAGCAAATGGCAATAAAGATAAACCCACAAATGATTGGGGTTATTCGTTACTATGGCAAGATAAAGATGTGGTCATTAAGAGGACTGATTAAACAGCTTCATTTTCGGTTAGCTAAATGGGCATTGAACAAGTACAAAAGGTTTAAAGGTAGTTATAGTAGGACATACCAATGGATAGACATGGTAAGGGCAAGTTATCCGAATATGTTTTATCATTGGGCTATTTTTAGATAACGTACGTGATTACATGACAAGAGCCGTATGAACCGAGAGGTTCACGTACGGCTCTGTGAGAGGCTTAGGCTGAAACGCCTTTGCCTACTCGATCATCTTAGCTCATAGTATCCATGGAGTGTGCACTGCACCAAACGAGATCACTTGTCCAACCCCATTTGCATAGCGGCTTTAACCAGGCCAACAGTATTTTTTACATCCAGCTTCTGCAACAGATTGTACCTATGGTTTTCTACAGTGCGAAGACTTATAAAAAGCTTATTTGCTATTTCATGGTTGCCATATTCTTCAATGATCAGCTGTAGTACTTCCTTTTCCCTTTCCGTTAGTTTGGGGCTGGCATTTTTTCTGCGTTTTGCCCGTAGCATCTCTTGTAAGATAACCTGCTTGATAGAAGGGTCCAGGAATAGTTCTCCATTATAAACACCTTTTACACCTTCCATTAGCAGTCTGATATCTGTTGTGCTTTTTAAAAGATAACCATTGCAACCATTCTTGATTAAATCTATTATGTAATAGTGGGATTCGATACCGCTCAGTACCAATATTTTCATATCTGCGTGTTCCTGCCTGATTATTTTTGCCACCTCCAGGCCGTTCATGTCGGGTAACTGGACATCCAGGAGTAATACGTCCGGTAAAACTTTCTTCAGACCTTCAAAAAGCTCTTTTGCACATCTGTATACACCTGTAACCGCTACGCCGATGGATTGTTCCAGCACCTTCTGCATTCCTTCCAATACCATTGGATGGTCATCGGTTAGCGCCACTTTAATAAATTGTTCCTTAGTTTTCATAAATATACTTTTTGTCTTACGCAGTCAACTTATGCCGTCAGGTTAAGCAGATCAAATTCCAGATATACTGTAGTCTGTATTCCCAGTTTGCTTTTGATATCAATGTGGCCTCCCAGCAATTCTACCCGTTTGGTTACATTAGCCAGACCCGTGGATTTAGCTATGGTGATAAGGTTGGCGGCGGGAATTCCTTTCCCGTTATCTTCCACTGTTATACTCAATAAGTTATCCCTGCAACTCAACTGCATTAAAAGTTGTGTGGCTTCGGCATGTTTCAGCACATTTTGCACCAGCTCCTGCACCATCCTGTATAAGGACAGCTCGGTGTCCTGCGACAACTTGGGTAGTATACCGTAGGCCTGAAAATCTGCCTCTATATCTGTATTCCTGTTTATTTTCTCAATTAATGCTGCCAGGGACAAAGACAATCCCTGCTGTAGCAGCAGATCCGGCATCAAGTTGTGTGCAGTTCTGCGCAAATCTTGTGTAGCCTCCTCTAACTGCAGAGCGATATCGTTTAGTTGATGTGGTGCTATTGAGATATAATGATTGACCTGTAAAGCATTCACGTTTAGTTTAAGTGCCAGCAGCTGACTTACGATGCCGTCGTGGAGTTCGTGGGCAATCCTGCTTCGTTCCTGTTCCTCTCCTTCGCATTTCGCCTGGAGTTGGGTGATTTCGCGCTCCTGCTTCAGGTTTATGATCAATGAGTTCTGCAGACTTTGCTTATTCTTGCCATTCCGGTACAAAGTAAACAGGGCAGTGCACAATAAAAGAGTTCCCAGGGAAACACCGGCTATCCAGAAATTTTTTTCCTTAATCTCAGTGCGCTGCCGGCTGATAAGCAATTGCTTTTGAGCCACGGTCTCCATCTTTTCAAGCGAATAGCGAAGGCTCAACAGTTTACTTTTTTCTTTTTGTATTTTGTTGTCGGTTACCAGGGCCGTGTAGGCTGCTTTATGTTGGTAGGCCTTGTTGTAAGCTCCAATTGAATCGTACTGCGCAGCCAGAACTTCGTGGATATTGGCTTCTACCTGGTTTACTCCTTGTGATTGTACCTGCGACAGCAGGGGTAAAAGGATGTTTCTGCATTTTTTATATTCCATCAGCTCATAGTAGGCATAACCTTTTAAATACTGGAGGAAAGCCCTGACGTCACTTATCCTATCTGTCACAAATCCCATTTTTTCTTTTTGTATCTGCTCCTGATCTAATTCTGCAATTTGCTTGTCCACAAGTTGCAGCGCTTCCAGAGGTCTGTGCTTCTGAAGCAATACCAGGCCAAGGTTACAAATAATAAGCCGTTTACAGACACAGCTGGGGGGATGTTGGTTTTTATGCTGTTCGCTCATGTCCAGAGATGCATTCAGGAAATGAAGTGCAGAGTCAAGATTTTGGATATTAAAATACAGCACACCTTTAATCTGCAGCTGCGATACCCGACGGTGATAGTCTTTACTTTTGATAGCGATCCGCTCTGCAACAGCCAGGTTTCTGAAGGCTTCTTCGGCCTCACCCAGGGTTGCCCAGATTTCGCTTATATTGCAATAAATAACCATTTTGGTGTCCATTGTTGCCTTACTGCTGTCATCGGGAAGGGTTTTCAGGGCACGTTCATACGTTAATAAAGCCTGAGCATAATTACCTTTTGTAGAAAAATAACTACCGAGGGAGCAATGTAGTCCGGAGATGCGTATATCCTTATCTGTTATGTTGCTGTAATCAATCGCTTTTTGTGCCACTTCGGCCTGGCTGGTAGAAAAGGTTCCCCGTTTCCATTTCATCAGGTATTTAATTACATAATTCAGTGAGGTATCTATGCCTTGCCGGTATTGGATAGCATTGCTTTGCTCCAGAGCAGACACCATTGTTTTTATGGCACTATCTGCCTTATTTCCGTTGAATAAAAGCTTGCCATGTGTTATGAGTTTTTCTATATCGGTCTGGATGGGTGAGGTATTTGTCTTCTTTTGTTTGAAAATTTCCTGGTTCCAAATCTGGGCATTTACCATAACCGTTAAATGAATGCATATAATAAAGGCGCCCCAGGCGTACAGCGTATTATATGTTTCCTTTTTTATGTTCAGCATGTATTTTCTGTTCCTTTTCTGTTCCGGGTAAATAGCTATGTAATTACATGGGTTCTTTAAAATTTCATCCTGATGAAGCAGCTTAAACTGAAAGACATTTATTGTTTTTGTACAGCAAAATAAATTTTATTTTCCAGTTATTCTAAGTAAATCACTCAAATCAAAATTTGAGTGTTGTGCTTATAAGTAAGCCTGTTTTTGATAATACATTTGTTTTCAAATCCCTTACAGTTTTATCGGGGTAAAGGACATTGTAAACGTACTAACTTAAACTAATTGTATTAATGAAGTCATTGTTACTTACCGTACTTGCAGCAGTTACGATCAGCGCTGCCGTTGACGCGCAGCCACCTGCAGCCCCCGCGCAAAAAACGGAACATTTTGCGTTCCTGGAAAATAAAGGGCAGATCACCGACCAGTCCGGGCATCCACGAACAGATATAGATTTTCGGTTATCATCGGGTAATATGAGTGTGTTCATAGGGAAGGGACATATTCATTATCAATGGTCCCGGGCCGCCACGCCATTCGCTACAACAACAGTTGCGGGTAATGGCGGCTTTTTATCTGAAGGCCCGACTGCTATAGACCTGTACCGCATGGACGTACAGCTACTGAATGCCGGTAGTACCGGAATGCCGGAGAAAAAAGGCCAACAGGCTTATTTCGAAAAATATTACCTGCCTCAGTTCGGTGCAGAAGGGGTTACAGCCAGGAGTTACCAGAAAATTATCTATAGAAATGTATACCCGCATATCGACTGGGTACTGTATATAAAGAATGAGAAACTCGAACACGACTTCGTGGTGCATCCCGGTGGTAATGTAGCCGACATACGTATGCAGTTTAAAGGTACTACCGGCCTTTACGTCAACAGAGATGGCAGCTTTACAGCGCTTACGCCATTTGGCTCGGTAACCGAGGCTGCACCCTATAGTTTCCAGGAGGATGGCAGCAAGGTATCCTCGGCATATGTACTCACAAACGATATTATCGGTTTTACAACAACTGCTTTTAGCGGCAGGCTTACCATCGATCCTACTGTGTCCTGGGCCACTTATATAGGTGGAAATGGTTTTGCTGACCTGGTTGAAGACTTGGATATCAGTATCTACAATGATTTGTACCTGGGAGGGGAAACCCATAGTGCCAACAACATTGCTACCACCGGCAGCCATCAGGTAACCTTTGGAGGAGGAGGTGATGGCTATTTGAAAAAGTATGACAGGGAGGGCAATGTACTGTGGGGTACTTATTATGGCGGTAACGATGCCGATGTGGTAAAGTCTGTTTCCTGCGACTCCCTGGGCAATGTATATATTGCCGGTTATACATACAGTACATCCGGCATTGCCACTACCGGTAGTCACCAACCGGCATTGGGAGGTAGCTCTGATGTTTTTTTTGCCAAGTTTGACAGCGCCGGAACCCGGATATTTGGTTCGTATTACGGAGGTGCCGGAGCAGAAGGTGGTCACGCAAAAATAGCAGTAAAAGGAGCGGCCGTTTTCATCAGCGGCTCTACGTCCAGCACTTCTGGCATAGCCACTACAGGAGCACACCAGGTTAGTTTAGGTGGCAGCACAGATGCTTTCGTCGCAAAATTCAGCTTGGCCGGGATAAGGCAATGGGGTACGTATTTTGGGGGTACGGGAGCTGACGGTTTTGCTAATTCCCTGGCTTGCGATAATAAAGGTAATGTTTACCTCTTCGGTACTACCAATAGTGAATCAGCCATAGCTACTCCGGGTGCCCATAAAACAGTTTATACATTTTCTGCCAGCAATAATGATCATTTCCTGGCTAAATTCAATAAAAACGGTGTAAGGCAATGGGCTACTTATTACGGTGGCAGTGGTGAAGAATTTGGCCATTTCTCCTCAAGGAATATCGGTTGTGATCTCCTTGGAAATGTATATATGACTGGTGCTACCGAAAGTACATCTGATATTAGCACCGCAGGCAGTCATCAGAATATGTTCGGAGGAGATATAGATATTTACCTGGCCAAAATGGACAGTAATGGTGTAAGACAATGGGCAACTTACTACGGAGGTACCGGAGCAGAAATGTTCCCTTCGCTTCACGTTGCAGATACGCACATGATTTACCTTCATGGAACAAGTACCAGTGCTTCGGGCATTGCTTCGGCAAATGGCCTCCAGACTGTATTTGCCGGTGGTGCCTATTATGGAGATGCCTTTCTGGCCCGGTTCAATGGAAACGGTACACGCTTGTACGGAAGCTATTTTGGTGGCTCGGGAATTGACGGTGCATTGACCTCTGTCTCGGACAAGCAGGGCAATTTTTATCTTGGCGGAGCTACCAACAGTATTTCCGGCATAGCCACACCCGGCAGCAACCAAAGTACTTATCCGGGTGCACTCGGCTTTAATGGTTTCCTGACCAAATTCTGTTTTGCAACATTACCATCGCTATTGCAGATCCAAGGCCCCGACACTATCTGCAGCAGCATAGAAACAATCTATTCGATATTGGAAGTCGAGGATGCTACCGCCTATATCTGGACACTTCCTGCCGGTTGGAGCGGCAGCAGCAACAGCCATATCATCAACATTACACCTGATCAGCAAAGCGGTACAGTAGGTGTACAGGTAGTACGCTGCAACGATACCAGCGAGCTGCTACAATTTACCATTCATGTATTCCCATCAGAACCACCTGTCATTACCGTAAATAATTTTATACTGGGCACCGTGGGCACTTATGCCAGTTACCAATGGCTGCTTAACGGTCAGCCGGTACCCGGAGGTAATACCGCCAATATCACAGTAGCCCAAAATGGCGATTACCGTGTAGTCACCGTCAATGCAAACGGCTGTACCGATACGTCTGCCGTGTATACCGTATCCAATGTTACCGGCCTGGAAGATATCACATCTATTGCCAGCCAGATCAGCATTTTTCCTAATCCTGCCATTGACAAAGTCTTTATCCAGTCACCAGTAAAGCTTATAGTTACCGTAACGACCATTGAAGGCAAAGTGTTGGTGCAGCAGGCGAGTAACCAGGTACTCGACATGCATAATTATCCCGCTGGTATCTATATGCTACGCTTAACATCAAAAGAGGGCGTATGGATAAAAACAGAAAAGATAATAAAAATGAAGTAAAGCTGACGGTCAGCCGGGATGCCAATCCCGGCTGATAAACGGTTTAAATAACAGCATAGCAATTTAGACGATGAAGGAATATTTGATCTTCTTATGGTTTTTGGGGTTAAGTACCATCCCTGTTTTTGCCCAGCAGGAAAATATCTGGATGTTGGGGAGCTTCGGACTGGACTTTAACAGCCCTTCGCTTACTGCTCCTGCTATGAACGGGCAGCAGTTCGGCGAAGCCTCCGCTTCGGTATGTGATGATAACGGGCAGCTGTTGTTTTATACTGAAGGTTCCCGGGTCTGGGATCGCTTTCATGACCTGATGCCCAATGGAACCGCGCTGACCACTGTAGCACCCAATGCTACAGGAAGCAGTACCCAGGGTGCCTGTATTGTACCCATACCGGGACAAGATCACCAGTATTATGTATTTTCTGTTACCTCGGTTGAGTTTGGAATGGGGAAGCTGTTTTACAGCAAAGTAGATATGACCCTCAATAGCGGAAAGGGTGATGTAGTGACCGGCCAAAAAGCCATTTACCTGGGAGAGGGATTTACCGAAAAGCTGATTGCCTTAACCGGTACCCGCTGCAATATCTGGGTGATAGTACGCTCCAGGTTAGCCAATGAATTTAAATCTTATGAAGTAACCTCTTCGGGGGTAAATCCAAACCCCGTGACCTCTACAACCGGCATTATCAATTTCAACTATCATATTCTGGGCACGCTTACGCCTTCGCCGGACAACAAAAAGGTATTGTGTGCGGCTGCTCATGTAGGAGGAGGAGGATTGGAGCTTTTTGATTTTGGCCAGGCAACCGGACTATTGAGCAGCCTCTATGTTATCGACAGCAGCGAACCATTTTACAGCGCCTGCTTTTCGGCCGACCAGTCAAAGATCTATGCCATAAATTACTGGTACACCGGCGCGGTTTATCAATATGACCTAAGCGCTCCGAATCCTTTCGCCACTAAAACCATTATCCGGCAAGCCCCGGAGTTTAACTTCGACAAAATCAAACTGGCTGCAGATGGCAAAGTGTACCTGAAAGGTGGAGCCAACTATTTAGATGCAGTTAATTTCCCTAACCTGGCTGCTCCCGCTTGTAATTATACAACCAATGCCGTCAGCTTCAGTGCAAATTCGATCTCCGGGGCTTTGCCCAATATAGTGCCGGTCTTTATACAGGAAGCCGATACCTTCTCTGTTACGCAGGTGGAAGGGCCCTGCTGGAGTCACGGCTTTGAGCTGCAAGGTGCAATCGGTGGCTGGGATTATCAGTCCAACGGAGCACACCAGGGACCGGTAATAACAGTAGATACACCTGGCCTGTACTGGCTCAGCTATTATACAGGGCCATGCAGATTCCACGTTGATACCTTTTTCGTTACTTTTCCAAAGGGCGTCTTACCCGATATCACGGTACAGGCCGCATGCAAAGAAAGTGCCACAGGAAAGGCAAGGGCAACCACCTACCCGGGCGATCCCGTATATTATACTTACATCTGGTTCAAAGCTAGCGGACAAGATACACTATCGGTAACAGACAGCCTGACTGGCCGGGAGGCCGGTTCCTATAAGGTTTTCATCACAACCAATACCGGTTGTGATACGGTACTTTATTTTGATATACCGGCTATAACACCCGAAGTATCTTTCGCTTTATCCGACACCCTGATCTGTGTGTCTGATGCCCTTTTTACAACCAATACATCTGATGCCCATTTCACCTCTTTTCTCTGGAGTTTTGGAGATGGGAATACCTCTTCAGCTTTCGCCCCCGGCCACAATTACACACTGCCCGGCACATACAGGATCGTGCTGGTGGGCAGGGGCAGCACTTGTATCGATACCAGTTTTATAAATGTCACCGCAGATACGCCTGCACAGGATTTTAGATTTTCTGTAAACCGCTATGGTATTTGTATCGGCGAGCAAATAAAGTTTGTTCCGGATAGCGACAGCACACTGATGCAGCTGTTCTGGGATTTTGGCGATGGTGCCAGCTTTACCACGGCAGCACCCGATAGCGTACAACATGCCTATGACCGCGACGGAACAATGTGGATCAGCTTTAACGCGCAGTTTAGGGCATGCCCCGATATCAGCTACCGTGATTCCGTAATGGTTTATCCCTTACCCCTGGTGTATTTAGGGCAAGACGATACGCTTTGCCTGGATGGAGCACCTGTAATACTGACTAACCTTGCTCCGCCTGCCAGTGAGTCTTATCACCTGCGATGGAGCACTGGAGATACAACAACGAGCTTAAAGGTAGTACACCCGGGAACTTATCAATTACAGGTAATTGCCAACCTTTCGGGCTGTGCAGGTACAGAAAGCATCACCGTCCAAAAAGACTGTTATACAGACATCCCCAATGCTTTTACACCTAATGGTGACGGCTATAACGACTATTTCTTCCCGAGGCAATACTTATCAAAAGGAGTGGCCACCTTTAAGTTTATCCTATTGAACAGGTGGGGCCAGATAATATTCGAAACCCGCAACAGTAATGGAAGGGGGTGGGATGGCCGGTTCAACCAGAAAGATCAGCCCGGAGGGGTTTATATTTATTTAATGGAGGTCAGCTTTTACAACGGTAAAACAGAGACCTATAAAGGAAGCGTAACCCTGGTGCGTTGATCATTCCGACAGTAAAAAAAATCATGCTGCTGTATAACGGAAGCCATCACGATACAATGGACCAGGTATGATATATCATTAATAACACCGGCTTTGTTCTGTTTTCTGCACCGGAACAGAGGCTGGAAATAAACAGGAAACAGCGACAAAGAATGGCAAAGTATTTTTTTATTACCCTCTTGTGTGGGATTATCAGTGCTCCCGGCTTATTATATGCCCAAAACATTACCCATGCTGACGGCAGCGCGCTTACTACGAAATTTTGCTATGAAGATATAACCTATCCTTTAGCCGGCAATCCCTCGGGAGGAAGCTTTTCTGGTTGCGGTATACAGCAGCAGAATGGACAATGGTATTTCAACCCGGTCCTTGCCACGCAGGGTATAACCGTTTTTCCCTACCAATGCAACATCAGCTATTCCGTCAATAACCAGACTGTAAGCCAGGCTATGCTGATTTATAAACCGGTAAAAATTAACCCGCCTTTACCAGATTCCGCTACCTGCAGTGGCCATTTCAGCTTAGTGGCTCATCTGCTTTATGCAGGTGCATATGATTACCAGTGGACACCGGCTGTGCCATTAGAACGTGCCGACACCAGTACGGCCAAGGGTTTTGTGCAGCAGACTACAACTTTTGTATTTATAGCTACTGACCATACCAGCGGCTGCAGTGGCAGCGACACGGTTACCATCACCAGGTATCCCAGTCCAGAAGTGAACGTAATACCTGCAAATACCCTGATAAATGCGAGAGACGAAGTACAACTGCAAGCTTCGGGAGCGGATTTTTATTACTGGCAGCCTTCCCGTTGGCTGAGCAGCGATACTGTAGCCAATCCCCTGGCCAACCCCCAGGCACCCGTTATCTATCTGGTAATAGGTACTAACGAATATGGCTGCACCGGTTCTGCCGAAGTAACGATCAGGATCAACGAAAATCTATTTGTTCCTAATGCATTTACGCCGAACGGAGACGGTGTAAATGATGTGTTCAGAGTAGAGAATATAGGCTACCAAGGCATAGAAGCATTTCATATATTTAATCGATGGGGCGAACGGATTTATCAGACCCTGGACGGAGCCAAAGGATGGGATGGGACACAGAAGGGACGCCAAGCGGATATTGGCACCTATTATTACTATATAAAATTAGGTATGCGGAGCGGAAGTTCGGCAGTATTTAAAGGGGAAGTCATTTTGATGCGCTAAAAACAAGTGATTACAATGTACAAAGGCAGATGCTTTAGTCCGAATCGGGAATAGCTCTGTTTTGCTTCAAAATTGCTTATTGCTGTCTTTGTAGCTACGTTTTCCACAAGTACCGATGGATTGTTGCAAGTCAGGCTGTAGATTTCATGAAAGCCGGATCACCGTCTAGAAAAAGACGCAAAAAAATTATGGACAGAAACAATCCTTCTGGTCTCCCAGCCTGAGGTTACCATAAACATCGCTTTGATAGGCACAGCAATCCAGGATCAGCTCCTTCAGCTTTTCTTTCCCTCGTTGCACCCAGGATTTCGCACCTGAATATGAGATATTAAGTTGCTCAGCTAACTGCTTTTGAGAAAGCTGTTGGAATTCAGTAACCAGGAGTGCCTGGCGATATGATTCGGGTAATTGTTGAATAAAGAGCTTTAAACAACATTCTGCAATTTTTTCGTTCAAAGTTTCAGATTCACACTCTGAAAGAACTTCAGGGACTTCATGATCATAACTATTTGATCTCCTGTTTCCGGAAATAATCATTAACTGTATTACGAACAATACCGTATATATAGTGGCGAACATTGACAGCCTTTGAGACCTTATCCTGGTTTTGGATAATCTTTACAAAGACATCCTGTAAAATGTCATCTGTATCCATTGCATTTCGGGTCTTGTTTAATACAAAACCTTTTAATTCTTTATGAAAATCTATCCAGATGTTTTTGATATCAGTCATTGCTGAGTAAATTAATATTATCTGATGCTAAGACAGAGCAACCTGAAAAAAGACGCAGAGCACATTCCACGAGAATTCCGAAGGTTATTGTACGCATTTGCGTACATTTTAGCTCGTAATGTCCGTAGAATGTGCACGGCACCGAAATCCAGCTTCTACTCTTGTAAACATAGTTGTTGTAAAAAAAAGCAGACTACTGTATTGGGAACTGTACGATATGTCGGGCAAGTTATAATACAAGGAAACATCAATCAGGTAAAATTAGTAGGATTTACTAAAAATGTTTATTTGCTGAAGATAGGTATTGAAAACGGAAAACTATATACCAAAAAATTGTAATCAGGTAAAGAGAATGGCATTATGAAATTAAGAACGCAATCTAATAAACAACCCATGTTCACTCCTTCTAAAATTTATATGAAACGCATAATGATCCCGGCCCTAATGGGCCTACTTGCTTCGTCAAGCTATGCACAAAATAGTTTTTATTTTGCTCCTTCTGCAGGCGCCGGAATTAGCTCCAGTGAATCTTTTTACAATTTTGATGTCAATGGCAACTTGCTTGAAACAAAAAAGTCCACTCTTTAGCTATAACATTCAGGCAAGCATTGGCTACCGGTATAAAAACTGGCGTTTTCAGAGCGGTATACAATACTTAAAAAGTGGTTACGAGATCAAGGATTTAATATTCACTCAGAGTCCTACTCCTTATACCCACGCAATAGTAACAAGTTTGGGTTCATATAAAGTCGGATTCGGCCAGCTCGGTATTCCGATACAGGTTGGGTATGCCATACCATTGAACAAGAAACTTAGCTTTATACCGTATGCAGGATTGTTTGCAGCTTTCACTTTTTCCGGCAGCTCCAGATATGAATACAAAGGAGAAAAAAGTAAAAATAGCCTATCAGGCGCGGCGCTTGCAGGGTATGGCTGGTTTACCGGATGGGGAAAGTTTGGACTGCAGCTGGAATATAAAGTCAATAACAAAGTCTCCATATTTGGAGGCCCTTCAGTTCAATATGAACTTGTTACTACAGGTGAAAGTATGGAAAATAGTTTTTCCAATTTTCACTTTAACCTGGGGTTGAGCATAAGTTTATAAGGACTACATTTTTATAGTTAAACCGAAATGGGTTGACCATAAAAACAGGGTAATCCGAATTACAAAAGAAAGTTCCTCTTTACGCTGATCGCAAGCCGGAATAGTATTTCAGAGGATAGCAAAACGGGACAAGTTGATCTAAAGCATCACTTGTCCCGTTTTTGTA
The DNA here is from genome assembly GCA_041660405.1 of Taibaiella sp. GTDB lineage: Bacteria > Bacteroidota > Bacteroidia > Chitinophagales > Chitinophagaceae > Taibaiella. The sequence continues at coordinate 70,241 of JBAZWL010000018.1, read as the reverse complement.
AGCTGACTTGAAGTTGAAAACCAAGTCAATGTTTGATCTTCAAGCTTATTTATTACTTCTGAATAACAGTGTCGGAATCAAATTGCAAGTGTTAATTATCTTAATAACCTGTCTCACTTTGAAAGTAGTTTATCAACAAAGCTATTTTTTCAAAACAAGACAGGTTTATAACTATTGCGAAGATTTTCGGTCTTATTGTTTTACAATCTTCACAACACTTTCAGAATTATTGATTCTGATGAGGTAAGTTCCAGCAGTCAACGAAGAAACATCTGTTTGACCACTGTTGAACTGGCCTTGTTTCACCATTTGCCCAGCCATGTTGTAAATCTGATAGTAGTACTCTTTGGTATCTGTTGCATTGATACTTAAGATGTCTTTTACCGGATTGGGGAAGACTGTTATTTTGTTTTCCTGCAACAGGCCGTTTATTTCTTTGGTGTCGAAGGTTTTGCTTGCTTTTTGCAAGGCATCGTGCGGTACAGCTATGGCGTTAGGATCGTAGCGACCTATCTCATTGCCATTAGCATCGTAGTTGATTTTTGCGCAACGGCAGGACATGGCGGCTTGGGGAGAGGAAGTTGCTCCAGCTTTCATTTTACCTTTTTGTGCCAAGATTGGGCCTGTGATCGGGTCAATTCGCAAATGTGCTGCTTTACCGCTGTAATAATCTGCCGGATTGCTCAACCAAAGACCTGTAGCATTATGCCGTAACCTCAGAGACCCGCCCGTAGTATCTAAGAAGAGTTGATTTCCTCCATCTGCCCCACGGATTCCATTGTTTGGTATTCTGCCAATAGTATATCTGCTATCTTCAAATATCCAACCAAATCTTGTTGCAGGATAACTTGGATTAATAACTACTTTTCCAGGATACCTTTTGTTAGACGGACTGTACGTCTCATCGTATATATCATGGGGGTAGGCAGTAGATAATCCATAATTGTTACCCGTAAAAGGACTAACCTGATAACCGTTATAGAACCAAGGATTCGTACCTTTTTCAAAATTGTTTTCTATCTCTTTGCTTCCCGCAGAAAAAGCATCAGGTATTCTCCATCCTTCCGGACAAGGGTCATATGGTGATTTACTATTTGCATGCCCCCACCTTTCCATAAACAAATTATTTTCATTTGCCAGCCAGTCTTTAACCTTTATATATTGGTTTGTACTGGTAGAAGGATTGTGGTATAAATATGTCAATGGATTCTCCGTGGCATATTTAAGTATTTTTTTAATTTTGATTTCCTTCTTATCATTAGCCATCACATTGGCTGCTGCAGAATATGCCGAATACTCCCGGGAGAAGTTTTGTAAATAAGTGTTCTCATTTATGGCGCCAGAATATAAAATACTGCCATCTGCCGAATTTATTCCAACCTGCCTGAAAATAGTATAGTACTTCATCCCTCCAGCCCAAAAACCTCCAGCCCTTAAAAACACAGGGATAGGATCCTTTCTACCCCATTGATAATGTAGTCCACCTGAATTCTGGATTAAACTGTAATCCAAAGTTGCTGGAAGAGGATTCCACGCACCCAAATCCATATTCATAAAGGTAGTAGCCATTGGCACTCCTACAGGAACTCCTTGGCTCCTCACAGGATTTACAAACTGCTGATTGGCAGTTAAAGTTCCATTTGTTGTTGCAGACTCAGTAGTGTCCGTGATGGTATTCAACCTTGGGTCAACGGTTGGTGCCCATACATGCCAGCTCCACATTGCCTTATCCTGAAGACTCCCATTTACCCATCCTAAATCTCCTAAATGAAAACCAACTACTGCGTTACCGAACTCGCCATTTGCAACGGTAACTTTAAGCGTATCTGTTTCTATAGTAGCGCCAGGTAAAATTTCGACACTGCTGATTAAATTGGTACTTGTTGTCCACTCAACCATAGGAGTTTTTACATTTCCAGATGGCATCGCTTCGTTTTCACTTAGATATAGCTTCTGCATAGCATAAGCTTTCCTAAGCGGAATTTTAATAATCCTGTTTGGGACGGCAGGATCTGCAATATAGCTGTTTGCATCCTTTGTCCAAGTTTTAAGGGTTTCCAATGGATATTCCTCTGTTGGAGCCGCTACATATTCTGTCTTAAAGGCCGAAGGCATATAGGTGTTGTTAGGGTCTTTAATACATCGTACACCATCGGCACCAAGTGCAGTGTGATAAACACCGTTGAAATTCAGATAGTCCCAGCCTACGCTTGTTTTAAAATTATAAGGATCGGCGATAAAATCGAATCCCTGGGCTCCTTGCAAAGGTTCAGGTTCTGTTGATCCACTGGAAAATGTAGAAGTTAACAGGCTACCATCAGCCCCATGATCTTGCGAAGTAGCATATGGATATGGTACTTTGCCGGAAGCCACATTAGTGCCATCACCCAAAGATACTTCATTGGGATATGTCTCATAATTTCCGTTTATAGATATTTTGCCGATATTTCTATTCGGAACATTTGTAAAATCATACCCTAATCCAGGGTATATCTTAATACCGGGATAATCCGGATTTAAGCTATTAGGAGAAAAGGTCACTGCAATACCATTACCGGTATGACTTCCCCATGGACTTGCCTTGCTACTGTCGGATGAAACTGTTGCGTAACTTGAGGGCACCCTCCAATTACAAGGGCACGGATCATACGGAGACTTCATGCTGTATCTGCTGCTTATCTCCCGCTCCTGTGCTTTATCTGAACCTATATTCGTTTTCTTTCCTCCATTTATATCTCCCCACAAATCCCAAGCAATATTTTCATCCGGTTTGTTTGGATTCCGATATTTGTATTTTTCCTTTGAGAACCAGGTTGTAAGTTCCTTTTTTCCGTATTTCTTCTTGTTATCAAGCGGGTCCAGGTATTGTTTGAAATAGTTTTCGCCACTATTATTAACCTGCTCTCCTATCTTAAAAGTAAACATCGGTGCCAAAATAAAATTGATCGGATTATTGATGGAATACCTGATATTTTCGCTTGGAGCATCATATGTTGTACTACTATCACCACCGTAATAATTGCCCCGGTACTTCATGGGCAATTGTTTTGACTGACCATTTGCAGCGGTATTATCAATTGTGTATACTGCACTTCTATGTCTTATCGATCCTACTTCACCTGTAACTTCATAAAAGCTACCGTCTTTGTAGACTAATGGTGGGAAGGGATCTTTTCTTCCCCATTGATATTGTAAGCCACCGGATTTTTGCCAGTCGTTGCCCACAAAATTTGCATTCGTAGCTCCTAAATTTCGATCCATCCATCTCCAATCGGTAACGGTATCTCCATTCTTGTCCCTTTCAAATCCATGATGATAAGTAGAACCGTTAGTCGGATCATCCGTCACCCAAACATGCCAGGTCCAGTAGATTTTATTATCTACGCGATAAGAAATTACCGCGTTTCCTTCTTTTAACTTGTTCACTATGACTTTGATCTTCGCGTTTGCTCCTGAACCTTCCAGAGAAACACTTTTAATCAGCCCATGCTCATCCTCCCAGTATATACCTGCAGTGGCGGCACCGCTAGGGATGGGTGTATAATTACCACTAGCATCTCTCATAAATTCACCACCATTTTCCCACATCGCATAAGCCTTCTTCACCGGGATATACAATCCATCTACGTCAGCACCTGCGGTATCTTTACCGGTAAAAATATAACTGTTAGGCGCAAGCGTCCAATCAACAGGTATATAATCAGGGTTGGCGCCCGGGTTGATATTGATGCAGGCTTCAGCACATGCCCCGGTACCGATAGACCCTGAAGCATTTCCAAAAATGCCGACGTAGTTGATAAACTTGCTGATCTCCGATTCAATCTCAGTAAGTGGTCTCGGCTGCCCATTTATTTCGTGATTGCGTATTGCCCCCATGCCATAAAAGGACGCATTGGAAATACCTTTTAATGAAAAGCTCTCAGAACCCGGCCCTCTTAATATATTGTACAGGGAAGGATATCCATAGGTGTTGGTACCATTATAATTACTGGTAGCATTGAGCGATACATAAGAGCCATTGGCCTTGTATATCCGTAAGCCTGTAATCTTACTGATAGCAATTACTATAGGCTCCTGATTGGTGATCACATCAGGTAAATGCTCCTGTATATAGTTATACAGGTTAAAATACCGGTTCACCAAACTATTGGGATTGGTAAAATCCAGGTAACCACGCCCGGCAGCGTCTCCACCTTCGCTTTCGGGCATTGCCCAATGACTGAAGGTGATGAAAAATCCTGTACTTGGAAATTTACCGGCAAACAGATAAACCGGGTCGTAATAAGAAAACTCCCAGGGACTGGTATTGCTGTTGGTATAAATATAGTTTTGGGTACTGGCTATCTCAGTTAAATTAGCCGGATTGGTCAAATTGATGCAAGGCGCATTGCTGTTGGCGTTATCCAGCACGCCGTTACCATGTATTGAAAATACAATGTCATTCAACTTGTTGGCGATATGGCTGGAATTAACCCGGTCCTTTATCCCGGTAACGTTTCCGTTGGCCTGCAAGATAGTTCCGGCCTTTTTCGGCGTAAACAGGATGGTGTATTGATTTTCATCCAAATCGCAATTCCCTGTAGTATAATCTCTCTGCTTGTAGTGATTAACGGAATTTTGCCAGGCAATCGATTGCCAGTTGGTTAATGTTGTGCCAGCGCTTAATTCCATTTTAATATCATAAGCACTGAGGCCCGAAGCGGGTAATTCAAACGTCGCTTTAAGTTGCTCATTATACTGGTCACCGGCAGCAAATGCTTTACACCATACTGTGATCCAGTTATCCGTATTGTCCTTGTACTTGATCGACAGTGTTACCTGATCTGAAGTAACAGGTTTTGTAAAATTACCGCTTATTACAACGGCACCTTTCTGGTTGGGAATCTGCGAAATCGTTACTCCATTACCCAGGATAACAGTGTTTGCATAAACGTTTGATCGGGTGAAAATAAAAATGGAAAGAAAAGCCCACAGAGCATATTGTTTAATCATTACTATTAAATATTTAAAAAATTAAGAAGCACTTCCGACAAACCCATAATCGGATCAATCCCAGGAGCAGCAATAACAGTTCTATTGTTATGATTGATAAGAAGCCATAAGACTGAAGAGTAAAAAAAGAAAAACTAAAACTGATTTCATTGAACATGTTTTTTATTCCAATGTAAAACTCAGGCAATCATATTTAATGAGTAAATCGATTTTCAGGAAAGGTGCCATTTTATTCAGGAAAGCTATTGTATTTTATATTTCATGATGTAAAATGCTTTTTTATTGACTTTTTTTGATATTTCAGCCTGATTACGCATATGGTTACCAAATGTGAAAACCTGATAGGAGTAATATATGCATCTGCGAAATAGGTCAGTTTTACTTTGGTGGTCTGATTTTAGCTTAAGTATATTTACTTCTGAAATTCCGAAGTAACATTCATGTCCGTAAGTAAAATAATACAGTCTTTTCTGGCGGTTATATGCAGTCTTTTAGTGATGATAAGCAGTGTTATGGCACAGCTGCCTTTGCCTGCAAGGCCTGTATATGCTCATTATCACGCTGCCAACAGTGGCCTGCCTACAGACCTTATCTATAAGGTTCATGCTGATCATAACGGTTATCTATGGCTGGCTACCGACCGTGGTTTATTGCGTTATAATGGTCTTACATTTACCCTGGTGAATACCGGTACGTCGGAGGATTTTATATCTACCTTCATTACAGCTAATAAGCAGTTATGGTTGTTTGCCTATTCGGGGCATACCGCCGGTATAGATCTTAATACGCATAAGGTTATCAATACCGACAGCCTTTATGGATTACAGCGGCTGCCATCTGAGGGAAGTATATTCCTGCTGGGCAACCAGCAGAAACATATGCTGTCCCTTTATAAAGGCAAAAGGGTAGTGAGCGTAAACCTCGATTCCAGGAAGAGTTGGTCGAAAAAGCAGACTTCTGAGGATAAGGCACAAGAATTACTCCGGCAATACCACTTCACACCAAACCAACAACAGCAGTTGATGCCAGAACTGACCAATATTTTCAAACACAATTGTTATGGTCTGTCAATAAAAGATAGTTTCATCACCATAGGCAACAAAATTTTCCAAACTGTTCCTGGTAAGGTAGCGAAGCCATACTTCAACGGAGCGGATTATGGTATCAAAACTTATATTATGGGTTTTGCCCGCAGAAATGAAGATTTATATCTGGGTGGTCTTCATGATATTGGTCTCCGTTGTATCAAGGGTTATTTTTCCCGTCCACGCGAGCAACAAGTGGTTGAGCCTTTGCTTCAGGGAGAGGCTATTACCAGCATAGAACAAGATTACCTGCGCAATGTTTGGGTCAGTACGCATGGTAATGGATTGTTCCTGTTCCCGTATTCTGAAAGGAATACACTATACTATAATAAAAGCAGTGGCCTCTATAGCGACAAGGTGAGCAGCATTAATCACTTTTCCAATGGCATTACTACATTGGGATATGATGATGCTGTGCTGGATTTTTATACTGCATCAAACCCGCTGCCTGAGCGGTATGTGCTTCCGGTAAAGAATGACATCCGGGATGTGCGGTATGTGGAAAGACTGGCTTCCAGCTGGATGGTATTTACTCCAAATGAAGCCTTTTATTCCAGGTCCTGGAATGATGGGCTACCGGTTGCCTTTCACCAGGCTGTGGTTAACGGGCGGGGCATTGATCCGGGGTATAAAAACGGGAGACAATACTACAATACCCTGTACTATATCAGCGGTAATGCTATGGTCGCGATGGATACAGCAGGGCAAATAAGTGCGAAAAATACGTCCGGCGTTACCATACCCAAAAAGCTTTGTCTGTTGCCACTTTCCGATACAGCATTCTATGTAGGTACGGTAAGGGGCTGCTATCGTAATACCACCGCCTTGCCTTACCTGCAGAATGTCCTGGTAAGTGCCGTTGATACCGTAGGAGATCAGTTGCTGTGGGCTACCAATGCCGGTGTATACACTTTACCGCAAAAGAATGCAGGCAACGGAAGACAACTTCGAAAAATTATATCCGTACCCTGCACTGCCTTGAAACATGATTCTCTGTTTACTTACCTGCGCTCTGGTGATGACCTTATCATTGTAGAGAATAATACGATGAAACCAGTAGCGCGGTTTTCCTGCCGCGATTATATCATTCCCTTCCGACTGGGTAGATTTTATATCCATGGCAATTATCTGGTGCTCGCAGGCAACCAGGGAGTATTTTATATTCCCTGTCAAAATCTTTTGCAGCTATGCCCCAGCCAAAAACCTAAAATACATGTGCTGTGTTCGTTGAACAGCAATGCCCCGGCCGATTCTACATTCAGTTGTGTATACCGTGCTAATCTTATAGCATTGTTCGGGCTTGATATCATGGATTATAAAAACGAACAACAGAAAATCAGTTGCCGCATTTTTCGGAATAATGAATTACTATATAGCCAGACGGACCTGGACAAGAATGGCACCGTATCGCTACACCCTGCAAGCCCCGGCTGCTACCGGGTGGAGTACCATGTACAGTCTGCCAGTTGTGCGACAGAGCGGCTAATGTCTTATACGTTGCTGATTATGCCTTTGTGGTACCAGCAATGGTGGTGCATGCCTGTCTTGATCCTGCTTATTGCTGCGGTCTTTAGCTATGTTCTATATAGACTGTATATGCGTAAGTTTAGAGATGACCGGAACAAGTTGCAGCAAAAACTATACCTGCACGAATTGGAAGCTCAAAGCTTGTTGGGACAACTGAAGCCTCATTTTATTTTTAATATCCTTACACCACTGCAGGGGTTTCTTATGACTGGGGAAAAGATCAAGGGCCTCAGCTACCTGGATAGCTTTTCTCAACTCATGCGTGGCATGCTTAATGCTATCAGGGAACGTTATGCTCCGCTGGCAACTGAGCTTGATTTTATACAACATTATCTGCAGATTCAACAAGAGCGGTTCGATAATAGTTTTACTTATAGTATTACCGTCGCACCCTCACTGGCTGGTATAGGCTGCATCATTCCCACGCTTTTGCTCCAACCACTGGTCGAAAATGCAATAGAGCATGGTATCGTTAAGACACATAAAGGCGGAATAATAAATATTACTGTTGAAGACAATGGAGGAACAATAACAATAAAAGTAAAGGACAACGGCAAAGGATTACCCGAAGATTTTAAGATAAAGCAAAACCATGCCCTGATGATTATTACAGAACGTATGCACCTGCTTAAAAAGATAAAGGGTACCGGAGAATTTTATATTTTCAATAATGAGGGTAATGAACCCGGTGTAACCTCTGTATTAATATTAGCAAAGAATAACTAAACATAGCTATGATACTGAATGCATTTATTGTTGACGACGAGCCGAAGACCCGTAATATTTTACAGGCATTGCTTCTGGAATTTTGTCCGGGAGTTGCCGTAAAAGGTATGGTGGGAGATATTACAGAGGCTGTAGCGGCTATACCGAAACAGCATATTGATATCCTTTTTCTGGACATTAACCTGGGCAATAACAATACGGGTTTTGATCTGCTGGACCAGTTGAAACCTTATGACTTCGATATCGTTTTTGTGACGGCGTATGAGACGCATGCTTTAAAAGCATTTGATTATGGCGCAGCACATTACCTGTTGAAGCCGGTCAATCATAATGTATTGCAAGAGACCATGGACAGGATCAGGAAAAGAAAAGAAATGAACAATGCCACAGGTATGCAACAGCTCGCCAATACTTTGCAACAAGCCTTACTGCCTGTAGTGCCCAGGATAGCCCTGTCGGATATGAACAAAACAGAATTTGTGTCTATTGATGATATCGCTTTTCTTGAAAGTAACGGTAGCTATACAATTTTTCATCTGAAAGATAAGCGGCATTTTATCCGGTCCAAAAATCTAAAATACTTTGAAGATGCATTGATGGCTTACCCGAAATTTATAAGGGTACATAAATCCTATGTGATTAACCGGGATCAGGTGCGATCATTTCGGAAAAGTACCCAGGAACTGGAGCTCTTCAGCGGAGCAATAGTACCGGTATCTATAAGGTATCGCAGCTTACTGGAACAACTCGGGCACCATTTAATTCTTTAAAATTTTTAACTCGTGATGGAAACGCCAATTCCAGGGCAACAGGAACTTAATGCTAGTAGACTCGCCATTTGCACCATACAAGAACCCACACTATAAAATGCAGATTAAAAATTAGGGAACAGCAGGCGTTACTCTAGCACTTATAGATTATTACATCGCTAATAGCTACGCGGCCCGCTGCACATTCGATGAAGATTCCGAGCTAAAATGTACGCATTTGCGTGCATTTTAGGGTAACGATAAGCGGTAAATTTTGATCATATAAACCCTTTGGATATAGTTGTTCTTCGCAGTTTTAATGTGAAAGGCAACTATGTAGAAGAACTTTAGATACAGTGCTACTCCAGGTCTTGCAAACCATTTTACAGGGAAGGTCCTGGTTTTCGGTTAGCCTTTGTTTTTTACCCGAGGTTATGTGTGATTTGAAATGATGCTTATCGGTCTGGCCCCTATCTACCATAAACAAACACCTTTGATCCTTGCCTGTACAAAGTTATCTCGCGACCATTCTGTAATCCCATCAGATAAGGCCATTTAGGCGGCTCAAGTTGATTCAATCCATATAAAACTGTCCGTATCGATAAGCCCTTTGCATGTTTAAATCGATGGCGGTTGTATGTCCCGAAAAAAGAAAAAATAAAAGCAAAAAGGTACCAAGCATCTTTTTTCTAAATAGTATAAAATAATATACAACAGAGATGGTGAGTAAAAAAGGCCGGTTCCTGAAAAACAAGTTCCTGCATCCGATCCTAAACTACACTTTTACAAATTAAAGCGAATGAAAAAATGCCGGACAGCACACCTGATCTTAGCAAGCTCAAAGGCTCACCTTGTTTAAATGCCTTGCAGGTAAAGGACCGTGTAAATCGTGGTACGCGGCCACCCTGATAACGGGTTGCCGACTTATATTCATCGTTTTTTTTAAAAAGTAAGACCAAACATTATTAAATAATTATGTACACATCTAACCAATTCAGGCAATTTTTTTTCTGTTGCCTTCTAATTCTGCTGGGAGGCATTGAAGTAAGTTCAGCACAAACGGAGCGGCCACCGAGGATCGGTATCACAGGCCCTAGCCCTATTTGTATGGGCAATACAGAATCTTATGTAGCTCATTCTTTACTTATAGAGCTGAACACCCCCACCATTTTTACCTGGACGATAACACCATCTACTGCAGGCACCATATTGTCCACAACCAATACCACTGCAACGATACAGTGGAACACACCTGGCACAATCGTAATTACCGCCACTGCTAATACGGGCGAGGTTTTTACCAAAACCATAGTAGTAGGCGCACTTCCCGATCCGGTGGTTACCAGCAATGTACAGCTGGCTTGCCAGCCCCTTGGTGAAGATCCTAAAGAGGAAAACCGCCAGCGCCTTAAACCGGACAATTGCCAATGGGTATGTGAAAACAGTACTGTAAGTTATAACGCTGGCGGCAATGCCGGCAGTTTATATACGTGGGTGGTAACAGGCGCTGCCAGCTTTACTGCTTTCGGTGATTCCTGTGCTGTAAACTGGGGCGCTGCCGGCGATGGTATCGTTACGGTTACAGAAACAACCACTTCAGGTTGCCATACAACCCAATCATTCTGTGTGAAAATTATCAGTGGCCCTACGGCAAAATTCGATGCTCCGTTTGATCCGAACACTCCAATAACAGTATGTACCGGCTCAACACTCGTCCTGAACGATCATTCTGAAGGGACGTCCGAATCTCCAATCGTTTCCTGGCATTGGGATTTCGGCGATGGTCATATAAGCAATCAGGCGCCTGGCGCCAATAACGATCCGATTACGCATCAGTATGATGCGGCCGGTGAATATGAAATAACTCTTATTGTGACCAACTCCTGCGGCTGTAGTGCGTCTATGTCGCTTAGGGTTCTGGTAAAAGAAGCTCATCCTGCAGTGATTACCTGCCCGCGTGTAGCATGCGAAAACGAAACGGTAGATTATTTTGTAGATCAGCCTTGTGATGCCAGTAGCTGGAGCGCAGAGGGTGGTACTATCCTGAACGCAACAGATCAATCGGTTAGTATCATCTGGGATCATGTTGATCCTTCTACCGGTTTTGGCTATGTGATATACAAAGCCTGTAAAGAGTGTGAAATGATCGTTGCGGAACCTGTACCGGTAGTGTTAAATGCCGCAGAGATACAAGGTTTCACCAACATTTGTGTTGACGAGGAATATGTATATCGTCTGCCTAAATGGCCTACCACCGAGATGAATTGGTTTATCGTAAGCGGCGCTGGCTACCTGACACAAACGGATCAGCGTAATGAAATTGTGCTGGTGCCTACTGGTCCCGGCACTATCACTCTGGGTTGCCATTATAATAATACATTGCTGGAATGCGGTGGTGATGCGCAAGAGCTTGTCATCAACGTAAATCCTAAAACCAATATTGAAGGAAGCAAAGTGGTTTGCAAAGGGCAAAGCGTCACATACACCCTGGGCGGCTATTCTGGTACCTGGGCTTTGCAAGATGCCAATGGTAACGCTGTCGGAACTACAATTACCGGCAACACCTATACGGCCACTTTCAGTCAGCCGGGCATATATAAGCTAACTGTATGGGGTAATACATTCTGTCCCGTTCCTGATTTCTACATTACTGTTAAAGGCTTGCCTGCTGCACCTGTAACGATCAGCGGACCTGGCAGCTCTTGCTCAGGTATCCCGGTAAAATATACTGCCGGACCGTTGATTTCCGGAACTACTTTCCAGTGGAGCGTATCCAGTGGAACGGTTAATGCGGTTACGGGTATTGAGTCATTTATTACCTTTTCCGGAACACCGAACTATACCGTTTCCGTAAAGCGTATCACTACCGATGTGGCTCAGTGTGCATCATCTGAAATCACCAAGATCGTTACCGATCCTATACCGGCATTCCAGATCACTGGTGAGGATACGTCTTGTCATAGTACCATCCAGAATTATTCGCTGAATTATTCGGAAGGTGACGCTTATGACTGGAGCATCTCTCCTGCCAATCTGGGCAGCGTTATCGATCCTAGTGGGGGTATATTGGGCGGAAGCCCGGGAAATACTATTTCCGTGCTTTGGAATGTACCTCCCGGCCAGGGAGCTTTGGCTACCTTATACGTGAAAGTAAAGAAGTGTAATACCTACCGTACCGATTCGTTCAAAGTATTTGTACGCGGAGTGCCGGCAATCGTGGCAAAGCTGATATCCGGCCTGTCCGATACTACAGTCTGCAGCGGTTCGCCCATTACGTTAAAGCTTGTATCTGATTATCCTGTAACCTCAGCCACTTCTGTTTCCTGGGAATGGGGTAATGGCACCGAAGTATTTAATGGTCCTGCCTTTGCAACATTGTATGGCCACGTCTATAATACGAACGGCTCCGGCAGCCAGGCAACTTTCCATCCTGTTGTAACGATCAAAGATCCTAACGGATGCCTGGGTACGGTAACCGCGACCGGGGCAACTATCTATGTGAAACCAGCCCCTGTAGCCTATATATCACCGGAAGGCCCGATTCCCCAATGTGGTGCGTTTACGCAGCAACTTACGGCAACAATCACCAACGGTATAGGCGGCTCCAATACTTATACCTGGTCACCATCAGCGTCCAACAGCCCTGTTATCACCACTTCCAACCTGGGTTTTTATTCTGTTGTGGTCAGCAACAGTAATGGCTGTAGTAGTACATCCAATATTGTGGAGATCAAGAACGGCTGTCCCATGGAGCCTTGCGGTCCTGGCGCATCACCGGCAATTACCCTTACCGGTAACAATGCCTGCGGTAATATAAATGTCCATGCTGTGGTAGCCGGTTCTGTTATAAGTTACGAATGGATCTATCCTGCAAGCACTACCCTGGTAAGCGCACCTACAGCAACGGACCTGAATGCCAGCTTTACCCAGGCTGGCAATTACCAGTTCGATTACCTGGCTTTTTACCGGAATAATGCTGGAGATACCTGTATCGTAGATTCTGCTATTACCGTATTGGTACCTTACATGGCTGATATGCGTTATGAAATAGCCTGTAACCAGGCCGGTGGAAACTATAAAGTTACGCTGGCAGATCGCTCCAGCCTGTATCCCGGGATTACCCTTACTCAGACTTATTACAATTCATCATGGGTAAGCCTGGGTAGTGGTCTCAATGCCGCTGTCAATGTACCCGGCGGTACTACCAATACCTACTATATGGTAATACAGGATGCAGGTATGGTACATCCGGCTTGTACCACTAGCGTTATCATCACTCTACCCGAATTTCCTGTGGCCAATTTCGACCTGGCTAATGATCCCGTTGGTTGCGTAGGCAATGCCTTTAATTTCTGGAATACCAGTACCGGCGATAATCTCAGCTACCTGTGGAACTACGGTACAGCCCAGAGCCAGGGCGCTACAGGTGGTGTAGTGTATGCCACACCTTATATCAACAGCCCGGTAACGCTTACCGTAACAGACAGGTACGGTTGTAGCAGCAGCAAATCGCAACTAATTACTGCTAACGCAAACCCTTATACCGGAACGGTTACTGCCTCGCCTAACCAGGTATGCCAGGGCACTCCTGTAAATCTTGCTTATGTACCTGCAACCGGTGGCTACCCCTCGGGCACCTATATCTGGTACAGGGAAAACAGCGCTGTGCACAGCGCTGCAGCGCCCACTTCCAGCTATAATGTTACGGAACCCGGCGGCTACTGGATCAAAGCTACCGGTATTTATGGTTGCGTTGCCAAAACCAATACCGTAACTGTAGAGATCAGTCAGGTGCCGGCAGTGTCGATCAGTGGTAGCACCAGACAATGTGCTAATGTACCGTTCACGCTCAGGACCGATTCGGTTGCAGGCGCTACTTATGTGTGGGGCGCGCCCGGTGCGCTTATCCCCACTACAGAGCCGAGGCTCGAACAGAATCTCAGCACTCCGGGTGTTTATAGCTATACAGTAACGGTGATACTGAATGGTTGCAGCCGGACGAGCGGGGTATTTCCCCTGACCGTCAACAGCACGCCTGCACAGCCGGTAACCAGCATGGACATTGCCTGCCAGCCTTATCACGTGACCCTCACCGCAGGCGGGCCAGCAGTTGGTACTTATAACTGGAGCAATGGTGGATATGGTCCGTCTATAGATACCTACGAAGGCGGTTATTACCAGGTAGTTTATACCGATACCAATGGCTGTAAAAGCGACGCCGGCACAATTAATGTGCCCAAAGACCCTGCAAGCTATCTATGGATCTTCCCTAAAGGCTGCTTTTGCAAGAGGTTAGGAGAGACATATATGATAGGCCCCATCGTTGCCTTCGAAGAATGGCAATGGTTACAGGATGGTGTTGTTTCGGCCGTCGGCAGCGGGCTGATGCCTCTTTATTATCCTGCACCCGGTCATACTTACAGTATGAGCCTGTACAATGGTTACTGCACGGTGGTAAGCGATCCAATGTACATCGACAATGAAGGCTGTGAAAAGCCGGTCGAAAGTGCTCTGGCATCGATGGTAAAGCCTGGGCTTCAGCCTAAGAGCTTGATGATGTTGTTACCTAACCCAGCCAGAGAAACAACCAAACTGGTATATGGCTTTGTGCCTGGCGGTCACAACAGGTCTATCGAAGTGTACGATATGATGGGCCGGAGACTAAAGGTTCATACAGTAACCGCGGATCGTGGTGAACTGGTATTACCAATGGCTGAATACAGCGCAGGCGTGTACCAGATTGTGATGAAGGAGAATGGCATTATAATACAACAAGGCAAGCTATCGCTTACCCGTTAATGCTCTGTGCTTTTTATTTAAAGCTGGGGCTGCAATTGCAGCCCCAGCTTTAAATAAAAAGCACAGCTGATATCAATACTGGTAGGATTCTTCTCCCACGCACATTCCATGAGGATTCCGAGCTAAAATGTATGCATTTGCGTGCATTTATCCAAAGTACCATTGGCATTAAGCCTAGCAACAAAGGGTTTGGTAAGAAGCTGCACATTAGGCGAGTTGCCCTGGACAATGTATTCATTGCCGGCAAGAACGATTTTACCATCGGCCTGCAGTGCTATAGCTTCTACGGCGTTTTTACTCCCTGTCAGTAAACGTGCACTGCCATTGGTACCAAAACTATTGTCCGCGCTGCCATCGGGTAAAAAGCGGGCAATGATTGACAGAAAATACATCTCACTATTCCTTTCATATTCTGTACCGGCGGCCAGGAGCTTACCATCGGGTTGCTGAACCATGTCATATGCTTCTTTACTCCATCCTGCCGTGTGACTGATGGCGGCCCCATTATTGCCAAAGCTCGCGTCTAAAAACAATGGTTGTGCAACAGTCCACATAGGAATAATAAGAAGCAGCAGAAAAAACAAGTGTTTCATAAAATCAATAAAATTTAAGGGAAGAAATAAGATTCACTTTATTAGACGGCTGTGCTAAGTAATTTTCTTAGACATCATGCAGAATTTTGTTTGCTGGTCCTTATGCAACAATATAGAATAGAAGAATAAAAATAATAGTGAAGGAGCCACATGCTTTGCTAAATAAGATAAAATACAACAAGGAGTTCAACAATTCCAGGGAAAACAGTCTCTTCAATCACGGCCTATTGGAGGTACATTTACAACGCAACCAATTAATCACAAAAAAGTGCCTTTACGATTTTGGCTGAATCAAAGCGTGATTCGGTTAAACATTTTCAATAATGCCGAATGACCTTTGCACGGTTTGTCAAGTATAATTCTCGGACACGGAGGTTTTGGCCTTTATTATGATAGAACAAATACGCAGATGAAAGAAGAAAAGGAGAAGATGGAAGAGCAAAGGTTATTATCATTACAGAACTTATGTGCAACAACTGATCAAGCTCAGGATTCTTTAAAGCGTGCAAAGAGGGTAGAAGCCGCATCCTGGATTGCTAACTCAACTTCTCACAAAAAAGTAAAAATACATGCTATAGTTTAGGTCCTTTTTTAAAAGGATGTTTAGTTTTATTAACTAGCTTTTGAGAAGAACGTTGTATGAAGTTTTTATCCTCAAGCGTGGGTATTTTTAAGGTTGGATTTTTTGCCACGATTGGTTCTATAACGTCTAAAATTGATAGTAAAGTTTCAAAGAATTTCCCGTACACGCTACGAAATGGAATGCTAAAAATATTAGCTATTTAAACGATTAAAAACCCATCTTTTTGATGGG
>JBAZWL010000018.1:0-53946 GCA_041660405.1 Taibaiella sp. | reverse complement strand
TTTTGCTTGATACAGAGGCAGTTAAAGTGTTCACGTTTTGAAATCCAATATCACGTCTTTATTTAAATATTCGATTTTAAATACTAATTTATTCATTATCAATTATTTATGGTGTTCGATTCTTATTCTCCTCTCTAGTTCAGATTTTTTACTTAACTATATGGTTATTAGTAAGATAAGCTTCCAGGGCAAACGAATTTTGGGTAAATAATTTGAGCAACTTATGAGCATGTTGAACGCATGTAAGAAGATGTGCATAAGTGTGCGTCTTTGCTCATAATTAGCAGAAGACGAAATGCACTCTCAATACCAAACCTCCCAAAGGGCTGCCCACCGGACAACCCTTTGGCTAATCTAATACAACTATTTTTTGACCAGTTGCTGCACATCTACTTTTTCACCTTGTTTATCAAAGATGATTACCTGGTAAACGGAAGCAGGCAGACCACCAATATCGATCGTTTCTGTTGTGGCTACATTGTTTACCTTGATCACTTACTTGCCCTACGTTTCCATGATCTTGATGAAGCCGCCTTCAGGCAACCCGCTGATCTGGACACTCATGGTTATAGGGTTCGGCCAGATGATGACAGGTAAACGGTTATCACAATGAAGTACACGGATTATGCTGTACTCCTCGTTACCGCTTATGGACAACTAACTTAAGATCATGCATCATTTTCTTCCACACTTTCAATCCTTTTTTTCTTGATATAAGAGTAGGTTATTGCTGCGATGAAATTATCTTTAATGGTAAAGGTGGTTATATCCTGAACTTTAACTGCTTCATGATGCTCATTTTTGTGCAAGGTTTTCATGAAGTCGTTTACTTGTATTTCCAACTCATTCAGATTGGTGTTCGAAAAGGTTTTGTATTCTGTTTTGTGTGACATTGTATAAGATTAATTTAATTCAATAATTAAAATTTGAGTTGCGCTGTTATACCGGCGAAAAGGATGTTCTTTCCTGCACTTACTTCTTTTAAATAGCCTCCTGCTTTGAACCAGGTAAATTCTGCCCTGAAATATAAAAATGGATTAGGCGTATACACAAGCTCAGTAGATACCTGTTGGCCTATATGTTTTTTTAAACTGTTTTTACCCGAATACATTAACGAGGTGTTGGGTGCGTAAATTCCATCAGCAGCACTGTAACGCCAGAAGATATCATAATCCATGTTCCAGTCCAGTTTCGACGTCAGTTCAAAGCTTACTGAAGGATGAAGGTCTATCAAGTTAGAAGGCCCTATTAAAGCAGCTAAACCAAAGTATGCACCTCTGGGAAACAAAGGATTAAATGTTTGTAAAACTTCATCACCCGGTTTGCTATCTCCACTGATCAACTCAGCCTTCAATCCTAGTTCAGGTTTATATCTTACAGCAATAAATTCATAACCCATATTGGCTGAAGCAGTCCAGGCACTTATTCGTTTGCTTTCAAAATCACCAAATTGATAGAGTGCTTCCATGTCATATTTAAGAGCGTTTTTTTTACCCCAAATTCTTGTACCTACTGAATGACGGGTCTCTTTCCCTGCACCTTCATCAAAGCTTGTATTGCGGCGCCATATTCCGAGATAGTAAACATCCATGTTTTCTAAAATCAGTACGTTGTTAAGCGTCATATAACTTCCCCAGAACCGGGTATTCTTATTCCATCCATCATCGAATATTTCCTTTTTTGCTGCAACGTAATGGCTGTAAAATATATCCAGCTTATATTGTGACGAAAGGACACTCAGTTTGGCACCATCGAAAGCCTGCCTGTTATTTGGGCCATCGCGGACAGATACAAGCCTTTGCGAACCATAAGAAAGTTCCTGTCTTCCCAACCGGAAAATGATCTTTGTTTTGGAACTTAAGTTTGTGTTGAAGTCTACAAAAGCCTGATGTAGGTCTAAAGGATTTTCATCCACGGGACTGGTTGATGTTTTCCCGTCTGCAAGGCTGCCCTGAAGTTGTACAAACGTCCTGAAATGTTTGCCGGCATGAAAATCTGTATGGAGCAGATATCTTGATAATACATACCCATCTTTATCTTCAGGTTCATCGCCCCAGCTTTCATTCTTTGCATAGAAATATTGTAATCGCAACTCTCCTCCGTAACTAATGTATGTATTGCCACCATTGGATAGCGCACTATACTTTGCTCGTTTGTACCAGTTTTCACTAGCGCTGTCTTTTTTCAAAGCAGTATAGTCTTCCTCGTACCGTAATGGTTTGAAGGACGGAAGTTGCTGTGCCACGCTTGTGTTCAGTATTCCTGTTAATATGGATAATAAAATAATAATCCTTTTCATCATCATGATTTTAGTAGTTGACCTGAAGGTGTTACAGATCATGTTGTTCAAATTTATTTTTACTGAATTACTTTTGATAACCGCCGTAGTACTTTACAGGCGACCAATCAGGAATTGTTTCGGCGATAGGTGGATTAAGATTATTATAAGCACCGGCTGCGTACACTACTTGTCCGTTCATTATGGTAAGTACAGATTCTATGTTTCTTACATCATCTTCCTTTAAGCTGAAGTAGTCGTCGGACAGTATACATAGGTCAGCATACATACCGCTTACCAGTTTGCCTTTATCATGTTCCTCACCGGAACACCATGCACTTCCGGATGTATATAACTGTAACGCAGTGTATTTGTCGAGCACCTGGTCCTCAGGCCAGAATTGCAGACCGCCAATAGTTTTGCCAGTCAACAGCCAGTGGAGGGCCATCCATGGATTGTAGGTTGATATTCTTGTAGCATCGGTTCCCATACCAACCGGTATGCCCATCGCGAGCATTTTCTTTATAGGTGGTAATTGTGTTTTGGGTTGCCCATATTGTTTCTGGTATAATTCTCCCTGGAAATACATTCTGAATTGCACGGCAACACCTCCACCCAAAGCCTTTACCCGTACTAGTTCTTCTTCGGTAATGGTTTCTGCATGATCAAAAAACCAATGCAGGCCATTAAAAGGTATTTCCTTATTTATCTTTTCAAAAACAGCAAGCATGCGATCAATAGATTCTCCATAGGTAGCATGAATCCTGAATGGCCAACGGTTCTTAACCAGCAAACGAATAATCGGCTCCAGGTCTGCTTCCATACTTTCGGGTAATACGATTCTGGGTTCAAGAAAATTTTCAAAATCGGCGGCGGAGGCTACCAGGTGTTCTCCTGCACCTTCAGGTATATATCCATTGGGTACCAGCAAGAGATCATTCTTCTTTAATTTTACATCTGCAATCCATTTTTCATAATCCTGAAATTCCTTTCCTTTCTGCTGCGCAAAAAGATAATAGGCTTTACGTACAGTCAACTTACCTTCCCGCGCCAATTCAAGAGATGTGCTATAATCTGAGGGGAAATTCTGACCACCGCCTGCAGCATCCACTACACTGGTAATACCAAACCGGTTCAGTTCCCGGTCAAAGTTTATAGTGCTGCTTTTGCGTTCCGGTTCTGTTAGTTTAGTGGTAAGTGCAAGGGTAGTGTAAATGGCTTTAGGTGTCTGTTTGGCATACATTA
Source organism: Taibaiella sp. (assembly GCA_041660405.1). GTDB lineage: Bacteria > Bacteroidota > Bacteroidia > Chitinophagales > Chitinophagaceae > Taibaiella. The sequence continues at coordinate 50,423 of JBAZWL010000018.1, read as the reverse complement.
CCCCTGTCAAATTTCCTTTGCTGTCCAGCTCCATAAGGCTACCTTCATATTTAGTGTCCTTAGTGTAGCCCAGTACTTCAATCCCTTTTTTGTTGAGAAAGGCTTTGCCATACAGGTAAGTAATGAATACAGGTTTATCGGGAACGGCTTCATTGATCTCTTCAATAGTTGGCTGTCTTTTTTCCTCAAATTGAAATTCATTCCAACCGCCGATCACTTTGACCCATACACCCCGCGGGGTTCTTGCGGCTTGTTCTTTCAGCATTTCCAAAGCTCTTTTCAGCGTTTTGACACCGTCCCATCTTAATTCGGCATTGTAGTTAAGGCCCTCGCGGATAACATGAATATGGCTATCATTTAATCCCGGAATGACTGTTTTACCGTTTCCGTCTATCATTTTCGTTTTACTGTCTTCATAACGGGAGCGTATTTGCAGTGTGGTGCCGGTTTCCAGGATAATGCCTTTGCTTATAGCAATGGCTTCTGCAAATTTGCCAGCTGTGTCCATTGTAGCGATCTTCGCGTGATAGATAATGAGATCAGCCTTCTCTTGTGCTTTTGCGCGAAAGCAGCAAGGCATAAGGAACAGTATGAAAAGTAGCTTGGTCATGTTGAAATTATTTTTGATTGCGAATTTTTTTATTGTGCTCCTGCCAATGAGACCATCGAATGACTTTGTGTTATTGAAAATGGGGAGATACATTATTTGCTACTAAAGAAATCCAACAGATCTTTCTGAACCTGAGCGGTATTCTCCTGCACAATCCAATGCCCGGCACCTTTTATGTTCGAAGCAATAACATATTCCGCAACCAGCTTGCTATGTTCTTCCAGGAAGGCAGCGCCGAAGTACTCACCACCCATGGCCAACACTGGCATTTGTAGTTTGTGTTTCATGAACTCTTTATTGTCAATAGCATCCTGGTCAAAGGCACCAAACCAATGGAAAGCGCCGGTCGTAGCCCCCTCAACATGATAGGCGCGGATAAATTCATTTACTTCGGCCGTTGTAAATGGATCCTTAACATGTCCAACCACAGGCCAGAAGTTCGTCAGGAATTCTCTCTCCTTGCCGGCAACTATTTGACCGGATGCACTCCAACCAAAAAAACCGAACCACCATGCTGATCCTTTAACCTGGCTCCATACCGGTTCTACGCCTGGCAGTAAGGCGTCCATCAATGCAAGCTTTTTTACTTCGCTTCCGTATTGCGCTGCATAGGCATAAGCCACCATTAAACCAATATCATGCCCCGCCAGGTCTATCTTTTTATAACCTAATTGATTGACCAGTCCATGTATCGCTGATGCCATTGCTTTTTTATCATAACCACCTTTAGGCTTGTCTGATTCGCCCAAACCCGGTAGGTCTGGTGCTATTACGGTATAGTGTTTGGCGAATTCGGGTAATAGTCTGTTCCACATAAACCAGTTTTGCCCAAAGCCATGTATCAAGACCAAAGGCTCACCCGTACCGCCGATTACATAATGGATTTTAATACCATTCACTATTGTTGTTGCGTGCTTGAAACCTGTCGGAGGATTTGCAGGCTTAACTTCTATTGCATTTGCAGTGATTTTTGCAGATGATTTAGTAGAAGGATTACATGCGGCAAAAGCAATAAGACAAATAAAAGTGACGAAGCCTTTTAACAGGATACTCTTCGTGTTTCGGAACATAGAAAAATCTGTTTTCATAATTTGATTTTGTTTTAAAGATTTGTGTGTGATTTTATTGATAAATACTCCTGACTTATTTGGAAACCGAATTATATGGTCTCTATCCAATGATGTATATAACTTGCTATTTCCTCCCAGCCTGGTTGCCCTAAAACGAAATGATTACGTCCGGCAAATTCTTTATAATGTGTTTCAGACTGCTTGTTACTGTACTTTTTATAATTGGAATAGTTGAGTGAAGAAGGGATAGTGTGATCTTCGGAGCCACTAATAAAGAGCAGCGGTGCATGGGATTTATGAAAATCAATTTTGGCTACCGATGTAATGGTATCTCTCACTACCAATTTTGATTCCGGTATGGCAAGTGCATAGCCCTTTTCCTGCCATTCTTCAGGCATGCCATTGGTAAAAGCGTATTGCCATTGTTTAAAACTCATCATGAAAGTTTTCCTGGTAGAAGTGAAGAAGCCCAGCGGGCCCCAACCGGCAATCAGAAAGGAAGGTTTGAAAGTGAGGATACCTTGAGGGGGCACAGAATGAATGGCAATTGCCGAACTGGCCAAGCCTTTTTGAACTAATATTTGTGCGATAAGCCCACCAATCGAATGGCCTATGATAACGGGTTTTTCCGGCAAGGCTAATGCTATGGATTCGAAATGTGTTATCAGAGCAGAAAGCCGCATGGAAGCCACTTGAGTATCCGGGTGCCGCGCTCTCAATACTTCAGCAGGAGCATCTTTATAAGGCCATGCAGGAGCAAGGGTGGAGAAGCCCCGAGCCCTGAAGAATGAACTCCATTCGTCCCAGCAAGTATTACTTACAAATGCTCCGGTTATAAAAAGAATAGTTTTGGGATTATTTTTTTGCATGTCTTTAATTTTGAGTCATAACAAGACTATCCCAAAAGCCGTTCCAGATGTGCAATACATTTGACTATCAATACATTGGTTGCAGTCAAATAAATTGGGCACAACGATATTTCGTTGGATGATTATTAGGGGCAACTTGATACAGTTGTTATGTCTGAATTCATCTTTGTATGTCGTACCTTTTCAAAATATATTCCGTATTTTGGTATCACCATATATCTCAAAACCAATATTAACCACACCTCTTTTACCAGTCTTAAATTGATCAGGAATGTGCAAAGGCATATTTATGCTGATGCTTTTTTTGACTTGTATGATGCACATGATCCATGCTCAAACAACGTTCAAAAATGAAGCGGAGGTAAACGATGCAAAGCTGCAAGTCCGCCGTCTTCCGGCTGATGGAGAAAAAGTGAAGCTACTTCAGAAGCTGGCCCGATGGTATATGTTACAGGAACTGGATTCCACTGCGATTAAGAAATCGGAGCAATATGTAGTACAATCGTTGAACATCAGCAATAAACTCAAAGACAAAGTCGGCACTGCATCTGGATATCTGTTGCTTTCAAAGGTTTATCAGATTGGGCATGATTATCTTAAGGGAAGAAGTTATGCAGAAAACGCAGCTGTAATCTTTAAGTCATTGGAGGATATGAATCAGGCAGGAGAAGCCTATGTTATGTTGTGGTCCAACAATGCTTTGGGTGGAATGCCTTTTGCCGACAGAATTCCTTTTTTAGAAAAAGCTGCTGATTGCTTTCATAAAGTAGGTAATAAATGCAGGGAAGCTGATTGCCTGCGTGAACAAGGGGATTTATACCACATTCTCGGGCAATTCGGATTCGCATTAAACTCATTAAAAAAAGCAATAGAACTTTCCCGAGGTGCTCATTGCCAGCACCTCGCAGGTACGTATGATCTTTTAGGTGTTTGTTATGTGATGTTGGGAGATTACAAGGCTGCTATTCAAAATGGATTAATGGCTATAAAAATTGCAGAAAAGGATGGCGAAGATTCGACCTTATCCCTTTGTACCTATTATAACCGACTAGGCATGGCTTATTTGAGGGCTGATGATGATCCGAAGGCAAAAAAATGCCTTGAAAAATCAATGGCCATAGCGCTGAAGTGTAATGATCGCAACAGTATTTTCGTGCTGACGATTACTAATGCATCATTACTGGTCGAAGAGGGCAATCCTCGTAAGGGCCTGAAACTTATGAACCGCATTATCCATAAGTATCCGGAATTGGAAAAAGAACGGGGTATGGATTTAGCTTGTTTTATGATCACAGCCTATCAGACCTTGAAGCTTTTTGACAAGGCAAGAACGTATGCGGCGATGATTGAACATTTTATTGCGGAAGATTCTTCTAACTACGCTCATCTGGCACTTGCTTATAACAGACTTCTTCCATTTTATATTGAAACCGGACATCTTGATAAAGCAAAGTTATATGCCGAAAAGTACCGCGTATTTTGCTATAAAGTAAATGTTCCTATCTATAAGAGTTCTTATCACATCATGCAGTTTATGCTGGACTCAGCAAATGGTAATTATAGAGATGCTATCCGAAATTATCAACGGTATACGGGCATAAAGGACTCCCTTTTTAATGAGACCCGAAGCATGCAGATCAGTCAGTTGAATATATTGTATGAAACAGAGAAGAAGGATAATGACATCCTGTTATTAAAAAAAGAATCGGAGCTGCAGCAGAGCAATTTGAAGAATGTAACCCTCATAAGGAATATCACTTTTGGCGGTGTGGCTTTGCTCACCGTTATACTTTTCTTGTTATTGAATGGTTTTCGCCGGAAGCAACGGACAAACAAGGTTTTGCAAAGTCAGCAGAATGAGATCGGTCACAAAAATGATGCGTTACAAAAACTTGTAACGGAGAAGGAGTGGCTGGTAAAGGAGATACATCATCGTGTAAAAAACAATTTGCACATGGTAGTAGGGTTGCTGGCCAGCCAAACAGAATTTTTAAAAGGAGAAGAAGCACTGGCAGCTATAACCGATAGCCAGAACAGAATATATGCTATGTCTCTCATCCACCAGAAGCTGTATCAAACCGAAGAACTCTCTTTCACCAATATGCCTTCTTATATTTTTGACCTAATCGAATATCTTAAGAGCTCTTTTGATCAGGCTTCAGATATAACATTCAGGTTAAACATTACAGAAGTTGAATTTTCGCTGGTCTATTCTGTACCCATCGGACTTATTATAAATGAAGCAGTAACTAACGCGATTAAATATGCTTTTCCCAAGGGAAAGGGAAAGATTGAAATAGGTTTGCAACATAGCGATGCATCCGGCTTTATACTATACATACAGGACGATGGGGTAGGCCTGCCTGTTGATTTTAATTTTCATGAATGTTCTTCATTGGGTTTAATATTAATGGAAGGACTTAGTACAGATATTGAAGGTACATTCCATATTAGCAGCAATAAAGGCACAAGGATCGAGATCAGGTTTGTTGATGAAGAGTCAAGAAATGAAATGCATTAGCATAGGCGTTTTTAAGACTTGTCTGATGCTACAAATAATTTAGTTCTAAAAAATAATTACATGAATCGAAAAGATAAAATACTGATTGTAGAAGATCAATTCGTAGAAGCAAATCATTTGAGAATGATGCTGAAAAATGCCGGCTACCAAGTGCTCGGCATCGCACGCTCGGTGTTAGAGGCAAAAAATGAGATCGCTATGCAGAAGCCTGACATAGTCCTGCTTGATATTCATCTTGCAGGTAAAGAGACAGGCATAGATCTTGCGAAATATCTCCGTTGGGAAAATATTGGTTTCATATATCTTTCAGCAAACTCAAACGAAGAAATTCTTAATGCAGCCAAAGAGACCCATCCATTAGGCTTCCTGGTAAAACCCTTTCGAGAAAAGGATCTCCTGGTTACTCTGGAAATTGCTAAATACCACCAGGAATATGGATTGGAATCACTGCTTAGGAAGGAGATTTTTTTTCAAAAACAATTAAAGGAATTGAACGGTCAGTCGGGAAACCATAAAGATTCTATATTGAAAATCATACAAGCCTTACAGCCGCTGCTGCCTTATGATTTGGCTATAGCTGTACCCAAAAGTGCGGGTAGTAAAATTCAGGATGTGATCGGTTTCTTGAGGGTCGGCTTTAATGAATATCAAACAATAGGGTTTGACGAATTTCAAATGATCACGAAACTGAAAACGCATGAATTGCAATCGCTTTTTGAAAATGTAAATGTTGGTAAAAGTATTATAGTTTATAACGGCAAAGATTTTGAGGCAGTATGTAAAATATCGGGAATGAAAGAAGCTGTTGCCCAAAATTTTGCAATGGCCGCTAATCTTACCTTGCCTTTACCATTACCTCATAATACACAATCTTCCTTTTTCTTTACCTTTTTCAGCCGTAAATCTATTGGTTTTAATGAAGAACACGTTAACCTTTGTGAACGATTGCAACAACCGCTGGCACTTGCGATTAGCCAATTATTGTTTCATGATAATGAAGCAAATATTGCCCAGCCATTGAAAACTCAAAATTATATAACACTTCCCGAAACACCACAACTTTTTAATGGCATCATTGGTCGAAGTGCTTCATTGCTTAAAGTCTTTGATTACGTGACACAAGTGGCCCCTGCTGATACTACAGTACTCATTATGGGTGAAAGCGGTACAGGTAAAGAACGGATTGCGGAAAGCATTCATTTAATGTCAGGTAGAAAGAAGAATCCAATCATTAAATTAAACTGTGCAGCCTTACCTTCCAGCCTTATCGAGTCAGAACTTTTCGGTCATGAAAAGGGGGCATTCACAGGTGCTACCGAACGGCGGATAGGTCGATTTGAACAGGCTGATAACGGGACTTTATTTCTGGATGAAATAGGGGAAATGAGCCTGGATATGCAATCGAAATTATTACGGGTATTGCAGGAAAAAGAAATGGAGCGAATTGGCGGTTCTGTATCTATAAAAGTTAATGTCAGGATAATAACTGCTACAAACCGTAACCTGGAGAAAGAAGTTGCCGAAGGCCGCTTCCGCCTTGACCTGTACTATAGGATAAATGTATTCCCGATACAACTTCCACCGCTGCGTGAACGCAAGGAAGACCTGATATTACTTGTCAGGCATTTTATAAAGCAATACAGCGAAAAAACAGGAAAAGATATTAAACGCATTTCAGATTCGGCCTTACAAAATCTTATGGCCTATCATTGGCCGGGCAACATACGCGAACTGGAGAACCTTATTGAACGCAGTATCCTGCTATCTAAGACAAATGTACTGGAAGATATTCCATTGCCTGTTACAAAGGATATACGCGAAGAAATTAAGAATCAGGATTGGTATGTAAAGACTATCGAGGAAAATGAAAGAGGTCATATACTGGCAGTGTTGAATAAATGCATGGGTCGTATAAGAGGCCCTGGTGGCGCCGCTGAGATACTCGGTGTTCCACCGACTACCTTAGCTTCAAAGATGAAAAAATTAGGTATCAAAAGAGAATTTAAAGTGTAGTTGAAGATAAATATGCAAACGTCTGTACAATTACTACAAACGTTTGCATGTCTCCAGGTTCAATAGCCAAGATGATTATTTTATATTCAACGTCTACTTAGCTGCCTGTTCAATAACGTTAGCTACTGCTTCTGGTTGTGAGATAAAAACAAGATGGCTGCCTTTTATTTCTACGACTTTTGCATTTGCTCTTTTAGCCATAAGGCGCTGACCATCGGGAAGTACTGTTTGATCTTCAGTAGCCACAATATACCAACTGGGCTTGGTTTTCCACGCAGCACTCTTTATAGGCGTTACGAAAACGGCTGCGGATACAGGCACCTGGGCATCATACATAAAGGCTGCTTGTTCTTTACTTAAGTCGGCACAGAAGCCAGAATGAAACTTTGCCTTATCATACCATAAAAATCCATCTTGTGGTGGGAGAATACCTGAATTGACAGCTTGAGGTCCTGCTTGCGAAAGTTGAAGCAATGTTTCATTCGCATCAGGAGCAAGGCTGCAATGAATACAAGTCCTGCAACGTTCTTATGAAGACCGGTTTCGATAATTATAGCTCCGCCATAGGAATGGCCTACTAATATTGCAGGGCCATCAAGCCGGTCCAGTACCCTTTTTGTTGCAGCGACATCATCTACCAGGCCTGTGTTAGGATTAGCGACGATTGATACATGGTATCCTTTTTTTGTAAGATGGTTGTACACACCTTGCCAGCCGGAGCCATCTGCAAAGGCACCATGGACCAATACAATATTGTGCACCTTTTGTGCGAAACTATTTACGGATGAAAGTGCTAGGGCAAACAATATGATCACTGTTGCCATAAATATTTTCCCTATGCTGAATGTTTTAATACTTCGTGTCATGGTTATTTATTTTTAAAATGGATGTGATTTGAATTAGTGCTTTAACATCTTGCGGGCATACTGTACACCTATGCCATAAGCCCCACCGTATTTAACTACAAGGTCATTTACAGCTGCGTATGTTTCCTGCCTGGCCCAGTCTCTTTGTAGTTCTAATAAATACTGTAATGATGTCATAGGATGGGCTCCTGCCTGTATCATTCGATCTATGGCAAAATTGTGGGCTTCAGGACTTACATCGCCACAGGCATCAGCTATCACATAGACATCATAGCCCTCACTTAATGCAGATAATACAGGACCCACAATACACACGCTGGTCCATAAGCCGCCAAAGACAAGCTTCTTCTTGTTTTTACCTGTTATGGCTTTATGCGCATTCAGGTCTTCCCAAGTATTCATTGTGGTACGATCAATGTAAACCGAGGTTGGATATATATCCTGAATTTCCGGGAAGACCGGACCACTGAATGAATTTTCAGCTACTGTTGTGACGATTGTGGGTATGTTGAATATTTTTGAAGCGCCAGCTATAAGTGCTGTGTTTTGCCGTAGTTGATCAATGGTTATACTCTTCGTGGCAAAAGCCATTTGACCTTCGTAGTCGATTAGTACGAGTGCGTGGTTGGTAGGATTAAGTAAAGCAGTAGAAGGTTTTTGAGCAAATCCTGGAAGTGTGCTCAATACAAAGGCTGCAGCAAATAATGTGCGTTTCATAAAGGTGTTTTTAAAGATTAAGTGGATGAAATTGAATGCCGAAGGTTAATACGATTGCAATCATTTTTGTCTTCTTAATTTAATAGGCAAATAGAAGGCCACATCTTTAAAAGGCTGAAAATCAGATACTGTAATAATCAAGTCTAATTCCGGATCAACGATATTTCGTAGGAGGGGATAAATGCCCGACGATATCTCGTTATTCTATTTTATAATGATCTAAAGTATGTTCGATATTTAGTGGTATTTGCAAATAGAATTATTTGCAAAGATTGGTTCAATAAGCTCTAAAATTGACAATAGGGTTTCAAAGAATTTCCCCTTCTCGCTACTGATCGGGACAAAAGTGAGAAATCACTCTTTGCCCCGTTTTTTTTGCTCCTAACTCCCTATTTATTAGGTAGATAAGTGACACCACCTCGGCGCATTCCATGAGGATTCCGAGCTAAAATGTACACATTTGCGTACATTTTAGGGCAAAGGATAAGTCGGTAAATCTGTACTAGCAAAACCTTTGAGGCATAGTTACCCTTCACAGCTTTAGCGTGGAAAGACAACTATGAAAAAGAGCTTTGGATGTTAGACGCTACTAGGTCTGGCAAACCATTTTACAAGGAAAGTCCTGGTTTTCGGTTAGCCTTTGTTTTTTACCCGAGGTTATGTATGATTTGAAATGATGCTTATCCGGTCTGGCACCAGCCAGAACTTCGTTAAGTGTAAAACCATACAGCTGTCCATTAGGGATATTGTTATAACTTTTTACAGCATTTTCCAACTTGTTGATCAACTCATCGGTGTCAGCAACGGGTTTCGTATATAGAAAACGGTATTTAAGTATTTTGTTGGCTGCTTCCACCATGCTGTTGCTTTGTATGATATCTAGCTGTGCAATCAATTTCTCCCAAAGTAGTCCCGGTTTATTAAGCCAGTCTTCCAACTTTCCCTTATTCTCCATACCAGCATCGGTAACAAGAGTCCCTTCCTTGTCCATAAGGTCAAACCTTTGCAACACTTCTTCTAACGTTTGCCTGGCCAGTTCGCTATTATATTCGGTAACTACCTTGCAAGCAAGGATAGCCCTGCTGAAATTATCACGGATCACATAGATGTAATGCTTTATCCTGTTTATGGTCCTGAATATGGTAATATCCTGATGTAACACTTTTAAGGCTTCATCAGCTACAAAAGGAGCGTATTTTTTAGGTTTCTTTATTCGTTTGCGGGTAATATCCAACATCTGCAATATTTATAGAACGTGCTTTGGCAGCAGTTGATTTTTTTCTCTCTCAACATCTGATAATAAATGCTGTTCAAAGGCCAGTTTTCATACTCTTTATTGGCGCATCCGGTCCGGATTATTTCCTGTTCCGATACTGATAGTTGTTGCGGGTTTTGCCTGCGGCAGAGGCCCTGCAAGGAATTCAGGCAATGTCTTTGTCCGCTCCCATACTTTCCATTGTTTGGTGGAGCATGGAAGGTACCGCCATATCGAATTGTCTAACCCGTTTTTGTTGCAATAATGCAACAACCGCTCCATACTTTTTCGAATTGCCAGCACCTGATTAGATTTGACCGGCAATAAAGCGACCAGCTCCTTATAGATCGCAACCAAGTAAAATAATGATCTTACCTGGACTTTCAATGTTGTATTTTCTTCTTTTAATCTCCGGGGCAGATACTCCTGTAGAGGGTAGGGTGTCCAGAAAGAATGGATATTTTCCCCTTTCCACCTTTGTTTTGTAGAACGAGGGATAGTTCTTGTGATATCAGGTTGCATCTTACCATCGACAAACTGGAGTTTCAGTCCGGAATGGTAACTACAGTATGGAGAGCGCATGAAAAGACAGGTAGATTATAATTGGCTGCGAATTTAGTAAATATGTTCTTCCAGATATAAAAGTGACAAAGTGCTTAAGAAGATGTACGCATTTGCGTACATCTTTGCTCGTAATATCCGTAGAATGTGCAGGGCAGCGTGGCTACTTCAATGCTGCTTCCGGCACCTTAATTTTGGAGAACACACGATACTTTTTCATTTCTGTATCTCAGACTGAGCACCCGTTTCATTTAGTTTTTACTTTTTCAATGGATAGTGGCTTGGTGCAGAAAAACCAATCGGAGCAAGTCATTTCTTCTGTATTTCTCATTCGTTCAGTTGCAACACCACAGGAACCCGCCGTGGGTACAAGTACATCATCACCCGGTTGCCAATCAGCAGGTGTGGCAATACCATACATATCGGCGGTTTGCATGGCTATCAAAGCCCTTTTTAATTCGTCAAAATTTCTTCCCATTGAAAGTGGATAATAAATAATAGCACGGATCATTCCTTTGGGGTCAATAAAGAAAACGGCTCTTACTGCCTTGGTAGAACTTTCTCCTGGTTGTATCATCCCGTATTTTTTTGCCACTTCCATCGTTATGTCTTCAATTAATGGAAATTTCACCTCCATATTTTTCATGCCCTTGAACTCAATCTTTTCTTTGATAGTTCTTAACCAGGCAATATGGCTATATAACCCATCAATTGACAAGCCAACCAGTTGACAATTTAACGCAGTAAATTCAGGCTCCATTTTGGCAAAGGTCATAAACTCGGAAGTGCAAACCGGGGTGAAGTCGGCCGGATGGCTAAATAAGATGACCCATCTGCCATCGTAATCAGCGGGAAAATTAAGATCACCTTGTGTAGTGATTGCTTTAAATCCAGGAGCTTTGTCTCCTATTCGGGGCATTGCTATTGGTGTTTCAATCTGTTCCATTGTTTGTTTTTTAAAGACTAAGATTTATTTTTTTTTTTTGGTTGAAATGCCAAAAGGCAAATAGAGTGGACAAGAACCCATAAAACTAGTAAGTATAAAAATACCGGCAAGAATTAAAAGTAAAATGCCGGCTATGCCGGAAACCTGATCCGTGAAATACAATATGCCAATCACGACAGCGATAAGCATTCGTACGACTCTATCAATTACTCCCATGTTTTGTTTCATAAGATTAATATGTCTATGGTTATTAATTAGGTTTCCAAAACTCTTTGGCTCCAACACAGACTCTATAATCAATACAGGTATAGATTCCAGCAGTAAGGCCTCCGGATTATGGTTTAAGATTTGTAAGCAGGCATTATTCTAATGTATTAAAAAATAAAGTTACCCTTGTCGTTATGAATAGCTGATGACCGTTATCACGGGAATTTATGATCCTGATCATATTAAGGATGCAATACAATGCTGGTTACTTACCGTAGTTTTCAGGAAGAGTTCCAGCGCGGCATATCGTTTGGTGACGAGCTTCAATACTTTGTTGAGATGCTGGCTTAAAGATTGATTTACCTGCACTTTAAATTTATTATACTATGATCCGCATACTCATCAGCAAATCGAATTTAATCGTAATGGCATCGCGCACTTTAACTGCTCCAAGTAGAGCAGTAGGTGGTTTTATCCCGAAGCTGCTTAGCAATAGCGTATGCTGACCGGTAATACGCAGTTGTGACTCATCTAGCTTCGTGGCCCGGAACAGGACAGATGCTGGTTGACTTACTCCGGCGGTTGTGATCGTTATTCTGGCTATAAATTCAATCCATTCTGTAGCAATACCATCTGCCTTCCCCGTACTTTTAATCGAGGAAAGGCAGATGGTTATATAAGGATATTTACCGGATTGCAATGCACGACAAAGATCTTTGTTCATTTTACTGTTCCCGCAATCCAATAAGTCAACGCCCACATTCAATACTGCATTTTTAAATGCTATATCAGTTCCGGCATCGTCTGGATAAACTGTGGCGCGCAATACGGAAGACAATTCATGGGACACACAACCGAACCCGGCTACATTGGTTGTCCCCACAATGCTCAACCTGCTTTCTTTTGCAAAGGAATAGGTAACATCGATAGACTTGCTAACCTTGAAGGACACACCCAACAAGGCAAAAAGCATCAAAAGCAGGATTATTCCTTTGCATCGCATGATCCGCAAAATTGACTGGATGACTAATTAGTTTTATAAATCATTATGCAATCTTAAAAACCAACGGAAGCTTCTACCATTACACCGCTGAACTTGCCGCCGGAACGAATATTAGCTTTTGGAAAATCGTGATATACCTGGCTTACGTATTCTGCTTTCAACATAATGTTGCGGGTTAGGAACCATCCGGCAGATCCGGTGATCCTGTCTATACTTACATCAGCAAGGCTGCCAGCAAGTGTTGTGGAAACATTGTTGTAGCGCGCACCGATCCAGAAATTCTCTTTGCCGGTAGTGAAGCGGTATATCAGATCGGCTGCATATTGTGTGGCTTTGCGTGTATCGGTTTCGGTAATGGTGCGACCACGTACCAGTTCATAGGTAGCAAACAATTCAAGCCCTTTGTATTTCAGGAAAGGGTTGATCGTAAATGCATTCACTTCTTGGCTGAAGGAAGGATTGTAGCGGCCGGACCATGCATTGTCTGTTGCATTTGCAGCGGTATTCTCCATCACCATGAAGTAATGGGAACCAGCACGATCACCCCAATATAATGTGTTGTTTGAAGCACTTTGAATGCCATAATAAGAACCGGTGATTCGTAACCGGAAATCTTCGTTCAGTTGGCGGTCAAAGCCGATCTTACCATGAAATGCGGGATAATTGCGGTTAACTTTACCAGTTGCGGCATCGGTTTTGCTTGGGGCAATTACGGTCGGGTTCAGAGCGCCATTGCTGATACCTGCCATAGCAAAAAGGCCGTTATTAGTATGGTAATAGATCTCGCCACCGATCTCTGTTGCAAAAGCATCCATAATGTAATTTTCCACGAAAGGGTTATAAATACTGTTACCACCATCTGTTCTCCTGAAATGTTGATCGCCGTAATCCACTTCGAAATCACCCACTTTGATCGTAACATGATCCATGATCCGGTCAATGACATTGCTTTTCAGGAAAGGAAGTTTGTCAAACTGGATATAGCCCCCCTTTACCCAGGTTTCTTCATGGTGCCTCGTAGAGAGGTAGGTAGTGAGGTTCATTCTGATACCATCAGCCAACTGAACATCAATGTTGAGGTTGGCCATAGCCAGGTTAAAGCCATTGGTCAGTGTGGTCACTTGATTGGTATTGACACCGTTGACCATTACAGGATCGGCGCTGTTGCTAGCCCGCAGTCCTTGGAAATCCTGGGTAAAGCTGCCGCCCAGCTTCACCTTAAGGCCAGAGAATCCGGCAGAATCATTCTTTGTAGTCTCAAAAGTATTGATGCCGTTTTTATCATTGTGGCGGAAATACTGAATGTCGTCTGAGCGCAGAAACTGTAGGGTAGAGTGCTGTGCTGTTGTTCTGAAAGCGGCAAGGGTCATGAACAACATGGATAATGAATAGAATGCGATTTTCATTTTTTAGATTTTAATGGTTTGTTTGTTAGATAATATTGGTTGCAAAATTTGTTATAAACTTGATGGTCACATTGTCGGCTACTTTTAAAGTACCTAAAAGAGCAGTGGGCGGAGTAATGCCGAATTCGCTCATTTTGATCTTTTGAGAACCATCGAATACGATCTTGCTATGTCCATAGGTGGTTGCTTTTACATGCAATACAACCTGCCGGGTCACGCCTGCAATGGTCAGGTTGCCAGTTGCGTTGATCATGCTGCCATTGGCTACGGATTTGAGTGGAGTTGTAAGGGTAAAAGTGATGCTAGGGTTTTTACTTGCATTTAAGGCCTTATAAGTTTTGTTGTTCATAGTAGAGCCCTCGGTGCTTTTGATGGACATAACATCTATAGCCAGCCGAAGTGCGGTTACATTAAAGGTGCCATCGCTGTTCCAGGATATCTGGCTGCTACCGCTTACTTTTTTTGCGGTTTCTTCCCAGCCATGCAGATTGGAATCACCGTGGATCTTAATGGAGCAATCTCCGGAAAGCGGGTAAGAAGACTGGGCATACAGGAAGCCACCGGTTAATACCAGCGCCAGGGTAGCCATAATACGGATACGGGGAAACATGTTCATTGGTTTTGTTATTTTAATAGTGGAATAAATGTTATTCGGAAAGATCTGCTGAGACCGTTTTGTCTGGTAGGTTGAGGTGTGTTTGCACTACCTGCATACAATCATCAAAACGACAGGGCAAAGATCGCTTCGTGTGTAAACGAAAACGATGAGTTAGGTTAGAACATAGCATGACATTCGTTGTCTACGCCTATGAGGATAATCACTTTTCTGCGGGAAATCTTTTTCAGGGCTGGCTTCACCACGTTGACTGACATACGTCATTAATGTTGCTGTTGGTTGTCATTGAAAGCCTGAACGCTCTGGTGTTTCTTTGTAACCATATTTCTAATAAAAACAGGCTTTCGTTTACGATTATTTAAACACGCTACAAATGATACCCAAAACAATGAAAGCTGCCGTACTTCATGCTTTCGGCACACCTTTGCAAATTGAAGAAGTTCCGGTGAAAGAACCGGGTGAAAACCAGGTGCTCGTAAAGATCATCACGAGTGGCGTTTGCCATACTGATCTCCATGCCTGCGAAGGCGACTGGCCTGTAAAGCCCCAATTACCTCTTATTCCCGGACATGAAGGCGTAGGCTACGTGGTAGCTTTGGGTAGAGGCGTACATCAGGTTAAGGAAGGCGATATCGTAGGCGTGCCTTGGTTGTTCAGTGCCTGCGGCTATTGTGAATATTGTATCACTGGTTGGGAAACGCTTTGTGAATCGCAGCAGAATGGTGGTTACAGCGTCGACGGAAGTTATGCCGAATACGTAGTGGCCGATGCCCGCTATGTAGCACGTTTTCCTGCGGGCATCAATTTCGCAGAAATGGCTCCGATCACTTGTGCCGGTGTTACCGTATATAAAGGTTTGAAAGAAACAGAAGCTAAACCTGGTGAATGGGTAGCAATATCTGGTATTGGAGGCTTGGGACACCTGGCTGTACAATACGCCAAAGCTATGGGACTGCATGTAGCAGCTATTGATGTGGCGGATGACAAGCTGGCCCTGGCCCGTAGCCTTGGTGCAGATCTTACTGTTAATGCAAGACAAGAAGATCCGGGTACTTACCTGAAAAAAGAAACAGGTGGGATGCATGGTGTTTTGGTAACGGCTGTGTCACCCATTGCTTTTAAACAAGGTCTTTCTACACTACGCAGAAAAGGAACAATTTCTTTGAATGGTCTGCCTCCCGGTAGTTTTGACCTGCCCATTTTTGATACTGTGCTCAACCGTTATACTGTAAGAGGTTCCATTGTCGGTACCCGGAAGGATATGCAGGAAGCCATCGCTTTTGCAGTAGAAGGCAAAGTAAAGGCTACTATACACATCGCAAAACTGGAAGATATCAATTCTGTATTCGACCAGATGAAAAAAGGTGAGATTGAAGGCCGTATCGTATTACAGATTGCATTACCATAAATGAAATATGGTCTATAAAATTCCAAAGAGAAAACAAAGCAATATTGAGGTGCTGCTTGGTATCGGTAAATTGACAAATAGAGAATAGCAAAAAATCACCAATAAGGGAGAAATAAAATTGGAATTTACACATTCAGCAATCAGTTTCCTAAAGGGGAATCCCTTAGGCTATTTTGATACGCCACAACACACAGTCCATTGTACATTCCACTAGGGTTTCGGGGGTTGATGTACGCATTTGCGCATATCTTTAGCTTGTAATATCTTAGAATGTGCGTGGCACTAAGAAAACGAGTTAATTACTTACTTTTTTCCTTCACATACCGTTTTCATGCGATAAAAAAATGCAGCGACCGTAAAACAGCCACTGCCTTCACACAACAGATAAACACACAATGTTTAAATAATCTGAAAACAAAAAATTCTTTTATTAGCAACTTGGGCTAAATAGCAATCTTATGGAATTACTATTTTCCTTACACTTGAATTGCCTTCACTGATAATAGAAAGAAGATAAATACCGCTATTTATTTCCGGCAGGAACAATTGCCCCTGATTTGTAAGCAGGTATGTTTTATTAGTAATCACTCTACCCGACAAATCTGTCAACACAATGTTTGCAGTAACCGATTTGTTGTCACTTATACGTATTTGCATTTGATTAATATGCCCGGGATTAGGTACTACAATGACTTCCGTATTGGCCGCCAGTCCGTTGTTACCCGATACCTGAACAGTAGAAGAATACACAGATTTTCCATCTATGTCCTTTTGGTGTATGCGGTAATAGTATGCCGGTTTCCCATTTGTTATCGTCTTGTCCAGAAAAGTATATGCAACCGGAACAGCGGAATTCCCTGCTGCAGGTACCGTGCCGATAGTGGCAAAAGAAACACCGTTTTCAGAACGTTCTACTTCAAATACCCGGGTATTCATTTCCTGCAATGTTTGCCAGGATACCAGATTGGAATGGACATCATAATGACTTGCTTTTATATAGCCCCAACTAAGAGGTAATGGAACACTAAGGACCTGAACTATAAAAGTATCAGCAAGACAGGTATTACTGTCTTTTACCGTATAGACAGTAGTATCGACAGGACTAACAGTTACTGATTTATCTGTGCTGTTTACACCTTGCCAGGTATAGTCACTGTTAAAACTCGCTTCCAGACTGATAGATTCCCCGTTATAAATCGGAGCAACTATCTTTTTGTTCACATCTTTCATCATGGTAAACTTATCGCGGATCACTCCATCCGAACATATCCACTTAGCATCCAGACGGTTTCCTTTTACCTCAAGGATCATAGAGCCTCCGACTGTTGAGTTTGCAAATGGGAGTGCATCATGCGGATAGTTCGGTTGTTCTCCTTCAAGTTGTCCCGCAGAGCCGGAAACTACATAAACAGTACCCTGGTAATTGCTGGTCGAATCTTTAATATAAGGGCATGAGTTGACAGAGCCATTATACAATCCGGTAGACTGGTTTAGGTTGTGAATTGTAGAATCAAATGAAGCTTCTGCACCATAATTTCCTTGCATAAGTTTGGAGCGTTCATAATCATGGCTATGGCCACACAAAATCAAGTCGACGCCATAACGTTCCAGGATGCGGATAAACTTCTGCCTGATGTTAACCAGCTCTGCTTCTGCATCTGAATTATGAGAGCCCATAGTATAAGGTGGATGATGCCAGTAAACAACGATCCAGCCTTTGTTGCTATTCGCTTCCAGATCTTGTTTGACCCATTGAACCTGTGCACCGGTTGTATCATATAACCTGGTTGTTGCCCCATCTTCCTTACCATAAGAATCAAGGGAAAGGAAATGGACATTACCAATGTCGAATGAATAAAATGCTTCCGAGTTAGAGGCCAGGCCACCGGACTCTCCTTGCATAGGCATCGTGAAGTTTTGGTAATAAGGTGCAAGAATATGATTCCCTACAGAAGGTGAGCTTTGGCTATTGCCATAATCGTGATTGCCGGGTGCCGGGAATAATGGATTCTGTTTCAGAAACTGATCTTTGTATATATTAAAGAACTCAGCCTGATACTCTGCATCTGTACCGGTATTATAGGCATTATCGCCCAATAAAATCCAGGCATTCATATAATTGCCCCCCAGGTAAGCCGACAACTGATCTCTTACGCTACGCTGATTGGTAGAGTTATTGCCGCAATCGCCAACCACACCAATCCGATAAAGACTATCGGTATTGCCGGCTATGGGAAGGGTGTAAAAGTAATTGGCAGTATCCCCCTGTAAGGCAGAACCATAGGAAGTGCCAATGGAATAATAATATTTAGTATAAGGCGTGAGGCCTGTAAGCTTGATCTCATGTTCTGTCAATAGTGCAGGATCAGCAGTCACTTGCGTTAAAGCACCAATCGAAGTTCCATAATGTACCTGTCCGGCTACAGGCTCGTCTGTACGCCAGCGGATGTTCATACTGTTGCTTGTAGCCATCTGCAGGTAGGGGCCTCTGATCAAAGCCGGTAGTGCCCTTTCTTTTAGTTCAAGATCAAAGCCCAGGTCATCGCTGGTGCTATCTTTTTGATGTACTTCAACAGCTATGATATTCATACCATTTGTAAGTAATGTTTTGGGAATATAATAAGAAGCATATGAAGCTTCTTCTGTTCCGTTAATATCGGTAAGCGCTTTGGTCTGATAATTAACAGGTCCCAAAGGCATATTGCTTCTCAGAGCTTCTGCGCCATTTATATAAACAATTGCTCCGTCATCTTTCAGCAGGCTAATGACAAGCGTATCATCAAGGGCTACAAGGTTGGGTATATTGATTTGCTTCCTGAAATAATAAGTTATATACCGGTTAGCAGGATTGGGTCCATAATTAATAATTGCTGCTGCATTGTCATTATACCCCAATTTACCAGGACCATAACCCCATGCGGAATCATTAAAAGCAGGGGCAGTCCAGGCAGTTCCCATATCTGTACCATCATCAAGGTATTTCCAGGAGCTTGCTTTGGGTATAGGAAAATTGATAACCGGCATAGGTGTCGGATAGCCTTCATACTGGATAATCAACTTGGGAGCGTATAAGGGGCTACCATTGTAAGTCCAGGCCGACTTAGCGCCTTCCCCCTTCATCAGGACAACAAGCGAACTACCATTCCAGCCCGGCCTGTTGATTACTTGTTGCAGCACACTTGCAAAGTTTGTTGTTTTCTGGTCAGGGCCGGATGTGCCGCCTGATGCACTTGCCCAGGTAGAACTTGCATTAGTGGGCCATAGTACGGAATCTGCTACCATTGGACGTCCCGACATATTGTATAAAGTATCCACAAATATGGCTGCACTATCACTGTTTTGTACGGTAATATAAACGTCACCCGCAACAGGGTTTGAGTCACCCTTAGTGGTGAACTGGATATAAGCGCTTTGGATAATAGCCTGTGGAGGAATAGGCAGATTTTCGAACCGCATTCCCATCATCAGTTTTTGTGTGCCATCAGTACTAATGTCAAGATCTGAGCTGCCAAGGTTCATCCTTCCAAAAATACCAGTGCCCCCTGGTATACATTGTTCCGCATCATCTTCTACTGAGTTAACTGTTCTGATCAATGTCTGCACCGGCTGTGCATAGGTTGCCGTGCCAGCCAGCAGGAGTAAGCCGGAACATAGCAAAACGGGTATCTTTCTGAGCATATTGGAAAATTTTGCGCAAAGGAAGTCCGTTCTCATCACTTAATAACACCTTGGGGGTTAAGTAATTGTAACCAAATTGTTTCCAGGCAATTGCTATTCTTATATATCAAATTTCATCTTTCAAAGAAGTGATAAAGTCAGCTATGTCTTTTATTTCCGCAGGACTAAGGTTGAGTGGACGTTCGGAAAGTGTTTGTGTTGGTGTGGCAAGACCTATCCCAGCTCCACCACCTTTATTATAAAACTCAATAACCTCTTCCATCGTTCTGAAGTTTCCATTATGCATGTAAGGTGCTGTGGCACTAGCATTGCGGACGGTAGGTGTTTTAAATGCTCCTTTATAGAACTTAATTTTGAAGACACCATATCTTCCTTCATCATCATCCCATACAGGTTGGGTAAGGCTTCCATTTTTTGGTACACCCAGAACTTCAAGTTCGGTAACGGTGTATAAAGGAGGAAGCAAGCCATTGAATACCGGGGCAAAATGACAAGTGCCGCATTGTGCTTTACCCATAAACAAATTAAACCCTCTGATCTGGCCGGGATTCATTGCACTGTGATCACCCTGTACATACCTGTCAAAAGGAGAGTTGAACGGCGTAAGTGTCCTTTCATAAGCTGCAATAGCTCTTGAAATACGGGTAACGGAAATCAAGGAATCTTTCTTTGTTTTCGGGAATGCTTTTTTAAATAATTTCCGATAAACTTTATCATTAATGTTACCCGAAACCTTTTGTAAGTCTGCATTCATTTCAGCAGGATTGCCGAGTACTGCAACGATCTGCTCTTCTAAAGATGCAGACCTCGCGTCTAAAAACTGACCATGCTGCAAAGCCGCATAAAGCAGGGTAGGAGCATTACGCGCTACAGTATCCCTTTTATTAAAAGCGATACTTCTGGGAAGTGCATCTGTAAAATATTTATCCGGGCGATGACATGTAGCGCAGCTTCTTTCCCCATTTCCCGACAATCTTTTTTCAAAAAAAAGCACTTCTCCTAGGCGGGCAATCATGCCTCCGGTATCTTTAGGATAAGTAAGAAAAGAATCAGTTTTAAAGGGGTTCCGGCTAAACAGGTTTTGGGTATTATAATTCAGTATGGATGCATCGTCAATGTCCCAGTGCTGATCTTTAATAAAATTATTAAGATGCATTTGTAAAGGCAACGCAGCCTTTGTAAGGAACCCCATTCTATCAAAACCATCGAAAGGAATATTTTCCGCCAGATATTCTAAACTTACATCCAGGTACCATAAAACGCTATCTGAATTCCTGCTCCGAACGTTTTCGAGAATGGGCAACAACACTGTTTTTGCTGCTTGCAAAGCTATCGCTGATTCTGCAATCCCGGTCTTGAGTTTGGGAGCATCGTAACCTGTAATCCCTAAAGTCATTATCCGTATCAGTTCTTGCCTTATTGCTGCTGCAATTTGCCCGTCATTGGTTTCTAACCCATATATAATTGCGGGTATATCCGCAGCAGAAGAGCTGATGGTTTCTGCCTGTTCCTGTAACGCTCTTTTGTTTTGAAAAGGGTCTTCATCCAATAACAGATCTTCTATAACCTGCAAACCTACAGGAGCCTGGAATTCCATATATGGCTCCTCAATTTCATAAACAGGCGCGCGGTTATAAAGATTGACCGGATACTTAAAATAGTATTCCATAAAAAATTCAATCTTTTTATAAGCAAGCCTGGTATCTTTCAATGCGGTTACGGCCTCTGCAACAGTCTCCTTATCTTCTGAAGTAAGCCCGTTCAGCTTATCTTGTAAGGTTGTTGTGGCTATGGCAAATGCTTTGGCATCCAGCCTGAATTGTGAAATAGTGCTTTGGGAAAGGATATCCTGTTTTTTAGTTGCAGACAAGGAAAAAGCAACCAACAGGCATATTAAAATGCTAAGGGTACACAGAACAATTTTTTTCATAATAATCTACGCTCAATACTTCTGTGCTCTACTGTATCCTTGACTGACAATACAAAGTATTTTAAAGAAGCCCTGATGACATGCAAAAGTGATAGAATATTATGAATCTGTTATTGCCAAATTGTTAAGAATTATTACACGGATCTTCCAAAGCTAAGTGTACGTACATTTTGATTAAACTTAAAATAGAGGCTATTCATAATTGAATAGCCTCTATTTTAAAGCGATAGGAGAAATTTTCGCTTACTTAAAAGAAGGCATGAGATTGTCAATGTTAGGATAATCTTATTGCGCAAGTCCGGTAGTCAAGGCTTTTTTTACCAGCATGGCCGTGTTGTTCACATTCAACTTAAGCATAATGCTGGTACGGTAATTTACAACTGTTCTTAAACTCAGGAAGCATTGCTCCGCTATTTGAGGGGCTGTGCAGCCATTTACCAACAGTTGAAGGATCTCTATTTCCCGTGGTGTTAAGGTGGACTTGGAAAAGGAAGCATTTTTATCCCTGATACTCATCTCCCTGATCTTTTCTTTCATCGTGCTTTCAATAAACTGCCCGCCGGAGTACACTGTTTTTATGGCTTCGATTAAGGTAGTATTTTCGGCGGTTTTCAGCAGGTAGCCGCTTGCGCCCCGCTTGAACATATTATTAGCGTATAAGGCGCTGTCAAAATTGGTCAGCACCAATATTTTTAAGTCTGGATATTTTTTTAGTAGTATAGGAGTTAATTCATCTCCGGTAATATCAGGCATCTGTATGTCCAATAACAATACATCGGGAAGCTGTGTTTCTAATCCTTCTAACAGTGCTTTCCCGTTTTTATAACAACCCTTAAGTGTTAGCTCCGGATAATGAGGCAATATATTTTGAAGCCCATCGATTATCATGGGATGGTCATCTGCAATGGCTATTTGTATATTCATCATACAGTGATCACAATTTTTTTAGCTTGTTAAAATCAAATTCAATATGTACGGTTGTTCCTTTGCCCTTACCTGAAGATATAGAAATGTAACCTTGTAACGTTTCCACTCTCTTATTCATATTTTGTAATCCGGATCCTTTGGTAGGTACCGTAGTGTCAAAGCCGATACCATTGTCTTCTACAGTAATGCTTAGACTGTTATTATGCAACATTAGTTGGATGACGGCATAACTAGCCTTAGCATGTTTTACCATATTCTGTACCAGTTCCTGAACAATACGGTATATAAAAAGCTCGGCATCTTTATTGATTTGTTCGGCTACATCATATTGAAGATCTATGTGAAGGGTCGTGCTACTATTGTTCTCGCAATATTGCAGGAGTGCAGCCCGAAGGTCTTGCTTGCTGAGGGCATCAGGCATCAGGTTATGGGCGGTTTTACGCACCTCGGTTGCTGTTTCGTTAAGCATACCCGAAACCTTAATAAAATTGGGTAGTATACGCAATTCTGATTGTTCTTTACCGATAGTATTCAGGTTCATTTTAATGGAAGCGAGCATGCCGCCAATGCCATCATGTAAATCCTGAGCGATACGGATACGCTCTTTTTCTTCTCCCTTCATCATGGCCCTTAGCTGGCCTATTTCCTGTTCCTGTTCCAGGTTACGGAATTTCTCATCCTGGAATCGTTTCTGGTGCCAGCTACTTCTGTAAAGTGTATACAATAACGTAACAATGGCTGCAAGCAGAAGTGCGCCCGAAGAAATGCCTACAATCCATAAATTACGTTGCTTGATCTGGGTTTTTTGTTTACTGATCTGTAGTTCCTTTTTAACGAGCTCCTTATCCTTTTGAGCCGTTTGATATTTAATCTCCAGTTGGTTGATGTTCTGTTTGGTCTCTTGTCCTTCTATACTATCCTTAAGCACGGTATAAAGATATTGATGGTCAAATGCTTTTTTATGATCATTGATTTTGTCGTAAAGACCGGCCAACAACTGGTGGCTTTCCACTAGGTCCCGTGCAATATTTAGTTGTTCTGCGGTACGCAAAGATTGCAATAGGTAGTTCTCGGCTAGTGTGTAATTACCAAGGCTCAAGTATACTTTTCCTAATAAAGAAATATTTGTATTCTGATAATTGGGATCAATATCCCCCTTCAACTTGATTGCCTGTTGCAGATAATACAATGCCTCTTTCAGCTTCCCTTGCTGATATTTAGTACTGCCAAGGTTACTCAATGCAAGATGTTCCCATTGCAGATAATTATTCTTCTTCGCAATGGCTAAGGCTTCAATAAGATTTTTACTGCTTGAATCATGTTGCCGTAAATTATTAAAGGCGTTGCCTTTGTTGATCAGAATAAGAGAGAGCAGGTGCCAGCGTTTAATCTCCTTGGCTATTGCCTCGGCCTTATTCAGGTAAGCAATACATTTTTCATCATCACCCAATAGTATCAATACGCCACTTAGGTTGGTGTAAAGCGTTGGTAGCGCTGCTTTATTGGGATAGGTTTTGCTTTGCTCAACTGTAGCTATGGCTTTGTAATAATAGTACATCGAGGAATCGTAATGACCGGTGCGCTGAAAGCGATTAGCAAAGCTATTGTATACTGTAGTTAACATCACTTCCATTTTTCTGGAAAGTGCTATCTCCAACATTTGCTGACCAAAGGCATAAGCTTCCTGATATTTCCCCTTATTGTTATAAATAGTAATAATGTGGCTGAAGGCTTCAGCAGCATCACTATCCCGGCCATGATGCAGAGCTGCTTTTATGGCTTTATGGAGTAAGGTAAGAGCAGCGTCCGCATCTTGTTGTGACAAAGCGATGGCTGAGTCGATGAGCAGAATTACCTGTTTATTGTTGGGTAGAGGACTGGCAGTTGAAATAGGGGATTGCTCTTTCCGGATATGACCCGGGAGTTTTTGCCCGTGTAAAACAAAACCCCAAAATGAAAGAAATACAAAGACTACAAAAAGACTGCTGAATAATTTGAAAAAACTATGCTGCATAGAATAATGGCCATACCCGACGAGTACAATTGCTTCGGTTGTGTTTTATATAATGAATACTAATATGGATTATTCACTCTCTTTTTCTGATGAACAAACAATCTTTCTTTGTAACAGAAAAAAGCGCCGGATTTTGACAGAAATCAGACATTATTCATCGGTAAATCTAAAACAAATAATTATGAAAAGAAAAGTATTTACACTAATGGCTGTGTTCGCTTTGCTGGTCGAGACAGTACAGGCACGGGATATAGACAAAGAAGTAAGTGATTATGCAAGGTCATCGGCCACAGCTAAAACTAACACGGCAGACATAAAGAAAAAAGTAACACAGGCGGGTTTTGTATTTACCGAAAACAAAGGACAGATAAAAGATCAGTATGGCCATCTTCGTGGTGATATTGATTTTAAGGTACTTGGCGGAGGGGTCAATGTGTTTATCGGCAAAGGTGAAATGCATTATCAATTTGCAAAAACGATAACTACGGAAAAGACAGCGGTCAATACTACAATAGCAATGTATCGCATGGACGTAGTGCTAATCGGTGCTAATAAAAACGCCAGAGTGCTAGCCGAAGAAAAACAAAATTACTTTGATCAATACTTTTTGAGCCAGGAAGCTACTCGTGCTTATGCATATAAAAAGATCACTTACCAAGAAGTGTATCCCAATATTGACTGGGTATTTTACTTTAATGCACAAGGTCGATTGGAGCATGACTTTATTGTCCGACCAGGTGGCAACGTTGCGGACATTAAAATACAGTATAAAGGAGCAACAGGTTTAGCGCTGAACAAAGACGGCAGTATTTCTGCGCAAACGCCGATGGGCACTGTTAAGGAATCAGCACCACATAGTTATACCAAAGCGGGTCATGTCATTGCTTCTTCATTTAGGTTAAAAGATAATGTGCTAAGCTTTTATACCGCTCCACACAAAGGCACTTTAGTTATTGATCCTACTTTGGAATGGGGTACTTATTATGGTACTCCTTTTGACTACAATGATAATCTTGATCAATTGGTAATAAGGACAGATCCTAAAGGTAATATTTACGTTGGAGGTATAGCTTACAGCATGTCTGATATTGCAACAACAGGATCCTTTCAATCAGCGCCTATACTCGTTAATAGCTGGGAAGGTAATCAGTTTCTTGCAAAATTCAACAGTGCCGGACAAAGACTTTGGGCTACTTATTATGGTAAGACTGTTTATGGCATTGGTACTGGCCTTGCCTGTGATAAGAATGGTAATGTGTTTCTTGCCGGAGGCACGATGAGTGATGCTTCTCTGGTATCAGCGGGCGCACACCAAACGGTCTTTGGAGGAGGTGCTTTCAAGGACGCTTATCTGGTAAAATTTGACAGCACAGGTGCAAGACAATGGGCTACTTATTATGGAGGCAGTAACGAAGATATTGCTTTTGCTTTGTCTTGTGATACGGCGGGAAATGTGTTTATGGCAGGCCGTACAAGAAGTACGGATAATATAGCCAGCATAGGTAGCCATAAAGAACAACTCGTAGGAACAGAAGCATTTTTTCTGGCCAAATTTAATAGTACTGGTGCGCGTCAATGGGGTACTTATTATGGTGAAAACATTCCGCAGCAAACAGGCTGGACACCAGATATGACTATTACAAATGACAACCAGGGTAATGTTCTTTTCATAGGCTCAGTAGGCATCAGTTCCAGTACAACAATATTGCCTGCTGATGCGACTACTACAGGCAGCTATCAACCGGCGCATAGCGGTAAACACGATATACTGCTGGTAAAGTTTACCGGCAATGGTACCCGCCAATGGGCTACCTGGTATGGAGGTGCTGAAGAAGACCTGATCCTTAGGGATGGCCTTGAAGCCGACAAATGGGGCAATATATATCTTTCCGGTAGAACACATAGTACGGCTGGTATAGCAACAACAGGAAGCCATCAAGATACCCTGGGCGGTGGTTCCTCAATATGGCAGAACCCTGTACATTATGGTGGGGACGCATTCCTTGTAAAGTTTAACAGCGCAGGCATTCGCCAGTGGGCAACTTATTATGGCGGCGATCAGGGAGAGAACGAATTTGGCTATGGTGGCATTAGTTGTGATATATTTGGTAATGTATTGCTTAGTGGTCAAACCGGAAGCAATGCCAACATTGCTACTGCAGGTAGCTATCAGCAGACATTACTTTCCGAAAGCAATGCTTATTTCGTAAAGTTTGACAGTATGGGTGTTAGGAAATGGGGCTCCTATTTCGGAAGTATTGCGGAAGGAAGAATTGAATCAGTAGTGACCAATGATTCGGGCCAGATTTTTATTGCAGGGTTTTTTAATGATTATACTAACCTTGCTACCCCTGGTGCATATCAAAGTTTAAATACACCTCTGTTTATTGCTAAGTTTGATGACTGTTCTGATATCGTTTCCGCTGCGGACACCATTTTGGGTAATGTGTCTATTTGTGCCGGCAGTTCGGGTACTTATAATATTTCAGCCTTGCCGGGCACATCTTCTTATACCTGGATTTTACCCAATGGCTGGAGTGGTAGCAGCACTACAGAAACTATAAATATAGCAGCTGGCAATAGCAGTGGTTTGTTGGGGGTAGCGGGTAATTTTTCTTGTGGTGCGGGTGACACAACTTACTTAAACATAACGGTCAATCCGCTTCCGGTATCTGCTATCACGGCTAATGGTAATATACTGAGCACTGGTTCGTTTGCTACTTATCAATGGCAATTGAATGGAACAGCTATTTCTGGCGCTACCAACAATACTTATACTGCTACAACAATGGGAAATTATACAGTAGTTGTCACTGATAATAAAGGTTGTAAAGATACTTCCGTCGCTTATGTCTACAACCCTACATCTGTGGATGATATTGACTTTAAAAAACTGGTAAAAATATTTCCAAACCCGGCAACGTCGCTCGTTCAGATCGCTACGCCAATAGTATGCACAGCTCAAATCATGAGCATTGAAGGTAAGGTGTTGCTACAACGTAAAGTGACTGCCGGTACAACCGTAATAGACATACAAGGGTTGGCTAACGGTATTTATTTTATCCAGATTGCTGGTAAGAATAACCATATCCTGAAGACAGAAAAACTGGTAAAACAATAAAGAGCTCAATGATTAAAGGAGGTTAACAATTAATCTTCTTTAATCATTCTTTTCATCAATTAACAGTGCGAGACGATTAGAATGTGTATTATGAATTTGACAAAGAAAGCTGCATGGATCACTTTCTGCATCTGTTTGATCGGTGCGATTTTTTGCAGTGCGCAGCAGGAAAATATCTGGGCATTCGGATTAAACTCCGGTCTGAATTTTAATGGGGCAACGCCCACACCCTACAGTACAGCTATCGTTGCCAACGAAGCATCTGCTTCCGTTTGCGATGCAGCCGGTCAACTTTTATTCTATTCCAACGGCACTAAAGCATGGGATAGGAACCATAATGTAATGCCCAATGGAACAGGGTTACAAACCTTGACAACAGACAACGCAAGTAGTACTCAAGGTGCTTTAATTGTGCCCATGCCTGACAGTGCGCATAAGTATTATGTCTTCTCATTAACCGAATATGGAATGACCAATGGGGCGCTTTTTTACAGCATCGTTAATATGAACCTCAACGGTGGAATGGGGGATGTAGAAGCAGGCTGGAAAGCGATTTATCTGGACTCAAACCTGACAGAACAAATGACTGCTGTAGATGGACCAGATTGTAGTGTGTGGCTGCTGGCTGTATCCAGAGATGATACGTTAAAAGCCTTTCGTATCGATTATTCCGGTGTTCATTCTATCCCAGTAAAGTCACCTGTATTATTCAGCAGGGGCATTTATGAAGGGGTTATCGGTTCGATTGATGTTTCTCCAAACAGGCAAAGAATGGCATTGGCAAGAGGACGGGTCTCCTTATATGATTTTGATGTTCAGGCAGGTACCTGTAGTAACGCAATGTACCTGGATACCGGCTACTATCATTACTCTGCCTGCTTTTCACCAGATAATAGTAAGCTCTATACCACCAATGAAAGCGGAAGTCTATACCAGTATAACGTAAGTGCCGGCAGCCCGCAGCAAATATTGGCATCAAAGTATTTGGTATCGGGCTTGAAATTTTATGCACAAAAACGTGCCCCTGATGGCAAAATTTATGTGGTAAACAGCACTCTGGCCAATGATAATTTATTAAAGGAGATTCAATTTCCTAACCTGACAGGTGCTGCATGTCAATATACTAATGGCCCTCCGCTTTTATTAGGCCTCAGAATTGGTCTGCCTACGGTAGTCGTGCCAGCTATGATAACAAGAGGCGACCAGTTTAGTATAACAACATTGTCCGGTGGCTGCGGAGCTATCAACCTTATATTGCAAGCCGATACTAGTGGCCGCAACTATTTGTGGAATACAGGCAGTACTGCCCCGGCTATACAGGCAACCAGCCCCGGAACATATTGGGTTAGCTATGATAAGCCTTGCAACAGGCATGTAGATACTTTTAAAATAGTTTACGATTTTCTCCCAACAATGCTTCCACAATGGAATGCAAAATCTGCCTGCAGAAATGAACATAATGGAACAGCCTGGATAGAACGACAAGTGGGGGATACAAGCACATACAGTATAATGTGGCGAGATGCCCAGCAGGTATTGCTTTCCACTACGGATACTCTGCTGAATGTTGCTTCAGGCACCTACACTTTACAATTATTGTATGGCAACAGCTGTGATACGATAATGGAATTATTAATCCCAAGTGAAGATTATGATGCCGGATTTATGGTCGATACGCTGGTATGCACCGGGAGTACCTTGTTATTCAGCAATACTTCCAATGCTCATTTTCAACACTTCAACTGGTCCTTTGGTGACGGTTCTTTTTCCCTGAATGCTGACCCTGAGTATCGGTATGATCAACCAGGCAATTACCAGGTAACCTTGTCGGCAAGGGGAGCTATTTGTAATGATACCATAACGAAGATTATTACCGTTGATGCTGAAGCAACAACCATAGGATTTCAGAAAGACAAATTACAATTGTGCATCGGGGAAACGCTGAACTTCAATCCACTGCAAACAGACGTGAACACATGGACAGGCCTGCACTGGGATTTTGGAGATGATAACGAATGGCTTCAGGAAAGCATAATGCCCTTACGACACGCCTATGATATCAATGGTATCATGTACATTAACATGATTGCGCGTTTCAGGGCATGTCCTGACATCAGTATTTTGGACTCTGTAATCGTATATCCTTTCCCCTTAGTTCGTATAGGCCCCGATACTTCACTTTGCCTTGGAGGTGCACCAATATACTTATCCAATGCTATGGCAAGCCAGGGTGGTGATCAGTACCTGTGGAATACGGGGGATACTTCCCATTCCTTAAAAGTATTACACCACGGTACTTACAGCCTGAGGGTGACCTCGGAGAAAGGTTGTGCCACAACAGAAATCGTTGAGGTTAAGAAGGATTGTTATATCGATATACCGAATGCTTTTACACCCAACGATGATGGTTATAATGATTACTTTTTTCCAAGACAATTGCTCTCCGGTAGTTTGACCCGATTCAGCATGAAAATTTTTAACCGGTGGGGCCAGCTTGTTTTTGAAACCACAAATGTACAAGGACGTGGCTGGGATGGACGATTTAATGATGCAATGCAGCCAGAAGGTGTCTATCCTTATTTAATAGAAATACAAGTCAATGGTAAGTATGCAGAAAAATATCAAGGAAATGTTACACTGCTACGCTAATATGATTCTATAATTAAGATTCTATGAAAAATAATATTATCATTTTATTCTTTTCCATGTTGTGGGCTCTTACGGGTAATGCACAACAGGAAGGCAATGTGTGGGTTTTTGGTCAGGGTGGTGGTCTTGATTTTACTACCGGAGTACCTGTGGCCTTTCAGTCAGCAATAGGACATATTGAGGGTTGTGCTTCTATTGCCAATGCTGATGGACAATTGCTTTTTTACACAGATGGAGATCGTATTTATAACCGTACTCATCAGATCATGCCTAATGGTGTTTTGTTTTACGGCTTGCCTTATCCCCTTTGGGGAGCTGGCCCTATTTATAGCAGCACACAGTCTTCCCTTATACTTCCCGTTCCTGGCGATTCGTTGAAGTATTATGTATTTTCCCTGGCTAGTTCGGCATTTGGCTATTTATGGTACAGCATTGTAGACATGAGCATGGACAATGGTTTGGGTAATGTAGTGGCCAATAAGAAAAATATCATGCTGAACAACGGACCTTTGACAGAGAAAATGACTGCTGTTCGTGGCAATAATTGTAATGTCTGGCTAATGGTACACAATCAAGCAACCAATAATTATCTGGCATTTGAGATTAATGCATCTGGGATAAACACGACACCTGTATCATCGCCTGCAATGGCGCCTACTTCGGCTGTTGGTTGTATCAAATTTTCTCATGACCGCCAACGAATGGCCGCGGCTTCTTATGGAGATAATAATGGACTACAGCAGGCATTATCTTTATATGCTTTTGATGCTGGCACAGGGATGCTGAATTTTGAGTTACAATTGGATACAATCGGCCCTTATTACAGCGCTTGCTTTTCACCGGACAACTCCAAATTATATGCAACGAAGTACGGAGGCAGTCTTTTCCAATTTGACCTTAGCCAACCTACCAATACGGCTATAATTTTATCAAAAACCCAGCTTGGAACAAATGCTAATGGTGATCTGAAACTAGCCCCGGACGGGAGAGTATACTTTTCTAATGCCGGTGGTTCTTTTATTGGCAGTATTAATCAACCTAACCTTCCTGGTGTTGCGTCTGCTGTGGTATCAAATACGATTGCCCTGGCTCCTGGAACTATAGGGTATTACGGGCTCCCTAATGAAATAGTTATCGTAAAGGACACAACTACTTCCAGGACTTATGATTTGCTTGTTTGCTTCCGGGATAGTATTTTATTGCAAGGCAATCCCTCGGGTTTTAATTACCATTGGGAGGATGGTACGACTTCATCCGGTCGCACTGTTTTTCAGTCGGGAACTTATATGTTAAGTTATGAAACAGCATGTAAAATGTTTACGGATACCTTTAACGTAACACTTCAAAAACTGCCCCTGATTACAGTAGATACTGTATGTCCGGGTTCGGGTATGGGTGGGGTAGTTGCTGTGGCAAAAGGTAATACAAATTACACCTATACCTGGAAAAATAACAGTGGGCTGATCATTGCAACGAAGGAAAGTCAAACCGGCGCTATGATCCGGGGTGTAGAAGCAGGAAATTATACATTGCAGCTTACTTCCGCTGCCGGTTGTGATACCACTATTAATTTTACTGTCTATAGTTACCCCGAAGCAACTGTACATGTTACCCCTGAAACTGTTACTATACCTTATGGCGATAGCGTACAACTTCATGCTTCCGGTGCAAATTATTATCATTGGTGGCCTTCAGGAACGATAAGTAATGATACGGTACCCAATCCTTTTGTTCGCCCGCTATCTCCTGTGGTGTACACTGTGTTGGGCCTTAATCAATATGGTTGCCGCGATACAGCTATGGTACAAATTAATATCGATTACAGCATGCCGGATTTTATTCCTAATGCTTTTTCTCCTAATGGAGACGGCTGGAATGATGTATTTAAAATTGAGCATATCCGCTATCAGAAATTGGTTCAGTTTAAAGTGTTTAATCGCTGGGGGCAACAATTATTTGAAACCATAGATGGTGCCAAAGGTTGGGACGGCACATACAATGGAGCGCCATGCAACGTGGATACTTACTATTATATCATCAGCCTCAATCATCCTGATGGCGCAACAAAAACATACAAAGGGGATGTTGTGCTCCTGAGGTAAATAATCTGATGCTGCACATAGTCATCTTGCAAAAGAGCGATAATGCAGATTAAGGAATAACAAAGAAACGGATCATTGAATACTGCGGCATTTTGGTTGTTCTTTCGGGCAAAAGAACCTCTTTTCAGAGATTTCTTCAATAAACTTTTTGAAGGTCAATTTTTATCGTTTTGAAGTATGGAGATGGATTTTAAGGCAGAATATTTTGTGTATATATTAACCAATGCCGACAAGACAAAATTAAAACCTGGTATTACTACAAGCTTGAAGTCTGTTCTTAATAAAAGAGTTACAAACTTAAATACGAATGAACGGAATGATATATACTTGATATATTATGAAGAATATGATGATATTGAAACCGCAATTAAAAGGGAAGCTAAATTGGCGGATTTCTCTCAAAGAAAATTAAAAAAGATAGTGACGAAAAGCAATCCGGAATGGCTGTTTCTGGAAGCGTGCTAACAATTGTGAAGTCCGGCACATTCCATGAGCATTCCGCGATAAAATGTACGCATTTGCGAACAACTTAGCTCATAATATCTGTAGAATGTGCAGGGGTGTCCGAAATAGGGTAGGGTGTCCAGAAAGATCCGATATTTTTGCCTTTCCATCTTTGTTTTGTAGAACGTGGTATCGTTCTTGTAATATCTGATTGCAATTTACCATCGGCAAACTGGAGTTTCAGTCCGGAATGATAACTACGGTATGGAGCAGGCATGAAGAGGCAGCAAATTGTAATTGGGCTGCGAATTTAATCTATCTATTCTAAATACTCTTTCTGGTAATTAAAGTAACCAGGCTTTTAAGAAGAAGTACGCATTTGCGTACATCTTTGCTCGTAATAACCGTAGAATGTGCAGGGCATAGTTATCCTTCACAGCTTTAACGTGAAAGGCAACTATGTAAAAGAACTTTGGATGGGATATAAGGCATCAAGTCTGGCAGACCATTTTACAAGGAAAGTCCTGGTTTTCGGTTAGCCTTTGTCTTTTACCTATATATGATTTGAAATGATGCTTATCCGGTCTGGCACCAGCCAGAACTTCGTTAGGTGTAAAACCATACAGCTGTCCATTAGGGATATTGTTATAACTTTTTACAGCATTTTCCAACTTGTTGATCAACTCATCGGTGTCAGCAACGGGTTTCGTATATAGAAAGCGGTATTTAAGTATTTTGTTGGCTGCTTCCACCATGCTGTTGCTTTGTATGATATCTAGCTGTCAATCAATTTCTTCCAAAGTAGTCCAGGTTTATTAAGCCAGTCTTCCAACTTTCCCTTATTCTCCATACCGGCATCGGTAACAAGAGTCCCTTCCTTGTCCATAAGGCCAAACCTTTGCAACACTTCTTCTAACGTTTGCCTGGCCAGTTCGCTATTATATTCGGTAACTACCTTGCAAGCAAGGATAGCCCTGCTGAAATTATCACGGATCACATAGATGTAATGCCTTGCCCCGTTCATAGTCCTGAACAGGGTAATGTCCTGGTGTAATACTTTCAGTGCACCATCGGCTACAAGAGGAGTGCATCTTTTAGGCCTTTTTATCCGCTTGCGGGTAACAACCGACAGCCTGCAATATTTGTAAAAAGTACTTTGACAACAGTTGATTTTCTTCTCCCGCAACAGCTGGTAATAAATGCTGTTCAATGGCCAACTTTCATACTCTTTATCGGCGCATCCCTCCCGGATGGTTTCCTGCTCCGATACGGAAAGTTGTTGCGGGTTCTGCCTGCGGCAGATTCCTTGTAAAGAATTCTGGCAATGCCTTTGTCCGTTCCAAACCTTCCACTTTTTGAAAGAAAAAGGGAGGTACCGCCATATCAAATTAATCGACCCGCTTTCGTTGCAATGACGCAATAGCCGCTCCATACTTTTTTGAATTGCCAACACCTGATTGGATTTAAGGGCTAAAAGAGCGACCAGTTCCTTGTAGATTGCGACCAGATAAAATAGGGATCTTATCTGTACCTTCAATGTTGTATTTTCTTTTTTCAATCGCAGGAGCAGGTAGTCGTCAGGCAAAGCATCTTGCATC
The DNA here is from genome assembly GCA_041660405.1 of Taibaiella sp. Lineage (GTDB taxonomy): Bacteria > Bacteroidota > Bacteroidia > Chitinophagales > Chitinophagaceae > Taibaiella. Next base: position 15,892 of record JBAZWL010000018.1, on the reverse strand, counting down.
AGGTAGGGTGTCCAGAAAGATTGGATACTTTTGCCTTTCCACCTCTGCTTAGTGGAGCGCGGGATAATCCTTGTGATATCAGGTTGCATCTTACCATCGGCAAATTGGAGTTTTAACCCGGAATGGTAACTACGGTATTGGGAAGGCATTAAATGCTGGCGTGTTATTTTTGGCAGTGAATTTAGTTAATATGTTCTTTCTGGTATCAAGGTGGCAAAGTACTTAAGAAGCTGTACGCATTTGCGTACAGCTTACTTCATAATTGTCGTGGAATATGCAGCTCTTTCTGGTAATTAAAGTAACCATCTTTGCTCGCAATATCCGATATGATTTCATTAATTTTTAAGGAGTCAATATTTATCGTAGCAGGGATTATTGAGGTTGGGGTAAACAAACTTATGATATCACGTTTCCCTTTAATGTCCTGTCCTCTATAAGATTCAAAAATATTAAAATTGATATCGGACCAGAAATTATTGTTACAGTAGCAGCCGGCTATTTTTTTTGCAATACTGTTTAACTGATGATTCAATTGGCCCAATATTTCATTGTGCTCCCTTTTCAATTTGCTGAAATCATCAAAGTCAATCTTTTCATCCAGAAAGTACTTCCTGACCTTCGAAATATAAAGTTCTTGTTTTGAGATTTCCTCCAGTAATTTCTTGTGCTCATCAACATATTCTCTTCGACGTGTAAAAATGTTTTCGTCTTCCAGGACAAGGTTGAGAAGTTCATATACTTCGGGCCGGGTGTATTTCCTTTAATTTTTCTTCATAACGGCTGTTCAGTACTTCGGCTCTGAATCTACCCATAATAACATTTTTTTATTTAGACGGTATAAAGTCGGTTTGCGATGAAAAGAAAACAGAAGAAGATTTTATCTCAGTTTATAGTAAAGAATCGAGCCCGTTACAATAGCATAATCATCAGGTAAATGATGTGTCGTTAGAATCGACATAAATAGTGTTAACGCCAATAATTCCCATACTTTTTAGTAATTAAAATTATGGTAAGTAAAATAGTTGTACATCTTTAATGGAAACATTCAAGATGTACTATGGCACTTGGGAGACTTACAAAGTGGCTCTATATTTGTTTCGAAATACTTGGTATAACATTACCATCGATAAACTTCCATTTCCTCTTCATTGTTTTCATGGAACGAACAGAAATTAAAAGCTTACCCTTTCTCGAAATAAAATAAATCAACAAACCATGAGCTCAAGATCTACTTTAAGGGCAGTGTTCTTTACTGTTGTTGGTGTGCTATCAGGCACAGGCATTGCTTTGGCGCAGGGCGTAAATTGCACTGCCAATGCAGGTGGCAATGCCGTAGTATGCGGTAGCGATGCCACCTTAACCGGAGGTGTATCCGGAACAGTTGGCACAGGCAACCCGAGCTGGACTTTTTTATCGGGACCGGTGATTCCTACTATTGTATCACCTGGCTCCTTTACGACTAATGTAACCGGGATGACGACAGACGGGAATTATGTGTTCCAGCTTAGTCATCCTTGTGGTACAGGTACCGCTCAATCACAGGTAACTATAACTGCGCATCCTAGACCTGCATCATTTACCGCAGGGCCGGATAAGACTGGTATCTGCGCTACTACTGGAATAACCACGCTGGATGGCGTAATACCTTCCGGATTTACTGGCTCATGGTCGGCTGTTAATATATTTAATAGCCAATTTTTTGGAACACTGGTAACCACCAATTCTTCCTTCAGCAACAATACCATAGCTAATCCTGTCTTTTCGTTGATCAACAAGACGAACCACGACGTGGATCCTGCTTACTATGCTATTCTTACCATCGTTTCCAATGATGGTGTTTGTACTTACAAGGATACCACAGTAGTCAGTTTTTGTCCCAATCCGGCGCTGAACGTAATCAATTACACAAGTTGCATCAACAGTACGACTTCTCAATTTTTTGATTTTAATACCGGACCGGCTTTTAATAGTGAAACCTCTGGGTCTGCAGGCGCTTCTGTCAATGGGACCACTATTACCTTAAACGTGACCAGCCAGCCTGCAGGTGGTAATATTGCATTTAGCAAGATTGCCGGGCGACGAGTGTATGTAACAGGAGCTTCCGTTGTTGGTGCATATACCTTCACCATTACCGTCAGTAATTGTTGCGGCACGGTAACCTCACCACCTATGACCTTTACAGTTCAAGGATTACAGGGTCAATTTGTTAACTTCCAACCTACTGGTCACGGAGCGCCGGAGCAGCTTGTGCTTTATTCAAACTCAGGTTCCGGTGGGGAAGTGCATTGCGGTATTGCGGGAACCTCAACACCGGAACCGTTTTATTTCAGCATTGACTCTGCAGATAACCCAGTCACTACAATTACCACAGTTGTAAGTTCAGGAATTTTGCCTCCCGGCGCAAGTACGCCTATCCTCACGCAAACAGGTTCAGGTACCATGAACCGTATGGTGAGTGTGAATCCCGGTGCGAGCGGCTGGAAAGTAGGTACGTATAGATTTAATATTCAGGTAGGTACTTCTCCCTGTTTTCGTTCCCAAGACTATTTTATTCATATTTCAGATAATAACAGACCTGCTCTTTTTGTACCCGATACTGTAGCCTGTTATCCGGGTACAGGCACTGTAAATGCTACGATCCGGCTTCCTGATGTGTATCAAGGTGTGGTCAATTCTAGCTATTTCCAAAATTTTTCAGGATACTATAACTTTCAGGTGATTTCCATGCCCGCGGGCGCATCAACACCTGTATTTACCGCCAGCAACCTGCGTCGTATTAACCAGTCGACTACTACCATATCCAACTTGGATAAACCGGGAGATTATGTGATCCGGCTTAAACCATTTTCAGGCAACGGAGCAGGGCCATTTCTGGAACAGGAATACGCTTGCTCTGGTATTCCCGGACCGCTTCAATATGACTTTACAATACACCTGGACCTCATGATTAATTCAAATGCCGGTAGCGACCAAGCCGGGGTTTGTGCGAATACAGTATCTCTTTTAGGCAATTCTGCAGGTACCGGTAACGGCCAGTGGACGATAGCTTCAGCACCTGCCGGAGCCGGCCCCATTATCGTTTCTCCAGCCAGCCAGTCTACCTCAGCCATTAATCTTACAGATACAGGAACTTATCGCTTTGTATGGACCATAACCACACCATTGAACGGTTGCATCAGTAACGATACTGTCTCTTTTGAGGTAACCTGTGCTATACCGCTACCAGTAGGCTTATCCAGCTTTACAGCAATCAAGCGGTCCGGTACCGCACTATTACAATGGGCTACTGTATCTGAGACAAATAATAAAGGCTTTGATATCGAGCGTAGCGCCAATGGTACAGTATGGGGAGCTATCGGTTTTGTAAATAGCCATGCGCCTAATGGCAACAGCATTGAAAAATTGACCTATGACTATATTGATAAGGCTCCGCTCGATGGCGTCAATTACTACCGCCTGAAGCAAATCGATAAAGACGGAAAATATGAATACAGTATAGTAAGGCCGTTATCATTTGACAATAGCAATCCTATCAGTATACACCCTAATCCTGCCAAAGATTATGTAGTTATCGAAGGTCTTTACGGTGGGGAAACAATAAAGATATATGATGTGGTAGGGCGCGTCGTTAAAGAAATAAAACAGACGTCTTCTTCGGTTACCATTCCGCTGGATACATTGAACCAGGGCTTATACCAGGTTTCCATTACCGGCAGGAACGGCAATACCATTTTTCGCAAGATGATAAAGACGAAATAAAGTTCGTTTTTGGTTGGTTGGAGTAAAGTAGTCCCCGGTAACGGGGCCTGCTTTTGTAATCAAGCTAACAGTCAATCACAATTCATCTATATCAATAATGCCATTTTGTAAAGCAAACTTAATAATACCGGCAAGATTTTTCGCAGATATGCGCCTGGTTATATTACTTCGATATTGCTCTACCGTCCTGTCTGATAAATTTAGATGACTGCTGATCTCTTTGCTGGTCATTTGCTTGCATAATAACCTGATTAATTCCAATTCTTTACCCGAAAATTTTGTATTGGAAATTACGTGTTTCAACGAATGGTCGTCTGCTCTCGAAAACCTATTAATAATGTGTGTTCTGGCTTCTTTACAAAAATAATCCCGGCCTTCCATGAGCAGATGAATAGCTTTGACGAATTCTTCGTCTTCTTCTTTTTTTACTACATATCCATTAACTCCGGACTGGAACATTTTTACGATTACATCTGGTGAGTAAGTAAAAGTGTATGCTAATATTATTGCCGAGGGTATTTTGTATTTCAATTCGCGTACTAATAATTCTCCCCTTGTGTCGGGCAGAAAGTAGTCAACTATAATTAACCTGGGAAAATGTTGAAGCGCTTTGCTCATCCCGCTAGCCCCGTCGTGAGCCATGTAAAAATGCTCGAACAATGGGCCGATAGTCAGTTTTATACCATTAGCCACCATCTTATGATCATCAATTACCAGTACGGATTTATACATTGGAACTTTGTTGCTCTTAGAGTCCATATAGTCTTTGTTGAATTGTGATATTAGGCGGGCTGAAATTTGCACTACACCCTATGATGATTTATCTCAATACTACTGCAATATTTATTTGATATCCATTGGGATAAGCATTGTCTATTTTCCATTCTCCATTAATATGGCTTATGCGGTCTTCCATATTTTTAATGCCTATGCCTGTAATAGGTTGTTGTGTTTGCCATCCTTTGCCATTATCCTTATAGGTTGTACTTAATTTATTGCCCGTATTAGCAAAGGCTATATTTATTTCATTAAAAACGGCATGTTTAATCGTGTTCGTAATGCATTCATTTAATATGGCAGTCATTTGTGAAAATTGGTAATGACTTATATATCGTTTTTTATCAATTTTTTCGTGGATCTTATAAGTGAATTCGTTGCCTATACTAAGTTTCTGTAAGGTCTTTTCCGTTTGTATTATCAGGTCATGCAGATTATATTGTTTATCTGATTTCAAGTCATGCGACAAGCTGCGAATGAGCTCCATAGTATGGTTTATATGGGTTTCCAGTTCAGTATTGGCATGCCCGCTTCCATTATCCTGCCTTGAACTTTTTATTAATGCTTTGGCGTATAATAATGCAGGATTGGTTTCGTCATGAATGTTTCGCGCCATATTGAGTTTGAATGCTAGAAATTTGGCCTTCTGCCTTCTGCGCGCATAGCGTACAACTAACAATCCTCCCATAAGTAATATCAGAACAATTGCACTTGCCAGGTACAGACGCGTTTCTGTCTTTTTACGCTTGGCTTCCGCATCTGCTAATAACATTTGTTGTTCTTCTGCTTCTGCCCGGGCATACATCATATCATTAATATCCTTTACTACCATGGCACGCGAGCTATCCAATGCATCTAAAGCATACAGTAAGGTGTCGGCACTATTTTTATAAAGCCCTTGGTTATACAATGCTTGGGCTTTATACTTAGCGTTATTGTAAATGTTGTAAGAGATGGGTAGCTCTACAAAAAAGCTATCGTATTGTCGGAGGTAGTAGGCAGTACTGTCTATTTGTTTTTCCCTGATAAAGTATACGAGCTTAAATTCAGTAGTAGCCATTCGTATAGACGGACGCAAGTAATCAGGTGTATTTTGATCAATTATAAGTTGATTAAGTTTAGTAAATGCTTCTTGAATTATTGTATTATTTTTTTTAGACATTCCTCTCCGGTAAACCGCCAGTGCTTCTCTGAGTTTGATATGAGCCATTATCTCGCCATCGGCTTTATATTTATTCTTTGCTATAAGCGCTAATTGCCCTATGTACGTCTCAATTTGGTATCCGGTTATTGTATCCGTTAATTGATAAAAAGCATCGGCAATATTAAACAGGAACATTGAAGATTGAACTATTTGAACAACGTCCATTTTTCCGTTGCTTGCTTTTAGAAAAATGTTCGATACGAACTGCCTGTTTTTTTTATATATCTCTGCAGTGTGTTTATACGAATTTTTACTATTGTAGTATTGTGTAATCATGGATAAAGCGGTAATAGAAGGTTGCGCTTTATCGGTTTGTTCTAAATCGTTGATCTTTTTTACATAATACAACATCTCCCCTTCACGTTCGGTCAGTTCTGCCTGGTTGCATAGGATGCCGTAATAAGTACGTTTATAGGTTTCGAATTCTTTATTGCTCCAGGTAATTGTTCTGAATAGCTTTAATAATTCCAGTGTTTCTTTATTGCTAAATGTAATATTGGTCGATAAAAATGATCGCATTGTCGCATGAACGGTATCGAGATAGGCTTTTTCTGATAATGCCCCTTTCTTATAATTCTCGGACATATCATATATGACTTCAACTGCAGAATCTGTCACATTTTTACTGTACGCTGTATGGTAGAATGTTGTTGCGAAAAATATTAATAAAATCGGAAACTGGAGCTTCATTTTGGTTTTGGTGTTGGTTTTTGGCTATAAACAATCTGGACCTGCCGGACATGAAATATCAATTGTGCGGCAAAGCTAATCAACAACTTCAATTGTTTCAATAAACAATTGAATTTTCTCTATGGCAGTATTGTAATATTTCAATACCAGGAATAATCATGCTTGCCGTTGCGATTCGCCAGGAAATGCATGCAATTCCTAAGGTTAAAGCTGTACTCCCAATTTGCAAGCTTTCCGCTCAGTATTTTTAATAAATAAGGAAGGCTTAACTCTAAATGCATAACCAGTGAAAGACAGCTTTGTTGTTGACAATGATTGTTATTCTATTTCTTCTGATTGTTTCCACTATAGAGGTTCCTCAATTATTGCTTTCAAGTCATACTACAGTATTGAAATGGCAAAGTGCATGCTGTTAATTTAGTAGCGGATTTTTTTTGTTGGGGACAGACGTCCCTTATCAAATCATAGTAATTCTTTTCCAATCAAAATATAAAACCAAATACTATGAGTAAACGCTACTTTTCCGTCCGAAAGGATTCACCTCTTTTCTGTGGCTGGTCAAAAAAAAGACCTTTTAGTCAAATTATGCTGTTTGCAGCTATGATAGGGGGGGCGCCTTCCTACGCACAATCGCCCGGAGGTGTCAGTACTGCCGCTTGGTATAAAGCTGATGCAGCAGTATATTCTGATGCGGGCACTACCCTCGCTTCAAATAATGCGACTGTGCAGCAATGGAATGATCAGGGCAGCAACGGCTACCACTTACTGCAAGTGGTCACAGGCAGCCGTCCTGTATATTCCAATGCTACTACATTGGCCAACTTCAATCCCACTATTACGTTCGATGGCAGTAACGATTGGATGCAGTTTACAGCTGGAACCGGGGTAGACGTGATCGACAGAGAGAATGGTACGTTCTATGCGGCAGGCTTTATGAATGTACAAAAAGGCAGTGGATTTATGGCGTTCAATGCATCCATGGATTATCCCGGGTTGCATTTTTTCAATAACTATAAATTATTGTTCTTTACAGGAGGTCCCGGTTATCAGGGGATAAGTGATGAGGTCCAGGCGGCCGGATCATTCTTTACCGCCGGTTCCGGCTGGCAGAATGGTGGTGGTAGTACTTCCTCTTATGCTGCGGCAACCGTGTCCCTGGATGGTAACAGGGTAACATACAATACAAACCAGTTGAGTAATGCTAACTTAAGCACAGGTGCCAGGGACCTGAGGATCGGCGCTGATAATAACTGGGGCGCCTTTAGCGGTCAGCTCAATGAAGTCTTGGTTTTTGAAGAAAAGCTTACCGAAGCGCAAATGGACCAGGTGGAGAGTTATCTTTCCATCAAATATGGGACTACTTATGCCAATGGTACCAAAGACTATAAGAACTCTACCGGCGTTACGGTTTGGGGCCAATCCGCGAATACAGGATTCGGGAATCACATAGCCGGAATAGCGCGGGATAATAATGGTGCTTTATACCAAAAACAATCCTGGAGCACCGATGGCGGCAGGCAGGTATTGATAGGTATTGGCGGCCTCAGTAACACAAACGCCGGGAACACCGGTACATTGACCGATGGGCAGTATCTGATTTGGGGAGATAACGGAGCCAAAAAGGCGCCCGTTGTTGCTATTTCTTCTATTGCCGGTATCAATCATCATTTTGCAGCTATCTGGAAAGTTCAGAACAATGGCGTTGGTACCGTAAGGCTAGCCTGGCCCAAGGGATTTTCTAACCTGACCCTGATACAGAGTACAGATGTTACCATTGATGGATCAGATCTTACAACCGGCATGTCTGCCAACGAAGTCACCGTAAACGGTGTTGTCTATAATTATGCAGATGTTACCTTGGATAATGGGCAATACTTCACTTTAGGTGCCTTCGTTCAGGCTCCCGGTGGTGTTACTAATGGTTTGACGCAATGGTACAGGGCAGATAAAGGTGTGGCAACAGTTGGGGGGGACAGTACAAATGTTACCTCCTGGACAGATGCTGCTTTCGGTACCATTTCCACTCAGATCAATACAGCACCTCTTCCCTATTTTAAAGAAGGCTCTGCTAAATATTTCAATTTTAATCCGGGTGTTAATTTTACGGAGATAAACCAGATGATTGGTAGTATTTCCGGGTCAACGCTTGAAGATGTGAATTTTGATATATTCACATTGACCAAGGAAGGGATGACCGGTACCCGGTTCTTCAATATTGGCATGGATAACACGACCTTCAATGGCGTTAACTGGGACCAGCCGGCATTTTATGCAAGTGGTAATATCGCAAGTAGGAATAATAGTGGTGGCGGTTTAGTGATTGTCAACCCGGGGAATTCGGATTTCCTCACTGATATCCCAAGTATCATGTACCATAAGTTTACCGACCTGAACGTTACCAAAGGGTTAAACGGAGCGTCGACAGTTACCCCAAGTACCTACTCAACAAGGGGACTGATGGCAGGCGGTCATATATTTGGTGCCAATGGAGGTGTTAATCCTCCGGGAGGTGATGACTGGGGGTTTAAGGGGAATATTGGTGAAGTAATTATCTACGGTGCTGGTAATTTGACTGCCGCTGAAAGAAATAAAGTAGATGCTTACTTAGCCATCAAGTATGGTATTACTTTACAGGATAGCACTAACTATATAAGCGCACAAGGGGATACGGTATGGAATGCTATCGCTAACAGCACCTACTATAATAATGTTGCCGGCATTGCTAACGACAACCTTTCAGCCTTGGATCAGAAGCAAAGTATAAGCGTGAATGGTGGGCAACAGGTATTGATTGGCACTACAGCGCTGGCCAATACTAATGATAGTAATACAATCTCTCTTACCGATGGACAGTTCCTGGTATGGGGCGATAATGGATTGGCAAAGTCCCTTGGTGCTCCTATTGCTGGAATTACTGGCCTTAACCTACGATTTGCTGCTATTTGGAAAGTACAAAATACCGAGAATGTACAAACCGTACGTGTGGCTTGGCCTAGTGGTATCCCTAATATCCATTTGGTTCAAAGTGCGGATGAAACCTTTGATAATACGGATGTGATAACAGATATGTCTTCCAACTCAACCACGATAAATGGCGTTGTTTACAATTATTCCGACGTTACTTTAAGTGATGGGCAGTATTTTACCCTGGCAGGATATGTGGCGGGTCCTGGCGGCATAGGGGATGATTTGTCACTCTGGTATAAAGGTGATAATGGAGTGGTAACCGATGCTAACAAATTGGTGACGGAATGGCACTCTACTACTACTAATGAGGTTACATTGACGCCTAATGGTGTAGCGGCATTACCATATAATGACCAGACTGATTATACCAGTACTTGGAATTTCAATCCTACGGTTACCTTCAATGGTACAAACAACTACCTTCGGGATAATACTACTGATTATTTAAACAGTGCTGGGTCCGTTCATTATATAGTGGTAGCCAGGAACCCTAACAGGGACGCAAATACCAGGGCGCTATTTGCCATTGCGGGAAATGATGATGGGTTCTTTTACTCAGGTGCCGGTAGTAATACCGCATTTCCCACAATTGGAAACAATTATAATGTTACAGCCGCAGCAATCCTAACCCCTAATAATTGTGGTATCTATTCTGCCATCTTACCCAAAACACCGGCTCAGGGAACACAAAGAGGCTTTTATAATGGGTTAATGAAAAACTATCCTTCACCTTATCCCTATACAGGTGGTAATTACTTATTACCAACAAAAGGAGCCTATATAGGTGCAGACGGTACAAGCGGCGATAACTTTAACGGTGATATCGCTGAGGTTATTTTGTACCACAATCCTTCCGGGGATGATATGCTGGATTCAAATCTTCATAAGATTCACAGTTATCTCGCGCTTAAATATGGTATTACGCTTGATCAGACAGTAGCTACCAACTATATTAATTCACAGGGCAATATAGTATGGGATACATTAGCCAATACCGGGTACCAACATAACATTGCCGGTATCGCAAGAGATGATGAAGGTTCCTTATATCAGAGACAGTCTTGGAGTATCAATCCAGGCAGGCAGATATTGATTAGTACCACCGGGTTGGCCAATACCAATGCCGGAAACACGGGTTCATTGACAAATGGACAATTTCTTGTTTGGGGCGATAACGATTCAGCCAAAAGCCCATCGGTACCTATCACAGGAATAAGCGATGTAAATTACCGTTTTGCATCTGTATGGAAGGTCCAAAACACGAACAGTATCGGTACCGTGCGCGTGGCTTGGCCCAGGGGCTTTGCTAATTTGAAACTGATTCAGAGTAACGATAGCACTATCGATGCATCTGACATGGTTACAGATATGGATAATACCCAGGCGATAAACGGCACGGACTATGCTTATGCAGATGTAACGCTGGCAGATGGACAGTATTTCACTTTTGCGGCATTCGTACAAGCCCCGGGCGGGGTTACCAACGGGATCTTGATGTGGCATAAAGCTGATGATGGTGTTACCACACCCGGTGCCAAAGATTTCTGGCAGGATATATCAGGGAACGGTAGGGATGTAAGTCAACCCAATGGTGTAGCCAATGAGCCTTTATTGATTGCAGACTCAGCGTATACTGCGGATAGTAAAAATTACTTCTTTAATTATAATCCTTTCTACTATTTTGACGGTTCGAATGATTTCTTCTATAATCAGGAGGAAACTTATTTCTCAGGTACTACAAGTGCCGGTTCCACCTATGGTGTAATGTACAACTCTAATGCCGGTGGCTACCGTACTGCCTATGGCTGGGGAGATGATGACCCGAATTTTGTAAGGGGCGACAATAATTATCAACTGTGGAGGGACAATGGGCTCCCATTGAATATTAATGAAAGCCTTAACACTACACCGGCACATATTGGTGGCATGGCATGGAGAGGCCTTACCAATGGTTTATATATCAATATGAACGGGAAAATAGATTCCACGGCTTCTTTCAATATTGGTACGATACAGGCTCCGGCAGCTAATTTGAATTTTGCGATAGGTTCCGAAGGCGTTTTCCTTACAACAAATGGTAATGAAGTATATCAGGGCGGTATTCCTGAAGTATTTGCTTATAGTGTGGATCATCAGAATTCTGCCGGGGATGAAAAACAGAGAATCAATTCTTATCTGGCTATCAAATACGGAATAACGTTAAGGAATGAGAATGGTATCGGGGCTCCTGATTACCTGAGCAGCGTTTCTGATGTGGTATATGCCAGTGACAGCACGTTTGATAATAACATCGCAGGTATAGCAAATGATTTCCGCTCTGCCTTACACCAAAAGCAAAGCCGTAGTGCTAATACCAATATCAACGGCCAGATAATCATAGGCCTGGGTGAGATAACAAGTACAAATGCGACTAATTCCAATGCGCTTAACGACGGCCAGTTCCTGGTTTGGGGAGATAATGGAAATACTACTGCGATGACAAATGCTGTCGGCACGTACACAACTTTTGAATATGCAGGCAGTACCGATAACGGACGCCGGATGAACCGTGTATGGAAAATACAGAATACCAATGTTTCGCAAGAAGTACTTATCCGTTTCCCGGTAGCTTCAGTAGGAAATACTGCACTTTCGGCGGATGCTTGTGCTGACTATGCGATCGTCTACGCAGATGATTCAACTTTCGCTACTAATGTAATAGCTAAGCCACTTACGGTAAACGGTACCGACTATGACGCGATACATGCGTTCCCGAATGGTACCAGCTACTTTACTTATGCTAGAGTTACACCAATGAGTTTGGGTACGGCCTATTTACCTGATACTGTAGAATTGACCGGTGAGTATGGTACCTGTGGTGTTGGCGAGTGGACATACTATCATAGAACAAACGAAGCAATGCAGAACCTGTTGGGATTATCAGGGTTCACAACGGCGGAAATGGATCATTTCGATGTTATTATAACGCCTAATGGTACAGAGTTCGATGATGGTGTCCGTAATACTAAACTCATGCCTCGCATTACTACGGTAGTAGACAGTAATAGCACTCCGCTATCTACGGGTAAAGTAAGGATATACTACAGCCAGGGAGAAATGGATGCGACAACAGTTACAGGTGCTGTTACCAATGGCTGGTTCAGGTATAGTGGTAATGCCGATGATGTTGTAACAGATATATATGGCGATGGCGTATTTAATTCAGGGCTGGGATTGGCAGTTGTTCCAGATGCCACCGGTGTAGAAGGTGGCGTACATTATGTCGAGTTCCATAATGTTGACTCATTTACATTCGGCACTTTTGTGTATCTGTCATCGACAGAAGCAACCTCTGTGGTTTTGCCCGTTAATTTGTTGGATTTCAATCTAACTAAAAATGGAAATCATGCAGTTTTAAGCTGGACAACAGCTTCAGAACAAAATAATGCAGGCTTTGAAATAGAACGTAGCGTTAATGCACGTGACTGGAGCAAAATTAATTTTGTTGGCAGTAAAGCGCAAGGTGGCAATAGTACCATAGTGTTGAATTATAAATATGTCGATGCTAAGCCAATGAATGGTTATAACTATTATCGTTTGAAACTCCTTGATATGGACGGCGCTTCTCGATATAGTCCTGTGAGATCTATATTATTTAACCAGCTCAGCCACGGTATAAAAGTAGTACCCAATCCTGCTCGTGTTGAAGTATGGATACAAGGACTGAACGGAAGAAGTAATATCCGCTTAATTGATGTTGCTGGCAAGGTGCTGAGAAACATTGATATAGATGAAGGCCCGGTATATAGAATGGATATTGGTAAACTCGTTTCAGGAATTTATTTTATCCATGTTGCTACCGAACAAGGTATAAGTATCCATAAGATCGTAAAACAGTAGACGATGTAGTTGGTGGATATTAGGTTTATGAAAAAGCTGTTGAAAATTACTAATGGTGATCATGTCGAATCACACAAGTTTATTTATAAAACCATAGACTATAATAGCCAATTGAATTTGCAATGTGGGGGAGTTGCCGATATTGGTACTTCCTCACATTTAAAACGAATCTTCATGACGCCAGAAACTACATCATTATTTAAAAGCGGGATAAAGGTTTTAATCTATTTCTGCCTGTTTGGGCTTATCGCCTTTGCGATTTTACACAGCATTTAAATGTACAGCAGCAACCTGGATTTCAGAGAAAGGGATATAAATTATAAATAACAGGTAGGTGCTTGCCAAAAGCTTTAAAGATTGTTGTTGAATAAAAGTAGAGGGTTTATTCACTACGGTTGGTTTAATTGGTAAAAATCGGACGGCTTTCCAGCCGTCCGATTCATTTTTGTTCGGCGGATAATACAGGCATTGTCACTCTCTTTAATCTTACCCGAACTACGACCTTCCTTACCTGAGTTATTTAATTTTTTTATTTTGGCTTTCGAGTGGGGTGCTTAATCAGGCTTGCATCATGAAGCATAGGTATTTTCAGGTTACGATTATTTGCAACTATTGGTTCTATGACCTCCAAAATTGACAATAAAGTTTCAAAGAATTTCCCGGACACGCTACAGGAATAATTTGTGATGAAATTTCGAAGATATAATTAAAAATTATTATTAGTCTATTTAAGATAGACAGACCATAGTAAATGACTGCGCAAAGCGAGTTATATTTAGGTTCGATTCTATTCAAATCACAGGTAAAATAATTAAAAAAAGCAAAACCCCTGTTTATCAGGGGTTTTGCTTTTTTTACTGCTCCTGAAATACAGTAATACACAAAAGTAAGTTGCGTCTTTGGATTTGGTATTAATTAAATAAAAGGAGCTAAATACACGGACTGATTTATTTTACTATATTTTAGAGCCAAGTGTAATGACTTATGTTCTCATTTTCACAACAACGGTTTCCCATATTTACATTTTATGATGAAAATGCAGGGACTCGAACTTGTTAAATCACAATCGAGTGTTAAAGAAACCAATACGGGATGATTATGACGAAGAAGATACCATATCTCAAATGTGCGCTCCTCTGGATGCTTAAATCTAACCTCACCTTGTTGAACATCAACATGTTCACCTTCTTTACATCTTGTTTTGTAGTCGTAGCAGTCCGAACTTTGCTATCTTAATTGTTAGCGTTATGATGGAAAGAAGTTTTGGTTTTTTCTTCTTTTTGAAGCAAGCCAAAAGTATGAAGGATGGTACGCGATACGTGTATTTAAGAATTACTGTGAACGGTAGGTCGAATGAGGTATCTGCAAAAAGATTATGGCATCAGGATCGTTGGGATTCCAAGGCCGGTAGGGCGATAGATAGGTAATAAAGAGGATGCCAAAACCCTCAACGCTTATCTGGAACTTCTAAACTTGAAGGTTTACCAGGCAAAGAAAATGTTGTTGGAGGAGGATAGGGATATTACAGCGATAGCCCTAAAAAACATGCTGCTAGGCAAAAGTGATGACAAGAAAATGGTGCTGGAGGTGTTTCAGCATCATAACGACCAGATGAAGGAACTGATAGGTATGGACTATGCGGCACTTACATTGAAGAGGTTCAAAACCACTTTATCTCATACCCGCTCATTTATCAAGTGGAGCTCACATTCCACGAGCATTCTGCAGTAAAATGTACGCATTTGCGTACATTTTACTGTTAGGGCAACTCTGAAAATACAAATCAGCAAAACCGTTCAGGCGTGGTTATCCTTCGCCGCTTTTAAAATGAGAGGCAACTATGTAAAGAACTTTCGGTGCGAAAAGGTGGCTTTAGATCTAGCAAACCATTTTGCAAGGGAAGTTCTGATTTTCAGTTAGCCTTTGTTTTAAGGTTATTTGTGCACTGCACATTCCAGGAGCATTCTAAAGTTCAGTTTACGCAAAAGCCCGAGAATGGTTTGGCGAGGAGAATGTTATAGAAATAAATGACTAAATTCAACTTACACATTATGCAAACAAAATCAGCTAGATTATTTGATGTCATTAAATTGCCAAAACCGGGAGATCTATCTACATCGAAAAGGTTGAGCTGGCGGCCAAAAAAACTCGGCACATTATTATCCTTGCTGACAAGGGTACAGGAAGTTCGGCAGAGTACTTTTTGTTCATCGCAAAGCAGAGTAAGAAGGTCAAATTATTAGGTACACCTAGTTATGGAGCATTGGATTTCGTTGCAATGACGCAATAGCCGCTCCATACTTTTTCGAACTGCCAGCACCTGATTAGATTTAAGGGCTGAAAGAGCGACCAGTTCCTTGTAGATTGCGACCAGATGAAATAGGGATCTTATCTGTACCTTCAATGTTGCATTTTCTTTTTTCAATCGCAGGAGCAGGTAGTCGTCAGGCAAAGCATCCTACATCGGGTAGGGTGTCCAGAAAGATTGGATACTTTTGCCTTTCCACCTCTACTTAACTCAAGTTGCTAGTTAAGAGTGAATAAAGAGAGCATTGTAATAAAGGTTAGTTTTGAGTTGCAACACATTAAACGCCCCAACAATGCTCTCGGAGGATA
>JBAZWL010000017.1:0-104598 GCA_041660405.1 Taibaiella sp. | reverse complement strand
ATAAAGTTTCTTTTTTCAGGCTCCAGGGTTTATAGGCACAAAAAAAGTAGCAAACCAAAAGATTTGCTACTTTTAAATTGACTTTTTTTATTCTTTAATCCTGTATCGTTTTTTTAGGACTAGTTAATCTACTATTTAATAACTAACGCCTGATACAGAAATATTAGTTTCCATATTCACTTAAGAACTTAATGCGCATCAGTTGTAATTGTTCAATACTTACATCGCGATCTTTAAATTCTTCGTAAGCCTCTTCGAGATTATCGTCAGAAGCCTCGCGGAAGAAGTCGAATATTTCTTCCTGTTCGTTCTCGTCCAGTTCTTCATCCAGACAATAAGACAGGTTGAGTTTGGTGCCACTGGCTACGATACCTTCCATAGCTACAAGAAGTTCAGCAACAGAAATTGCCTTGTTGCTGGCAATGGCTTCGAGAGGTATTTTTTTATCAATATTCTGAATGATGTAGACTTTCAACGCGCCTTTATTGGCAACGGTTTTCATCACAAAATCATCCGGTTTCTCAATATCATTTTCCGATACATATTTTGCAATAAGATCAACAAATTTCCGTCCGAACTTAATGGCTTTACCTTTGCTTACACCCTGGATCTTTTCCAGTTCTTCCATTGTGGTAGGATAGCTGAGCGCCATGTCTTCCAGTGAATTTTCCAGGAAAATAACGAAAGGAGGCAGGTTCTTTTCTTTAGCTACCTGTTTGCGAAGTGTTACCAGCATTTCCAGCAATACCGGATCTGCAGCAGTAGTTTCGCCACCTGTATTTTCTTCTTCTTCATCACCATTATCCAGATCGCGGTATTGGTGGTTCAAGGCTACTTTTATAGAGTATGGTTTCTTGAGGAACTTGCGGCCATGGTCTGTCATTTTGAGCAAGCCATATTCTTCAATATCCTTTCTGATAAAGTCTTCCAGCATCATTTGGCGAATGAGCGACTGCCAGAAGGTATCGTCCATTTCCATAATGCGGCCGGCACCAAACGATTTGAATTTATCATGCTTGAAGGTCTTGATCTGCGGGTTATTTTTACCCAACACAAGATCCACTACATAGTTAATACCGAAGCGTTCGTCCAGTTCATTTATAGCATCCAGGATAATTTTTACACTATCCTTCACATCCAGTTTTTCTTTAGGGTGGCAGCAGTTATCGCAATGACCGCAGTTTTCGATACGGTCTATTTCACCAAAATAATGCAGTAACAAACGACGACGGCAAGCACCACTTTCTACATAAGCTACCGTTTCCGTAATCAGCTGTGCACCCATTTCGCGTTCGCTCAAAGGTTTGTCGCGCATGAGATGTTCCAGTTTCTGTACATCTTTATAAGAATAGTAGAGGATACACTTACTGTTGCCACCATCACGACCGGCACGGCCTGTTTCCTGGTAGTAATTTTCAATTGATTTAGGAATGTTGTAGTGCATTACAAAACGCACATCAGGCTTGTCAATACCCATACCAAATGCTATGGTGGCTACAATTACCTCAACATCATCTTTCAGGAATTGATCCTGGCGCAAGGCACGTGTAGTAGCATCCAGACCGGCATGGTAAGCAACGGCTTTAATACCATTGGCACCGAGCATGCCTGCAAGTTCTTCCGTAGTTTTGCGATTGAGGGTATAGATGATCCCGCTTTTGCCTTTTACCTGCGAAATATAACGCACCATATGTTTCAGCACCTGGGCTTTGGACGTTTTAGGTACCACTTCATAATACAGGTTTGGCCTGTTAAAGGAATCAATGAAAATCTCAGGTGATTTCAATTCCAGGTTCTTCACAATATCATCCTGGACTTTAGGCGTTGCGGTAGCTGTTAATGCTATGATAGGCAGATTGGGATTGATCTCGGTGATCATATCTCGAAGCTTGCGGTATTCCGGACGGAAATCATGCCCCCATTCCGAGATACAGTGCGCTTCATCTACTGCTACAAAAGATATATTTATATCGGAGAAGAATTCTATATTCTCCTTTTTGGTAAGCGTTTCGGGAGCTACATACAGCATTTTGGTTTTGCCTTCGGTAAGGTCGGCTTTTACTTTACGCTGCTGTACGCGGCTGAGACTTGAATTCAGAAAATGCGCCACATTATCATCATCGCTATAACCACGGATCAGATCCACCTGGTTTTTCATTAATGCAATGAGGGGAGAAACGATAAGTGCCACGCCTTCGCTTATTAAGGCGGGCAATTGGTAACATAAGGATTTACCACCGCCCGTAGGCATGATAACGAAAGTATCTATTCCATTCAGGACACTTTTAATAATCTGTTCCTGCTGTCCTTTAAAACCGTCAAAGCCAAAATACTTTTGCAATTCCTTCTTAAGATTCGGGCCACCTTTGGTCTTTGTTTTTACTACGGCTGTTTCCATACTTGGATATATATTTCGAGATAAATCAAAGAAAATATTTACTCGCACCTACTATTGCAGAGGGGCTTTTATAAAACGGATGCGAATTTACGAAGGTTAAGGTAAATAAAGTGGCAGAGATATGCAAGTTTTTATAATTATATTTTCAACAGGCGAGATAAGTAGATTAATATCAATAGAAATAGCGGATTATGAAATATAACATAATCCGCTATTAACTTATTTATTTGGAAATACCCCTTAAAATCACCCCTAACGAGGTAAGGATCTCACATTTTATTTCAGGAAAGGCATTTTTACTACCGCTGCCTTCAATGCCTTGTCCCTTACTACAACAAAAACTTCAGCACCTTCTGCAGCATGTGCTTTATCGACATAAGCAATGGCTATAGCCTTGCCCAGGCTTGGAGATTGTGTACCGGAAGTTACATAACCAATCTCTTTTCCAGCTGCATCCTGAATTTTGTAATGATGGCGCGGAATACCTTTATCGACCATTTCCAGGCCAACCAGTTTGCGTTGTACGCCTTCTGCTTTTTGTTTTTCCAGTATTTCCTTTGCTGTAAAATCCTTAGTGAACTTTGTAATCCAGCCCAGGCCTGCTTCCAGCGGAGAAGTAGTGTCATCTATATCATTACCATAAAGGCAAAAACCTTTTTCCAACCTTAAGGTATCTCTTGCACCTAAGCCGATTGGTTTCATGCCTTTAGGGCCTCCAACTGCAAAAATTGCATCCCATATTTTTTCAGCCTCACCGTTTTTATCTTCGAAATAGATTTCAACACCACCGCTGCCTGTATAGCCTGTAGCACTGACTACCACATTGTCTACGCCTGCAAAAGTACCTTTGGCAAAAGTGTAATATTTAAGGTTTACCAGGTCAATATCGGTAAGTTGTTGCATGTATTCCACTGCTTTAGGGCCTTGAATCGCAAGCAATGCAGTTTTATCTGAAATATTATGCATCTCTACATTCTCGGTATTCTTACCGCTGATCCAATTCCAGTCTTTTTCAATATTGGAAGCATTCACAACCAACATGTAGCTTTCATTTTCTTCCAGGCAATACACAATAAGATCGTCAACTATACCACCTTGTTCGTTAGGCAAACAAGAATACTGGGCTTTACCTGCAGTAAGTTTAGATGCATCATTGGTAGTAACACGTTGGATAAGATCCAGAGCCTTAGGGCCTTTCAGGATAAATTCGCCCATGTGGCTCACGTCAAAAACTCCGGCATTGTTACGCACAGCAGCGTGCTCATCATTAATACCAGAGTAAGAAATAGGCATGTTGTAGCCTGCAAATTCTGCCATCTTTGCGCCTAGCGCAATGTGTTTTTCTGTAAATGGTGTATTTTTCATTGTAAGTTTTTTCATACATCCAACATCTGTTGGAAAAAGCGCCCAAAAATAGGATTAAGTACGCATATATTCTGCTGTTAAAAAAAACCACAATAACTTTTTGTTCAAATTCGTTTATTTGCATAGCATTATTTTTGCTGTTACCATTAATGTGCCATAAAGCACCGGAGTATAAATATGATTCGTTTTCAGCATTTTGAGTATCTATGGTTGCTTCTGCTTATTCCTCTGGCTATAGTATTGTACGTAGCTTATTTGCGTTGGCGTAAAGGGAAAATTAAAAAGTTGGGCGAACCTCAATTAATTAATCAACTACTATCAGGACGTATAGCAGGGCGCAGCACTACAAGGTTTGTGTTGATTACGGTCGCATTATTCTTTGCCATACTTGGCCTTGCCAATCTGCAGCAGGGAGCACAAACAGAAAAAGCAGAACGCAAAGGCATTGATGTATTTTTTGCATTGGATGTAAGTAAGAGCATGCTGGCCCGCGATGTGCAACCAGACCGGCTTACCCGCGCCAAGCAATTGATTACACGCATGATGGATAAGATGACCAATGACCGTGTAGGGCTGGTCGTATTTGCAGGAAAATCTTATTTACAAGTACCACTTACTATTGATTATAGTGCAGCCAAAATGTTGCTGGAAACAGTAAAGCCCGACATGATACCCACGCAAGGTACTGTGCTCTCTGATGCTATAGATTTATCAAACGAATCTTTTAGCGCAAAAGAAAAAAAATACAAAGCAATTGTACTTATCTCCGATGGTGAAGACCATGATGAGAAAGCATTGGACGCTGCTAAAAAAGCAGCTGATCAAGGGGCTATTATTTATACTGTAGGTATAGGTTCTCCACAGGGAAGTAATATACTTGATCCTACTACGGGCGAGCAAAAGCTGGATGAGAATGGCCAACCTGTAATTACAAAGCTCAATGAGGACGAACTTAAATCGCTGGCAAAAGCCACAGGAGGCACTTATACGCATTTGACCAATACCAACCAGGCTGCAGAGGGATTGATTGGCATGATTGACGAGATGGAAGGGAAAAGTTATGGCAGTGTGCTGTTTACAGATTACAACAGCTATTTCCAATACTTTATTGCCGCTGCTTTACTATTGATGATTGCCGAATGGATAATACCGGCTGCATCATTACTAAAAAAAACAACTAATACAAGAGAACCGATGAACAGGATAAGGAAGGTTGTTTCTATACTATTGCTTACCGTCTGCTGTGTTCCTTCCGCTTTTGCACAACAGCCGGAAAAGAAACAGAATGTAAAACCAGAACTGCGCAAAGGCAATGAACTATACAAGCAGAAGAAATATGCTGAAGCCCAGAGCAGTTACCTGAATGCGCTTCAAAAAGATCCTACATCTTACACAGGCATGTTCAATATGGGAGATGCATTATATAAAGAGAAAAAGTTTGAAAATGCACGCCAGGCAATGACTGCAAGTGCCAAAGCAACGAAGGACAAAAAGGAACAGGCAAGATCTTATCATAATATAGGCAACACTTTCCTTGAGGAGAAAAAATGGGAAGAAGCAATCAATGCCTATAAACAATCTTTGCGTTTAGATCCTGCAGATGCCGATACTAAATACAATCTTGCTTATGCCAATGCCATGCTGAAAAAAGATGGTGGTGGCAAAAACAACAAGGATAAGAACAAAGACAAGAACGACAAGGACAAGAAAGACCAGGATAAAAAAGATCAGGACAAGAAGGACCAGGACAAGAAAGATCAAGATAAAAAAGACCAGGATAAGAAGGATCAGGAAAAAAAAGATGGTGATCCGAAAGATGATAAAGGCGACAAGGATAAGCCGGAGCAACGCCCACAAGGACAGCCCAGTAAGCTAAGCCAACAACAAGCTGAAAACCTGCTAAATGCATTAAGGCAGGAAGAGAAAAAACTTCAGGATAAAAAAGATAAGAATAAAGGAGTACCGGTAAAGCTGGATAAAGACTGGTAGTAAGGTCACTCACAATAATTAAAGGGGCTCTACAAGCCCCCAATTTTTAAACGTTATAGGTTTTAAAACCTATAACGTTTTTTATAAACTCTTCTTTGGCGTCTAAAAAATGAAGGTTCCGCAAAAATGCAGAACCTCTTTATCAAAACAAAAAACAAAAATCTGCTTATGCCAAGGTCATCTCATGATGGAAGGCAACTTTACCGGTAGCAATATCGTACATCGCAGGTACAATCCTTATTTCTCCCCTTTCCACATAGTCACGTATTACTTCACTTTGTTCCTGCATCTGGTTTACAGCATGCTTTACATTGAGCAAAGAAACTTTATTAACGAACTCCAGATTGTAGCCATTTCTGTTTTCAGTAACAGTATGTTCATGAGCTACCGAATCTTTTATTTGTTCGATCAGGCTAGTGAGGTTACCCATTTTCACGTCGTCGCAGGCACCCTTAATAGCGCCACAATTAGTATGTCCCATTACAAGTATCAGTTTGCTGCCTGCCACAGCTATAGCATATTCCAGCGATCCGAGCACAAATGGAGAAATTACATTCCCGGCAATACGAATGTTAAAAATATCACCGATGCCCTGATCAAATATTAGTTCTGCCGGAGCACGTGAATCCATACAACTTAATATAGCTGCAAAAGGATTTTGTTCATGCTGTGTTTCCTTTACTTTTTGCAGTAAATCACGGTTGGCACTAAAGCCATTAATAAACCTTTCGTTACCATCCTTTAATAATTCTAAAGCTATTTCCGGAGTCATTTCCGAATTGTCATCTAATATAGGAGCCATTTGATTTAAATATTTTGAAAGACATGAGAGCAGTATCTTACTACATACTATATGTCGATTTGATTAAAAGAAATTTTACTAAAACTTATGAAGTCAGTTGTTTCAATAACTTTTTGTAGCCACCTGCAGTTTTCTTCAAAGGTTCGTCATCGTTATTCAGTATTCCATCAATATCTTCCTGATTGGAAAAAGAATCTTCGGGTAAATTGTAAGTATTTTTAAACCCGATCAAAGACATTTTAATATCCTTGTCCGGTGCTTTGGCAAGCTGGAATTCCTTGATCAGTTCCAATACATCGTAATCAATATATTCAGTAAGTGATGCATCGAGTATTACAGTACTACCCTCGGGTATATTTTCCAATGTTTTCTTTATACTGGCCTTATTCAGGAAAGATACTTCCTGTGCAAGTTTCAGGCATATTACTTCACTGGATTCAAATACGGTGCGTTTGTAGTAAAACGGGATGCGCAGGTTATTACGCAGGATGTAAAAGATACTGAAAGCCATACCCAGAGCTACACCTTTAAGCAGATCCAGTCCCACAACCGCCGCTGCGGTAATCACAAATGGAAGGAACTGCGCCAATCCGGCATGCCACATATGTTTAAAAACAGCGGGACGACACAGACGGTATCCTGTAAAAATAAGGATAGCAGCCAACGTTGCTTTAGGTATCAGATTGAGAATGAAAGGTATAGTAGCAACACATACCAGCAACAAAACACCATGTGCTATTGCTGCGAGTTTGGTCTTGGCACCGGCATTAATATTTGCCGAAGAACGTACAATAACCGACGTAATCGGCAAACCGCCTATAAGTCCGCTCAGCATATTTCCTATACCTTGCGCCTTTAATTCTACATCGCCGGAAGTATACCTTTTCTGTGGGTCCAGCTTATCTGTTGCTTCGATACACAGTAGAGTTTCAATAGAAGCTACCACGGCTATAATCAGTCCGGTGATCCATACTTCTGATCTTGCAAAACCGCTGAAATCAGGTAACTTAAATTGTCCGAAAAAGTCTGCAGCACTTGAAGGAACCGGAAGTTTCACCAGGTGTGAGCCATCTAAGTACAATGATGGCATCGCAGCCTTAAAACCTATGTTAATTAAAGTTCCCAACACAACGACCAATAGCCCCGCCGGAATAATCTGGAACTTCTTCATCCCCTTGGTGGACCAGACTGCTAACAACAGAATACCCACTACAGCAATAATTATAGCTCCGGGTTCAATGTGGTTAATAGCATCAAAAATACCGCTCAAAAAGAATCCATCATCTGCATCGTCCATTCCCGCAGCATGCTTTGGGTCAACATAACCTACGGCATCGCGTATTTGTTTAATAATGATGGTAAGTCCGATACCCGCCAACATACCTTCAATTACATTGGAAGGAAAATAATTGGCAATACTTCCTGCTTTTATAAACCCAAGTATAAGCTGTACGGCCCCGGCAACCATTACTGCACAAAGAAAGATTTCGAATGCACCCATTTTCTCAATGGCGCCTAACACAATGGCTACAAGTCCTGCTGCTGGTCCGCTTACACTCAGTTGAGATTTACTCAGAAAGCCAATCACGATGCCCCCGATAACACCGGCAACAATTCCCGAAAATAAAGGTGCGTTTGAAGCCTGGGCTATACCAAGACATAAGGGCAAGGCAATTAAGAAAACAATAAGACCAGACATCAAGTCACTTTTCGCATTTGCGAAAAAGGATTTTTCCCTCGACATAACAATGTTTGTTGAGTAATAGATTAATAAATAATAACGCGAATTGTATAGCCCTATCGTTACCGCAATGGCAAGAATAACTTTACAATCATTTGTAATCAAAATATTAACCTACGTTCGGAGGCTGTAGCGGGACTTCAAGATGAAAGCATTTGATTAATGCTTCATCGCGCATTGCGTGTTTGAAAGAAACTTTTGGTTCTCTTTCAATATGCAAAGGAGTAAGAAAATGTAGATACCAGAATTTGTCATGGTCGTTACTTGTCATTTTCTTTTGACAAGGGCCATGCTCATGTACTTCTTCAGTCATTTGTCCATCCCACAATATTTTACCGATTGCCTTAACAGGGAGTACCTGAAAGGCAAAAATAGTAAGGAATATTATGGCTAGAAATTTCTTCATGACAGAGGGCAAAGATAAGGGAATCAAGCTAAAAGAAATATAAACGTGGCGTTAAGTCTATATAAAAAAATGATTGCCCTATTTGCAAAAACATGAATAAAAGATGACTTTGATTCGAAGAAAATGAAGTAATTATTAAATGTTTTCATCAAAAAAGCGGAACAAGTTTCCTTGTTCCGCTTTATCAAAAAAACAAAATTTTCTCCCTTATTTCACATCTACTCTTATCCCTTCACTATGACTGCTGAACTCTGGAGCATACATACATTGAATTGTGGAAATACCATTAGAGAAATTTCCTTTAGCAACTACAAAAACCGGGTATTCAAATACATAAGTTCCTTTACGCAGGTAATCGAAGAAGAAATTAGTGGATACATCTTTGGTACTTTCATAATAACCCAAGCCGCCCTGGTATTTGTATTGGCTTAAAACATTTACCGGTTCAAAGCAGGCAGCACGCATATCCTTCATGTGCACATACTCCATATCACGGTCTACCCGAAGCTCTATACGGACTTTTACTTTATCACCAACTTTCAGGTCATTACCTTCCTTTATTTCAGTCAGCACAGGGCCGCGGTCACTATTACGTTCAATAAACAATTGTTTCTTCAGGCTTAAAGGTGTAGCCGCTGCTGTAATCTTGTCCAGGTCTTCAAAATATTGCCAGTAAACAGCTCCCCAGCTTACACCTTCGTTTTTATTGTTGGGCGTTTCTACTTTTACCCGAATAGTCCCCATATCATTTTTCACTTCCTGTCCACTATATTTCTTTTTGAAATATCCGGTGCCCGCTTCCGTTTTGATCTCTGTCGATTTAATGGTTTCTTTCCCAATGTTAATGGTAACTACCGGTCCGTTGCTTAACCAGTCGCTGCCATTGAGCAACAGGGCGTAACAAGCATCAGCCGTGGCTTTGGTGGTTTTCCAATTTTGGGTTTGCTTTTGTTTCAGCAACCATACTTTCATGGCATCTACGGCTTTATCATCTTTCGCTACTTCAGTAAATGTTTCTATTAATAAAGATTGCGCCTCAATCGGTGCTTCATACCACCAGTAACCGTTTGGCATATTTTTCCAGTACATCCCCATTTCTTCTTTATTGATGGATGTTTCTTTTAAAGAAGCAATGATTTGTTGTGGTGTTTTCGCATCACCCATTCTGTGGAGCGCCAATGCTACTTGTCCTTCCATATACGGATTGAAAGCTGTCCAGTATTTAGCCGCTTGTTTTTTGTAATAGTCAAATGCTTTCTGTGTGGCCGCAGGAATTGCTTTGCCTGCATAGAAGCTGCGCATGTACAGATACTGAATCTGGCTGTAGTTTATATTCTGGTGTTCCAGGTTTATTTTATTTTTCACCAAGTAGTCGTAATCCTCTTTCAATTTACGATCCAGGTAAGGCAATGCTTTTGCAACTATTTTATCCGCATCATTATTGCCGGCATTTTTCACATTGAGATGCTGCAGGCGGGCAATACCTGTTACAATATACTGAGTAATGTAACGATCGCTCTGCATACCTTTAAACCAAGGGAAGCCACCTTCAGACAATTGCATTTGCTCCAATGTATTCAGATTCTTATTCAGATCTCTTGCCAGTTTATGCGTTTCAAACAATGAAGCAATTCTGCGTTTCTGTTCGCTCTCATCCTTGGCTTCCATTACCCACGGTGTTTCCTGCAGTAATGCTGATTTCAATTCTTCATTCTTTTGCAGATTAGAAAGTAAAGCAGCACTGTCTAAGTTTTTCCACTGATTAAATATCTGCTCTACTTTAGGTGATTGCGCTACAATGTGTCCCGCCAGTGCATTGGCATAAAATCTGTTGAAGGTTTGCTCCGCACATTCATAAGGATACTCCATAAGGTATGGCAATGCCTGAACAGCGTACCAGGCAGGATTTCCGGTAAATTCTACTGTTAATCCATGGTTAGATAAAGTAGTGCTTTGCTGATGCAATAATTTGTCCAGGGTAAATGTTTTTTCTTCATTACCTCGAACAGGCATAGGCAATGTTTCTGTCACCAGCGTTCTGTTGGTAATAACCGGCAAAGCATTTTCTTCACCGTCGGAGAAATTGCCCGCCTTAGCTACAATACGCATCACTACAGGTGTATACATACTTTCCGGTACATGTATATTCCAATTTGCAGTAGTACTTTGTCCTTTTGATACTGTAAAGCTTTGCTTACCCTCTTTCAAACGGAAAGGCAGGTTGACCGGCTGTAAAGTTGTAGCATCCAGTATTTCCAGAGTAGCTTCACCATTCAACGCTTTATCACTAAGGTTACTGATCTTGGTACTGATTACAATATCATCATTTTGGCGTAAGAAGCGTGGCAGATTGGGCACTACCATTAAATCTTTCTGGGTTTTCACTTTCCCTTCCAGGTATCCGGTCTTCCAATCTTTGGTATGCGCAAAAGCCATCATCTTCCATTCGGTCAATGCTTCCGGCATGGTGAATTTGAAGGTTATATTTCCATTTGCATCGGTAACCATTTGTGGGAAGAAGAAAGCCGTTTCCTGAAGGTTTTTACGGATTTGAGGAGCACTTCCTGTTTCTACATTTTGCTGTGCACTTTGCTTAGTTTCATCTGCTGCACCTGGTTGGCCACCAGCGCTCTGTACTTGAACACCATCAGCGTTACCTTCTAGTTCTTTCAGTACTTTTTTATCTGTATCCTCTGACATTTCTGCTCTAGCAGCAACAGGAGCATTGGCATACATTACCCTACCTCTGTTATATCCTGATTCTTCATTGCTATAAATGAATTGGTCATACCTTTTATCAAAACTTTGATAGCCACCTCTTTCCCAATATTTCAACATCTGTCCGTTAGCAATACCGAAACCGTAATTGCTGCTCCAGTTATTTCCTGCATAAACAGAAGGGAATAGTTTACTCCAATTCCAGCTATGTGGCCTGAAGGCATCCAGCGACGCATCATACATTCCTGCCAGTAATTCGGCCGCTACTTTTTCCTTTTTATTGCCTTTGATGGTTAATGTCCATTCCTCAGCTGCACCAGGTTGCAACTTGTCACGATGTGTTCCCCAGGCCAGTTGCAAATCTTTATTGCTCCATGGAATATTGATTGTTTTATTCTCCGTATACACACGATTATTGGACACATATAACCAGGAGAATGCAAGACCACCACGATCTTTCTCTTCCAATTTTATTTTAATAGGATTGGTCTCCTTATATGGATTTGTGGAACTTTTTAATAGATAAGGATTATCGACACCTGTAGCTACCCATAATTCCAGCTCTTCGCCAGGTTCATAAACATCCTGGTCAGCATAAGCTATCAGTCCTTTTTGATTGGGTTCTTTTTTGCCCGGTGCCCATACATGCGTATATTTTTTCTCCAGTATTTCATTGCCCTGTGCATCCTTTCCACTAATCTCAATTACATACCAACCATTCTGATACCAGGTTGCTTCCGGTATGTTTACTTTACCATCGGCTGTAGTAGCCAGTGTTTGCTCATGCAATACTTTACCCTTTTCCCAGTTTAGATAATTACTTTCATCCTTATATTCATCTTCAGGGAACGCCTTGCGGAACTCTGTTTCCGTCAATACAAATTGATCAGGTGTTTCCCATAAACGTTTACGAAGAAGGCCAGGGAACTTAAGCTGTGCAATAGAAATTTTGATTTTGGCAGGTGTAAAGACACCATTCAGGTTTTCTGTTTTAATGTTGATGGTATCCAGGTCCTGCGGTTTACTGTCTTCTGCAATAGCAGCATTGATCTGCAAAGATCGATAACCACAATTGACACCTACATTTCCACTTCTTGTTTCTCCGTTTACATCTGTAATGTCAGCATAAACGGTGTAAGAGAACACTGGCAATGTTTTGGGATCAACACTCTTATCCGGAATGGTAGTAAAACTTATGTCGAACGAACCATCTTCTTTAGTTATAGCAGTACCATTTGTAATCTCCATTTCAGGAGAAGATGGCATACCCCAACGGTAATAGCACCAGAAGTACGGGAATCTTGCCCGGCGCACAACTCTGTACTTTACACTCGCACCATCAATATTATTTCCGGCGTAGGCTTTTGCAAAACCTTTTACCTGTACTTCTTCATTCAAAGCATAACTGCCTTTCAATGTATCGAAGGCAACAAAGAATTTAGGACGTTTATATTCTTCAACAGAAAAATAAGCACTTCCGAAATTACCCTCTATCCGCATTTGCCCGCCCAACAAGCCTTCCGGGGCTGTAAATTTCCCTTGAAAAGATCCGAATTCATTCGATGTCAGGTCGAGTGAAGATATCTTCTGGCCATTGACATCGTAAAAAGTAACAGTCGTTTTTTCGTTGGCTAAAACCTGGTTATCACGCCCACCTTTGTTGCTTTGCAACATAATACCCTTAAAATAAATAGTCTGCCCCGGACGATAAATAGAACGATCTGTAAAGAAGAAAGTATGTCTTGCAGAAACCACTCCCTCATCGTTCCTATAATAATTATTAAAATAACCACCTACCTGCAGCGTATCAGCCCCGGACATCAAGGTAATAGCATTCAAACGGTTTTCATAATTCCCGGTCTCTGTAGCGGGAATATCAATCATCCCATCTTTATTACCGGTCGAAGTGCTGATCAGTTTCGGTTCATAACGATTCTGCTTGTTATTATATTTCTGTGACCAGAAACGTCCCTTTATATCCGGAACCGGGTAGCCTGTTTTGCGGTTAAGTATGTGCCCTTTTTTAGCGTCCTGCTCCATAATAAAGCTTAATGCCGAAACCTGGAAACGCGATGCAGAAATTATATTTTCGCCAGCTGAAAGTTCTGCTTTTACAGAAGCCAATATGACATAACTACCTATAGGCAATGCATCTACTTTTACTTCAGTATTATGCTGCTCCATATCCTCGCTGCCCGGCAATGCCTGTGTCCATGATCTTACGGGTTTAAGCTTAGTGAGCTCTTTTAATAATTCATCATTGTTCTGGTACTGATTACTGTTGACCTCTGAAGGTATTCTATATAATTTGAGATAAGCAGTGCCCGTATTTTTGTAAGAGATCAGTGCTTTAATATTTTCATCGGGAATGTTAACCTCTTCTGTTTTCACTTCAAGGAAAACCTGCTCCAGAGACTGGATCAGGTTATATGCATTTACAGCACCTTCCGTACCGGGGTATTTTGTTATAATACTTTGCAACCTGGTTTTAACAGCAGGCAAATCACGATTTAATTTAACCTTCGCATTACCCGGTATCTTTCTGCCATAAGTACGCGGAGGTTGCTCATTACCCATTAATTGTACTGCAATAAGATAAGATACCTGTGCTACAGCAGGATTGTCCTGATATTTACTTTCCAATTGCTGTAAAGCTTTCAGGTATAAACTATCTTTTGAGGGGTTTACAGAATTATTGTGTACAAAGGTAAGTCTTTGCAGATCCGCATCTATCAAGGCATCCGGCTTAGGGTCATGTAAATGATAACCTATAATTTCCTGGTACAATCTTAAAGCCTGAAAATGTAATGACTCTGCATTGCTCACTTTTACTTTTACATCGCAGAACCTTTCTGCCGATTCAAACCATAGAGTACCATCAATCTGAAACTGGTCTGCCGGATTGATCACATCTTTCTCATCATTTTCAAAAAATGAAATGGCTCTGAAAACAAGAAGGTCATAAAGTGAAGGACGAAGGTACCTGGTATTCATACCTTCAATAATTATTGGTGCATATTGTGCTACAGGTATCGCTTTCAGGGCTTCCCTGTTTTCGATAGATGTCTGGTAAAGTGCTGATATCTTTCTAAAATACGCCGGAGGATCCCAGGTGTCTATATCATCCGATTTAGTTTCGGCCATAGCAGTACGGCTATAAAATTTCCACCTGTTTTGCTGAAAATAGTTCCAGTACATTTGAGCGGCTATACTTTGCCAGATTGCTTTTTCAGCTCCTGAAGCTGTCGCTGTAAATGCTTCTGCTTTTTTAATATTATCAATGCCTGCCTCGTCTTCCGTGCTGGCATCGGCAGACATCAGGAATAAATTTGCTTTTATAGCGTTGGGGCTATCTTTTTTTGCAAGGGCATCTTTCAATATTCCCTGCGCAATGGTAATGGCTGATTTAGGAAGGCCTTTGTTCCTGAAAGAATCGACCTTACTCCATTCAGAAGCATAGTTATTATTCATTTTATTTTTTTGAGCGAAACCAGCTATTGAAAAGCTGATCAGGAAAATAATGGCGAAAAAACGGTGCAGCATATTTTAATATTTTACGGTACAAAGTAACATAAAATAAAGATGCTCATAGAATAAGGATTGCACAACACTATGCTATATTTATTTATCTTTAATCCGGAAATCAATTTACCACATATCCAATAACCGCAACTATAAAGGATAAGAGCGGCCTTGTATTTCAAGCCGTGATTGTGAACTGTAAATTATTTTCAATGAAATATACTTTCATCAGGCAAGCTTTAAATGGCCTTGCCCATCTTTTTTATCCTGAATTATGCGAAGGATGTAATACCGAACTTAATGTTCAGGAAAAAGTATTGTGCCTGCATTGCTCGTTGTTATTGCCTCGTACTTCCTTTCATCATATACAGGAAAACAAAGCGTTTCAAAATTTCATAGGCCGGGTACCCATTGAAAAGGCAACATCTTTCGTCTTCTTCACCAAAGAAGGTTTGATGCAGCATTTGTTGCATCGCTTTAAATATAAAGGAAGGAAAGAGATCGGAACATACCTGGGCATGTCTTTGGGAGAAGAATTAAAAAAATGTGGTTGGCTGAATAATATAGACATTATCATTCCCGTTCCTTTGCATACCAGAAAAGAATATTCAAGAGGCTATAACCAGGCCCGGGTATTTGCTGAAGGCATAGCAGCAGCGACAGGAATAGCAGTATGGAATACTGCTCTGGTAAGAGTAAAGCATACAGAAACACAAACCAGGAAAACGCGTGCAGAAAGAGTAGAGAATGTAAGGGATGTGTTTAACCTGAAACAACCAAAAAAACTAAAAAACAAACGAGTATTACTGGTAGATGATGTGCTTACAACAGGAGCTACATTGGAAGCTTGTACTATTGAATTATTAAAAGCAGAAGGAGCGCAGGTAAGCATTGCGACTATTGCATTGGCTACCGACTAACCAAACCACTTTATAATTTTTAAATCCAAATTTTAACCATTTTAATCATTTAAAAGAAGAACAGCTAAACATGAAAAAAACACTATTATTGGCCACAACCCTTGTAGCAGGATTACTGGCAACTGCCCAAACCCCAAAATTCAATCCCCTCATTAAGCACAATGACAAAAAACATCTCAACTTTGTAAATAGCCTGCTACACACGCAACGGCCAGCCACCGCACAAAAGCCTACAGGTACTGCTCAAAGAGTTATTGCCCAGGCTGCAAGCAGCACAGAGTATTCAGATTCCACCCGCTTTAAATATACTGGCACCAAGGGTTCGCGTTACAATCATAATAGTTTAGAGTTTGGATATAATCTTGAGTTTTCCAGTAATTATGCTCCAATGGTCGGCAATGTATATGAATACAATGCTTTGGATATGCTGGCAGATTCTATTTCCTCTTATGAAAACGATACGCTGTACCAGGTCTCAAAAGGTTTTTATAGATCAGACAATAAACTCGATTCATTTTTTCTAAATTATTATGACGGTACTAACCCTCCTGAGATAGATAAAACGCTTCATTCATTTTATCCAGGTGGCTATGTAAAAGAAGTCATATCCCTATCGCATAATGGCACAACATTTGATACCAACCAGATTAGAAGACTAACATATAATAACACTTTTGACAGAATTATTACGGACACTATACTGGCAAACGTGGGAATCAGCATGCAGCCGGTCATGGCAACAACTTATCATTATAATGCACAAGGAAATGCGGATACGATAGCAACTTTCTATTATTCAGGCTCAAGTTTTGAACCCGTTAATAAATCGGTAATTTCCTATACCAATTCAGAAAAAATTCAAAAGATATTTGCTTATACTTTGAATTCGACAACCGGTCAGTATGAATTATACCAGAAAGATTCCTTTGCTTATGCTAATAATGCTGATTATTTTACCTTCTGGGAGTACGACTATTTTGACCAGGCCGGTACAATACAAGATGGAACCAAAATAATTAAACATCCTGGCGCTAATGGCTTTCCCGACAGCGTTAGTATTCTTTATTTAAATAATAGTAATTGGGAAGAAGATGTAACCCTGCATTACACTTACAATGATTATAATAATCCCGCCACAATTACGGTTACTATCGATGGCGAGCCAGAAGAAGGCATGATTAAATTCTACTACGAAACTTATGAAGATGGCATTTCCGGTATTGACCCTATAGCCAACAATAAAGATTTCAATGTTTATCCAAATCCGTTTAGCAACAATATCAATATTGATTGGAAAGGAAAGCAGCAAAGTAATGTAACTATTCGTCTTACTAATATTGTAGGACAGGAAGTGTACAAAACGTCTATGAAACTTACTGCAGGTAAAAATGCAGTTTCTATTCCATCATTGAATAGTGGCAATTATATATTGCTGATTCAGGATGCTGATGGAAAATCGTGGAGTAGTAAAATGGTGAAGAAGTAAGATCTAACTATTCCTTTTGAGGCCATAATTGTAATTTAAACATTACGATTATGGCCTTATCTTTACACAAAATCTATAACCATGAAAAAAAATTTATTACTTACTGCGGCTTTAGCTGCAGGCTTATTTGCCACTGCGCAAACGCATCAACACGATTATTTTAATTTACCAATTGATAGTAAGCACCTCGCCTTCCTGAATAGTTTGCTTCAGTCAAAACAAACCGCTGCTCAAAAGCCTACAGGTATGGCACAAAGAGTAATTGCCCAAATCAATACTCAACCGGGGTTTAGCGATTCTATACATTTTAAATACACGGGATCCAGAGGGTCGAGATATAATCACAACTTTATAGGAATTGGCTATAACATACAGTTTGGCAGTAATTATGACCCTGTGCCCGATGACGCATTTCAACATGAGCCTTTAGATATGCTCGCGGACTCTATATCATGTTATGAAGATAATGACCTGTACTTCTCTTCCAGTGCCTTTTACCGGCCCGACAATAAATTGGATTCATTCTTTACAAATTATTATGAATTTTCGGATCACGAGAAGACGGTGCATTCCTTTTATCCCGGTGGCTATATAAAGGAAATAGTAACCCTGGATTATAATGGTACATCATACGATACTTTCACGGTTAGGAAATTTGGTTATAACAATTCTTTTGACAGGATTATTACGGACACAAGTCTGGCAGATCTTGGAAGTGGCAGTATGCAACCTTATGCTACATTAGTTCGTCATTATAACACCCAGGGAAATATTGATACCATCATAACTACCAACGGACCAAGTCTTGAAATTTATTCAAAAACTATATTTGAATATACCAATTCAGAAAAACTTGAAAAGCTCCATTTCTACTTCGCAAATCAGGCCACTGGCGAGTTTTATCTAAGAGAGAAAGATTCTTTCGCCTATGCTAACGATATTGATTATTTTACCTTTTGGGAAAGAAGTCAACTTGACGAGAATGGTGTAATGGAACAAGAAACCAAAATGGCTAAGTACCCTGGAACTAATGGCTTGCCGGATAGTGCTGTCACTGTAAATTTTTATAATGGTAATTGGCAATCGCCAATAAGACATTACTATACTTACAACGATTTTGACAACCCTATAGCCATTAGGTTTGCAATCAATAGCATACACGGGATTAGATTTCATTACGAAACTTACGAAGATGGCATTTCCGGAATTGATCCCATAGCCAGTAATAAAGATTTCAACGTTTATCCAAATCCATTCAACAACAATATAAATATCGACTGGAAAGGAAAGCAGCAAAGTAATGTAACCATTCGTCTTACTAATATTGTAGGACAGGAAGTGTACAAAACGTCTATGAAACTTACTGCAGGTAAAAATGCAGTTTCTATTCCATCATTGAATAGTGGCAATTATATATTGCTGATTCAGGATGCTGATGGCAAATCGTGGAGTAGCAAAATGGTGAAGAAGTAATTTCCGTTTTTATAAACAAGAAGCCCTGCTATAGCATATAGCAGGGCTTCTTGTTTTTTTATAATCTTAATGTTTCACCACAAATTGCTTCACGCCTTTAAACTGGCCATTAGAAAGGTGAAGAAAATACACACCATCCGTAAGATCGTTTACAGCAATAGATATAGGTTGCAAATTATTTTTTACCTTTTGAGTAAACACAACACTTCCCAGGATATTGCTGATATGCAAATCAGCTTCAGAAACGGAGGCATTCACATTCAATAACACATAATCTCTTGCCGGATTAGGATACAATTGAATAGACGAACCGGCTTTATTTTCTTTTATCGATGTGGGAAGGCTTTTTTTTAGACAACGTATAGACATACCTATTCCCCTGTAATTATAATCGGCAAGATTACCGGCAGACAAATTAATATACATAGCCTGTGGCGCCGAACCAGCTTCCACATTACTAGTCCAGAATTCACTGGTTATACCTGCATCGGATAACGATCCCAGCAAATAATTTCGGGTTCCCGGTGCATTTAATTTAAGATTACTGGAAAATCCTGTAGCCAGGTTATTAGCAGCTTCTGCTGCCAGTACAGTTTGCCAATCCAACAATGATGGCATTTGCCAGCCGCCACCGAAAATCTGCCTGCAAGGATCACATCCGTTAGTAGCTGTTGCTGCCGCCGGAGTAGCAGCATTCCACTTATCACCTACCGTGCCATCGTCATACCAGGTGATACCGCCACCTTTGTAAAAGGGATTATTTCCCGAAAGATTTAATCCCGAAGGATTATTAGGTGTAGGCATTCCGTCCATAACATTTTCAGGATTGCGTACCTGGTGGCCATCGTCCCAACGGCCCCATTGAAACAGGTCGCCATACGATGCTGCATCTGTTGATGATGTTGCTACCTGACTGCTTCCTACATTTTGCTTCAGCCATACCCAGCCATCTTTGGCTCTTACTGTAGTGTATGTTACCGAAGCACCACGATAAGTGCCGGTTACTGTACCCGTAGCTCCCGCTGTACCTCCGGGATCCTGGGCTTGGCAAATTGCAGGTGCCAATACTGCAATGCATAGCGCCAAATAATAATTGTTTTTCATAACGAATCGTTTTAGGGGGTTTATATTAAAATAAGGTTCCACATAAAATTAGGCTTCGGCATTCAGATATATTTAATATTCGCCGGATATTTGGAAAAATTCAGTGTAAAGACGTAGGCTTTAGGCGAATTATTTTCCCGCTGATTACACAGATAAACGCAGAATTGGGATTTTATAGAAAGTATCACTACATCATGTTTCTGCGAAAATCCCCGTAATCTGCGGGCAATTTTATCTCCCGCTGATCGCGCAGATAAACGCAGATTTTAGAATTTATAGAAAGTATCACTACATCATGTTTCTGCGAGAATCCCCGTAATCCGCGGGCAATTTATTATCATTTTTAGCTTACTTTTGCTGCCCGTAAGGCTACCTGTTATCTTTACACTTACATACAACACATTTCTGCAAAATGCCATTAGATACTTCCATTAAATCAGTACTTATTATCGGCTCTGGTCCTATTGTAATTGGTCAGGCCTGCGAATTTGATTACTCCGGCTCCCAGGCTGCGCGAAGCCTGCGTGAAGAAGGGATCAAGGTAATATTGGTCAATTCGAACCCGGCAACTATTATGACGGACCCGATTGTGGCGGACAGGGTTTATTTACTACCGCTTGATGCCCAAAGTATTGAAACGATACTTGAAGAGAATGATATTGATGCAATATTGCCTACTATGGGTGGGCAAACAGCGCTTAACCTCGCTAAAGAATGTGAAGAACTTGGCCTTTGGGAGAAATATAATGTACGCCTCATTGGTGTTGACATTAAAGCCATAGACAAAGCTGAAGATCGTGACCTGTTCCGCAACTGGATGCTGGAAATGAATATTCCTGTAGCGCCGGCAAGGGTTGCAAACTCGCTGTTGGAAGGAAAAGAATTTGCCCAGGAAATCGGCATTCCATTGGTGATACGCCCTTCTTTCACATTGGGTGGAAGCGGAGGTGGTTTTGTAAAACATAAAGATGAGCTGGAAGCGGCTCTGGAAGCTGGTCTTAAAGCATCACCTATACATGAGGTGCTTGTAGAGAAAGCGGTCTTGGGCTGGAAAGAATTTGAGCTGGAGCTGCTTCGTGATATGAATGACAATGTTGTGATCATTTGTACGGTAGAGAATTTTGACCCGATGGGTATTCATACCGGCGACAGTATTACCGTTGCACCGGCCATGACTTTGAGTGATACTGCTTATCAACTGATGCGGAATACTGCAATTGATATGATGCGTAATCTTGGCAATTTCGCTGGCGGTTGTAACGTACAATTTGCTTTAAATCCGGAAACGGAAGAGATCATTGCCATTGAGATCAACCCGCGTGTAAGCCGCTCTTCAGCCCTGGCTTCTAAAGCTACCGGTTATCCTATTGCAAAAATTGCAGCGAAACTAGCAGTAGGCTATAACCTTGATGAATTAAAAAACCAGATCACACAAACTACTTCAGCTTATTTTGAGCCTGCACTGGATTATGTGATCGTTAAAATGCCACGTTGGAATTTTGATAAATTCAAAGGTGCAGATGATACATTGGGATTGCAAATGAAATCGGTAGGTGAAGTAATGGCTATTGGCCGTACTTTCCCCGAAGCGCTTCAGAAAGCTTGCCAGAGTCTTGAAAACAATGCAGTAGGCCTGGCTTCCATCAGCAGAAGCCAGATGCGTCCTGAAGAGCTTATGGATTATCTGAAACGCCCTACCTGGGACAGGGTTTTCCGTATTAAAGAGGCTATGGAAGCGGGTATTTCTATTAAAACCATAAGAGAGCTTACCCAGATAGATCGTTGGTTCCTTTATCAAATTCAGGATATCGTTACTTTAGAACATAGAATTAAAGAACATCAGCATCTGGATAAATTACCGGAAAGCCTTTTACGCGAAGCCAAACAAATGGGCTTCAGCGATGAGCAGATTGCTGACCTGGTAAAAGATTGCACCGCAGAAGAAGTATATGAAAAGCGCAAAGCCGCCGGTATTACCCGCGTATTTAAAATGGTGGATACCTGCAGCGCAGAGTTTGAAGCTAAAACGCCTTACTTCTACAGCACATTTGAAAACGCTGCAACTAAAGCATAATTATTTTTCAAAAATCTTTCTTGTAAACGTTATAGGTTTTAAAAACCTATAACGTTTTTTGCTTTACAGGCTTCAAACCGTTGCGTTTTAAGGTGAAATACTTATTATCATTCAAGATTTCACCTATTAGTGATAGGCAGAACACCTATTATCAATCAAGATTACACCTAACATTGATAGGTAAGACACCTATCAATGTTCAAGATTCCAACTATTAATGATATGATAAATACCTGTCATTATTCAAGGTCTCATGTATAATTAATACTTGAAATACCTATGATTAACCAAGATTAAACCTCTTATTGATAGGTAAAACACCTATTTTTATTCTGGCTTATACTGATTATTGATACATGGAATACCTATCAGTAATCAGTATTGTACCTATTATTATTTATAAAAAGCCAGAATTGGAACGGTTTTTGTAGGAATCATAATATCATTCTAAATCTAATATTATGAATAGCAGTTTATCTAAAAATTTGCCCGGCAGTAAACAAAGGCCTCATACCGGAAATATGTTTCAGGCTTTTCTTGAGAAAAGAGGAATCAGAAAAAAGGTGCTGGCGCATACTATTGGCCGCAACACAACTTGTATATACGAATATCAAAAGAAAGAGTCCATGCAATCTTCTCTGCTTTGGGAATTGAGCATAGCCCTGAACCATAATTTTTTTAAGGACATAGCAGCACAGCTTCCCGATGGCTTCAGTACCAATGTGCCGCCAGATACTTCAATAGATGTTTTGCTTGCGGCCAAAGATGAACAGATAACGGTCAGAAATGAGCAGATAGCCACATTACAAAAGGAAAATGAAAGGCTTACGATGGAGCGCGATATACTGAAAGAAGTATTGAAGATCAGCAAGTAAAATCAATAAGAATTATCCTGGTACGATTTTCTCCGCGTAAGTTTAAGGTCTTGTAACACTGACGATTTAACCTGTAACGTAAAGAAGAAGCTTCTGTAATAACCTATAGGTATCAGGCTAAGGCTCATTTGCCAACAGTGTAGATCGCGCGAAATATCAAATTGCAAAGCGCTAAGCTTCATTTTTGAAAGTCCATTAAATTCAAATCCACCATTTAAATTCACTTTCCAACGCTCGGTGAGGTTAAACCCTCCGTTAAAGGTAAGGTTGGGTGTATACCTGAAAGTATCTTGTTGCAGGGAATTGGTACCTCTTGTAGCCGATAAGCCGGCATTAACACTAAGATTCCAGGGAACGTTGAAGTCGTAATAATCGTTGATACCGCCATTCTGAAGCAGCCTTTTTACATCATCACTCTTATTCATTTCATCCTCCTGCTCCTTTTCATTCTTTTTCGCACCCTGGAAAGTCATACTTAACCCAACAGTGGCATACCGAAGTTGCGCTAAACCTCCACCGGTATTAATCAGGTAGTCTTTAGTAATTCTGCCCTTTACATACCGGTAAGCACTATAATTTGCACTTGCACTAATATTAAATATCCCCAACACTGATGTCCTGAAATTCATTGCGATATCACTCAGATTGTTGGAATCAGCAACCAGGTTATACCGGGTATTAATACCAAAACCATCAATCAGGTTAATGATCTTGGTTCCGGCTTTGCCGGTTGTATCCTTATTCCGGACTTTCATTTGTAAGGTATTATTCAACCCAAAAGTAATAGAACCCTGGTTTCCGGGAGAGACTGGAGGCCCCCCGATAGGAGAATAATTGTATGGAGAATAATAGTCAGTATTGCCAAGCGCATCCGTATTCTCATATAAATAATTAAACGGAGAATGTGCATATCCCGGCACAAAGGAGAAACCCACCGTTGGGGTGAGCACATGCCGGAACCCTGCAATTTTTCCTTTCTTAAAGGTTTTCATACCATATATCCGGGTACTGACACCTGTACTTACATCCAATGTTCTGCTGGCGAAAAAGCCGGTCTTTATTGTAGTATCATTTTTCTGATCCGTTACATCTCGCTTAAGGTATATTTGTTTGGTATTCCAATATTCCGTGTATGGAATGGAAATATTCCAATTAAAATACCGGAAAACATTATAGTTGGCCTGGATATTTGCAGCATGCCTGATGCCATTATCCATATCGTTGAAAGCAATATTCCGAAGGCTGAATAAGGAATCGTATGTATTTAGTCTATTGGTCGCGCTTAGAGAATAACTTGCCGTTATCTTTTCATACCAGCGTGGGGTTCCACTCATTACTTTTCTTTGAAAGGGAGAAAATTGTCCGAGGTTAAAATTTATTTCGGGCAAAGTAATATTCAAACTCCCGGAACCTGTTGATTGG
Source organism: Taibaiella sp. (assembly GCA_041660405.1). Taxonomy (GTDB): domain Bacteria; phylum Bacteroidota; class Bacteroidia; order Chitinophagales; family Chitinophagaceae; genus Taibaiella. The sequence continues at coordinate 80,303 of JBAZWL010000017.1, read as the reverse complement.
CTATGCCTTAAAGCCACAGTTAAAGAATAGGGTTTCCCCACCCAGGTTTTTCCGTAGGATATGGAAGACGAATACTGGTTGTTTAGAATATTATTCAAATCCATCCCATTCCGCTGGTTATAGCTACTGGTACCAAAATTTACGGCCGCGCTAAACGTAGTTCCCGGCCTGGATTTAGGGTCTACCTGGTGGTTCCAGGTTACGTTAAAGTCTTTGTGGCTGGCTTGTGTATTGGGTTCATAAGCTTCCCCCGTTTTTTCAAAACTATAGTTTATAGAAAGGCTGCCGCTATACTGGTATCGTTTTGCATATTGGGCGGTGTTAAAAGTTCCCCAGCTGCCCTTAGAAAAAACATCAAATTGGGAAATAATACCCAGGTAATCGTTTACTGCAAAGTAATAACCTCCGCGCTGTAAGCCAAGTCCCTTTTGATCCTGAAGGCTATATGTGGGTAAAATAAAGCCGGAACGTTGTCCCTGCTTAATAGGGAACATACCAAACGGAAGGAACAACGGCGTGGGAATATCCATGATCTCCAGGTTGGCCGGGCCAGATGCAATAACCCTGCCCGGTATCACTTTTATCCTTTTAGCCCTGATACCAAAATGCGGATGATCAAGATTGCAAGTGGTATAAATGCTGTGGTAGCCATAAATGCTTTCATCAGGATTTCGCTTCACTTGTTCGCTGATCACATAACCATCTCCATACTGCGAATGGGCGTTACGCACTACCGCACGTTTGCTTTTAAAGTTGTATTTCAGTGTATCGTATGTAAATTTTTCTTGTCCTTGCGTGAATTCCTGCACCGACACTTTTTTCCCGGCGGTATCCAGCAATGGCTCCGCCGACAATACATTTGTTTTCTGGTTAAAAATTAATTTCCCGGATTTGATTTCAATTTCTTCATACTTTGCCTTGGCTTCTCCGTAAAGATAAAATTGATTATTCTTCATATCCAGAACAGCAGAATCCCTGGCAAATGTGGTTACCGCAGCAGGAAGCGCATCTTTGGATATCTTAATTCCAAGTTCCTCTTCTTTACTCACCACCTTAGTAGAGTCAGATACTGTACTGTCTGCCAGCGCAATGCTATCCTTATTGTTTAGTTTTACGGTATCCGGGGAAGCAGCAATATTTTTGGAGGAGTCAACAGAAAGGCTATCGGATTTCTGCTCCTGTGCGAAAATCGAACCGGATGTAAATAATACAAAAACAGCTACCACTAAAATGCGGCAGCTTTGTATTATTGATCCAAAGTAGTTTTTTTCCGGTAGGCTCATTTATTTTTGCAAAAATAAGCGATAGTTTTTTGACTATCTCCGCTAATTTTTCAGGATATTTTTGATAAAAATTTTATTTTGCAGTCTTTCTGATAAATAAACTGCGAAAAGGATAATTTATTTCCCTGAATACTGTTATTATTTTATCGGGATCACCACAATAATCAAGCTATAAAATGAGGTTCTTACATAAAGCCAATTACAAATTCAATATATTCCTTTGCTCTTTTCTTTTCATTCTTACACTTACCTTTTCTGCCAATGTTTGGGCACAGTCCGGTAAATCTTTTAAAACAATAGTTTTGGATGCCGGCCATGGTGGCAAGGATCCCGGGGCCCGGGGCCAATTTTCCAATGAAAAGGATATTACCCTGGGTGTAGTGTTGAAGTTAGGTAAAATTCTAAGAGATAGCATTCCACAGCTTAAAGTTGTTTATACCCGGAATACCGACGTGTTTATTGACCTAAAAGAAAGAGGCCCTATTGGCAACCGTGCTTCAGGTGATTTTTTCCTTTCGGTTCACGTTAACTCTACCGCTGGAAGAAGGGAAAGAATACAAACGGGTACCCGTACCGTGGGTAAAGGCAGAAAGAAGAGAAAAGTTGCGGTTTACAAAACTATAGTGCATCGCGAAACCGCCACAAGCGGAACAGAAACCTATGTGTTGGGGCTTAAGCGCAACGATGAAAAAGAAAAAGCTATTGGGGAATATGGTGAAAACGTATCAGAAGAACCCGGCTTGCTGGATAAAAACGACCCGATGACTGCAATACTTATAGCTCAATATTCGCAGGCTTTCCTGGGCAGAAGTGTAAACTTTGCAGGTAAGGTTCAGGCCAATTATTCAAATATAGGCCGTAACGATCTTGGGGTAAAACAAATGAGCCTGCAGGTATTGGCCAATAGTACCATGCCGGGTGTGCTTACAGAAATAGGTTTCATTAATAACCCTGAAGAGGAACAATACCTGAATACAGAAAGCGGCCAGATGCAGATTGCAATGTGTTTGTATCGTGCTATCAAGGCTTATAAAAACGATATTGAAAAAGCGAAATCCAGGGAAAACTAATCATTTAATTACATAAAAAAGAGATGCCGTTCCAGACTTTGGAACGGCATCTCTTTTTTATAAAATACTTTTCTGCTTTTTTTTACTTGCGGGTAGCTTTAAAGTTAAAGGTAATGTTACCAAATTGCTCGGCGGGCGCAGTGGTCGATTTATTAAACCGCACACTTTGTAGTTTTTTCAAAGCTAAGGCCCGGATAGTTGCATTGGCAGCAGATACTATTCTTGAATCTATAATGGCACCATCGCGGTTAACGGTAACCCTTATTACAACTTTACCACCTTCCCTGAACTCTGCCTTAGGATCGGGACGACTTACAATATTCCTGCCTGAAATAGAGTGCCCTATAGATGTACCACCACCGCCTGGTACGCCGGTATAGTTTGATGCACCGGGAGTACCACCTGGCACGCCCATATCTCCATTACCCTGCCCTATGCCTTCATTCCCTCCGGGACGATTATTTTGAGCACTATTACCACCTTTCCCTGTAGCGCCGGGATATACGTATCTTGGCGATTGAGCGGGTGTATTAGCGCGGGCAACGGTATTGGCATTGTTCGTATTTGTACGACGATTGGGAGTAGGTGTTACCGGTCGTGGGGTAGGCTTTTTGTTTGGGGTCGTACGATTAACATGTACCGCAGGGGCCTCCGCGTCATCACTGGTATGCACCTCTCTATCGTTACTGCTGCTTGAAGATGATGCATTTACTGCAACAGCTGCATTAGCTGCGGCAGGGTCTTCAGGATCTTCCGGCTGGTCTGTACCAAAGCCATCTTCCGCAGTTCCCAGGTTTACTTCAAGACCCAGATCTTCTACAGGAGCCTGGGCAGGTAAAGTATATTTACTCAAAAGAAAGACCAGCAGCAACAGTGCATGTACTGCAACCGTCCAGATAAGTGCCTTTGTATTTTTTTGTTGTTCAAAAGTCATGAATGTCCTTTTTACGAAGATGCTTTCTGAAGCATCATTCCACATTTTGCCGCTAATAATGTTCAAAAATAATCAATAAAGGCGAATATTATTTTTTAACAAAAACCAAATGAAAGGAAATCGCTATTCGTCTTAATAAGTAGCAGTAGTACTGTAATGGACGGTCCATATTTAACTCAAGCCGAAAATTACACATTCAAACATTACTACCTTTTTAAGATTCCAATAAAACAGCCATGGCTATCGATCTGAAAACGGTCGATAGCCTTTTTTAAATACCCTTATCTTTGCTCCTCATTTTAGAAAAGTATGGAAATTAAAGAATTTATACGCCTTTCTTTGGAAGAAGATGTAGCCTCCGGTGATTATTCTACACTGGCATGTATTCCGGAAGAAGCCAAAGGCAAGGCCATTCTTAAGATCAAAGAAAATGGTGTTCTGGCAGGTATGGATATTGCCCGCGAGATATTTACTTATCTCGAACCAGGATCTGCTTTTATTGCTTTTAAAAATGATGGTGACACGATTACTTATGGTGAAATAGCTTTTGAAGTTGAAGCTAAAGTACATACTATTCTTAAAGCGGAAAGACTGGCCCTTAACTGCATGCAAAGAATGAGTGGTATTGCAACGCTTACCCGCACCTATTCGGATAGCATTAAAAATTATAAAACAAAAATACTGGACACTCGGAAAACGACACCTCTGTTTCGCAGATTAGAAAAAGAAGCCGTTAAAATCGGTGGTGGGTATAACCATAGAATGGGCCTGTACGATATGGTTATGCTTAAGGATAATCATATTGACTATTGTGGTGGCATAGAGGCCGCTATCCACAAAACCAATGAGTATCTTAAAGCGAATAACCTGGATCTGCAGATTGAGGTGGAAACACGTACGCTGGAAGATGTTCAAAAAATATTAAATACCGGGAACATCCATCGCATTATGTTGGACAATTATAAGCCTGAAATGATTGTGCAGGCTTTAGATATGATCAACGGACGCTATGAAACAGAAGCTTCCGGAGGAATAAACCTGGAGAATATAAAAACTTATGCAGCGACAGGTGTCGATTTTATATCTGTTGGTGCACTCACGCATCATGCTGTAAGCCTTGACCTAAGCCTCAAAGCAGTCCTTTAATCCTTTGCCCGGAGTATGAAAAAATTATTATTTATCATTAATCCCAGATCGGGAGTTGACCGTGTCAAAGCGTTACAAGGACTTATTGAACAGCATCTGGATAAGCACAAATATACTTATGAGATAGCCTACACTCAATATGCCAAACATGGAACCGAGCTTGCCAGAAAAGCAGTGGGGGAAGGGTTTGAAGTAATTGTAGCTGTAGGGGGAGATGGTTCTGTAAACGATATTATTGCCGGTATACATGGCACATCTGCTGCGCTGGCCATCATTCCAAAAGGATCGGGAAATGGACTGGCGAGAAGCCTTAAGATACCACTTGATCCTGCCCTTGCCCTTGCACTGATCAATAAAGGAAATACTGCTACCATAGACCTGGGCAAAGCTGACGACAGAATATTTGTAAGCAATACCGGTGTGGGCTTTGATGCACTTGTGGCCCGGAAATTTGCCAAAAGCAACAGACGCGGCATGGCTATCTATAGCTGGATCGTAACAAAATATCTCTGGATGTATAAGGAGTGGAAGTGGGATATAGAAGTAGACGGAACATCCATGAGGGAAAAAGCTTTTATACTTACAGTAGCTAATGCAGCACAATTCGGATACAACTTTAAAATTGCTCCCCTGGCAGATTTGCAGGATGGATTATTTGATATTGTTATTATAAAAAAATACCCGAAAATATTAGGCGCTCTTATTGCCTTAAGAGCTTTTCAAGGGACTTTAATGAAGAGTAAATACGTTCTTCACTTTAAAGGTAAACATGTAACGATAAGCCACCCGCAGCTTAGCTTATTGCAAATGGATGGTGATGTGCATAAATGCGGCAACAAAGTAAAAATAGAAATGCTGAAAGCCAGTCTGAATATATTGGTTCCATAAAACATTAAGGATTATACAAAGAAGAAGGCATCCATAACCGGATGCCTTCTTCTTTGTATAATTATATCTTGTTCTTTTATTTCTTAGCAACCTCTGACGAGCTTGACGAACTTGTACCTGCAGCGACAAGTTTATTGGTTAACGTACGTTCCAAATCATCTCCGCGAAGATCCACTGCAATTATTTTTCCGAAAGGATCAATAAGAAAATTAGCAGGGATAGATTGAACACCGTAAAGTGCTGCAACTGTAGATTCCCAACCCTGCAGATCGCTTACATGCTGCCAGGTAAGTTTATCTTTAGTAACAGCTTCCTGCCATTTATCTTTATCCTTATCCAGCGATACACTTAGGATAGTAAAATTCTTATTCTTAAATTTCCCGAAAGCTGCCACTACATTAGGATTCTCTGCCCTGCATGGAGGACACCAGGACGCCCAGAAATCAAGTAAAACATATTTGCCCCGTAAAGATTTGAGGGCAATGGATTTGCCATCAAGCGCTGTAAGTGTAAAGTCCGGGGCAACGCTGCCGGTAGAAGGACCTGCAGGTCTTACTTCCGCTTCCATTTTTTCTTTTACCTTATCCTTAAATTCAACGGATAAGTGATTATCCGAAAACCTCTTGGATAAGCCCGCAGAAAACGATTTGATATACTCCAGTTCAGCGTTATCATTCAATAATTTACTGGCTGCAAAAAGCGCTACAGGAAGACTTTTAGTAGTATCAGAAAACTTTTTGATGTAATTATTAAACTCTTTTGATTTATTACTTAAATCTGCCTCAATCATGGTGATCAGACTATCTGGAGCGGCTCCGGCGCTCAGGCTGTCCGCTGCCATTTCCAGGGCCATCATTTCTTTGCTTGCATTGATGTATTGTTTCATAAAGGCAACCAAACTATTGGATGCAGGAGAGCCTTCGGCTTTGTAATTGGACAGATCCTTCCAGGATGAAGTGATCTTCATTTTTTCGGCATCAATGACAACCAGCATCACCTGATCTCCCAATTTTATTCTGTACAGTGCGGGCTCTGTGTAAATTCCCTTCAGATTGAAATTACCATTCTTATCAGACTGTGTGGAATCTATGAGTTTATTTTCGGCAAAGCCTAGTTCCTCAAGCATTACGCTTTGCTGTGGCATTCCTTTTATCTCTCCCTCAAGTTTAAAAAAACGGTCATCATTTTTACAGGAGACAAAGCCCAGAAAAGCGAATAAACAAATGATATAGTGGTAATTATTTTTCATGAAAACCTTCAAAACGTTAGATGCAAAATTACTATTATTTTATGCCTTCGAATATAAATGAATGCTAAAATAAAGAACAGTAAGGTTAATGCATGGTTAAGAGCGTTAGCTAAATTGGTATCTACCCCCACACACGACCCTGTAGGTAATTGTATGTACAACAATCAGGCAAATCTATAGCTCCTGCTGCAGTAAAAAAATACCATAGAACGGGTATTTTTTACTACTCTTCTTTTACAGCTCATTTGCTTTCAACTGTTTGAGGTATTGATAATGTCCTTAATTTGCAGCCATGAATGAAGCTACGTTCTCTTATGAACAACTTTACCATTATACCAAAAGCGTATTTAACCGTATAGGCTGCAATGAAAAGGACTCAGGCATAGCTACTGAAGTTCTTTTATCTGCAGACCTTCGAGGCATTGATAGTCATGGCATAGCCCGGCTCATTGGGTATGTAAGGCTTTGGGAATCTTCCCGGGTAAATGCTACACCAGATATAGCAATCACGCATGAAACTCCATCCACCGCTGTAATAGATGGAGATGCTGGGCTTGGCCTTGTAGTAGCGCCATATGCAATGAAGGTTGCCATAGAAAAAGCCAGAAATGTAGGTACGGGATGGGTAAGTGTGGGTAATAGTAATCATTTTGGTATTGCAGGCTATCACGCTATGCTGGCTTTGGAAGAAGATATGATAGGCATCGCCATGACCAATGCCAGTGCATTGGTTGCACCAACATATTCCACAGAAAGAATGTTAGGTACTAATCCTATTGCCGTAGCGATACCCGCAGGTAATCAACCGCCTTTTGTAGCTGACATGGCAACGACTACTGCGGCAAATGGGAAACTGGAAATACTCCAAAGAAAAAATGAAACGGCCCCTGAAGGTTGGATACAAGATAAAAATGGCAAATCATCAACAGATGCGCATGCATTGAAATCTGGCGGTTCCTTGCTTCCTTTGGGAAGCGACCGGGAACATGGAAGCCATAAAGGATATGCGCTGGGTAGTATTGTAGATATTTTCTCTGCGGTATTGAGTGGCGGCTCTTACGGACCGTGGGCTCCTCCTTTTCCGGCTTATGTTCCTATGCCGGAAAATATGCCCGGAAAAGGTCTTGGCCATTTTTTCGGCGCTATGCGTATAGATGCATTCCGGAAAGCGGATGAATTTAAAGCACATATGGACAACTGGATCACACGTTTCAGAAATGCCCAACCTGTAAATCCTTCGCAAAGAGTACTTATTCCGGGAGACCCGGAAAGAGCAATGGAGCAAATCCGCAGGCAAAATGGAATACCATTAGTACAATCTGTAGTTGACGACTTAAGGAAATTATCTGAAAAGCTGAACCTGAACCACCCATTTTAATATGTTGTTTACACTAAATTGTAATGGAAGATTATTTACGAAAGAACGACCTTTCGTAATGGGGATTTTGAATGTAACGCCAGATTCGTTCTATACCAAAGGCAGGAATAATTCTGTTCAGGAGCATATAGATAAAGCCGGCGAAATGCTTGAACAGGGTGCAGCAATATTAGATATAGGCGGCATGAGTACCAGGCCCGGGGCCGAAGTTATTACAGAAGAAACTGAACAGGATAGAGTATTGCCTGTGATTGAAGGAGTCCATAAGCATTTTCCTGATTCCTTTATATCTGTTGATACTTACAGAGCTTCTGTGGCCCGAAATGCGGTACGATCTGGGGCTTGTATTGTAAATGATATCAGCGCAGGTGAAATGGATGATGAAATGTTGTCTGCTGTTGCTATGCTGAATGTTCCTTACATTGTTACGCATATGCAAGGAACGCCTGAAACAATGCAACAAAAGCCGGAGTATGGAGATATTTCTGCCGAAGTCCTGGATTATTTTATACTTAAAATAAAACAATGTGGCGAAGCCGGTATTAAAGATATTATATTGGACCCGGGCTTTGGCTTTGGCAAAACAATTGCCCATAATTATAGCCTGTTGAAAAATTTGCATGTATTTAATATACTGAAAAGACCAATACTGGCAGGCATCTCGCGCAAATCAATGGTGCATAAGCCATTAAATTCAGACGCTGAACATGCCTTGAATGGGACCACAGCGTTACACGTGCTTGCATTACAACAAGGCGCCTCCATACTAAGGGTTCATGATGTAAAAGAAGCCAGGGAATGCATTGAATTATTTTGCTATTACCAAACTATTTAGATATTTTAACTGTCTGATTACAGGAAACGTTATTCCATTTATTAACTTTGATGAAACATCATCTCCAAAACTTAAGATACTTATGAATTTTAAAATTGCTCTAGCCGCTGTACTTCTTATTTCAGGCGGTTCTTATGTGACCAATGCACAACAAAAATCGGCTGCTCCTAAATCAACTACAGTAAACGCTGCAAAATCTTTTGAAAGCAAAATTTCCGCTTATCAGAAAGAAGCTGATGCTGCAAAATCTGCTACATTACTTTCCGAAATGACTAAGGAAATGACCAACGGAATGGCTGCTGCAAAAGGCGAATTTGCAAGTGCAAGTGCAAATTCAGAAACTTCAGGCGCATTGATGAAAAAATATGAAACCCGCACTACTGCATTAAATGAAGTAATGCAAATTTCACGCGCTGACGCTTCCAACAAAACAGCTATTGTTTCTGCTTTAAAAAAATATGCGCAGACACTTTAAAATAAATTCATTTTTTATAAAATATCCCGCAGTTGAAGCTGCGGGATATTTTTTTGTAAAAAAGTAAACATAATCATAAGAGATACCAATACATTTCCTCATAGAAGTCATTTATTTTTGAATTCCCGATAAAAATCATTAACTTAAACCTATACCGGCCTTCGTTGAGGTATATAGATTTTTTCTAAAATAATTGGTGATTTAAGACCTGAATACTAAAAATTACCTGCTATGAGCAAAATATTATTGATAACAGCGCATCCGGCATTGGAAAAGTCGAGAAATAATATCCGGCTGATGAAAGCGGCAGACAGCATAGATGACGTTGTGATCCGTGATCTATATGAATTATATCCCCGCTTTTTTATCAATACTGAAAAAGAACAGCAATACCTGGAGCAGAGCCAGGTTATCATACTGCAACATCCGTTTTACTGGTATGGCATACCCGCTTTAATGAAACAGTACCTGGACATGGTTTTTACGCATGGCTGGGCATACGGAAAAGATGGGAATAAACTAAAAGATAAAATTCTATTCAATGCACTGACAACAAGTGGTACCCGTGAAAGCTATCATGAAAATGAACATAACCGTTTTCCGTTGTCCTCTTACCTGATTCCGTATAATCAGCTGGCCTATGTGTGCCAGATGCATTATCTGCCGCCGTTCGTGCTACATGAATCCGGCAAGGCCACAGCAAGCGAATCTGCGAGGCATGCCAAACAATTCAAAGCATTGATACAAATGTTGGCTACCGAAAATCCCGACCTTGAAAAATTAAAAGAGATGGAATATCTCAACGATTATATTGCGGAACACGTTCCAGTTAAATAGTATTTTATTCGTTAGCTTATGGGTAATTCTTTTTTTGTACAAGCTTTAATATATCTTGGATCAGCAGTATTGCTGGTTCCCATTTCTAAAAAACTGGGGCTTGGCTCCGTATTGGGCTACCTGATTGCAGGCATGCTTATTGGCCCTTCGGCCTTTGCTCTTATCGGTGATGATGGAGCGGACATTATGCACTTTGCAGAGTTTGGTGTGGTTATGATGTTATTCCTTATCGGGCTGGAAGTAGAGCCACAATTACTATGGCGCTGGCGTACTTCCATTATGGGGCTGGGAGGGCTGCAGGTGTTGATTACTACTTTGCTTATTGGTTTTATAGCCCACATAATAGTTGGTTTAAGCTTCAACCAATCTTTAGCAATAGGCCTGATCTTCTCCATGTCATCAACAGCAATAGTATTACAAACCATGACGGAGAACAACTGGATGCAGACCTCGGCGGGCCGTAATGCTTTTTCTGTATTGCTTTTCCAGGATATAGCAGTCATCCCGATTTTGGCTATTCTTCCTTTATTAAGTCCTGATGAAGGAGGAGCAATAGCAACACAAACTGATACCTGGACACAAGGTTTACCACAATGGGCCAAGACACTTGTCGTGCTGGGAGCAGTTGCTGCCATCATTGCGGGAGGCAAATACCTTACCAGGCCTATTTTCCAAATGGTTGCCCGAACCAATTTACGGGAACTATTCAGTGCTACAGCATTACTGCTTGTTGTTTCTATTACAGTACTGATGTCAAAAGTTGGGCTAAGCCCCGCTCTGGGCGCCTTTCTTGCAGGTGCGGTATTAGCCAATAGTGAATACCGTCATGAGTTGGAAAGTGACATTCAACCCTTTAAAGGTTTACTACTCGGATTGTTCTTTATTGCTGTAGGTGCATCTATAGATTTTGATCTTATAGCAGCAAGGCCATTACTGATAACAGAGTTGGTATTGGGTGTGATGTTGCTCAAATTAGGCATACTCGCCTTTCTTAGCCGTATGTTTAAAATGCGAGTAGATCAGTTTCTGCTCTTCGCATTTGCTTTGGCGCAGGTTGGGGAGTTTGGTTTTGTTTTGTTCTCTTTTGCGAAAGACCAGCACATTTTTTCAACAGAACTGTTTAACCTGATGATGGTGGTAGTAGCTGCAAGTATGGCGCTCTCTCCTATCTTCATGCTGATCATGGAAAAAATGCTGATGCCCATTGTGATCAAAAGAATTCCACATCGAAGCCGTGAAGCTGATGCTATTGAGGAAAGCAATGCTGTAATTATTGCAGGATACGGAAGATTTGGAAGTGTTACCGGGCGTTTCCTGAAAGCCAATGGTATTAATGCAACCGTATTGGATGCCAACAGTGATCGTGTGGATTCATTGCGTAAAATAGGGATCAAAGTGTATTATGGAGATGCCTTAAGAATTGACCTGCTAAAGGCCGCCGGTGCAGACCGTGCCAAGCTTATTGTAATTGCTCTGGATGATAGTGCACAAGTATTGCAATTGGTAAATACGGTCAAAAAACATTTTCCCAATATGCATATCATTACCCGTGCCCATGGCCTTGATGATACTTACGAGCTGATGGATGCCGGGGTATTGCATGTGTTCAGAGAGACCATAGATGCATCATTAAGGGCAGGAACGGAAGCACTTAAAATCATGGGGGTAAGGGCTTATACTGCACAAAGGGCGCATGATCTTTTCCTGAAGCATGATGAAAAATCTTTGAAGAAAATGGCTGCTGCCAGGCACGATAAAAAGAAATACATGAAGGCGCTGCGAAACAGGATAGAAGAACTGGAAACACTGATACAAAACGACATTCATGAAAGATCGATACACACCCATACCGGTAAGGATATGAGTGAGATAAGAAAGGAAGATGAAGAAGCCGTGGAAGAAGAATAAACAATTATATTTTCTGACTGTAATTACAAGATATGGAAAACAAGAAGACATTGGTGATCGGCGCCTCCGAAGACACATCACGCTATAGCAATCTGGCCATTAAATCGTTGCGCAAGCACAACCACGATGTAGTGGGCATAGGTAATAGGCCAGGCAAAGTAGAGGACATTAGCTTTGGAAAAGACAAAGTTCCGTTTGACAACATTGACACGGTAACGTTATATATCAATCCTACGCGGCAACCGGATTATTACGATTATATTTTATCGCTGAATCCGAAAAGGATCATCTTCAATCCCGGAACAGAAAACCCCGAACTGGAAAAGCTGGCCGAAGAAAAAGGTATAAACCCAATGCGCGCCTGCACTTTGGTATTGCTTGCTACCGGTCAATTCTAGGCTTCGACAAGCTCAGGGTGACAGGAGAGCTGTCAGGCTGAGCTTGTCGAAGGGTATACAAACCAACAAATAAATTATTCTGTATAAAGCAGGTACTTCTTTCTTATTGATCTGAATTTAGTTAAACCCGGTTCCCAGCTTTTGCGGATTTCTGCCTCTGTCATTCCTTTTTCTATTTGCTTTCGGAATGTAGCGGTGCCTGTCAGTTTTTCAAAATAGGATATAAAGAATTTGCTTTTTTCCGGATAATCCTGATAAGCAGCCAGCAACCATTTAATCTGCAATTTGCCATCAATTGCTTTTAAAGCACCTACCTCATTTGTGGCTACTAATTTGCCGAAACATTTTTTATTTTTTAACGGTGGATCTGTAGCTCCAGGCATACTTACGGGAGTGAAAGAATAATTGTAACCTTTTAGTGAAGGATGTCCAAATTGTTGAAAAGGCTTATCTGTACCACGTCCCAGGCTTACTTGTGTACCTTCAAAAAAACATAAAGATGGGTACAAATAGATGGCTGCCATATTTTTCAAGTTAGGCGATGGAGATACGGGTAAAGCATACAAGCTTTTATGGGTATAGTTTTTGCAGGGAATGACAATAAGTTTTGGAGCAGATGATTTCAACCATTTTTCCCCGATCAGCATTTTAGCATATTCACCAACCGTCATGCCATGCACTACGGGTATTGGTTGCATGCCTACAAAAGATTGGTTAGCTTGTTCCAAAATTGGACCATCTACTATAAAGCCTAATGGGTTTGGTCTGTCCAGCACCATAATTGTTTTATTATTTTCAGCACAGGCTTCCATTGCGTATTGAAGCGTAGAAATGTAAGTGTAAAAACGTGCACCTACATCCTGAAGGTCGAACACCAGGATGTCTATATCTTTTAATTGATCAGCAGCGGGTTTTTTATTATTGCCATATAGTGAAATAACCGGCAAACCTGTTTGCGTATCGAAACCACTTTTTACTTTGGCTCCGGCGTCAGCATTTCCTCTGAAACCATGTTCCGGGGAAAATATTTTTACCACATTTACCCCCAATTTCAATAAGGTATCGGGCAACAAAACGCTATTGATCTCTGAAGTCTGGTTGACGATCAGCCCTACTTTTTTATTTTTCAGTTGAGGCAGATAAAGTTCCGTCTGGTCGGCTGCGGTAAGTATTTCGATGATTCCCTTTTCTGCAGGCTTATTACGTTCATTTTGTCCGTAAACAGCTATTGCACAGCAAAAAAATAAGGTAGTTAGCTTCAGACTTCTTAGCATCATTAAAAATATTTTTAAATTTCTTTTTTACTCCGCCACGTTTTGGCGTACCCACTTTCTATTTTTGCATTATTAAAAGAGGGAAAGCGAAAATACAGTATTACCCTATTATAATTTAATATACAATAGCTTCAGGTACTATTTCGTAACTTTGACCGCTTGAAACTATTGAAGTTAATAATGACTATAAACGAAATTCAGGATCAGATCATTGAGGATTTTTCTTATTACGAAGACTGGATGGAGAAATATGAGCACATCATCCAATTAGGCAAAGAATTACCCCTGATCGCAGAAGAATATAAGAAGGAAGAAAATCTTATTAAAGGCTGTCAGTCAAGGGTTTGGCTTCATGCAGATTATATAGATGGAAAGGTGGTGTTTACGGCAGATAGTGATGCTATTATTACCAAAGGCCTTGTAGGATTGATGATTGGTGTATTATCCGATCAGTCACCGAAAGCAATTGCAGAAGCGGATATTTACTTTATAGACCGTATTGGATTGAAAAGTCATTTATCGCCTACAAGAAGTAACGGATTGCTGGCCATGCTGAAACAAATGAAGATGTATGCTGTTGCGCTGAATGCAGTTCATCCTTCCTGATAAGTTTTTTAAAAATAAAGAGCAAGAAACAATATGAACTTGTATGATAGTATAGTAGAGGCTTTGCAGACGGTACATGACCCGGAAATACCGGTAAATATATATGAACTGGGCCTGGTGTATGAGATAAAAATAGATGGTGGCAAAGTAGATATTGTAATGACACTAACCGCTCCTGCCTGTCCTGCCGCTGGTGAAATTATTTTCGATGTACAGTCTAAAATAGAAGCTATTGAAGGTGTGACCGATGTACATGTACAGCTTACCTTTGATCCACCGTGGAGTAAAGATATGATGAGTGAAGAAGCTAAACTGGAATTGGGATTTCTTTAATTCTATGATTAATCGAAAGGGATTATCTATTTTTGCTGCCCCTTCACCGAATTGTTATTATAAATTAGCATCATAAATGAATCATATCATTTGCTGATTTTAAAATTTGCTCATTTAAATTAAGAACAATGTCATCAACTTGGTTCAAACGTATAAAGAAAGGTATTTCAACAGAAACCAAAGAGAAGAAAGAAGCGCCCGATGGTCTTTGGCACAAATGCCCTGAATGCAGAACAACCATTACACAAACAGCATTAAAGGAAAATCTTTATCTCTGCCCAAATTGCAATTACCATAACAGAATTAATTCGGAAGAATATTTTGATATCCTGTTTGACAAAGGCGAGTTTAAAGAACTGTTTGACAATATTGCACCAAAGGATATGTTGCATTTCGTGGATGTAAAACCATACGATGTTCGTCTGAAAAGTGCACAAAAAGCAACAGGCTTGCTGGATGCAATGACAGTGGGTGTGGGCGAAATAGAAGGCAAAAAACTAGTGATCGCCTGTATGAATTTCAACTTCATTGGTGGTTCAATGGGTTCGGTAGTAGGAGAGAAAATTGCAAGGGGAATTGATTATAGTATCAAGCATAAATTACCATTCATGATCATCTCTAAATCAGGTGGTGCACGTATGATGGAAAGTGCTTTTTCGCTGATGCAAATGGCTAAAACTTCTGCAAAACTTACGCAACTGGCCAATGCAAAACTGCCTTACATTTCCCTGATGACAGATCCTACCACAGGTGGTGTTACAGCATCGTTTGCTATGTTGGGAGACATTAATATTGCAGAGCCTAATGCACTTATCGGTTTTGCCGGTCCGCGTATTATTAAGGAAACCATCAAAAAAGATTTACCTGCAGGTTTTCAACGCAGTGAATTCCTGGTAGAGAAAGGTTTTCTTGATTTTGTGGTAAACCGCAAAGACCTGAAACGTAAGCTAAGCGATACTATGGATTGGTTTACGAAATAAGTTTTAAGTGGTCAGTGATAAGTGGTCAGTTTTAAGTAATAAGTAGTAGATATTCAGTTAAAATAAACAATAAAAGAAGGTGAATCGTTTTCATTTTCACATTTTCAAATTATCAAATTTTCAAATTAACCAACATGTCGGATGAAAAACTGAAAGCGCTCAAAATAACGCTTGACAAGATTGATAAAGATTTTGGTAAAGGATCGGTGATGAAGCTTGGCGACAAGCAGCAGACAGAAATGGAAGTTACTTCTACCGGTTCTCTGGGATTGGATGTAGCGCTTGGTGTTGGCGGTTTTCCCAAAGGCAGGATCATTGAGATCTACGGCCCTGAATCTTCCGGTAAAACAACAATTGCAATACATACCATAGCAGAGGCACAAAAGAAAGGTGGCATTTGCGCTATTGTAGATGCGGAACATGCTTTTGATTCGGGGTATGCCCGTAAACTGGGTGTGGATGTAGATAACCTCCTGATTTCCCAACCGGATTACGGTGAGCAGGCATTGGAAATTGCAGAACGCCTTATCCTTTCCGGCGCGTTGGATATAGTTGTTATTGACTCGGTAGCTGCACTGGTTCCTAAAGCGGAATTGGAAGGCGAAATGGGTGAAAGCAAAATGGGACTGCAGGCAAGGCTTATGAGCCAGGCCATGCGTAAGCTGACCGCCTCTATTTCCCGTACCAATTGTACCTGTATCTTCATTAACCAGCTTCGTGAAAAGATTGGTGTAATGTTCGGCAACCCGGAAACAACTACCGGTGGTAATGCTTTGAAATTCTATGCTTCTATTCGTCTGGATATTCGCCGTATAGCGCAAATTAAAGATGGTGACGTAGCAACAGGTAACCGTACCCGCGTAAAAGTGGTTAAGAACAAAGTAGCGCCGCCTTTCCGCCAGGTTGAGTTCGATATCGTATTTGGTGAGGGTATCAGCAAAATTGGTGAGATCATTGACATGGGTGTGGAAATGGGTATTTTGAACAAAAGCGGTTCCTGGTTTAGCTATGGCGAAAACAAAATAGGGCAAGGCCGTGATGCCGTTAAAAACTTCCTGATCGACAATCCTGAATTTGCAACCGAGATAGAAAATAAAATCCGTGAAGGATTGAAGGCAAAAGCTGCAGTAGCTTAATATTCAATATAAAAAGTACAAAAGCGGCAAACAAGGTCAATCTTGTTTGCCGCTTTTTTTGCCTCCGCCATCATCCATGACTAAACCTGAATCTTAATATGTGGTCAAAGACGAAACATAAAATTTAAAGAGATGAAGAAGAAGAACTGGTTTGCTCTCTTAGCGCTTTCGATTATTATTAGTATGGGTATGAGTTCGTGTTATTATGGCATGTATGGCCCACCCCGCCCTCCTCGTCCACATCATCACCATCATGGGCATGGCGGTGGTTATGGCCACGGCGGATATAGGTAAATGAGTCAAAAAAGCTTCCTTATTGCTAAGGAAGCTTTTTTTATTATAGCCAATTTCTTCTTTTAAATAGAAAAATTGAACCCAATGCTAAACGTTACCGACGATTTATCCTGAGTTATGTTTACTGCAGGATTAACTTTCAAGGCCTCATAATCATTGTCAAATTTCTCACTCCGGAAAGGGTAAAGTACTGCTGCATACAATTTATTGCTCCTTCGCCCTACCTTCAATTCGCCACCAATACCAGCAGAAGGCCCATAATAAATTTTATTAAGCGTAGAAGCGCCGCTTACCACAATAACAGAATTGTAACCGTACATACCGATTACAGTAGGTGTGATTTTACAATTGGGCAGCGCTTTAAAAGAAGCGCCAACATTAAGTCCGATACCTGCAAAATTGTACCCTATCCCACCAAATACGCCAACATATTTTACTGGGAGATATTCCACTTTACAACCGAGGCCACCATAATCGAGGCCCATACCGAAGCCAAAATAAAGTTTTTTAAATTCATCAGAAGGGCCTGCTTTTTGCGATCTCACTAATTTGTCCTGGGCAAAAGTTGTGCTTCCCAATGCCAGCGAAGCTGAAAGGGTCAATAAGGTGATTTTTTTCATGAATCAATTAGGATTTGGATTTTTAATAATTAAATATTTTCAAATTTAAAGGAGCGCAAAAGTATAAAAATCTCCTCAAATCAAAGCCTGAATCCTCTTTCTTTTCACATTACAACAAATCCTGTCCTTTTCGTACATTTGGCATCCTTTTGAAAATGATTATTTTTCTGACAGGAATCCGATTGGGAAGACATTTTCTTCCTGTACTCATTTTAAATACATAAGAACTTGCGTTTAAAGTCCCTGGAAATAAAAGGATTCAAATCCTTTGCAGACAAAACACAGATATTGCTCGACAACCCTATTACGGGGATTGTAGGCCCCAATGGTTGTGGTAAATCTAATATTATCGATGCCATTCGTTGGGTTATTGGTGAGCATAAAATAAAATCTTTACGTTCAGATAACCTGGAAGACCTGGTATTCAATGGCTCCCGCACCCGTTCTGCATCAGGCATGGCCGAGGTTTCGCTTACGTTTGAAAATACGCGAAACCTTTTGCCTACTGAATTTACCACGGTAACCATTACCCGTAAATTCTACAAAAGTGGCGAAAGCGAATACAGGCTTAACGATGTTACCTGCCGGCTTAAAGATATCCATAACCTGTTTCTCGATACCGGTGTAAGCAATGACTCTTACGCTATTATCGAACTAGGTATGGTAGATGATATCATTAAAGATAAAGAAGGTAGCCGCCGCCGTATGCTGGAACAGGCAGCCGGTATTTCTATTTATAAAACAAGGAAAAAAGAAGCCAAACAAAAGCTGGATTCTACCATGCAGGATATTTCCCGCATTGATGATCTGCTGTTTGAAATAGGCAACAACCTGCGCACGCTGGAAAGCCAGGCACGCAAGGCTGAACGCTACTTCCAGATCAAAAATGAGTACAAGGAAGTAAGCATAGAACTGGCCAAAGCTTCACTGGAAGAGTTTAATGATAAATACCAGGACCTGAATAATCAGCATGATGTAGAGCATGATAAAAAATTAAAGATCGAGACAGAAATAGCCGGTGATGAAGCAGAGATAGAAGCGGATAAAGTAAAACTGGTACAAAAAGAACAGGAACTGAATGGTCTGCAAAAACAATTCAACGACCTGGTAAACCGTATCCGTTCGCTGGAAAGTGAGAAGAAACTTGCGGCACAACGCATGGAGCATTTGCAGGACAGAGAAAAAAGCCTGAACCTGTTTCTGACCAATGCGGATGTGCAACTGAAACAATTAAATGAATCCATTGCTTTTGCCGATAAACAAATAGTAACGGAAGCGGAATCCATTGAAGAGCTTAGAGATTCGCTGGAAACTTTAAGGGAAACGCTGGATGATAAAAGGGAAACTTTTGACCAAAAGAAACAAACGCTGGAGCAGCAACGCAATAACCTGCAACAGTTCCAGCGCCGCCAGTTTGATGCAGAAAAGAAAGTAGCCGTTGCCGATACTTCTGTAATGAACCTGCAACGCTCCGTACAACAGGTACAGGAAGAAAAAGCACAACGCACTGCACAAATAGAACAACTAGGCCGCGAAAAGAAAGATACTGAAGAACAGGCACTGATAAAACAAGATGAGCTACAGGCGTTGATTACACGCCAGGAAGAAATAAAAAATAAAATACTCCAAAGCCAGGAACAACTGGAAACCTTACGCGCACAATCGGTAGAGCAGAACAGGAAACTGGATGCACGTCGTAATGAGCATGATCTGTTGAAATCATTAGTAGATAGCCTGGAAGGATATCCCGACAGTATCAAGTTTTTAAAGAAAAATAAAGACTGGAACAGCAATGCACCTTTACTTTCAGATGTATTTGTAGTGAAAGATGAATACCGCACTGCATTGGAAAATGTATTGGATAGCTACCTCAATTACTATGTGGTAGAAAATGTGGAAGAGGCAGCACAGGCGGTACGTTTGTTGGATAATAATAAAAAAGGAAAGGCTAATTTTTTCCTGCTGGATCAATTTGGTAAGCAAGCCAATGGTCAAACGCAAAGTGCCAAACAAAAAGAAGAAGGCCTTGTCCCGGCGTTGAGCGTGATCAATGTAGATGAACAGTACCAGGCGTTGGCAGAGCATTTATTAGGTCACGTTTATATTGCCCAGGATACAGAAGCTGTAACCCATACATCGGTGCTTAATGGTAATGTGCTTATAGAAAAAAGTGGTAAGACTTTACGTGGGAAATATACACTTGGCGGTGGTAGTATTGGTTTGTTTGAAGGTAACAAAATAGGTCGTGCTAAAAACCTGGAACGGCTTGCCAAAGAGATTGAAGAGCTTACTGGATCTACATCTTCGCTAAAACAACAGATTGCAGATACGCATACTTTGATCACCGGCTTCAGTCAGGAACTTAATGATAAGGCTATTGAACAAAGCCGTAATGATATTAACCGTCTCAATAACCAGGTGATCAACCTGGGCCATCGTATTGAAAACTTTGAGCACCTGAACCAGACGGGAGAAAAACGCCTTCAGGATCTTGAAGAACAACTGGCCGACACGCAAGATAATATTAGCGGTACCCGAGGCGAACTGGACGAAATTACCGAACAGTTGCAGGAGCTGCAAGCTGCTATACAAAAGGCTGCTGAAGAATTTGCCATGGTGGAGCAGGACTTCAATATGGCGCAACAACAATACAACAACCAGAACATTCAATATACCCGCCAGCAGAGCAAAATAGAAAGCCTGAAGCAGGAATTGAATTTCAGGAATAATCAGTTGAGCGATCTTGAAAAACAGATTGCCAGCAATAAAGAACAACTGAAGGACACAGCCTTACAAATCAGCGAAACCAGCGGTAAGCTTCACTTTGGCGATAATGAGCTATACGAATTATTGCAAAAGAAAGAAACCGATGAAAAGAACCTGAGTGAAAAAGACAGGACTTATTACGAGCTACGTAATGCCATAAGTGAACACGAAAGTAAAATAAGCCGTCAACGCAGAGAGAAAGAGCAAGCCGAAACTTTGCTGAATAGCATCAAGGAAAAGCTGAACGAAATGAAGCTGCAGGTAGCTGGTATGAAAGAAAGGCTGAGTGTAGAATTTAAGGTAGACCTGGAAACTATACTGGAAGAAGCACGTAAGAATGAAATGACTGTGGAAGAGCTGAATGGAGAGGCCGAACGCATGAAAAAGCGCCTCGACAATATGGGCGAAGTAAACCCTACTGCCATTGAGGCTTATGGAGAAATAAAGGTGCGTCACGATTTTATAGTAGATCAGAAAGCCGACTTGATGGAAGCGCATGATATGCTGCTGGCTACTATTGAAGAGGTTGAGAATACGGCCAATGCTAAATTCCGGGAAACATTTGACGCGGTACGTACCAATTTCCAACAAGTATTTAAGGCTTTATTTACCGAAGAAGATACTGCCGATCTTAAGCTTACCGATCCGGATAATGTAGCGGACAGTGGCATTGAAATTTACGCCCAGCCAAAAGGTAAACGTCCAAGCACATTGACCCAGCTTTCAGGTGGTGAAAAAACGTTGACCTCTACGGCATTCCTGTTTGCCATTTACCTGATCAAGCCGGCACCATTCTGTATCCTGGATGAGGTGGATGCTCCGTTGGATGATGCCAACGTAGGTAAATTCACACAAATGATCCGCAGGTTCAGCGACAATTCGCAATTCATTATTGTAACGCACAATAAGCAAACGATGGCCGCTGTAGATGTAATTTACGGCGTAACCATGCAGGAAGCTGGCGTAAGTAAATTGGTTCCGGTAGATTTCAGAAGTTTGAATTGATCTTTTCCTTAAAAAATATAAAACCGGCACCTTCTAAAAAGGTGCCGGTTTTTCATATGTGATATGAAAAGTATGGAACGATAAAAGGCACCTTCGGAATGCTGCAAGGCACTCTTGGTATGACACCTCGTCAGCTTGGAACGATACAAGGTACTTTTGGAGCGATAAAAGACACTCTCGGTACGACACCTCGTCAGTCTGGAACGGTAAAAGCTATCTTCGGAACGGTACAAGGCACTCCTGGTACAGTAAAAGATGCTCCCGGAACGATGTAAGGCACTTTTGATACGGTAAAAGATGCCCTCGGAATAGTACAAGATTATTGAATAGCAGTAAAAGGCATTCCAAATATGGTATAAGATGTTTTCTGCACCTGGTATTGGCCGAGAAAGGTAAACACAAATCTTTCTTATCGAAGATTTAACAAAGAACCATCCTTATTTAAAAACCAACCGTCTATATATCTGTGCAGGGGACATTGTGGCAGATTTTCCTAAAAAACCAACAACATGCTTCGTTACCTTTTACTGTCTCTCACAGGCATTCTTTTTATGCTTCCCGTGCATGCCCAAAACGAGAATAATGTCTGGGCATTTGGCTATCACAACGGCCTCAACTTTAACACCAGTCCTCCTACTTTTTTCCAAACCAACCAGGAAGCTCTTGAAGGCTGCTCCTCGGTAGCTGATGGTGCAGGTAATTTATTATTTTACTCTAATGGTAATGATGTATGGGACGCTGCAGGCACTGTAATGCCCAACGGCAGCGGTATTTTGGGCAATGGCCCTGGAATTGGAGGAACGGCCTTAGGCTCATGCGCACAGGGCGTAGCCATAGTAAAATCGGTAAGCAATAATAACCAATATTACCTCTTTGTACTTGATGCAGCAGAACAGATAAATGGAGCTACAGAACCAGGTTATCTGCGTTATTCTGTTATTGACATGAGCCTGAATATGGGCGCAGGAGATGTGGTTGCCGGTCAGAAAAATATAACCCTGGATACATTTATGTCTGAAAAAATGACGGTAACCAAAGGTGCAGGTTGTTATTACTGGGTAGTTGCCCACCGAAATAATTCTACAGAATATCGTGCTTATAAAATAGATTTTACAGGAGTACATTCGGGAGTATCCTCCAATGGTACCTGGGCCGGTGATATTGGCGCGGGGCAACTTAAAATTTCACCCGACGGCACCCGAATAGCCACCTGCAATAGTATGGGTGGTCCTATAGAATTAAGTACGTTTAATAATGTTACAGGAATGGTAAGTAATACACTCTCTATAGACCCTTTAACAAACGGGTCGCGGATAGGCACTTGTTTTTCTCCCGATAATACGAAGTTGTATATTACCACTATGGGAGATCTTGCTCAATACGACATCAGTCCTTATCCCAATGCTGCTGCAATAGCCACATCCAAAATTGTGCTGGGCAACGCCATTAACTATGCACAATTACGCAATGGCCCCGACGGAAAGATATATGTCGCCCTTTACCAGAACATCAACCCTTTTATTGGTGTAATTAATAATCCTAATGCCGCCGGCACTGCCTGCAATCTTAATAACTCAGCCCTGCCCCAGTCCTCCTGGTCGCAATTCCCCAGCATACCCGGCACTCCTTATGGCCACACACTAGGCAATGATATTGTAGTTGGTGTATCATCAGATACTTCTTATAATGTAACTAAGGACACGCTGGTTTGTTATGAAAACTCCATGCTTGCATCTGCCCCACAAGGCTTTAATGAATACCTGTGGAACGATGGTAATACCAATGCCACCCGTACCTTAACCGGCGATGGTACATACTGGGTGTACAGTTATCAAAACTGTAATATTACCATTGATACGTTTAAAGTAAAGTTTGTGAATCTTACTGTTAACCTCGGCCCCGATACAGCAATATGCACCAACGGCGAGCTGCTGCTGGATGCAAGCAATCAGGGCGCTATTTACAGGTGGCAGGATGGCAGCACAAATGCAACCTTATTGGTTAGCGATGCAGGTACGTATTCCGTAAAAGTAAGTATGCAAGGCTGTATTGACTTAGACACTATAATGGTAGATGAATTTGAACCATCGCTCGATATTCCGCAAGGAGATACCAGTATTTGCGATGATGAAAGTATAACGCTTCAGGCAGTAGCCAATCCTATAAGCAATTACCTGTGGAGCAACGGCAGCACACAGGATAAGATAGTAGTGAGTGCTCCCGGCACTTATCGTGTTACCGCTATCAATGCCTGCGGTACGTTTACCGATTCGGCAAAAATTGAAATGGAAGGTTGCGATTGTAAATCTTTTATCCCTAATTCATTTTCGCCCAACGGTGATCAGCAAAATGATGTATTTAAGGTCAACACCATTTGTACGGTAACCGATTTCTCCATGAGTATTTATAACCGTTACGGGCAACGTATATTCCAGACTAACAATCCCGACAAAGGATGGGATGGCACTTACAGTGGTCAGCCTTCAGACGTCGGCACCTATTTCTTCTACATTAAATTTAAAGGTCCAAGAGGTGATGATTTTAAGAAGAAGGGTGATATTATTTTGTTGCGGTAGGAAAGAACTTTTCAAGCTGTTCAGAAAATTCAACAATTCTCAACTCTATTGTCATTCCGTAGGAATCTGCACACCCTGCTACAGAGCACCCGTGAGCGATGTGCAGATTCCTACGGAATGACAATGGGATTGAAAAATAGAACGTTGTAACAATCACCTTCATCCAGAGATATACGCAGCAATCGAAGGATCTCTTCATGCGTAGAGATCCTTCGTTCCTCTGGATGGCAATGGAATTGTAATAATCAAATGCTCAATCAGACTTTTTGAGGACTGGTTATTATTCTTTTTTCACATCATCATCCGAATCGCTATCTGTAGTATCTTTCACACCCTTCTTCAACGGATCCCATGAAATATTTACTGTACCATCATCCCCATCCTGCGCCCTTAGGTATATGATTATCCCTTTATCTTTTTTAGGCTTTTTACCTTGCGCTATAAGGTCTATATCTTTTTGAGGATTGCGTAATGGTATAGCCATACTGATATCTGTTCCTTTATCAAAAGCATATACACCGGCTACGTGCATAATAAGGGCACTGGATTCAATGGTCATGGGATTAATCGTTATTTTACCATTGGCTATGCTCAAATCGTTCTTCAACGTTTTGAAAGTAATATGGGACAGGTTTCTTCTTCTGAATGCAAATTTCTTTATGGATTCCAGTGGAGGAAAATTGTTCAGCTCTCCATTATTCAATACAAAGGCAACTCTTCCATTCATGGATCTTTTAGCCAATTCGCCGGTTTCCCTTAATACACCATTTACATTAACATCGGCCGACAGCGCACCTTTCAAATGAGTCGGTCCAAGTGTGGTTTGTCCAAAATTATCAAAGGCATAAAACAGCCTGTCAATTTTCACATTGCTGGCTTTACCTTGCAGTTGGAAAGGCGTAGTGACACCCGATGTCTTCAAATAAGCATTGGCTGTAACGCTGCCATCCGCGTGATTCAACCGCACATTACGTAAGTTTATCCCTGTCTCCACCAGGTCAATATCAGCAAGAATATTTTGGGCATCAAAATGCCTGTATAAAAGCTTATTTACGTTCACATGAAGATACATATTGCTTTTATCCAGCACCAAAGCCAGACGGTCTGCAACCTTTGCAAGCTTTCTATTTTGCAGTTTCCCTCCTTTGGTACCAGCTTTTTTTCTTCTGGGCGCCAGGAAGGATTTGTATTCGTTCAGATCAATAAGTGGGCTTTTAATATTCCAGTCAAACACCACTTTACCCGGATCGAGGAAGTATACATTCATAAAATTGCGGGCGATGCCATCGATGTGTACCGTGCTTCTCTTGGATGATAAAGTTGTATTTTTTAGCTCAAGATCATTGCCTATAAATTCTATATTCACATTACACTTCGAGAAAGATAAACTTCGCGGAACATAAGTGAGCGCAGCATCTTTAATCCGTATATGCCCATACATGCTATGCCGGAAGGTATCATGCGAAAGTACGGGGCCCGTATAATTAAGATTAACATCGGCATACCCCCCTTGAAGGTCGAAAGTGTTGCCCACTATAGCATTCAGCTTCTCTACCTGAAATTTAGAAACCAGTTTGAGTTTCATTAACGGATTTACAAGGCCATACACTAATATAGAATCCGCCTTAAAAGGTATCTCTGCGAATTCAGCTTCAAGAGAAGTAATGGTAAC
Source organism: Taibaiella sp. (assembly GCA_041660405.1). Lineage (GTDB taxonomy): Bacteria > Bacteroidota > Bacteroidia > Chitinophagales > Chitinophagaceae > Taibaiella. The sequence continues at coordinate 54,640 of JBAZWL010000017.1, read as the reverse complement.
CGCAGAATTAGCATCGCTCCTACCCTTTTCCGGAATAAAATTGTTGTAGAATTCTCCTTTCAGGCTCGTTTTTTCCATCCTGCCAAAACTGGAAGTAAGTACGTTGTCTTTTGCCTGCCAGCGGGCACGTATCAATGGTGTGTCCGGGTATTGAAAAGAGCCATTGACCAATACCTGAACAGCAATCTTCTTGTCAAAATCAAAGCTATCCAGCTTGGAAGCTATATGGCGGGATAAATAAGAAGCACCTTCTTTAAAACCAATAGACGGTGCATCAATGTCGATCGTATAATTGGCAGGTTTATTGCCAAAATTAAATTCACAGGCAATATTGATATCCGTACCATCCACCGCTATCATCTGTTTGGGAAGTTTGAGCTGCTTGGTTTTTTTATTGAACAGAATGTGAAGATCAGCTTCCAGGTCTTTATTCTTTACAAAACCACCCTTAGCAAGATTGAAACCCAATTGATGAAAATGAACCCTGGAATCAGCATCGATATCCAGCATATCACCTTTCTTATCTACTATTCCATTCATATCCTGAATGGTAACTTTAAACTGCTTGTTGCGCTGATCCTGATCAAAAGTGAAGGTTACATTTTCTATGCCAAATTTATTTACCTGTATATCTTTTCCCGGCTTCTTCTTTGGAGCTGTTTGCTTCTTTTTCAGAAGATAAAGATTGGAATACCCATTCTTATCCACAAACAAATTAACAGAGCCATCAGCAACGGTTACCTTCATCACTTTGGGATTTTTCGTAAGCAAAGACAGCACATTAATTTTGACATATACAGACTGCAGATCTATCAACCTCTTTTTATGAATCGGGTATAAACTATCGCTAAGAGTTACCCCTTTAAGCCGTACCGAAATATTAGGAAAACTGTTGAGCAGAGCGGGTTCCATGTCATCAATATGAAAGTTGCCATCCACATTGTCGCTTACTTCAGCGGTGATCTTTGCCAGCAGTTCTTTCTTATGGCCATCAATATACCAGGCCACTACAAACCAGCCTATAATCAACAGGATAATAAAAACGATGAAAGAAATGATGATGCCTTTAAGCCAACGGGGAAAGCCTTTGTAGCGCGCTTTGCTTTTTGCAATAAGACTTTGATTCCCTTTTGAGGTTTCAGACATATTTTTGGTTGGTTTAAGGAGTAAATTATAGACTTATTCTTTAAATAACGTCAGGTTTTAAAAAATGTTTCTTTATAGCATTAATAAACAACAATCATGGATACCATTTGTCCATATAGACGATTAAATGAAGCCTTATATTTGCAGCATATGATTCCCTCAATACACGAAGCTAGTCCGCTGGAGATAGAAATTATCCAATCATTGATCCAAAGAATATGGAAACCTACTTACCGTGAAATTCTTTCGGAAGAACAAATGGATTATATGCTGGCACGCATGTACGATCCATTGACCTTGCGTAACCAAATGGATGAAGGCCATCAATTCCTGTTGTTAAATGAAGACAACAGTCCGGTAGGCTTTGCAGGCTATCAGTTTGATTATCCCGAGAAAGGAATCTGTAAGCTGCACAAATTATATCTCCTGCCAGAAACGCAGGGAAAAGGTCTGGGAAAGATGTTGATCCATGAAGTGATAGAAAGGGCAGAAAAAGCAGGACAGCAAAGTCTGTTGCTTAATGTAAACCGCTATAACAAAGCTTTTGATTTTTATACACGGTATGGCTTTGAGATTAAAGGCGAGGAAGATATCGATATAGGAGGTGGATACTTCATGAATGATTATATCATGGAGCATAAATTGAATCCGAGAAAATAGCCAAGCTTGCTTGTCACGTTGAGCTTGTCGAAACGAAGGCAGACCCTTCGACAGGCTCAGGGTGACAAACTTTTGAAAATCTTATTTGGGAACGGTAGTTGTATCTGCTGTTTCTGCAAAAGAATTGCGGAGGATACGGGTAAAATCTGAAGCAACCAGTTTTATAGACGTTTCTATGAGGGAATGAAACGCCCGTGCATTGGAAATACCATGACCGATCAGTACTGGGGCATTTACGCCAAGAATAGGTGTACCGCCATAGATTTCGTAATTAAATTGGTCCAGGAATTCGTCGTGAACATTGCGGGTTTCTGTAAAGATATTATAGATGGACTCTGCCATTTTCAACGCTACATTACCGGTAAAACCTTCGCAAACAATCACATCACAATTGTTCAGGAACAGGTCACGGCCTTCCACATTTCCAATAAAGTTGATACCGGTGTGCTGTCTCAACAATGGAAAAGTAGCCTGGGCAAGAATATTACCTTTACCTTCTTCTTCACCAAGATTCAACAACCCTACACGTGGATCATCAAGGTTCAATACGTGCTTGGCATAAAGAGATCCCATTACCGCAAATTGTACCAAATGTTCGGGTTTACAATCGGCATTGGCACCTACATCAAGCAGGAAGTTGTATTTACCATCAAGCTTTGGAATAGGGGAAGCAATAGTGGGACGTAATACACCAGGAATGGCTTTCACTGTGTACATAGCGCCAACAAGCATAGCGCCGGTGTTTCCCGCGCTGAAGAAGGCATCAATTTTGCCCATTTGTAATAATCCGAAACCAATAGCAATGCTGGAGTCCTGTTTTTCCTTAAGTGCTTTGGTAGGATGCTCGTGCATACCTATAACCGTAGCAGAGGGAACGAGAGTATAATGGCTTTGCCATTGATCCAACAGCGAAAGATATGGAGCTGCAAGGTCAGGATTGCCTATCAATACAAAGTGAACATCAGCTCCGGTATCAGCATGCGATGTCAGATAAGAAATAACGCCTTTGATTGCTTCTTCGGGGGCGTAATCGCCACCCATAATATCAATCCCTATTTTCATTTAAAATACGCTCGCCGGTTATGGACTTTGGAAAAGGAAATTGCCGGCAAGTTATATTAAAATACAAATCACCGGCTATTAAGTTTACATTATTCTGCTGCTGTTCCTGTGTCTTCTGCAGGAGTATTGTCTATAACAACTTTACCCTTGTACACTAATTTCCCTTCGCTCCAATGCGCACGATGACGTAAGTGAGCTTCTCCGGTTACTGCGTCTGTGCTAATAGTAGCGGCTACTGCTTTGTAGTGCGTACGACGTTTAGCGCCTCTTTGCGCCGAGTGGCGGCGTTTAGGATTAGGCATAACTTAAAAATTATAATTATGATTAAAAATTAAAAACTTATTCCATTGTGTTGTTGGTGAAAACACCAACAACGGCTTTTTTATCAATTCTTCCCTTCTGGCGTGTCCAGATCTTTGAACTTGTCCAGTCCAGACCATAGATTCCTTTTAGCATCCTCACTTCCGCTCATCTTGTTCAACAACTTCAATGCTTCCGGGTTACAACCTGATGTTCCATCTGCTTTTTCAGGATGAATATGCTGCAATGGCATGCTCAACATGATAAATTCGTAAACCCAGGTAGAAACATCCAATATCGTTTCACTACGCGGCACAAATACTATATCCGCTTCGTCTTCCTCTTCGTTATGGTCATCTTCACTTTCTCCGGTAAATTTAACGATCAAATCAAATTCATCCCAAAGACGCATGGAAAAAGGGTCTCCGCAACGGTCACACGCTACATCCATCTTCCCGTCAATGTCAAAATGCAACTGCAAAAAGCCATTGTGCTTATCCAATTTCAGTACCACCGAAGCTTCCAGATGATCAAAATCAGGATGCTCATGTCCAAGCTCCTCAATTACTTTGTCTGTAACCTGAAAGCGGTACTCATGTATACCTTCCTTTAAACCAAACCAGGGAATTTCAAATTCACGATGATTCTTCATTACTAAATGCGTTTGTTCCGCATCTAACAAATAAGAAAAATACTGCAAATAAAGCAGATCATTCAGAAATATTAAATTCGGGCTGCAAAGGTAAGCGTTTTAATTAAAATTACATCATTTTATTTCGCTTGAGTAAATAGCGGTTCAGAACTTCTTCAACCGGTTCGCGTATATCGCAGGTCACCAGGTCTATGCGGTATTGCAGGCAATGGTTTTCCAGGTTTTTACGGTAAGCATTCATGCGGGAAAGATACTCTTCCTTAATATCTGAAGGATTGATTTTCAATGTTTCATTGGTTTCCATATCCACAAACTCATATGGCCGGTTTTCATAATCAAACTCCAGCTCTTGTTTGCCATCCACCACATGAAAAAGAATGACTTCATGTTTATTATATCTCAAATGTTGCAGGGCTGACAGCAGTTCATCACCTTTTTCCGGCGAATCAGGCATATCGCTGAAAACAATGACCAACGATCGTTGATGCAAACGTTCTGCTATCTGGTGCAAAGCACCTGGTGCATTTGTCTTTTTCCCTTTATTGGATTGTTGCAGCATTTTTTCCAGCTCCGTCATCAGCATACGATAATGCCTTATGCCGGAACGGGCCTGGGTAAGCTGGTAGAGGTCTTCATCAAAAAAAGCAAGCGCACCCGCGTCCAACTGTTTTTTGAACAGATAAAAAAGGCACGCTGCTGCTACACAGGAATATTGCAATTTATTAGTTCCCGTTTCCGGAAAAAACATAGATGCGGAAGTGTCAATAGCTACACAACATCTAAGGTTTGTCTCTTCCTCAAACTTTTTGACAAACATTTTATCATTCCGGCCATATACTTTCCAATCAACATACTTAAGATTATCACCTTGATTGTATAGCCTGTGCTCCGCAAATTCTACAGAAAAACCATGAAAGGGACTTTTGTGCAGGCCAATAATAAAGCCCTCCACTACCTGCCGGGCAATGAGTTCAAGGTTTGCTATTACAGATTGTTGCGGAATGACAGTCATAAAAGTAAAGATAGGTAAAAGCCGGTTTAATCAATTCTACGAATGTCTGCACCAAGAGCATTCAAACGTCCATCAATATTTTGATAACCGCGATCTATCTGGTCAATATTTTCGATAATACTTTTGCCTTCGGCAGAAAGCGCAGCAATCAGCAAGGCCACACCGGCACGTATATCCGGCGAAGACATCCTGATTCCTCTTAAAGAAGCTTGCCTGTTGAGTCCCATAACCACAGCACGATGTGGATCACAAAGTACTATCTGCGCACCCATTTCTATCAGTTTATCTACAAAGAACAAGCGGCTTTCAAACATTTTTTGGTGAATGAGTACATTACCTTTGGCTTGCGTTGCCATTACCAGTATTACACTCAACAGATCCGGCGAAACTCCCGGCCAGGGATGATCGTACACATTCATGATCGATCCGTCAATAAAGGTGTGGATGCGATAATGTTCTTGTTCCGGTATATAAATATCGTTATCCTTTATTTCCAGTTGCACTCCAAAACGTCTGAAAGTTTCCGGCATCAATCCCAGATCAGCAACATCGGCATTTTTAATGGTCAGTTCGCTTTTGGTCATTGCTGCTAATGCAATGAAGGAGCCAGTTTCGATCATGTCGGCCAGCAACCGATGTTCGCAACCATGTAAGGAACTTACGCCATCAATAACCAGGAGATTGGAGCCTATACCGCTGATCTTTGCCCCCATGTTATTTAACATTTTGCAAAGCTGTTGCACATAAGGCTCACAGGCAGCGTTGTAAATGGTAGTGGTTCCGTGTGCCAGTACTGCTGCCATTACAATATTAGCCGTACCGGTTACCGATGGTTCCTCCATCAGCAAATAAGTTCCGGTCAATTTTTCTGCAGAAAGAATAAACTCCTTATTCTCGCTGTCATATTTAAAATTGGCGCCCATTTTCTCGAAGCCGCGAATATGCGTATCCAGCCTTCTACGACCAATTTTATCACCGCCGGGCTGTGGTAGGTAAGTATGACCAAAGCGTGCCAGCAATGGACCGGCAAGCATTACAGCGCCGCGTAGTTTGCCAGATTTCTTTTTATAGATATCCGATTGCAGAAAATCAATATTCACTTTTTTGGCCTGCATGATACAGGTATCACGCGATGGCCTTTCTACAATTACGCCAAGATCACCCAACAGCTCTATCAGCATGTTTACATCCAGTATGTCCGGAACGTTGGTGATCGTAATTTTATCTTCGGTAAGCAATACGGCACAAAGTATTTGCAGTGCTTCATTCTTGGCTCCTTGCGGATATATTTCACCATGCAACGACTTGCCGCCGCGTATTTCAAATGCGCTCATTATTGTTGTAGTATAATTGAATTGTAAAGGATGCTAAAATTAAAGGTAAAAAAAACGCCAACAAAATATTGGCGTTCTTTACTTAGGCGCTTAAAAGCGTTATTATTTTAATAAAATGATAATCTTATTACAGTGTGTAATAGCTGGAGTTCAGGTTTGCATTGGCCTTCTCTGCTTTTTCAATCGGTGCATAATCCGACATAATATCGGGTTTGCCTTTGCGCACACACACATCATGCTCAAAATGCACGGATGGTAATCCATCTTCCGTAACAATTGTCCAGCCATCATCTGCAGTATAAATATGGCGTGTGCCGAGATTGATCATCGGTTCAATAGCTAATACCTGGTTTTCCTGTAATCGTTTACCAGAACCACGTTTACCATAGTTAGGCACTTGTGGATCTTCATGCATTTCACGGCCTACACCGTGGCCTACAAGTTCGCGTACTACGCCGTAGCCATGTTTTTTATTGGTATGATTTTCGATAGCGAACGCTATATCTCCCGTTCTGTTGCCGGTTACAGCCTGCTCAATACCCAGGTAAAGAGATTCCTTTGTTACACGGATCAGGTCCAATAGTTCCTGCTTAACATCGCCAATGGCAAAGGTGTAAGCATGATCACCATGGAATCCGTTTTTGTAAAAACCGCAATCTACAGAAATAATATCGCCGTCTTTCAATTCATATTCACTGGGGAAACCATGTACCACTACTTCGTTCACCGAAATGCAAAGCGAGTATGGAAAAGGGTTGCTCGGATCACCATAATTTTTGAATGAAGGCACGCCGCCGTTATCCCGGATAAAGGTTTCGGCCATTTTATCAATGTCAATGGTTTTGATACCCGGCCTCAGTATTTTCGCTACTTCGGTCAGAGTTGCACTTACCATTAATGCGCTATGTCTGTGGATTTCTATTTCCTCGTTTGTTCTGTAAGCCACTATAATTTTGTTCTTTTATTATACCTTTCGGCATTAACGGTCAATAAATTCTTCTTTTACTTTCAACTGCACAGTTTCTACCGAATTACGGTACATCTTCACAATTACTGCTTTGTAGCGATCTATTTCAATAACCTCACCTTCGGTTAATTCCTTATCCTGGTTCAGTTCAGAAATCAAGCCGGCGAGTGTTTCATAATGCTCTCCTTCGGCAAGACGAAAAGGAAGGTATTTGTTGATATCAGAAACGGCAAAATGGGCGTTTACCAGGTAAGTATTTTCTCCGGTTTTCTCCACAATTGGTTTTTCGTTATCGTATTCATCCTGTATTTCACCCACCAATTCTTCCAGTATATCTTCCATAGAAATAATACCGGTAAGCTCGCCGATTTCGTTAGTCACAACAGCCATTTGTATATGTTTCTGTTGAAATTCTTTCAGTACATTTTTGATCTTGGCACTTTCCGAAATAAAGTTGGCTTTACGTAGCAAAGGCTCGATGCTCTTATCTTCCGGCCTGCTAAACAGGTGCTTGATCATGTCTTTCGTGTACAGTACACCTTTAATATTATCCAATGAATCTTCATAAACCGGATAGCGACTATAACCTTCCTGGATGGCAAAATCAATAGCTTCCTTCATATTGAGGGTAATCTCAATAGCGGAAATATTCTTTCGCAGCGTTTGTATATTACTTACCCGGCGATCATCAAAATCAAAAACGTTTTGTATCAGTGCCCTTTCCGTCTCTTCAATGGCACCACCCTCATGGCTTTCCGAGATAATCATTTTCAGTTCTTCTTCCGAATGTATCTCGGAACCATGTATCGGTTTTATACCCAGAATGCGAAGAATAAAATTGGCAAAACCATTCAATACCCAGATTATCGGGCGACCTATAAAATAGAAAACCCTTAATGGTAAAGCCACAAAAAAAGTAGTACGCGTAGGATGGCGAATAGCCAGCGATTTAGGCGCCAGTTCTCCGAAAACGATATGAAGTACAGTGATAATACCGAAGGCAACAGGTATTGATGCGCTTTCAGCTGCTTTTTCAGTAATATTAAGATTGAATAATGCGAATGATTTTTTGATGATGTGGGTCATCACCTCTTCACCTACCCAACCAAGCCCAAGACTGGCCAGGGTAATGCCCAGTTGCGTAGCTGCAAGGTAAGCATCCAGGTTGTTTAAAATGGATTTGGCAGCCGCAGAAATACTTTTATTGAGACCGGTTTTAACTTCTATCTGGGAGGAACGTACTTTAACTATTGCGAATTCTGCTGCGACAAAAAAACCGTTCAACAGAACCAGGAAAAAGGTAAATAAAAGTTTAAATATCGAGACAGGGTCTCCGGTGTCAGTAGGCATTGGGTAATAAAATTAGTAAAAAAATACCGCAACAATGATTCTTTATAGCGGTTTCTTCCGAAGAACAATGGGTTAAGTGTTTGTTTATTCTTAATACACCAAGTTCTCAATTTCGTACAAAAATAAGGATTATTGGCAAAGTAAATACAGCAGAAATTTTAAATATCCTAAAAATGACAGAAGCCGTTCTGTTAGGAACGGCTTCTGAACTAAAAATTTATTTAATTATTGCTGGCTCGGCGCAGGAATTCCCTGTGCAATGCTTTGCATAGTTTTTTGCCATTTTTGCGAAGAACCCGGATCACCATTTTGTGCCGCTGTATTGGCCAGATAGTTGAGTACACTCAGGTTTTGCTGCGCCAGGTATAAGTTTGAACCTCCCTGATAATTGTCTTTTAGTGATTTGAAATACCTTATTTCATCAGTAATATTTTTCACCATTTTATCAGCTATCTTTCTTCCTTTATCAATAGCACCTGCACGGTAGTAAGCATCTACAACCAGCATAATACTACGGTCATAAAGCAGCACATCGAAAGGCATTGAAGTTTCAGATACCATGCTCATGTAATGATCCAGCACTTTTATGGCATCAGCTTTTCTGTCAGAGGCCACTAACGAGAAAGCCAGTTCTGCCGCATTTTGCCTGTAGATCAGGAACAGGAGACGGTTTTTCTCATCATAATAAATATTCTTTTTAGAAGCACCGCCCATGTTAAACACTTTGGTTTGCAGGTTGATGTTTTTATCCAGATCAGTAAAGGCAGGCAGACCTTGTACAGGACTTACCTTGTTCACAGGCACCAGTTTACGCAATGGCCCTTCAGACAGGAAGTATGCATCCATGCCAAGGTTTGGTGTGCCATCGGTCATGTACAACGGACGGGTCCAGCCTGTTTTGGCCTGGCCGGCAATAATGTTCATCAAAGCCATATCGGCCCTTGTTGCAGCACCTTTATTAAATTGCCAGCGTAACATATCCGGGACATTTGCCGAATCTGCTGCTTTCACAAGACCGCTTTTGATCAGTGCATTCTTATCCAGCTGCAATGCAAAATTCTTGGTAGGCAGATAAGCAACGCTTTCACCACTATTCGTAGGGAGTGTATTTTTATCAGAAGTAAAGAAATTAATGATTTCTTCCAGGCTGAAATATCGGTCTTTAGGAATTCTTGGATTATCGGCGTACTGAATATAATTAAGCTTACCGCCACTGTATTGTTCCGGCTTCCAGATTACCGGCAACGCATCTGCATCATTTACTTTAAAGGTCAGTTGCTCATTTTGCCAATCGGTGCCCAACAGGTTGTAGTTAATGATCCTGATGTCTGTACGAATGCCTTCAATCTCCTGCAGGTACCATAAAGGGTACGTATCATTATCACCATAAGTAATCAGGATGGCGTTCTTATCACAACTCATCAGCATATTGTAGGCATGATCGCGGGCAATGGTTTTTTCGGAGCGGTCATGATCATCCCACTCTTCTGCAGCCATTAATACAGGTACGGCCAATACACATATCAGCGTTGCAGCAATAGCAGGAGTACTGCCTTTGAGGAATTTGCGGAACCACTCTGTAACCATAAGTACACCTAACCCGATCCATATGGCAAAGGCGTAGGTAGATCCGGCATAAGCGTAATCCCTTTCCCTGGGTTGCAGCGGTGTATTATTCAGGTAAAGCACAATGGCTATACCGGTAAAGAAAAATAATAATCCTACAATAATACCATCATTACGGTCACGGTTAAATTGAAATACCAAGCCGATAAATCCAAGAATCAATGGCAAAAAGTATAGTTGATTTCTTGCCTTGCTATCTCTATAAGATTCGGCCATAAGATCGATATCTCCCCTGCCGAAAAATTTATCGACAGGTTTAACACCGGATATCCAGTTACCATTATGCGCTTCACCCTGGCCTTCCATATCGTTTTGACGACCGGCGTAGTTCCACATTACATAGCGCCAGTACATCCAGTTCATCTGGTAACCCCAGAAGAACGTCTGGTTATCAGCAGCCGTAGGCTCGTCCATCTCTGTAAGTTCCAGGTACGAACGATAGAAATTAACATGTCCCTGATCGTTAAAGTCGTGTATCCTTGGGAAGAAACGGGTACGGTCGTATTTATATTCTGGTTTATGATCAACCAGTTCATAGCTATGTTTGCCATCTTTTTCTACTGCAGCATAAATAGGGCGGCCATCGTCAACAGCAGTAACATGCGATGTAAAATCCGGCCCTGAAATCAGGGGCTGCGAACCATACTGATCGCGTTGCAGGTAAGGGATCAGGGTCATTACATTATCCGGGTTACCCATATCAATAGGCACATCGGCTTTGGAACGTACAATGATGCTGATATAGCTGGAATACCCGATAATGATGAATGCCACACAAAGTGTACCCAGGTGCAACATGTATCTTCCTCGTTTCTTTGCCCACATGATTAACCAGGCCAAAAATCCGGAGACCAATACCAGGAAGAAAACAGCGCCGGAATTAAACGGCATGCCCATAGAATTGACAAACAACAACTCAAACCAGGAAGCAAAAATGGGCAGATATTGTATAATACCGAACTGTACAAAACCCAGTACGGCGCAACCTATTAAAAATGCAATGATGCCTCCTGCCAGGGTAACGTTATACCTTTTAAAGTAATATACCATTACAATAGCCGGTATAGTAAGAAGGTTAAGCAAATGGACACCTATAGAAAGGCCGCACAGATAAAAAATAAGGATAAGCCAACGATCAGCATGCGGATTTTCGGCCGAATGCTCCCATTTCAACACAGCCCAGAATACTATAGCGGTAAAGAATGAAGATGTTGCATATACCTCACCTTCCACAGCAGAGAACCAGAAAGTATCGGAGAAAGTATAAGCCAGTGCGCCTACTATACCTGCGCCCATAATGGCTATAAGGTTAGCGGCATTCATGTCTTCATCTTTTTTCACTACCAGTTTGCGGGCAAAGTGGGTAATGGTCCAGAAGAGGAATAAAATAGTAAAACCACTCATGAGCGCACTCATGGAGTTGATGAAAATAGCTACCTTATCGGGGCCAGGTGCCAGTATGCCAAACAAACGGCCCAGCATCATAAATAAAGGAGCACCGGGAGAGTGACCTACCTCAAGTTTATAGGCAGTAGATAAAAATTCACCACAATCCCAAAGGCTGGCTGTGGCCTCCATGGTGAGTAAATAAGTAACATAGGCAATGGCAAATACCAACCAGCCGGTAATGTTGTTGACTTTCCTGAAATTCATGAGCAAGGAAATGTTTGATTTAAGCGCGACAAAAATAACAAAATAGATCAAAGGACAAAGCCTGATAACAAAGGCTTTTCCTGAGGCGGCGATTTTCGTTTAAGCGGTTAGCTATCTTTGTTCCTTCATAAAGCGAAAAAACATGAACATATCTGAAACGGAATACGCACCATTTTATCATACTTATGTACAAACGGTAGGTGAAGATGTTTTCGCAGCACTTAGCCAGCAGCTTCTCTCAATCCCGGAATTTATAAAGGCTATTCCCACCCAAAAGGAAGATTATGCTTATGCTCCAGGCAAATGGACGGTAAAGGAAGTTTTTGGCCATATAATAGATACAGAACGCATCATGGCTTACCGCGCACTCCGCATAGCCCGTGCCGATGAAACACCATTGGCAGGGTTTGAGGAAAATGATTATGCGGCTCAGTCCCACTATCATGAGCGGAGTATGGAGTCACTTTCGGCAGAATTTGAACTGCTGCGCAAAAGCAATATGTTCCTTTTTGAATCTTTTAATGATGAAGAATTAAGAAGAACGGGTACTGCCTCCGGCAAAAATGTGAGCGTACGGGCGTTATTATTTATTGTAGCCGGTCATATAAATCACCATAAAAGAATATTGGAAGAACGGTATTTGTAAATTCTACATCGTAGAGACGTGCAATTGCACGTCTTTTTTATCCCCTTTGGCTGCAGAATACAATTCCACACCTTATACAATTGCACGTTTTCTACAGGCATAGGAGACGCGCAATTGCGCGTCTCTACAAACAATTATTAACTTTTCTAAAGTTTAGGACTTTAGAAAAGTTTTAAACACAAGCAGCCTGACAAGCAAAAATATGATGCTTACAGATGGAAGTATAATCCTGACAGGCGGAAGTGTAACGTTTATAAGCAAAAGTACTATGCTGACAAGTGAAAGTATGATGCTGACAGTCAAAAGTGTGATGTTGACAAGTGAAAGTGCAATGCTTACAGATGAAAGTGCGATGCTGACAAACGAAAGTATGATGCTAACAAACGAAAGTATGATGCTAACAAGTGAAAGTGCAATGCTTACAGATGAAAGTACGATGCTGACAAACGAAAGCGCAATGCTTACACGCCAAAGTGTCATGCTGACAAGTAAAAGTATGATGCTGACCTGCCGAAGTATCATACTAGCAGTAGAAAGTACGATACTTACAGGTGGAGGTAGAATGCTTACAAACCGAAATTCATCAGCTTTTACAAAAAAGCCTGCCATATCCTAAGATACAGCAGGCTTTGCATTTAAATAAATCAAATATTAAGACCAGCTTTCTACCAATGCTTTCAATATTTCTCTTCCATCGGTATTACCTAGCTCATCGCTGCAGGCACGTTCAGGGTGCGGCATCATGCCATATACATTGCGGCCTTCATTACAAATGCCGGCTATATCGTTCATAGCGCCATTAGGGTTGTATTTGGTATCTACCTCGCCGCCAGGACTACAATATTGGAATACGATCTGGTTATTGCTTTCCAATTTGGCCATAGTAGCTTCATCAGCAAAATAGCGGCCTTCGCCATGAGCCACAGGTATTTTCAATGCCCTGTTCTCTACTTTTTTACCAATAAGGTTATCTTCACTTGTCTTGCGGATGTGTACATTTTTGCAGATAAACTTTTGATTATCATTCTGCAATAAGACACCTGGCAACAAGCCTGCTTCACAAAGAATCTGGAAACCATTGCACACGCCCAGTACTTTACCACCACGATTAGCAAAGTCAATTACCTGCTCCATCATAGGACTGAAACGGGCCAGAGCACCGCAACGCAGATAATCACCGTAAGAAAATCCACCAGGCAATACAATACAATCGTCTGTACTGAACATGCTCAGGTCTTTATCTTTATGCCAAAGCATGATCACTTCCTGCTTCAAATCGTCCTGCAACGCGTGTTGCATGTCTCTGTCGCAATTGGATCCCGGGAAAACAACTACTCCGAATTTCATATTGTTTGTATTATAAAGGTGTATTAACTATTTTGAAAATAAGATGCTCTTTGTGAAAAACTGCCGTCTTCCTGCTTTTAGGTGCCGCGGCCTTCTTTATCAGTATTCCCTCCGGCGCCCATTGTGCAAAAATAACAACTGCTACAAATAAATAAAAGAAAATAGTGGTAATCCACTTTCTCCGCTCCTCAAACCATACATTGGCTATAAGAAAAGATACCGGGATCAATGCTGCCATCCATTGATTATAACCTTGGGCCACGGTAAACATTCCGGCCACTATACTGATTACAAACGATGCAATCACCACCCACCACCATTTCTTATTCTGAAACAGCATGCGGCCCATAAAATTATTGAGGTAAAAAATACCTGCAATTAACATGAGGCCAATCATCGAAAAACCAATGATCATCAATTCCGGACGTTCAATATACTTGGGAAGGGAGAAGCCAATGGCTACCATTCTTTTAAGTAAAACAAGACTATCGGTTAAGTAAAGGATACCCGCCAGAAAGTAAAAAGGAGTAAGGAGGCCCAATAAACCCACCAGCCATTCTGCAGCTTTAAAGGGACGAAGAATAGCCAGGGACAACAACAGCAATGCTATAAATATGATATTGGGAAATACCAGCATAGCCGTAACAGATATGAAACAGCCAATATTAAATATCTGTTTACGTACATCGCCGGCAGAATATAATTGCAACATGGCCGACAGCATAGCCAATAACAACCAATTGCTGATCAATGCAGCCGAGAGATAATTCCAGTCGTCAAATAAAGAGGTAACCAATATATAGGTAAGCGCAGGCAGGTAAGTTGCTTTGGGATACAGATGATGCCTGTTCGCAATCCGGTTCACAAAAATAGCCTGGCCAAATAAATTTACTATAGCGAAAAAAGTAATCAGGAACGGAGATCTGCCCAAAACAGTTTCCAGGAAACTCGAAAGCTTAAGCCATATTATCTGGCTTTCATTCGTGGCAAGTACCATCTCAGGATGAGTCAAAATGGCTAGTTTAAGGAAAATAGCCACCAGAAACAATACAATTACCGAGTAAGGATTATAACTCCTGAATAGATTTAGCACTTGTAGAAAAGGTCAATTAAATTGTTTTGCCTGTTTTTTGAGAACGCTGCGAAGTTCGCAAAAAGATTTGGAATGCGATTTGTTTTTTCTCGCAACGGCGCAAAGAAGGCACAACGACGCTACGTTATTAAGTAAGAGAATCGCAGCGCTATAAGGCGATAAGAAATCTGTTATCGTTGCGCCTTCTTTGCGCCGTTGCGAGAAACCTGTAATAGTTCTTATCTTTGCCGCCCTTTAATCTTTTGAAAATTTCAGTATTATGATCGTAACCCCAGGCGAGATCAGCACCAAGCAGTTGCATGCCTACCTTTTGGGTAGCGTCGCACCGCGTCCTATCTGTTTTGCCAGCACTATAGATAATGAAGGTAATTCAAACCTTTCCCCATTCAGCTTTTTTAATGTATTTGGCAGCAAGCCTCCTATAGCTATATTTTCCCCTGCCCGCCGGGTAAGGGACAATACCATTAAACATACCCTCGAAAATATTCAGCAAACCAAAGAAGTAGTGATCAATGTCGTGACTTACGATATGGTACAGCAAATGAATATTTCCAGTTGCGAATATCCTAAAGGTGTTGATGAATTTGTAAAATCAGGCTTCACACCGGCAAAATCAGAATTGGTAAAACCTTTCCGGGTAAAGGAATCGCCGGTAAGTATGGAATGCAAATTGCTGCAGGTAATTGAAACCGGTACCGAAGGCGGTGCAGCAAACCTGATTATTTGCGAGATCATCAAAATGCATATTGATGAAAGGATTTTGGGAGATGACGGACAAATTGATCCTCATAAAATAGACCTCGTAGCTCGTATGGGTAAAGATTATTATTGCCGCGCTTCGGGCGATGCTATATTTGAAGTACCTAAACCAAATCTGGAGTTGGGTATTGGCATGGATTCGCTACCGGAATCTATTCGTAAAAGCAGTATTCTTTCCGGTAACGATCTTGGCCTGTTAGCCAACAGCACTGAAATACCTGTAGTAGCCGAAGCTGTAGAAGATGAAAGACTCAAGTACATTCTGCAGGATTATAGTTCAGAAAAACATCTGCTGCAAAATGCATTGCATCAATATGCTAAAGATTTACTGGCACGACATGAAGTGGAAAGGGCCTGGCAGGTGTTGTTGGCAGAGGTTTAAAAGTTTGATTATTTTCAAATAATGATAAAAAAAGCACCTGTTTAGGTGCTTTTTTATGTCCATAATCAGAAATCGGCATCGGTTATCGAAAATGGTATTTTTCAATTTTCACAGAATTCCGGTACTGAAGTAGGAACAATTAGTGGAAATCAAGTTTATAACTTTTTTAATTTAATGTTATGTTATTTGAAAAAATTATTTCAAATTTGCATTGTCAAGGGAAATAATACCAACATTATAATTAAATAAATATTTTATAATCATCCATTTCAAAAAACAAACTCATGTCTTCATTCCGTTTTGAGTCTATTGAAAGTGTTGATTCGCATAGTAAAATGCAGATCAACAGTTACAACGGTAAAAAAGTTACCGCTATTTTTGGTTCCAATGTATTTACCGGTCCTGCTTTGCGCCAGTATCTTACCGATGAGGCTTACAAAAGCCTGACCAAGTCTATACAAAGCGGTACCAAAATTGAACGCAAAACAGCTGACCAGATCGCTGCAGGAATGAAAACCTGGGCCGAAGAACGTGGCGCAACTCACTTCTCGCACTGGTTCCAACCATTAACCGGCACCACCGCAGAAAAACATGATTCTTTCTTTACCCTGAAACCAGACGGAACAGCCATCGAAATTTTTGAAGGTGATGCCTTGATCCAACAAGAACCCGATGCATCCAGCTTTCCAAACGGTGGTATTCGTGCTACATTCGAAGCCCGCGGTTATACTGCCTGGGATCCTGCTTCTCCTCCATTCATTATAGAAACTGCTCAAGGTAAAACTTTGTGCATTCCTACTATATTTATTGCTTACAACGGTGAATCATTGGATTACAAAGCGCCTTTGCTTAAATCCATTGAAGTGCTGGACAAAGCAGCTGTTGACGTTTGCCATTATTTCGATAAAAATGTAAATAAAGTAACGGCTACTTTAGGTTGGGAACAAGAGTATTTCGTAATTGACGAATCGATCGCCAATGCCCGCCCCGATCTTGTAATGTGCGGCAGAACATTGATAGGCCATACACCGGCAAAAGGCCAGCAACTGGACGATCATTATTTCGGCTCTATTCCTGAACGCGTATTTGCCTTCATGCAGGATTACGAACAGGAAGCATATAAATTAGGTATTCCTTTACGCACCCGTCACAATGAGGTTGCACCGGCTCAATTTGAGTGTGCGCCTATATTTGAAGAAGTGAACATCGCAGTAGATCATAACACGCTGTTGATGGATGTGATGAATAAAGTGGCTAAGCGCCATAAATTGAAAGTATTGTTCCATGAAAAACCGTTTGCAGGCGTAAACGGTAGCGGTAAACACAATAACTGGAGCCTGGCTACAGATACCGGCATCAACCTTTTAGGACCTGGTAAAACACCTCGTACCAACCTGTTATTCCTTACTTTCTTTGTAAACGCGATTAAAGCAGTGCACGATCACGCTGACCTGTTGAGGGCCGCTATTGCATCTGCAAGTAACGATCACCGTCTGGGTGCTAATGAAGCACCTCCGGCTATCATGTCTGTGTTTATTGGCACATACCTTACCACTGTTTTGAACGAAATTGAAGAGCGTGTAAATGGTAAATTTTCCGAGCAGGATGAAGTGATCCTGAAACTGGATATTCACAAACACATTCCGGAACTGATGATGGATAACACGGATCGTAACCGTACCAGTCCGTTTGCCTTTACCGGTAATAAATTTGAGTTCCGCGCTGTAGGTTCTTCTGCAAACTGTGCATCTTCTATGTCCACACTGAATACCATCATGGCCTCCACTTTGAAAAACTTCAAAGCCGAAGTAGATGGTAAAATCGAGAAAGGTGAGAAGAAAGAAATCGCTATCCTTCAAGTACTACGCGATTACATCAAATCTTCCCGCAACATTTTATTTGAAGGTGATAACTACAGTGAAGCCTGGGCAAAAGAAGCAGAAAAACGTGGCTTAAGCAATTTCAAAACTACACCTGAAGCATTACAGGTATTGGTTAAACCGGAAACGATCAACTTGTTTACCAGCCTGGGTATTTACAGCGAACGTGAGTTACATGCACGTTATGAAATTGTGATGGAAGAGTATGTGAAGAAAGTACAGATTGAAGCCCGTATTTTAGGTTATCTATGTACTAATCATGTATTACCAGTAGCTATTCAATATCAAAATACTTTGGTTGAAAATATTCGCGGACTTAAAGAAGTAGGTTTACCGGCTACTGCTTATAAAGCACAAATGAATTTGCTTACCGTAGTTTCTGATCATATTCAAAACATTAATGACAATGTGGAAGCGATGATTGAAGCGCGTAAAAAAGCAAACAAGATTGAACATGCAAGCGAGCAGGCAGTTGCTTATTGCAATACGGTAAAAGTATACTTCGACAAGATCCGTTATCATGCCGATAAACTGGAGCTGATCGTTGATGATAAACTGTGGCCAATGCCTAAGTATAGGGAGTTGTTGTTTATCAGGTAATTTGTGTTTGAATTGAATTTAAAAGGCACGGAAAAAATCCGTGCCTTTTTGTATAAGATCGCTAATATTGTTCAGTAGAGCTTATAAAAAATTAAAATGAAACTTACACTAACTTTTCTGTTTACATTATGCTTCTTAATATCTAGGGGTCAAACGCTGCAAGAGATTGATAAAAACTTAAGTAGTGCTTTCGCTAAGATAGACTACTGGTCTGACTATGATTCAAAAGATGACAAAATTGACAAATATGATTCTTTAGAGAAAGCAAATATGGATTTTGAAGAAATGCTATTGAAATATACTGCATCAAATCCAAAAACACTTTCTTATCAATTCAAAAATCTTTCTGGTAGTGGCTTGACCATCCTTACATCAGAGGATGGCTTATTCAGAATATATTCCTGGGATACTTACACAGGAGGAACAATGCACTTTTTCAAAAACATATTTCAATACTTTAACAGTAAAGGCACGTTTAATACTGTGCCGGATTCTAATGAAAATGGCGGCTATCAAGATCCGGGTTGTTTTTATAAACAGATTAACAATATCACTTCTGAAAATAGAACTTACTATGTTACGCAAAGTACCATGATAGGAAGTTCTGCACTCTCCTATCATACAATCAAAATATTTTCTATCGACGATTATGGATTGAACGATACAGCTAAACTTATTAAAACAAAAACCGGAATCAGAAATGAATTGAGATACGAAATGGATTTCTCTACCTCTTCCAATAAAAACACGGCAAGAACAGATATAAACTATAGTCCAGAATACGATCCCGCAACCAAAACCATAACTATACCACTAATAGACGAAGATGGCAAGTTAACCACCCGAAAAATCCGTTATCGCTTCAACGGAAAGTATTTTGTCAAAGTGTAAACTCCGTTAGCGAACTTGTTGTTAATCCGCCTTTGTTGGTATTTTCACCAACAATTTTTAAAATGTTTAGATACAATATCTAAACATTTTAGATATCGAATGAAATTTGTTATTGAAAAGAACAAAAAAATCAATAAACTCTCCCAACACTTTTATTCTACTTGATATAATTGATTTATTAGCTTTTAAAAACCATTTTAAATGATGAATTAATATGATTTTGAAGGACTGATAAAAGTTTAGTAATTGTTCAAAAAATTATAACTTAATGTATTTAAGCAGTTTATAAGCTAAAGATAAATAGTTTATTAATATTGGCATAGTGTTTGATACTGATAAGTAAAAACTTAGGTTGCTTTATGCCATTCAATAATCTATCAGATAAACATTTTAGCCCGGAAGAACAACAAAGGGCAATAGAGCTGCTTAGTGAACTGAGCACGCTCATGATGCCCAAGCTCGCCAACCTTAGTTCTGAAGAGCGCAAGAAATACGGCCGCATCAAGGAACAGAACAAGTTGTTTGTGCATAAGGTGAGGGATTATCATACACATTCATCAGCACTTAGCAGTCCGGATATAGATTGGGAGGAGTTTTTGCACGATCTGAGCACACGAGATTTTCTGGCCTCTTCTATATCGGTGATGAAGAGTCTTATCCTTACTGCGGAAAATGCGCGCATACTGCACGACCATGACCTTTACCAGGCCTGTCTTATCGATTATAAATATGCCCGGTATAAGCTCACAACCGATACCGGTGCCAGCTACGAAAATAAATATGTGCAACTCAAACAATTTTTCCCGAATTCGGGTAAGAAATGGAAAACAAAGAATACTGAGAAAGGATGATAGGTTCGAAATTAAAAATTCTCCGTAGAGCTTTGTAGTTCCTCCTTTGGTGTTTTCACTACAAAGGCATGGTTATTCGACGGAAAGTATTTTGTCAAAATGTAAACTCCACATACATTTACAGTAAGCATCAAACGTAATTATTGAAAACCATTCTCCTCATAGGCTCCGGCGGATTTCTTGGAAGTGTTGCCCGTTATGGCTTACAGCATTTAATGCATAAGGTCATTCCTGCTGCTTTTCCATTCGGAACCCTATTGGTCAATATCATAGGTTGTTTTGCTATCGGGCTTATTTATGGCTCTCTGGGTAAATCCAACTGGCTCACCGAAGATTGGAAGCTATTCCTGGCTATTGGCATTTGCGGAGGTTTCACTACTTTTTCTTCATTCTCTCATGAGAACATTAAGCTTTTGCAGGATGGACAAGCCTTTCAAGCTTTGTTGTATATAGCTGCCAGTGTCATCATCGGTCTTACAATGACCTATGTAGGCATTTTGATCAGCGGGAAATAACCCCTTCCCTATTCAGGATTTTCCCCTTTATTGAAAATTACGTGTTTCCACGTATAGGGCATTTACTTGTACCACTATACTTTTGTAGAACAATTCCAGTTCGATTACACACGACTCCTGAAATCTCCTGATCAGCTTTGATCTCCCCCGAATACACCAAGACCTATTATTCAGTTCACTATAAACCCCTCATCAAAATGGCAAAAGTCGAGACACTCGAGAAGGCGAAAATTAAAATTCAGCCTGATCTGATCGCAAACATTTTCCTGCACCCCATTTCAGTAAAGTACAGTTCGCTGGGTGGTGCTACAGGCTGGCTCGGGCCGGCACTCACAGGCATTAATAAATGTCCTGATAATGTTGGTGCTTACCAGCATTATGCCAACGGCTCTATTTATTGGCATCCCAACACCGGTGCACACGAAGTGCATGGCCTTATCCGCGCCCGATGGCAATCGCTTGGCTGGGAAAAAAGCTTCCTCGGCTATCCTTTGACAGATGAATCCACCTGTCCGGATGGAATAGGCCGCTACAACCACTTTCAGCATGGTAGTATTTATTGGAGCCCTGCTACCGGAGCCTGGGAAGTACATGGTTCTATTCGTGCCAAGTACTCCTCTTTGGGCTGGGAGAAAAGTTTTCTGGGTTACCCACTTACCAACGAAAGCACTTGTCCTGACGGAATTGGCCGCTACAACCATTTTCAAGGTGGAAGCATTTACTGGAGCCCTTCTACCGGAGCATGGGAAGTACATGGCGCCATAAGGCAACATTGGGCTTCTATTGGCTGGGAAAAAAGTGTATTAGGCTATCCACTTTCAGACGAACTGGTTGTATTTGGTAGCACGGCACGTATCTCCCATTTTCAACGCGGAAGTATTTATTGGTCTCCAACTGCAGGAGTAAGAGTGCTTCGCGAAAAATTAAGAGTGCATGTGAAATGCCTGGTACCCCCTACTTCTTTCACACTCAATGAGCAATTTGCTGCCATGCAGGAAGTCTATGCCATGGCCGGCATCAGAGTGGATTGGGCTACTACAGAAAACCTGAACCTCCCATCCCTGAACGATGTGGACGTAGGTGGCTGTACTATGGGAACTGTTACTGCGGAGCAAACAACACTATTCGGCAATCGCAACTTTGTTGGTGCTAAGGATGTAGTTGTTTACTATGTGCGTAGTACGGTACCTGGATACAACGGCTGTGCTGCACATCCCTCGGGCAGGCCGGGCGCAGTTGTAGTAAGAACCGCTTCCAGATGGACTTTAGGCCACGAGCTGGGACATGTATTAGGCTTAAGTCATGTGAACAACAACAATCGCCTGATGACTGGCAACGGTACGTTCAACATTACCAACGCACCGCCAGACCTGATTAATTCAGAAGTCAACACTATGATCGGAAGCAGCTTAAGTACTCCTTTATAATCTTCATTAACTAAAATAATTATGCCAAATACAAATATTGAACAACTTAACCAGGAGCTTATCCAGTTCTTACGGCAGGATGAACTGGACTACCCTGCAGGCGCAGCAAAATTCGGCGCTGCTGTTTTACCATTACTCACAGAACTCATTAATGGTAACGATGAAAACCTGGCTGTAAAAGCAGCTTATCTTGCTGGCTACATTAGTGATAGTACTGTAAAAGGTATCATCAGAAACGCAGCATCCAACAAATTTGCTGCTGTAAGAGTAGCCGCCGCCTACAGTGCCCAAAAAATGAAAAGTGCTGATGCGACAGCTATCCTGGAACATTCGCTGGAAGATAGTGATCCCGGCGTGCTTAAGGTAGCGATGCGCAGCGTAGAAAACATGAAGCTTGCCAAAAACTTTAAAACACAATTGAGCAAGATCGCAAAAGCAAATGCTGATGAAGTTATCAAAAGCATTGCCAGTGATTTAGGCAAAAAATAAGAACCATTTTGTAACAGAAGCGGCCGCTCCATCCAGGAACGGCCGCTTCTTTATGTCTCCATTTGTACGAAAAACACATTTTGTTTACCCGAAATGATTGACGGCGAAAACGTAACTTTGCCCCGCATAAAACAACTAACATTTCCAGTGCCCGATATAAAGTTAAGTTCCTACGAAGAAGACCTGTTTCAAAAATTATCATTAGCTGCGCAAAAACTAAATATGCCGGCTTATGTGATCGGTGGTTTTGTGCGGGACAAAATTCTGGGCAGAAAAACAAAAGATCTGGATGTGGTCTGCATTGGCGATGGTATTGTTTTAGCGCACGAAGTGGCTTCTGTTTTCAAGCCAAGACCTAAAGTAAATTTCTTCAAAAATTACGGCACAGCGCAAATCAAGCTTCCGGAAATAGAACTGGAATTTGTAGGTGCCCGCAAGGAATCTTATGAAAGAGGTTCTCGAAACCCGGAAGTAAGTACCGGTACTTTGGAAGACGATCAAAACCGCCGCGATTTTACAATAAATGCTATGGCCATAAGCCTTAACCAGGAAGATTACGGTTCGCTGATTGATCCTTTTGACGGCTTGCTGGATATCCGGGATAAGATTATCCGTACACCATTAGCGCCAGCCCAAACCTTTAGTGACGATCCTTTGCGTATGATGCGCGCCATACGTTTTGCCTCACAATTACAATTTCATATAGAGGTTAGCTGCTTTGAAAGTATAAAAGAGCAAGCCGACAGGATCAATATTATTTCCAAAGAAAGAATTGCAGATGAACTGAACAAAATCATGATGAGTGCCAAGCCTTCGGTTGGTCTTGATCTTCTTTACCGTAGTGGATTACTGGCTAAAATATTGCCACAGCTCACAGCCTTGGCCGGAACAGAATATATAGATAATAAGGGGCATAAAGATAACTTTTATCACTCCATACAGGTGGTAGATAATATTGTTCCTCATACGGATAATCTTTGGCTAAGATGGGCTGCGCTCCTGCACGACATAGGCAAAGCGCCGACCAAAAAGTTTGAACCCGGCCATGGCTGGACTTTTCACGGACATGAGGTAGTAAGCGGCAGGTTAGTGCCCAAAGTATTTGCTAATCTTCGCTTGCCACTCAACGATAGCATGCAATATGTAAAGAAGATTATTGAGCTGCACCATCGTCCGGTATCGCTTACCAAAGAAAATATTACAGATTCTGCCATCCGCCGTTTGCTTTTCGATGCCGGTGATGATATTGATGATCTGATGACTCTTTGTGAAGCAGATATCACTTCGAAAAATAAAGAAAAAGTGGTGCGCTATCTGGAAAATTTCGAGATGGTGCGGGAACGTCTTAAAGAAGTAGAAGCCAAAGATAAGATCCGTAACTGGCAACCGCCCATTTCCGGCGAAGAGATCATGGAGACCTTCGGACTTTCCCCTTCCAGGGAAGTAGGTAATATTAAAACAGCTATCCGGGAAGCCATTCTGGATGGCATTATCCCTAATGAATATGAAGCTGCCCGGAATTATATGCTGGAAGTAGCAGCACAAAATGGTATAATGCCTGTTTAACGCTGCTCATTTTCTTCCATTTGATATAGCGGAAGTTCTTATTTTTGCATCCCTTAAAATATATTATTCAACAAACATACCATGCGTACGAAAATCAAAGCAATATTGCTGAACGATCAGACAGATTATGAAGTAACCATTAAAGGCTGGGTGCGGTCTTTCCGCAATAACCAGTTTATCGCAATGAATGATGGTTCTACTATTAATAATCTGCAAGTCGTAATTGATTTTGAAAATATGGATGAAGCCTTGTTGAAAAACATTACAACAGGAGCATCCCTTGAGATAAAAGGTACTGTTGTTGCTTCTCAAGGAAAAGGCCAGAAAGTAGAAGTGAAAGCAAAAAGTGTAGCGTTGCTGGGGGCTTGCAATGCAGAAGAATTTCCGCTACAATTAAAGAACAGGCCTTCATTGGAATATCTGCGTGAAATTGCACATCTGCGTTTCCGTACCAATACGTTCAGTGCTATATTCCGTCTGCGTCATGCGTTGGCATTTGCCATTCATAAGTTTTATAACGAAAAAGGTTTTGTATACCTGCATACCCCTATCGTTACTGCTTCTGATGCTGAAGGTGCAGGAGAAATGTTTAAGGTAACAACACTACCATTTGATAATCCACCACGTGGTGAAGATGGTCAAATAGATTTCAAAGAAGATTTCTTTGGAAGGGCTACAAACCTTACGGTGAGCGGCCAATTGGAAGCTGAGCTGGGCGCTATGGCACTTGGCGAAGTGTATACATTCGGGCCAACTTTCCGTGCTGAAAATTCTAACACAGCAAGGCATCTGGCAGAGTTTTGGATGGTTGAACCAGAAGTTGCTTTCAACGATCTGAATGACAATATGGATCTTGCGGAAGAATTCATTCAATACATTATCCGTTATGCTTTGGATAATAACCGTGATGATCTTGAGTTCCTGGCACAACGTTTGACGGAAGAAGAAAAATCTAAACCACAGGCTGAACGTAGTGAAATGGGATTAATCGAGAAATTGGAATTTGTATTGAACAACAAATTTGAACGTATTACCTACACAGAAGCTATAGATATCTTGCTTCAATCAAAACCTTATAAGAAAAAGCAATTTCAATACGAGATCACATGGGGTACTGATCTCCAAAGTGAGCATGAGCGCTACCTGGTAGAAAAGCATTTCAAAAAACCGGTTATTGTAACCAACTATCCTAAGGATATCAAATCGTTCTATATGCGCCTGAACGATGACGGCAAAACGGTAGCTGCCATGGATATCCTGGCTCCGGGTATTGGTGAAATTGTTGGTGGTTCGCAGAGAGAGGAACGCCTTGATGTATTGACGCAACGCATGGATGATATGCATATACCCAAAGAAGAAATGTACTGGTACCTGGATAGCCGCCGCTTTGGTACAGCGCCACATGCAGGCTTCGGACTTGGCTTTGAACGTATGGTTTTGTTTGTTACCGGTATGACCAATATCCGCGACGTAATACCTTTCCCAAGAACACCAAAGAACGCAGAATTTTAAATATTGCAGAGACGTGCAATTGCACGTCTTTTCACCAACAAGAGACGCACAATTGTGCGTCTCTTGTTGTTTACGAGGATCTATGAATATATTTGTAGTATAAATGCTGCAGCCAATGCCATTCCTTAATTATGATGGGCTGATTTATTCAGACGATAAAACTTTATTTACATTTACAGCGAAGAGTAAAGCCTTTCGGTTTGGCGAAGGCCTCATTGAAACTATGCTATGGAACGATGGAAGCGTCCGCTTATTCCGGTTGCATATGGAAAGATTAACGGAAAGCCTTCATGCAATTGGCTTCCCGGCTCTTGACGAAGAGGAATTTTTGCATAACATCCATAAAACTATATCAGCAAATAAAGATCCGGAAGCGGCCATTGTAAGAGCACAATTCTTTCAGAATATGGAAGATGATGATTTACATTATATTATAGAAAGCCTGCCTCTTGCCAATAAATTACCAACACAAAAAATCACTATTGGCATTACTCAAAAAGTAATAAAATGTCCTGATAGTATTTCGCATCTTAAAACATCTTCCCGGATGCAATATATCATGGCTAAAAAAGATGCAGATGAGAAAGGTTGGGACGATGCGCTATTGCTTAATGCACAAGGCCGGATAGTGGAAGGAACCATCTCAAATGTCTTTGCAGTATTTGGAAATAATGTTTACACACCACCATTGAACGAAGGGTGCATTAATGGTGTTATGAGAAAGTATTTATTGGAACACCCCTCCATAAATCATCTTTCCATTACAGAAAAAAAACTCGATGTAAGCATGCTGCAACAAGCTGATGAAATTTTTCTAACTAACGCGGTCAGGGGTGTTCAGCCTGTTCATTCTTTTATGAATAAAGAATATCAAAGTACCATTACGCAGATGATTGCTGATATAGTTAGCAAACTATAGCTTATGAAAATATCCATATTCTGGTTTAGGAGAGACCTTAGACTCGAAGATAATGCAGGATTATACTACGCCTTAAAAGGGGAATATCCGGTACTCCCGGTCTTTATCTTCGATACGGAGATTCTGGAAGAATTAGAAGACAAAAAAGATGCCCGTGTTCAGTTCATACATGACACGCTTACGGATATACAGGAAGAATTACAGCAATGGAACAGTTCTATTCACGTATATCATGACGCTCCATTAAAAGCATTTCAGCAGATTATATGTGATTACAATGTAGCACAGGTGTATACCAACCAAGACTATGAACCTTATGCTATTAAACGTGACCAGAAAATTGAGGCATTGCTTAGAACAAAAAACATATCCTTCAATAGTTTCAAAGATCAGGTTATTTTTGATCAGAATGAAGTGGCAAAAGACAATAACGAACCTTATACAGTATACACGCCCTTTAGTAAAAAGTGGAAATCACTATTGGAAGATTTCCATTTGAAACCCTATCCCACGCTGAAATACAAAAACAATTTTTACCAGAATAACATTATACATTTTCCTGCATTAGGTGCTTTAGGTTTTGAAAAACCATCAATAAGTATCCCACCAAAAAAAATCAATGCGGATCTTATTAAAGCATATGATAGAACAAGGGATAACCCTTCCATTGAAGGTACAACCAGGCTAGGCATTCATCTTCGGTTTGGTACAATTAGTATACGAAAGCTGGTAGCTATAGCCCGCGAACTCAATGAAACTTTTCTAAATGAGCTTATCTGGCGGGAATTTTTTATGGCAATCATATGGCATTTCCCCAAAGTGATCAATACTTCCTTTCGTGAAGAATATGATCATATTAAATGGCGAAACAATGAACAAGAATTCGAACAATGGTGTGCGGGCAAAACTGGCTACCCTATTGTAGATGCAGGCATGCGCCAAATGAATACAACAGGCTTTATGCACAACCGGATCCGTATGATTACTGCCAGTTTTTTAACTAAACATCTACTTATAGATTGGCGCTGGGGCGAAGCTTATTTTGGAAAAAAGCTTTTAGATTACGATCTTTCAGCAAATAACGGAAACTGGCAATGGGCGGCAGGTTGCGGTTGTGATGCAGCTCCTTATTTTCGCATTTTTAGTCCGCAAAGACAAACCGAAAAATTTGATCCACAACTAAAATATATAAAGAAGTGGGTTCCGGAACTGGGAACAGATGAATATCCACAACCAATTGTTGACCACACATTTGCAAGAGAAAGGTGCCTGGCCATTTATAAACATGCAGTAAATGCTAAATACTAAACGGGTGTGCTTCCTTAATTGAAAGCACACCCGTTTTATTTTTTCTTCTTCACACTTTGATTTTCTATAACTGGTTTGGTTTTGGATAAGCGATTAGCATCCTTTAAAGCCTTGCTTAATATCCATTCCATCTGCCCATTCACACTACGAAAGTCGTCAGCAGCCCAGCGTGCCAATGCCGCATACATCTGTTCATCCAGCCTTAAAACAAAACTCTTCTTCTCCAAAGCTCAAATTTTACTATTGATAAATTGTTCCTGTATTTACTACTGGTTGCACTGTTTTATCCCCACATAAAACTACCATTAAGTTACTCACCATTTGCGCCTTACGCTCTTCATCCAGCGTAACAATCGATTTCTTTGAAAGCTCTGCCAAAGCCATTTCGACCATACCTACTGCGCCTTCCACAATTTTGGAACGTGCTGCCACCACAGCCGTAGCCTGCTGACGTTGCAACATAGCATGGGCTATTTCTTCTGCATAAGCAAGGTGGGAAATTCTGGCTTCAATTACATGGATACCAGCCAGGGAAAGCCTTTCGGACACTTCGCGCTCCAGTAATTCACTCACTTCATCGGCACTGGAACGCAAGGTTATTTCTTCCGTATCCTCTCCAAAATGGTCATAATTATAATGCCCGGCAAGTTTGCGTATAGCCGATTCGATCTGTGTAACTACAAACGAAGCATAATTATCTACATCAAATGCCGCTTTATAAGTATTCTCTACCCGCCAAACTACCACAGCTCCAATAATGATTGGATTACCTTGTTTATCATTCACCTTAACAGGCTTGGTATCCAGGTTATTGGCACGCAGCGAAATTTTTCTTTTTGTGAAGAAAGGATTTACCCAAACAAAACCACTGTTTTTTGCAGTGCCGGAATATTGGCCGAATAATATCAATACTCTACTGCTATTGGGTTCTATGGCAATAAAGCCTGCAATAATGATAAAAAATACCAACAATGCCGCCGAACCGGTTATTACTCCCATTGGAGTATGCATTGCTGCAAGTACGTATCCGCAATAGCCAAGCAAAACAAGGGATACCAGTAACATGAACCATCCGGATGGTGGGCGAATAATTTTTTCCATAAAAGCATTTATTTAAAATGATACTATTTTGATATCAAAAATAATAACAAAAATTGATTCCGGCAAATGATTATTTTTGGGCACCAAAACCATTTTCATGAGAAACCTTATCCTGCTTCATGGTGCATTAGGGCATAGCAGCAACTTTGAACCCTACGAACGATATCTTTCAGAACATTTTCGTGTACATAAGATCCTTTTTCACGGGCATGGTGATACATCCATTCCTACTGAAGGTATCTACATGTCAGGTTATGTGGAACAATTGCATCGCTACTGTGAGGAGCATACGTTAGAAGAGGTTCATATTTTCGGTTACAGCATGGGTGGATATGTTGCGCTCTCTTATGCTTTGAAATATCCCGGGAGAGTATCTTCTATATTGACCCTTGCCACTAAGTTGAACTGGACAGAAGAAGGTGCTATTAAGGAAAGTAAAATGCTAAATCCGGATGTGATAGCAGATAAAATCCCCAAATATGCGACACAATTAGCAACATTACATGGTACAGAACAATGGAAAACATTGCTGCCTGCTATTGCCGGGATGATGATTGATTTAGGAAAGAAACCATTATTAACTCCAGAAAATTATGCCCACATCAATGCCAGAGTGCAATTGATGATAGGTGACAAAGATGTGATGGTAACTCTTGATGAAACACTACAGGCAGCCAAGGCTATACCTGAAGCACGGCTGGCGGTATTACCCAATACCAAACACCCCATAGAACAAGTAAGAGCTAAATTATTGCTCGGATTGATGAAGGATTTCTGGGCATTATAGGCCCTTTAAATGATTAGCAGTTATGCTAAACTTAGTCGGATTACCTGTAAGGAGGGCCCGCTATCCATCCAACAATAGACTGACGTTTTCCTGAAGTAACGGGCAAAACACGGTGTATTGCATGTGAAGGGAAAATTATTGCTGTGCCTTTGGTCTTAGGGGCACTTACCGGTTTATGATTTATCATAAATTGCAGGTCCCCTCCTTCATATTCTGTTTCATCTGACAATTGTACTGTGATGCTAAGTTTTCTGTTGGAAATATCGCCTGCGCCATAATCCATATGCCATTCAAAGAAGTCTTCCGGGCCATAACTTGCAAGTTGCAACTCTGTTTGGAAGCCGGTAATATCGAATTTATACCGGTTTGTATTTATTTGCAAACAAGCCTGGGCCAGCTTGTCGTAGATCCAGTTATTATCAGGCTGGCCGCCTATAAACATAATTCTTGATTTACGTAAATCATCCTTAAACTGTTCCTCGCCCGCTTTATTCACTTTAGCATCAATGGCATCATCTTCATTCCACAACGCCCTTATTTTTCCGACTTCTTCTTCATTAAAAAAATTGGAAAGCCAGACATAATCAACGATATCATAATTTAAATCCTTACGCTTAATATTCTGGGCTTGCCGGAATGGTTTAAAAACTGCCATAAACAAATATTTATCTGGTAATAAAATACAAATTAAGAGCTAAAATACTTAATTCGTAGTTTAACAATCCAAAAATATTATTCAGCAGTAATCTGGCATCTAATTGAGTTTGAACGATTAAGCCATCTATTCAAAATTGTTGAAATTCTTTATTTCAGTTTGGCATGCTTAGCATTTTGCTGCTTCACTCTAAACTTTGTAATCTTCGTTATTAAAGCCAGTGGCATAGGTTGATCCAGGGGAAATTGTACAGAGCCCTTTGCTCCTTTGTATACCGAAAGTTCTTTTTCAAATGCTTCAATGCCTTGCGGTGCAGGATATAGGCCGATATGGTTTTTAAAAGCAGCAAAGTGTATCAGGTTACCGTTAAGTTTAAATGTTGGCATGGCATAACTGATTGCTTCTACCGCATCCGGCGCTGCTTTCCGTATGGTCATACGAATCTGTTGCAGTATTTCCTGAACATTTTCAGGGAAACCGGCTATATATTCATCAATAGTGTTGGTTTTTGCAGTCATCATAGCAGTACATTTTTTGATGATACAAACTTAGCGATACAAAAATAATTGTGCAGGGGCTGAGCAGGACAATTTAAAGGTAGTTTACGACATCTCCCGGGAGCGGACAGGCTTTCTAAAACTTGTCAGATTTACAACATGAGAACACGGCACTTAATAAGCTGTAATCATCACTCATTTTCTCTTTGCAATAAAGATCATATGGACTGAAGGAGTACCGTCAGTTTTTACATATTGTTTCCGGATGCAATCCAACATCTCAAAACCATACACGCCCAGCCAATCAAGTAAATAACCTGCTTCATGATAGTAGACAAACACCTTATGTTGCCCATCGCCGCTGGTTTCATAATTTGATTTAGTGTGATCATCTTCTATAGCACTGAAATAAAGTACACCACCGGAAGGCAATAAAGCAGAGCAATCCTTTATGAATTTATGGCAATCGTCTTTAGACAAATACGGCAAACAAAAGCCACATACGATTCCGTCGAATTGCTCATGCACTTTGCCTATCTCCCTACAATCCATAATTTCTGTTTCTATTGCAGGATTGTTTTCTTTTGCCAGAGCCAACATAGACGGAGCAATGTCTGTAGCCTTTATTTTAAAGTCAGACCTTTGCGTCAAAAGGTAGCGGGTTATATTTCCCGGGCCACAACCTATTTCAAGTATCGATGCCCCTTGCTTTTTAATGAGGGTACAGAACCGGTCATAAGTATCGTTGTATAAATCAAGATCCATAAACCTATCCTGGTAACTGGAAGCGAGCTTATCCCAGGTTCGAAATGTGTTCTTATAATGATCCATGACGTATTAGCTTTGAGTCCATTCACAAATTAGTCAATTCCAGGCTTATTTTAAATAGACCAAAAATTTTAAAATTCCCGCTAAGATCGCACCTGTATATCTGACTATTTTCATGATCCGGATTTTATCCTTGTTGCATCTTACTCATGTCCATGTGAAGTACATTCCAGCGATGTCCGTCAAGATCGGCAAATACGCAGCCGTACATAAAGCTGGTCATTTCTTTAGGTATATGATTGCTGAAACCGCCTGCTGCTATTGCCTTTTCGACCATTTCATCTACTTCTTCTTTGCTTTGTGCATCGATGGAAAGCAACACTTCAGTAGCATTCCTGGCTATTCCGGTATCGCTGCTGATGAACTGTGTAAATGAAGGTTCATCAAAAAGCATACACACTACATTGCTATCGCCCAAGAGCATGCAAGCAGAATTCGGGCCATTGCCTTGTCCTTCGTTGAACCGGAAACCCAGTTTAGTAAAGAACTCTTTTGACTTATTAATGTCTTTCACCGGTAAATTAATCCAGAATGATTTCATTGCTATTATTTTTATTGTTTTGAATGCTTTCCTTGTTCAGGTAACAAATTATCGAGCAGTCGACAATTTTTCTTGCAGCGGCGTTGCGAGAAAAATTGAATTTTAAACACAATAGATCAGTTGCCTGTTTCCTAAAGAAGGAATAATCTTTTTTTATTAAAATCCTTTTGCCAATAACTTATCAAGTTTATCAAAGCCTTCATTCATTCCGCCTTCCATTCCTGAATTAATCATGCCATCCCTGTCGGCTACAGATTTAAATACGCTTTGTATTTTCAACTTTGTTCTGTTACCATCAAGTACTTCAAATGTTGCTGTTTCCAGGGAAACATGTCCTCGTTCCGGCAATCCTTCAAATTCAAAAGTTCTGATCATTCTTTCCGGTTCCAGCACTTCGTGAATCACACCATTGAATCCGAACTCATTTCCGTGTTCATCGTAGTGCAGAAAACGGTAAGCACCGCCGGTTTTGTTTTCAAATTTTTCAATTTTCATCTTTAATTTATCTGGCCCAATCCATTTCATCAGTAACTCCGGCTCATTAAAAGCTTTAAATACCAGCTCGCGCGGAGCATCAAATTCTCTTTCGATAAAAAATTCCTGTTTGCCTTTTTCGGCAATGATGGTTGTTTTGTTCATGATTTTTTTTGTTTTTTTTGCATGTTTACTAATACGTTATCTAATCGGCTAAACCTGTCTTCCCACATTTTGCGGAAGGGTTGGAGCCAGTCATTTACTTCAGCTAGTTTTTGTGCCTGAATGCTATAGAAATGTTCCCGCCCCTGAACATCCAATATCAGTAGGCCACATTCCGTTAATATTTTTATATGCTTTGAAACAGCTTGCCTGCTGATGTCAAAGCTATCAGCCACTGCATTAGGGGTCATCGATTTTTTTGCTATCAGGCTTATAATATCCCTTCTTGTAGGATCTGCAATAGCCTGGAATACATCACGTCTCATGTTGAATAAAATTTATCTGCCACCGTTCGGTTGCAAATATATGTGCAATTGTTCGGTTGCGCAAATATTTTTCATTTTTTTAATTGCAATAAAAAAAGCGGAGCAAAAATGCTCCGCTACAATTACTATTTAAATCAAGTTGATTATTTCAAAATCATCAATTTAGCATACGCCAACATAATCTTTTTATCACCCCCACCAGTTGGAAAATTTATGGTAGCAATACGATTATGTGCACCACCTTCCAGTTTTACAATGGTACCAATTCCAAATTTTTGATGCTCCACTTTCATGCCCGCTTCCATATCTTCCGGATCGCTGGCCGTAAAGTTGGCAGATGGTATATGTGTAAGCGTTTGACTCTGGGCTTTATTCAACGCTGCAATCTTAGCTATATCACTTGTTCCGGATGTGGCAGTACGTGCAGCAGGTTGTGCAGTCTTTTCTTTAGGAGTAAAGTTTCGTTGAGCTGCAGCAGGACTTGCATTCCTGGCCTGTGCGCCGGTACGCGCGCCTGCTAATCCTGCAAAGCTTCTATCAATATATTCCTGCGGCACTTCATCTATAAAACGGCTAGGTTCATTCTGTACCAGCGAACCAAAACGATAGCGACTATTGGCAAAGCTGATCCATAAACGGTGTTTAGCCCTTGTGATCACTACGTAAAACAAACGGCGTTCCTCTTCCAGGCTTTCCCTATCGTATAAACTCATGGCTGAAGGAAAAATATTTTCCTCAAGTCCTACTGCAAACACACAAGGAAACTCAAGGCCTTTGGCAGCATGTATGGTCATGAGCTTCACCACATCCTGATCTTCGTCAGTATTCTTATCAGCATCTGTCAACAAAGTGATATTCTGTAAATAAGTACCCAGGCTTTTTTCTTCCAGCTCACCCTCTTCATCAGGGGTTTCAGTATATTCTTTTATTGCATTCAGGAGTTCTTGTACGTTTTCATAACGTGCCAGGCCTTCCACTGATTTATCATTATACAGTTCCTTTACCAGGTTCGTATGTTTACCTACGGCAGATGCAACTTCGTACGCATCACTTTTGATAAGCATAGATTGAAAGCTTTTGATCATCATCACAAAGTTCTCAATAGCTAACGCTGCAGCGCCTTTCAGCCCGGTCATCTGTGGCTGTTCCAATACCTCCCAGAAGGTTTTACCACTTTCATTGGCTGCAACCATAATGCGTTCCACACTCGTTTTACCTATTCCCCGTACCGGGTAATTGATAATACGTTTTACCGCTTCTTCATCTTGCGGGTTATTCACTACACGTAGGTAGGCTATAAAATCCTTGATCTCTTTACGTTGGTAGAAAGACAGTCCACCAAAAATGCGGTAAGGAATATTATGTCTGCGCAAGCTTTCCTCAAAGGCACGGCTTTGTGCATTGGTACGATACAGGATGGCAAAATCCTTATTGTAATAATGGTTTCGGAGTTTTTGTTCTGCAATAGCATCTGCTACAAAACGGCCTTCATCATTATCGGTCAGGGTACGCACCAGGCTTAGCTTTTCACCTTCGCCATTATCCGTCCAAAGGTTTTTAGGTATCTGATTTTTATTCAAACCTATTACCTTGTTGGCCACATTCAATATATTCTGTGTACTGCGATAATTCTGTTCCAGTTTTACCACTTTTGCTTCGTCATAATCTTTCTGGAATTTCAGGATATTTTCAATGGTGGCCCCACGGAAGGAGTAGATACTTTGGGCATCATCACCCACCACGCAAATATTTTCATGTACTGCCCCAAGCATTTTAATAATCTGGTATTGGGCAATATTGGTATCCTGGTACTCATCAATAAGAATGTAGCGAAACTTATGCTGATACTTAGCCATCACATCAGGATGCTTTACCAGTAACTCATACATTTTGAACAACAGGTCATCAAAATCCATCGCGCCATTTTTAAAACAGCGAGCTGCATATTGCGCATAAAGCTGCCCCATAAGCGGCCGGCCACTACGCGCATCTTCCTGCTGAATAAAATGATCCTGCATGTATTCCATCGGCCCCATCAAGTTATTCTTAGCTGATGAAATGCGGCCTAATACATATTGTGGCTTATAGAGTTTATCATCAAGGTTATTTTCATTGATTACGGTTTTCAACAAACTTTTTGAATCATCCGAATCATAAATCGTAAAGCTGTTGGGATAGCCTATTTTATGTGCTTCTGCCCTCAATATTCTTGCAAATACAGAGTGGAAAGTGCCTATGTATAAATTACGGGCTTCACGGTTCCCTAATATTTTTTCAATACGTTCCTTCATCTCGGCGGCAGCCTTATTGGTAAAGGTCAGCGCCAGTATATTAAAAGCATCAATGCCCTGCTTCATCAGATGGGCAATACGTGTGGTCAACACTTTGGTTTTACCGCTCCCTGCACCGGCTACTATCATCAGCGGCCCGTCTATATGGGTTGCTGCCTCGCGTTGCTTCTCATTCAATTCTTTTAAATAATCCTGCATAGAGCGCGAAGTTACGTAGGAAATTCGGCTTAAAAAGATTGGTTTATAGGATCATAAGCAGCGTATATTATGAACTATAAATAGGGTGTAAATGCAATCCGTTAGCTGAACTTTAGGCCAGTAAATTATTTTACTAAAATTTAAATATTTAATGAATTGAGCTTATTTTTGATTGTCTTCAAAAAGCTACCCAATGAAAAATTTACTCTTTCTCCTATTCTTTTGTTTTTCCGGCACACTATTACAAGCACAATCTTCCAATCCTCAATACGATAAAGCTCTGGCAGATTCCTTGGGTGGCGATGATTATGGCATGAAAATGTACACTTTCATTATTCTGAAAACCGGACCCAACCCTATACACGATAAAAAGATCAGGGATAGTCTGTTCGCAGGTCATATGGCCAATATTAATCGCCTTGCTGATATGGGTAAACTTGTTGTTGCAGGCCCCTTTGAAACCAATGCACATCAGTATCGCGGCCTCTTCATTTTAAATGTGAATTCGACAGAAGAAGCCAAAGCTTTGCTGGATCAGGATCCTGTCCTGCATTCCAAATTGATGGAAGCTGAAATTTTCCAATGGTATGGTTCTGCGGCTTTACCCAAGTATCTACCTTTTCATGAGAAAATTGAAAAGAAAAAAATGTAGCATTCTGCTTACTCATTTCCACAGTAAAATAATAATAACTTTGCCTGCATGCCAATTAGTATCTTCCAATGTCAAAGGCAGCTGAAACCTTAATAAAGGAATACCGTAGCCTGCTTTTTCTAAAAAAAAGATATTTTTGTAAAGCAAAATTTCATCTTACAAAAACAAAAACATGGGTTTCCTATCCTGGATCATATTCGGACTTATAGCCGGTCTTATTGCTAAGCTTATTATGCCGGGCAAAAATCCCCAAGGCTGTATTATTACCATTATACTGGGCGTTCTGGGTGCTATGATAGGTGGCTATATTGGCGTGAGAATTGGCTGGGGTACCGTAAAGGGATTTGATCTCCGTAGTTTTGGTCTGGCTATTGGTGGTGCATTGTTACTATTATTTGTGTACCAGGGCTTCAGGCGTAAGTAGTTAACTAATAGCCACGTCAGAAAAGAGCATTCTGTTTTACCTAAAAAAACTTAATTTTGCAGCAATAATTGTAAACAATGAAAGAAAATAATAACACACGTATCATTCTTTTATCAGCTGCATTGATTTTTATAGCAGCCATATCCCGTATTATCAATGCAGAAACACATTGGTATAATTTTGGACCTTTAGTTGCCATCAGCTTGTTCAGCGGTGCAGTGCTGAAAAATAAAACATACGCTTACCTGCTTCCATTGGCTGCTTATTTCATTTCGGATCTTTACCTGCAGTTGGTTCATCATAATGGTTTTTATGGTATCAGCCAGTTCTTTGTATATGGTGGTATGGCATTGGTAGTACTTTTAGGTTCTTTCATGAGAAAAGTAAATGCTTTAAAAGTACTTGGCTTTTCCATCGGTGGTTCTCTTTTATTCTGGGTGGTATCCAACTTTGGTGTATTTCTGGGTGGTTACTGGGGTACAGGCTTACAAGGCTTTACCACTACTTACTTAATGGCATTGCCGTTTTACAATAAAGATGGCATTGGTACAGAGTTATTTTTCAACGCAATTATTGGTGATCTAATTTTCAGTGGAATATTGTTTGGCGCTTATGCTTTATTGAAAAGTAAGGTAACCCAGACAAAAGCTATTGCAGGTTAATCTATACTCGATAAAATTTACTGCAACGCAGATTATTTCTTTAAATAATCTGCGTTATGCTTAAAAGGCCTGTCCATTAATATTGCCAGGTATAAAAAATAAATAGTGAAATCAGTAGCATTCCATACATTAGGCTGTAAGCTTAACTTTTCCGAAACCTCCACACTTAGCAGAACGTTGGAAGCGGAAGGTTTTTTGAAGAAAGATTTTGAGGAAGAGGCCGATGTATATGTTATCAATACTTGCTCGGTAACTGAAAATGCGGATAAAGAATGCCGGCAATTGGTACGTCGCATTCAACGCCGCACACCTGAAGCACTTGTAGTGATCACAGGCTGCTATGCCCAATTGAAACCTAAAGAAATTGCTGAGATAGAAGGTGTGGATCTTGTATTAGGTGCTGCAGAAAAATTCAACATTGCAGAGCATCTGCGCGAGCTCTCCAAAGGAGATAGTGCCAAGATATGTAGCTGCGAAATTGAAGATGTGGAAGGTTTTCATGCTTCTTATTCTATCAATGATCGTACCCGTACATTCCTTAAAGTGCAGGATGGCTGTGATTATAATTGCAGTTTCTGCACCATTCCACTTGCCCGTGGCCATAGCCGTAGCGATAGTATTGAAGGGGTTTTACAAAATGTAGCCGAACTTTCGCAAACAGGCGCTAAAGAAATAGTACTTACCGGAATTAATCTTGGCGATTTTGGCAAAGGAACAAACGGTGGCAAAAAAAGAGAAGAATCTTTCTTTGAATTAGTACAGCAACTGGATGAAACCGAAGGCATTGATCGTTACCGCATTTCCTCAATAGAACCTAATCTGTTAAGTAATGAGATCATTGAATTTGTAGCCGGAAGCAAGCGCTTTATGCCACACTTTCATATTCCTTTACAAAGTGGAAGTAATGAAGTGTTGGGCGGTATGCGCCGCAGGTATCGTAAGGAATTATATGCTGACCGTATTGCCCACATTAAAGAACTGATGCCACATTGCTGTATTGGTGTAGATGTGATTGTAGGTTTTCCGGGTGAAACAGAAGAACTGTTCCAGGAAACTTTTGAATTTCTGCACCAGCTTGATGTTTCCTATTTCCATGTGTTCACTTATTCTGAAAGGGCTAATACACTGGCTATAGATATGGAAGATGCTGTGCCTATGCACATCCGTCATGAAAGGAATAAAATCTTGCGTAACCTTTCTTATCAGAAGATGCAATATTTTACACAGCAACAAGTAGGGGCCAAGCGTAAAGTATTATTTGAAAGTGCTTCAAAGAATGGTATGATGGAAGGTTTTACCGATAATTATATCAAGATAAAAACGCCTTACCGAGAGGAATGGGTTAACCAGATAATAGAATGGACGGTTGCATAACCGTCCATTTTTTATAATTATCCTTGACAACGTTTATTTTACCACAACTTGTACAGTTTGCCTGGTTTTTTGTTCCAGTAATATTACCCGGCCTTTAGTCAGCTCTTCCATAATAGAAGGCGTGTAATGCCTGATGGTCAATAGCTGTACATCGTCATTCTTCAACACTTTGTAGTCCTTTTCCAATACTTCAACCAGCGCTTTAATTTTATCTTCTCTATTGTCCACGCATACTACAAGGCTGATCGCGGCATTCTGAATCAGGTTGATTTTTACATGTTGTCCATGGAAAATATCATACAGATTGCGAAGATTTTCTTCTGTAATAAAGGAAAAATCGCGGCTGGTAATCTGCAATAAGATCTGATCCTTTTTCAGCACAATCAATGGCGGATATACAAAGGTATCCGTAGCATTTTGAATAACCGTTCCTTTAAGTCCTGTATCCAAAAAGCATTTTACATACAGTGGGATATTGGCATTCTGCAAAGGCTTAATTGTTTTGGGGTGAATAACCTGCGCACCGTAATAGGCCATTTCAATAACCTCATGATATGTAATCTCTTCAATCTTTACCGTATTGGGGAAAAGCTTAGGATCTGCATTCAGCAAGCCTTCCACATCCTTCCATATACTTACGGATTGTGCAGGAATCATAGCAGCAAGCAGAGCTGCTGTATAGTCAGAACCTTCGCGGCCAAGTGTTGTAGAATTATTATCGGCAGTACTTCCAATGAAGCCCTGGGTAATTACGATATTGCTTTTCTGTAACGCAGGCACAATCATTTTCTGAACCTGGCCTTTAGAAAAATCAAAATCAACAACCGGATCGCGATAGTTATCATCTGTACGAATCACATCCCGGGCATCAATCCATTGGTTAGTATAACCCTGATCATTCAGAAATGCACTGAATATTGAGGTCGAAAGAATTTCCCCGATACATACAATCTGATCGTAAACATAGTCTTTAGATTGACGGCCGGCATCATCAATGGCCCAATGCATTTCGGTATAGTACTCATTCAGCTTTTCCTTTATTTCCTCAAAAGCTTTGGCACTAAGTATTTCTGCAGCATAGTCATTATGCGCTTTTTCCAATTGTTCTATTTTCTGCAACGCTTCTTCACGCTTCCCTTCATTGGCTGCGTTCACAACGGCTTCCAGCGCATTGGTTGTTTTACCAAAAGCAGAAACCACTACTACCAGCGGAGAGCCGCCATATTGAATTATGGGTAATAAACTTCGCATCCTTTCTGGTGTGGCTATGGATGCACCACCGAATTTGTAAACCTGCATTTTTTTAAGTGGTCAGTTGTAAGTTATAAGTTGGCAGTTAACAGTTGGCAATTGGCAAAATTTGAATATTGAACTTTGAACATTGAGTCTTCAAACATTTAACCAGTAAACAATGTAACAATACCATTAGCTAAGTGCAGCAAGCGCCCGCTCCAGTTTGAAAAAAACATCATCAATATCTTCAAGCTTGCAGGTGCCTACGCTTATACGGTACCAAGGCGATTCTTTGTCCGTACCGAAACAATGGAATGGTACAATGGCCAGACCTGCTTTGCTTAAAATGTATTGCGTAACATCAGCTTGTTTTTCCAGAACCACGCCATTATCACTTTTGCCTTTCAAATCGATCTTTACCGTAAGGTAAATAGCAGCCTGCGGAGCAATGGCGTCTACATTATAGCCTTTCTGTTTTAAGATTTCAAAACCATTATATATTTTCCATAATCTTTCTTCCAATGATTTTTTGATATTAACCAGAAATGTCTCAACAGATTCATGATCTTTCAGGAAATCACCAACAGCTTTTTGTTCGGCCATAGGAGCCCATGCCCCCACGTGGCTTAGCAATGCTTTCATTTTAGTAATAACCGGAACCGGCCCCAAAGCCCAGCCCACACGCACTCCTGTGGCAGCAAATGATTTGGAGATACCATCTACGGTTATCGTATAGTCCCTCATTTCAGGACGTAAAGCTACCGGATGGTAATGTTTGGTTTCACCATAAGTAAGGGTAAAGTACATTTGGTCGAACAATACATACAGTTTCTTCTCATCAGCACCACGGCTTTTATTTTCTTCCAATACCAGGTCACATATCTTTTCCAGTTCTTCCTTACTTAATGTTGTTCCTGTAGGGTTTTGTGGTGTACAAAGGCATAGCAAAGCAGCACCCTTAATATGCGGCGCAATATCGGCTGCCCTAGGCATAAAGTTATTTTCCGGAGTAACCGTTATTTCACAAGCCGTTCCGTTATTCAGGTTGGTGTAGTGGTTGTTATTCCATGAAGGTACAGCATAGATAACTTTATCTCCGGGATTTACTACGGTGCTGAATAAAGAATAGATCAAAGGGCGACCACCGCTGGCTATTTGTATTTCGGCAGGACCGTAATCAACATCTTCATATTTACTTATAAACGTAGACACTGCTTCACGCAAAGGCAGCAATCCATCGGCAGGAGGGTAATTGGTAAACCCTTCGCGGTATGCATTTACAATTTTATCTTCCAATTGAGCAGGAATAGGAAAGATAGCAGGAGCAAAATCACCAATGGTATAGTTGTAAATTTTTTCGCCATTGCGAATCCTGTTGTTGATCTCGTTACCGAGTTTTACTATTTCAGAACCAATTAATGATTCCGCGAGGTTACTAAGTTTACTCATTGGAAATTTTTCTTTTAATCATTAAAAAAAAGAGGCTTACCATTTTCGGGTAAGCCTCTTAGTATTTTAGTGTACATAATACAATACCAGGATTACCTTTTGGTGGTAAAACGTTTAATATTCTTATATACCTTCTTGTTGTTCATATTGGACGGCGAAGATAAACAGGTAATTCTATATTTCAAAATCCTTTGGCCGGACGGAATAGAACATCAGCATAAATAATTTAATTTTGGTTCTCTTTGTTGAGAACAAAGAATTCTTTACTTTTGCTCCCGCATGGAACAATTCAGGGATAAAATCGAGGAGCACGGCAACTACTACGAGAAACAAGGCTTCTCTCCGGTAGCGTCCAGGGTTATGATTTATCTGTTCCTGCATCCTGATGGAGAAGCTACTTTCGATGAAATGGTTCAGTACTTTAAGGTAAGTAAAAGCGCCATCTCTAATGCTTTAAAAGTCCTTTCTGTAATGGATGTAGTACAGGAAAAAACCAAAGCCGGCGCCCGGAAACGATTCTTTAAAGTTACTCCGGACCGATTCTTTGCACCCGAAACAGTAGTTAAAGCCTATAGGGAAAACAGGCTCATTTTTGAAGATATCCGAAAGTTGAGGAAGAAGAAAGATGCCATCTCTGAAGACCTGCTCCGGATTACCAGTTTTATTAAAATACTCGAAACGGAATACCCTAAGTTATATGAGGAAATGCTAAAAAAAGGAAAATGATTTCACCGTTCACCGAAGAAAAGCGGGAATTCATCGAAGTCTTTATACAATTGGCATAATACTGTTTCCCGACCACTTATAGTCACACTATTTTTGCGGTTGTTAAAGATAATGAAATATAGAAACTCGATTTGGTTGACATATCAACTTCTATATTATCTTTGCACCTCTTGGTACTGATATATGTTTTCAGGGCACTAGCATAGGGGTATTTCCATTATTAGTTGTTCTATCTACAGA
Organism: Taibaiella sp.; assembly: GCA_041660405.1. Classification (GTDB taxonomy): domain Bacteria; phylum Bacteroidota; class Bacteroidia; order Chitinophagales; family Chitinophagaceae; genus Taibaiella. Next base: position 12,073 of record JBAZWL010000017.1, on the reverse strand, counting down.
TTAGATTACCATGCAGCTTAAAACTAAATACGAATATATTTTTGCAATGATGCAGATGAAAAAAAATTGTGATATAGAATCGACGCACTGGGATAATTTCTTTTCCGAAATGAATGACACCCTCATTTTTCAGATGCATCGCATACATAGTGTTATGTTCCGCGTGGCCAACAGCTTGATTCAAGAAGCTTCTGTGCCGGTTAAAATGGAACAATTGCCCATTCTGATGTGCATTTATAATTGTGGTAGCGTAAGCCAGCAAGAAGTAGCTGACATCGTTCACAGAGATAAGTCGTCCGTTCAGCGTACGGTTGTAGTACTGGAGAAAAAAGGCCTGATAACCATTACCCAGGATAAGAAGGATAAGCGCAGAAATATATTGCGCACTACGGAAACCGGAAATTTTGTGGCCTTACAGATCAAGGATATTGTAAAAAAAGTAGAGGAAGAAATTTTTTCCGCCTTCAATTCAGAAGACAAATTGAATACTATTAATACGATTAAAGAAACTGCAGATAAGTTAGAGTTGTTGCAGAATTAAGAGAAAGTAAATTTTTTATTCCAGGTCTTATTATTTTGAAATACAATAATAAATGAGAGCACCCATCAATACGTTAATTGCAATAGTTGCCGGCACATTGGCAGGATTTGGCGCTCATGCGCAGTCTGACACCAAGCCCGTCCGTCATTCGCTTTCTGTTCAGCAGGCAGTGGATTATGCTGAGAAAAATAATGTCCAGGTCAGGAATGCCCTGTTAGACATTCTGATTCAAAAGGAAGTTAACCGTGAAGTTGCTTCAGCAGCCTACCCTTCTATATCTGCAAGCGGCAGCCTTACGGACAACCTGAAGTTACAAACCACATTGCTACCCGGCGAATTTCTGGGCCAACCCGCAGGCACGTTTGTACCGGTTACATTCGGCACCAAATATATTACCAGCGGTAGTGTTGATCTGAACCAGATACTTTTTGACGGCCAGGTATTTGTAGGCCTCAAAGCCCGGAAAACCTCTATGCTCTGGAAGCAAAAGAACGCTGAAATTACGCAGGAAATGATAAGGGCCAATGTGTACAAAGTATATTACCAACTGGTATTAAGTAAAACCCAGATTGCTTTGCTGGATGCCAATATAACCCTGGTAGAAAAACTGAAGCATGATGCCGGCATCATGTACGAAAATGGTTTTGTAGAAAAACTGGACGTAGATAAAAACGATGTACAGCTCACTAATCTGCAAACAGAAAAAGAGAAAGTTTTGGTCTCTGTAGCCAATGGTTATAATGGCCTGAAAGTGCTTCTGGGCATACCGGTGAAAGATGAATTGATATTGACTGATAGCTTGAGTGATGAACAGATTAAAGCTAACATCTTACAAGATGCAGCTTATACTTATGAAGACCGGAAAGATTATCAATATCTACAATTGTCCCGGAAACTGAATAATTATAATGTGCTTCGTTATCAATTAAGCAAGCTTCCGACATTAAGCGTAGGAGCATCTTACAGTAAGCAGTACCAGTCAAACGATTTCCGCTTTGATGGAGATTGGTTTACGGCCTCTTATCTTGCGCTAAGAATCTCCGTGCCTATTTTCAAAGGCTTTGGTACCAATGCAAAAATAAACCAGGCAAAGCTTGCAGTACAGCAAATAGACAACCAGGCAGAGAACCTTAAAATGACTATCGACAATGAGGTGGCTGCAGCAAAAAACAATTTCAAAACTGCTATCGTGATCATGGACTACCAGAAAAAGAATATGCAATTGGCAGAAACAGTATATGCGCAAACCAAAAAGAAATACGAAGTAGGTACAGGTTCACAAACAGAAATCAACACAGCACAAACAGATCTTAAAACGGCACAAACCAATTATGTAAGCGCCTTGTATGACGCTGTTGTGGCTAAGGTCGATTTCCTGAAAGCTATTGGCAAACTATAAATTCTTAACACAGATAAAAGACAATAAAATACATCATCATATGCGACACATCTCAAAAATAGCTTTTCTGGCTTCCTTTGTATTATTACTGGCAGCCTGTGGTGGCGGGAAAGACAAGAACCCGCTTGCAGCAAAAAAAGCTGAGCTTGAAAAATTAAAGGGGGATCAAAAAACACTTTCAGACAAGATCACCAAGTTACAGGAAGAATTGGAAAAGATGGATCCAAGCCTGGCTAACGCCAATGCCAAGCTCGTTACTTTAACTCCGATCGGAACAAGCGCTTTTGATCACTTTATCGATTTGCAAGGTAAAATTGAAGCACTTAATGTTGCCTATGTAGCTCCACGAGGCCAGGGCGGTTTTGTAAAGGCAGTATATGTAAAAGAAGGTGATTTTGTACAAAAAGGACAGACCCTTTTAAAACTGGATGGTGCCGTATTGAGTCAAAGCCTTTCTGCTGCACAGCAACAAGTAGGTGGTGTAAAAGCACAGCTCGACCAGGCTAAAAGCATTTACCAACGCCAGCAGAATTTGTGGAAACAAAATATAGGAACTGAAATCCAGGTATTGAATGCAAAAACAAATGTAGATGCACTTCAAAGCCAATACAACGCTGCATTAGCCAATGTAAGAATGGCGCAGGAACAATTGAATACAACTAGCATAGTCTCTGAAATCAGTGGCACAGTGAATGTTATCAATGTAAAAGTAGGTGAATTCTTTAATGGTGGCCAGCAGATACAAGTAGTAAACAATAATGACCTGAAAATAAAAGTTAACGTACCGGAAAACTACGCAGACAGAGTTAAGATGGGGGCTGGTCTTGTAGCAACACTTCCGGAAGCTAATGACGAAACCATTACTACCAAAGTCAATGTAGTAGGTAAAGTGATCGATCCTGTTACCCGTTCTTTTTTCGTAGAAGGTAAAATACCGGCTGACAAAAAACTTAGAGCAAACCAACTGGCTATGGTAAGGATCCAGGATTATAGCAATTCTAATGCAATTACTGTTCCGATGAATACGCTGCAGAATGATGATAAGGGAAAATTTGTTCTCGTAGCTGTAGAAGAGAAAGGGAAGCTGGTAGCACGTAAAAAACCAGTAGTCATCGGCGAGCTTTACGGTAATAAACTAGAGATCAAAAGTGGCTTGAATGCAGGCGACCAGCTCATTACACAAGGCTTTCAAAGTCTTTACGACGGGCAACGCATTACTGTAGATGCCGCACAATAATATTCGGTTTTATATTTCATTCCATTACTACTATATAGATTACGGCCTGGCAGGCAGGTACGTTTTACGTAGTTAAACCATAAAAATTTTATGAGTGCTTTAGAAAACTTTACCGGAAAGTTCAAGCAGTTTAAGCCTACGAGCTGGTCCATTAAGAATAAGAACTCCATTTATCTGTTAATGGTTATTATCACTTTAATGGGATTATTCCAGTTCATGACCCTGCCCAAAGAGCAGTTCCCTGATATCGTTATCCCTAATATTTATATACAAACCATTAATGTGGGTAACTCTCCAAAGGATATGGAGAACCTGGTGACGCAGCCTATTGAAAAACAGATCAAGAGTATCACAGGCGCCAAGATCACCAAAACAACCAGTACATCGCTACAGGATTTCTCCGCAATCATGGTTGAATTTGATGCTGATGTAAAAGTGGATGTGGCCCTGCAAAAGGTGAAGGACGCAGTAGATAAAGCCAAGCAAGATCTACCTACCGACCTCACACAGGAACCTACCGTGCAAGAGATAAACTTATCTGATCAGCCGATCATGTATGTGAACGTGAGCGGCGACTATGACGTGGTGCGATTAAAGAAGTATGCAGATAATATACAGGACAGACTGGAAGCTATGCCGCAGATCAACCGTGTGGATATTGTCGGTGCTCCTGAAAGAGAATTCCAGATCAATGTGGACAACCAACGTATGCTAGCAGCCGGCATTACTTTCGATAATATTGAAAGTGCTGTTGCCCGCGAAAATATGGATGTCACAGGCGGTTTGCTTGAAGTTGGCAATATGAAAAGGACCCTGCAACTGAAAGGCCAGGTGAAAACGGCTGGTGATCTTGAAAAAGTGGTTGTAAGGAATACGAAAGGGGCTGCCATCTATCTTAAAGATATTGCTGAGATCAGAGATACTGTTAAAGAACACGAGAGCTTTGCGCGTCTTGACGGTAAAAATGTAATTACCCTGAACATCATCAAACGTTCAGGAGAGAACCTGATTGAAACTGCTGATGCTGTAAAAAAAGCAATGGTGGAAATGAAAGCGTCCCAGTTCCCGCCGGATCTGGACGTGGTGATTACTGGCGATATGAGTAAGTCAACCAGGACTTCTTTCAACGATCTGGTAAACTCTATTGTTATCGGCTTCTTCCTGGTATTGATTATCCTCATGTTCTTTATGGGCGTAACAAATGCCTTCTTCGTAGCACTTTCCGTTCCATTGAGTATGTTCGTGGCATTTGTATGCTTGCCGGGAGCTGATATGATCATAGGGACGCATGTTACCCTGAATTTCATGGTACTCTTTGCCCTATTGTTCGGTCTGGGTATTATTGTGGATGATGCGATTGTGGTGATCGAAAATACGCACCGTATTTTTACCGAAAGCAAAGGCAAGATGAACTCGGAGCGGTCGGCCATGATGGCTGCCGGCGAAGTGTTTGTGCCGGTATTGGCGGGTACACTTACTACCCTGGCCCCCTTCTTCCCCTTGTTGTTCTGGCCTGGTCTTATTGGTAAGTTCATGATCTATCTGCCTACCATGCTTATTTTTACATTGGCGGCATCGTTGATTGTGGCTTTCATTATGAACCCGGTATTTGCTGTAGATTTCATGAACCATCCTGAGGAAGAGGGTGAGAAACCGCCTAAAAAAGCTATCTTCAAAAAGAGAGCGTTTTTGATCCCGGTTATTATAGGTGTACTCATGTTGATCTTCGGATTCCTGATCAAAGCGGCCACCCCTTCAGTAGCTTATGTGGCTAATTCGTTGGAAGCAGAACCAGGCAAACCTTATGCTTTCTATTTCTTTGTAGGTAACCTGTTGCTCTTTTTCGCTTTGTTGGTCGTACTGAACAAATATGTGCTGGAAGATGCTATCCATCGTTTCCAGAACAGGGTATTGCCCTGGATTATGAGTCACTACGAAAATCTGTTGCGTTGGGCATTGAAGGGCTGGAGACCTGTTCATCTGCTATTGGGTGCAGTAGGCCTGTTTTTCCTTTCCTTTGTAATATTCGGAGCTATAGGTAAATCTCCTGTATTCTTCCCGGAAGGAGAACCTAACCAGATATATGTGTACCTGAAACTGCCTGTAGGTACTACTGTTGAATATACAGATTCCATTACCCGCACACTGGAAACCAAAGTGAACAAAGTATTGGGTATAGAGCATGGTAAGAAGAACCCGATGGTAGAAAGTGTAATTGCCAATGTCGCTATTGGCGCTTCAGATCCGGCGAGCGGTGACCGTAGTACCCGTCCGGAGCTTGGAAGGATACAGGTATCTTTTGTAGAATATGAAAAACGTCATGGTGGTAAAACCGGGCCTTACCTGCAAAAGATCCGTGCAGCCATTAAAGGGATACCAGGGGCAGAGCTTTCTGTAGATAAAGAACAGAACGGACCTCCAACCGATCCTCCTGTAAATATTGAGATAGCCAGTGAAGATATCGATCAGATGATTAAGTCTGCTGTGGCTTTGAAAAACTATCTCGATTCCATCAAGGTACCCGGTATAGAAGAATTGAAAATGGATATTGACCTCAATAATCCGGAGATTTCTATAACCGTGGATCGTGAGCGTGCGTTAATAGAAGGCATTTCTTCGGCCCAGATAGGTATGCAACTTCGTACTGCATTGTTTGGTAAAGAAATATCTAAAGTTAAGGAAGGGGAAGATGAATACAAGATACAGTTACGTAATGAAGTACTCCAACGTAAGAACCTGGTAGACCTGCTAAATATGAACATAACCTTCCAGGACATGTCCAACGGAGGTGCCGTAAAAAGTGTTCCTATCAGTTCTTTAGTGAAAGTGGATTATACCAGTACATTGGGTAGTGTGAAACGTAAAAATCAGAAAAGGGTAATCACCCTTCGTTCCAACGTATTACAGGGTTACACACCTACAGAAGTCAATGTACAACTGGCCAAAGAGATCAAGGCATTCAAAGGTAAAACAGAGGGTGTGACCATTGCTCAAACCGGTGAAGGGGAGCAGCAGGCCGAAACAGGAGCGTTCCTCATGAAGGCCCTGGTAATAGCGCTGATGATGATCCTGTTGATCCTTGTAATTCAGTTCAACTCCATAGGTAAGTCGGTGATCATTCTTACAGAGATTGTATTTAGTATAATCGGGGTGCTGTTAGGTTTTGCCTTTACAGGTATGACAGTGTCGATTGTAATGACCGGTGTGGGTGTTCTGGGGCTTGCCGGTATTGTAATCAAGAACGGTATCCTCGTAATTGAGTTTGCAGATGAGTTGAGAGCACGTGGTATGAAAACAAGAGAAGCGGTGATACAAGCTGGTAAAACGAGGATCATCCCCGTAATGCTGACCGCTCTGGCTGCGATCCTGGCATTGATACCGCTGGCTGTTGGTTTCAACATCAACTTCGTTACGCTGTTCTCCGAATTGAACCCGCATATTTTCTTCGGTGGTGATAACGTAATGTTCTGGAAGCCGCTGTCGTGGACTATTATATTTGGTCTTGCCTTCGCCTTCTTTATGACACTGATTATGGTGCCAAGTATGTACCTGATCTACGAACGTCTGAAACGTCCTATGCGCAGGCACTTTGGTGGTAAATGGGTTTCTTTTATGGGTATCCCTCCACTGATATTCCTGTTTATCCCGATGATGATCTATTCTGCATTCAAACATCGCAGAGATGTAAGCCGCAGAAAGAAGAGACTGGCAAAGCGTGATGACGTCAATGAAGCATTCATTGGTAGCTGGTTTTAAACCACTATCAATACATAACAAAAGAGACCTGATATACATCAGGTCTCTTTTGTTATTGCTATAAATGACTATCCGTATATAGAATGCAACCGTTATAATCTTTTTATTATTACATACCGACTATCAGGTTAATGAGAAATTATTGTGTGATTTCATCTGAATATTTATTTCTCGCAGCGCCGCGGCGACGCTGCGAGAAATTTGAATAATGGCGTGTTTGGGTGTTACCCCATACTTTACCAGACAACTGTAAAAATGTTATCCGCTAACACACCCTTATTAGCACCGGATAGAAATATGTTGCTTTCTGTTCTCCAGTAATAGTTCATTGCATTTAAAATATTGCGTGCAAACCCAAAAATATTGCATACTGACGGCACCGAATTGGAGACTGTCGTCACCGAATTGCGTACTGTCTGCACCTGATTGCAAATTGGCGGGATCGAATTGCTTGCTGACGCCATCGAATTGCAGACTGGCGGTACCGAACTGGAAACTGGCGACACCGAATTGCAGACTGACAGCATCGAATTGGAGACTGACGGCTTCGAATTGCGAACTGACGCTGCCACATTGTCGAGTGGCGATGCCGAATTGTCAAGTGGAAATGTATTTTTACACCCTGATGGGGTTATTTGCGTCAATTAATTAGTCGACCCTCGGTGTACGAGGCCCTGTACCCAGATTTATACTATAGACTTTTGAGGGTTCGTTATTTAAATTAATGACATTTAAAATGCTCGAAAGGTTCTTTACAATCCAGGCAACGATACATGGATTTACAGCTTGTAGCACCAAACTGGCTTACCATTTCGGTATGTGTACTTTTGCAGTGAGGACATTCAATTTCATCTTCTTCAAAAAGACCTAATTCATCTTTAGCTTTACGCACAGGTGGAGCAATTCCATAAGCCTTCATCTTTGCCTTTCCTCCTTCGGTAATCCAATCTGTAGTCCAGGCAGGGGCAAGTTGCATTTCTATATTTACCTTTTTAAATCCACGACTCATCAAGGCCATCCTGATTTGCATACTGATCAGATCCATTGCAGGGCAACCACTGTAAGTTGGCGTAATTGTAACTGATATTTCTTTACCATCATCTACCAGGATCACATCACGCACAATGCCCAGGTCCAGTATGGACACGGCCGGTATTTCGGGATCTGATATTTCCGAAAGCCATTGATAGATTTGTGTTAAGGATATGGATTCGCTGGTCATGATTACAAATTTACCGATATCATCTTTAAGCACGTCATTGAAGGAATCAATCTGCTTATTTCATCCGGTTGATGATGGACGTTGTAGAAAAACCTTCTACTGTAGGAACGATAACTACCTGACCACCATAGGAAGTAACAAAATCGTTACCTACCACAGTTTCTGGCGTATAATCACCACCTTTCACAATCACATCAGGACGTATGGCTTGTATCAATTCCAGGGGAGTATTTTCATCAAATAAAGTGACAGCATCAACATAAAGTTGCGCAGCCATAATCAACGCTCTGGATTGCTCGTCATTTATAGGACGGCTTTCGCCTTTCAGCCTTTTTACAGACGCATCGGTGTTCAATCCAAGTACCAGTTTATCACCCAATTCTGCTGCCTGAAGTAACAATTGAATATGCCCCGGATGCAGAATATCAAAACAACCATTAGTAAATACAACCGTTTGACCTTTAACCTTCCAGCCAGCGCAAAGGCGAGCCAGTGCTTCACGATCCATAATCTTATCTTGTACGGATTCCTTCTTCGATATCTTCATTTTGTTTGCGATTGTAAAGCGGTAAAAGGATTAAAGAAGCAAGACCAAGGATGATTATAATAGCAGTCTGTACAGCCCAACTTACCCAGCCATAGGCAAGTCCCACCCCTTCACTGATGCCATATAGTATTAATACCTGAGCAACAATAACCGGATATGCTCCTATGCCTCCCGGAGTCGCTATCATGCCAATACTACCAAAGCTTATTACAGCCAGGCCAGCTAAAGGTACTATATGTTCTGTTTCAGGCAGTGCATAAAAACCTACAATAACGGCGCCCGTATATCCGGCCCATATCAATACGGTATGTAATAGGAATAATCCTTTCTTTTTTACCAGCAATATTGCTTTAAGCCCTTCGCCCAGACCTTTTATAATGTGTCCTACTTTGGAGTTTTTTATTTTACAGTAAAGAAGTATCAGCGCCAATATTCCCGCAGCTATGATACCCAGGGCAATCAATATTCTTAGCCAGATAAAATTACCCGAAGCATCAGTGAATATCTTCATGTACAGGTCATGCGCCAAAGGGTAGATAATATCGTATTGTACGCCTAAAGTAATCAGTACTATAATTAAAAGGCAAATGGTATCAAAAGCCCTTTCAGCAATAATGGTACCTACTAATTTATCTGCGGGAACGTCTTCATACTTAGCCAGAACAGTACATTTGGCAACTTCGCCCAGGCGGGGCACCAATGTATTGGCCAGGTAGCCGATCAATACTGAAAAAGTTGTATTGGCAGTAGAAGGATAAATGTTAAGTGGTTGCAGGAGCAATTTCCACCTTAGCGCTCTGAAGAAATGAGAGAAAAATCCGATAACAAAAATAGGCAAGCCATATATCCAACGCACATGCTGAAAGGCTTCGAACATAGCGTTCTTTTCCGTTTCATTCATGGCATTATACCGCCACATAATCAGCCCTATGCCCAATCCCAAAAAAACGATCAATTGAAGTATGGTAGACAAGGTCTTTCTTGACATGTATGTTGGCTGTTATTTGGTATAAATAAAAATAGGAAACAGAAATCAAAAGTAAATTCCAATTGCTGATTTCCTATTACTGATTGAAGATTCTTAAAGTTTATTTCCTTCTTTAGGGAAAATAACTGTTGGTTTGAAAGATTTAGCTTCTTCAAAATCCATAAGTGCGTAGGAAATAATAATAACCATATCTCCGGGGCTTACTTTGCGCGCCGCAGGCCCGTTCAGACATATTTTTCCACTGCCGCGCACTCCTTTTATAATGTAAGTTTCCAATCGCTCACCATTATTCAGGTTTACGATCTGCACCTTCTCATGCTCAATAAAATTAGCTGCTTCCATCAGATCCTCATCTATGGTTACACTACCGATATAGTTGAGGTCTGCTTCTGTTACCACCACACGGTGCAGCTTCGACTTCATTACCTGGATTTGCATAGGTATATTAAGTTTTGCGCCGCAAAGCTACAAAGAATTAATAACATCAATCCCCTTGCTAGCCTATTAAGCTATAGAAGCCAGTTATGTTGAAAACTGTAATTTAAAATGCTTGTAATCTGCTTTTTATCTTTAAAGAATTTTTCAGTGAAATAGCGAATCCACGTGTCGATGCTTAATATATTTGCAATAGCTATTTTGCCGCTTTGTTATTTTTTTCTCTTATTTTCGCCTCATAAAATTTTAATCAAGATGAATTTTCCTGAAAATCTGAAATACACCAAAGACCACGAGTGGGTTTTAGTAGAAGGCGACACTGCTACTGTTGGTATCACTGAATTTGCTCAACGTGAACTGGGTGATATCGTTTATGTTGAAATTGAAACTGTAGGCCAATCCCTGAATGCAGAAGAAGTTTTTGGTTCTGTAGAAGCAGTAAAAACAGTGTCTGATCTTTATCTGCCTGTAGGTGGTACCATTACAGAAGTAAACCCTGATCTGGGTGCTACGCCTGAAGCGGTAAACCAGGATCCTTATGGTAAAGGGTGGATGATTAAAATGAAATTGAACAATCCTGCAGATGCAGATGCATTGATGGATGCCAAAGCTTATGAAGCATTAGTAGGCTAATATTATTACCTTGTATAGAATTCCAGCATAAAGAGCATGTAGTACATACTTTTTATGCTGTTTTTTTTACCACTATTTTTTAACCAATTAAAACTGATCGACTATGCAAACAGGAATGTTACACTTGCACAGTATTTTACGTTGGCTTGTACTTATTGTTGCGTTATGGGCTATTGTAAAAATGGCTTCCGGAAGAAGCGGCAAAAAATCTTTTACAAATGCCGATAAGCGACCTGCATTATTTTTCCTGATCATTATGGACCTGCAATTGTTGGTTGGTCTTTACCTGTATTTCGCCGGCCCATGGGGACTCAAGAATATACAAAACCAAGGTTTCGGTAATGTAATGAAAGATAGCATGAGCCGCTTTTTTGCAGTAGAACATTTGCTGGGCATGCTCATCGCATTGATATTAGTACACATAGGCTATGCTGCTACTAAAAAGAATGTTCCGGATCAAAAGAAATTCAATAAAGCTTTCTGGTGTTTCCTCATTGCTTTTATCCTGATATTGGCTAGTATTCCATGGCCTTTCCGTGAAGCGTTGGGCCGTGGCTGGATGCCTCATTCATAACTATTGCTGATACATGCGTTACTTATATGTAATCTGGTCGGTTACCTTATTTATTCTATTTTTTCTTGCCTTATTTCCTTTTTTCCTCCTGCTTAGTCTGTTTGACGCCTGGGGCAGAAAGGCTATATGGCATTTAATACAGGGCTGGAGCTACGTATGGTTTTTTCTGATTGGCATGCCTGCAAAAAAAGTGTACCGGCAAAAGCCGGTAAAGGGTAGGAATTATATTGTGGTGGCCAATCATGTTTCTTATATTGATCCGGCACTCATTTATCGTACCATACCTTTTTATGTCAGGCCTCTGGCGAAAAAAGAATTGGCCAGCATACCTTTATTCGGCTTTTTATACCGACAAGTTGCGGTGCTGGTAGATCGGAGCGATACTAATAGTAAAACTAAAAGCATTCATATGCTTCGCCGCACTTTGCAAAGGGAAGGAAGTATTTTTATTTTCCCCGAGGGTACTTTTAATGAAACAGAAGAACCGATGAAGTTCTTTTATGACGGGGCTTTCAGGTTGGCATTAAGAACAAACACCCCCATATTGCCGGTAATTTTCCCTGATGCCAAAAAGCGCTGGCATTACAGCAGTTTCTGGAAATGGTCGCCAGGCATTAACAGGGCTATTTTCCTGCCCGAAGTTGCTATTGATGAATTTGAGCCTAACGATATAGCAGGACTTAAAAAGAAAGTATTTGATATGATGTCGGCTGCTAAAGTTGAGGCTGAGCAGTATTAAAA
>JBAZWL010000016.1:60455-105087 GCA_041660405.1 Taibaiella sp. | reverse complement strand
AATACGCGCTTCACGCACTACTTTTTCACCGAGCCTTAGCGGATCCAGGTAGCCGTTGATATAGAACTTTCTGTATTCAGCCGGTTTCACATTATCGGATAGTGTGGCCGGTAAGCAAACATGGCGTATCTCAGAGCCTTTCTTTTCCAACAGGTGACCTGTAGGATCTTGTGTAGAAAGACGCTGCATGATCAATATCGTAGGTGTTACAGCTTTATCAACCTTACGGGATGGTAGTGTTTTATCAAAAAACGTATTTGTTGATAATATTTCAGCTGCGGATACTGCCTGTTTAGGGTTCATTGGATCATCTACCTTCAGTATGTCGGCATGCTTACTGGTAATCGTACCACTGATAGTAAAAGCATAAAACTCCCCGTTGAGTGTTGTCTTGAAGTTGTGCAGTGAATCCGCATCCTTACGAATATTGGTTTTCGGAAAGTAGGTCCGGTACTTTACTGATTTCATAAGGCGTCGGATATCATCTGCCATACCGGAAACGGCACTATCTGAATACGAGCCAACGAATACTTTAATTTCCGGCATACGGGCGAACTCCCATGCCGTTGCCATAACCGAAACTATTTTGGTTTTTGAAGTGCCTGGTGGTACATTGATGATCAGGTCATTTAATTTATCCTGGCGTTTAAAAACACGTTCATCAATTGCCTGTATTTCATCACACAGCACATCCATGTGCCAATTCCAAACTAATGAATTTGGAACAATTTCATCCCAAAATTCTTTTACAAAGTATGAAAGTTCATTAAGGCAAAGTTGAGCAGCTGCCTGATCAGGATCTAAAATAAGAGGGAATTCTTCTTCTGGTAGTGGCTGTTGGAGTATTTCTGTTTCGGCTATGCTCATGATTCATCCTGTAATGTTTTTCGTGCGGCCACTATCGCAAGTAAAACCTCTTTAGACAACTTTGTATAATCTACATTGGATTTCGTGTGTTTGATCTGTATAGGTGGTTTATCATCATCGCCCGCCACCTCGATTTTCTTAACCGCCGATAATCCCTCCAGCTTGATAATTTCCTTTTCAACAGCGAGGATCGCTTTTATTCCTTCAGGTGTACCTTTATATTGAGCTGCAAGCGAACGCTTTAAATGCTTAAGTTCCTGAATCTTAAATCTCTTTTTCTTTTCCTGGTTCTCATCTTCATAATCAATCCATTTATTCCGGGCCTTGGCGATCATTCTTTTTGCTTCTCTATCCTTGCACCAACCCTGATCAACTATGTTTTTAAGGATAAGGGCATACTGGCTACCTTCAATAAGCCAGCCCTGAACCGTCAATAACCTCCGTTCATATTCAACCTTGTCAGTTTTTGGCATTTGGGTACATTAAGCTAATAAGGTCGATCAACTCCTTTTGTTCCTGCATAACTGCACGGATCTTTGCAGATTCTTCTTCCCTCATTTTCAAAACGGATTCGGGCATATTGTCTAAAGGAGATGTGGCCAATGCGTTCAAAGCTTCAAGCCTAACACCTAACCTTTTTTGAATAAGGGTAATGACTGGATTAATTGTAGCTGCCATTAAATCAAGTTTTTCTTTTTCTTTCATGCTTAGCGTGGATTTTACGATACGCTAAGGTAACGATTATGTCGGGTAAGGTAACAGTACCACCCTGCTCTTACGCCACGCTGTATGAGGAAGCAATTGAGCCTTACTACGACTTTCACAGCCCATGCCATCCCTAAACAATGGCGCAACATGTCACAAAGTTAACAAAAACTAAACTAAATAAACTATTTGCAAACAAGATGAACGTTCAAATAGGATGCTGTAACTATTATGCTACACCATCTTAAATTTATTCGGGTCTACAATTTTGTTTTGTCAATGAAGTTTATAGCAGATTTTAATACCCATTCGATATATGTATCCAGCACTTCTTTTGTCAACTCTTTTACAGTGTATGATCTCTCTCCACGTAGTTCATAGAAAGGGACTTTTTCATTTGAATATATAAAGCCTTTAATGCTTTTTGATTTATCCGTTGCAACAATGTCAATTTGGACACTAAGTGTTTTATACCTAAAGCTTAGCCCTTCTAGCCTTATTTCACCTTCATACTTTTTTGGCTGAACAGTTGCAATGTGCCCTGCATCTATTCCTTCTTGCTTAAATTGTTGTATTGCACTGCTTAAAGCAGGTTTAACAATTTTCTCAAACGCTTCAATTGCTTGAGTTGTAAATTCGGTTTTTGCTATTTCATCAGCTACTGACCTATCATTTTGCGCTTTAGCACGTTCAAGATCCTTTTCTTGTGCCAGCTTTAATATTTCTGATATTGACATTACATATAAATTTATGATTATAGCAACGTTATCAAACTTTTTAATGGAAAACAAACATTTAACAAATTGTAGATAATGTCACAATTTGTGAGAAATTAGGAAATATTAGGAAGTAGTCCTGTAAAGATGAAATGATATGTTTTTATTCCATGCTGGCGAAATCCGCTCTTTCGGTCCATTGTCCCACCATGGCTTAAACTTCCCATTGTACGTTTTTCTTCCAGGAACTTCCAACACTCTTGCTTTATCATTGCATTGAATACCGGCGTACTGCTGAACTTTGCCATTACCTGGTACCCGAATTGATCAACCATGAACTGACTGGTTTCATTTATAACCTTTATTCCCATTCCCAGGCCTGCATAATCTGGATGGATTACAGTTCGGTTACTGTGAAATATTTTGGGCTTCCCTTCCTTGTAGGGCACATAGTTTGCAAAACACTGAAAGCCGATTTGATTATCTCCATGGAACAGGCCAAAGGTGTAAATTTTGCCGCCGGGCAGCTTATCGCTTAAATAATGATACTTGCTAAAGTATCTCCAGGTTTCCCGTCCAACTTCCCTGATTCCGAACTGGAGTTGTTCTCGAGGTTGAAAAAAAAAATCGTTGCTTGCCGGCAACTGGAATTCCTGCTTATTGCAATCAATCAACCAATCCGGCTTTACCCATTCTATAATATCATGATGGCAAGAAAGGATTACGATCTGCTTATTCTGCTTCCTGGCATGTTTCTGAACACAATGAGACATTACTTTGGCGACGGTTCTATCCACTACTGAGGTCCATTCATCAATTACAGTTATCCCTTCGTTTTGCGTCATTAGCAATGCGGCCTCTGCCCGGGCTCTTTGTCCATTGCTGAGCGTTTTTACCGGCCGTACCCAACAAACTACGCTCGTAAGTCCGATTCCGTTTAAAATTGCTGCGCACTGATCATAAGTATATTCCGCCGGCAGCTGGTTGATGATCGGCAGGTCCTCGTTTAGTACTGTTTGAAATATATCATCACCAAACAGGCTCTTTGCCAGTGTTGTTTTCCCGCTTCCGGAAGCACCATAGATTACACCCACCGACCAGTCGTCCGGGATATTTATGTTATCTACTTTCAGATGGTGCACTGATTTTTTATTGATGTCTATATCCAGGCTGTTACAGGCCATCTTACACCTGAAGTTGTTGAATATTTCACTTTGAAGTATTACTTCCGCTGATTTTGGTATGTTCATGATACTTAATTAATTATTTTTACTTCAAGTCCTTTGTTACTTAATTCTTCATACAATCGCTGCGCATGTTGCTCACCGGTACATTCGATATTCAAAAACCACTTCTTATCCGGATTATATTCTATTCCCTTATGATCACCCAACGGAGGAAATTCCGGATCCGGAAGAGTTATGTCGAATTCTTTCAAATCAAACTCCGAAAATTCCTGCTGCAGGAGTTCGAAATCCCACTGGCCAGCATGAGTATTTGCAATCAGGTTGTACTCCTTTACTTCTGATTCTGTCAGCTGACGGTTTGGTACCCGTACGTCAATCCATTCCTCACCCCGGCCAACTGCTTTCATAACTGCAAGGCGTTGATTACCGGCAATAACAGTGTGATCCAGGTTAATTGCCGGAATTTCGGCCAGGTTAAATTTCTCCAGTGAGGCAACCAGGCGCTGCCGGCGATCTTCTGTAAGTAGACGAGGATTTAGGTCATACGGCACCAGGTCCGACACTTTCCTTTTTTCTGTTGTCCAGGTTAATTGTTCCATCAGCAAATTTAAGTAGAAGTTTACTTTTTATAAAGTTTATTGATTTTTTGTGAATAATGTACGGTACTTTGGTGGGGGTACTACTCTTTTTTCTTAAAATATTCCGGTAAAAGCTTCTTTGTTAAATATTAAATTTCCATTTTAGCATTTTTTTATAATATGGATTTTCTTAAAAGAATTTGGGGTAGGATAGTTAAACAGTTCACCAGTTCCCAGGCATTGATTTTTATAATCGTAGGGCTGGCAGTATTGTTTATTGCAGAATTTACTGTTGATAATGAGAAAATAAGAGAAATCTGCGTCAAAATAGGCTTGACGATGTTCGGAAGCGGGATATTTGCAGTGATTTTGAAGTCAATGCAATTTATGGGAGTTTTCAAAGATGAACTTCAAAAGATTATTTATGAAGACAAATACCTTTCAAATAGGAAAGATTTGCACGAATTTTGGGAACAGGTTTCAAAAGTTCTGTTCAAGAATAAATTTCCAAGGATATCAAAGGATATTATGGCAGATGTGAAGAAAATCTATTTTCCTACCGATCACGTACTTTACTATGACAATTATACACAAGATCTTGAAATAGAAATAATTGACGCTGATGAAGATATTATCAAGGTTGTTCAGCATTCAACTTATACTGTATTCCCGACTGACATCAATGTGCCGGTAGACCATATAACCAAGAATTACATGTACTACGCCAATCAGCCTGATGAGACAACCTTTACAGTCACATCTTATAAAATAAATGGAGTACCATGCGAATATAAAAGTGAAGCGCTCAATGAAGACAACAAAAAAAGAATATTAAACGTTGTTAGCGTTGTATTGCAAGGACAATCTGAATATAAATTTGAAACAACTATCGAAAAAACATATAGTCTTAAACATGATCACATAATTAGTGTGGCAAAAGATTACCTAATTCACGATTTTTGTTTAAAAATATATAAAGATGCGAATATTAAGGTCACTTTCTTTAAACTTGGAACCTTAAATGAGTTCAAACATAAGAAGATTCAGAACGGCAATGTTATTGAATATGGATATAAGGGTATCATTTACCCAAAACAGGGCTACGTTCTATTTCTTGAAAAATTGATATAACTTGCAAACAACTTTTTTTATTAACCACAAAAAAACAATGACTATGATGAACTCGGCTTGTATGGATATTGATTTTGGTTCATAACCAAAATCAATCAGAAAAAACAATCAAAAGAATACTAACGGTTAATTAGTATTTAAAAAAAGTTAACAAGGCTACCTATATAGGTAGCCTTAAATTTTGATCCTACTCAATTATTATGCCAGTTCAAGAGTTTTTTTAAATAATTCCCGGATTGCTGTCAAATCAAGTTCTGCTTCGTGTGGAATATGAAATAGGTGCGCCAGCTCATGAATAAGACCTTCATCAGACAATATCTCTCTTGTGGGTTCATCTTTAACCCAGCATATGAAGCAAGCTAAATGTAATGCCGCTGGTAAGTTCATAAGGAACTGCCGATCTGACATTTCACAAAACCGGATATATTCATCTTTCACCTCTCTGTACTTGAAGTCATATTGACCATTGCTTAAAATGTACCTCATGGTTATAAGTCGTCTTTTTTGTTATTAAAATCAAAGTCATTCCAGTTATCTAAAAATTCACGCCTTCCATCGGTTCTCCCAGCTTTATATCCAAGAATCAAGCCTACAAGAGATCCAGCAAATAGGCTTGCAGCAAAAATTATCAGAGATATAGTATCATCTTCCATTATCTTTTAATTTTTTCGCCGCAAAACAGACCACATTCAGGCATTTTGAATATCTTCATGTCTCTGCCTTTGGCATCTTTTGGTAATTCATCTAAAAAAATTCGCTTACCCTTATATCTTACGAGACGGGCTCCGAGTTTCCTTGACTGTTTTGCTCTAGCCCTGAATACCTTAGGGTAATGTTTCCTAACATGATTCCAGTAAGTTGGTGATGTCGCTTTGACGCAGCCAATACAATTTGCATTTGCAAAACCTAACAGATATGAAAGCGGTAATCTAATCCCCGCCTGGTCTATTATTTCAAAACAGTCTTCTTTAGTTAGGCCGGCATTGATAAGTACTGGCAGAATATTATCCCGTTCGGTTAGTTTGAAATCCTGATGGCGCTGTAGTTCTTCTACTGTAAAGCCCATTACCAACCATTCATGTGGATTTTTTGATTCCCATATTTGCCTAGCCTCCTTTTTTAAGACCATTGTACATGGCGCACCTTCAATGCCGGACATGTATTTCCTCTTTTGCCACACTTTTACGCATGAGCAATGTGGAAATTTGGGATGAATTACTGATTCTGCAGAAACGCCTAACCATTTTTCGACATCCTTTAAAAATCTTCGATTGTCCGGATCCTCTTCAAGTATTGGATTATTTAATACCCGCACCTCACAGATATCTCCATAAAGTTCCAGTGTCCTTTTTAATGCTACTGCACTCGCTGCGCCATTTGAAAACCACACCGCAATCCTATCGCCTGCCTTTACACTCATTTCAATGATTTATTTCTTATGACATATTTTCACGGAAGCATACTTGAGGTGTAAACCCATCGTTGTACCATTCTTTTGCTTGTTTAACACTTATGTACCTCGCCGCTTCAATAGGTTCAATGCCGTCTGCGGCTGCAAATAGTGCGCATAGCTCATGAAACCACTTTTCCCATGTCATAACCGGGCTTTCGGCCTGCAAGTGCTCAATACCCTTCATAATGTCGTTACTAGTCTTCATCGCCTAAATCATCTGTTAGCACAAGGCATGTTTCCTTTGCCTTTAATTTACCATCAGCAAAGGTGATTTCCCTGGTAGTTACTTTTTCCAATAGGCTATACCTGAATTCGTCATTTGTTTGCTCAAAGAAAACATCCAGATCATCAGATTTATCTTTCAATGCCTCTTTCAATTGTTTTACGTTCATAATTCAATAATTTTTATTCCGGTCAGATTTTCTATGTGATTTAAAAATTCCTGATCGTTATGTAATGGTTTTATTGTGCTGCATGATGGCAGCTTTATATTATTCTCCAGAGCTACAAGCATTACCTTCATCAGTTGGTTCGTAAGATCCATTTTACCCATGCACCAATTCAGGTCGTAAAAATCATGAGTTCCTTTGCCTGACAGACAAAACCTCATGCCGCCGAATATTGTGATAGTAAGGTCCACATAACGGTCATAACTTGACAGATAAAAGGATCTGTGAACATATTCCGTTGGTGGAAGCTCTATTACATTTTCTTCCACTAATCCCCCTCGTTTTCAAGTGCACACCTTAATTCAAACTCTTCAGCCCCTTTATCCCACATAATTTCATACCGATCTCCGAAAACTTCAAGATGTATTTCCTGAATAGTGTTTAAGGACATTGGCTGGTAACTGCGCTCTTTGTTCAGTTCCTGATAGGCTTTTAGGTCGTTGATCACAGGCGAAAGCATTTCTTTGCTCTGTAAATCATCTTTTACTTCTGCTGCCAGGTATGTACCACTTTCATACATGTCCTTATTGACAACCTGCTTAGCTTTAAGAAGATTATTAAAAACGCTTAGTAGCTCAAAACCGGAAGTGAAGAATTGCTCTTTAAGAAAGGGGTATTTCCGGATATAGACATGTTCATTAAACAGTATCTTCATCTTTTCCCAATTCCCTTCTATTTGTGATTCAAATGAATCATATAAATCGGTAGGACCTTCTCCAGAGAAAGAACTATGATCCTTCTTAATATTTCTTGCGGAGATGTCAGCATAGAAGTCTTCTCCATAAAATGAACAGTGAAATCTCACTGTTGAGACATTGCCTTTTTCGTCCAGGAACAAGGTTTCAATATCCGTTACTTTTAATTTATCAGTTATAGTGTGCATGATTATTTAAGTTTTTAATGCTTTACCGGCTGGCTGTCACCCAGCCGGTTTGTTATTAATCTTCTTCTTGTTCTTCAGTTTCACCTTCTTCCTGTTCTTCATCGTCCATACGGTTCAACAGTTCATAACCAAAGGCGCTTAAAGGTTCAGCATAGGTTCTTCCATCGTCGCTTGCTTTTGCTTCAGTAAATGTTTCATCCGTATAAGGAATCAATACCCAGTCGGCAGTTTCTTTGGCATAGATCAACAAGAAATAAGATTTGGTATCATCACTATTTTCTACATATACACGGTCTTCATGAACAAAATCCAGATCAGGGTGAGGTTTCATGATCTTTGACTTCTTGTAGATTTCAGTTATCTCATTTATATGTTGCAAAGAGATAGCACATAAATCCCTCATTCCAGTAAGAGCGGTTAGAGCCAGGGCGTGCTGTTGTTGCCCTTCTGGATCAACAGGCAAAATTTGATGAAGTGCATCTTTGCCCTTTTCGTAAAGATTACTTAGTCCCTCGATCTGTTTATCGAAATTTAATTCTTCCATTTTTTAGTTGTTTTGTTGAGTATGTGATGTGTGTCCGCCGCCAAAGTGTTCGGCATTGGTAGTTTTATCCAGTTCGTCAGAAATATCAAAAATGTTTAGTGACATGCCTCCCATACAGGTACCTAACCCGTGTAACATGTTTGCCGTATCTCCGGTAATTCTAGTGAAGGCATTTTTACCAAGGTCTTTAAGGCTTGCTTTCACTCTTATGCTTTCTCCGTCGATCCTCGCACATGAATAAGTAGGATCTATACGAAGATGATATTCTGTATGGCCAGGCGTGTGAATAACGATAGCGCCGGCTATATCGTGTTTTTTAAGGATCTGCTTTATTTCTTCCATAGCAGCCTTTAGTTTAGGACTGTATTGCATTAGATTATCCGATTTTAGATGATGGAAATTTCTTTACAATGTATTTGGCCAGGAAACTACCACCAGATGCTGCAGTAATGAAATCATTCCAAGTCTGAGCAGGAACATCTGTATAAACGTAAACGGATCCATTTTTGAAATGAACAACCATTCTTGAATCTCCAGGAACATAGGCGGCCTCACTTAGGTTACTACTATTGACCCAAACCTTTTCAGTAACTCCTTCACCATGACCAAGGCATCCTTTTTTCGGATGAAAATTGTCACAGTCAACCGACTTGAGATAAACATCACCTCCAGCAAGATTATTATTCAATTGCTTTCTGGCAGTTTCAGCATCCATACCAAAAAGGTTCATTAGCGTATCATCGCTTTGTTTTAATAGCTCTTCTACTGAACTTGATACATGTTTTGTCATAATTGTTGTTCCGGTTACCGCCGGCACGGGTTTTTATTTTTGTTTTAAAAGATCGTTTGCTTTGTTTTTCCACTTAGGTATTACTTCGCAGAATTCACAATTGATAATGCTTAAAATGAGATGCTGCAGCTCTGCTTTGTGGCTTTCATTATCTTCAATCAGGTTCAGCAATAAATTTTGATGGTTCCTTGCCATGTTTATTTTATTGTGCAGCTGAGTTATCCTTTTCTGCATATCCCGGGCTTTTGGGTTTATCTGCTCGGGTATGTTCCGGATAATGGTTTTATACTTTTTAATGGTTTGTTCATTCTCCTGGATATCCTTACTGATCAGATCCAGGAGATAAGTTTTCATTTTCATTGGCACGCGGTTTTACAATTAATCTTTTAAATCATTCGGCCTGTAGTACCTGCACCTTTCGGCCATAGCCTCCATTATCACAGTTAACCAATTGGAGGCTCCAGGTCTATCGAAATCCATAAAGCGGGGTAAAGTATCTGAGATATCATTCCTAAGCTTGCATGGGTCGTGGTGATTGCAGTTGAAACAACTCGGTTTTTTTTGAACCTCTGCTCCGTTCTCATTGCTATTATCGTTCATTGCAGTGCGTAAGCGCCTCCTTATACGCTGTAGTTATTTTTTGAAATTCATCTCTATCGCCACCCACATCAGGATGATGAATCTTACACAGATTCCTGTAAGCGTCAATGATCTCCTGTTTTGTCGCTGTAGTTGCAATACGAAGTACCGATGGCCACGAACTCTCGCCTGGCTCTGGTAATGCTGCGAAGCCGGTAAAAGCCTTTTTAAGAAAATCAGACACTCCCCACCGATCTATAGATCGAAGTGCGTCTATTGCCATAGCCAAGGCATACATGTTCTCCCATATCCTTTCATATTGATCACAACACATACTTGTATCTTGTCCTCTGTATTTGAAGTAAATAGCCACTCCGGGATCATCAATCTTTTTTGCCAGATCTGCCGCATAAATCAAGCCATCCTGGCGAACCCTCATGTTGGTACTTACTATGAGATCATTTGATTTAAACTGACTTCCGCATAGTTTCTTTACTTCAGCATGTAATTGATTTTGCGCCGAACCCATAGTTTGCTTAAACCTGCTGGAAATCCTTTTCTTGCTTCTTTCATAACCTAAAGGCCATTGTAATGGGTATGCTTGCATATTTATAATGGTTAAAGTGTTTATTAAAACCAACCGAAAATCCAATAACTACGGTTTTCACTATACCGCTGTGCGATACTTGAATTAGGAACGCGCTTCTTTAATTCATCAAACTTCTGCTTGAATTCTTCTGAAGGGTTTTTAAGGAAAACAACCAGGTTCTCCCAGCCATTGTCATGTTTTATATCAAAGCCGAGAACGGTATCTGTTGGCGGATTACACTTCTTATTATGATTCCAACTGGCCATATCTTCCGGCCATGATGGAACATTAGTAATACCTAATTCATGGAAGACTTTGTATGCTTCCCGTACTGCAGCAAAACTTAATGCCATACTTATAAATTTTTATCGTTTACAATAGATTCGCATACTGTCCGGGCATGATTCTCTGCTACCTGCCGGAATTCAAAAACGAATTTGCTGGTTAATAAAAGTGTGTGGATCCTGTTTCCTTTTTTCAGATATACACTGCAGGACCATTTTCCACCTGATTCTTTCTGATCACCCTGTATATGAATATTCTCAGGGAAATTGTGTTTGATTGTTAATGCCGTTACTCGTTTCATAATTTTAAATCTTCTTCTTTTTCGTAAATTTCATTTTTGGAAATGTTGCTGTACTTCCTATCGATGTATTGCACTTTCTTCACTGGAGGTGAGGCTGATGGTTTCTTTTTTTTGATCCTTACCGGCTCCTTGCTGATCAGCTGCTCAAACCGTTTTTTTATTCCGTCTGCCATTGGTTGAGGCAGATACTTAATTGCTTTCCTTTTTGCCATGGTTAGAATTCTTTGTTTTTGCGGTTAAAATTTTCAATAGTGATTCGGTGCCTGATGCATTCGTAATAAAATTTCTTAAGAAGCGTAGATTGTAAATCCAGCTTCCGCTTATGCAAAAAGGGTGCTTCTTTTACTACTGTACAATAATGGCCATGAACATAAATAAGCCCTGAATATGCCGGAACTTCTGATGGCGCAATTAATCCTTCTGGGACAGCATAATAAAATTTATTGGGTGCGATAACCTTACTATTGTCAATGATTTCAATTCTGGTATGTGGGCCCAGTTCTTGCAAAACATATTGCCCGTCTCCATTCTTCACATAGTCTCTATCCCTTAAACCGAGTCCGTTGTTGATGATGTAATGGGATTTTTTAATGTTGCTGAAAATGAGGTGCTTTTGCTTTTTAAAGTCAGCCCGATAGTCAGACCTGGTAAGTTTGATTTCCACCTCGTATGCATATCCGCTTTTACTGATCACAAAGAAGTCAGATTCCCAATCATGTTTGAATATGTAGCTTTCTGATAGCTCATAATCAAAGTTTGCAAACCTCCAATGCAAAGCCTTTTTGATATCCGATACAGTCATTAAATGTTTAGTTTTTAAAAACTTAGTTTACAATATGTTAACCAGGCCACTAAATTTTTTTTGTGTCCAGGATAATATCCCGGATTGTTTCTCTTACTCCGGTGACAACTGTTTTATAATTCAAGACCGTATAACGTAAAACCCGCCACCCCATCTTTTGTGCCTCGTTATACTTCTCTGTGTCACTGGTAAAGCCGGTTAAGGTTGTATGTCCTGACTTTTCAGACTGCAGGCCTTCATACTCAATGGCTATCTTTAATTCCGGAATAGCAAAATCAAACCGCCACTTCCTTTTCTTATGGAATTTATATTCATCCACCACTTTGTACTTCAAAAGCATTTCCACAAGCTTAAGCTGTCCGCGCATCCAGGTAACTTGTTTTGCTTCATTCCTGATTTTGGGCATAGGTACTGCCGGGCCTTTCTTATTCTGAATAGTAAAACCTTTAATCGTGCCGGCTTTCAATCTTCTATTTAATTCAGCTTCAGTCCAATTTGACATTTCACCCCCTTGTGATTGCGTCTTGTAATACCTTGAGTTTCTTGTACTGCTCCGGATAATTTTCTTTTATCCATTCATCATGCTGATCGTTCTCGGCGCGCATGCATTCAACATTGTACTTTGTAAACCATTGCTCTTCCGGAATCGGTATAACATTTATGGGATTAACAACAGACTTATGGCCACAACGAGGACTACCCAGGCCAGTAGTGACTTTATAAATTCCGTCACCATGTTCATTATCGATGATCCAAACATCATCTGGTGTTCTGATAAATACACCTTGTCGCCTTTGGCCTACAAACATATTCTGCCAGTGCACTTCGCCATCTGCTTTTGTAACTTCATAAGTCACACAGGTAAATTCAATATTTCTAACTCCGTTCCAAAATCCTATTTTAGTACTCATTGGTGTTTGCTTTTGATTTTATTTTTAAAAATATTTTTGTTCCGTTTTTTCGGTTGATTCTATCCACAACCCCGTTCACCATTTCAATTCGCTTCTTTACCCTACTATCAAAATTATTGATGGTTTCAAATTCTGATAAGTCGATTTCTACTTTCGTAACATAACCGGTTGGGTGATGTATATCGATGATCATTAGAAAGGCAAATCATCGGGTGCTGTAGGATCATTAGGAGCAAGTTCTTCCAATACTTCAGCCATGGGTTTAAGTTTTGTTTCCTGCTTAGGCGCCCAGTTTGCAAAAGGATCAATCAAAACCTGGTCAGAAAATTTCTGAATTGAAAGATTTTTATACAAAGGCATAGCATCCAACTCCCCATTCCTGTGTTTTGCTATATCCAAATAGTTTGCGAACTCTAACGCAGGAATTTTTTCAATTTCCGCTTTAAGAGGTTTATACATAAGCATAACCATGTCTGCATCTTGCTCAATAGCGCCTGATTCCCTCAAATCACTAAGCACCGGTTTCTTATCAGCCCTTCCTTCAACACCTCTGCTTAACTGTGATAAGGCCAATACCGGCACATCCAATTCTTTTGCCACGGCTTTCAACTCTCTGCTTATACTCGATATTTCCTGTTCACGGTTCCCTTTGTAGTTATTGCCAGAACCCATCAATTGCATATAGTCGATGATGATCATAAAATCATCGATATCTGTTCTCTTGGTTAACTTTTTTTTAAGCCTCCGGCATTTAGCCTTTACCTGTGCAACGGTTATTCCTGGTGTATCATCAATGTAGATCTGGACATCACCTAATTCACCACTTAGCCGATAAACACCTTCAACCTCCACCATCTCCAATGTAACCGGATTCTTTATTTTCTTAAAAGGAACTCCACTTACTCTGGACATCAATCTTTTTACAAGTTGTCCCCTGCCCATCTCCAGAGAAAACACAGCCACTGCAGTTTTCTTTATGGGTGATGTAGCAGCATTATATGCCAGGTTCAATGCAAAGGCTGTTTTACCGACTGACGGTCTTGCTGCCAGGATAATAAGATCAGACTTTTGCCATCCTCCAGTGAGATCATCTAAGTATGGGAAGCCGGTCGGTACTCCGGTAAACGTTATCTTATTTTCACGTTTAAAATTTATTTCTTCAGTAATCTCCACTACATCCTTACTCATTGACATTAGTTCATTGCCGGCGTTCCTTTGGCTTAATTCATACACTCCTTTCTCTAACTCCTCCATTAGTTCGAAAATATCTTCAGTCCCTTCGTATGCGTTTGACATTGCGGTACCGCATAGCCGGATTATCTCACGATGCATGTATTTCTCCATCACTATCCTGCTATGGGCAATTACGTGCGCACTGGAAACAATTGACATCGTTAGTTGCGTTAGATAATAAGCACCTCCAATCAATTCAAGGTCTCCTGATCTCCTAAGCTCCTCTGTTATGGTAAGAAGATCTATTGCTCCTCCCTTGCTGGCCAAACTTTTGATTGTTTCAAATATGCGTTGATGTGCGTCTACATAGAAACATTCAGGGCTATGAATTACTTCCAACACCTCTTCCAATTTATCTTTCTCAAGGAAAATAGCTCCTAATACTGCTTTCTCAAGTTCAATGGCTTGAGGTGGTATTTTACCGTAACTAACACCCGGATTAGCTAAGCGCCGTTGATTGTTTGATTTTTTCCAAGATCCTGCTGTCTGTTCCTGCTGATTCTTCATGTTCATTTTTTGCGTTTGGTTTATCCTTGTTCCATTTATCGTTATTTGCCTGCCACTTAGCTAATCTTCGTTTTAAATCCCACGTTCGTTCCATTTCCCATTTCATCTTAGTACCTGATTTATTCGGTTCAGACCAATAATCATAAAACTCACGTAACATCTCTTTTCCATAATCCACTACAAAGGGTACAAGACTTTTATAAAAAATATCTTCCCGCTCTTGCCTTCTTTGAATTTTAACTTCAGTGATAGATGGTGGTTTGGGCGATGGCGCATAGCCATCTATTTCTTTCTTTTTATTTACTTTCTTTTTATTTACTTTACTTTGTTCAAAGTCGATGTTAGTTTTTCCATTTTCGATTATCGACTTTGGTTTTTCGTCTATCGACTTTGAAGAATCGATGTTTGATTTTGAACGTTTCCACTCACGTTGATAATTCCTTTTTCCAGAAAGCCCTTCAAGAGTTTCTTGGGTAGTTTGGCTACCTATATACCCATCAGTCAAAAACAACAACCTTACGTTTTCTACTAAAAATTTAATGAAATCATCAAGCTCTTCAGTATTCATATCCAGGTCTGCAGCAGCCTCTTCTTTTATTGGTTGATCAGCTATATTCAGAAGGCAACCATCAGCGTTGGCAACCATATTGTTTAATGCCCAAAATCTACCTTCTCCAGCCCACCCGAATTTTCTACGTAGTTGCTTGAACTTCCAATGACCGTGAGCGCCAGTTTTGTGAGGATAATAATCAATATTGTATTTCATTGTAGGTCCTTAAAATAATTCCTGTTGGTTCGTTTTCTTTTGTTGTACTTCTGACGCAATTAGGTCGTCAACCTCGCGCTCTAATCGCTTCGACATAGATAAGTCAGCGCTGGCCCGATACCTGAAATACTGAACCTGGTAGCCGCGCATTTTACGTGTCTTATCCAATAGCGTTGTATGTTTCTTTTCAAGAGCTTTGTATTTTTCAAGAAGTAAGTCATGTTTCTGTTCATTCGTTAAATCTGTCATGCTACAAGAGATTTATTGGAGAATAAATTGATAACACTATCCACTACAGACATTTCCATAGTATCAGTACCACCGGTGATTGTATTAGCGATTTCCTTTTTATCAAGGATCATTTGGAACATCTTTTCATCAATGGTATTTTTACCAAGGAGGTAAGAACACATGACTGCATTTTTCTGCCCAATACGGTGCGCACGATCCTCTGCCTGTACAAGATCTGCATAGGTCCATGGGTATTCCAGGAATACTTCACGTGAACTGGCTGTTAATGTAATCCCCACATTGGCCGCTTTAAGACTGCAGACAATCAATAAGCATTTAGGATCATCCTGGAAAGCATCAATATTTTTCTGTCTTTGTTCCAAGCTATCAGATCCCCTAATGGTTACAGCATGTGGATATATTTCTTTTAAAGAATCAATCAATACCCCATGATGCACGAAGACAATAAGCTTTTGCTGTGATTCCATTACTTCATCAATGAATTCACGCGCTTCTTCTATTTTACCACGGGCAGCAATCCCACGGAGCTCATTAATTTTAACCAACGCCTCTGCTCTCAATGCCTTATCAATCATACCATTTGTTGCACCGGAACGCTGTAGGAACTGCCTAAAGTTATTTTCAGCGAAATCATATTCTGACCTGGTGGTGATCTCGCAGAATATCTGTTGGCGTTGTTTTTCTGGAAGGTCTTTTGCGACATCTTTCTTTTCCCTGCGGAAGAAACAGTGCTCATTAAGGAGATAATTCATCTCTTTCAGGTTACTGGCGCCTTTACCTCCATCACAGTATCGATCACTAAAACCTTTCCTGGTTATACCAAATTCCTTGATCTTTCCCATGATCACCAGCTGTGAGTATAAATCTATTGGCTTATTCATTACCGGTGTACCTGATAACAAGATCCTATATTGTTTACCGGCGGCCATCCTTAAAACAAGCTTAGTTCTCATAGTTGAAGCATCCTTACATCTCTGGCTTTCATCAATGATGATGGTTTTAAAAAGACTGATGTTTTCTTTCATTTCGATCTGTGTGCTCATCTTGACCTTTTTTGGATCCGGCATTTTATGAACGAAGTACTTTTTCAGGCTATCATAATTAACAATAAAGAACTGAACCATTCCGGCTTGGTAATATTGTGGCCATGTATTCTTGATAGCATCAGTTAGAATAGCAGCTTTATAGTTTGTGAATTTTTCAATCTCACGCTTCCAGTTTTCTTTAAGAGTGGCCGGGCAAATAATAATGCAAGGAAAAACCGGTTTACCTTGTTGGGCCCACCCACCGACTGTGGCAATACTTTGTATTGTTTTACCAAGCCCTTGCTCATCACCATTCAGAAACTGTTCCAACTCTAACCCTCGCGCAATACCTTGTTTCTGATATGGCCGGAGTGTGATATTATTGAGTGGCAATTCAATCGTTAAATCTGGTAATGAATGTATTTCTCCAGTCTTCTCTGGAGCTGATACTTCATAAGGTTGTATAGTAGCTTTACGTTTTGCGGCCATTACAACAACCTTGTTTCTTAATTCACCGGAAACATACCAAACCTTTTTGTCTGCAATCCACTTTACCTTACCCATCTTTTCTTCAACCTTCACACCATTGCCATAGTCGTGCAGGTAAACATCCAGTTCCTTTACAGCCTGTACATTTACTTTAAACCAACGGTTGAAGTTGATAGTTACATGAAAATATGTTCCGTAATCTGTGATTATCATTTGCCTAAGAATTTCGCCATTACTGTGGCTTTTTGAACTTTTGTTTTTTCAATCTCAATGATCTTGTCGATGTTCTTGCCACGTGCTTCTGCCTTTTCCAAATCAAGTTCACCGCTCTTTATATCATCTATATCCTGCAGGAGTAATTGAGTGATCTTGTCCATTACATCACCGTTATCTAAGAAGGGCATACTGATTGGTGCCTGGCCAGGTATTGCAACTGAAACGGACGAAGGTTTATTTGTTTCCTGTGGAACAAGTTTGAATTCCTCGATAAGGACATGTGCCGAGTCATAGGGTCTATCAAGCTCACCACGCTCTTTGAAATAAAAGAATACCCTTTCCCGGTCATCTTTAAATTCATATCTTGTAAGAGTAACCTGCTCATTACGAAACCAAATTGGCTTATTCAGTAATGGTTCCAGCTGTATTATTATTTCGTCTTTCATTTATAACTCTTTTTAAATTTAGTTGGGTGCGTTTTAGTTCAATAAGTTGAGGGTTCTTTTTTATTTCCTTTCTAAGTTCAGGATCTCCTATTGTCATGATGGCTGCAACATAATTATCAGAAAGGCCGATACTTGATGTTTGGGAATTTCGCTTTGACAACTCACCATCTGTAAACAATCCAAGATTTTCATCTGTAATATTTCTTGGATTATTATCCAGGAAAACAACATTCATTCCTTGCGGCACTGGGCCATGCATCTGTTCGTATCTCCAACGGGCCCAGTGAATAAATTTTCCTGAAATCTTTATTCGAGGTATCATTCTTCCGGATTGCTCCCTCCAGTACCTAATCTCGCCTTCTTCGGACCTACCTCGTGTATCCCACCTTCTCACGTTGGCAAGAAGGTAGCGGCCGTTATCAATATTCCTTTGGCGTATATCCTGTATCTCCCGGTGTGTGCGTTTTATCTTCAGGTATAAGCGCTTTTTTTCAATATGCTTATGGGACCAACCTTTCTCTTTTTTCCATTTCTTGTTAAATATTTCTGCCAGCTCTTTGTCGCCAAAGGTTTTATAATTCGCAACCAGGTATTCAATCTGTTCTGGTGTCCAATATTCAAGCCGCATTCTGTAAAGCCCCAAGCGATAGCATTTATCTCTAATTGTCTGAATGCATACCCCTAAGTGTTTTGCCATTTCTTTATTGCTGATCTGATTCCAGTTATTCATTATGAAGGCTGCAGACTCAGGTTGATCAACTATTTCCTTTTGTGTCATTCTTCAGTTGCTTTACGGTACGCTTTAATAGTATTGATGCTTTGGCAGCATTGATAATTTGCGGGTGTTTGATAAGTTCCATTTGGAGTTCCGGATTACGCCAAGCTATTTGTTGGGCTACCCATCGAGGGTGCATATTCTTAGAGCTACTGTTTTTGTCAATGGTGTAACTCCTACCGCCCTTTATACTGTTATTCTTAATAATAATTCTCTGTTGCTCCGGACTCCTTTTTAACTTCAGGTAATTTCTTTTTTTGGCAATATGATTCTTAGTCCATTGCTTATTTTTTGGCCACCTTTCATTAAGTACTTCTGCTATCTCTACATCACCCATTGTTTGATAGCTTGATTTTAAAAAATCCAATTGCTCATCGGTCCAATACTCCAAATCCAATTTCTTTAATCCCAGTTCAGCATACTTCATCCTAACTTTTGTACGCTTTATACCGATTGAATCAGACAACTGTTGCGCTGTCATGGTTGAAAAGTTTTCAATCAGGAAGTCAATTTGCCACTGTTTCCAAATGATCCTGTTGTTACCTTGATTGCCTGCCATCTCTATTCTATTTCACTTTGCAGAGCATAATGAAATTTATTCACCAGCTCGTTTAAATATTTTTTCTGTATCAGGGTAAGTTCAACTGAATTAAGAACGAAAATTGTTTTCTGCTTACGGTTCATACGCGTGAACTTTTTAACGCAGCGATGTAGATAATACTGGCGGCGCTTCAGCCGTAACTTCGCCGCCAGTTTATTAATATCCTTTAAGGTCATGACCTTTTTTTTCGGCTTACCTATCATAGTGCTAAGCCTCCGACAGTGATTCTTTTTCCGCTTTCCTTTCCAGGGCCGCGATTCTCTTATTCACATTAATGATCCGTTTGTCAGCAACTTCTTGTTGTTCTTGTTCAAAAATTGCTACCTGATCAGGAATGATTTGTTTTGCAAGAAAGTGTACAGCACAAGCTTTACCGTTTTTGTCCGGACTAGCTTCATTCATATCTGTCAGTTTGCAGGATATGGCATTTCTTATTAGCCGATTCAGCAACTTGGCCGGTTCATCTACTGTAGTGAAATAATTATAGGCCTGAGAAAGATTGTAATCGTAGCTTGGAATTTTGAATTCTTCACAAAGGTTTTTCTGCACATGCATCGGTATTGTTTCAAAAACAAACAATAAAGCAGCAGTGAGAGTGGCACCAGATAAATCATTGTTATCTTCTTTGAACGGATCAAATGTCTTGACAGCATCCTGTACACGAGTGTGAATCTTTTGTTGATCAAGCTCTTTGTTTCGTTCTTCCCTTGTATTAATCCGAGCGATTTCCGAAGTGGTATCAGAACTTGTTGTTGTCTTCGAGGTTTCAGTTAAAATAATATCAACGATTTTGCCCTCTGAAGATCCGCAAACAAAAAAACCTTTCTTAAAACCATTTAGCTTGGATTCGTTATACAATTCAAGCTTAGCTTTATATGATTCCAATTCATTTTCATAATCAGAAATATCATCTTTGTAATCTTCCATCAGCTCTTCAATATCATCTTCACCCTCCTCAAATTCGCGTTCTACTTTATATTCTTCAAGGGTTCCTGGATGCTCAGGTTCTTTAGGTAATTCAGCAATGTCATATTCAGCATAGCTTAGAGGGTTAGCGCCAACAGACTTGAATGCTTCAATCTTTGCCTTGTTTGCATCAGTAGATTGATACCATCTGTCAAGTATTGGAATAATTTCAGGATCAGAAACAACCTGGTCAACTTTTAACTTATAAGCACGATCTGTTTTAATTGAAAAACAAGCAATATTTGTGCAATGCTTTCCCTTCATATCTTCAAACAGAAGCGGCTTGTTTGCGGTATTATGAGGGCATGAAGTACAAGGTCCAACTTCTGGATAAATATCCTTATCAGAAATCTTAAAATTAGCGTTACTAAGGTTTGCGCTTCCACGATTAATATAATGACTTATGTTTCCAAGGCGGTAATCATTTTTATTCTTCCAATTTTTCTCGTATTGAGTACGCTCCTTCAGAATCATTTCCTGCGCTTCATCATTTAGCCGTGACAGGTGCATTGCACTTTGCAAATCCGTCATACCTCTTGACAACATTTCCTGAAAATCAGGAATCAAATAATTAAGTTGAATACGGAACGCTACATAAGTGGCGGACTTGCCAACACGTAAAGCAATTTCTTTAACGTCCATTTTTTTCTTTTCAACAAGGGATTGAAAGGCAACGGCCTCTTCCATTGGTTGAACATCCTTACGTTGCAAGTTTTCAATGATTTGGGCCTCCAGTGCTTCTTCATCTGTCATATCTCTGATAATGGCAGGAATACTATTTCTGATTTTAAATACTGCAGCAACTGATAATGATGCGCGATAACGCCTCTCACCGCATACGATCATGTACTTACCTCCTTTAGAAGGACGGATCAATATAGGCTGGAGTACACCATTCTCTCTAACCGATTCTGTAAGTTCATCAAGATCATGTTCGTTAAAGTAATGCCTAGGCTGATTGGGATCAGCGACAATATCTTTAAGCAAAACATTTTCAAACTTTGTTTCCGGAGTAACGAAAGACGTGGTTGCAACCTGATTGGATTTCTCAACAGGTGAAGCTTTCTTTTTAGCCGGTGCTTTAACCGGAACCTTTTTTGTTGCTGCCTTTTTTGCTGCAGCTTTAGTATTTCCCATACGATTACTATTTGTATTGTTGTTATTAAAAACTATTCTTCTTCTAAGCCGAGATTACCGTTCGGTTCGTCAAACAAATCCATTTGCGCTTCAGGTGCTTTTTTACCGTCATGATACTCCAACACCTCAGCCTTTACCTTTTCGATAGCAATACGCAACTCACTGCTATACTGATACTCGTCTGTCCACTTAACTATAGGAGTGTTGAAAACGACTATCTTTTCAGTTTTCAACTTCTTCACACCGGTAATGATTACACCTTGGCTATCCTGCGATCCTGTAATAGTCATACCGGTAACGCGGTACTTCTGTAAGGTTTTATGGATTGCAAGGCTTTCATTTAGCTTTTCCATACTGTCCATGGCCTTCCCCAGGTCTGTTGAATCATCCACTTCATCACAGATAAATGCCAGATGCGGGGCAAGCTGACGGAATGCAATTCGCATATCGTCATGAATGATATTTCCGGAAGACACATCTACTTCCTGGAAGCCGTTGTTTTCTGTTGACTCGTCATAAGAGAATTTGCAGAAATCCTTATTGACGATCTTAGCTTTTTTAATTTCGACTGAAGCCATTTTGTAATTGATTGTTTTAAAAAGTAAAAGTTTCTCAGTAGGTGGTACCGGGTTCGAACCAGTACTGGCTGATAAAGCATCTGTCATATTACCGCTGATATACTTTGCGTGTCCCGATCAACATAACCACAAATCCAATGCACCTTTTAAATATAAGCCCCCACGTGCAAGGGGGCTTATTCATTAGCCTTCCATTTTTTAACCTGTTGGATCAGTTCAAAGAGCTACCTCATGTTTTTAAATATTCGTTAGTTGCCTTTAGTCTCTGTTCGGCCAGCTTGTACATTCCGAATTCTGACAACTTAAATGCTGGTTGTTATAATTGTTGGATACTTAATGTGCCAATTACTTATTGTTGGCCTTAGCCTTATTGTTTGGTATTAAAAATGTAAACTGCCAATTCATTTATTGTTTCCATTGGGTGCCAAGCTTCTTCAGGAATAGCTATTCCAAACTCGTCTTCACACTTCTGAATAACATCAAGTACATCAAGGGAATCAGCACCTAACCCATCCCAGGTTGACGTCTCTGTGACATTTTGAGTGGGAATACCTAATGCATCACTGACGATGCTGTGAACTTTACTTTTAATTTCTTGCATTGCGTTTCCTTTTTTTAATTGTAATAGTTAAAGAATTCTGTTTCCCAGTTCGGATCGGGATCAGGAATACAAATGAATAATTCCTCACTCGCGAACTTTTGTATTTTTGATATGTAAGTCATGAAGGCTACAGTATCATATTTTGTTGTGCTAATCGGTGCCTTTTCTAAAACCCCATTTGGTAACATGATTTCCTTGAAGCTGAACTTGCTCTTTAAAAAATCATGGGTTTCTTCATCATTCATTTCATTCCCGAAATCATTCAAAGCTTTTCGAACCATCGGAACAACTACACCTCGATAATATCTATTCTGTGGACTGGTCCTTTTTTCTCCAAACTCTTCAATAGTAAGCCTGATCTCCTTTTCCCTGTGGCCTTTCAACCATTTAAAAATGTGTTGGGAATTGGTAATAAACATTTTCCCACCTTCATCAATACGACCTCTTACTTCTACACTCCTTGCCATAATTAAAACGGTAAACCATCATCTGTTTGATTGTTATTTAATTCTGACAATGGCGAACCATTAAGGAATTGAGATTTCAGATCATGTATAACGGAGATAGTGTCTTGCCCAAAGTCTTTAGTAAGCATCCAGTCAAGGAAACCAATTTCAGCAAATACTGGCATACCTCTGTGTGGACCAAAATTGTAGACTACCTGGTCTTTATCGTTGTAGGTAAATTTGCCTGACAGGTCCAAAATCTTGCGGCCATAATTACTATATAAAGCGAGCTCCGGAACGGTTTTAGGTAAGTCGTACTTTTCCATTTGAGAAAAGAATACTTCAGCTGTAGCCAGTGTATCAGCCTCTGCACCATGAGCGCCTGTATGTTCCTTTCCACAATAAAATTTTACAGCTGCAGCAAGATCTCGTGGCTCCTGGATCTT
The DNA here is from genome assembly GCA_041660405.1 of Taibaiella sp. GTDB lineage: Bacteria > Bacteroidota > Bacteroidia > Chitinophagales > Chitinophagaceae > Taibaiella. The sequence goes on along the minus strand of JBAZWL010000016.1, from coordinate 81,833 downwards.
GAATATAATTCCTGCATCAATGAAGTGTACCTTCTTATAATCCCATATAATGCCGGCACGAACGAACTCATGATATAGAACGGGTATGTCGTAACTGTTACTTCCGTAACCGGCTATATCGCAACCATCAATAAGCGCATGTAAGGATTTTGCGATAGAAATGAATACTGGAGCATTTGCTACATCTGCATCAGTGATACCATGAACCGCTGTAGCCTCCGCTGGAATAGGCATTTCTGGATTAATGCGTTTGGTCTTCACAAGGCGCTCACCGTTTGGATATTGAATAGCAATTGATATTTCTACTATCCTATCCTTTTCGCGATTTAAACCTGTTCCCTCTAAGTCAATAAAAGCAAGAGGTTTTTCTAATATCAAATTCATAATAGTAATTTTTAATTAAGCTATTTCACCGAAGTATGACCAATGCCTGAAAGCTAAATCCTGATACTGCTCCCTTCCTAAATTGTAAAGCTTATCGCCTTTCTTCATCGGTATTTTGAAAACCTTGTTATTCTTCTTACTGATGCCAATCAAAATATCATTAGTCCTGTTTTCAAGATCCATGTACCAGGCACGGCTCCTGTAATAATCAAAATGGTAACATGCTTCTTCAAATTGTTTTTGTGTGGTAGCTGCTGTGCTTTTTATATCACCACTCAAATCAAAGTTTTCACAGAACAGATCCCATTTGCATTTTGCCGGTAAGGTGAATTCAAAGCGCCCGTATTGTATTTTAAATTTCTCCTGGTAACTGATCTTTTGAAATGAACATTGCGCTACCATCTTATTACAGAATTCATCACGGTAAAACACCTTGCACATTTCCTGTGCCTGCTCAAAATCTTCTTTGCTATATTGAACACCCTCAACCTGGAACCTGAAATAATCAACCTTGTGTGGTTCGGTTATTATAGCATCAATGAGTGTACCGAACTTATACGCTTTCTCTTTGTCGATTACCAACCATTCCGGCTCCCAGTACTTCTGTAAGCTTGTCAAGTCGGAGTTACTGACAGCCGGAAAGGATCGGTAATTTTTATCGTTGATGATCATTAATCCTTAGTTGTGCGGTTAACGGCTTTATACGATGGTTTGTAGTTAATGAAAGGACTTTCAATCTTTATATCCTTTTTATGAGCAAGGGTTTCACAGAACTTTTTCATAGCGCCAACAGTCTTCTTCTCAATTTTTTCAACATCCAATCCCTTACCTTCATTCTCATACCACAACTGAAATATTTGTACATAACCTGGTTTGCCTGTTACTTCAATTTCAAATCCTTGTCTTGTTTCAGGAGCAGGTGTATCAACAGTAACAGCAGCTTCCTTTTCAAAAAGAACCATTGTTTCTTCTGCAGCAGCCGAGCTATTGATACTAAATTCAGCCTGTTGTTGTGATTGCAGAGCTTCTTCTTTTAACTTACGATCAGCTTCTTCTTCCCGTTTCTTCTTATCAGCTTCGAGCCTATCCTTTTCCTCTTGATCCGCTTCGGCCAATGCGTTCAGTTCAGATTTCTTGGAAGGAAGACGTACAATAAGACTATTCTTAAGTTCAGTTAATTCAGCTTTGTATTTTTCAGAGAAAGTATCAAACCGGCCATTGACTACATTGGTAACGACATTTTGAACCTCCTTTTGATCATGATTCATGGCATAAAGGCGAGGAACAAATGATTCATAATGCTTGTAAGCATAAATTGGATTGTATTCTTTAAGCTTATCAGCAATCGTATCGAAATCTGCTAAAGTCATTGCATTGAATCGGGATTGCAACGTTTGTTTTGTTTGCAGTAAGTAATCATTAAAGTATTGCGTAAGCTGTGTTTCACAGTCAGACTTTAACTTGATGGCCTCTTGTGCTTTCTTAGCCTTTTTATCAGCTTCATCTTTACGCTTTTTTTCTTCTTCTGCCAGCTCTTTGGCGTATTGATTGCGTAAACCTTGAATGATTCCGATTTCAGTATCGGGTTTGGTAACATCAATCTTAGATTCTTCAGCTGTGAACATTTTTTGCACAGCAGTCATCATTTGTGTTACGGGTTTACGAGTTTCTTCAATTTCCTTTTTACGAGTATTAGCTTTAGCAATAAATGCATTACAAAGCTTGTCCAATTCAGGATTTAACTTACCACCATTGGCCTGAACTTGATTCAAAATGCTTTGTCCTGCAGCAACAATTTTACTAACAAGTGCCTGGTTCGCCAGTAATATTGCACCACCATCACGGAAGGTTTCAATAGATCTGTTGTAAATTTCATCTGCCGTGATAAGTGCATTGGGATTTGATGCTTGAGTTTCCATACGATTATTTTTGAGGAGGGTTTATGTTTAGAAGTCTAATTCTTCAGGTGTAGATTGATTTGTTTGAGTAGATTGTTGCTGCTGCGCAGCTTGAGGATTAGCATTGAAATTTGCTGAAGGATTAAAGTATTCTTGATCACCTTGAGCAAGGTTTTGTTGTTCATTGGTATTGTTTGCAGAAGCCTGATCGGTTACATCAATACCATAATCTATATCTTCAGGTTGATCAATTATTTCAGTTTGCAATTGACTGAACGCACCAACACGCAACTTTGGAAAGTTCTTAAAGGCATGCTTGATAACTTTTGCTACAACCATTCCTGGAAACCCTGTTGTCCAGGCAACAGAATTACTATCCTTACTTGCTGCGCGAAGCCTTTGTGTATCTTCATAGCTAAGTAGCTTGAAGTCATAACTACCATCTGCTCTTGTTAGTTTAACATATCCGGCAATGATGTGATCAGATTTGCGCGGAAGAGTAACGAGGTGATCTACAACAGTGTTTCCGTTTTTTGTACCATAAACAAAATGATCACCCTCATAAACCAACATCGGGTTGTCAGCATATTTGATTTGGCCTTGCTGCTGCCGTAGAAGTAATTCGCCATAAGGGGATATATCCATTACGGCACGTTTTTGCCATACTTTGTTATCGTTAGTTCCAACATTTACATTCCTTGAATACACATATACATGTTTCATTGAAGGATCGAAGGACAGGCCATTAACTGCAACGTCCAGAAACACACCGTACAAGCTTAAGTTTGTACAAAGGTTCAGGTCCTTACTTTCTGCGATACGTTTAAGAAAATAAAACTTTTCTGTTTCATAATAAGCATGAGCAACTTTATCATCCTTAATACCATTTACTGTTTTGTAAAGGAATTCGAAGCGGTCAGCTACAAGAGGGCTTGAAATCAGGTCCTTTCCTTTTATATTGGGATCGTTTAAAAGATTGCTTAATTGTTGGTTTTGATTAATTGCAGTTTCCATACTAATTTATTGTTGTTGTAAAAGAATTTTGTTTTAAAATACCGACGGTTGAAACCGTCAGTCTAAACCCATCACCATGAAAAAATTATCGGCGGGTCATAGTAGCTTCTGTAAGCGCCCTACCTGTAATGTCTTTATAGTTAGCCTTAGCGAGGTTGTAATACCTTAGCTCTTCAGGCGTAATTGTTTCTTCTGTAATCTTGACTGCCAACCGTCCGGCATATTCTGCCAACTCCGGAGCGTCCATTTCGCGAATCTTTCTTTCTTCGCTTATAGTTTGACTTTGCATTGTAAGCATGATTTGAAAATGATTTTATTAAGGTTATAGAAAGGTTTAAGGTCACTTGTCCTCCTGCGAGGCTTATAAGTAGCTTCGATAATACTTCCAATGTTTCCATACTAGTTCAGGAGAAAAGCCAGATGATCAGGAGCAAATTTTTTAATCGCAGTTCTGGCTACTGTAATATCATTCAGCAACATCAGCCTGATTGTTCTTGCTTCGATAAGACTGAATTCAGAATCCTTTTTTACACGATGTTCACAATTATCCAAAAGAGCAGCGTTGCTTGTCCTCAATGCCTCGTCTATGTTTTTGGAGATATGTATTACTCTCCTTTGAAACGATTCGCTCATGCCTGGGCGATTAATTTTTAGTTTCTTAATTTCAAATAGCATTGAAATATCAACGATTAATAAGCCTAAAGCAGCTGCGGCTATATAACCTACGAGCGGATTGCATAATACTTGGAATGTGTTCATGATTGAGTGTTTGGGTTTTGGTTTATAAATTGGATTTGTGCGTTAGTTTTTTTTATTACAAGAAGCTCAAAAGCATTATTCAATACATCGATAATATCCTGTGGCGCTTCCTTGGCCGTAAGATGTTCTATGGTGTGATACACACCGGCCATTGCCTCTTGGATTGCAGATAAAGTTTCCATTATGCTGCCTCCTCTTTTGAACGATTATTGAGGATAGATGCCAGGATAAATTTTGCTTCATTTTCAAACTCGTAGTTCATGTAGTAATCGAAATCGATATACTGTTCAACATTGTCTTTAGTGAAAGGGCTTCTGATAGAAGCATCAACCATACCGGTAGGTGTTGTTACATGATCGCGTATTTCATCCATGGTAATTTGCTCATTCCAGGATTCAGATAGTTTTGATTCTTCAGAAACCAAAACATCATATGCATTATCATGAAGGTTGAAGATGTGATCGATCACGATCAATTTGGATGTGTCCAATTCATGTGCTACTTTTGTGCTTTCCATGCGATTACTATTGTAGTTGTTAAAGAATTGCCTCTGTTACCGCAGAGGCTTTTTTTATTTTGATTTTTTATAAAGCGATTTATCCAGGTCTGCTAAAATTTTAATCTTGTTCTCTTTTGTTATTCGCCCCTTTCGGGGGGAGGTGGTGGTAGCAGCACCAACCTCCGTCAGACCCTCTATCAGTCTGTTAGCTTCCTTTTGCTTTTTTTGCGCCTCATTATTGTAATACATCGCTTCCTGCTGCAGCTGCATCGCTTTTAATAATGTTCTTTCTCTTGTCATTTGGCAAAGCGGTATTTAAAAGTTTAATTCTTGCATTGTAGAAGTCCCGGATGATGATAAAAATTTCATCAGTGCATTCACCACCACTTAGTGCAGCACCGATATACTTCCTTTGCGTTTCATCATTCTTAGCCATTTTAGTCAGATCGCCACGGGTATAAAGTGATTTCCATTGATCCAATATTTTTTCCGGTATTCTCATTTTGTTTATTTATTTCATACCCCTTCGTAGGTATTTTTACGTAAAATTTTATGATTCAATAAAAAATGTCATTTCTTTGCGATACTTTTGTCATTGTTTCGGTATCGTTACGCAAAAATATGAAATCATTCCATAAAAAGAGCAGTTTCATGAAATAATTTCATAAGAAAATTCATATTTTCTTCTTGTCAATTACTAAATGATTGATTATAAATTGGAAAAGCCATTTATTGACCAAGGAAAAAGAATAAAAGCAGTACGGAAAGCTCTTAAAAAAACTCAAAAAGAGTTCGGGGAATTGCTTAAAGTAGATCAAACTACCATATCCAAATATGAAAATGGAGAGTTAGATCTAAGCAAAGGCGCAAAATATGAAATGGTTACATCTTTGGGTGTTCCCAGAGAATATATTGAGGAAGGTACCGGCAGAATGTTTATAGGTGATTTTGTTGATAAAAAAGAAAGTTTCAGAGAAATAGATAGGATCAGAAATGAAAAATTGTTTTCTGACAAGCCGAAAGGAGTAATTGCTGTACCAATTAAAGCACAGGCCAACTACACAAAGCATTTTGATGATACTGTATATCAGAGCGAACTTGATCGTATTTATTTTCCTAATAGTCCTTATGATGGTGATAATTATAGGTTCTTTCAGGTAGAAGGTGACAGCATGGAATATATTGATGAAACTACCGGCAAGGTTTCTGGCATAGAAGATCAATCATGGGTATTGGCAGAAAAAGTACCAAAGGAAGATTGGAAAGAAAACTTGAGGCTTTACTATGTATATGTCATTATTACGAAGAATAGAATTACTCTGAAAAGGATTCTCCAGGATAATCCCAACGAAATAGTTTTACACGCGGATAATGAACTTTATGGCCAGGAAAGAATACCATTAAATGAGGTCCTGGAGATATGGATATTCAGGAGAAAACTTGATTGGAGTGCACCACCTCCAAGACGTATTCAAATTAAAGTTTAATTTTACCTATAACTCAAAAACCAAATCATGAGATATTTAATTATAATAGTTGCTGTGATCTTACTCAATTTCAGGGTAGATGCACAAACATCACCACCAGAAAAACCACATTCGGAAAAGATTATTGAACTACCTGGCATTAACAAGGATCAGGCTTTCAAAAACATTGCGTCTTATATACAATCTGCCCCTGCAGAGTTTTACTATATAAATGATGCAATCAAAAATAGGAACCGTGACTGGGCTCTTGGCCGGGCAAAGATTTTCGATAAAGATGTAAAGGATCCAGGAATTGTATCAAAGCAAGAAGAAAAGGATCTTATTACTGCCAGTGCAATTTTTGTTTATCAAGCTGCAAAAGAAAATCCATTCGATTTTGTAACTGTGTATGGTGATATTGAAATTCACCTAAAAGATGGGAAGATGAAAGTGGATTTTGTAAACATGCGATACACTAATAAAACATCTTTTGGCTACCCTCCAGCTTTTAAAGATATATATGCACAAGGCAGGCCGCAATGTGACAATGCAGGCTATTACGAAAAAATGCTTAAATGCGAAAGCTCGCCAATAACAGTAAAAAACATCAATGAATTTGTCTCTAAATGTATCAATCAGATAGAAGCAAATATTTTAAAGGCTGCATTAACCACACCAGCAACAGCGAAAGATAATTCAAATTGGTAGCATGAATTCAGAGATTGAATGCAGTTTATTTATAGATGATTTTACCGGCCACAAGACTGTCATAGTTACTAAGGTTGCAGGAAAAGATACAGAGTGGTTAACTATGGCGGGAACCAAAACCAACACTATAGTTAAAATAGGATTTATTGCAACAGAAAAAATCGTTTTCCTTAAAATGTCTTCGCCTAATTGCGAATTTGCAATGCATCCAGGAGATGAATGTATCTTCCTATTTGAAGATAAATCAACCTTGAAATTTGTGTTTGAAGGACCTTCTAACAATGGTTGCAACATTGCAAAAATTGAATTGGAAGATCTTGGCAAATTCGCCTCTATTGATTTCAATAAATTAAAAATTACTACTCCTAAAAGCCAGGAAGTGTTTATGATGTTTGGTCGGGCAAACGAATCAGCCATCATTAAAAATGCATTGGAATATCAAACAGAAGATGAGGGGAAGATTTTATTAAAGAAAATGGCAAATCAATTTGGCCTAACGGTAAATGCAGAGCTCAACACAGTAGAATTAAATAGAGTTTCATGACTGCGAAAAAACTTTTTATTGTTGAAGAAAGGATGCTTAAGTTGTTGTATTACGTTAAACGTAATTCAATCAAAGGCGTTTCATCTCAAAAAGAATTTTGTGATATAATAGGACTTCACACGGCTTCCGTTACCGAAATAAAAAAGGGGAATCGGGGCTTTACAACAGAACAAATATTAAGAGCTGCCTCCCATTTTGATGCTGATTTATATTACTTATTTGGCAAGACTGAAAACATGTTTCTTACATCAAAGGCGAATGTATCACCTTTAGATCTTTTGAAAGAAGCCGTTGCAAACATAGAAGCAACCTATCCTACGAAATCCAATGCAGGCGAGGGTTACAGAAAAAAAGTAACGTCAGTAAAATAGTCAGTACAAAGTGTGAGTTCTTATTTTTAAAGACTTTTTAATCCGCTACAGCTGAAGCGTTTGTGTTCTTAAATCACCTGGTTAGTTTCTCATAATCAGGGGGTCCTTGGTTCAAGCCCGAGTGGGAGCACAAAATTGAAAAGATGTCAAAAATTATTGACATCTTTTTTTATTTTACAGGCCAGACCATTGAAATATTATTAAAAAAATACAAGAAACCATAAAAAAATGTTCGTATGCAAAGAAAGTTGAAGTGCGCAACTAATTTGGAGCCAATACATTACCCTAAATTTCATCTTTTTTTTGCATAAATCAATCGTTAATATTTACACCTATTAAATTACCTTTGTTTAACATTTGGATACTTGAGAACCAACCAAACCTACTTCTATCAGCTCAGTTACTTTGTTAATAAAACATCTTTTCACCGTATAGATATTGACAATTTATCTCTGATTATATCAATTTATCTGAGGAGAAATGTTTCATTGATTACATCAGCAAGCAAAAAGAAATCTCCCACCTTAACTTGAATAATTATTTAGGATACTGAAATGGACGCTTTATTGAACAAAGATAAACCGGAAGTTAGATTGAGAGCCTTCAGGGCTATAGACGATCCTGAAACTTGTAATAAATTCGTTGAAGGGCACATGAAAGTGCTTACCAGTATTGGTGTAAAGAAAGTGACCTCTTCCAACAATGCCTGGATGTATAATCCATCTTCCTTTGTACTTATCGTAGAATCGCTCGACCGTAGTAGAGTATATGGAGGAGCAAGGGTTCATGTTGCCAACGGTATTATTTCTTTACCCGTCGAAGAAGCTACAGGCGCTTTTGATACCAGGATATTTGATACCGTTTACGAATATGCACTTAAAGGTACTGGCGAGGTATGTGGCCTGTGGAACTCGAGAGAAATAGCGGGTTACGGTATCGGCAGTATATTCCTGTTTCGTGCGGCTGTAGCTATTTCTACTCAGATAGGGCTTACTTCCCTTTTCGGTCTGTGCGCCCCTTACACGCTGAAAATGGCGCAGAATGTGGGTTTCGAAGTACTGGAGTCGGTAGGTAATCACGGTACTTTTTACTATCCAAAACTTGACCTGCTTGCTACAGCAGTGTATATGACTGATATTGACACCCTGAAAAATTCGGTTGAAGAGGACTGCCGGGCCATCATGAAACTAAGGCAAAATCTACAGGTCGTAATATTAGAAGAACTCAGAAGCAAACAGATGACTATACATTACGACATCGCCATACCCAACCTGGACGCGTGGAGTATAAAAGATGTTATAGCTAATCTGAAAAGGCCTTTGGAAACCGTTAAGGTGGATGAAAAAAATATCAGTTTCCTTTAATCATTAAACTAAGCCACCACAGTCCGGATATATAACTTCGATACCATTTATGGATATTAAGAATCAGAAAATCAAAACTACACAAGAGCTCTCTTCTGTATACAAACCCTTACTGCTGCGCCTCTCCAAACAACACGACCGGGAAACATTTGATCAACTTTGCACTTCGGATGCAGTAGCCTTCATCCACGATGAATTGTCCGACCAGTTAAAAGACCTGATGAAATGTTATCATCCCTCCCGGCAACTCAGCGCAGCAGATACAGACACACTAATACAGGAGCATCTTAATGGCATTGATCCTGAGCAGTATGGAGTATGGGCTTATTACCCCTGGAACAGATCTATGGTGCATCTGCTCGATGAGGAAGAATTTATTGCTGTACGCACAAACAGGAATCAGCTTAAGATAACTAAAGAAGAACAGGAACTGCTCAGGCAAAAAACAATTGGCGTCATCGGCTCCTCGGTAGGACAATCCATTGCATTGACCATAGCCATGGAAAGAACCTGCGGCACATTGCGCATTGCCGATTTTGATATGCTGGAACTCAGCAACCTGAACCGCATCAGGGCAGGCGTGAGCGGCCTCGGGTTATCGAAGGTTGTGATTACAGCCAGGGGGATAGCAGAGATAGATCCTTATCTACATGTTGAGATTTACAAAGAAGGTATTACCCGTGATAATATTGGCAGTTTCCTGGGACAAAGCAATAAGCTGGATATTTTGGTGGAGGTATGCGATAACATCGACATGAAGATATTCAGCCGTCTTGAAGCCAGGGCAAAAGGCATTGCCGTAGTTATGGATACCAATGACAGGGGCATGATGGATATAGAGCGATTTGATCTTGATCCTGAGCGGCCTGTGTTACATGGCTTACTTGAAGGTATTTCGCTGGAAGATCTTGCATCGTTAAGCCCGGAACAAAGGATGTCTATGATCCTTAAAATAGTGGGCGCCGATTCTATTTCGCAACGGTTACGTCTATCCATAGCTGAATTGCAACGCTCTATTTATGGCTTGCCACAATTGGCTTCTTCCGTAGTATTAGGTGGTGCTATTACTACTGATGTGTGCCGCAGAATATTGCTTGGTTCCTTTATTGAGTCAGGAAGATTTTATGTAGATCCCGAAGATATTATGAAGGATAAAGCATAAGCACAACTTCCCTGGCAATATCACTGCAAGGTCATAGTAATTTACAACAGTTTTTTTTCATCCGGATAGTGTGAATAAGAATCTGTTTTTTACATTTATGCCCTAATTCAGGGATACCAATATTACTTAAATGCATCACCGCTACAAGCTACTATCTCTTATTATATTTCTTTTATCAGGTTTAACTACTGCTGCACAACCAGTTATTAAGTTTGGCAGCGGCCAGGGCGATACCTATATAGGAAAATCATTGGCCACATTCCAGGATTCTACTTCCCGCCTTACCCTTAACGATGTTCAAAAGCTGAAACATTTATTTGTTCCGGGGCTCAAGAGTGTACCCGATTTTGGGGTAACGGGGTTCAATAACTGGGTATGTTTCCGCATGGTAAATACTACTGAACGAAAGAATATTATTCTGACCCTCTCCTACCCTCCGATAGATGAAGTAACGCTTTATGAAGTACGCGCTAATAAACCTGGCCAAACAGATACGCAGTATGTGCTGCAACCCAGCCATAAACATGAGTTTTACATCTATAATCTTGATGCAGCGAAAGGTGATACTATAACTTGCTACCTGAAGCTGCGCAGTAACAAACAACTGATAGTACCACTTACCCTGGGCACTACTCAGGATATGTTGCAGGACATCACGCAGACAGACGCTTTCTCTGGCCTGTACCTGGGAATCATGATTGTTATGATCCTTTACAACCTCTTTATTTATTTCTCAGCAAAAGACAAGCAGTATCTTTATTACGTTAATTATATTTTTTGGGTAATGTTGGTTCAGGCTGCATTGCTGGGCTATATTCATCGCTTTTTTTCACTGGAAAAAGACAGTTGGATCGGGCAGAATATGTTCACCTTTTTAGGTGCTATGTCGGGCATTGGTACCGTAATGTTTGTCAAATATTTCTTGGGAACCAAAACCCATACACCGCGGTCGAATCGCGTACTGACCTTTATCATCATTGCCGACATTATTGCTATAGCCCTGCTTTTTGCAGGCTTCTCCGTAGTGAGTTATATGGTGGTAAACGCAATCGCGGGTTTGGGCGCCATTTCCATTTTTATTACTGCGGTCCTGGTCTATCGTAAAAACCGTAAGCCAGCCTTTTTCTTCCTGGTAGCCTGGAATGTGTTCCTTTTCAGTGTAATCGTCTTTGTACTGAAGGATTTTGATGTTTTTCCTTATAACTTCTTTACTGTACACTCCGTGCAGATAGGGTCCGCATTGGAAGCCGTTTTGCTATCCTTTGCACTGGCCGACCGTATCAATATTCTTAAAAAGGAAAAAGATCAATCGCGCCTAGATGCATTAAGAATTGCCAAAGAAAACAGCAGGATTATCAAAGAACAAAACATATTGCTGGAAATAAAAGTGAAAGAAAGGACAGAAGAATTGATTCATAAAAATGAGGAACTAAATACTACCTTGGAAGACCTGCAGGAAGCGCAGATGCAACTGGTGGAATCAGAAAAAATGGCTTCATTGGGTCAATTGACGGCTGGTATAGCACATGAAATTAATAACCCTATAAATTTTGTAACCGGAAACATAGGCCCGTTAAAAAGAGACGTAGAGGTGCTCTTCCATACTATAAATTTGCTGGAAGATCTGAATACACAAAACATAAGTGACGAAGAGAAAGTTAAAAGAACAGAAGCTTATAAAGAAGAACAGGATTTTGATTATCTTAAAACCGAAATAAGTCACTTATTAAAAGGTATCAATGAGGGTGCGTCGAGAACTGCAGAAATTGTAAAAAGCCTGCGGATATTTTCACGCCTTGATGAAGATGATTTAAAACTGGCTGATGTTAATGAAGGATTGGAATCTACCATAACTATTGTTAACAACTTGCTCAGTAAAATTAAAGTAACAAAACATCTAAATAAGTTACCACTTGTAAATTGTTATCCGGGTAAGCTAAACCAAGTATTTTTAAATATTATATCAAACGGACTTTTTGCTATCAATCAAAAGTTTGGCGAGGAAGAAGGTGGAACGTTAACTGTAGAAACTGCCCTGGCTGGTGAAAATGTTATTATTAAAATAACAGATAATGGAACCGGGATGACCGAACAGACCAAGTATAAAATATTTGAGCCGTTTTTTACTACAAAAGATGTAGGCCAGGGCACAGGTTTAGGTATGTCAATAGCCTTTAATACTATTCAAAAGCATAATGGGAGCATTGCTGTAGATACGACCATGGGCGAGGGAACTACCTTTACATTAACTATTCCGATAAATGAGATGAAGTAATTATCATTAAATTAAGATTGTAATTTATGTTTATATTTGATTTAATATTAGATATAAGATGTTCTGGAATGATATTAGATTAAAAATATTCACCAGCGTAATAATAAATTTGAGAAAACCTTATAACATGAATTAATATTCAACTACAATTACTTATCTTCGGCTAATGAAATAAATTATACCTTACCTTTACCCTAACCAAAAAAAGTTTAACCACTTCCTATAACATTACATTAAGCAAATTTATAAAACATACCAGGTGATGAATAACGATAAGATCTCAATTCTGTACGTGGATGATGAGGAGAATAATCTGATTTCGTTCAAAGCGACTTTCAGATTAAAATATAAAGTATTTACAGCCATAAGTGGCTCTGATGCAATAAAGATCCTGGGAAATAACCTCATTCATGTTATCATCACGGATCAGCGCATGCCTAATATGACCGGGGTGGAATTTCTTGAAAAGATTATTGATGATTTCCCAGATCCTATTAGAATTTTGCTCACCGGATTTACAGATATGAATGCCGTTGTAGATGCTATAAATAAAGGTAAAATATTCCACTACCTGACTAAGCCCTGGAATGAAGAAGAACTGGATAAAACCATAGAAAGGGCGTATGACATTTATATGGAAAAAGAAAAGATTAAACAAATGAATGAAAAACTGGAAATATCCAATAGCCAGCTTGAATTCTTATTAAGGCAAAAATTATTATCCTAATTCTTACGGGCCAAGCCTAAAATAGAAAGCAGTCTCTTGATAAGAGACTGCTTTCTATTTTAGCTAATGATGACCATCTAATTGGCAAGTGCTTAATATTTAAAATACAGTTCAACCATACTTGATATATAGTTCAACCATGCTTGATATACAGTTTAACCATACTTGATATATAGTTCAACCGTACTTGATATACAGTTCAACCATACTTGATATACAGTTCAACCATACTTGATATACAGTTTAACCATACTTGATAGATAGTTCAACTATACTATTAGTGGCTTTCCGATAAAAGACAACCAAAAATAATTTTAATCGGCTTAGGTTAAATGGCGATTGGGTATCGCTTTCCCAATTTAAAAAACAAGAGACCTCTTTAAAAAGAGGCCTCTTGTTTAGGTTTAATGATTATTGTACTTACTTCGTTTTAACGATTTTCTTGCTCATCAGCACTGCATCATCAGCACCGTTTCTGATTGTGATGTAGTATGCACCATCTGTAAGCTGGCTAAGATCAATAACTTTTACAGGATTACTGCATACTTCAGTCCATGCTTTTGAGATAACCATTCTTCCGGCTATGTCAAATAATGTAACATGAGCATTGGAAAGATCATTGCAATTTCCGGATTTGATTTCAATATTCAGCTCGTTGGTAGCAGGATTAGGATAAAGACTGATATCCATTTTGCTGTCAGTGAATTCAAGTTGCTTTATCGGGCTGAAAGTGAATGCACCATCCATGTCTACCATTTTCAAACGATAGAAGTTAAGACCTGTAGCAGGATTACGATCTGTAAATTGATAATCATTCTGGGCAAGTTTATTCGCAGCATCTACAGTTCCGATCTTAACGAATTTAGAACCTGTTACACTGTGCTCAATTTCAAAGTGTTTTACTTTAGTTTCATTGGCTGTTTTCCATGAAAGCAATGCTGTCTGACCATCTTTACGAGCATCGAAAGCAAGCAGGTCAAGTGGCAAAGGAACACCAAACGGAATCGATACAATACCTGTATTGGTAGAAGTAAAAGTAGCATTATCGGTAACAGTGAAAGGAATAGTTACGGTAACACTTCCATCAAAAGGATCTACTAATACTACCGGAGTAGGCTGTCCGCCCGGAGCAGGTACAGTTACACCACCCGGAGGGAAATTACCGGAGTCATAAGTAGTAGCACCAATTGTAATTGTTGTTGCATTAGTTGGGAAAGCGGTAAAAGTAAGGTCTACAACAGTTCCGGTAGATGGATCAGTTCCACTGAATGCAGTAGCAGGTACTGTAGTAGTATTGGTACCGGTCGGATTGTTATATGTAGTTGTAGTACTGGATATTGCTGTAGGACGCTCTTCAATTCCAAAGTTTACATTTGTTACTGAACTATTTCCCTTTACAATGCTTGTAAGACCATTGATAGTACCATCACCCACAGCTACTGTTCCTTCACCGGTGTTTACCCAGTTTGTAGGCAAAATTGAAGTAGATGGTGTAAGTGCGCCTACTGCAGGATTCGCTGTAGTGACCAATACACTATAATCCCCATTAGGAACTTCCGTAAACATATAAGTACCATCAGCGGCAACCGGAGTTGTAGCAGCTACATTGCCCAGGTTGTTAATTAATACAGCATTCAGTCCACCCGCATTGGTACCATTACCATTTACAAGGTTATCGGTCATACCGTTTACATCATTAAACACATTACCGGAAACAACAGTAACCGTATATACGTATTTGTTTATGTTATCATCAGCAGTTGAATTAGGACCATTGCTATAAGCGGGAGGCACAATGTTTACATTGAAACCATTCTGTGGAGCGGCAAAAGAAGAGTTCGCGGTAACTTTATAGCTAACGGTAATAGTTCCGTCAGTGCCTGCAGCAATCGGAGCAATCTGTGTGCCCAGGTAAGAATGACTTAATGCATCGTACAACCACACGAACTTTGATGCAAACGTTCCACCTACTGCACTGATAGGAATCAATGCATCAGGCACTCCCCTGCTCAAGGTTAAATTGATCAGCATAGGATTTATCAGATCAAGATACAGATCAGAAGTTCCGCTATTGCCTATATGGAAAGTCAGCGTACCTGTTCCGTTCTCCTCTGCTGGTTGCAGTGGTGCCGGATTAACAGATGAAAGATTAACGTAAGGATTGTAGGTCTGTCCGAAAGACAAGACTGATCCGGTTAAAAGTAGGGATGTTAGAAGTTTTTTCATTGTTTGGTTATTTTTAGTTTGAGAAATAATCGATGCTTTCTGCATCATTGTTATTGGTAGTTTTCACTTCTGATCCGCTTCCGGATGCTATAGTAGATGTAAGAGTGTATTGACCCATCGTGTTACCAGGTGTAAAGGTTGCAAGCATACCAAAAGTAGAAGTAGAGGTAGCAGGGCTTCCACCAATTACAGCATTGGTAGTGAATATATGGTAGATCGGATTAGAGCCATTATAACTCCACACTGAATTATTAAGTGTTGTAAATCCAAGTGAAGTCAGAGTATTGTTATAAGTAAAAGTTAACCTTGGATCTTTAGGAATAAATACAGTGATCAGCCCTGAAGTAGAAACGTTATACAATTCCGTTACTTTAACCGTCAGATAAAACTGTGTAGTTCCGGTCATGATATTAGGTGATGCAGAAATATTCGGAGTAAGATCCGGTACGATAAAACGCATATTAGCCAGGCCTGGAACAGCAGACAATACACCTGCATTATCAATCGTGTAATACGGAATACCTACTATAAGTGTATCCGGAGTAGCTGTGTTATTAATAGGATCCACTTTGATAACCTGTGATGGAACACCACCCGGAGCAGGAATAGTAATACCACCTGCAGGAATAGAAGTATAAGTAGTAGCACCTACAGTAATGCTTGTGGCATTTGATGGCAGGGTTGTAATTCTGATAGAATCCACTGTACCAGGATTAGGATCAGTACCGCCAAATGTTCCAGAAGGCACAGTTACACTTAAAGTTCCTCCGGGATTATTAACCGGGGCAGCAGTAAGTGTTAAAGCAAAAGGACGTTGTTCAATACCAAAATTAACACCGGTTCTATCAGCAAGTACTACAGGGCTGGCAGTGATACCATCAACGGTACCATCACCTGCAGGAGTAGTTCCTTCACCTGTAAAAACCCAGTTGGTCGGCAAAACAAGAACAGGAGCAGGGTTACCTACGCTACCACTGTTGGTAGATATTCTTACTGTATAATATTTAGGATTAAGGCCTGCAAAACTATAAGTACCATCGGAAGCTACAGGAGTTATTGCTGTAACAGTGCCAAGAGTATCTACAAGGAAAGCATTCAGTCCACCGGCATTGGTACCGGTACCATTAATGATATTGTCTTTCAAACCATTTGCATCATTAAACACTGTACCGGAAATTTTGAAAGTGGTCCAGGTATAAGAGCTTACCATATCATCTCCTGTAGCATTACTTACTGTAGAATAAGCCGGTACTATAAGTGCAGCAGAGAAACCATTGTTAGGGCCTGTTACAGGAGAGTTCGTTGTAACTTTATAAGCAACGATAATGTCTCCGGCACCGTCTACAGCTAAGCCACTTCCTATCGTTTGGTTTTGTGTACCAACAAAAGTTTTGGTAGCAGCAGTGTACACCCAGGTAAATTTAGAAGCGAAGGTTCCGGATATAGCTGCCAAAGGGTTGGCGTTATTCGGTTCACCTCTGGACAATACGATGGTTACCTTCATTTCACTACCTGCAACCAGGTTCAGATCATCACTACCGCTGTTGCCTACAAAGAAAGAAGCGGTACCGGTACCAGCACTTTCAACAGATGTAAGTGGTGCAGGATTGATAATGCCCGATGAGACAAAGGGATTATAATTTTGTCCGAACGTGCAGAGCGGGGACAAAAAGAGTAAGGAATATATGAGCTTTTTCATAAAGTTTTATTGTTGTAAATTAATTAACGAAATAGGTTAGGGATACAGAAGATGAATTGTTAGAGAACTTAGTCTCACCACCACTACCACTTACAATTACAGAGCTCAATACATATACTCCCTGTGCACTTAACGGATTAAACTGGGCTGCAAAACCTATAGTCGAAAATCCGTTAGCCGGTATTGGAGTTGTCGAAGTAAAAATGTAGTAAAACTGATTGGTACCGGTATAAGTCCAGTTCGGGTTATTCAATGTAACAGCCGGAGAACCTATAGTAGTCAAAGTGTTGTTATAAGTAAATGCGATCCTTGCATCTTTAGGAACATAAAGTGTAATTAATCCGCTGGTAGCAGTACCTGAAACTTCTGAAACCTTGATCGTAACATTAAAGTTTGTGATGCCATGCATTACAGAAGGCGTCGCTGTGATCAAAGGCGTAAGATCAGGAGGTATTGTAAGGGGTACAGTAACATTTCCTGTGTTGGTAGATATTGCGCCACCATTATCAATAGTTTGGTAAGGAATCACTACACTTGTATTACCGTCTATAGGATCAACGCTGACTGGCTGTGTAGGCTGGCCTGCAGCATTGGTCGGAATATTAGGAACGGTTGCAAAAGTTGCAGACGTGTAATTAACATTGTTCACTTTTAAAGCCGAAGCATTTGTAGGGAAAGAGGTAAGTTTTATAAAACTTATAGAACCACCACCAGGATCAGCACCACCAAAGTCGGTAGCTGGAACATTTACGAAATTGGCGCCGCCCGGATTAGTTTGTGCAGGAAGCGTAGCTGTGTTAGCGGTAGGCGGTTGTTGCATACCGAAGTTCACATTGCCTACATTACTCATAACTAAACTTACACTTACCTGACCATTTACTGTACCATCACTTCCTGCACCTGAACCTACAAATTCTCCTGTATTCATCCAGCCTGAGGCTAATGTAGAAGATGGTGTAGCAGCAGCAGTACCAGCCACTGTGCTGATTACAACAGTATAGTTGGTATTACCGGCAAGGTTAGAGAAAGTATAGCTTCCTCCACTAATAGGAGTGGTAGTTACAAACGTTGTTCCTTTAAATAAATTAGCATGTAAAGCTGTAGCACCCAGGGCTGATATAGGTGAGCCATTCACCATATTATCAATAAGGGCCGAAGCATCATTATAAGCATTACCGGAAATAGTAAGGTTTTTCAACAAGCCTGCATCTTTCTTATCATAATCAGCTGTAAAATCGTGTGTGCCGGTCTTACCGGTTGTTACATTAGCTGTAGAGTTAGATCCTACAGGTGCAGCATCCTGGGCAGTAAATCCGGTATAACCAGATGCCAATATAAATTGTACAAAATATTTACCGGGAGTAATATTGGTAAATGAATAGATACCACTGCTGTTAGTTGTTGTAGTAGCTGTAGGTGTAGTGCCATTGTCACCGATATTATCATTATTGCTATCAGGGAACAATTTAACAGTAACGGCATTTACACCAGGCTCACCTGCATCTTGGGCTCCATCCCTGTTTACATCCCACCATACTTTATCTCCGATTGATATCGGATCATAAGCTGTAAGGCAAATATCATCCAATACGAAATTATCAGCACCAGTAGTGGCACTGCTATTCAATATTGCAAATGTTACATTGGTATTTGAAGTAGCGGTAAAGGTTCCGGTAACCTGAATCCAGTTACCAATAGAAGCAGATATAACTGCTGAACCAATTTGCGTAGAGCCTGCTTTCAATTGGATAGTAGGTGATGTATTATCTACACGAGCTACCCATACAGAGAAGTTATAAACCTGTCCCGTAGTAACAGCAACAGTTTTATACCATATTTTATCTGCCGAGTTGCAGCTTCCGTTTACTACCATTTGGTAGTTACCGCTATGCGGTGCAAACTTAGCAGAGCTAAACGAACTATACGCCGCATATGGATTGTTCTTCACTTTAAAAGTGCCTCCGTTAACAGGATAATTGGTCGAACCTTCGCCACTGCCCCAGTTATTATCGGAGAAGTTTTGGTTGCTGTAACTTACTTGTTCAAATCCGCCATAATAACCATTGCTATTAGTCAGCAGGTTATCATCACAAGAAATGGCACATGCCCCAGAAGTTGCATTGTACCTGATTCTTAGCATTTTGGTTTCACTTACGTTAGCGTTATCACCTCCCCATATAGTAGATGAATTTGAACTGGAACTACTGGGATAATAATTTTCACGCATGAGGCAACGAAGCTGTACGCCGTCCAGGTTCGCATCAGGACTAGAAAAAGTAAGCGCTGGCGCATTATCCTGAACGGGGCCTCCTTTGGCATTGGAAACAGTATAGGAAGTGCCGTTAATGGTATTACTTCCGTCTATTAAATAAGTCCAGCCGCCGCTACTACCTTTAAATTGCCATTGGTAGTAAGTATTAGATGGGGCATAAACTACATAAGCATCAATCACTAAGGACTGGCCTATTGTTAAGCAACCGTTCGATGTATAGTACTCGATTCGGTGTGCAGATGTTTTCATCGAGGCCAGGAGAATCCCCGCCAGGAGTAGATGTCTAAATTTAAGCATATTTATATGGTTTAAAAGGTAATATCATGGTAAATAGAATATAATAAGAGGTATTAATTTTAACATTAAATCATAAAAATATCTTTGATTAAAATATTTTTTTAGGCAAAGAGATATCACCATTAAAATTTAATAATCAATCGATTATAAATAATTTTAATGTAATTTAGTTACGAAAAGATTAAAATTGCTACTTGAGAAATGTCAACACTTGTACTATTTCTAACTTTTATTTATAGCATCTTTAACAACACCGCAAAAGTGCAAGCGAATTTTTTAATTTGTCATATGATTAGCCTATTAATAAAACAGAGGCATTTTAATTTAGCCGGCAAAAAGATATTCACTCGGTTTACCTATAATTGCTACTTTTGCTTGTAAGCTTTTAGAATAAAAGGTTAGGTCGTTTAATTTGAAGATCAATATTTTAAAATATCGGGAGCGTTTTCCTGCTTCCGGGTCTTTGTTGAAAATGATTTAAAAATCTTTTTATAAATTAGTGTCTCAATATTGTTTAGAAAATGAATCTTACCCAGAAGTTTTCAAAGAAATTAAAGATTCTGAGAGAAATAAATAACTACACTCAGGAGTATGTAGCGCGCATTTTGGACATTTCCCAAAATGCCTATAGCCTTATTGAAAAAGGGACCACAAAAATTACTTTGGACAGAATTGAAGTCCTCGCAGAATTATATAAAACAACACCATCTGAACTCATTAGCATCAATGATAACTTCTATCATAATCCTAATGCTTCTGAAGACATACATCATTCCAATATCCCGCCTACATTAAGTTCATTTGAAAAAAGAATGTATGAGCAAACGATAAGCAGGCTTGAAGTTGATATTGAAAAATTATACAACCTCATTAATCAACTTGCTACCAATATGGCAAAGCCTGAAACACATTAGTGACAGGGGCTTTGTCGTATACTTGCTATACCAGGAAATTCTATATTAATTTATTAAAACATTTTTCCGGAGGAAGAAAGTAATTAAAATATTCTTTCCTTTATTTCGATAATATTTACCTTCACGGCCTGATGGCATTTATCCCGGAAATAGAAAAAAAATCACTTCAGGAGCAAGCGGATCTCCAGTTTCTTAAGTTAAAAGATATGCTGAATTACATTCAGCATCATTCCATTTTCTACAAGAGGCTATTCAGCCATAACAATATTGATCTAAATGCCATCAACAGGCTTGAAGATCTTCAATATTTACCTACCACAGATAAACAGGATATCCAAAACAATAACTGGGACTTCCTGTGTGTATCCCGTGAACAAATCAGTGAATACACGGCTACCTCCGGCACTTTAGGAACACCTGTTTTTATAGCACTTACTCACAATGACCAGCAACGGCTGGCGTACAATGAGTTCTTATCTTTTCATTGTATGGAAGCAGATGAAAAAGATATCTTTCAATTGATGCTAACCCTCGATCGTCAGTTTATGGCCGGCACCGCATATTATGCAGGGCTTGGTAAAATAGGCGCTACAGTGATAAGAACCGGTCCGGGACTGCCCGCTATGCAATGGGATACTATACAACAGCTGGGAACAACAGGCCTGGTGGCAGTTCCATCGTTTTTGATCAAGATGACCGAATATGCCAAAACCAAAGGAATCATTCCTGGAACAACAAGCGTGAGAAAAGTTTTGGCCATTGGAGAAAGTCTGCGCGACGATGCTTTAATGCCCAATAC
>JBAZWL010000016.1:0-60391 GCA_041660405.1 Taibaiella sp. | reverse complement strand
AAAAATAAAAAACGACTGGAATATTGAGCTGTACAGTACCTACGCTTCAACCGAAATGCAAACAGCATTCACGGAATGTAGTGCGGGTATGGGTGGACATCATCATCCTGAACTTATAATAGTTGAAATTATAGATGATTGTGGCAAGCCCGTAGCACCAGGCGAAAAAGGAGAAGTAACCATAACTACCTTAGGTGTGGAAGGCATGCCATTACTCCGCTATCGCACGGGAGATATTTGCAGAGCTTACTATGAGCCTTGCAGCTGTGGCCGTAATACCATGCGCCTGGGTCCTGTTTTGGGCAGAAAACAACAAATGATCAAATTTAAAGGCACCACATTATATCCCCCGGTAATCTTTGAAGTATTAAACCAGATCGAAGAGATAAAAGAATACGTAGTTGATGTAAGTACGGGCGAAAACGGTCAGGATGAAATTAACCTGTACCTGTTTTCACTATTGGCATCCGAAGCTTGTAACAGTATAATAAAACCTTTATTTCAACACAAATGGCGTGTTACCCCTCATATAAATTTCCTTTCCGCCGAAGAAATAATGAAACTTCAATTTCCTAATCATTCCAGAAAGCCGGTTAAATTCAGGGACCTCCGGCTACATTAAATCTTTTAAAATGAATATTGCAGCATATATCGACCACACCATTCTTAAGCCCACTACCCTTCTTGCCGATATCGAAAAACTTTGTGCAGAAGCCGAAGAACATCACTTTGCGGCAGTTTGTGTTCCACCACATTTTGTTTCAGCAGCTAAAAAGTTAATTACCAATAATGATGTTAAAATCGCAACGGTAATAGGTTTTCCTTTTGGATATAGTGCTATCGGTGCTAAAGTAGAAGAAATAAAAAAGGCGATTACAGACGGGGCCGATGAACTGGATATTGTTATTAACCTTTGTGCACTAAAAGCAAACGATATGGAATATCTCGCCAGGGAAATTGTTAATTGTTTGCAACCCATACGTTTACATCGTAAAATAGTTAAAGTTATTATCGAAAGTGGCATACTTATTGATGAGGAGGTAATAGCTTGTTGTGACCTTTATGCAAAACATAAAGTAGACTTCGTGAAAACTTCGACCGGATATGCAGAAAAGGGAGCCAGTATTCATGCTGTATCTTTAATGCGTAAACATTTGCCTTCAACTATTGAGATCAAAGCATCGGGAGGTATTCGTACCTTTGCCTTTGCAAAAGAACTTATTGAAGCGGGGGCAACGAGGATAGGAGCATCAGCAAGTGTAGCTATTCTTGGTGAGATAAATTAAAAGACATCCATTTTAATATGAAAAATGCTTTAGTACTATTATTGATTTTCCTGGGATATTCTGCTATCGCACAACAAGCCGATACCGGATCTGTAAATATTCATGCAGATCAAAGACTGGCAGTTGTAGTTAGTAAGCCAACAAATACTAATCGTGCCTTCATTGGTAAAGTAAGAGGTTTCCGGGTTCAGATCTATAATGGTAATGATCGCAAAAAAGCATCGCAAGCCAAGCTTGATTTTATGAGAGCTTTTCCTGGAGTCCGTTCTTACCTGGTATATAATAATCCTCAATTCAGGGTGAGAGTTGGAGACTTCAAAAGCCGCAGGGAAGCCATGGATCTCTATAATAAAGTGTCTGCAAGATTCAATCCTTGTATGATAGTTCCGGATGTAGTAAATATTAATACCGTACGTAAAAATAAAGATAACGACACCGAAGACGATGATTAATGCTGTAAAAAACCTTGCAGAAACATTGCTTCCCGATCTGATCCGGATACGCAGGCACATTCACCAACATCCTGAACTCTCCTACCAGGAATATGAAACAGCTGCTTTCGTAGCATCGGAACTGGATAAACTTGCTATACCTTACCAAAAAGGCGTAGCAGGCACAGGGCTTGTAGCCTTAATTGAAGGCAAAAACCCACAAAAGAAATGTATTGCTTTACGTGCGGACATGGATGCTCTTCCCATTTTTGAAGAGAACGAAACAGACTATAAATCAAAGAATCCGGGCGTTATGCATGCCTGCGGACATGATGTGCACACTGCCTGCCTGCTGGGCGCAGCAAACATCTTACAACAATATAAAGAACAATTTGAAGGCACCATTAAGCTTATATTCCAACCCGGTGAAGAAAAAAATCCCGGTGGTGCGAGCCTGATGATTAAAGAAGGCGTGCTGGAAAATCCAAAGCCAGAAGCCATCCTCGGCTTGCATGTTTACCCTCAATTACCAGCAGGAACTGCAGGCTTCAGAGGTGGACAGTATATGGCCAGTGCCGATGAAATATATATTACAATAAAAGGTAAAGGCGGGCATGCCGCATTACCACAACAAACGGTAGATCCTATAGCAGTAGCCGCTATGGTAATAACCGGCTTACAGCAAGTTGTCTCCAGAAAAAGCAATCCGTTATCTCCTACCGTACTTACGTTTGGAAAAATATCTGGTGGCACTGCAACCAATATCATACCGGATAGTGTTGAGATTATTGGTACTTTACGAACTTTTGATGAACAGTGGCGCAAAGAAGCATTGCAACACGTCCGCACAATAACATCGCAAATAGCATTAGCATTTGGAGCAGAGGCTATAGTTGATATTCCGGATGGCTACCCTTCCCTCTTTAATGATCCGGCAACTACAGATCGCGCCTCTTCCTTTGCGAAAGATTTTTTGGGCAATGAAAACATAAGAAACCTGGATTTACGTATGGGTGCTGAAGATTTTAGTTTTTATACACTGCATACCAAAGGTTGTTTCTTCAGGATCGGCACGAATCATAATGATGAAAAGTACACGCTCCCGGTACATAATTCCCATTTTGATATTGATGAAGACGCCTTGAAAACCGGCGCCGGATTGATGAGTTATATAGCACTCAATATGCTTGCAGACTAAAATAGGTACATAAACCGAAAGGTAAACATGTTATTCTTCTGATTTTCAAAACCAAGACCTGCAGGTATATTTTGAAGTTTTCTTATGGTTGTCAATGAATATTGATATCGGACATTCAGCATAAGCCCTCTCCACAATACTACATTTCCGCTTAATAGGCCATCAAAAGTCTGTCTGTTAAACGGATAAATTTCAGGATCGATAATGGTATTAAAACTGGCATCGTTATACATTTCCTTCGAGCCGATCAACACATTGTAAGACGCACCAATACCTAAGTGGTATCTCGGAGTGATGTAATAATGAAACACCAAAGGCAATTCGGCGTAATTGAGCTGGATAGAATATTTAGCAAAGTAAGTTCCAAAATATGGAGACTCACTCGTAGTTACACTGTAACTTCCTTTCTGTGAATACAGTAGCTCCAAGCTGGCAGCTATCCTACTTGTAAAATTAACAAAGGCAACGGCGCCGACATTTATGCCCAGTTTATGATAGCCGTTTAGATAATCACCATCTACCTGGCAAGCATTGATGCCCGCTACCAAACCACCTGTAAATTTTCTTTCTCCGTTGAAGAGAGGGTTTTCCTCTGGCCTGTATTGGCCAAAAGCGTTAGTCGATAATAAAAGTAAAATGGCAAATACGAATTTCATAACGCTGTAAGATCTGACAATTCTGAAAGATCGCCAAAATACTATTTACATTATTATATACACATCTAAAAAGATTCGTCAAATTTTAAGGATATCTCTTCCATGTTAAATTTTCTTTACTTTTGATTCTTAATATTTTCCTAAAATCACCAATGTATTTTTGTAAGGGCATACAGAAATAAATAAAGTTTGACACCATGAAAAAAATCCTTTTATTCGCGGTCATCGTTGGTTTATGTCCCGGATTATCAGCTCAGACAACTGTATGTAACGGAATTATCGGGCCGCCTATTCTTAATTTTACTTTCGGACAAGGTAATCAAAGCCAGTCCTGGTATTTTCCTTTAAGCACTTATGCTCCGGGGTTGACTACAAACACTATTTTACAAACAAGTGGATCACTTCCGGGTGCGAATACTTCAGGCTTGGTCAAAAATTCATCTGTTTTTGGTCCGGCCCCTAATTGGTTAAATTCAAATGATCATACAGGAAATCCCAATGGATTGTTTATGGGTATAAATATGCCTGATCAGATTGGGGATACTGTTGTTGAATATGTGATGACTGGTTTATGTCCTAATACTACATTACAATATTCAATCTGGTTGATAAATCTTATGGCTCCTACCCATCCAATGGTAGTCGCAGGGTCTTCATTTATTGAGTATCCCAATTTTACGATGAAAATTCTGGATCCCTCCAACAACGTTATTGCGCAACAGATAACGGGCAATGTAGCTACAGATGGCTCATGGCATCAATACACGGTACTATTCTCAAATGGAAGCAATACAACAGTTAAACTACAATTAATTAATAATACTTCAGGTTCAGGCTATGGAAATGATGTAGCACTTGACGATATAACAATAAGTCCTTGTGTTCCTGATGCACTTATTCAGCCCTTACTGGATACCACTTTATGTCAAAGTACCAATATTAATTTCACAGGAAATATCACGCCAGGCGTGTATACCAACCCGAATTATCAGTGGCAATATAGTACTGATGCAGGAAGCTCCTGGAACAATTCGGGCTCTTTGTCACCAACAAATACTCAACTCTTTACTTTTAATACCGTTGTCGCACCTGCCGAGTATTGGATTAGATACCGGGTATCTCCGCAAGGAATTACCCAAAATGCAAACTGCCATGCAGAATCCAACATATCCATCGTGCGGATTGACACAATAGACCAGGATTTTCTTGCTTTTACAGATACAACCGTTTGTCCAACTACAGTTTTTGAATTGAACATCAATAGTATTTATGCCTCCAGTTATCTTTGGAACACCGGAGCCAATACATCCTCCATTCTTGTAAATGGTGAAGGAAGCTACTCTGCAGAAATATCTTCACTTTATGGCTGTAAAGCATACGATACAACCATTGTTTATTTTACCAATGAGCAGAATCTCGGTCCTGATACTACTTTTTGCGAGGGAGCATCTTATACACTTCAGTCAAGTAATAATAATGCTGACAGTTATTTATGGAGCACGGGAGCACAAACCCCTAGCCTTACCGTAACAGAATCGGGCCTTTATTGGGTTTCTGTAGATTTGGATGGATGTAAGGTTACAGACACAGTTATGGTAACTTTCAATGAAAAACCTGTAGTAAATCTCGGACCAGACAGCGCTATTTGCGAACTTACTACAACAAACCTTGCTTCAGAAGTATTTTACCCGGGGGCAGCCTATCTTTGGAATAATGGCAATAATAACCCGGCGCTTAATAATATAGATGCCGGTAAATACTGGTTACAGATTACTACATATCCGGATTGTACCAGTGCTGACACGATAGCAATAACCAGCAAGGAATGCGATTGCATTACTTTAGTTCCGAATGCTTTTTCTCCCAATGGTGACGGCATTAATGATAAATTTTTGGTGAGGCTCAGCGAAGGATGTTCGGTTGCAAAATTTGAACTCAGTATTTATAACAGATATGGCGAAAGAGTATTTTTAACAGCTGATCCGACAAAAGGCTGGGATGGAACGTTCAAAGGGAAAAAGGTTGATAGCGGAACTTTTATGTACTATACAAGAATTACGCTTAGGGAAAATCCGGAAATAAAGTTCTATAAGGGAGATATTACGTTGATCAGATAAATCATTCTATACTAATCAATTATTATTATGGTCATAATCTGTATATTCGAGTCTTTTATAGATTAGCATTACTATGGCGTCTCTAAGCATCTTAATCATTACATACAACCGACCGGAAGACACTCTTTCTTTGCTTCAAAGTATAAATAACCAAGAGGATAAAACAAAGCATGTCAAAGAAATTTTACTTCTCAACAATGCTTCTACAACCTCTTACCAAATCATTGAAGATTTCATTGACCAGCATCCTGATCTGCCTGTAAAATATATAAAGCATTCAGAGAATTTAGGTGTTGCAAAAGGGAGGAATTATCTTATCCAACTTGCAACAGCTGAATATCTGATGTTCCTTGATGATGACGTGGAATTTTACGATAATAATGCTGTTGCAATTGCAGCTACTTTATTTACTGGGGAAAGATATATTGAACATAATACTGCAATTATCACTTTCAATATTTTCTACTATTCAACCAAAGAAAGACAAATATCTGCCTTTCCACATAAGGACTTTAAAAGATACCAAAATAAAGAATGGTTCTTAACTTACTATTTCACCGGTGCAGCGCACCTTATGAAGAAAGAACTATTTGCCAAAACAGGATTATACCCTTCCGATTTCTTTTATGGAATGGAAGAATATGATTTAAGCTACAGGGTTATTGATGCCGGTTACACTATTGCCTTCGATCATCAGATCAAAGTATTTCATAAGGAATCGCCAGAAGGGAGAGTGACCAACAGTCAAAAATTAGGCATGATGTGGTTAAATAAATCAAAGGTTGCCTGGCGTTATCTCCCGCAAAAATACTTCTATTCTACAGTATTTATGTGGGGACTTCAGTTTCTAAAAAAAACGAGATTTAATCTTGTCGGATTTAGCCAGATTCTAAAAAAAGTAACCGGATTTAAAAAGAACGTCCCGGCAACAAAAATCAGCAGGAAGTCCATGGCATATCTTGATAAAGTAGGAGCAAGGCTTTGGTATTAACAAAATAATTCTAATTCAATCTATCTAATTTAAATGAACAATAGTTTCAAAAAGACACTTGAATCTTTACCTCGTTATTTTTTCCTGTATGGTCCATGGGAAGGAATTAAACTTAGTTTGAAATTCTTATTCAACAGAACAGGTGTAGTCAAAATAAAGGATGCTAAAGAGAAAATCTATCTTAGAAAGAATTCATCTGACATTCCAACATTTCATCAGGTTTTTGCTTCAAGAGAATATGGACTCAAAATGATCAATATCAATCCCAAAACAATCATTGATGGTGGATCTAACATTGGCCTATTCTCTGTGTTTATGAAAAATAAATTTCCGGAAGCTCAAATTATTGCCATAGAGCCCGATAAAGAGAATTTTGCAATGATGCAAAAAAACTTGAAAAACTACAAGGATGTTTCATTGGTAAATACCGGGATATGGAATAAGAATGCCCTTTTGAAGGTTTATGACAAATTTAATCAGGGAAAATGGGGCATGGTGGTTGAGGAAACAAATGACGCCAATGACCCTTCGGCTATAAGAAGTATGTCTATACCCGACATCATGTCACAGTTCAACCTGAATACCATTGATCTGCTAAAATTGGATATAGAAACAGCAGAGAAATATTTGTTTGATGAACACTGTGACCTATGGCTTAAAAAAGTTAAGACTGTAATTATTGAATTGCATGATTGGATTGAACCAGGCACTGCTCAACCTTTTTTTAATGCGATTAACAGGACTTTCAATAAGTTCTCCTATTATATTTTTGGGGAAATAACGATTATTGTAAATGAAGATATTCAATAAGTTTTTTCAATCCGAAATATTTATAAGAACGATATATCCAAGAATTATATTTGTCAATCAAAGCTTAATTACAGCCGCTCTCAATACACACATTTTCTCCATCAACCCTTCCAGCAAATCAAGATGCAACATATTAGCACCATCTGATTTCGCATTTTTAGGGTCGGGATGTGTTTCTATGAAAAGGCCCTCAGCTCCTACGGCAATAGCAGCCCTGGCTATCGTTTCAATCATGGCTGGATTGCCTCCGGTTACACCGCTGGTTTGATTGGGTTGCTGTAAGGAATGCGTACAATCCATAACAACGGGAACACCCATATTACGCATGGTTGGGATTCCTCTATAATCTACCACAAGATCCTGGTATCCGAATGTTGTACCTCTGTCAGTGAGTATTACATGTTCATTACCGCTTTGCTTTATTTTATCAACAGCAAACTGCATGGATTCAGGAGCCAGGAATTGGCCTTTTTTCACATTTACATATTTCCCTGTTTCGGCAGCAGCAACAAGTATATCAGTCTGGCGACAAAGGAAAGCCGGTATTTGTAATACATCTACATACTCTGCTGCCATAGCAGCTTCATTAGCCGCGTGTATATCAGTTACAACAGGGATATTGAATGTTGACTTAACCTTGGCAAGTATCTTCAATGCTTTTTCATCGCCAATTCCGGTGAAGCTATCCAGCCGTGTGCGGTTGGCTTTGCGGTAAGAGCCTTTAAATACCAGAGGGATATTCAATTTATCTGTTATGGCGATAATACGTTCGGCAATTTGCATAACAATTTCTTCGCCTTCTATAGCACAAGGACCAGCCATCAGGAAGAAATTATCAGGATTATGTTTCGATTGAAAGAGGTCTTTCATTACTATTTGAAATTGGAAATTGATTATTGGTAGTTGAATATTGAGTCTTATTTTCTTGATTCTAGAAAGATTAGTGCATTCTGTCACCACGCGGTTTAAGTTCCTTTAAAATATTCTTTTCTATTGCAAGCCAGTCCAGCCAGGTTTTCCGTACCAATTCGTCATCAAAATAAACTTTGGCAATATCAAGGAATAAACGATAATGCCCTGCTTCGGAAATCATGAATTTATGATAGAAATTACGTAGTGCTTCTTCTTCAATATGCAAACTTAATAAACGAAAACGCTCACAACTTCTTGCTTCTATTAACGCGCAGATGATCAGTTTATGCAGCAATCTTTCTTCACTGGAAATGCTCTTGGGTTCGTTTAGCAACAACTGATTTACATACTCATCTTTTCTTTGTTTACCAAATGTAAGGCCACGCTTTTTCAGTTCAGCCAATACCATCCGGAAGTGCCCCCACTCTTCTGTAACTACCGGTGCAAGGGCTTCTACCAGCTCTGTTCTATCATGGTATTTCTGAATAAGAGAAATGAATTGTGTCGCTGCTTTTTGCTCACAAAATGCATGATCGGTTAAAATATCCTGTAAAGATATAGCAGCTATATCTACCCAACGTGGATCGGTAGGTAGCTTTAATCCTAATATTGTATTTTCAGTAGAACTCATAAATCAATTCAGTTAACGTAAGTGCATGATCAAAATCAGGTTAAATAATTCCCGATTTGCTCCATGCATTTTTCGTGAGCAGTAAGCTCTTTGTTGGCATACCATTCCGCCGTAAGTTGTATAGCCTTATCAGCATTATATTTTGGTTGTAACCCTATTGTGTCTTTAATCCTGCTATTGTCCAGCATGAGCAATTGTGCTTCATGAGGTTGTTGTCCATCATTTTCTATTCTATAGTTTCCTTTACCGTAATATTGGATAAATTTCCTGGTTACCGTTTCTACATCCAGCACATCATCTTTATCAGGACCGATATTATAAGCTGTTGCAAGTTCTATCGGATCATTAGTCAATTTCTCAGCTAAAGAAAGATAGGCAAACAATGGCTCCAATACATGCTGCCAGGGCCTTACCGCTTTAGGATTACGAAGCACCACATCTTCATCTCTGCTTATAGACCTTACAATATCAGGTATAATACGATCTGCAGAATAATCACCACCACCTATTACATTGCCGGCTCTTACGGACGCGATAGCTTTATGATGTACATCATATTTCAATGGATTAAAAAACGAATTGCGGAAGGAGGATATTGCTATTTCTGCTGCAGCTTTACTGGCCGAATACGGATCGTAGCCTCCCAGTTTTTCATCTTCTTTAAAAGCGGTACCCGTTTCATTATTCTCATACACCTTATCCGTAGTTATCATAATACCAATACAAGGCTTTTCCAAACTATGCATGGCATCCAGTACATTCACAGTACCCATTACATTTACGGCAAAAGTATCAACTGGTTGTTGATAGCTGCGGCGTACCAGTGATTGTGCTGCGAGATGAAAAACATAATCCGGCTCGAAGCGTATGAGTTCGCCTTTTAGCAAATGACTGTCCAACACATCGCCGGTTACGGAAGCATAGCACAACTTATCTCCATTAATCTGATTATACAGATCATTCTCCTGTTCCGGCGCTAAAGAATATCCTTTTACATCAGCTCCAAGATGATGCAATATTTGTAGTAACCACGCGCCTTTAAAGCCGGTGTGACCAGTAAGGAAAACTCTTTTATTTTTAAATATTTCTGTCAAGTTTCTTTTTTATTTATTTTGAGATGGTATCACATTTTGTGATGCCATCTTGAGGTCGTAAATTGTGACTTCAAGATCTTTGTTTTTCTTACAATCATCATCACAAATTGTGATGATGATCTTTGAACACTTATTCCATTTAAAAAGTTCTGTTCGATCTATTTTACCATTTTTTCCAGGCTGGCTGTTCATCCCACATTTGCTCCAGTTCTTCTTTATCGCGAAGGGTATCCATACATTTCCAGAAATCATGATGTTTATACGCTGCAATCTGTCCTTTTGCAGCAAGGTTGTCCATGGGTTGTCTTTCCCACATAATTTCGTCCATATCGCCTTCCAGGTAATCTTTTATTTCCGGATTGATCACGAAGAAGCCTCCATTGATCCAGGTTCCGCTATCTTCCGGCTTTTCTTCAAAGGAATCAATGGTGCCATCATCCTGCATCTTA
Organism: Taibaiella sp.; assembly: GCA_041660405.1. GTDB lineage: Bacteria > Bacteroidota > Bacteroidia > Chitinophagales > Chitinophagaceae > Taibaiella. The sequence continues at coordinate 49,816 of JBAZWL010000016.1, read as the reverse complement.
ATCACACCAAAACGGCTGGTAGCCTGTATGGCAGTCATGGTACAAACTTTACCGCTGTTTTTATGGAATGATAACAGATCATCTATATTTACATTGCTTACTCCGTCGCCGTAAGTAAGCATGAAAGGTTCATTATTGGTATAAGGTAACACACGTTTAAGCCTTCCTGCGGTCATCGTATCCAAACCGGTATCTATCAGAGAAATTTTAAATGGTTCCGCATTATTCTGATGGATTTCCATACTATTATTTTTCAGGTCAACGGTCAGATCAGCATTGTGCAAAAAATAGTTTGCAAAATACTCCTTGATGATCCAGCCTTTGTATCCCAAACAGATGATAAATTCTGTATGACCATAAGCAGCATAAATCTTCATAATATGCCATAGTATAGGTTTTCCACCTATTTCAATCATGGGTTTGGGGCGCAAAGTAGATTCCTCGGAAATACGGGTTCCTCGTCCACCGGCAAAAATGACAACTTTCATGAAGACGTAAATAGTGATTAAAAATCAACAATGCGCAAATATAACAAAGAACTGTGCGTTCCTTTATGGAATTTGAAAAATAAATCATCATCTTTATAACAACCATTACAATTAATCATGTTAAAGTATGTAACCGGTTGTTATGTAATGTTTATATCCCTTTTTGAAGTCATTTTATTAGCTTTGCCACTCGTCGAAACAGAAAATCACAAATGCGTCTATACCATATCTTATTTATATTTTCCATGATCCTGTTTGTTGGAGCCTATGCCCAACAGCCTTCCCGCAGCGATCTGGAAAAAAGAAGAGCGAGTCTGCTGAATGAAATTGCAAACACACAGCAGCAGCTCGAAGACACTAAGAAAGATAAAAAAGCAACATTAGGACAACTAAAAGCCCTGACTGCCAAGCTGGAAGCTCGCCAGAAACTGATCAATAATATTAACTCCGAGCTTTCTAATATTAATGGCAGCATTCATCTTTCTGCTGAAGAAATACAAATATTAAATAAGAATCTCGGAACGCTGAAAGCCTCTTATGCTCAATCCATCCGTTATGCATACAAACATAGAGTAAGCCAGAATATGATGGCTTTTGTTTTCTCTGCCAATGATTTTAATGATGCCATCAGGCGCATGCAGTATTTGCGCAAATACCGGGATTACCGCAAAGCACAGGCAGAAAAAATCAGGGTAACGCAAGGTCAGTTGACACAGAAAATAAATGTGTTGAATGCTCAGAAGACACAAAAAGGTAAATTGTTACAAGTAGAAGAGGTTCAGAAAAACGAGATACAGCAGGAAACGCAACAAACCAACCAGATTGTTTCTGAACTGAAAGGCCGTGAGAAAGAGTTGATGGCGCAGATTCAGCAAAATCAACGCACAGCAAAAAAACTGGAATCGTCTATTAAAGATCAGATCAGGAAAGAAATAGAATTGGCCCGTAAAAAGGCAGAGGAAGAAGCAAGGCGCAGAGCTGCAGCAGAAGCATTGGCACGTAAACAAGCTGCTGATGCTGAAGCCCGTCGTGTAGCAGCTGCTAAAGCGGCAGCCAACAATTCCGGTACTGGTTACCAGGCTGGCAATCAAACTGTAAATCTCAATACCGGCAAGCCTCCTGCAAATCAAACCAATAACAAACCAACGGGTACACAGCCTGCAAGTAAGCCTATTGCCTCCAACGTTATTCCTGCTAATAAACCTTATGTTCCACCACCAGCCGCAGCTGTAGAGAAAACATCTTATAAACTTAGCCTTACGCCCGATGTGCAGGCAGTATCCAATAGTTTTGCAGCAAACAGGGGCAGATTGCCATGGCCAGTAGAGAAAGGATTTATTTCCGGCGCTTATGGTAAACATCCTAATAAGCTGTTCCCGAAAGTGATTGAAGAGAACAATGGCGTAGATATTACCACCGGCGAAGGCGCTCCTGTTAGATCAGTATTTGAAGGCACAGTTGTACGCCTGGCAAATATCGACGGGACCATGGTAATGATCAGCCACGGCGAATATTTCACTGTTTACACCAACCTTTCCGGTGCATCTGTAAAAGTGGGTGACAAAGTAAGTGCGCGCCAGATTATAGGCCGTGCCGGCAAAAATGATGAAGGGGATAACATTATGAATTTCCAGGTATGGAAAATTGGTAATAACAGCAGCTTTTTTACCGTAAATCCTTCAGATTGGATAGCACGATAATTTTAAAGAATATATAAATGAACAATGGCCGGAAACAAGTTCCGGCCATTGTTATATCTGCACGTTTAATTTGTTATTCCTCTCTAAGTTCTTTTCCGGTCAACGCAATAAATACATCTTCCAGGTTAGCTTCTTTTACTTTTTTCTTACGTTCAAACCCAGTGGCAATAAGATCATCGATCATATTATCCGGCGTATTCAGGGAAATAATTTTTCCGCTATCTACAATAGCTACCCTATCGCAAAGTTCTTCGGCTTCATCCATATAATGAGTGGTGATGACCACAGTAGTGCCTGTAGCTTTCAGTTCTCTGATCAAATCCCACAAATTGCGCCGTGCCTGTGGATCCAGACCGGTAGTAGGTTCATCCAGGAAAATAATTTTAGGTTTATTAATGATCGTGGTAGCAATGGAGAATCTTTGCTTTTGCCCACCGGATAGTTCTTTGAATTTGGCTTTGGCTTTATCTTCCAGGTTTACACTTTTCAATAAAACCATTGGATCAACTTTTACATTGTATAAGCCAGCAAAGAGAGCAATTAGTTCTTTCAAATTAAGATTGGGGTAAAAGCCCGCAGCCTGTAATTGAACGCCTATTACTTTCTTAATTTCATTAGGTTGTGTATCCAGGTTTTTACCATCAACAATTACTGTTCCGGAAGTTTTTTCGCGAAGTGTTTCTATTATTTCCAATGTCGTTGTTTTGCCCGCACCATTAGGGCCTAACAATCCAAAAACTTCTCCTTCTTCTACTTCAAAACTTAAACCATTTACCGCAGTAAAATTCCCATATTTCTTTACCAGGTTCTGAACACTAATGATTGCCATATCTTGGAATGTAAAAATTTGAAAATGTGAAAATTAGCTAATGTGCTGATATGCTAATTTTCACATTTGCTAATTAGCATATTAGCTAATTAATTTCACATATTGATATAGTGCATAAGCGATTGATACCGGTCCAGCATGCTCTCCATAGCCGGCATCTCGCCAAATACTTCTTTTACCGTGTATTCATACCGTTCAAATGAAGCGATCAGGGATTGTATTTCCTTAGTATTCGTTTTCAATACTACTTCCATCATTTCTTTATCAGGGAAAGTGAATACCTGGACATTTAGTAATATGACATCGTTATTTTCGCATATCCTGGAGATTTCAGATAGGCTATAGTCTACTGGCTTCATTTCAAGGGAAATAATACCACCCGATTGGTCTAATCCGGAATTTTTGCTTAAATATTCCAGCAAATCATCCCGACCAATAGAACCCAGGTATTTATTTTCCTCACTGATAACCGGAACCACGGAGATATTCTGCTCCACCGCTCTTCTTATAGCCTCGTATGGATGCTGATTGCCATATACAACAGGCCGGAAATTTAAAAATTCAGCTGATGATAAAGGCGCTTCAGGTGTTTCCCAGTTCAGGATATCATCTTCACGTACCAATGCTTTATATTCTTCCCCATCTACCATTGATAAGTGCGCTACATGCAATTCCTGCATGAGTTGCAACGCTTTATCTCCTGTATCGGCAGGATGAAGTACAGGGATGTCTGTCGATATGAGCTGATGAACGAACATTTCTTTTTCAATTTAAATTATCTTCTATTACCACAATTAATCAACGTCAAATTCTGTTCCACAGATGTTTAAAAGCACATAAGAAATCCTGATACCTTTATCGCATAATATATCAATTTGCTCTATGTTGTTCTAAAAAGGTGGAAAGTATTTTATTAAATTCTCCCGGAACCTCCATCATAGGTGCATGTCCGCATTTATCTATCCAATGTAATTCAGAATTGGGCAATAGTTGTTTGAACTCTTCAGCAACCATTGGCGGCGTAATTGTATCGTTTTTACCCCATATCAGACAGGTTGGCACTTTAATGTCCCTCAACTCTTCGCTAAGATTATTCCGGATAGCAGATTTTGCAAGCGCAATAATTTTAATCGCTTTCAGGCGATTATTTACAATAGCATAAATCTCATCAACAAGATCTTTTGTAGCCACCGCAGGATCATAAAAGGTCAATTCCGTTTTTTTACGGATAAATTCATAATCGCCACGCTTAGGATACGTTTCGCCCATACCATTTTCAAATAATCCCGAGCTACCGGTAAGGGTCAATGTCTTCACTTTTTCCTGGTGGCTCAAGGTATAAATCAGTCCTATATGGCCTCCCAGGGAATTGCCCATAAGGTGTACCTTATCAAATTCACGTACCTCTATAAATTTCTGAACATATTTTGCCAATGAACCCACGCCTGTATCCAGACCAAGCTCAAACAAAGGCAACATGGGAATAATTACTTTATATCTGGACTTAAAATGGTCAAAAAGATCTTTGAAATTGCTCAATGCTCCAAAAAGACCATGCAATAATATAAGTGGTTCACCTTCGCCTTCTTCTACGAACTTGAATTTGCCGAGCGTTTTAATTTCTAATTCCATTATGCGAATATTAGTAGGCTGCTAAAATACTGTTATTCTGCTATGTCCGCATTATTTTTCCGGAAAAAATTTACACTGTTAAACTTACGTTGATCCACGACCCATCGAACTGTGCATTGTATTTTTCATAAAACTTAATTGCCGGTTCATTCCAGTCCAACACCTGCCACATCATACCACTGAACTTTCCGCTCTTTTTTGCTTCTAAAATAAGGGCATCCATCAATAAGGTACCAATTCCTTTTCCACGCCATGCTTCATTCACTATCAGGTCTTCAAGGTACAGCCTGCGCCCCTTCCAGGTCGAATAACGAATGTAATATAATGCAAATCCTATAATCTGCTCAGATCTACCTTCCGAAGCGGGAATAACGGCTACCAAAGCCCACCATACCGGCTCCGGACCAAAACCACTTTCTACAAAATGATCCATAGAAACGGTGACTTCTTCCGGTGCATTCTCGAATAGTGCCAACTCCTTTATGAGCAACATCATCACATCAGCATCAGATCTTACAGCATATCTTATTTGTACCTCATTCTTTATACCCATATTACAAATATATCCGCTTTATGTTTATTTTAATAATCAGAACAAGAATATTTATTCGTTTTAAGTGTTTGATAATTATAGAATACCCTATTTTTACAACAAATGTTTTCACCTAAAATACAATCCCTTGGCAGGCAGCAACTACCGGAATTTAAATGATGAAGACCTGCTTCACCGTATTATTTCCAAGCAGGACCAGGAGGCATTCAGTACTTTGTACCAGCGATATGTACATCTCGCATTAGGTATGTGTATCAAGTACCTTAAATCGCCGGATGTTTCCAAAGATGCCGTTCAGGTAATTTTCACCAAACTGTGGACTGATGCTCATAATTACCAGATCCGTAAGTTTAAACCGTGGTTTTACCAGGTAATTAAAAATCATTGCCTGATGGAGTTGCGCAAAAATGATCCGAATCAGAAAATAGTGGCAGAGTGGGATATGGACATTATGGAATATGAAGATAATCTGCATCATAAGATAAATGAAGAACAGTTGTTACTGAATCTGAATTTGTGCCTGAAAGCATTGAACACAGAACAACGCAATTGCATTCATCATTTCTACCTGGAACAAAAAAGCTATAATGAAACAGCTGTGCTGACAGGCTTTTCTGACAAACAGGTAAAAAGCCACATTCAGAATGGCAGAAGAAATCTGAAAAACTGCTTGCGGCAAAAAACAACTGCGTAACCCGATTATGAACACTGACGATAGGCTATTACAAATTCTGGAAAACAGCTCCTGCCTTAGTAAAGGGCAGCTGACCGGCTATTTAAAGCATACGCTTTATCCGGAAGAGTTGCGTGCAGTCGAGCTTCATTTGAGTAGTTGTGCCCTGTGCAACGATGCTTTGGAAGGTATGGAAACGCAATTGGATATAGACAGTCTGTTGGCGTCTATGGTGCCACCAGTATTACCTAATACCACACCTAAAGAAAAACCAAAAGAGAAGAAAGAAGCACCTGTTGCAGCTAAACCGGAAAAAACAGAAACGGTAATTCCTCTTGCCAAAACTACTGCCCAGCATACCACTGAACAAGATAATAAAAACGACGTTCATACCAATCCTTTCCGGCCACGCAAGCGATGGGCCAGACCAATAGGCATTGCTGCAGCGCTGGTTTTGGCGTGTGGAGCTTTATGGTATTTTAAATTTAATAAAGAAAATAGCGAAAGGCAAATAGCTGAACACATCAACCAGCCGTCTTATGCTGAACCGGCTACGGATTCGGAAAGACCAATTGCGATGCAGGCCGTAGCTCCGGGCCAGCAGGATTCATTAAATAAAGTAGGAGAGAAAAAACATTCAGATTCTATTTACCTGGCAAAAAGAGAAGAACAGAAATTAAAAGCAATTAAAGATAGTACATCGCATGCTTTAGCTGCCAATGGCGATAGTGGCAAAGGTAAAATAGCAGCGGAAAATCAACAATCTATAGCCGCTTCTAAAACCACTGAAGCAGATGAAAAAGAGCAACCTGAAATTGCGATGAAAAAGGTTGCTGCAGTGCCCGCAGTTTCAAAACCCAAAGAAGAATCTAAAGACGAGCCTTCGGATTTTGAATTGGGCATGCAAAAATATAAGCAGAAAAATTATGCCAGTGCATTGTTATATTTCAAATCAGTAGAGTCAGATAAAGGCGATCCTAAACATTGGGAAGCGGTGTATTATTCGGGGGTTTGCAATAGGTTATTAAAGAAGGACCGCAAAGCAAGAAAGTTATTTGAACGTGTAATAGATGCCGGAGCTCCGCTGAAAAAAGCGGCCCAGAAGCAACTGGACGATATGAAGAAAGCAAAATAAGTAAAAAAGAATTTGTTTAACCATGTTGATGCTAAACCAATAAAAAGATGTACACAACATATCATTTCAAATCAGTGTCAGAAATCAATCCAGATATTCTGGAAGCAATAAAAATTGCTTTTAAAGGGAAATCAGTAGTAATTACAGTAGAGGAAGAAAATGAAGAAACGGCTTCCTATATACCTTCGTGGCAGAAAGAGCTTGTGCAAAAGAGACAACAATATTATCTTGAAAATCCACAAGAACTTAAATCATGGGAGGAGATACAAAAAACTATTAAAACTGATTAATGAAGTACAAACTTATTATTACTCCTGAAGCTGTAGATGAAATACAAAACGCAATTGATTATTACAATGAAAAGAAAAAGGGATTAGGTAAAAGGTTTTACGTAGATCTTCAAAAACAATTCTCGCAAATTGCCAGGAATCCTCTTTATCGTTCCCTACGATATGATAACATTAGATTTGCTCATCTTGACACATTCCCATATGCAGCACATTATGACATTACAAATGACATAATTATTATTCAAGCTGTTTTATGTGATTATCAAAATCCTGAAGAAGAGTGGAATATAAGAATGAAGATTGTAACATAGCCGGAAGGTTATTTTACAACCAAAAAATCTTTGCTCAAAGTAACTTTCTTATACTTCTTCCTCTTATTACTTCCCCACTCTGTTGTTGGGTAAAGCCACATTTCTTTTCCGTCGGCAAATACTAATACCGGCATATCAAATCCGCTTACACAATTGATCCAACGATAAGATAGTTCATTTTTCTTTTTTACCATTTCTAATTCAGGTATCTCTTTGCTCCTTAAATATTGATCAAAAACTTTATCAAAAGTCTTTCCTGAATATTCATTAATAAATTGCTCCATGTCTTTACCAGTAATGATTTTATGATAAAACCGGTTGTTCATTTCCTTTAGCATAGCAAAGAACTTAGCATCGTCATTCATGATCAAACGGATCATATGGATCATAAATGCCGCTTTATCATAATGATCTCCACTACCTCCATCACACTCATTATAATTGCCTTGTACAGGCTTGTCATTGCGCATCAACGATCTTTTACCTCGTTGATATGTAAAGGCTTTTTCTTTTCTCAAAAGGCATTCTGCAAATATCGTTTCGGTATAAGTTGTAAAACCTTCATGAACCCAGGTATCGGCTTTATCAGATGTTGTTATGCTGTTTCCAAACCATTCATGACCACTTTCATGAATAATAATGAAGTCAAACTTTAAGCCAACGCCAGTCTTGCTTCTATCTTTACCTTTATAGCCCATTTTATACTCATTGCCATACGCTACCGCACTTTGGTGTTCCATACCTAAATAAGGCGCATCTACCAGTTTATAACCATCTTCGTAAAAAGGATAAGGCCCCATTTTTTCTTCGAAACAATGCAGCATAGGTTTTACTACTTCAAATTGTTTTTTTGCCTTGGAAAGATTTTCGCGCAGCACCCAATAATCAAGACTAAGTTTACCTTTTACACCATTCAAAGTATCGGACCAATGCACATAGTCGCCAATGTAAAATGAGATGTCGTAATTATTGATAGGATTGATTACACTCCAGGTCCAGTAAGCCTTTCCAGGATCAGATTCTTTATTTTCAATGATACATTTCCCATTACCGATCATGGTTAAACCAGCTGGTACAGTCATGGTTAATTGCATTCCTCTATCAGCTTCATCGCCTTGAAAATCTTTGCAGGGAAACCATACGCTGGCACCTATACCTTGACAAGCTACTGCCATCCACCTGGTACCGTTTGTGTCCCTGTCCAATACTATGCCACCATCCCATGGAGGGCGCGCAGCAACCTGTGGAATGCCTTCGTACCGGATGTTTAACTTAATAATATTGTTTTGGAAAATGGATTTTAAGTCGCCAATTACATAATAAGCGTTACCATTCTTTATCCATTGCAATTGTCTTTCTTCTGAATCGGAATCAAAAGTTGAGATAGATTTAATGCTCAAAGGTTCCTGCAGATCAATTTGTAAAGAATCACCAACAGAGCCTGTAACATTTGCCCTTATATCTACGTAACCGGATAAAAATCCATTAGAAGTATCTACTTGCAAATTGATTGCATAATGTTGTACATCCCACCAGGAACGAGCTGCATTGTTTGTGCAATGGCTATTGGGCTGGCCTTGAGCTAAGATGTCGGCTAATAAACTTACATAAAAGATAATAAAGAAACGCATCTGAAAAATCTGTTTAAATGGGACAGCATTAGTATAAAGAAAATTGTAGCCGGCCACAGCTAACTTTTGGAAAGTTAGGAACTTTCCAAAAGTTTACGAACACTGATTCAAAAAGAAAGAAGTCAGGTTTTTAAAAACCTGACTTCTTTCTTTTTGAAAACTTATTTATTCTTATTTATTAAAAACATTCATTGTTCTTTCAATCCCTGTTGTTGCAAAACTTTCAATAATATCGATCGACTTAAGAATTTTATCTTTTACGTAAGGCAATTCATCATTAGTCCATTTTCCAAGCACAAAATCTACCTGGCGTCCTTTTGGAAAATTATTACCAACACCAAACCTCAATCTTGGGTAAGCACTGCTATTAAGCACTTCCTGTATATTTCTCAATCCGTTATGTCCTGCATGCGAACCTGCCGCCCTAACCCTTATTGTTTCAAGAGGTAAGGCGATGTCGTCGAGGATAACCAGCATATTTTCTACCGGAATTTTTTCTTTATCCAACCAGTATTTCACAGCCTTACCACTTAAATTCATATAAGTGGTTGGCTTGATCACTATAAATTGTTTGCCTTTCCATTTTACTTCGGCTACGGCAGCAAGTCTATCAATTTTAAACTTTCCATCATGTTTGATCACAAATGCATCAGCCACATCAAAACCAATATTATGTCTTGTAGCATCATATTCAGCACCAATATTGCCTAGACCAACTATTAAATATTTCATTGTACTAAATTAAAGACCGCAAAGGTAAAAGTAAAAGCTAAAGCCCCATCCTTTTGGACAGGTATTTTTAATTGCTTATTTTGCCCCGTTTAAAACCAAAAATTCTGATGGCAGAAACCACTACACAAAGAAATCATCCTAAAGGACTACCTTTTTTATTCCTTACAGAAATGTGGGAACGGTTTGGATACTACCTGATGCTTGGCATTTTTGTGTTGTACATGATCGACGTAGATAAAGGTGGACTTGCCTTTCCGGATGTTACTGCTTATGATGTTTTTGGTACATTTATTGCCTTCACTTACCTTACGCCTTTCCTGGGTGGCTTTTTGGCCGACCGTAAACTGGGCTATGTAAAGTCCATATACTTTGGCGGCACCTTAATGGGGCTTGGTTATATGGGACTTGCACTGCCGGGGTTAGGTTTCTTTTATTCCAGTGTAGCCATGATTATTATTGGTAATGGCTTCTTTAAACCCAGTATCTCTACCCTGTTGGGTAATCTTTATTCAGAAGAGCCTTATAAAGACAAGAAAGATTCCGGTTACAATATCTTTTACATGGGTATTAATATCGGTGCCTGTATCTGTAATATTATTGGTGCATTCATGCGTAACAAGTTTGATTGGGGTGCGGCATTTTTTACCGCTGGTGTAGGTATGTTTATTGGGTTGATCATTTTTACTATTGGGTTAAAACATTACAAACATGTAAACGTACTGAAACCTGCTGCAGAAGGTGATATGAGCATTATGAAAGTAGTCTCTGTTGTGTTTCTTCCTGCAATAGCCGCTGGTGTTATAGGTTGGATTATTCCGGGAAATCTGCTGGGAAGCGATAGTACTGATGCATTTATATTTGCTTGTATTCCTGTAATACTTTTCTTCATCTCTTTATATGTAAAAGCAAACAAGGAGGATAAAAGGCCCATTGGCGCTTTGCTTGCCATATTTGCAGTAAGTGTAATGTTCTGGGCAGTATTCAAGCAAAATGGTACTGCGCTTACCAATTGGGCAAAATATTATACCGACAGGCAAGTGTCTGAGAACCTGGAAAAACCCATCAGCAAACTATACCTGGCAGAAGAAAAATCTTCGAAAGAAGAAATGGTATCAAAATACGATGAGCAATTTCAGGCGGTAAAAGATAAAGATGGCAAACCTGTAAAAGAAATGGGCCGCGACGTTTATTTCCGCAATATGCCCGCCGACAAAGTTCCAGCAGACGGTTCCAATATTTACCTGGTTAATACAGAACTATTTCAATCCGTTAACCCGGCATGGGTGGTCATCTTAACACCTATTGTTGTAGCCTTCTTTGCATTTTTACGAAAAAGAAAAAAAGAGCCTAGCACACCGTCCAAAATTGTACTAGGGCTTTTCATTTCGGCTTTATCTACTTTGGTGATGGTGGCTGCGGTATATATTGGTAGCAATGGTGCGGTAAAAGTATCACCACTCTGGTTGGTAGCTTGTTATGGAGTGATAACAATCGGAGAATTATTCCTCAGCCCCATGGGATTATCACTGGTATCCAAACTAAGTCCGCCAAGGCTTACTGCTCTAATGATGGGCGGTTTCTTTCTTTCCACAGCCATTGGCAATAAGCTTTCCGGCGTAATGGCCAGTATGTGGTATGGTTATGAAAACAAAGCTTCTTTCTTCCTGGTAAATTGTGGATTCTTGCTGGCTTCAGCACTTTTAGCACTTGCTATTCTGAAATGGCTAAACAGGATCATGAAAGAAAAAGGGTTGAAGTAAACCGGCTTTGCCCATATTTATGAGGGGGAAAAAGAGGGGTAAATTTAGCTATGCCATACTTTCCCTTCCTATTAATAATTATCTTACGCCATCAAAATAACATTTAACTTAATAACATGTCGCAAAGTCCAGCGCACGACTTTTTTAAAAGCAAAGTTTTAGGTCATCCTTCAGGATTATTTGTTTTATTCTTTACGGAAATGTGGGAGCGTTTCTCGTTTTATGGGATGCGAGTACTCCTGATTAATTTCCTGACTATGGCCGTAGTTGGTAAAAATCCGGGCTGGGGATGGTCTGCAGAAAACGCCGGGGCCTTATTCGGTACTTATGCAGGGCTACTTTATATCACCCCTATACTGGGCGGTATTATCGCTGATAAACTTACGGGCTACCGTTGGGCTGTTGTAATTGGTGCACTTATAATGACGCTGGGACATGCTTCCATGGCACTGGAAACGGAATTTTCATTATACGCAGGCCTTGCTTTGCTGGTGATTGGTACAGGTTTTTTCAAACCGAACATTACCTCGATCATTTCGCAGATGTATAAAGACTTGCCGGAGAAAAAAGATGGCGCTTACACTATATTTTACATGGGCGTGAATGCAGGAGCCTTCTTTGGTATGATGCTGTGCGGTTATCTTGCTGAAAAAATAGGCTGGAGCTGGGGTTTCGGACTGGCAGGAATATTTATGTTATTGGGAAGCTTACAATTCTGGCTTGCCAAACCGCTTTTTGGAACATTGGGCGACAGGCCTGTAAAAGAAACCAAAGAGGAGAAAGAAGGAAAAGTACTGGATTATAAGCCCAATCATTTTACAATAATTGATAAGGTGCTTATTGTCGTTACCTCTATTATAGGATTATTGTATTTATTAAACGACCCAATTTCTAAAATCGGCAAAATAAACCTGTTACCGCAACAGTTTTTATTGGATCAATCCACATTATCCGGCCCTTCAGTTATTATTATTATTGGACTCCTATTATTTCTTATACTTACCATTTCGAGAATTGTGCGCTATCCCAGAGAGGTGAGAGATAGAATGATAGTGGTAATCATTTTTGTATTCTTCACAGTGTTCTTTGTGCTGTCATTTGAGCAAGGCGCCACATCATTGGTACTGTTTGCCCGCGATTTTACAGACAGGCAACTTACGGGCAATGCTGCAATGACATTTAATATTATAAATTCACTGCTTACTATCGTTCCCTTGTTTATTATAAGCTGGGTGTTAGTTAAACTTTCAAAACAAACATTCAAGACCATTCCGTTTTCCAATATTGTTTTAGGAATAGCTTTTTTAGGTGTTTGGGGGCTTGTGCTTTGGATGTTGTACAGAGATTTTTCACAGGAAGGCACAGAAATTACCGTTTCTTGGTTCAGTATTCTCAACTCCCTGTTTATAATTGCCTTTGCTTCATTTGTTTCAAAAATATGGGATAGTAAATATAATCCTGCCGGAGCTGTAAAATTTGGCCTTGGACTGGTTATTACCGCAATTGGCTTTGGTATATTAGCCTACGGTACACGTTTCATTCCACAAGGTGCAGCGCCCGGTAGTATCCGCGTGAGTATGATCTGGCTAATACTCGCCTATTTATTCCATACCATTGGCGAATTGTGTATTCAACCAGTTGGTTTGAGTTATGTGAGTAAATTGGTTCCCGGTCGTATGATTGCGTTTATGTTTGGGATGTGGTACCTGGCCATTGCTATAGGTAACAAACTAGCTGGTTCTTTAGGCGGGGAAATTGAAAAAATTACGGCCAAGTATAATATGCCTACTTTCTTTTTGATCTTCACCATCGTACCTGCAGTGGCGGGTCTGGTTATTATGATGCTTAACCCGGTCATTAAAAGAATGATGCATGGTGTGAAATAATTTCAGGTGCAAGAACTAAACCTCGTCAAATTTTTAGCATCATATACGCCGACTCAAAAAAATAATTACCTTACGCAACTATTTTTATTTAACTATTAAATTCAAATTATTACGAATGTCTGAAATTGCTACAAAAGGTGATTTAGCTCTGGAAAACCCGGCTCCTTCCAAAGGACACCCGAAAGGATTATGGGTATTGTTCGGAACGGAGATGTGGGAACGTTTCAATTTTTATGGAATGCGGGCTGTACTCACTTTGTTCATGGTTAACGCCTTGAGACTGGGAGAATCCGAAGCGTCTATCATTTACGGAGGTTTTCTTGCTCTTTGTTACCTTACTCCACTTTTAGGAGGTTTCATCTCCGACCGTTTTCTGGGCAACAGGAATTGTATTATGCTCGGAGGTACTTTGATGGCAATAGGTCAATGTCTTTTATTCTATAGTGCAAATACATTCGATGGCAATCTTGAGCTTTCAAAAGTATGGTTCTGGCTTGGCCTCACTGTCATAATTTTCGGTAATGGCTTTTTCAAACCTAATATCTCCTCTATGGTGGGGAGTTTATATCCTGCCAATGAAAAATCAAAATTGGATTCCGCGTTTACTATTTTTTATATGGGTATCAATATCGGCGCATTATTGAGCCAGTATATATGTCCTACAATTGGTGATGTAAAAATAAATGGCGTTCAGGATGTACATGCTTTCCGTTGGGCCTATCTTGCTGCAGGCATTGCAATGATATTGGGAACCTTGTTATTCTTTTTCCTTAAGAATAAATATGTTGTCGCTCCTGATGGAAGACCTATTGGTGGTAGGCCCGTCAAAACAAAAGAAGGGGATGTCGATCATGTCGAAAAGGCTAAATTCAGTTCTGCCAGTTTGGGATTTGTAGGCGTTTTGTTTGTTGTGTTGTTCTTTATATTCCGTTATATACTGGTAGGTGAATTCTTTTTCAGCCAGGTTGCGATAAGTACATTGGTGAAAGGGATAATCTATCCTATCATTTATTCTGCAGGCATTTCGCTTGCCACGCTTATTTTGTTGGATAAGGCACTTACCAAAATTGAAATCCATAGAATCCTGGTCATCTATATCATTTCTTTCTTTATCATCTTTTTCTGGGCCGCATTTGAACAGGCTGGTTCTTCCCTTACTTTTATTGCATCTAACCAAACTGATAGACATTTTATGTTTGGCTGGGAAATGCCAGCATCTATGGTCCAAATTTTTAACGGCCTGTTTGTTGTTATTTTAGCGGTACCCTTTAGTTTAATGTGGGACAAATTGCGTGCAAAAAAGAAAGAACCCACTTCGCCTTTCAAGCAAGCAATAGGTTTATTTTTAATTGCTTTAAGCTACTTTATTATTGCCTATAATGTGAAAGATCTCGGAAATTCGGGCCTTTTGGCTGTAAAATGGTTAGTCTTATTGTATTTCATTCAAACTTGTGGTGAGCTTTGTCTTTCTCCGATTGGTCTTTCATTAGTAGGTAAATTATCTCCAAAAAGATTCTCTTCATTACTTTACGGTGTATTCTTTATTTCCAATGCAGCAGGCTATGCACTTGCTGGAACATTAGGCTCCATAATGCCTGCTACCGGCGATAAGTTTAAAAAGGCCGAAGGCTTAGGCATTGATCTTCAAGGTGTGCTTGATAAAAAAGTTATACCTACTGATGCTCAATTATCAATACTGAAAGAAAACCAGATCAGCAATGTCTATACTGAGTTTGCCGGTTTTCAGATTCACAATCTATACGAATTCTTTATGGTATTTGTAGTACTCTGCGGTATTGCAGCCATCATCCTGGCATTAATAACTCCACTGCTCAAGAAAATGATGCATGGTGTAAAATAACCTTGTAAAGCCTCCCAATGGAGGCTTTACAAATTTCAGACTTATCGTTAACCTTTTTATTTTAAAAGATGAGCCAACAAGAAATAACACTGGAGGAGATCCAGGACTTTAAAGGCAAATATCCCAAACAACTTTGGTACTTGTTCCTAGTAGAGATGTGGGAACGATTCACATTCTATGGAATGAGAGCATTACTTGCTTTATATATTTCTCATCTAGCATTATCAGGTATCCATTATCAACCTATTTCTCCAGCCGAAATTGAGAAAAAGAAAGTTGAATTTCAGGCTCAAAATAAAGAGGTACTCAATGAATCGCATCCCAGATATTATATCGAAACATCTCAACCGAAATTAAAAGACGAAGCTGAAAGCAAGTCCAATAAGCAGTATGGACTGATACAAGCATTCATTTATGCGATGGCATTTGTTGGTGGAATGTTTGCAGATAAAATATTTGGCTTTAGGAAATCGGTATTCTGGGGAGGAATTTTGATGGCTATTGGAACATTCACGATGGCCGTTCCCGGAGCATTTGCATTTTATCTGGGTGTAAGTATTCTTATTGTTGGTAATGGATTTTTCAAACCTAACATCTCTACAATGGTAGGTCAGCTTTACAGAAAAGATGATTCAAGAAGGGATGCTGGTTTCTCATTATTTTATTCGGGAATTAACGTGGGGGCACTGTTAAGTGGCTTGACGATTGCCTATATAGGCACCTCTATTAGTTGGTCTCTCGGTTTTGCTACAGCTGGAGTTTGTATGCTTTTTGGTTTGGGGCTTTTCATTTTTACTCAAAAGAAATTAGGACCAATTGGACTGCCAACCCAGCCTGAAAAATTAAAAGAAAGAAAATTTGGTATCAATAAGAATATATGGGTTTACATTATTTCCCTTTTATTCATTCCATTCTTTTTTGCTCTAGTATATTTCCCAATTGATATCGATCTGACGTCGCTTTTAGGGTCGGAAAAAGATGGCAGCCCTAATATTGTACAATTTAGCGACTTATTCATGATTACCATCGGCATCATGATTTTGGCATACTTGGTGTACTTGATGGTAAAAGTTTCCAAAGAAGAGAAGGGCAAATTTACAGTTGCTGTAATCCTAATTATTTTTTCTGCTTTATTCTGGTCATTCTTCGAACAAGGCGGGGGCTCTCTCAACTTTTTCGCCGTAGGAAATGTAAATAATTTTGGGCTCAATATGACTCAAGTCAACAACTCCATCAACGCTTTATGGGTTGTTGCATTAGCGCCACTAGTCGGAATGTTATGGATTGCCATGGCGAAGAAAAAAATGGAACCCAATACTGTGGTAAAGTTCGGTATGGGCTTTATATTTCTCGGCTTAGGTTTCCTTGTCTTTTACATAAGTAAGTTCATGGCAACCGGAAATGCTTTAACACCTTTATGGACATTTATGGGCGCTTATCTAGTATTAACAATTGGAGAATTGTGTTTATCTCCAATCGGATTATCAATGATAACAAAGCTTACTCCAATGCGTTTGCATGGTATGATGATGGGAACATGGTTTTTAGCCAGTGCTTATGGACAATATGGAGCAGGTCTGATCGGTTCCGCCCTAGCTAAGGTGGATACTAGTATCAGTAATCCTACAAACTGGGATAAACTCAATCAATATACTTCGGGCTACCAAATGATTGGAATTATCGCAATTGGCGCAGGAATATTATTAGTAGTTATATCACCGGTTTTAAGAAAAATGATGAGCGATCCCAAGTAAACATTACCAATTTTTCTAGATAAAGAATACTTCATTATAAAACGAACAGGCTGCTCTTTTCAGAGGAGCCTGTTTATATTTTTGACTTTTGCCTTTTGAATTATACTTTAAACCTCCAACCATGACTATCGGCTACACGACCATAACGGATATCATCCAGTTGAGCTTTAATCATTGGAGCGATAGTCCAGCTGCTTACAGCGGGTAAGTCGAGTTGTTCGCCTTTGTAAGTAAGGTCTGAAATGAAGGACATGGACGCAGCTGTGCCACTACCAAAAGCCTCTTGCAATCTGCCTTCTTTCTGGGCTGTAGCTAACTCATCAATGCTTATAGGGCGTTCTTCTACTTTAATTCCATTCTCTTTTAAAAGCGTAATAATACTATCGCGGGTTACACCGGCAAGGATAGTACCGCTATTCAGATCAGGCGTTAGTGCAATGCCATCTACAATGAAAAATACATTCATCGTGCCGATCTCCTGCACATATTTGTTCTCTACTGCGTCTGTCCACAAGTTCTGATCGTAGCCCATTTTCTTAACTTCTGCTGCTGGAAGCATACTTGCTCCGTAGTTACCGGCTGCTTTAGTAAAGCCTATACCGCCTTTCGCTGCACGTACATATTTATCCTGCACATAGATACGTACCGGCTTGTTGTAGTAAGCGCCGGCAGGACTGGTAATAATAGCAAAACGATATGTTTCTGAAGAACGAACGCCAATGAACTCATCCATAGCGATCATAAACGGACGGATGTATAAGGAAGTTTCTGCTTCGCCAGGAACCCATTCATTATCTAGTTCTATTAACTGACGAAGGCCTTCCATGAATATTTCTTCAGGTAATTCGGGCATTCCCATACGGTAAGCAGAAACATTTAAGCGCTTCCAGTTGTCCTGTGGGCGGAAAATAGCTACAGAACCATCGGGTTGACGATATGCTTTTACGCCTTCAAATATTGCCTGTCCATAGTGCATGAAGGAAGTTGCGGGACTCATGCTGAAATTTCCGAAAGGGACGATTTCCGGAGTTTGCCACTCACCATCTTTATAATCGCATACCAGCATGTGGTCCGAATATTCTTTACCAAAAACCAGGTTATCTTTAGTTAACGGGTGTATTCTGCTCTGTTCCGTCTTGCGGATGTTGATGTTAAGCATAGAAACATTCATAGTATAATAATTGATTTACTCCATTTTTAATTATCTTTCCTGTCTTGTCTTCTTTCTTTTATCTTTGACGCTGCAAAGGAACGAAATTTTTTTGTCCTTTGATTAGTGGTAGAATATTTTACAATAATATGATAATGTTAAAGCCAGAAAATAACAACTTTTACGATGTATTATTCAATAATAATAAATTAATTAAGACTAGAACTGTACCTGAAAAAAATATTAGTGAGGAGTTACTAACCATCCGAACCCTGGTTTTAATCATCGCCCCGACCAATGAAATGGAAGAGTATGTTCAGCTGGAAAAAATGCTCACAGCTTGTAAATTAACAAAGGAAGATTATAAGGTTGAGCTACAAGCCGAGGATTGGAATTACTATCGAACATTTGAAAATATAAAAGAAGTATTGTTGTTTGGTATTTCAGAAAAAGAGCTGAATATTAGTGTGCAGCTTATAGGAAACCATATTAATAAATTTGACAACCGGGTTTTCATCAAATCCCTTTCCATAGCACAACTAGCTAATAGCCAACAGGATAAAAACAGCCTTTGGCAAAATGCCCTGAAACCTCATTTCGTTGGCTAACCTCTCTACCTGATGGAACTTATTTTTGCATCGAATAATAACGGTAAAATACAGGAAGTACAAAGCCTTATACCACATTCTATTAAAATTCTTCCCTTAAAAGAGGCAGGTATATTGGTAGAAATACCGGAGCCTTTCGATACTTTTAAGCAAAATGCATGGGCCAAAGCAGATTACATCCACAAGTTTACCGGCAAAAATTGTTTTGCAGAAGACAGTGGATTAGTAGTTCCTGCATTGAACGGCGCACCGGGAGTATATAGTGCACGATATGCCGGCGAGCCTTCCAACGATCAGGCAAACAACAATAAATTGCTGGATGCCATAAAAGACATTGAAGCTAAAGAAGCTTATTACCAAGCCGTAATATGCCTTATTTTAGGTGAGGAAATACATTATTTTGAAGGAAAATGCGAGGGTACTTTAACTACAACACCTCGCGGAACAGGGGGATTTGGTTATGACCCGCTTTTTATTCCCAATGGTTATGATCAGACTTTTGCCGAATTATCTTTAACCGAAAAAAATAGAATCAGCCATAGAGCTGCTGCTATGCAGCAGCTTAGTTCTTTTCTTAATAACCTTGATCCTGAATGACGCCATCGTTTTCAAAACACAGCATGCGGATGCGAAAACGGCAATAGCGTACGCGAGAATGTACAGTGCGTATGCGAGAATGTTCAGTGCGTATGCGAGAATGTACAGTGCGTAAGTGAAAATGTAACTTATGGAACCACTCACAAAGACCGTTTTGCTCCTACGGAACAATCACGACGTTAAAATATCCTGAGTCTACAAACATCGTGTCCAGCTGGGACATTTGACAAGTGGAAACAATAAGGGACACATATAATGTGTCCCTTATTGTTTAAGCTATCAGACAGACGTAACCCTTACTTATTTTTAGCTGCCGAAAGTAAGTTCATCATTAAACGTATAGCTCCGGTATTTCCGGCAGGCAATTCCCTGAAAAATACGAGTGATGTGTATATAAATTGTCCTTTACCATAAGGCGTATAAATGACAGCACTCTCCAATGGTTTTTCGCCGGTGTCGTGCATAGAGAATAGTGTTTTATAATGGCCTTCGTAACCTGCAGGGTAATAAATACCTCGTTCCTGAACCCAGTGGTCAAAATCTTTGGCCGTGATTTCATTGGGGAAATGCAATAAACTGGCACCCGGATCGGTGAAGGTAACGGCAGCATCTTCTTCCGTAACTCTATCTCTCGAAATGGTGAATGGATATGGTCCGTATTGATTGGTAAGCAAATTTTGACCGGTATTGTATTGTACCAGTAATGTGCCACCATTTTCCACATACTTCATTAATACCGGCATCCAGGCATTTATCTTTTTCTGTGTATTCAGCGTTCTTACACCTAAAACTATTGCATCATACTGTGCCAGGTATGCTGCGCTACTTAGGCTATTTTCCGGTACTCTATCCACTTCCAATCCTGCCAGATTCAGAATGCCATCTACAAAATCGCCCGCGCCTTCTATATATCCTATTTTCTTTACCGCTACTTTCCAATCTTTCTTCACCACTTTCATCCATGAGCTGGTGAAATATGTAAATCGGGAAGGTGCGGATATTGGATAAGATGCTGATCCCTGTTGTATTCTTTGCCATTGGCCAATACAGAAAAAAGTAAATAATTATCCTCACCTGCTTTATCCAGATCATTGGTAGGGATAGAAATGGACAACAAAGTATCCTGTCCTTTTTTAAGTGGATTTAAGCTAACAGAAGCAATCACTTTATCATTATGCCTCACCTGGATACTTCCTTGTGGAATATCCTGGAAAACTTTAAGTCTTAACCAGGCTTGTTTATTTTTGCCCTCTTCAAAAATAAATAGGGAATGAATAGGTGTAACTGATACTGCCGGTACTATACGTAACCGTTGTACTACATCACCTTTTACAGGGTCTAGTTTTTTAAATGAAATGGGTGCATTCGCACCAAAGCTTTCTCCATTTATTTTGAAGGTAACCATAGCATTCAGGCGATTACGCGCTTCGGGTGCACCTGCGTAAGCACTATCATATTGATAAGCCCCGGTAGTAGCTGCATATTGAAGCCAATAAGGTTCGGTGAGTGGCTCTGTGTCATTCAGCTTAATTTCAAAAGGGAATTTTAATAAAGAATCATTTGCCAGCGCCGTTTCTTTAGCCACACCTTTTTCAACGACAGCTGGGAAAGAAATATTGGTAACAGAAACATTGGCAGTCCCTCTTGCTATCAGATTCACGGTAACGGGAATGGTAGTGCCGGCAATGGTTTCAGGATTATCTGTAAGTGCTTCGATCATAATGCCTGCGCAGGAAACGATGATATCATTTATTTCAGCAAGCTTATTGTCCTTCCAGAAATCATCTTTCACTGTTTCTATCTCCTTCTTTATTTTGATAAGCGCGGCAATATTTTCAGAAGGGTTTTTAAAATTAAAATTATCTATTACTGCCTGGATATGATCTCCAATTTCTTTACGCCCCACTCTACCCCAGGACAGATCAATATTGTCGTATAAAGATGAGCTGATAGGTTTGCCTGCCAGAAGTTTAAAGTATTCATTACTGATGCCAACAGTTTGCGGCGTACCGGCGCCCTGGCTTTTATGTACACTACGACTGCGGCCTGCCATCTCGCCATAACCTTCTCCCAGCAAAGGATCATACTGATTTACCGGAATTTTAAACTGATCTTCGCTTGTTGTGTTGCGATCGCCAAAGCGAAAAGAATTAAATAACAATCTTGTAGGGAGCCATAGATTTGCATCTTTATTTCCGGACTCTTTCATGCGCTCAAGTGCTTTATAAGCATCGCCGGCTACTATGGCAGAAACAGTATGTTGTCCATGTCCTCCTTCGCCGGTAGTAGGAAAGCGGCAAATAATTACATCTGGTTTATATTGTTGAAATGCAGCTTCCACATCTTCCACTAATTTCTCCCTGTTCCAGAATCTAAATGTTTCTTCGGGCGATTTGGTGTAGCCAAAATCAATCACATGAGAGAACAATTGTTCTGCACCGTCAATTTTGCGGGCCTCCATTAATTCGTGTGTACGAATAAGGCCTAAGGTACTGCCTTGTTCACTACCTAAAATATTCTGGCCACCATCTCCCATGGTCAGCGACAAGTAGATAGTCCGTACATGATCGTGATGTACGAGATAGGAGATCAATCTTGTGTTTTCATCGTCGGGATGTGCGGCTACATACATCACGGTTCCCAACACTTTTAGTTGTTGCAGCTTTTGAAAAATCTCTGCTGAAGGCAGCGGCCGGTATTGTTGTGCGGAAAGATGGAAAGAAATGCAAAGTAGAATGAGTAACGAAAATATTCTGTTCATCAAGTAGTTAAATTTTAAAACCCCGCAGCAAAGCTACGGGGTTCAAAGATAAATAACATGTTATTGAGACATCGAAGATTTTTATCGCATGATATAGAGCTTGCCATATCCGTTTTTAAAGTACTTATCTACATTGGCATTTTTCCTTTGTTCAATATTTTCACCACGTATAGATGTAACCACGCGATACAGATAAACGCCATTACCCAGCATTTGTCCATATTCGTCTTTACCATCCCAACGATAATCTGTCATATTTCTGCCTATATGAAGGTTTCCAAGTTCGCTCTTTTTAATTTCTCTTACTACCTTACCGGTAACAGATAATATTTGTATTTTAAATTGAGACGGAATCTCTGAACCGGTCATAGTAAATATAAACTGTGTTGCTGTCGAAAAGGGGTTTGGATAATTCAACACATTGGTAATTGAAGGTTTGTTTTCTACTGTAAAATAGACCTCGTACGCTAAAGCATTGCCGGCTACATTGCCCGCCTTATCTTTACCGGAAACAATAAGTTTATAAACGCCATCTTCGGGTAAATTAGGTTTAAACTCCACCCTGGCTTCATTTTTATGACCATTAACGATCTGGGCCGGGAAGAACTTACAGGTAGTTCCATCCATCGGAACATCTACAGGAGCTGACTGATTGGGATATAGCAGCTGCACCTTCATCAATGTAGTATCATTCAATGCCTGAAACTTATTTTCGTCACGCATCAACACTTTAATCATAGGTTTGGCCGAAACTATATCCTTATCAAGTATATGCACCCCATCGAAAGTTACGTCCAGCAAAGGATTTAACACGTCTGCGTCCACATACAGATTAAGATATCCAAGATTGTTAGGATGATATTGTTCGGGTTGGTCGTTATTAGGATTGGCTTCAATAAAAAGGAAATTCTTACCATGATAAGAAGATACATCAAAATCTATATCTGCTATGAGGGTATCATTGCCGGCAAGCTTTTTGTACCTTTTATCAGCAATGGCATGCTTTGTACCATTTACATCAATAACCTTGTAACTTACCAGCATACTATCCCTGAAAGGTGTAGGTGTAAGGTTTTCAATAGCTACTCTGAGCTTTCCTTTCTGACCTTCGCCTAAACTATCTAAATATTCAAAATGTGCAGCTGCGTTAAGGGCGGCCTCAGGCACAGGCTTATACAGCACTCTCCAATAATCGAGTTGTGGGCTTGTATTAGTAATATTATCTACACTATACCACTTTAGTTTAAGATATGGATATTGACTCGCATTTACTGATGCAAGAGAAATATCCTTTGCAAGTGTAGAAAATAACTGTGTCTGATTACTTGAATTATCAACTCCATATACTACTACATAAGCAGAATCATTCTGTGGTGCATTATCTGTTGATGATGTACCCCATCTAACTGTTTCCCATTCCAAAGCAGGGCCAATAATCGTAGATTCCATATTGCCCGTATCAGGGTAACTATTAAATGACGCCAAGAACTCAATTTTATCATTTATACCATTGCTGATATATTGCCTGATCGGATAGTTCGGATCGTCCTTTTTTCTAAAAAATCCAAATACACGTTCAGAAGTAAATTGATCGATCATGTCAAAGCCTAAGTTTTTGATAGCATGATACAAAGACTTCCCTGATCCATAGACTAAAGTATCTGCTTTCCAATCGTCAATTGCTTTCCCATTCCAATAATTATGCAGAATCAGGTTTTTTATCATAATGTAATTACCTGATGGTACAATGCTCTCTAAAAACAAGCGTGCATTTTTACGGGAAATAGAATCTTTGGTACTATATTCAAACAAATATCTTAGTTCATTAGGGTGATTAACGCACAGAGGACTGGAACCATATAGTCCTGCATTAGTATTTATCCAGGGCCTGCCGGATACAGAATCTATAACCACAAACTGAATGCCTCCATCATAATAACATCCTGTATAATCTAACACAACATCATTAAGAGATTGGCGAACCTGGCTTTCGTCGCTTTGATTTTTTATGATGATATCCTCAACCTTTAGAACATTATTAAGGGCACCAAATTTAAATTTACGTGTGGCCGGCAACAAGGTAATACCGCTATAAGGCTCATCCTTTTTATATTGAAAATAATGAGATTGATTCCACCCGTCAGAGCCGTTTGCAAGATAAATAAATGAGCTGCCTGACCAATTATATTTACCATTGATCAGCGTATCCGGAGTAGCTCTCCAGTAATACACCACGCTATCCTGGTAGGTTATTACTGGCTTCCACTTCACAACGCCCCCTAAACTTGTTATTTCAGTGCTAAGTTTGGAAGAGCTATTAAAATTCTCTGTTGTATCAATTTCCAACTTATATTTTCTTAGCGGTGCAAAAGCATTAAGTGTAGAAGCCTTTAAAGTAAGATCCTGATCGTGTACTATTGCAAACTCTTTGGGATAAACAGGTTCCAGGTTTTCAGAATAAATAAATATTTGTAACGTGGCCTGGTTATTCTCTTCAGAAAGTTCTTCAAACTGATCGGCTGCATCTATTTTAATGGTGTAATTATTCAGTCCGATATCAGTATTGGGATTTAAAGGCACCGTGAATTTAAGAGTATCTACAGAGAGCAAATTTGAAATCTTTATAGAATCTGAATATAAAACAGTAGTAACTCCGGGTTTTGTATGCTGCAACCTGACCCATACGCTATCCTTCATAGATTTACCCAGACTGTATACCACTGCCTTTATATCAAAAGAATCAAGAGCCGTGGTAACATTTGTAGGTGTAGAGGAAACGCCGGGTTCTTCTATAACATAGTCCCTTTTTTCAGGGTTATAAGTAAGGATACCCGGATCTCCCTGGTACAACATACACTGCGTATGCACGTCCATCATGTGGTCACTACCCGAACCGAGAAGGTTTTGAATAAACTCTATGTTTTTTTGGTACTGTTCACCTAATGTTTTTCCGTAATCTCTGAAAGACCAGCTTTTGTACAAATTCTGCATGTAAGTAGGTAATTGCCCGGTCCATCCTGCATTATCACCGGCAATCATTACTATCGATCCTCCGTTAATAGATTTAATATACTTTTCACTTATTGTTTTTTCAGTTGCCAAACTAAATATATGCGCTACCTCACAAGCAAATGATGAAAATACCGGGAATCTAGGAGTCGAATTATAGTTATCAGGAGAGTTAAGATTATAATCAAACCCGGACGAAGAGCCATGTCCATAAAACGAAATACGACTAAGTCCACGACTCATAAATGAATCTATAATGGCATTGCTTGTCTGATCAACCGGATCAGTTGAATTTTTCTTAATCGTAGTAACAACACCACCTACCAATGTATCTTCAATGATACCTTTGCAATCGTTAAGTGCTGCCACCAGTTGTGTCTGCAAATTAATATCTGAAGAGCCGGCAACATGTAATACCGTTTTTTTCCAGAACTCATGTTCAACTGTAGGGATAGGAAGTGGCCTTATTGCTTCTTCATAATCTTTTACTTTTTTCAGATAATCTCCTATTTCCTGGTTATTCCAAGCAGAAAGTCGACCAGTTGCGAGAATAGGTTTCTGATCATTGTTGAAACTTGAAAGTAAATTATCCGCTCCTGGTTCACCCCATGTAGGAACAACAGGATAATTATAAGTAGCCGGTGATTGTTTGTAAGCCAATAAATTCGTATAGCTTACCCCTTTTCCTACAATAAATAGAAATTTAGGTTTAACCGTCCAGATATTATTAGCATAAGCGATAAAATCCTTAATGCTGATAGGGTGAAATTCATGCCCGTATCCAAACTGTTCATACAGTTCTGCTATATCTACTACAACTGGCTGGTGGCTGCCGCCTGATGCACTGCTTCTGTAACTTTTAAAATCATTTATATAATTAGGAGAAGCATTTATATAGTTTTTATGTGTAAGAATGATATAATCGCCCTGGTTGGCAGCATTGGCATAGTCCCTGAATTGAACAGCTGTAAAATTGTTCAAATTATTTATGGAAGCGGAACTGACAATAGTGATATCCCGTTGAAGCGCAGAAGCATCTAGGTAGAATTTGGAAATTCCACCGGAAACTACTCCAACGTATATTTTATTGTTGGTACGATCATAAAGCCTGGGGGGGGTACTATTATTGAAATTCAACACTTCGAGATATCGTTCATTAGCAGGTACCTGAAAACTTACTTCGTTCAACCCCCAAAAATTATATCCTTTAGGGTACCTAAGAGATGCTTTGTGAACGGTAAGAGTTTTGGGATCATTAAAAGAAACAGTGGTAACGTT
Organism: Taibaiella sp.; assembly: GCA_041660405.1. GTDB lineage: Bacteria > Bacteroidota > Bacteroidia > Chitinophagales > Chitinophagaceae > Taibaiella. The sequence goes on along the minus strand of JBAZWL010000016.1, from coordinate 23,178 downwards.
GCTCGGCAACACGTTATTGGGTATAGCTATATTTTTTTTTAGTATAGAAAATGAGTTGTTAAATACTGTATCAATAAAGGTAGTCCCCTCAACAGCTACAGTAAGTTGACCCGAGGTTATTGAATGTTCAGAAGCCACAACAGAAAACGTTGAAACAGGACCGGCATAATAAATATCAGGAGTAGGGATAAACAGCGCATTTAAACCACCGCCTCTGTAATATCCATGTCCTTCGCCCAAATCAAAATCACCAGAGTAAAAATAATGGCTAAGTTCAAGTGAACGGCCGGGATTCCAGGCTGTCCTGATATCCGTTCCAGGATAAGAAGTCATCCAACAATAAGGGGCCGGGGCTGGGGCCGGTACAGGAATATTGTTACTGACAAGCTGCATCCTTTGGTGTACTCCATTATCGTAGGTAATAAAGTAATAAGCCGTATCAGATAAAATGCTTATGTCTTCATTGGGTTGAAAGCTGGGATCAGGGTACAATTGCTTATCCATTCTACCATCGGCCTTTGATGCATAAAATTCTATAAAATCATTACTACCAAATGAGCCATTGGAAGAGGTATATATAGGCACTTCCTGACCTTCACGAAATATGGCAAATTGGTTTCCGCTTACTGCGCCCATGCCAATAGCATCGAGCTGTGACTTTGTAATCCGGTAAATACCTTCTTCCATAATTCTGAATTTATAGTAAGTATTACTAAAGTTGATCCAGGAATTATTAAAAGGCTGCGCCATTGTTTGAACTGCAAAAAACAATCCTAATAGGACTGCAGCACTGATAAACAATATTTTGCGGGCTAGATTCTTCATGACTGAAATATTTTTACTGCAGGATTATTTTTTGTTTTCGTTTTTATCAGCCGGTGTTATATTCACATCCGGCGGTGGTGGAGGGGCATCCAGCGGTTTTGATTTGCGCGATTTCATAATATCCAGGCGAATGGAAACCACATGCGACATCAATGGGTTGTCCTGCATTTGAAGACTGGTAAAAGCATAATCTACAGAAAAGCTTTTAACCTTAAAGCCTACGCCTATTGAAGGTTGGAAGACTGTATATTTCTTTATGTTGTTCGTATCAGCATTATCCAATGCACGGTAAAAATTACCAATACCTGCTCTTACGAAAATGGCATTTTTATAACTGGCCTCAATACCCATTCTCGGATCAATGCTAAATGGTTTGGAAGAGATAATTGTGCTTCTTTTGCCATCGGTTGTTACATCAAAACCCAGTTCGGCCAATACCTGGATATTGCTTTCTTCTTTTAATAAAGAACGTGCTATGCCAAAGTTGAACCGAGGTAGCATTACTTCATAAGATTTGATGGGAATCTCATTACCAGTGGCGGTAAATGTTTCTTTTTCTTTTTCTGTAAGATGGAAACTCCAGGCAGTGTAACTTGTGGTAATATCTTTTGCCGTAAGGCCAAATTTCCATCTTTTATATTTCGCCTGTACGCCAATATCAATACCAAAGCCCCATGCATTGGCCATGCTACCTACATTTCTGTACAATACTTTTGCATTGGCTCCAATGCTGGTTTGTAATAAAGGAGTCTTTTTGAAAATGTTCAGCTTCTGCGCGTAGGATAATAAAACAGCGTAATCGCCAGCCGAAAATTCCTTTAGCTTACTATCATCAAAGGAACCATCTGGTTGTACGTAATCTAAGGTATAAGGTATATTGTCTGTTGCAAAGCGAATAAATGAAATGCCTAATGCCCGATCTTTATTTTTTAAAGGAATAGCAACTGCACCATAATCATACTTAAATATTCCCGCAAAATATTCGGCATGCATCAAACCGGCCTGAATATCAGATTCCATACCTACAAGACCTGCTGGATTCCAATATCCTGAATATACATCGGAAGTAGAGGCGGAAGTAGCCCCAGCCATGCTCAGCCCTCTGGCACCTACACCTATATTAAGGTATTCATTTACGTAGATCCTGCTCTGCGCATGCATATTAAAGGCAAAGCCTAGCATGGCAACAGATAGTAGAGCTTTTCTCATAGCGATAAAAATGACAAGATTTCTAAAAATCTTATATTTAGGGTTAACTCAGGTTTAACGACAATTAACAATTCTTATTGCCCAATATATCTAGTTTCTAAAAATATTAAGGTACGACAAAGTTAGGAAAGATTAACATTACATACTAGCTAATCAAAAAGCTTGCCAATTATATAAAACGCCTTTACTTTTGCAAAAAAGATTTGGCAAAAATTTGCTCAAGCTTAATACTCAAACAGATTTAAACGAGATTTTTAGTGATACAAAATTTTATTCCGGAACTACAGCAACGAGGACTTTTACAGGATATTATTCCGGGTACGGAAGAGCAATTGGCTAAAGAAATGACCTCCGGCTATGTTGGCTTTGATCCGACTGCCGACAGTCTTCATATTGGCAGCATGCTCCCTATCATTTTATTGATGCACATGCAAAGGGCTGGACATAAACCTTACGCTCTGATAGGTGGTGCTACCGGAATGATTGGCGACCCGACCGGGAAGTCGGCTGAAAGAAATTTGCTGGATAATGAAACGCTGCAAAAAAACATCGCCGGAATACGCAAACAGTTGGAAAAATTTCTCGATTTTGATGAAACGAAGTCTAATAAAGCAGAACTGGTTAATAATTACGATTGGTTCAAAGACTTTAATTTCCTTGATTTTATACGTGACGTGGGTAAGCACATTACTATAAACTACATGCTTTCGAAAGATTCTGTACAAAAACGCCTGGAATTTGGCTTGTCTTTTACGGAATTCAGCTACCAATTAATTCAAGGCTACGATTTCTATTATTTGAATATTAATAAAAACATCAAACTACAATTTGGTGGTGCCGATCAATGGGGGAATATAGTAACCGGTACAGAATTGATCCGTCGAAAAGGCGGGCATGATGCATTTGCTTTTACCTGTCCTTTATTGAAAAAAGCCGATGGCGGAAAATTTGGTAAAACAGAATCGGGGAATATATGGCTGGACAGGGAAAAGACTTCGCCATACCAGTTTTACCAATATTGGTTGAATGTTGCTGATGATGATGCAAAGAATCTGATCAAGATCTTTACTTTCTTACCTATTGAAGAAATAAACGCCTTGATTGCTGAACATGAGGCAGCTCCACACGCCCGCGCCTTACAAAAGAAGTTGGCAGAAGAGATAACCACAATGGTGCACAGCAAAGAAGATCTGGAATTTGCACAGCAAGCCAGTAATATTCTTTTTGGAAAAGATACAACGGAAGCACTGGCCTCTTTGAATGAAAGACAACTGCTGGAAGTTATGGAAGGCGTTCCGCAGGTTGTTTCTAATAAACAATTCTTAAAGGATGGTGTTGATCTTGTCCAGTTCCTTGCAGACTCCGGCATTTTCCCTTCAAAAGGAGAAGCAAAAAAAATGCTGCAGAGCGGTGGCGTAAGTATTAATAAAGCAAAAGTGGAAGGAACCGAAATAGCCTTAAAAGAAGAGCATTTGCTAAACGATAAATATACACTGATCCAAAAAGGCAAGAAGCATTATTATCTTGCTGTTTTTGAATAATGAATTAGAGATGCGGAGCTACAAGTTCCGCATTTTTTCTTCGGAATAAATTATTGCATAAATGTAGCCCATGAAAATCTTTACTGCCGCCCAGATAAAAGCCTGCGATGCTTTTACTATCCAGGAACAGAATATTACTTCCTTAGATTTAATGAAACGTGCAGCTCGTGCATGCTTTGAATGGATTTATAAAAATTATGCCCTGAACACACCTGTGTTGGTAGTGTGTGGTATGGGTAATAACGGCGGAGATGGATTGGCTATTACACGTATATTGTTACAGGAAGGTTTTTCTGCAAGGGCTGTAGTATTAAAACACACCGAGCAATTCTCTCCCGATGCAACACAAAATTTCACACTCCTGCACCACCTCGCTCCGGACAATGTGCAGATACTTACCGAAGGTATGTTCATCACGGAGCTTCCGGAAAATATACTCATCATTGATTGCCTTTTCGGAACAGGATTGAACAGGCCACTTGAAGGCTGGCCTGCCGAATTTGTAAGGGAGATAAATGAATTAAGTAACGATAAAATCGCCATTGATATTCCAAGCGGCTTACCTTCAGATAGCCTGCCCGCAAAGGATGCAGCAGTAATTGAAGCAAAACGTACTTTAAGTTTTCAATTTTATAAACGCAGTTTTTTACACAAAGAAGCAGAAATATTTACAGGTACTATTCAGATACTGGATATTGGATTGAGTGAAAAATTTATTGCCACCACACACTGTCAATATAATACGATTGACCACGAAGCGATCAGGAACATATACCAACCCCGCAACCAGTTTGGACATAAAGGCACCTACGGAAAAGCAATGCTTATTGGCGGTAGTTATGGTAAAATAGGTGCCATTGCTTTAAGTACTAAAGCCGCTTTACGCAGCGGTGCAGGATTGGTATTTACCCAGGCTCCTCAATGTGGTTACGAAATATTGCAGGGCGCTAATCCGGAAGCGATGTTCACCTCTGGTGGTAAAGATTTTATAGAACAAATATCTGTTGAGGACAAAGCAACAATAGGTATAGGACCGGGTTTGGGCCAACAGCCGGAAACTAAAAAAGCACTTCTTTCCTTTCTGGAACATTATAATGAGCCACTTGTATTGGACGCAGATGCATTGAATATTTTGTCTGAAAAAGAGGATTACTTACACCTGCTTACACCAGATACTGTTCTCACACCTCACCCAAAGGAATTTGAACGTTTATTCGGCACTGCAAAAGACAGTATGTACCAGATAGAGATCGGCAGGGCCAAGGCCATGAAATATAATATTTTCATAGTGCTCAAAGGACATCATACCGCAATACTAACTCCCTCAGGCGAATGCTGGTATAATATTACCGGCAATGCGGGCATGGCTACAGGCGGCACCGGCGATGTACTTACCGGCATCATTACATCGCTATGGGCACAAGGCTATAATGCTAAAAATGCTTCTTTATTGGGCGTTTATCTTCACGGCCTCGCCGGTGATATTGCTGCTACAGAAATATCGCAGGAAGCTTTGATAGCTGGCGATATACCTGACTATCTTGGCAAAGCTTTTTTGACATTAGCATAGACCACATTCTAATAACAAAATAAAAGCTCCCTAAAAAAAGCAGCTTTTATTTTGTTATTAATTGCTTGTAGAGATATTACCTGATCAAGGTAATATCTCCTTTTTGGCTAATGATACGAGAGCCTCCGGGATTTTGGCAATCATACTCTATTATGTAATAATAAGTGCCGGCATCGCAAGGTGTTCCCTTGTAATTACCATCCCAACCTTTTGCATTGTCTGCATTACTATATACTTTTTTCCCCCAACGGTCATATATGCTAAAATTGTTCAACAGCGACGGGCCTATATTATTGGGGCTATAAACATCATTCAGGCCATCACCATTGGGAGAAAAGGCAGTGGGCAGCATCAGATAGCAGCAAGGAACATCTTTGATGGTAATACCCGTTGTATCTGTACATCCGTTTTTATCAGTAACCTCAATAGTATAGTCATCGCCTTTTAAACCTGATATTTTTAGTGCTACCGGTGTAACACCCTGATTATTGATTGTAAAAGAATAAGGAGGAGTACCGCCAAATACTTCAACGCTTATGTTTCCGTTAGGGGCTGCACCTCTTTCACAATAGTTTGCTTCTGATTTTGCAATGGTTAACTCGAGACCCTGAGGTTGTTGTACTGTGGTTTGCACTACGCCGGAACAACCTTTTGCATCGGTGATAGTAATATTATATAGGCCAGGCAATAAACCGGTAAAAGAATTACTGGTTGTAACCGGCGCTCCATTCAACGAATATATATAAGGCGGTGTACCATTGGTAGGCGTTACCGTAATCGTTCCGCTGGCCTCGCCTGCGCATAACACATCAGTTGTTACCATGTCTCCTTGTATAACAATAATATCTGAACCCACAACTGAAGTATCAAGAAGTGTACAGCCGCCGTGCGTTATAGATAACACATAAGTACCGCCTCCTACATCAACAAGATTAGGTGATAAGGTGGGAGGAGTTGTATTCCAGCTATAAGTATATGGTGATATGCCGCCGGTAATATTAGTAGTAACGCCTCCACCTGTGGTTGACAGGCAGGTAAGGTTGGTTATTGTTTTATTGACAAGCAATTGCTCAGAGCCAAAGGTGAAATAAACATCATTTCCGTTAAATGCTACTGAAGCGTACTTCTTACTACCGCTTGTGCTTAAAGGCAGTACGGTAGTGCTCGCCGCCGGAAAAGAGGGATCGGATGAAACGAGTAAATTGCTTACACTTAATGGCACATCGCTGGTATTAACCGATAAGGTTACATTGCCTATTGTACCTGTTTGCTGTACTTTCCATGTTCTGGACATACCTACAATTGCACCGTCAAACAAACATCTGCTCAATGATATAGAATCATTATTATCACCAAACAATAAAAATGATTTATTGGTGGTGAAGCTTGTACTGTTACTATCATTCATGGAGGGGAAGATCCCACCATTATCTTCATTATAAACAGATACAAGCCTGTTTATATTTATGGATTTCGATTGTTTTTGATATAGTGCAGAGCTATCATCCCGCCCTATCCCGGTAATGTTGCTATTGAATCCTGAATTGGCAATGTTGTCCCAGATTACGGTGGCATCCGATGCGAGGTAATTAGTAGTATCCAGGGTGATACCATACTTTACTGCAAGATAGGATTGCACCTTCCTGATTTCGGTAAAAGTGAGTGTTGCATTATATAAAATTATTTCAGCAATAGCAGAGTTCACATATTCCCCACCGGACGAGTTTCTACCAACACAAAGCCCTGCGCTAACGGAGGGAAAATATAACGAAGCTGCATTATTTACCGGGAATAAGCCTTCATTTCTTCCTGATTTATAAGTAGCACCACCACCCCACGATAAAGTTATTCTTGGAGCATCACCAACGTATGCTGTTGGTGTGCCCACCATATCGGCTGTGTAGCCGGTGGAGTTTGCCCCTATTTGTGTGCGCCAAAATGGTTTTAGTTGATAGCGATAGCTGGAACTGGAATAATAAGTAAGCGCTGATCCATCAGATGGTGTGCTGGATACCATAAATATAGTGCCGCCTTGCCCCAGCAGATCGGGAGTGGTTGCGGTATTATTCAGGAAAGTACTGGCCGTCTGTAAGAACTGTACATAAGGATTAAAATTGAACGATTCGGGTTGTGCCGGAAGGGCTGTAAATTGGGGCCTCTGGCCCGCCGTAGCCTGTGCAATACCAAAGGTAGACTGCTCATGCTCCCAGCGCTGAACCTTGTTATTGACGTCCAAAACTAATTTACCGGTGGTGGTGGTATTAGCTTTAGACCAAAAAGTAAGTGATCCGCTTACCCCACCAGGATTCTGGGCATGTACTGTTTCAAGCGAAACATTTAAGAGCAGTGATAAAAACAAATAAGGCTTGAAGCCCCTGAAGCATTTTTTCATTTAGAGAGATTATTCTATTTATTTTGCGATTTAAAATCAACACATCATGCTTAATTAAAGCAATATTTATGAGGACAATGCAATAGACGCTAAATTAAATATTCCAGTTGGTTTTACTGTACTACATGAATATGGGAGAAACATTAACCTTATCGACTTATTATAAGTATACTAAAAACATTCATTGTCTATCATAAATTATCCCAAATGATTGACATTTTATTAAAAAGAAGAAAACCACATCCAAAGCAAAAGGGAAGCTTAGCAGCTTCCCTTAATACTTTTCCCGTTATCCCGATTATACCAACAGCTTTACCTTCTCTGATTCATTATTTTCTTCCTAAAAAGTAGCCTACGGAAACCCCCAGGTATGTGCTTTTAACATCGGTGTTTTTTACATTGGAAAGGTTTGCCAATCCCAAACTATATTGCGCCCTGAAATACAGACCCATAGGCAGCTTATAACCCAACCCCACATTCATACCATAATCAAATGCTTTAAGCTGATTGGCTTCACTTCCTATCAATTTAGTGTTGGTTCCTTCGGCAGTTACTTTATCAGCTACCTTGAAGGTATATTTTTCTTTTCCACTCAGATTATAACCCAGGTAAGGACCCGCGAAACCAAAGAGAGCGCCGCCATTTTTAAAATTAAAATTATAAACAAGGTTAAGGGAAACTTCAAGGGTATTTAATTTGATACTGGAACGTTTATTGGTTACCACTACGGTTCCAAGATCCAATATATCTGCATTGGTCTCGCTGCCTTTGGTTAGAAAAAATAAACCTGGTTGAAAATGAAGTCCAGCAATAATGGGAACATCCACTACCCCACCAATTTTAAATCCCACTACACTTGTTGGCTGAAGACTTGAGGTAAGCAGGGAAGAATGAACCCCAATCTCAGGGGCTACAGTAATCTGGGCATTGGCCCTAAGCGCGATTGTTGAAATAAATGCGAAGGCAATAAAAAGTGTTTTCCTCATTTTTTTTGAATTTTTGGTTGTTAAAAACCTGTTTTAAAAATTTATTGTACGGCTTTCCAGTCTTTATGAACAATGCTGAATATGCCGTAGCCATTGGTAATATTTGTGTACACATTAGCCGGCTGTGTGAACCCGTCATCATAACTTTCCGATACGAACGTATAGGATTTAAAATAGCGATAGTAATCGTTTGTTACATGGAGTAATTCAACCGTAGTGTATAGCGTTACGGGCTGATTGTTATTATCTGTTGTATGGGTAGGCTCCAATAAATCGTTTGCACAATAAAGTATCAGTTCTTTTCTCCTTCCGTTAAACAAGGCATCATTTACTACAATCCCTTTCCTGCTTAGGCGTAGACCTCCTGCATCAGTAAAGTCATCGCTGTTAGCAATACCCTCTACACTGGCATCAGTACTTCTTACGTCATTAAAATTGCCCAGAAATTTACTTTCCAGTGGCTCTACTATCCTGACAATATAGTAGTCTCCAGGTGTTGGCGGATCATCAAACGTGATGCGAAGCTCATCTATTGATCCCTCATCATCGATACGAACTTTTTTAACCCGACGAATATCAACGATGGGAACAACAGCGGGAACAAGCGTGCTTCCTTCTACTTTGGTGAATGAAGGCGCTGTAGCTGTAACGCTGTACTTCTTTCCCTGCTCTGCTTTTATGGGAGAAGTATAATATTTCTTCGCCGGATCGTAGGTCATTATCGGGCCGGGTATATTATTGATATTCAACCGTACCGTTGCGTTACTTATCAAGGCACTTTCTGCATTGTATTCCAATACACCCATACTTTTGGTTACCTGCACATGAATAGTATCGCCAACGTTTGTACGGCTATTAATAACCAACTTGGGTTCCTCTACAGGTAGCTTTACTTCTATGTCTTTATTACAGGCAGCAAAGATGATAAAGGAGGGTAAGAGAAATTTAATATAGTGTTTCATTATGCTTGACTATTAAAACTTGAATTGGTAGGTAATGGAAGGAAGGATTGGGAATATGCTCATTTGCTTGAATTTATTTCCTTCTTCGTAGATATAAAATGGATTGTGCCGATTGTAAACATTGTAAACACTGAAGATCCAGGCACGCTCATAAAGTTTTTTCTTTTTCATGAATTTGATACTGATATCTCCCCGATGATAAGATGGCATCCTGTAGTCGTTTCTGCTACCATAAACAGATATCTTATCATTATCAGGGCCGGCATATGCCGCAACAGGAATTGTAATAGCATTGCCTGTTCCATAAACCCATTCCGCACTGACTTCTATCTTAGGTGTGAGACTGTATACGGCAGCGACTCTACAAATAGATGGCGACTATCAAGCTGCCGGTAATGCAGTCGATTCCTTTACCGGCGATGGCTCTACGGCATGGCCTCCAGTAGATGCAACAAAAACAATTTCGGGTACAGCACCTCCTTTTTTCGACATAGCTAAATTTATGAACGGTGCTGGCCAGGTAGTAAACATTACCAATACACAAGGGATCTTTATTAATAATCAGCTCGATTTTGCCAATGGCATTACCACCACGGTACGTAGCAATACCAATACGGGTGCTGTTAAATTTAACCAGACCGGAACATATACCAATACAGCCCTGGACGATGCACAGCATGTAAATGGTTATGTGCTCAAAACAGGAAGCCAGGCCTTTACCTTCCCCGTAGGTTCGGGTACCGATCTGCGTACATTGGCTATGTCTGCGCCAGCCACAGTGGAAACATATAGCGTGGCCTGGATCGCGGGCAACCCCGATGTAACCGGCGACCCTTCCAATGCTAATGCCATGCACTCCAGGGCAGCAGTTACCAGTCCTATATCCTCTGTAAGCCTGGCTGGGCAATGGGATTGGATACCTGTATTATCCTCTACCGGTGTCGGTCTTACCATTACCGCCTCCATACCCGATGTAAGCAGCACCGGCGTATTGCCTGCCGACCTGCGTCTTGTAGGTTGGAATGGTACCTCATGGGTGGATCTCAGTGGTGGCCCTAATGCTACCGGCAATACTGAAGGTTCCACGCTTAGCGGTACCATGATTGCAGGAATACAGGCCATAGGTATCGGTTCTACATCTGTAGTACTGCCTGTTACCTTCAGTAGTTTTACCGTACAGAAACAAGGCTGTACCGCAGTCTTGAACTGGTCTACAGATATGGAGCACAACAACAGGTACTTTGCTGTAGAGCGTGGCTTCGATGGAAAGAACTTCACAACCATAGCACAAGTAACAGCGGCTGGCAACAGTACTGAAAAGAAGTTTTACTCCTATACGGATAGCAAGCCTGCAGCAGGTCTTAACCAGTATCGTATTGCACAGGTAGACATAGACGGCAAACGTACTACTACCGGTGTACAAGCCTTGTACTTCAATTGTGCGACCCAAAGTATAAAGGTTTATCCTAACCCTGCCACCCGTACGGTAAATATCGAAGCACCCGAAGGCAGCAAAATTTCTGTTTACAATATAATAGGCCAACGTATAGAAGTGCCTGCTACAAGTAGTGGTCATCTAAGTGTCCTGGATGTGTCTGCTCTTGCTGCGGGCAACTATACTATTCACATACTGGATGCATCGGGTATGTCAAGTCATAAGCTTACCGTAGTAAAGTAACAGGCTCATTGGATTTTAAAAGGAAAGGTTCCGGCTGTTTCATAGCCGGAACCTTTTTTAATTTGCCATGCTCAAACTTAAGTACATAGTTATCAATAACATATTTTTTTGCACATTCTATTTTCGAAATCATTTTTTATTACCTTGTTGCCAAATTGATATTACCCGGAAATGTGTCTGCCCGGATAATATCTATGATAAATAAACCCTGCTGGTATGCGAAATGCTTACCGGCAAGGATATGCAACCTTTGGGTACTCGTACCGGAAAAGGGATGTCTACCAATTAAATTTATTCATGGCACTACCAACACCTTTCAACCGGCACTATAAGTTATGCTTGCACGTGGCTGCATACTTGTTTTCCTTAGTATGCCATGCCAATCCACAGGTTAATTTACCCGTTGAGGTTCCTTTTGATTGCCCGGTTTACTCCTTTGAGAAAGACCCTAAAGGGCTGATGTGGCTCGGAACAAAATGCGGACTGAGGATATTCAACGGTTACGAATACCAAACTATCGGAACAGTTACGGATAGCCTTCCTACCACCTGCCTGCTTACCGATACAGCATTACACCTCATATGGGTAGGCACCTCAAAGGGGCTTTATACCATTGACTATATTACACACCGCCTGCAGAAAAAATATTCCGGGCAGGGAGTGGTACAATCTATATTAAAGAGTAAAAAACAGGATCTTGTATATGTAGTGTATGAGGATGGTACCTTATGGACTATCCCCATTAATGGTCCGATAACGACACTGAAGGTTCCCGAATTAGCTAACAATAAGCACCTTGTCCATTCCCACAAAATGCTGGTAGAGGATGGACGGGATCTCTTATTTTTCTTTCCTGAAAAAGTGGGAACACTCTACCGGTTAAACCTGGATAACCATACCGTGAAGCAGGAAAATAATCTCCCGGTTTTCCTATCGCCCATCCATCTTGAATCTTTCGGAGATAAGATTATACTGAGTACCTGGGGAAGCGGTGCTAAATTGCTGGATCGCCATACCCTGCAAGATATTACCCCAACCTGGCTGGATAGCTTAAACAAGATATACGGCTACAATACGGCAACACAATGCTTTTTATCCGGTGAGTATTTGTACATCTATCATCTCACGGCTTCTGTCTGGCGGCTAAACATGAGAACAGGTGCATATGATCAGTTCTGGGGTAACTCATATGCCCTACCCATGCGCCAGCATGAAAATCATTTTTTTGTGGACCAATACCTGACCCTATGGGTCGGTCAGAAATTTGGTATGTTGCGCATCAGGAATGACCACAACTGGTTTGAACAAATATTGGATCATTACCCGGGCCTACCTATTAGGCCCAGTACCCGGGGAATTATGGAAGATACCAATGGTGACCTTTATGTTGGTTCCTATAGTGGAATGTTTTACCGCCCCAATAAAAAAAAATCATGGGAACGCTTTAGTGAATTAAATGAAAGACCTGTTTATCAAAATGACTTTTTGAATGACAAAGAAGGTGATAACGTGTATGCAGCTTCAGAATCCAGTTTCTTCCTTCGGTTCAATAAAAAGAAAAAGGTTTTTGAAAATGATTTCTACCAAATAAATGGTTGGGCACGGAGTACCGATAATATGTCAAGCTATTGCCTGATAAAAGATACCGCAGGGAAAATATGGGTCGGGACTAATGAAGGGCTTGGTAGCTATGATGAAAAGACGCACGTTTTAATACAGGAAAAGAATAATCCTTTCGATATAGGCAAGGTCCGTATTATCTACTTCGAACAATCAAGCGATAAGAATATCATCTGGGTGGGTTCAGAAAAAGGAGTGTATCAATTGGACATACACAAAGGTGTACAGAAAAAGTTTGATTCCCGTTCGCAGCCCGCATTATCCAATGATAAAGTTTACTGTATCAAAGAAGATGCAAAAAGCGATATCTGGATAGCAACAGAAAATGGTATCAGCATCCTGGACAAAACGGGTAAGCATATGCGTTATATCAATACGCAAAATAGTAATCTTTGTAATGATGTAGTTTACGGATTTCTTTGGGAAAATGAGTACACCATCTGGATCAGTACTCAGAGAGGCCTGAGCAAGCATAATACCCGTACTGGTACTTTTGTCAATTATTATGTAGAGGACGGCATATGCAATAATGAATTTAACCGCAATTCTTTATTAAAAGACCATACCGGTAAAATGTATTTTGGTGGGATAGCCGGCATCACTTCTTTTTACCCGGAGCGCGTACCAGAATTGCCCGGTACCGTGCAGTTGTTTATATCCGGTATTTCGATGTGGGATAGCCGTACCAATAAGGAGCAGACTTACAAAGGATTGATAAAAAGCAGTTCTGAGATTGTTATGAAACAAGGCGACAGGTCGCTCACGTTTTCCATGGGCCTGTCGGACTATACCGCTCCTGATAAAAACAATTACTTCTATCGCATTGTTGGCTTATATAGTGATGAGTGGATATCCCTGGGGCAACAACATATACTTAAAATAGAAAGTCTTCCTCCCGGCTCTTACATCTTAGAATTGAAGGGAGTAAGCTCAAGGGGTATTACCTCTGCCAACATATTCCGGTACAATCTGGATATAAAGCGCCCTTACTTCCAGACCTGGTGGTTCTATATGATTATTTTCCTGTTAGCCACTAGTATTGTTTACTTCGCCCTTCTTGTCCGGTTTATGAATTTAAAAAAGCTGGAACAACAACGGATACAAATAGCCAGCGATCTTCATGATGAGATCGGAAGCCTTATTACCCGAATAACGATCTATTCTTCCAGTCTTAAAGAAGGCTATCTCGACCCTGTTGATAAAAATTCAAGGCTTGATAAAATAATCAACATCAGTCATTCCTTATCTTCCTCCATCAGAGATGTGCTTTGGGCTATCGATGCACGAAATGATATGACATCCAACCTGGTAGATTATATGTCGGAGTATGCTCAAAACCAAATACGGTATTCTGGTGCAACGCTTACTTTTGATATTTCAGGTGTAGACAAAAGTCTCAAATTAGTCGCTCAGACCCGGCAACAATTATACCGGATATTTAAAGAAGCATTGAACAATATTTTAAAACACAGCAAAGCATCTTACGTTAAAATTATATACACACACCAGGCCAATGGTTTTAGCCTGCATATAGAAAATGACGGAGCAAAGGTATTGTCTGAAAAAAAAGTGGGCATTGGCCAGGGGCTTAGAAATATAAAGATGAGGGCTAAAACCATTAACGCAACGGTACACTTCACTAATTCGGATGGCGTTTTTATTGTACAAATAACTTCAGTAAAAAAAAGATTGCAGATTAAGCGTGAGAATGGAGTTTAATACTTTGATCAACCCTATAAGGGTTTAAAACCCTTATAGGGTTAAACACAATTATACCTGCTCTGCAGCAGCTCTGCCGGCTGTTCTGCCCGAAAAGATACATCCTCCAAGGAAGGTGCCTTCCAGCGCCCGATAGCCATGCATACCGCCGCCTCCAAACCCTGCCACTTCACCAGCAGCATAAAGACCAGGAATTGGATTGCCATGATGAACATCCAGCACCCTACCGGATAAATCTGTTTGAAGGCCGCCCAATGTTTTTCTTGTGAGTATATGAAGTCGAACCGCGATGAGTGGCCCGTTCGCCGGATCCAACAAAGCATGCGGTTTAGCGGCTCTTAAAATCCGGTCTCCTATAAAATGCCTTGCACCCCAGATAGCAGTAATCTGTGCATCTTTACTGAAGCGATTAATAGTTTGACGGTCACGGGCTGTAATTTCTGCTGCTATTGCGTTTACATCAAGAAGGCTTTCGCCGGTCAATGCATTCATTCCGGCTACGAGATCAGCCAGGTTATCCTTAACGATAAAATCGGCGCCATGCTCTTTAAAAGCTTCAACAGGGCCCGGAGCTTTTGCTCTTTTCTTGCGACCTAATACTTTCAGCCAGCTTCTACCGGTTATATCCGGATTTTGCTCTGAACCTGATAATGCAAATTCCTTCTTTATAATTTTCTGATTCAGGATAAACCAGGAATAACTAAAGCCCGTCTTGCTGATATGTGCCAGGGTTCCGAGTGTGTCAAAGCCGGGGAACAAAGGTGCCGGCAACCGATTACCACGGGCATCGAACCAAAATGATGAAGGGCCAGGCAGGATGCGAATGCCATGATTGCTCCAGATAGGGTCCCAGTTCTGAATGCCTTCTGTATAGTGCCACATCCGGTCACGGTTGATCAGGCTTGCTCCTGCACGTTCTGCAATTAAAAGCATCCTGCCATCCACATAATCCGGCACTCCGGAAAGCATATGTTTGGGTACTTCACCCAAGCGTTCCGGCCAATTTTGGCGCACCAGATCATGATTGGCACCAATGCCACCTGATGTAACGATTACCGCACCGGCACGAAAGGTAAAATCACCAATAACTACCCTGGAGCTTTTTACGCCTCTATCTACAGTACTAGCTTCCAATATCTCTCCATGAACACCATCTACAACTCCGTTGGTTAAAGCCAGCTCGTTCACCCGATGCCTGAATTTTAGCATGATTTGCCCACGTTTTACAGCTTGTTGAACACGATCAATAAAGGGAGCAATAACACCCGGACCTGTACCCCAGGCGATGTGGAACCTGGGCACAGAATTGCCATGGCCTATAGATCCATAACCACCTCGCTCTGCCCAACCAACCACAGGAAAAAAACGGATGCCTCGTTCGCGGAGCCAGGCTCGTTTTTCGCCTGCAGCAAAGGCAACATAGGCCTCTGCCCATTTTCGTGGCCACTCATCTTCGGGTCTGTCAAAAGCGGCGGTGCCCATCCAATCTGCCAGTGCGAGCTCATAGGAATCTTTAATTTTTAAGAAACGCTGTTCTGGAGAATTGACCAGGAATAATCCACCTAAGGACCAAAACGCTTGCCCACCCATATTCTGCTCGCTTTCCTGGTCAACGATGATCACTTTTTTTCCTGCATCAGCAAGTTCGCATGCAGCAACTAATCCGGCCAATCCGGCTCCTACAATAACAACATCAGTTTCAATTTTCATAATACCCGTTTTGATTAAAGCATATGTGCTCTTCGAGATTTGAGCATTGGGTTTTAGATATAAACACAAGTTAACGCTTAATACAAAAACGACAAGTACATTGAATTAGTTGGGTATAATTGGAAAAAATCAGCCTGAAAATAGCCTTAACCTCAACCGGCACGAGGTACCACCTCAAAACCACGAGGTGATACCTCGTAAACCACGATGTGGTACTTCGTAAACCACGATGTAATACTTCGTAAACCAAGAGGTGATACATCGTAAATCACGAGGTGGTACATCGTAAATCACGAGGTGGTACATCGTAAATCACGATGTGGTACTTCGTAAATCACGAGCTGGTACTTCGTAAATCACGAGCTGGTACTTCGTAAATCACGATGTGATACTTCGTAAACCACGAGGTGATACCTCGTAAATCACGAGGTGGTACTTCGTAAATACTGAAGTGATACTTCGTGCCAGTTGAGGTAGCAGGAACAAACAGGTACCCTCCGAATATTGAGAAGAAGAGCCCCTTCGTTCCTCTGGGTGACAATAGGGTTGTGCAACAAAGTATGATGAATACACGATAGCATTGTCATACAGAGATCTGCGTAGCAATCGCAGTATCTCTACACATTTTCGCCGTTAGTGTTTTCACCAACAATCATCATTCAACAAAATCTATCACCCTCATTGTCACCCTGTAAGGGTCTACACGCCGCCCATTTGTAATGCTAAATCAGGTTGTGTAGGCCCTTACAGGGTGACAAGGCGTTTTGTTATTTGTGATAAAATGCAAACCCATTGAGGGATGGGCTATTTTAAGGTTTACCTTTTCACTACTGATCAGATTGACATCAACCTTAAGGTCATAAAATCAATTCTTAACCCTATTTTGCTCGCTTTCGGCACCATTAGCATTGTGCCTGCGCTTGTCCTCATAATTCTTGCCGAATCGGTAACTTAAAGACAAGGATACATTCCTGGAGTCTCTTCTGTTCTTCCAGGTGGCTTCGGCTTGTGTAAGATTTGTGATCGTGCCATTGATAATGGAAGAGTAAAAGATGTCATTTAAACCAAGCCGGAGTGTACAATCAGGCGTTAATTTTTTCTGTACGCTAATATTCATTTCCCATATATTTTCAACGATAAATTGGGCATTATAAATTCTGGTGCGGTAATTACCATATAATTCAATCGTCCAGCTTTTGGGCAAGCTCCACCTTACATTTCCATTGATAAACCAATAAGTACCGTTTGTAGAAAGCTGTCTGTCAAAGAGCTTGCTTTGGGACGAAATATTAGTCAGCTCAGAGTATACGTGCACATTCAATGTTTTTGCCGGATCAAAATCTGCATCTACTGATAGCGATGTTACCACCTTGCGTCCTATATTTCCCGGCATGCTGTAATAAATCCCATCCACAATCTTTATCGTTTCATCCACATCATCTTTGCTTTTACTATAACTCAAAGAGGTGGTTACTTTGCTTTTATAGGTATGCGATAATTGAATCGACTGTGTGAAAGATGGCTTCAGAAAAGGGTTTCCGGTATAGTAAGTAAATTTATCTATCGGTGAAATAAAAGGATTCAGGTCCTGATAATAAGGACGATCAATGCGCCTTCCATAATTTAAACCAATCTGGTGCGTGGCCGTACTATCAAATTTATAAGACAGATAAACCGTTGGAAAAAAACTGATGTACTCTCTGTCAAATGTAGAATCCGCTTTCATAACGTTACCCAATTGATGTCCATTTGATGCAGTATGTTCCGCTCTTAACCCGGCCTGCATGGAAAGCTTTTGCGTTTCCTTGCTTAGGTTGATGTAAGCAGCATTAATATTTTCATTGTAAATAAAATGGTTGCTTTTATTATAATCAGGAGTGGTTACTGCATCTATTGTAGTCTTATATTCAGCAAGATTATCGGTATGTGTATAAGCCGATTTTATACCTGATGAAAATGTCCATTGCTTTGCAAGCGGTAATGTATAATCAGCCTTGAAAGAGTAGATATCAATATTGGAAGGCAACCATCCACTAAGAATATCATGGGATTTAAGGGTCATGTCGGAGAAGTAGCCGTAGTTATAATAAGTCTGGTCTGTTTTATTTTTGTAAACAATATAATCGGCATCGGCTGTAAGTTCATGCCCGGTTTTGTTGAACTGAGTGCGATAGTTCAGATTAGCTCCCATGTTATGATAACGTATATTATCATGGTTTTCTGCCACGATGATGGAATCCGCTACCCTATTGATGTTTAACAGGTTGCTGGTACTGTTATTCAGTTGTTCAGATACTCTTTTCATTCCGGTAAACACAACACCCAATGTGGTTTTATCAGACCAATAATAATCGGCTCCTGCTTTTAAGTTGTAGGTATTGCCATGCCTTTTAAAATAAGTGGATTGTTCAAAATAGGAAGATGGATTATCTGATGCGTCCTTATAAACCCTTTTCAAATCGAGGTCGGTAAAACTATTGTTGAGATTATAACTTCCGTTGGCAAAGACATTGAACTTACCATTACGATAATTGACATTAAAACTATTATTGGAGCGCGTTAATTCCCCTTGATTCAAACTCAGGGTAATGCCTGCATTAAAGCCTTTCTTATCGGTTCTTTTGGTTTTAATATTGATAACACCGGCATTTCCCGCTGCATCATATTTAGCCGGAGGATTGGTCATGATCTCTAACTGCTCCAGAGAAGAAGCAGGCAATGACTTTAAATAGTTCTCAAGATCTTCGCCTGATAAATAAGTGGGTTTACCATCAATAAATATATTGACCCCTTGCTTTCCTTTCAAACTTATCCCGCCATTGTTATCGACCTGCACACCCGGCGACCTTGCCAATACTTCTAACGCAGAGAGACCGGCAGCTGAAATCAAGCCATCAACATTTACGATAGTCCTGTCTATTTTTTGTACTACAATTGGCTTGCTTGCTGTAACACCAACTTCTTTAAGTACTGTGCTGCTTTGTTTCAAAAAAATATCAGGTAATTGTATAGCAGTGCTGTCAACGGCTATGACAGCGGTTTCAAACTTATCATAGCCTAATAAAGTAACCCATAATTTATATTGACCTTTACCGATATCTTCAAATAGATATTCGCCACCGGCATCTGCCAATGCAATCTTGACAACAGATGAATCAGCAGCCTGAACGAGCAGTACTGTAGCTGCATCTGCAGGTGTATTACCATCAAACACCTTTCCCGATAGCTTAACCGTTTGCGCGTTGCTGATATTGGCGATAGAAAGGCATGCGGCTATAAAAGCCATTACGTATGTTTTCATAAAGGAAGAAATTGGGCAAGCCAATGGCTACAGACATATGGTCCGTGCGCATATCGCTTATTAATTTGAATGCTTAGATATTCCTGCTTGGTTTTTGAGATTCAGATGAAGTATCGTAATTGTAATACCAGGATATTTCGCGATGGCCGGCGGTCTTAATATACTTTGATTTGTATTTGCTGTAAACAGGTTCTGGTTGTTTTATACCATTGACCACAAATTCTCCGGAGCTTAGTTTGAAAGATAAAGTACTGCTTTCTCCTGCAATGATATGATCATTGATCATATCCGCTATCAACTCTTTGCTTTGATAAGCATACTGTTTCTTTAGTGCTACAGGATTTACAGGCTTTACAGAATTTGCGCGTCTTACAGGGTGAATAGATTTTATGCGATTGATGGGCTTTACAGGATTGATTGTTTTTACATCTATTGCCACAGGCCTTTTTTCATTAGTGGGCGCAATATTTATGGGAGTTACAATGTTTACGGGAGTTGCAATGTTTGTATCCACGGGTAATGCAATACACGCTTTTACATCTGAAACAAGTGGTTTGACATAAGTTGTATCCGGCTCCTGGTGAACCTCTGGTACGGATGTTATTTCTTCAGCCTCTGTTGCTTCATCTTCGCTATCATAAAGCATCATTAATTTATTGATAGTTGCGCTATAATCAAGTAATCTTCCGGCAGGTATTTCTTTGCCATTTACATACAAAGCATCTGCCCTTCCTCCTTCCATAAATAGCTGGTACAAAATATCGTTTTCCTTGAGCAGATAAGCATTCCGGCCATTGCTGATATACTTCATAGACGTTCCATTGCCTACATCAGCTGGCTTGTATATTTTGATGCCGGTGTCTTTTGAATCAGCTACAGGAATAGTTTCGCTGTCATTATGGACAACAGATATAGTGTGGGTCGTGGTTGTAGTTGTCTTAGTATTTTTTTCCTTTCCGCCATAAGAGAAAAAAGTAATCAGTAACGCTACGGTCAGAATACATGCCGCCAATATAGATTTCTCCATATAAGTTATGGGTTTGCGATCATTAATTGCAAGCCGTTTTACCCTGGAAAGTAAATGTTTCTTTTCCCCATTCAAAGCCATAGCATAATTTGGCTGCTCATGCACGTATTCCTGGCAGGCCACTAACGCTTTAATATAAACAACCTTACTGCTGGCAGTTGCAATGGTAATATCATCGCAACAATGTTCACGTTCTTTTTTTATTAAAGATGAAGTCCACAGAACAGCAGGATTAAAAAAGAAAATAATTTCCAGCAGGCTCTGTAATATATTGACCAGGTAATCTCTACGGCGTATAAGAGCCAACTCATGTATTAAAATAGCTTCCAGTTCTGCTTGCGGAAGGCTGGCAAGCATGCCTAACGGGATAAGGATAAGAGGCTTTAAATGCCCTATAACCATAGGAACCTTTGCCATGCCGGATTCCATTATACGAATCGCAGATGTGATACCCATCCTGGCTGAAAGTTCCTTTACCCTAAACTGCCAATAGCTATCAGCAGGAATAGTTTCCCTATAACGCAATAAGAAGATACTACGCATGCCCATGGCTAATTGCAGGCTTCGCAGGCAAACAACAATAAACCATACACAAACAATAAATACTGAATTTGCATTTAAATACATCACTACCTTATCCATAAAGGACGTCTGCATGATCTGCATGGTTTCCTTCCCTATCATAAAGGGCGTGGCCTTTCCTGAATCCTGTATATTGCTAATAGCAGGCGAGGTAAGATGAATAATGCTGCTTATAAAAGTATACAACGTAGTGATAGAAAACAATGCCAGCGAGGTCACCAGCAAATTGTAACGATAAGCCGAAGATTTATTACGGGTAAAAATAAGCACAAGGCCAACACAAGCAGCCAACAATCCGCCTTGCCATAAGGAATGCACTATCATACTGCAGAGTGCAGATATGATCTCACCGGAAAATACACTGATAACAGATGCCATGTGATTGTGGTTTTATTGGTTAGCGCTTTTTTATTTTTCCAGTTTTTTAAGGATATCCCTGATCTCTTTTAATTCTTCTTTCGACGCTTGTTTATTGCCTAGTAATTGCATGACCAGTTTGCTGGCCGAACCCTTGTACATTGTATTTACAAATTTATCTAAAAGGTGTGCTTTTGTTTTCTGTTCATCTTCGGCAACACTATAAATGTGCTTCATCTTGCTTTCGTCCCGATTCAATAATCCTTTTTCGCCCATGATCTGCATCAGCTTAAGCGTTGTTGTATAGTTTACATCCTTTTGCTTAAGCAACTCATCATGTACACTTCTTACGGTCGATGGGCCATGCTCCCAAAGTACCTGCAAAATCTCCAATTCAGATTTGGTTGGATCGGCTTGTTGTTTTTGATCTTTCATAATAATGAAAACCAAAGGTAGGAATTTTTTCGTACGAACAAATTATTATTTCTGAAAAAGTAGATTTTATTACAGTACTAACATTAAAATAACAAGTTGTAGTTCAAAGAGAGATTATGCTCAGCTAAATGTTTGTTGTGTAATATTCCCGGACGCAGGGGTAAGAAAAAGGAATTCCCATTAAATCCTTGGTGGATTTGCGGTTGCAAGTGTTGGAGTGGAATTTGGTTGAAGGCCAGATGTAAACTATCAGAATGCTTCTATTGGCAGGAGATGCCAATTAAGAGCGGTGTGATCACACAAAGTAAATAACTCCGGTTACTCACTAATGTTCTTCTTGCCGGAAAGCTCTTTCCTTTCTTCAATAATGCTTTTAATTATTTTGGCTACATCATATTTTTCTAATTTTTCCCATGCAGAAATTTCCCTCATCAAATACCGGATGTTATACCGTTCGTATATTTTTTTAAATTGATCAGGCTTACACCCTGCAATGATTTCAATAGCACCTGTATTCAATCCTATCGATTGCAATCTCCCGTCTTTACCAGGCTTTCCTAAATTCTTATAAATGGAGTCAATTAGCATAACGTTGTTTTATCTCTAAAAAGAGTTTTCATATATTCCATTAAAAGCATAAGCCCCAATGGTTATTATGCTGCAAGGTAATTATATAGATAGCCCCGCACAATCCCCATTTTCGTACCCCTTGCAATGTACCTGGTTAAAAAAGCCACTGACTAAAGAAAGGATTTAGTGAAACCGACATTATTAAATAACACTCGTTTTAAAAGCAAAAATCTTACAGGAACCACCCTGTAAGATTTCTAATTTGAACCAATCTAATATAACTATGCAAAAAGGATAGTCTGAATTTGATTACTGAGCCTAAATTAAAGATCAGTAATAGTGTACACTACAGTACCAGTGAATGTACCTACTGCAAGACTTGCTACGTTAGCATAGTTTGCCAGTTTGTAAGTAACATCATATTGCGTACCGGAAGTACCTGCTGTACCGTTACCTGCACTTGCAGGAGTAGCAATAAGGCTGGTATTGGTATTGATCAGGTTCTGACCGGTAGTCTGGAAAGTAGCACTTGGCGCTGTAGAACCTGAAATGATCTGACGTGGGTTGGAAACAGCAAGGTATATTTTATCTACAGGGATAGCTGTGATGCCACTTACACCTGCAGTAGTATTGTTTAAAGTAGTAGCATTACCTGCCAAAGCAACATTGATTTTATAAGCACCGTTGGACACTA
>JBAZWL010000015.1:0-105156 GCA_041660405.1 Taibaiella sp. | reverse complement strand
TCCTCGCCACTGGTATCATTTGTTATGGCTTCGGAGAAGAAATATTTCAAAACATAAGTTCCGTATTCGGTCTGTACATACTTACTATTGGCTACACGCGAAACGGTAGAAATATCCATATTGATCCGGTCCGCAATATCTTTAAGAATCATAGGCCTTAAAGATCCTTCATCCCCGGTAAGAAAAAATTCTTCCTGGTAATTCATAATGGCATTCATAGTTACCAGCAAGGTATGTTGCCTTTGCTTTATAGCATCTATGAACCATTTGGCAGCATCAATTTTTTGCTTGATAAAAACCAGTGCTTCCCTTTGACTTTTATTTTTCTTCTGTCCCGAATCGTAGGTTTTAAGCATATCCCTATAACCTTCTGAAACGCGTAGTTCCGGAGCATTGCGGGCATTTAAGGTGAGCTCGAGTACGCCATTATTGTTGTACACAAAAAAGTCAGGAATAATATAAGTACCTGCTTTATCTGCCGAGGCAAAAGCACTTCCGGGTTTGGGGGTGAGTTTTAAAATAACGGCTATCGCATCTCTGAACTCGTCTTCCGTTATTTTAAGTCTTTGCTTTATTCTTTCGTAGTGCTTTCTGGTAAATTCTTCGAAGTATTCGGCAAGTACTTTAATAGCTATACTTACCGAAGGATTATGCGTACCTAAACGTTGCAATTGAAGTAACAAGCATTCCCTAAGGTCCTGCGCAGCTACGCCGGGAGGGTCGAAAGCTTGTATTTTTTGGATCAGCGCTTTTACTTCTTTTTCGTCTGTTGAAATATTTCTGTTAAAGGCCAGATCATCTGCAATAGATATGGCGTCGCGTCTTAGATAACCATCATCGTCAATGCTGCCTATAATCTGTTCTGCTATTTCCTGTGTATGATCATCCAGCTCCAGCATGCCTAACTGGTCATTCAAATAATCCGAAAATGTAGTTTCAACTTTTACCGGAATCGTTTTAGGTTCATCATCATCGTCCCTGCTTTCGTTCAGATGATAGTCGCCCTGCATATCATTTTCATCTCTCAGGTAATCGCTTACATCAATATTTTCAAATTCATCATTGCTTTCAAATTCTCCCTCTTCATCATCCCTGGTCTTCTCTGATTTATCATCGCTTTCGTTTAGACCATAAGGGTCATTTTCTATATCAGTACCAACGTCAAGGGCAGGATTGTTCTCCAGTTCGTCCTGAATGCGTTCTTCCAGACTGGCAGTGGGAACCTGCAGCAGTTTCATCAGTTGAATCTGTTGGGGAGAAAGTTTCTGGGCTAATTTCTGGGTCTGGGTCTGTCTGAGCATATTCTGATTCCGGGCACTAAGATAAAATTTTCAGGGCGAGATTTATACTTCGACGTATAATTTATTCTCAAACCTTCAATTTTTCTTCAATAAGATAGTGATTTCTTTCAGAAGCATTGCGTACTACAAGTTCGGCAACAAACCCTGTAAGAAAAAACATAGTTCCGAGTATCATGCAGGTCAATGCTATGTAAAACGGAGGCCGGTTGGACAAAGAATAGTCAGTAAAGGCAAAACGGGCAAAGACCATATATGCAGTAACAATAAATCCTAAAAGGAAAATTATGCTACCCAACAAGCCAAAAAATTGCATCGGCTTTTTACCGTAACGGCCTACAAACAGGATGCTGGCAAGATCAAGCGGGCCATTGACAAAACGGATGAGGCCAAACTTGGACACCCCGAATTTTCGTGCACGATGTTCCACTACCTTCTCTCCTATTTTCTTGTAGCCTGCACCTTTGGCCAGTACAGGAATGTAACGGTGCATCTCGCTATATACTTCTATGCTTTTTACTACATTTTTTCTATAGGCCTTAAGCCCACAATTCATATCGTGCAACTTAATGCCACTCATTCTGCGGGTAACTGAATTGTATATTTTGGAAGGAATATTTTTGGTTAAGGCATTATCGTAACGTTTCTTTTTCCAGCCACTTACCAGGTCATATCCATCATCAATAATCATATTGTATAACCCAGGAATTTCATCGGGGCTATCCTGCAGGTCGGCATCCATAGTGATTACTACTTTGCCTTGCGCTGCTTTGAAGCCTTCGTTCAATGCTGCACTCTTTCCATAATTCCGTTGAAATTTTATTGCCTTTACAGAAGGGTTTTGAGCTGCCAGCTGTTGTATTACCAGCCAGCTGTTATCTGTACTACCGTCGTCTATAAATATGATTTCGTATGAAAGATGGTTGGCCGTTGCTACCCTATCAATCCATTCTGTAAGTTCAGGCAACGATTCTTCTTCATTGAGCAAAGGCACTATTATAGATAAACAAAGCATAATATCGTTTGTACCCGAAAGGGCATTTATGGTTAGGGGTTCCGTTATAATATTGCTTTCCTGGCTCAATTAATATGGTTTGTTTTTGTTCTTCTTAGTTATTCCCGCACCTATCAATGAAAAAACAACACCATAAAACAGGTTTGAAAACATAACAACCATCACCGTTAGTAAGGTATATTTATCCTTGGTCATGGTCATGGTTTCTTCTATTTTCTCAGCAGACATTTTCTGTTTGACTAATTGTTGTTGCGTAGCTTCCAATGATTTTTCCTTCATTTCAGGAAAAACAAGAATAGCAATAATGGCCCAGGCCAACATAACTAATGTTGTAAGAGCAACCATTCTGAAACCCGCTTTAAATACATTTCCAAAGGTTACATCATGATCTTTACTTTTACTATAAGCCAGGCAAAATAAAAGAACACCAACCAGGAATATTGCCAGCACAACGTAATTGAGCCATGAGGTCATGGATACATTGGTAAAATAAAGTACCAGGCTATAAATAACCATAGCAAGTCCTGTCAGCAAACCATAGGTCATGCTCAACCCTTTCGCATTGTCTTGAGATACTCCCGCCTCTACACTTCTGTTATCCATTATCTGTTCTTCTTAAAATGTTTTTCCCTTCAATTCATTACCAATCCAAGGTGAATTTATACCTAAAGACTTTTTATTGTCTTTAGAATATATCCACGAAGCTTCCATATCAAATATAGTGACTTTAGCAGGTTGCCCTTCTGCAATAGTTACTTCCGGAAGACCAAATATTTTTCTTGGATTAATAGCCAGAAGGTCGGCCCAACGCGACGCTTCCACCTTTGGAGCAGCAGCGATCAGCATAGCCAGGCAGGTTTCCTGTCCTATCATTCCAGGTTCCGCATATTCAAACTCCTTCACTTTAGCATCCCAATCCTGCGGTTGATGATGTGTGGCAATACAATCTATAGTGCCGTCTGTCAGGGCTTTCACCAATAGTTTCCGTTCTGCTTCAGTGCGTAAAGGTGGTTCTACTTTATATACGCTATTATACTGTGTCAGGTTTTCTTCTGTAAACATGAGGTGGTACGGAGTGACAGAACAAGTCACATCCAAACCTTCTTTTTTTGCAGCCTTTATCAATGCAAGCGATTCCGGCGTACTGATGCCCGAAAAATGAATGCGGGAACCTGTATATTTTACCAATTCAATATCACGCTGTACCAGTAAGCTTTCCGCGATATTAGGAATGCCGCTCATGCCCAATCGTACAGAAGTTTCTCCTTCGTTCATCAAGCCACCTTGTGATAATGAAGCCTGTACCGGTATTTGTATAATGATGCCGTTAAAAGCTTTTACATATTCCAGTGCTTTCAACATCAAACCTGCATTCTGAACCGGATGCCAGCCATCGCTAAAGGCAATAGCACCGGCATGCTGCATATCCATCATTTCAGCAAGATCTTTACCTTCTGTATTTTTGGAAACAGCGCCTAAAGCATGTAACTGAACCTTGTGCCCCTCTGCTTTTTTCATTACATATTCCAATACCGATTTGGTCGTGACAACCGGCTGTGTGTTGGGCACTACAAAAACATCAGTAAAGCCACCTGCCGCTGCTGCATTCAGCCCGGAGGTTATCGACTCTTTATGTTCATAGCCGGGATCGCAATAGTCGGCAAGTACATCAACCCAACCGGGGCTTACCTGCAATGCTTCACCTGCAATTACTTTATCGGTCTTTTCATTAAGGTTTTTACCAATAGTGGTTATTACACCTTTACGAATCAGAATATCAGATTTCTGTCCGTGATGTGCAGATTGCGGATCTGATATGGTTGCATTTTTAATTAAGAGAGACATACGAAGCGCAAAAATAAAAAAGCAAGCGGTAAATAGGCAGAATTATTTTTTTTAAAATATAACTAAACCTAAAGAATAGCGCGAATACTCATTCTGCCGGTATGTACGGCAGGGTTTTCGCCCGGCTTACGGCCTTCATACTCCAACGATATTTCTATGCCTTTACTTAACCGGCGTTCCCAGTTGAGGTACCATAACCAGTTTGTGCCTTTCTGTAGGGCATCCAACATTATAAAAGACAATGATGTGTTTGCCAGTCCATTATAGGTAATATTTGCATAAGTTGCCCTGGCTTGTATAGTACCTATGCCGGGAGTGGTTATCCTGGAATCAAGGTTAAAAGATTGGATCACCGCTTTTTCACCACCGTATAAAGGACCATTTTTACGGTCATCATATTTATAGCTGCCTGTAATTCTAAAGGCGGAGCGAAGTATCCAGGTAAGGGATGGTTCAATATTATTTTGTTGCACTTTGTATGTACGACCATCATCGAGTGAAGAATTATAAGCTCTGCTGCCTGTTTGACCGGTAATATTTCCAGTAAGGGCTTTTAAGAAAGTCCAGCGCATTTTAGCTACATGCCTTAACTGATTATTGCCTTCGAGGCCATAAGTCAACAGAGACTTGCCCGCATTATAAGCTGTGGTATATTCCCCTCCCCAGGTTGCACTACTTCTGTTAAAGAAAAAAGTATTGCTTAGAGAAGTAAGATTGGCAATGATACTGGTATCTGCCACACTTTTGGAAAAAGGATTGAAAGCTGCAAAACCTGCATCAGACAATACCCGGTTATTGATCTGCAGGGAAAGTTGGTCGGAAAATCTACTGACAAGTTTTTGCCATCCTTTTTTCTCGTCCTTTGCCGACCATAAATTTTCAGGGCTTAGTTGCAGGGAATGATTCAGGATCACGTAGTTCACCTTTACGTATTCATTAGTGGGGGTAATAAGGCGTATGTATTTTTTCTGATCTGGATATAACGCCAGTTCAAATTCATTGGCCTGTTGTACACCATCACCGTTATAGTCGTTCCACATATAAATACCTTGCCCTACGGGCACTTCTACATAAGTATAGATACGTTTTTGTTCCTGGCCGGAACCTACTTCATATAGTATAGAGGGTATTAAAAACCCTTTGGATATGGTACCGTTATATTCCAATCGTCCCAGCACACTTTCTCCTGGTTGTGGTGCATTGGATGAAGGTATATCTATAAACAATTTGCGGTAGGCACCCGTAAAAGTTACCTGGTGGTTAGCCCATTGGTACAATCCTATTTTGGCATCAATGGTATGCCCGCTATTTTGTTGTGCAAATTTGTTATTGACCACCACATCATCTTTCCGGATGGTGTAGTTCAGTTCCAGCTTGGTTTTGCTGCCTTCTTTATTTCTTGCATAAAAAGTAAGTATGTCGAATGCAAAGGCACCCGGCATAAGTGTATCGGTACCAGCGTATCTTATTTCATTATGCTCTTTCTGATACCTAGCTCCTAAAGTAATGTCCAGTATTTTAGGAAATGTTTTTTCGAGATAAGCCGAAGGACGGAAATACATAGACCGTTGTAAAGGGGATGTAGCATTCATCAGATTGAATATAGCGTTCCCTCTTATGTTTTTGTGATCATAAGCAAGTGTTACAATATTACGATTTGCTTTATAGTCCGAACCACGCTGATACCAGGTGAGATTATAGGCCACGCTGCCTAAACGATTTTTCTTAAGTTCAGTATTATAATTCACCAGGTTTTCATCTTCGGGAGCAGCATCCAACGGAACATTCCAGTCGCGGGCAAATTCAACATTACGATATGGTGCTATGGCTTTAAACCGGCTTTGTACATATTCATAGGACAACTGGTTTTTCCAGTTGATATTTTTTCGCCCCAGGCTATCTTTTTTTCCAAAAAATCTTTGCTCATCATAAATACCTCTTCCCGAAAATCCCCAATGCAGATCGTTGTCTCTTGAAGAAAAAAGATTGGGTGCATAGTTGCTTGCACCAAGTTCAACACTTACTGTTTTAAAAGAGTCGATCTGGTAAGTGGTTGCAACTGTAAAAAGCTGTTGTTTTTTTGGCGTAATCAATAAAACAACTGGTTCGTAGTTTCCCATATGCTGCCCGCCGGATGGCGCTATCCAGCTATAGGAGCGGCCATTAGTATTGGTTCCGGCTATGATGTAATCGCCCTTACCCTCGCCTATATAAGAGAATCCCAGGGAGTATTTTGCACTATCTTTATTGGTAGAATAAACGAAGACGCTGTCGTAAGTAACACTATTCACCACCGTGTCCACTATCTTATACAGTATTTTATTGGCGGCAAATGTGTCCTCCGTAACTACC
Source organism: Taibaiella sp. (assembly GCA_041660405.1). Classification (GTDB taxonomy): domain Bacteria; phylum Bacteroidota; class Bacteroidia; order Chitinophagales; family Chitinophagaceae; genus Taibaiella. Next base: position 98,646 of record JBAZWL010000015.1, on the reverse strand, counting down.
CTGTAAAAAGCCTGATCTATATTATCACCTATACCTTCCAGGAAACGTTTTTGTTCACCCGTAAGGCTTTGGGAATAAGGTTGATTCCTGGAATCCTGGTTGGAATAAGCGTTAAACCTGAAGTTCCATTTTTTGCCTATCTGCAATTCATCGTAGGCATAGATCAATGTATTCAGGTAATTGCGGTCCTGGTATTCAAACTCAAACTGGATCCTTTTATCTTTAGTGATCAGCTGCCGGGGCATAAAAGTAATTTCGCCGGTATTGTAGTTGATCACATAATCACGGTCTTCTCCGCGTTCCATTTGTACACCATCTATAAATACTTTTTCGGTACCGGCCAATACTATAAAGAACTGTTCACCATTATTCCCTGTAAGTTTATATGGGCCTTGGTTTCCTTCTATTCCCTGGAAAATATTACGGGCAAACTGACCTTTGGCAATAGAGCCGCTTAAGCCAAACTTATTCTTTATATTTTTGCCAAAAGCAAACTCATCCTGGTACATTATGCCCTGTACCCTTTTATTAAAATTGATGAAATAACTATTGGGCCGCTCCAGGTTATAATCTCCTGCAGTTAGTTTATGTTTTCCTTTTTCAAAAGTGATGTAGATGCGGTCAAACTCTTGTATCTGCTGTGTATTGCCATCCGGTTGTATAGGGATATTATTATCTGTCACGGCCGCTTCTATTCTTACACTATCCAGGATATACCCGTTAAGTTGCAGGTTAAAATTCGAGTTGAGTGAAACATCCTGGCTATTGCCAATAGTTAGGCTACGGCCATATGTACCATTGTAATCTATACTGTTGAAATCCACAAAACCCTTGGCTGTCGTATCTCCCAGGGTATAGGTGTAAGACGTAATGGGAATATTGGTATTAATAAGTGTTGAACGTTTATGGCTGCGTTTTTCAGTGAATAAAAAAGGAAGGGCACGATAATGTAACTGAACAGAATCTGTAACGGGCCTTGTTTTCCATACCAATAAAGCTTGTTCGGGGAAAAGGCGATAAGCTGAATCGGGCACACCAGTGATATAAAAACTTCCTGATGCCACAGAAAGAGAATCAATAATCAGCGTATCGGATTGGGGTAATGCTACCGTTTTACTGCGGATATTAGATTGCACGAGTAAACTGTCATTTACTTGCGCCAGGCTGGTAATGCCAGGAAAAAGTAAAAGCAGGAAAAGTAGAATATGATATGTAACCTTGAAGTACAATTATGCTATAACTATCAAACGGGAAAAGTAGGAAAATATTTTCGTTACCGTATCAAAAGCAAAAGCCACTCCTATGCAGGAGCGGCTTAATGCAACTATGAATCTTAATTGAACTATCTTTCATTCAACTGGAATGCATAACCTACTGAAACGCCCAATACTCTATTTTTTACATTTGAATAGACATCAGTGAATCCCATACCATATTGAGCTCTTACATATATTCCTATCGGAGAGATATAACCAACACTTAGGTTCATACCCCAATCCATACGCTCAAAATCTTTTCCAGCTTTCATATCCACGTCAGCGGAAACGCCAGCAACAGTAGTAGTTGATTTTCCGTTTAAGCCAATACCCAGGTAAGGCCCTGCAGTAGCAAATATACCACCGGCTTTACCAAAATCGTAACGATAACCCAGGCTCAAAGGAATTTCCAGGTAATTCAATTGCAGTTTTGAATCAGTAATTGAGCTACTTACTTTGCGTCCTTTAGCAGAATAAAAAAGGCCTGGCTCAATATAAAAACCTTTAGCAATATCGATATTTGCTACGGCACCTATTTTATAACCAGTAAGAAATTTATCACCATTAGAGTTTGTTTGTGCAAAGTTAATACCGCCTTCGGGGTTAATACTAAATTGTGCGTTTGCTTGCATTACACCAAATGCGGCGATTGCAATAAGAATCAGTTTTTTCATAATCTTTGTTTTAGTTTAAAAATATTTATGCCTTTTGCAGTTATTTGTTTTTTGCGGGCAATCTTTCCTACACCTTGCAAAATCCATTCCATTATTTCCTAATAATTTGTAAAACGATCTTTTAGCGTAAGTATATAATTGTATTTCAGCTGGTTACAAAAAATACAATTGACCCTTTGCGATACATAAAATTTCCCTCCACACTCATTATTTAGATTTTAAGTAAGTATCATGGCTAATGATTAAGGGGTTATTGTACGCATTGCTATGATTATATGTCTGTGATTCCCAGACTGGCTATTACTTTCTTTAGCAGCAATCAGAAAATATATCATTTTAGCTTTTTTCCATTGGGTATATGCATTCAATTATAGTAACTTTGTGGACTTTCGCGTTGTAAAATTGCAATGCTAAAATGCATAAACAGAATTAGTTAATCATAATAGTTTCTTTTTAAACGAAATGGAAGATTTTTCGTACATCACAAATTCCCATCCGGCCTATATTGAGTCGATCTACAACGACTATCTGAAAAATCCCCAGACGGTTGATCCAGAGTTAAAGAAATTTTTTGAAGGCTTTGATTTTGCCGTTACCAAAGTCAATGGCAATGGCCAGAGCAAAAATGGTGCTGCAAAAGATACCGCCGCTACCACAGCCAATGTAGCTTTTGGCTCTGCAGTTGCTGCCCCGGCTGATCTTCGTAAGGAATTCAGCGTGTTTGAACTGATACGTGCTTACCGTAAAAGGGCGCACCTCATTGCTACTACCAACCCTATCCGTCCTCGTTTGGATCGTAAACCGCATCTTGATCTTTCTGACTTCGGATTGAGCGATGCTGATATGGAAAGCGAATACTATGCCGGCGATTTTCTGGGTATGGGTAAAGCAAAGCTTAAAGATATTTATGCCCGCCTGAAGAAAATATATGCCGGAAACATTGGTATCCAGTACACTTATATGAACCGCATGGAGGCTCATATGTGGGTACAAAACCGTTTTGAGGAATTGATGATGCAGAAATTCACTTTGCCAGAGCAAAAACGCATCCTGGAAAAGCTGAACTACGGTGTGATCTTTGAAAAATTCCTGAATACAAAATTCATTGGCCAAAAACGTTTCGGACTGGAAGGTGGCGAAAGTATGATACCGGCACTAGATGCCATGATCAATACTGCTGCTGATGGTGGTGCACAGGAAGTAGTGATCGGTATGGCACACCGTGGCCGCCTGAATGTACTGACTAATATTATGCGTAAAACCTACGACCAGATTTTTTCTGAATTCGAAGGTAATATGCCTGCCGATATGACTATGGGTAGTGGCGACGTGAAATACCACCTGGGTTTCCGCAGCAATGTCCAAACGCCATCAGGCAAAGGTGTGAATGTACAATTGTTACCTAACCCTTCGCATCTTGAAGTGGTAGATCCAATAGTTGCCGGTTTCTCCCGTGCTAAAGCAGATGTACTCTACGGTAGCGATTACGATAAAATTTTACCGATATTAATTCATGGTGATGCTGCCGTTGCAGGACAAGGTATCATTTATGAATTATTGCAAATGAGTAAACTTAAAGGTTATGAAGTGGGCGGTACCGTACACTTTGTAATCAATAACCAGATTGGCTTCACTACCGATTTTGATGATGCACGTTCTTCAGATTATTGCACCAGCCTTGCGGCTATGGTACATGCTCCTGTGTTGCACGTAAATGGTGATGATCCTGAAGCAGTAGTAAAAGCAGCCATTTTCGCAATTAACTATCGCCAGGAGTTCAACGAAGATATCTTTATTGATATGGTATGCTACCGTAAACACGGGCACAACGAAGGCGATGAGCCTAAGTTTACCCAGCCTGGTTTGTATGCGCTTATCGACAAACATCAGAATCCACGCGAAGTATATACCCAATACTTGCTGGACAATGGCGAGCCTGAAGCCAAAGAAATGGCTAAGGAAATGGAGCAGAAGTTCTGGAACGAACTGCAAGCCCGCCTTGATGAAATAAAACAAAAACCAATTCCTTATACTTACCAGGAACCGGAAAAGAAATGGCAGGAACTGCGCAAATCAAAACCGGAAGATTTCCATAAATCGCCTGATACAGCTATCAGCGAAGCAGAGGTAAAAGACCTGTTTGCCAAACTGATGCAGGTGCCTGAAGGTTTCAAGCCTTTGCGTAAAGTAGATAAACTGCTTGCCGATAAAGCTAAATTGCTGGAAACAGAAGGTAAGATAGACTGGGCTACCGGTGAATTACTTGCATACGCCAGCCTTGTAGTAAATGGCCACGACGTGCGCCTAAGTGGTGAAGATGTAAAACGCGGCACCTTCTCTCACCGTCATGCTTGTGTGATGGATGAAGGCACGAACAAAGAATACAATCGCCTTAATCATTTTAAAGAAGACCAGGGCAGGTTCTATATTTATAATTCTTTGTTGAGCGAATATGCTGTATTAGGCTTTGAGTATGGCTATGGTATGGCCAATCCTAATAATCTTGTACTTTGGGAAGCACAATATGGCGACTTCGTAAATGGTGCGCAGATTGTGATTGACCAGTATATTACCAGTGCAGAACAGAAATGGACTACACAAAACGGCCTGGTATTATTATTGCCTCATGGTTACGAAGGTGGTGGCCCTGATCACTCCAGTGCACGCCTTGAGCGCTTCCTGCAACAAGCTGCAGAGAACAATGTGTTCATTACCAATATTACTACAGCAGCCAATTTCTTCCACGCATTGCGTCGTCAGCTGGCCTTGCCGTTCCGTATCCCGATGATCAATTTCTCCCCTAAAGCTAACCTGCGCCATATCCGCTCTTACTCAGCGGTAAACGAATTTACGCAAGGTGGTTTTAAAGAAGTAATTGATGATCCGAATATGAAAGATGCCTCCAAAGTGAAGCGTGTATTGCTTTGCAGTGGTAAAGTATATTTCGATCTTAGTGAAAAACAATTGAACGATAACCGTGAAGATGTAGCGATCATCCGCCTGGAACAAATATTCCCATTACCACAACAGCAATTGAATGCCTTGTATGAAAAATACAAATCAGCACAATGGCTTTGGGTACAGGAAGAGCCCCGCAACATGGGTGCAGCATCGTTCCTGAAGATGAACCTGGAAAACATCAATATTGGTTACCTCACCCGCCAGGCAAGCGCCGCAACAGCTACAGGCTTTGCACGTAAACATGTGCAGGAGCAATCCATGTTGGTAAATGAAGCTTTTGCTTTGTAAGGAATATCAATTTAAATATTTGAAGAGGCTGGATTCCTTCAGCCTCTTTTTTTTATGATTTTACAGGATTTCTCGCAGCGACGCGGCGGCGCTGCGAGAAATCAAACCATACAATAAAAAACGTTAAACCACTACCCTTTTCAAACCATTGCCAGTTGTTTTTGTAGAATATAGTAATCATCAGACTATAAAAAGAAACAACACTATGGAACAGCAAACCTTATTAAACGCCACGGCACAAATCACCATTAATGCCCTACCCGAACGGGTTTGGAAAGCCCTCACCGATCCGGAAGAAATAAAAGAATACATGATGGGCGCCACTGTAACTACCGACTGGGCACTAGGTAGCGACATAACATGGAAAGGAGAATGGCAAGGCAAATCTTTTGAAGACAAGGGCAAAATTGTACAATTTGATGAAAATAAAAAACTCCGGTATACCCATTATAGCCCACTTTCGGGAAAAGATGATAGCCCGGAAAATTATCATACCGTAACCATTAATCTGGAAGAGACAGAGGATCAAACACGGGTTTCTTTATCACAAACAGGCAATGAATCGGAAAAAGAGCAGGAGCATTCCGCTCAAATGTGGCAAAGCATGCTGGATAGCATGAAAAAACTTATTGAAGGGAAAGGGTAATATAGAATTTGAAAAATCAGCAACAGCTAAGGAGTCTCCTCATCAGGGACTCCTTAGTTTTATTGATTAAAACCACATTCATCCACTTTAAGTGGTACGGAACACCACCTTAAGTGGTACGGAACCTCATTTAAAGTGGTGTGAACCTTAAAAAATCAAATGCTAATCACGAAAAGCCTCGTCATTGATAAGATGTTATGATAAATTTGCAGCCGCTGGCAAATATATTTCCGAATAAAAGATAACCTGCATTGAAACAAAAAATAAAAAGAGGAATACGCGTATCCCGTTACGTAATTTATAAGGAGACACTGGTTGATTACCGGGAACATATCTGGTCATTTATAGGAGCTTTCGTTGGTATTGGCATCATTGCTTTTTTGCAAAGCCTTATGTTGAGTAAAATAGAAAATGTATTTCTCATTGGCTCCTTTGGTGCATCGAGCGTATTGATATATGGAGCTATACAAAGTCCATTGGCACAGCCGCGTAACCTGGTGGGTGGTCATGTGGTATCTGCAATCATTGGAGTTGCGGTTTATCAGTTGCTTCCTGATATCATCTGGCTTACAGCTCCGCTTGCAGTTGCTTTATCTATAGTGATGATGCAGGTAACTAAAACCTTGCATCCGCCTGGTGGTGCTACTGCGCTGATCGCCGTTACAGGATCAGCAAAAATAAAGGCGTTGGGTTTTATGTATGTGCTTTCGCCGGTGTTGTCCGGCTGTCTTATTTTATTGGTGGTCGCCCTTATATTCAACAATATGACTTCTCACCGGAAATACCCTACTACCAATCGTTTCACTACTTATATAAGAGGGAAGTTAGGTAGAAATAATTAAACCTAATTATTTGCTATACCCTAAATGCTTTCATTATTTTTGCCCCTTTAAAACTTCATTCATTTTATCATCATGCAAAAATTAAAAATTACCCTTTGTTCATTCATGTTTCTTCTGGTTGCAAGTTGTAGTTGCAATACTTCCTTTACCAATCGGGAATCTGATATAAAAGAAGCTCAGGACTTCGCTAACAAGTTCTACGATCTTTTAAAATCCAACGATTTTGATAAGACGTATTCTTTGTATAGTAAAGACTTTTACGAAGTCACTGATACGCCAGGGCTAAATAAAATATACCAGGGTACACTTTCTAATCTTGGCGAAATAAAGAGTATCAACATGGAACAATGTGAGACACGGATAGTAAAGGGTACTGATTCAAAAGCAGAATATGTAATGCTATATAAAGTGGACAGGGCAAAATATGCTTCAGAAGAAATGATAAGATTGGAGAAACAAAATAATAAAATGAAAATCCTTTCCTATCGGGTGAACTCCGAAGGATTCGTAAAATCATCAAAGTAAATTTTAATGCAGATGGTTTATGTATCTTTGCCGCGCTACAAGCCCGTGCTGCCGCTGCTCTGCAAAGAGTGGAGGAAAGTCCGGACAGCATAGAGCGACGCACCACCTAACGGATGGGGTCTTTCGAAAGAAGGATACAGACAGCGCCACAGAAAATAACCGCCTTAACCGGTAAGGGTGAAAATGTGTGGTAAGAGCACACGATAGCTACAGGTAACTGTAATTATGGGCAAGCCTTGCGTGATGAAATGCCCAATAGGCAGGCGTTTGAGGGCTGCTCGTCCGATGCCTGCGGGTAGGCAGATAGAGTGTTGCCGCAAGGTAACACCCAGATAAATGGCAGCAGCGTTGCAGCAATGCAACGTACAAAATCCGGCTTATAGGGTTTGTAGTTTTTTTCTATTAAAATACATAAGGGCTGAAAATTTTCAGCCCTTATGTATTTTAGATCATCGTCATTTCGACTGAAGCATATCAACATTGGAAACAAGCAAAAGCAGCCTGAAGTTACCAACGAAGGACAGCCGAAAAGCGAAGTGGAGAAATCTCTACCCGTTTAGAGATTTCTCCACTTCGTCTCCTTTATTTCGCTATCGCTACATAAAGGAGACTCCGGTCGAAATGACGGTGTCTGGTAGCTTGTGCTTGTTCAGATTTGTTTTCTCTAATACAAATGATCAAATGCCATTACTCCCACTGCCCATTAATTTTCATTACTTTTTCAATCACATCGCGGGCACAGCCAAAGCCACCATTTAAAGGAGAAATGTAATGGGCTATCGCTTTTATCTCAGCAACTGCATCGGCTGGGCAGGTGCGCAGGCCGCAAAGCATCATTGCTTTTTTGTCGGGAATATCGTCTCCCATGTATAGCAGTTCATTTTGCGTATGGCCACCCTGCTCTATCAGGTTTTGTAGTAAAGCAATTTTATCATCAACATCTACATAGACATCCATCACGCCCAGCTTGTTTAACCTGCTCTTTACAGCATTGGTTTTGCCACCGGATATTACCACTACTTTATAGCCTTTTTTTACCGCATGTTGCAAAGCATAACCATCTTTGATATTCATGCGACGCAACAGTTCACCATCTTCCTGCACATGTAGCATACCATCGGTAAGTACACCGTCTATGTCAAAAATAAAAACTTTTATAGGTTCAAATAATTCCAGGATGTTCATGTGTATTGTTTAAAAATCTTAAGCTTTTTATTTTGCTGTTTGCTGAATTGATTTACTGATGTCAGCATATATCTGTTGCCATTCAGGATGAGCTTCCAGTAAGGCAAGATGTTTTTGAATGGTTTCATTATCGTGCCGGATAGCAGGGCCAGTCTGCATTTCAGCAGGCATCGCATTTCCGATCCGCTCCAGGGTTTGACTGATGATCGGATGCAGAATATTGAATGGCAATTGATGTTCTTCACCTATTTTCTGTGCTATGGTCAGCAGATGATTCGTAAAGTTGTTGACAAACACTGCATTCAAGTGCAACATCTGCCTTTGTACAAAATCCGTTTGCAATACCACATCAGATATATCGTAAGCCAAAGCTGTAGCCACATCCAATGCCTTTGCTCCCTTGGCTTCCACTATTAAAGGTACTTTATTATCCTGTGGCAGGTTGGTTTTCTTAATGGAGTATAGTGCCCAGATCACAGCGCGTTGTTCCGAAATATTAGCAATCACATCGAGCGATACGGCGCCGGCACAATGTATCACCACCTTGCCTTCAAAATTTAATTGTTTGGCTACAAGTGGCAAAGCATCATCTTTAATGGCAAGTACATATACTTCAGCATCGGTAACAATTTCATGGAGTTGATCTGTTACATGAGCTACATTGCACAATGAGGCAAGCGCTTGGCCATGTGCCAAAGTTGGGCTGTATATCTGCACTATATCATGGCCTTTTCGCTGCAGGCGCGGTATAAAAAAATGGGCAATATTGCCGGAACCAATAAATACAATGCGCATCGGGAAAATCTGTAGGTATAACTTAAGAATGTTGAATGATATAATCTTCCATAACCTTGTGGATACGGTCTTTTAATTCGTGGCGGTCGCTCATGGACATGCCAGTTGTAGGTACCGGTTCAAGGAAATGATAACGGATCACATTGGGCTTTGCCCAGAATTTTGGTGCATTACTTGGTAAAATATCTTTAGTACCCATAATAACAGCAGGCATAATAGGCTTTTGGGCTCTTATTGCAGCAATAAACGCGCCATCAAAAAATTCTTGTAAAGGCGCGCCGGTCTTATTTCTTGTTCCTTCGGGGTAAAGACATAAATGAAGACCTTGCTTTAAGGTTTGTTGCATTTTGGTGAAGCTCTCTTTGCGGCTGGCTTCGCTATCCCGATCTACCAATATAGAACCGGCTTTATATATAACGCCAAATATGGGCGTTTTTGCCATTTCGGCTTTAGCTAATGTTTTATTGGGGCCTGGAATCCAGGGCGTAGAAACAGGGATATCAACCAACGAATTGTGATTCACTACTACAACGTAGTTCTCCCCTTTCTTAAAATTGCGGCTACCTTTTCTGATAACAGGACAACCTACTACCGGCAAAAAAAGGCTCATCCAGATCCTGTAAGTGGGGTGAATGATCTTTGCCCTACGGGGTTCCGGAAACAATAAGGCAATACTGGCCGGAATAATAACGATCAACATGGTAAGGACAAAGAATATCATGCCCAAAAAGAAGTAAATATGACCTGCAACCCGTTTGAAAATGTTCATTCTCTTTATAATAGAGCGCCAAAGGTAATAAGCTATCGCGATTATACCTGCTATAATTTACACGGCACTGCAGCCTGATATTCATCTGAAGAAGCTATAATTATTAACCACATATAGATGTAGGAATGCATTATTGAAGCCATTTTCACCCAACTGGGCGAAAAAAGATGAGGTCTTAATAAGAAGAAAATCAGACGATTACCAACATGCCGGACAATTATGTACAAAACTCATTGTATTGTAATGAATTAGTCTCTTCATATGCTTTTGTAATTGTTAAGGAATCATGATTATTCTATTATTTTTGTTAAAACCATTACAACTATTATGAATATTTATCGCTACTCTTCCCTTGCATTGTTGGGTTTAAGCTTTCTATGCTCCCCAAAAAATATTTATGCGCAATCGCCAGGTGGGGTTACGGGCAGCAACACAATCTGGCTTAAAGCAAATACCGGCGTAACGCTAAGTCCAACCAATACGGTAACTACCTGGGCGGAGCAAAGCGGATCGGCCATAACGGGAGATTTTTCCACGCAAGGTGCTGCTATTAATAAACCTACCCATCAGTCACCTACATTTTTGGCAAATGGGTTAAATTTCAATCCTTATATCGTATTTAATAATACGGCAACTCCTAACTCTACTTCCAGTGGAAATGCAGTGACGGGTACACAAATACTGGATGGAACTTTTTGTACCATGTTCCAGGTAATCAACCTTCATACAATAGCTAATACAGGAGTATGGGTTAAATGGCAATGGGCTACCAATCCTTATTCCGGTCCACGTTTAGGCAATGAGTTAAATAACAGCAATCTGGGTTGTGTAAGATTCGATTTCAGGACCAATGCCGGAAGCTTCTATTCTGCTACCAATATTTTTGAAAAGAACGCTTTGGTAACTCAAGAGGCAGCCGCTACACTAAAGACGATCAGACTTACCGGTGCACAAGATGCATCCACAGCCGTTTCTGGTACTTTTAGTCCTGGTACCACTGCAGGCAGGATAACCTTAGGCGCCGAACCTTATGGCGATGATTACCCTACCAAAGTAGATATCGCCGAATTTATTTTGTACAAAAGAGCTTTAACAGCATTGGAAAGAAATCAGGTGGAATCTTACCTCGCGGTAAAATACGGCATGACGCTGGTACAAACCGGTATTTACGCCAACGATTATACAGCATCTAACGGTAGCGTGATCTGGAACCGTCTAGCCAATACTACTTTCATCAATAACATTACCGGTGTGGGCAGGGATGATGCAGGCGGTCTGAATCAGAAACAATCTTTATCTATTAATAACCGGGCTATGGTTACTATGTATCATGGCAATGTGCCGGGTGTGTTCCCTGCTTTAAATGCAGATAATACTTTCGATTTTGCTACCGATCAGAGCTATGTATTGTTTGGTGATAACCTGGCAGATACATTGGTAACACAATGTAGCGCCAATGGTAAATTTTCTAAAATGGCGAGAACCTGGAAAGTACAGGTTACCGGCGCTCCGGGCGATGTTACGCTTGCTCTGCAAAAAGCCAATGTTCCTCCGGCAATTACTTCATTGATCGTAGCTTCTGATCCGAATTTTACTACCGGTGTAGTTCACGTACCCATTCAGGATAATGGTACAGAATTATATGCCACTTATAGCTTTACCAACAACCAATATTTTACTTTCGGCAGTACACCACTGGCACTTAATGGTGTAGTTGGCCCTGTACTATGTGCGGGCGATAATGGTACTGTAACCCTGAATCCTACAGGAGGTGTATCTCCAATATCATACAGCTGGAACACTACGCCAGTCCAGACAGGGCAGAACTTAACTGGTGTGGGTCCCGGAAACTATACCGTAACGGTTACACAGGATAACGGCTGTTCTTTCTCCGAAAGTTTTACCATTACTGGTAATGCAACACCTATATATGTGAAGGTTAAAGATACTGCCAACACCATATGCACCACCAACAATGGAATGATAGAAGTGTATGGCATAGGTGGTACTCCTTCTTACTCGTATAACATTGATGGTGGTCCTTTTGCTTCACAAAAAAGATTTACTAATCTGGCTACAGGCGTTCATACTATAAGGGTTAAAGATCAGAATGATTGTGAAGGCGATACCACGGTAGTCCTGAAGAATTACGCTTACAATCTTGAAGTAAGCGCGACAGCAAAAAATGCGTGGTGCGATGCCGGTGGTCTTGGTGGAGAAGTTTCCATTACAGCCCTGGGCGGTACTACTCCGTATGGTTATTTCTGGGAAAATCTCCCTACCGGAAAAGGTCCTGAAATGCTGAACCTGCCCAAGGGAAATTACAAAGTAATTGTAACAGATAAATATGGCTGTACCGGCGATGCAACAGCCTTAGTTGAAGAAAACTTCTGTTGCACGGTATGGATACCCAATGCATTCAGTCCTAATGCTGATGGTAATAATGATAAGTTTGTATCTCGTACCAACAGGTCAATTCCTAAGTATGAAATGAGCATCTTTAACCGTTGGGGCCAAAGGGTGTTTTATACTACAAAATTTGATGAAGGTTGGGATGGTACACACAATAATGATGGTTCTCCGTTGGATGTAGGCAACTATTATTATCGTATTAAATACACTTGTGAGATGGGTAAAAAAGAAATGGTTTACCAGGGAGATGTAACTTTGATCAGGTAAATAAAAAAGTAAACGTAACGAGTACAAAGAGCAGCGAAATTCGGTCCGCTGCTCTTTTGTATTAAGGCTGGTCTGGGAAAAGGAATGCGTCGTTAATTGCCCATCGGGATACGAATGCGACTAAAATACTCCAACCTACACCGGCACGAGGTGGTACTTCGTACAACACGAAGTGATACCTCGTACATCACGAGGTGATACTTCGTAAATCACGAGGTGGTACCACGTGCATCACGATGTGATACCCCGTACATCACGAGGTGATACTTCGTAAGTCACGATGTGGTACTTCGTACATCACGAGGTGGTACTTCGTAAATCACGAGGTGGTACTTCGTAAATCACGAGGTGGTACTTCGTGCATCACGAGGTGGTACTTCGTAAATCACGAGGTGGTACTTCATAGCGTACGAGGTAAGGGTAATATTAGGCAGCGTTCGGGCAAAAAAAATCGCTGATATACAGCGACTTATAATAATAATTGATCTCAAAAAATCTAAACTATACTTAGTAACAATTACATTGTCATCCTGGAAGGATCTACACAACCTGCTAACAGCATTACAATAAGCGATGTCTAGATCCTTCCAGGATGACAATGGGGTTTGAGAAACAGTTAGGTTTTCGGCTTTGATTGAAACGGCACTTCTTTAAAATACCACATCACTACGGATGCCGTTTTTCAACGCTATTTGCTCAATATAATTCTTGCATTGACTTCATCCAGTGCAATCTGTTCTTTAAGGGCTTCTAAAGAGTTGAATTTCTCTTCTCCCCGTAAATATTGTACGAAATAAACGGTAAGCGTTTGTCCGTATATGTCCTCGCTGAAATCGAGGATGTTTACTTCGCAGGTAATGATTTTTTCTTCGGTAACGGTAGGGCGGTAACCAATACTCATCATACCCTGGTACAGCACTCCGTCCCATTCTACCATAACCGCATAAATGCCGATCCCCGGTATTAAAATGTCGTTGTAGGATGGCTGCAGATTAGCAGTGGGATAACCAATAGTTCTGCCCAGTTTATTACCATGAACAACTGTGGCTTTATAAGAATAAGGGCGCTCCAGCATTTCTGCCGCTTCATGCACATTGCCTTGAAGCAGGGCATTTCTTATTTTGGTAGAACTTACCGTAGCGTCCTCTATAAGCTGTGCTGAAATTTCTATGATGTGAACTTCTTGCGGCACAAGGGCTTTTAAGAGGTTGATATTTCCTTCGCGGCTGTGCCCAAAACGATGATCGTAGCCTATGATAATGGTGTGTGGCTGGAAATTTTTCAGTAAAAAATCTTCTACATATTCCTTGGCAGAAAGCATGGAAAAGTCCCTGGTGAATGGTACTACCACAATATGATCTATACCTTCCTGCTCAATAAGTGCAATCTTTTGCTCGGGAGAAGTAAGCAGGCCAAGGGGCTCGTCCGGATGAATGATCTTTCGCGGATGCGGCTCAAAAGTGATGAGGATACTTTCCCCGTCAACAGCTTTAGCGGCCTTTACGACCTCTGATAAAATAACTTTATGTCCATGATGCACACCATCAAAAGAACCTATAGTAACTACCGGGTTCCGGAATTCAGGAAAATTAGTGAGGTGATGGAATACTGCCATAAATGGTAAATTAGGATGGATCGGCTTTGTTCACTTTCTAATAAAACTTTTGACTATCCATTTAGAAAACAATCTCTTCCCATTGTCATCCAGAGATCTGCGCAGCAATCGAAGGATCTCTTAATACGCAGAGATCTTTCGTACCTCAAGATGACAATGTGGTTGTTGCAGCACTCATTTGTCAAAATAACCCTGTCATCCAGAGATCTGCGCAGCAATCGAAGGATCTCTTAATACGCAGAGATCTTTCGTACCTCAAGATGACAATGTGGTTGTTATAATGTTGCACAACGGTTCTTATATAATCAATAAAACTTAATCTCCTACCCTTCGCAATTTAATATCCGACGCACGGGAAACCAATAATGGAAACTTCTCGATAGTAACATCACTTTGATCCAGGCCAAAACTTCTTTCTTCCGAAAGACTTACTTTTTTCAAAAAGAAATATCCACGCATAACCAGTTTATCCAGGAAAGGAAGTGCATTATCCCTTGAAAGGAATTTTTCCATTACGATAAAGCGGAAATCACCACGCACATTATTTTTGCTTAAGGATTCATAACGGCTGGTAACATTCACTTCTTTATTAGCCACCATTTCTTCCACTACTTTCTTAAACATCATCTGGATACGGTGTTCTACCCTGAATCCTAAACGGAATTCTACCCTGATTATTTCGTTTGGAATAACCGTTTGCACCACATAATCCATAGTGTATGGTTCATCCATTACATCTACATGCACCAGCCAATAAATATCAGCACGTTTAGGTTTTTTATACAGAATAGAGAAGATGATTTTATGCTCAATTTCCTTGCTGAAATTAGCGCTGGTCATGTATACCAGGTGTGTAGCGTATTTAGGTATGGTACGGTCGTTACTCAGTTCCTGGATGATGGGTACATAGTCTTCAAGCCGTACAAATTCAACATACCTGTTCTTGATACGGCGTGCTTTGTACCACATAAACATTACGGAGAATATAGCGCCGGCAAGGAATACCGTTACAAAACCATTATGTGGATAAGGGAATTTTTCAAGATTGGCTATCAGGAAGGAAGCTTCAATAGTAATATATACAGCCAGGTAAAGCCCTATCCAGATACGCGGCACTCTTCGGGTAAACAGGTAAAAACTGAGTAGCAGAGAGGTCATGATCATGGTAATGGTGATGGATAGGCCATAAGCTCCTTCCATGTTGGCAGAGGTCTGAAAAAACAACACCACTACAGAACAACCCAGCCACAAAAGAAAATTGATACCCGGAATAAAAAGCTGACCCTTTTCCGTAGTAGGAAAATTGATCTTCATTTTAGGCCACAAATTCAGTTTGATGGCTTCATTTACCAAGGTGAACGAACCTGATATCAAGGCCTGAGATGCAATAATAGCGGCCAATGTAGCTATTACGATGGATACCACACGCAAAGGGCCTTCGGGAGCCAATGAAAAGAAAACATTGGTATCGCCGGAGAGTTGTTTACCAAGATGGGTACTCAATAACCACGAACCTTGACCTATATAGTTAAGAATAAGACAGGCTTTTACAAATATCCAGGATACACGGATATTGGATCTACCCACATGTCCCAGATCTGAATAAAGTGCTTCGGCACCTGTAGTACACAGAAATACGGCACCCAACAGCCAGAATCCATGAGGATATTCTACCAGCAACTTAATGGCATAATAAGGATTGAATGCCATAAATATCTGAAGATTATCTCCAAGATGCATAATGCCTAAAGTTGCCATCATAACAAACCAGATAACCATAATAGGGCCAAATAATTTCCCTATAGAATTGGTACCAAATTGTTGCATGAAAAATATGCCTGTGATGATTACAAGGACTATAATCAAGGTAGTTTTGTGAGGCAGATCAAGACCTTCAATAGCTGAAGTTACTGTAATGGGTGGAGTGATGAGGCCATCGGCCAGCAAGGCTGCACCACCAATCATGGCAAAGAAAACAATCCACTTGGCATGCCGCCTTACTAATGCAAAAAGGGAGAAAATACCACCTTCCCCTTTATTATCTGCCCGCAGGGTGAGCATTACATACTTAATGGTGGTCTGAAGTGTAAGCGTCCAGATAATACAGGAAACGCCTCCGATTACAAGCAACTCTGATATAACTTTTCCCCTTACAATTGCCCCCATGGTATACAATGGAGAGGTTCCGATATCACCAAAAACTATTCCAAGTGCAATGATGACTCCGGCCAGACTTGCCTTCTTAAAATGTGCTCCCACAAAGAAGAAATTTAATTTTTAGAGGGCAAAGGTAGTAGTTTACCTGAAATTTAAATTAATCTTTATTTTAGGGTAAAAGATCATTGATAATTAACTCAAATTGTTAGTTTGTGTAAACAGCCCAATACCCTTCGACAGGCTCAGGGTGACAAAAGAGGTGCTGTCAGGCTGAGCTTGTCGAAGCCTATACCGGCTGAAAAATATCTGTTTGAAGTGCAACAATGGTTTCCAGCTTTTCCCGTAGTTCATGTTCGGCTCCGTTGTCTATATCAGAAATATCAATTAATGAAACTCCATTTTGCTTCCACCATTTATTTTCAGACAAGGCATCAATAGATAACCTTCCGGCAAAATAGCGGTACCGGCTATCGGCGGCATACTCCCACAACTTACTGTAAGCTTCTGCCGGAATACCTATTTCATCAGGAACTGTCAGATGCACGGTTATCTCCTTCGTTCCCGTAAGCTTTATGGTATCAGGCTCTGCATGATATTGATAAGCATAATTTCGCTGCAATGCCTGGACATCGGCCCATAATCCATAAGCAGTAGGTGCAGCACCCGAACCTTTTCCGTAAAGAAACTGCTCATTGCCATCCACATCTTCCAATACAATACCATTAAACTCATGCGTTACATGATATAAGGTATCCTCTTTTTGAATAAGCCTGGGTAAAATATAGGCGCTGATATTACCATCATTATCACGCTCCGTTTCAGCTACGAGTTTTACAGACCAGCCCAATTGTTCGGCCATGCGAAGGTCTTGCGGAATGATGTTTTGAATACCTGTATAAGTAATATGCTGCGGTGCAATATATTTTCCCCACAAATGGCGGAGTATGATGCTAAGTTTGTGGGAAGCATCTTTTCCCTCCACATCAAGCGAAGCATCACGCTCGGCAAAGCCTGCCTCCTGTGCGAGTTGTAAAGCATGATCGAACTGAAAACGATAACGACCCATGGCAGTTAGAATATAATTGGTAGAGCCGTTGATAATACCTTTTAGTTTCCGGGTAAGCTCGGGCCGGAAATAATCCTGGATGGTACGTACCACCGGGATACCGGCGCAGCACGCAGCTTCATACAGTACTGGTGTATGAAAACGTTTTTGCAACCTGATGATCTCTGGTAGATGTTCCGCAATCATTTTCTTATTGGCGGTTATTACCGGCTTACCATGTTGTAGTGCCAGCTTCAGAATATCAAAAGCAGCATCTGCATCATCAATAGCTTCTACTATAATGTCTATTTCATCGTCCTGAAGTATATCATACATGTTAGCTGCCAGCAGAGACCGCTCCAATTCCGGATGCAGGAACGGATGTTTAACCGCTATCTTTTTGATAACGGCACCACCTGCTTTTTTCACCAGCCGGTCAAAACCGGAACCTACTGTTCCATAGCCAAACAAACCTATTCGAAATTGTTTCATTGTATAATCTGGAAATATTGCCAAGCATATTGAAATATGCTTTTTGTAAAAAATATTATTCAGGCTGAGGCGTATAACGTAAATAAGGCTTTATAATCTTCAACCCCTTCGGAAATTTCTTTTCTGCATCTTCGGTACTTACCGCGGGCACTACTATTACATCTTCGCCCTGCTTCCAGTCGGCCGGTGTAGCTACGCTATGTTTGGCCGTAAGTTGAAGCGAATCTATTACACGCAACACTTCTACGAAATTGCGGCCTGTAGATGCGGGATAAGTCAGGGAGAGTTTCAGTTTTTTATCCGGACCTATAATAAACAAGGAACGTACTGTTGCCGTAGCAGAAGCATTGGGATGAATCATGTCATACAACTCCGCTACCTTTTTATCTTCGTCAGCTATAATAGGAAACGCTACTGTTGTGTTTTGCGTTTCATTAATATCATTGATCCAGTCATGATGCTTATCCAAAGGATCTACACTTAGCGCCAAAACTTTCACATTGCGTTTTGCGAACTCATCTTTAAGCTGCGCAGTGCGACCAAGTTCGGTGGTGCATACCGGTGTATAATCGGCAGGATGGGAAAATAATACACCCCAGCTGTCACCTAAAATTCATGAAAGTTAATTTCACCTACTGTTGATTTTGCTTTGAAGTCAGGTGCTTCATCACCAAGTCTTAAGGACATTTTTTTTTATTTTAAAATGAGAAAATTTGAAAATGAAAGCTGTTGGAAAATGCGGGGGCTCTTAATTAACAAATTTCCTTATCTGAATCCTTGAACATTTGCTAATTTACTAATTATCGAATTTGCTAATTAAACACTTCCTCCAGGGCATGTGTAGTTTTTGCAGGCCGTAATGCTTCCAGGTCTTTAGCTTCAATAATGGCGTCTGTAGCCAATATCAGCGAAATGCCGGCTTGTTTCCACCAATCACTGTTCTTTAATTTACTGTAGTGGATCACACCGCTAAGATAGCTTCTGTTTTGTCCGCTATGCCATTCATCTATCCATTCCAATTCCTGTTTGGGAAGCTGTGTCCAGTCTTCGGCACTAATGAATACACGCAGGTAATAGTCTGTAGATAATTGTAGTGGTTTGTGGTGATAAAGCTTCTTATACTCATACTTATAATCATAACGCAAAGCAGATATATCACTTAACACCGCAGAGGCTGTAGGGAAACTACCGGCACCTTTACCATAGAAAAATTGTTTATCCGCAAAACCGCTTTCTATTACTACACCATTGTATTCATTTTTCACAAAGGCCAACGGATCTTGCTGTTGTATGAATTGTGGCAGTACCAATGCAGCTACCTTACCGTTTGATAATTTCTTGGCCTGGGCAATGAGTTTGATCTCATTATTTTTTTCTTTGGCTAATTGTGCATCACTTAACTGAATGTTTTGAATGCCATTGAACAGAATATTATCTGAAGATTCAACTATACCATAAGCATGCGTTAACAGAAAGGTCCATTTATTTACAGCGTCGAATCCTTCTATATCCAACTTAGGGTTGCTTTCTGCGAAACCCAGTTCCTGTGCCAGTTTCAGGGCAGTATTAAACTCCAGTTTATCTTCAAATATTTTGGTCAGGATAAAATTGGTAGATCCATTTACTATAGCTTTTATAGAATGTAAAAGATCATTGTCATAATATTCTTCCAGGTTTCTGATTACAGGAATAGAAGCACAGGCAGCACTTTCGTATAGGAAAGGTAAACCGGTTTCCTGCTGTAACTGCAATATTTCTGGAAGATGTTCTGCAATCATTTTTTTGCTGGCGCTCACCACAGCTTTGCCATTGGTCAATGCTGTTTTTACAATAGCAAATGCTGCATCTGCATCATCAATTACTTCAACAATTACATTGATTTCTTTATCGGAAAGCAATTCATCCTTATCTGTTGTAAACAAATACTGCGGCGCATCACGTTTCTTTTCGGGATGCTTGATGCATACCTTTTTGATCTCTCCGTTTAATGAAGGCGTTTGTTGTAACACTTTATACAACCCCTCTCCTACTACACCAAATCCGAACAAACCAATGACTAATTTCTTATTCTCTGACATTTTAATTTTTTATTTTTTGAGTTAATTTAAATGAACAATAGAGTTCAATGAAAAGTGGAATTGTACTTTACCGGCTATGCTGTCATCTACAGGGTTAAGTTCGTTTGCAAAACGCAAAACGCCTTCCAGTACCGCATCTGAAGCATCGGATACTATGATTAAGGAAACATCAATTTTATTAAACAAGCCATTTCCATTCTGGTTAAAGCTATCTCTTTCAGAGTCCAGGTTGCCCATAATGTGAATGCTCAAGCGATCAATAACTACTCCGGATTCTTTAGCAGCCAGATGAAAAGCTTCGCTAAGGTTTTCAGCATATTTATTAATAGAGAAGAAATACTCTACAGAAAAAGTAGTTTTCTTTCTGAGTTGAGTATAAGCCGGATTTTCAAATTCCAGTTCAAACTTCCGGACTTTGGATTCCAGTTTTGCTGCGTTGATACTTTCACCGGCAAATGAAAAATTTAGAGTAGCCATGATTGTGAAAATGATTAGATTATTGGAAATGGATGAAGCTAAAGATCTTGCCAGGCAAGCATTCTAAAACTAAAAACGATAAAAAAGAAAAATGAGAAAAAGAAACGAGGTATTACCAATTACAACAATAGCTACACATCACGCAAGGCTGCATGATAAAAATGGGTGTAGTATGATTTGTTGTTCGCTTCATTAGTATTGCAAGTGTTGCAAGTAGTCTTACAAAGCTAAATGTTTTTGTTTTCATTTTTCAATTTATTTCCAAAACCTTTCTTAATATTTTTGAGATACCGCAATCGAAGATGCTTATGAAGCAATAAGATCCTTTACTGCATTAACTTTCAGCTGTTGCAATGCTAAGTCAAGATCGGCGATCAGGTCTTCCGTTTCTTCAATACCTATTGATAAACGAATGAAACCGTCTGTAACGCCCGTTGACAAACGCTTTTCGCGCGGCACCGATTTATGGGTCATTTCGCATGGCAGGCAACATAAACTTTTTACACCGCCCAGGCTTTCCGCCAGATGAAATAGTTTAGTACTTTTTAGAAACTCCGTAGCAGCTTCTTTGGTATCATTCTTCAGCCGAAAACTGATCACACCGCCAAATCCTTTCTGCTGCTTTTTCGCAATTTCATGATTAGGGTGAGCGGGAAGTCCTGGATAATACACCTGTTCTATTTCTTCATGTGCATCAAGATATTCAGCAATAGCCAAGGCAGATGCGGATTGTTGGCGAATACGCAAAGGCAAAGTTTCCAACCCGCGAATGATCAGCCAACTGTCAAATGGTCCCAAAACATTGCCTGCAGCGTTCTGCAGAAATTTAAGCTGAGCACCCAATTCCGGATCTTTAGCAATAACGGCTCCAGCTATGAGGTCGCTATGGCCGCCCAGGTATTTGGTAGCACTGTGCACCACTATGTCAGCACCAAGCTCAAGTGGCTTTTGTAATATAGGAGAAGTGAAAGTATTATCCACACAAAGCCAGGCTCCATGCTGCTTTGCCAGCGCAGCTATTGCTTTGATATCCGAAACTTTTAACGTTGGATTGGTAGGAGATTCCAGCCAGATGAGTTTGGTATTTGGCGTCAAGGCATTGAATACATTGTTTACATCGGTAGTATCTACATAAGTAATCTTAATGCCGAACTTTTCATAAACATGGGTAAACAAACGGTAAGCCCCGCCATAGATATCATCTACAGCAAGAATTTCATCGCCTGACTTCAGCAATTTCAATACGGCATCAATAGCCGCAAGGCCGCTGGCAAATGCAAGGCCAATGCTTCCACCTTCTAATTGTGCCAAAACATTTTCCAATACTGCTCTTGTGGGATTTCCACTGCGGGAATAATCGTACCCTTTGTTGATACCCGGGGCATCCTGTACAAAAGTTGCAGTTTGATAAATGGGGACGCTGATAGCGCCGGTAAGCGGGTCAACAGGAATGCTGCTGAGGATCTGAGTGGTTGTGCTCATCTTCTTTGGATTAAACAGTGGTTAACAAAATTTTGAATAAACATTTTGCTGACCTTATCCGGAAAGATCATTTACCAGATGAGCATAAAAAAAGCTCACCTGATAAATCAGATGAGCTTGTATAAAGAGGTATAAATATCTTTAAAGTAAAAGCTGTGACCTGACTTATCTATCCCGCTTTCGCGAGAAGGAGTTAGCACCTTATAATAAATATAGGTTGCTAAGGTTTCATCGGGCCATTTCCCTCCACCTTTCTGGATAAGTAGCAATAATTGAAATAAGAACTTCGGTTGCAAAGATAATGGCAGATAATTTAAACTGCCAAATTTTTCTTTGAAAAAATTATTTTAACCGGAAAGTAAAGTTTTCAAAACCCTGTGAAAGGCTACGACTGATAATAACCAACGATGCAGCCGAACTGTAGCGTCATTGCGGGCTTGACCCGCAATCTTTAACGAAGGGCCAATAACCTAAGAGATTGCGGGTCAAGCCCGCAATGACGTTCCCCAGCAAACAATTATTCAATTTTAAACAGGCTCTTAATGGCTCTATTTTTCAGACATTCTTAAAAAAAATTATTCCTTCACAACTCTATGCACAAAAATCCCTTTCTCCGTTTCTATCCGGCAAAAATAAATACCACTACCCAGGTAATTTAAAGACATCACATATTCCCTTACCTGCAGGTCGTATTTGAATGCTATTAATTGTCCTGCAGGATTAAACAATTCAATATTTCGCATCAGTACAGGGGCATCAAACCGGAGTACATCATGAAACGGATTAGGCGATATCGTAACAGGGGAAAGTTGTTGTTGCTCCTTGATGTGCGTTGCATTTCCATCCAGTGTAATATTGAAGGTCACTTCATCCTCACCATTAACAATGGCTATTGGCACAATGCGCTGTTCAGCATCAGGATCAGAAGCCCAGGGATCGGCAGCGATATAAGGGTCACCTTCAAAATAAAGTTGTGTGATCAGTTCTGTGTAGCCTGGACAGGTAACCCTGAAGTGTATATGTGCAGGCCGGTACTGAGCGCCGTTGAGATACCATCCGGGTTTCACCGACTTGAAACTGTAAAGACCATCTGCGCCTGTCTGAAATCTACCCCGGTAGTTGAAATTCGCAGTTGTACCATCGTATTCGGCATCACTGTTGGCCTGCCATACATCCACAACGGCATTGGCCAGCGGATTACAATTTTCGTCTGTAACTTTTCCTTTATAATTTAATATGGTACCACCATCACCCGGCACAATAAGATTACTTCTGAAAGGTGCATTGGCACGGTAATATGGCCCGAGAATATCGGTAGTAGTGGGAATACAATCGCCGGTAGTATGTGCACCCGGGCCAAAAGCATAATTACGTTTTACCGGTAGGGTGAAAGCCAGCATGGCAGCCCCTGTTTTCCAGATAAAATCTTTGCGGTTCATTGTGTAGTAATTAAAAATTGTGGCGAAATGAATATCTCCGATCCTCTAAGAGAATCTTATTTCACAAAGATCGATAACTATAATGCCCCTTCCATGGCACTTTTTTACTTGTTTACGGTACAAAAAATTAGAGGTAAGGTTCATCCGATCAATATGAGCCTTCCTGCAACCGCTTCAACAGTGTATTTTATTATTGTATTTCTGTAAAAACATAGCGTAATTAAGTTGGATAGAGCTATTTTTGCAAGCAATTTTTAGGTTAATACAATTCCTGCGTGAAATATAAACATCTTCTTTTTATCGTTTTCCTGATTCTGCTGGTGGATCAGATCATTAAAATTTATGTCAAAACCCATTTTATAATTGGTGAAGCCGGAGCTGTACAGGTAGCCGGAAACTGGTTCCAGCTCTTCTTTATAGAAAATGAAGGCATGGCTTTTGGCATGACGATCATGGACAATCCATTGGGAAAAGTGTTACTCACTGTGTTTCGCCTCGTAGCTGTTTCTTTTGGCTTTTTCTGGGTAAAAAAACTGGTAAAGAAAGGCTACAGCAAGGGCCTGCTGATTTGTGCAGCATTAATACTGGCCGGAGCCGCAGGCAACCTTATCGATAGTATGTTTTATGGCCTCATTTTTACTGAAAGCAGTTTTTCACAATTAGCACAGTTTGTTCCACCTGGCAAAGGCTATGGGGCATTCCTGCATGGCCGTGTAGTCGATATGTTCTATTTCCCTATGATAGATACAATATGGCCCAAGTGGGTTCCTTTCTTTGGTGGTAAAGCTTTACGCTTCTTTGAACCTATATTTAACCTTGCAGATGCAGCTATTTCAGTAGGTGTAATTACTTTGCTTGTTTTTCAGAAAAAATTCCTGGCGCAGCAGCACAAAAATGTAACAACTGCTCAACCCAAATCGGAGCCCGTAGTAAGCGATAATGCTGACCAACATTAATCATTTTATTTCCGACATTTCTTCAATCTTCTTATAACGTGACAAATTTCGAAGCCAATTTAGAATACGCCCGCTCGCAGGACGATGTAGATATTTTATTTTCCTTTCGTGAGCGATTTCATTTTCCGCAACATGAAGGAAAAGATACCATTTATTTTTGTGGCAACTCCCTGGGGCTTCAACCCAAAAGTACCCGTTACCTTTTTGATAAAGAGCTGAACGACTGGGCTAAATGGGGCGTTGAAGGCCATTTTAATGCGGAGAATCCGTGGTTCGGTTATCAGAAGCAATTTTCTTCTTCCCTGTCAAAAATTGTTGGCGCTAAAGTAGAAGAAGTGGTGGCTATGAACACGCTTACCGTTAATCTCCATCTGTTGCTGTTATCTTTTTACAGACCAAAAGACGGACGATATAAGATTATCATGGAGGCTGGCGCTTTCCCTTCGGATCAATATGCTATTGAGACCCAGGTACGTATGCATGGCCACAATCCTGATGATGCCATCATCGAACTTACACCACGCGAAGGAGAATACACCCTCCGTGATGAAGATATCCTGAAAGCCATTACAGATGCGGGCGAGAGCCTTTGCTGCGTTATGATCGGTGCAGTAAACTATTACACCGGCCAGTTTTACAACATGAAGGATATTACCGAAGCAACGCATAAAGTCGGCGCACTTGCGGGATTTGACCTGGCACATGCTATGGGTAATATACCGATGCAGCTTCACGATTGGAATGTGGATTTTGCCTGCTGGTGTTCTTATAAATATCTGAACTCAGGCCCTGGAGCTGTAGGCGGTATTTTTGTTCATGAAAAACATGGCAATAACCCGGATACTTTCCGCCTGGCAGGTTGGTGGGGCAATGATGAAAGTACCCGCTTCAAAATGAAGAAAGGTTTCATTCCTGCAAAAGGAGCGGCAAGTTGGCAAATGAGTAATGCGCCTGTGTTTAACATGGTTGCGCACAAAGCTTCGCTGGATATTTTTGATAAAATTTCCATCCAGGTGTTAAGGGAAAAAAGCCTGCGGTTAACGGCCTATATGGAATTCCTGTTGAAACAATTGGATCACCTTAAGTTTGAGATCATTACCCCGTCAGAGCAAGAACGTCGCGGTGCACAATTGTCCATGTTATTTAGTGAAAATGGCCGTCCTGTTTTTGATGCATTAACCCAAGCAGGTGTAATTGCCGATTGGCGGGAACCCAACGTGATCCGTATAGCTCCGGTGCCGTTGTACAATTCTTTTGAAGATGCTTATACATTTTACGAAGTGTTGAAAAACCTGCACCCTTAAAATTTGCACATCCCGCATTTGGTTTGTACCTTTGCACCCGATTAAGAAATTAAAAATAATTTTATTATATGTCCGGACAACTTAAAGAGGTTCGTTTACGCATAGTATCAGTAACTTCCACGCAGCAGATTACCAAAGCCATGAAAATGGTGAGCGCTGCAAAACTTCGTCGTGCACAGGATGCCATCCTTCAGATGCGCCCTTACACGCAGAAAATGCAGGAAATGCTGACCAATATTGTAAGCAGCCTGAGCGGTGATATGGATCTTCCCCTTGCTGATGAGCGTGATGTGGAAAGAGTATTGATCATACCTATTACCAGTGACCGTGGTACTTGCGGAGCATACAACTCCAATATCATTAAAGCTGCAAAACAAACTATTGATACTAAATATGCGGCCCAGGCTGCAAAAGGAAATGTAACCATTTTGCCTATCGGTAAAAAAGGTTACGAATATTTTCAGCGCCATGGTTACAAACTGGTAGAAACTTATTGGAACATCCTGTCCGACCTGAGCTTTGAAAATGTGCGCCGTGCAGCTATCTACGCCCAGGAAGCTTTTCTGAATAAAGAATACGATCGCGTTGAACTTGTGTACAGCCAGTTTAAAAATGCAGCTACCCAATTATTTGTAAGTGAACCTTACCTGCCTATTCCAAGGGTAGAAACTACAGAAAATCAAAAGCAAACAGACTTCATCTTCGAACCTTCCAAAGAGGTATTGATCCAGGAATTGATGCCAAAAATATTGAATACACAGGTATATAAAGCTATTTTGGATGCCAATGCATCTGAACATGGTGCCCGTATGACTGCAATGGATAAAGCAACCGAAAATGCTGCTGAAATTCTACGTAGCCTGAAAATATCTTACAACCGTGCGCGTCAGGCTGCTATTACTACCGAGCTTACCGAGATCGTGAGTGGTGCTGCTGCTTTGAAAGGATAAGGAGTAATTATTAATAACTAATTTATTGCCTGTTCTTCTGAACAGGCAATTTTTTTATTTAGTATTTTGTTTATTTGCTTCTGATTAAAATAGCATGACTCCTTTATACAAAAAAATACTACTGACCTTACTGCTTGTACTTGGAGTGGTTGGTGTAATTAAAACCAATCATTTGCAACGTATCTCCGGTACCGGAGATCTCCGCAACCGCGTGGTGGGAGCAAGGTTAATGAAGGATGGTATCCTACCCTATTATTATCATTGGCAACCCGGCGATTCTTTGCGTTACGTAATAGAACGGACTGTAGATACCAGTCATAGAAGGAGGGTAAATAACGTTACCGCACCGCCGTCTTTTCATCGGTTGATTATGCCATTTGCTGATCATACAGAATCAGATATAGAAAGGGGCTTCTTTCTTTTGTGTTACTGCATGCTGGCTGCTATAGCGGTTCTTGTCTGGTATCAAAGCAAAAATCTGCTGCTGACACTCTTGTTTTTTGTTCCGTTCTTATTTTCAGACGGATGGTGGCATCATATTTCTCTGGCGCAATACTATTTTCTATTTGGCTTCCTGTTTTTTGTTGCCAGCTATTTGCTTTGGAAAAAGAACTGGATATGGGCTGGAATCGTTTTTGCACTCCTGGTTATTCTGCGTATAAATACAGTGGTATTTATTCTTCCTTTTTTAATTTATTTCAAAAGATTCAACCGGTTCATTTTAAGTACAGCCATAGTTATCGGGCTTTTTGCAGTTGTGGTTTATTGCCTGCCTTTTGAGCGGGCCAACTGGGCAGAATATTTTGGATCATTAAAAGAATCTGCAGCTATTCATATGTTTCAAAAGCCGGGAGAGCACAGAACATACAAAATAGATCTGCCTGCTTTCTGGGAGGGAGAAAACTACCTTGAGCTTCAGAAAAAAGGGGTTGAGGAAAATATATGGGTAAACCCGGAAATGACAAGCATCGTCCCTGCCATCAGGAAATTGTTTGGATGGGCATTATCGTTAAGATTACTTCAGGCTTTGTTACTGGTTTCCTTCCTTGTTGTATCTATATTTTTAGTACGCAAAAAGAATCCGTTCAAATCTTCAACAGTAGCTCCGGAGCCAATCATATTATCGGGACTCTTGTTTTACTTTTTATCCAATTTCTTTTCGCCTATCAATGTACCACCCTACCAGATGCCGCAGTGGATGGCCGTTGCGGGTATGTTGATTATGCTCCGGTCACAATTGCCCAAATGGATATTCGTTCTGTTTTTAGCAGGCATTTTGTGTAATTGCAGGTATGTACCGAACCTTCCCGGCAAGCACATGTTGTCGGAAATTATGTTTTTGGTGGCTACGTTTGCAGCAATAATATTGGGGAAATGGTACGAACCTGATGACAAAATAAATACAGCATCAAACAAGAAACAGGGTCTTATTTAATTGTACTACTACTACTGTTCTTTTTCGTTGTATGTTCTTACCAAAGAAAGCGTATGATCCAGCGCCTGTTTACTTTTCCAGCCACCATGTCCCGGAATGATGTAGGCAATATTTTTAAATTTCGCTTTCACATTCTTTATTGAACCTGCCCATTCCTTGGCATTGGCATCAGCAAGGTTTCCAAGATCTTTGGATTCGATGCTCTTAACGAAGCAACCGCCATATAACACTTTGGCTTTAGGGAACCATACCACAATATTATCGGAAGTGTGGCCTTTGCCGGGATAATAGGTTTGCAAAATGTGATCACCAAAATTAAACACGGTATCAGCACTAATGCCATATTCAGCAAGCTGTTCGTTTCTTTCTTTGCATAATTGCAATGTTTGAGTAGTAGCATAAGTTTTCACACCTCTGCTTTTTAATATATCCAATCCTGCAGTGCGGTCTGCATGGAAATGTGTAGAGATGCAGGCAATCACCTTTTTGTGATGCCTTTTTTCAATGCTATCCAGCAGCGGTAAGGTTTGTGTAGTATCCCAGGGCACATCAACCATTACCACGCCTTTTTGAGTAACTACATACAGACTGTTGGATGGAAATGTCGAGCCATCGTCCAATGTGCCATAGGTTGTATACACATAGTAGTCGCCGGTAAGCTTTGATATCGTTAAACTATGGGCTCGTTCTTTTTGTGCAAAAACAGAATAAGGAGCTATACAGGCAAGAAGCAGGATCAGGAAGAGATTGGTTTTCATATTTTGCTATGGATCAGCAAAAGAAATAAAAATGAGGCATATTCTGTTGAATATGCCTCATCTAAAATGTTATAATTATTTTTCTAGTTATTATACAGCATTACACCGGTAGCTTGCATTTCATAAATTTCTTTAGGGCTTGTGATTTTTGCAATTTCTGCCTGACTTGCACCAGCATCTTCAAGAAGGTGCTTTTGTTCAGCAACTGTCTGAGTCTTTTTTACAATTGTACCACTCATAGTAGCGGTTTGGCCAGCTACGTTTTTAGGTAAAGCGAAAGCATGATCTTTCATTTTTACCAGGATTGCATCAGTTGCGCTTTTATTTGATTTAATGATCATCCAGCAACCTTCTTTTTGACAAACCTCAGCTACATATCCTATCAGCTGAATATTTTCAAGCTTTTGTTTGTCACCCATGAGCACCGGGAGACGGGCAGTTGACATAACCGTCTGTTGCGTAAAAGCAGCACCATAAACTTTACCTTGACCTGTTTGCGCATAGGTTGCAGTGCTGCAAAGTGCTAAAGCCAGTGTAGAAAGGAATAACAGTTTTTTCATTGTATTTTTTATTTTTATTTAAAATCAGGTCACTATTTTGCTTCCACAAAATATGAAATATTTCTGATAAGACAGTTGCTGCTAACAAATAGTTGGGATAAAGGAAGCCCTAATTTTTCCTTTTAAAATCTCCCCGTTTCCAGGAATTGAAAAATTCACCCCATTTGAATGGGTTAAATATTCCTATTGGACGTTGTTGCCCATAATAATATCCCTGACGCGCTTGCTCAGCCTGGTAATATCCTTGGTTTTCCCTTCCATCTTTAGGGAGATTGGCTCTGAGATAGGCCATAACGCGGTCGCTGTTATTCTTTTGTGCGGTAGCATACTGGTCATCGGGTATTTCCCAATATTTAAACGCATAATCAAACTCATCGCCGTAAGGTAAAGGCCTGATAATGGTTTCGGGAAGATAAAAAGTATCCTGAACCATAAGCTGGACCACGTTAAAATAACGGCCATTGATATCAGGGGGGATCACATATTCTTTGGAACGGTAACCTACAGCACTGAAATTAAGGGTGTCTCCTTTGGCACAAACCAGGGAAAATACTCCGAAAGCGCTGGAATAGGTTCCGCGATCTCTATTTTTTATAGCAATAGTAACATCCGGTACGGCCCTTAGACTGTCGGCAGTCATAGTAACACCAGTTATTTGAATAATGTCCTGCCACACAGTGCTTTGTGCGTGGATATTAAGGAAAAAGCAACAACAGATGATTGTGCCCGAAATGTGTTTATACAAGCTGTTCATTAATTACAAAAGTAAGACAAAGGAGGTTAAATAAAACGTTCTGTATCATTAATAACAATACAATTATCAAAGTGTTATTTCCTAAAAGAACAAGTTAAAGCTTAACTTTGCGCCGGTAGAAATATACGCTGCCCCGCAGCGCAAAACCTTAAACGAAAAATCAGAAATAATATTACTGAAATGATAACGGAAGAAGCAGTATTAAAAGCGTTGACCAATGTAGATGATCCGGATCTGGGTAAAGACCTCGTGACCCTGAACATGATCAAAGATATCGTGATCAATGAGAAGCAGGTATCATTTACAGTAGAACTTACCACTCCGGCCTGTCCTATGAAGGATATGATCAAGAAGGCCTGCGTGAATGCAGTAAAGATATTTGTAGATAAAGAAGCCGAGGTGACTGTAAACATGACTGCCCGCGTTAATTCCAACCGGCAGGATAATGGCAGCATTTTACCGAATGTAAAAAATATAATTGCCGTAGCGTCGGGCAAAGGTGGTGTAGGTAAATCTACTGTAGCTACCAATCTGGCACTTGCTTTGGCACAGGAAGGAGCCAAAGTAGGTATTATGGATGCCGATATTTATGGCCCTTCGACCCCCATGATGTTCGGCATACAAGGCGAAAGGCCTATGATGCGTGATGTGGGTGAAAAAGGAATGATAGAACCCATTGAACGCTTTGGTGTGAAGGTAATGTCGATTGGACTATTGGTAGATGAAAAACAGGCTGTAATATGGCGTGGGCCTATGGCTACCTCTGCTATACGCCAGTTTATTAATGATGTTTACTGGGGTGAATTGGATTACCTGATATTGGATCTTCCTCCCGGAACCGGCGATATACACCTTACTTTAGTTCAGACGGTGCCTATTACAGGTGCTGTAATTGTAACCACGCCACAAGCTGTTGCCATGGCCGATGCTAAAAAGGCGATGATGATGTTCAAACAGGCACAGATCAATGTTCCTATTTTGGGTGTGGTTGAAAATATGTCTTATTTCACTCCTGCAGAATTGCCGGATAATAAATATTATATCTTTGGAAAGAACGGTGGTAAAAATCTTGCCGAACAATTTGAAGTTCCGTTCCTGGGAGAGATACCTATTGTCCAAAGCATAAGAGAAGGTGGCGATAAAGGTTTCCCGGCGGTGATGAATGATGAACCTGTTTCAAAAAATGCATTCACCCATCTTGCTGCTGAAGTAGCCCGTAATATAGCCATGCGCAATGCTAATCTTGATCCTACGAGGGTGCTGACGGTTAATTTGTAGTTGGCACTTTTTTATAAACGAAAGTCGGCGATCTTTTAAGGATCGCCGACTTTTTCAATAGATAAATTTATTTTTCCTCGATGCCATAATGTGCCTTGGCGGTAGCATCAAGGGCATCATAAAATTCTTCACCGTATTTGCGGATCAACGGCTCTTTAAGAAACTGGTAAACAGGCACCTTCAGTGATTTACCTAGCTTACAAGCAGGCTTGCATAAGGTTTCCCTGGGCTCGTAATTCACCGCTTCAAAGGTTTCGTATTCTGTAATACGTATAGGGAAAAGATGGCAGCTGATTGGTTTTTTAAAATCAATCTTTCCTTCTTTGTACACATGCTCAATAGCGCACTTTACAATACCCAACTCATCATAATAGCCATATGCGCATATTCCACCGTTTAAAGAAGGTGTTACCAATCCATATTCATCGTCGAAAGTATGGGTGCCTTCATCTTCAATAAGGGCAATGGCATTGGGCGAAAGGAGATGTTTTATTTCCGGGTAAATATCTTCAATAATGTTTGCCTCTTCCTGTGTGATGGGCGCTCCGGTGTCTCCGTCTACACAACATCCGCCCTTGCATTTGTTCAGGTCACAAACGAATTGCTTTTCTACCACTTCGTCACTTACCAATATGTTGTCTATCGCAATCACGCTTCAATATTTTACTTTTCAAAAATTTAATTACTTAACCGGTACAAATTCAAACCCAATATCTGTCCGGTAATATTTACCTTCAAAATTAATCTTTTCTGCATTAAGGTAAGATTGCTTTAAAGCATCCTGAATATCATTACCATAAGAAGTAATGGCCAATATCCTGCCGCCGTTGGAAACTATATCACTACCCTTATTGGCTGTTCCGGCATGAAATAAAAGACTGCCCTCGGCATTTTCCCATCCAGTCATTACTTTACCTTTTGCATAACTTCCGGGATAACCTTCAGCTACCAGCATTACCGTACAAGCAGCTTTGGTACTGTATTTTACCGTTACTTCATTAAGTTTATGTGCATCCATCTTCACAATCATATCTACCAGGTCATTCTCCAATCTTGGCATCACTACTTCTGTTTCCGGATCGCCCATTCTGCAATTGTATTCTATCACATAAGGCTCACCATCCACATTAATCAGGCCAAAAAAGATAATACCCTGATACACGATATTTTCCTGTTTCAAACCATTAACAGTAGGTTCCACTATGCGTTTGATCACTTTCTGCATAAACTCACCTTGCGCAAATGGCACTGGTGAAACAGCGCCCATGCCACCCGTATTTGGACCGGTATCGCCCTCTCCTATTCTTTTATAATCTTTGGCTTCTGGTAACAGTACATAATTACTGCCATCGGTTAAAGCAAATACGGAAACCTCTACACCAGTCAGAAATTGTTCGACCACTACAGTTTTTCCGGCATCACCAAATTGCGCTTCTTTGATCATAGAAGTAAATACTTCTTTGGCTTCACTGATATCACTAGTGATTACTACGCCCTTACCGGCGGCCAGTCCATCGGCTTTCAATACAATGGGTGTGGTATGATTTTCAAGATATTGCAATCCTTCTTCAAAATTGCTTTCATCAAACTCACGATAAGCAGCAGTTGGAATATTATGCCTTTGCATAAATTTCTTGGAAAAAGCTTTGCTGCCTTCCAGCTGCGCACCGTCCTGCGATGGGCCCGCTACGATGATGTGTTTAAGCGTTTCATCATTTTTAAAAAAATCGTAGATACCCGCTACCAGCGAATCTTCTCCACCAGGGAAAAGAATATCGATCTTATGTTCGAGGCAAAAGGTTTTGATCCCTTCAAAATCCAGTATGGAAAGCGGAACATTGGTACCATAAGCAGAAGTACCGGCATTGCCCGGTGCTATATATAAGTTGGAACATTTTTCGCTTTGTGCCAATTTCCAGGAGATGGTACATTCGCGGCCACCGGAACCCAATAGGAGTATATTCATTTTTTAAACAGAGGTAATGTGCTGAAAGAGGTGCAAAGGTAAATAAATATAACGGGTGCAGCAATGCAAAAGGGAGCACAATTGTAAGATTGTGCTCCCTTTTCCTGGAAATCCTATAAGAGTTTAAAATCCTTATGGGATAAAATTAATTATTCAATCCAGTCCACCTGCAGGTAATCTGCTTCGCCCTCAGTAAAGGCCACATCTACAAAACCTACATTAGTTCCTCTTAAAGTCTGAGAAGGTATATTAAACACCTGTATGTTGTTGATATAGCCGATCCAGCGTTGTCCTCTTTGCTCTAATCTTACATCGTTCCAATCGCCGTTAGGGTTTACATTACTATTAGTAGTTGGCGGTATAATTTCCTGAATATCCGGTCCGTAGCCATTTCCGCCTTCATCATACAAAGCATAGTAACCATATTCATCTACCGTAAAACTATAACCATAGCTATTAACGGAAGAGTTATCACCAAATAAAAGGCCCATATTATTATTAGAACCTATGCGGGTTTGTATGGTAAAATCATTGTAGCGATTAAAGCCTATAGTTTTTGAAACATAGTATGAAGATTCAAGATCATCATTGTACACAAACTTGTAAGTACCGTTGTATACGTCACCATAGGCATAATTGGCAGGATCTTCAAATTCCCAGCCTCTGCTATTGTTATTGAACTCTTCGGTGTAGGTATATTGCTGAGGATAGTAAGGTTGAGGACCATCGTCACGTACACAAGAAGATGCAAATATGGATAAACCGGTAATACTCAATATGGAAATGACTTTTCTCATCGTATTCGTTTTTTTGTAAGTACTGAGGTAAGACAAGGCGCGATAAAAAAGGTTTAAGATAAAACCCTAACATTTATTTTCCTTCTCGTAAAAATACCGTTGAATAACCCCACTCATCACTGGTTGCAGGATGGGGCAGAATAGCGAAGCGACTCATGAACACCAAAAATAAATGAGTGATACGCAACGATAGTCCAAACCAAAAGCTGGTATGGACTTAACACTGATGGCCCTTAATCATTAATAATTATTGTAGGGCTTCCAATGCCTCTTTTATCCTCCTGGCTCCCTCTTTGAGTGTATCCATTGCAGCAGCAAAAGAGAAACGGATGCAATTATCGTCGCCGAATGCAGTACCGCTTACACCTATTACATGGGCCGTGTTGAGCAGGTACATAGCCATATCATCGGCACTATTGATGGTAGCGGCCCCATTGGATTTGCCAAAGAAAGAAGATACATCAGGAAAGGCATAAAAAGCACCGGCAGGCTCACTGATACGAATACCGGGAATAGCTGCAAGGGCTGGAATAATATATTCTTTACGCTCCTTAAAAGCAGCAACCATATCGAACGATGGCTTAAGGTCGGCCAGCAGCGCAGTTATGGCAGCACGTTGTGCAATGGAGTTGGCGCCGGATGTAAACTGCGCCTGAAGCTTATCGCAGGCTTTGATCAGATCGGCAGGGGCGGCCATATAGCCCAATCTCCAGCCTGTCATGGCAAAGCCTTTGGAAAAGCCATTAACCAATACTACCCTATCTTTCAACTCAGTAAATTGTGCTATACTTTCATGTTTGCCTGTGTAATTAATGTACTCATATATCTCATCGCTGATGATAACAATATCCGGATATTTTACAAAAACATCAGCTAGCGCACGCAACTCTTCTTTGCTATAAACAGTGCCTGTAGGATTGCAGGGCGAAGAAAAAATGAATAAGCGGGTACGCGCTGTGATAGCGGCTTCCAGCTTTTCCGGTGTGATCTTAAAATCGTCTTCAATACCACAGGGCACAAATACATTTTTACCTTCGGCAAGGCTTACCAGCGATGCATAAGTAACCCAAAACGGAGTAGGAATAATGGCTTCATCGCCTGGATTGACAATACTTAGAACAGCATTGGCCAGGGTCTGTTTGGCGCCGGTGCTCACCATAATTTGTTCGGGCGTATAATCTAGGTTGTTATCTCTTTTAAGCTTGGTAACTATGGCTTGCTTTAAATCCGGGAAACCAGCTATGGGTGGGTATTTGGTATACCCTTGATCCATGGCTTCCGTAGCAGCATTTATAATGTGTTGGGGTGTTTTAAAATCGGGTTCTCCCAGGCTTAGATCAATTACATTTACGCCTTTTGCTTTGAGTTCACGGCCGAGTTTGGCCATTAATATTGTCTGAGGTTCTGATATGCGGTCGAGGCGGTTCGCTAATTGCATGTTTATTTTTTTGCCGTAATAAAATTCGTTGTGCGTTGAAGTAACGAAGATAAGGAAGTTTGGAGTAAACAAAGGTCTGTAAACGTGGTATTTCGGTGGGTGGGTTAGGGTTATTTAGTCCCTTTTTGATCTTGCAGGCGAATAATGGGATGATAAATATGCAAGCTTATAGTTATCCTGTGTCTGGAGCAAGGCGTGCCTAAGTATATAGGTAGGTATGCCTAAGGGTATAGCTAGGCGTGCCTAGGGGTAAACATAGGCGTGCCTAAGGGTATAGATAGGCCTGCCTAGAGGTAAACATAGGCGCGCCTAAGGTATAGGTAGGTGTACTTAAGGGTAAACATGAGTGCGCCTAAGTATATAGGTAGGCGTGCCTAAGGGTATAGATAGGCGTGCCTAGGGGTAAACATAGGCGCGCCTAAATAAATAGCCCTGCTGATTGTAAAGCAGCGCTATTTATTAGTGATCTTTCTTTTTAGGAGGCGTGTGATGTTCTTTTTTATTATGGGTAACATCATCACCTTTATAGTCTTGCTCTTCGCCTTCCCTATGGTCGAGATTATCCTTATTTTCTGGTCTTGACCTACGATTATCCGGATTAATGTGCTTTTCCTTAACCTGTGGCGCTCGCGTATTTTTCATAAAACCTGATTTTAGTGAGAAAGATGGCCGCAATACCATTTTTGCTGCTTTTACTCTACCTTATTACAAAAAAGAGCAGCGAAGGTTTTGCAGGGTTTCTTAAAAAGGGGACGGAACTAATTGTTGCTGGTGAAGTAATGGTGACGATTCACCTTCACCTTAACAGGTATGTTCGGGGGTTTCATTTTCAGATAAAAGTATGGGTACCCAAATATGTTCACCCATGCAATCGCTTTTTTTTATATTATTGCAATTCCATATCCTATTACCAATGAAAAACGCAGTACACAAAACAGCCCATCGGCTGTTGGAGATTCTTTATATGCAAGACATAGACCATCCTGCATTTGAAGCCCTTACGCTATCGCATAAATCTGATGCAATTGAATTATTGATAGCGGACGGATTGGTTTTTGAAAATGAGATTTATCTGCCAACTGATAAACTCTATTGCTATTACAGCATAACGGCGAAAGGAGAAGAGCAAATTGAATCAGATGGATTTAAGCCAAAGCGAAAAATCTCTTCTACCGCATATGCTTTAATTATGGTTGCAGTTCTGGCTGTGGTTATTGGATTCGCCATGTTTCTTATCATGTTGTGGTTAGATTTTAAATAAATAATTCTGAATCCAAACACATTTTTTCATTTCGTTTGCAGCGTCAGTAGAGCAATATGAAAAACAAACTGCGAGGCTTGTAGCAGCCTCGCAGAGATCAAATTACTATATAGCAAATCAATAATTCTTCGTTCCGAAAATCAAACTGTCATCATCTTGCACATCAGGAAGGGACTCTATTTTCTTTTTGAATTCAGAAATTTTTACCCAGTAAATGATCCAGCATATTAAGCCTGCAATAGAAAGCACCGAACCTAACTGAGGTATCCAGGTAACACATCCTATAATGCACATGGCTATACCAACATTATATGCAGGCCTTTCCGTTAGGCTCACTCCTTTCTTCTGCAATTCTGCCTGAATAGAATCAGCCATTCTGTTGACTACAATAAAGTTCCATACAATATTGAAGATGGGAATAAGTAATAACCAGACCATTCCTGGTTCCATTTTCCTGTTCTCGGGGCTAATAGCTTTTAAGGTGTTTTGAAGTGTAATGAGGTAAAAAATAACTGGTATCAGGAAAACGACAAGTGCAATGAGAACCATAACAGGCATCAAAGTTGGAGGAACGCCACGATAAGCTTGCAAAAATGTAAACATGTTTCTGAGTTTTATAGCAAGTGAGACAACGAATATAGTATATTTTGCAAAATCTAATTAGGATCAGTTATCGCTTATCATCCTAAGCAACGCTTATTTCTCTCTTCATGGCTGATGAAACAAAATTACCGGATTTAGATTATTTCGCTTTAGAGACAAAGTGTTCTCCTAATAGGTTATACTCGGTTACTGATGAAGTTCTTTGATATCCACAATGCCTTTCCTGATCGCATATACAACAAGGCCGATTATATTTCTGACATCCATTTTTTCGATGATTTTTTGACGATGGAAATCGACAGTCTTTTCACTAATGTAAAGTTGTTGCCCGATTTGCTTGGCTGTTTTCTGGCTGCATACCAGTTTAATGATTTCTATTTCTCTTTGAGTAAAGTTATAAGATACTAGTGGAGGTTTTATTTCCCGATTCCCTCTTACAAAGTGATGTACGACTACTTCAATTATCTTTCTGGAGTAATATTCAGAATTATTACAAACCTTTTCTACAGCTTCTGCCAATTCGTTCATTTCACCCGATTTCAGTAGCAGTCCTTTTACTTCTGATTGAAGTATCTCTATAATATTTTTTTCGTTTTCAAAGCGAGACAAAACAATGAGTTTGCAGTCTGAGTAGTCTTTAACAATCACGTTCATTTCGTTCAAGCCATTTAACCCTATTGCATCCATATCAATGATCAATATCCGGGGTCTTAAGACTTTAGTCAGCTCTATAGCTTGATCGTGTGAGGTGGCTTCTCCTATAACCCTAAAGTCTGAGAATTGATTTAAATAGGTTTTTAATCCCAATCTTGAGAAGGGACAACCGTCTACGATAATAATGGTAATCATGGTGTCAATTGAATCAGCCGGAACAAGCAAGCGTCTGATCATGCCTTTTAACAAGAAAACATCTGGTAAAGGTCTGCATGATAATATTGTCCGCTATAGGTTATGTCTTTTAATAATTACTGACTAGTGAAATTATCTTGTAAAAGTGAGGGCCAGTGCTTGTTTCATGCTGCACTTTTGCGGATACAATACTTATCAAATTGTCTATATTGTTAAGCATCTGCTCATTTGCAGCTAAAAGTCTTTTTTCAAAAGCAGAAACATTGTCTTTTTTAATTTCTTTAATATAGTCTTGCTTACGGAGATGCAGGTGTAACAGTGCTATTTGCAACTTATTTAAATTTTCAATCATCGTTTTGTTGCATTTAGTAATTAAATACGAACATAGTTTGGAAATGCTGCGCAAAAGTATTCGATTTGATAGGCGGCCTATAGAGTAGTAATACTCCTTTTATCATCCCATTTTTCTTATACTTAAACCTGACAACACTAAATCGTTTTACTACCCTGCCCAACCCTCCCTATCCAGGCTTCTGTATTGAATGGCCTCCGCTACATGTTCCGGTTTAATGCGGTCACTGCCTTCAAGATCGGCAATCGTCCTTGATACTTTTAATATCCTGTCGTAAGCACGGGCAGAAAGGTTAAGTCTTTCCATGGCCGTTTTGAGCAAGGCGGCACTGGCATTGTCCAACACACAGATCTCCTTCAGTAATTTGCTACCCATAATGGCATTACAATAAACACCCGGATGTTCTTTAAATCTTTCAGCCTGGATATCGCGTGCTGCAATTACCCGCTCCCTGATTACCGAACTGGGCTCTGATAATTGTTGTGAGGAAAGCTCTGAAAAGGCTACAGGTGTAACTTCCACATGCAGATCAATCCTGTCGAGCAATGGGCCTGATACTTTGTTGAGATAACGCTGCACCATTTGTGCAGAACAGGTACATTCTTTTTCCGGATGATTATAATAGCCACAAGGGCATGGATTCATAGAAGAAATAAGCATGAAACTGGCAGGGAAATCTATACTTAATTTTGCTCTGGAAATAGTTACCCGCCGCTCTTCCATAGGTTGCCGCATCACTTCCAATACCGTTCTCTTAAACTCCGGTAATTCATCCAGGAAAAGGACGCCATTATGTGCTAACGATATCTCACCCGGTTGCGGATTGCTTCCACCACCTACCAGCGCTACATCGCTCACCGTATGGTGCGGACTGCGAAAGGGACGTTGCGCTACGAGCGATGCATGTGCAGGCAACTTGCCGGCTACAGAATGTATCTTGGTTGTTTCTAATGCTTCATGTAAATTAAGTGGTGGCAGTATGGTAGGCAATCTTTTGGCCAACATAGTTTTACCCGCGCCTGGTGGGCCTATCAGTATAGCATTATGACCTCCGGCGGCGGCAATTTCCAGGGCACGTTTAATATTCTCCTGCCCTTTTACTTCATTAAAATCTATATCAAAATGAGTTTGCGCATCGAAGAATTCCGCACGGGTATCTACCTTAATGGTTTGCAGTTCACTCTTCCCATTAAATATAGCAACCACTTCTTTAAGATTGGCTACAGGATATACATCCAGCCCGGAAACCATAGCGGCTTCGCGGGCATTTTGTATAGGCAATATCATTCCGGTAAAACCCTCTTTCTTGGCTTGAATAGCCATAGGTAATACTCCCTTTACCGGCTGCAATGCACCATCCAACGACAACTCTCCCATGATGATAAAATCCTTGAACAAATTAGCAGACACCTGGCTGGTCGCGCCCAGCATGCTTATGGCAATGGGCAGATCATAAGCAGAGCCTGCTTTTTTAAGATCGGCAGGAGCCATATTGATCACCACTTTAGTGCGTGGCCGTTCAAACTGGTTATTTTTTATAGCGGATAAAATACGGTCGATACTTTCTTTAACAGCATTATCGGGCAACCCCACAATTACATATCCTAAACCCGGTGCTACATCTGCTTCTACCGTAATCGTCATAGCTTCAACACCTAATACCGCGCTGGCAAACACTTTAACAAGCATAATTTTAATTTTCAACTAAGAGAGTGATAATGGCTAAAAGTAGCACAAATGCATGTATTATTACTTCATGGTCGCCTTTTTGTCCAATAATAACAACATATTTTGAAGGCAATCCTTTTAAACAAGCCTAAAATGACATTAATATGAGTTCCAGAAAAGCAAATGGAAATTAGGAAGGCATTCTTTACATTTGCGCTCAATATGTCAACGCCACATTTTCACACTTTAAAAGTAAAAGAGGTACATCCAGAGACCGCCGATTGTGTTTCCGTATCTTTTGAAGTTCCCGAATCGCTTAAAGAAACATTTCATTTTTTACCCGGACAGTATCTTACACTGCGTAAAAATATTGATGGTGTGGAAATACGCCGCTCCTACTCTATATGTGCCGCACCCGGCGATGAAGAATTGCGTGTGGCCGTAAAAAAGGTGGATGAAGGTAAATTCAGCGGGTATGTGAATGGGCATCTTAAGCCAGGCGATGAACTGGAAGTGATGCCACCCCTGGGTAAATTTACTCCGAGAAGTGCAGCCAAAGCGGGTAAAAAATATCTTGCCTTTGCAGCAGGTAGTGGCATTACACCTATTATTGGCATTATGAAATCGGTGTTGAAGCATCAGCCAGACAGCCAGTTCACGCTTATATATGGCAACAAGAATAGAGGTTCTATTATTTTTAAAGAAAGCATTGAAGCCCTTAAGAATAAATACATGAACCAGTTGAGTGTATATCATATTTTCACCAGGGAAACTATGGATACTCCGCTGTTCAATGGCCGTATCAATGCAGAAAAAGCAAAAGCTTTTTGCCAAAATCTTGTAGATGCTGCCAGCATGGACGAGATTTTTATTTGCGGTCCGGAAGATATGATATTGGGGCTGCGTGATTATTTTATTGAAGAACTGAAACTGGATGCCCATAAAGTGCATTTTGAATTGTTCTCTTCTCCCGATCAACCCAAGGCAGTACACAAAGCCTGGGAAGAAAAACAACAACAAATTGATCCTACTAAAGTAAGCCAGGTTACGGTAAAGCTGGATGGTGCTGCCTTTGAGATGAACCTTGCTTACGGCGGTGATAATATTCTGGACGCTGCACTGCAACAAGGTGCCGACTTGCCTTATGCATGTAAAGGTGGTGTATGCAGTACCTGTAAAGCCAAATTGGTATCTGGCGAAGTGGATATGGAAGTGAATTATGCCCTTGAACCGGATGAACTGGCTGCCAACTTTATCCTTACTTGCCAGTCGCATCCGCGCACCGAAAAAGTGGTGGTTGATTTTGATGTAAAGTAATAATTGACTTCAAGGTTTCTTTGATATTATTTTTTTAATGCAGCTTCTTTAGAGGCTGCATTAAAATTTATACTAACCGAAAAATTGTTTAATTTACATACTGGAAACCCAATCTGATGTATGACCCTATAAAATACCTGATTGTAGATGATGACGAACTAGATCGTATGGCGGTGGTTCAGGAAGCATCGAAATATCCGTACCTGGAGCGCGTAGGTATTTGTAAAAATGGTACCGAAGCCATAGATTACATTCAGCATCTCAAACCCGACATTGTATTTTCTGATATTGAAATGCCGGGAACTAATGGCATTGATATGATGCGCGCGCTTTACGGGAAAATACCGGTACCTGTTTTCATTACCTCCCACCCTGAATTTGCACTGGAAAGTTATGACCTTGAAGTTTTTGATTATATCCTAAAACCCTTATCTGCCGAGCGTTTTGAAAAATGCATGACCCGCGTACAGGATTTTTTTAAGTTGCGCAAAAAGGCAATGGATATAGATAATAACTCTGGCGAGTCGGGCTATATCATGGTAAAACAAGGTTATGAAAAACATAGGTTGCACCATACCGATATCGTGTTCCTGGAATCTATGAAGGATTATACGAAGATCAAAACCATGTCGGGGCAGAGCTTGCTGGTACTCGAAACCTTGAGTAGTTTGCTACAACAATTGCCCGAAGATAAATTTATCAGGATACACCGGAGCTATGCCGTAAATATGAATAAGATTGATTCTGTAGCTGCGAATAAAGTGAACCTGTCCGGATTAGAATTACCAGTAGGGAAATCTTACAAGAATATTGTAAGTGCCATGATGGAACAATAGCCAGCACTGTGCTTTACAAGTATTCAAAAGGATTTAACATATAATGTTAACACTTTATTGTCATTTAGTTTAGTTTTGAGCTCAACATTCTAATAAACCCCAAAAGCAACATGAGAACAGAAGAATACATTATTATTCTTGTAGGCGTAGTAGCCGAAAACAACCAGGTAAGGATCACTTATACTTCCAATGCACCTGAAGGCAATACTTCTATAAAACTGACTTACAGCAATGGTAAAATAGTTAAAACTTTTGACCATGTAAAACCTGCTGATAAAGGCATACTGACTACTTCAACCGAAGGCTTTATGCCGGGTAGCTATACCTGCGATATAGCTGTGGACGGACAGGTGCGGGATAGCAAAGTTTTTGTAATCGCATAAGCATCTTAGTTTATTGAGATAGGCTTGTGAACCATCACAGGCCTATTTTACTTTAAAGCTGGCTTGATATTATTATTATTTACCTCAACAGAAATTTATTTAATATAGAAACAAATCCGGTATATGCACTGCCAGGTTAATTTACTTATGAAATACATTTTTACACTTTTTACTTTTTTCAGTTTATCCTACTCCCTTTTTGCCCAGGAAGCGGCTCCTGATTTTGACCGTATCCCTGATTATGACAAAAGGATGGATAGCCTTAAAAAGTATTGTAACATGCTGTTGGGAAGCGATTCTTCTAAAGGTGATAATTTTCCCCAAGCCTTGATATATGGGCTTAAGGGCTTGCAAATGGCCAAAAAAGAGGATCATAAGTCTATTGCTCAATTTGCTTTGGTAACCGGTGTGTCTTATTACAACAGGGCTAATTTTGATAGTGCTTCTTATTACATGAAAATTGCTTCCAGAGAGAGTGCTATTGCTAAAAATACCGTTTTGCTTGCCTGGAGTTATAGCAATATGGTTCCTATTTATCTTCAAACACAACAGCCGGCGGCAGCAGATTCAGTAGCAGAAATATTAAGATCCATTACCGATACAACGAAGAGCCTTGCTGCACTTACAAAATGCTACTATGGTTTGGGCAACTATTATTATTTCAAATCTTATTATGCTACGGCCCAAAGTTATTTTCTTAAAAGCCTGGATATAAATAAAAGGATATCAGACACCAGTAAGGATAACCGCTACAGGAGCGAATATGCTGTACAGAGTTATATGCTGTATAAAATCTATGGCAACAATGAATTGTTCGACAAAGCGCTTGCAGCACTTAAAGATGGCAGCCGCTATATGAATTCTTCATCTGCATTGGTATTGCGCTATTACTCTGCTTATGTAGATGCCTATAGTAATCCGGCAAGTGCCAATATTGATTCTGCCTTAAAATATTATAACAAGCTTACCGAAGTGCCAAGAAGTGCAAAAGGAATAGCATCGGAGTATGTAATGTCCAACATTGCTATTGCCCAGTATTATATCAGGAACAA
Organism: Taibaiella sp.; assembly: GCA_041660405.1. Classification (GTDB taxonomy): domain Bacteria; phylum Bacteroidota; class Bacteroidia; order Chitinophagales; family Chitinophagaceae; genus Taibaiella. The sequence goes on along the minus strand of JBAZWL010000015.1, from coordinate 54,724 downwards.
GAATTTTCCGGAAGCAGTGGTATACGTAGATAGAGGAATGGCTTTGGCGGAAGAAAGTAAAGCACCATTCCTGATACATCAGGCACAAAACATGAAGGGTATTTACAAGTTTAATACCGGTGCTTATGATGAAGCCATTGCGTTGCTGGAAAAAGCATTGCCAATTAGTAAACAGGTGAATAAAGGAAATTACCTAGAGAGCGTACATCTTATAGGGCAATCGTATCGTGCTAAAGGTAACCTGGCTAAGGCTATGGAATACTATGAGCTTTATGATAAAGAAAAAGATGAATACACGAAGGCAAATATGAACCGGTATTTCGCCGACCTGGAAATACAATACCGAATCAAAGAAAAAGAGAGACAAATCTCTTCTCTAAGTGCAGAAAACCAGGTAAGGCAACTGGAACTTAAAAATGCAACCAAGCTTAGAATCTTCCTGATATCAGGCCTGATCATTTTCGGCGTTATATCCCTGCTGCTGTACAGGGTTTACCGCAATAAAGAAAAACTGAACCAGGAGCTTAATGAGCGTAATAAAGAACTGGACAAACTGAATGCCCGCCTGGCTATAGCCAATGAAAGCAAAGCAAAACTTTTTGGCATTTTCAGTCATGACCTTCGTTCGCCGGTGAGTAAAATAGCGCAATTTTTAAGGTTGCAAAAAGAAAATCCTGATCTGTTTAATGATAATGCCCGTTCTGATTATCACGAGAAATTTACGAATGTAACGGCACATTTGTTGAATACTATGGAGGACCTTTTATTGTGGAGCAAGAGCCAGATGGAGAATTTCACTCCCGAATACCATGCTGTATATATAAAACCACTTGCGGATAAAGAGCTGGAACTGCTTACCAGCCAAATTGAGGAGAAAGAACTAAAGATCGAAAACCTTATTCCGGAATCGTTCCTGTCCATTACAGACGAGAATTTTGTCCATATCATTTTCAGAAACCTCCTTCAGAATGCAGTAAGGTACAGCCATCAGGCGGCCACAGTAACGCTTAAAGCTAGTGAAAACGCTATACGCATTACCAATAAATCTACTTCTGAAATGGCGGCTCAATCCTTAAATGAATTATTGCAGAAAGGTGAAGTGAGTAGCAATAATTTTGGCTTAGGCCTTCAAATTGCCCGCGATCTTGCTGAACGTATCGGTATTCATATCTTTTTTGAAGAAACCGAAAAAGGATTTGTTACCGCGGTATTGAAATGGGAAAAGTAGGGACACATTGCATGCGTCCAATATGACGGACGCATGCAATGCGTCCCTACAATTGATTGGTATTAAGGCGCGGCAATTACACATTTCAACAATGTCACACATTTTCAGCCTTTCTTTTTACCACCAAAACCCATTCACCACCATCCAGAGGAAGGTAGCCATATTCATAATTGAAGAAGTAAATTTGCCCTTTCTGATTCTGATATTGGTGTGTGTGATACTTAAAACTAAGTCCTGCCTGGGCAAGTTTTTCTTTTAAAACACGCTTCATATCTTCTCCTTCGGGTATTTGTTCCTCTAATATTCTACGATTTTTGCGGAGAATATTATTAACGTTCCGTACATAATTATTCTGGTCGCTGTTTTGCTGATTGTTGTATGAATTACGGCAATAATCATCGCAAAACTTCTTATCAAGCCTGCCTTTCAAAGGTTTATGGCAAGCGAGACACAGCCGTTGTGTTGTTTCCATGCATTAAAGATACTAATTTATTTCCACTTACAAACGACTACAAACAGTTACATCCGCTCATAAGTGACTAAAAACCGACTAGCGTTTGGTGGTCAACGCATCTTTGCATCAGAAAGTTGATCAACAGGTTAACGGATTTAAAAACAAATTTTCATTTTTAATTTTTAGCAACATGAGCACATTAAGAAATCGAGTTCAACTGATCGGACACCTGGGCGCAGACCCTGAAATGAAAACACTGGAAAGTGGTATTAAAGTAGCCCGCCTGAGATTGGCTACTAACGAAAGTTATAAACTGGCTAATGGCGAGTGGAAAGAAGAAACCATGTGGCATAGCATTACCGCCTGGGAAAAACTAGCCGAACGTGCTGCCACCCAATTTCATAAAGGAAGCTATATTATGCTGGAAGGCAAATTGATCAACAGATCTTATACCGATGCTGCGGGCGTGAAAAAATTCTATACTGAAGTAAGGGCCGATAGTATTATTATACTGGACAAAAAGACATCTGAACAAACAGCTTCTGTACCAGAAATGCAGGAATCGGATACAGATGATGGCTTGCCATTCTAAATTTCCCTCAAAAGAGTTGTCTCCACAACTTTTAAATGATTTCATACAAGATCATAATGTAACTATGTGATAACTTATTGATTATTATGTACACTTACATTATGATCTGTATAGCGTTATATGGTAGCAGTCGCTAGGTATTGCTACTATATAACTCGCGTCTGCTACGATATAACTCACGTCTGCTACTACATAACTCGCGTCTGCTACTATATAACTCGCGTCCGCTACCATATAACTAACGTCTGCTACTATGTAACTCGCGTCTGCTACGTTATAACTATTATCTGATAAGCAGACGTCAGTTATATCGTAGCAGAAGAGAATTATATGGTAGCAGACGCGAGTTATATAGTAGCAGACGCGAGTTATATAGTAGCAGAAGAGAATTATATCGTAGCGGACGCGAGTTATATAGTAGCAGACGTCAGTTATATCGTAGCAGAAGAGAATTATATCGTAGCGGACGCGAGTTACATAGTAGCAGACGTGAGTTATATGGTAGCAGACGCGAGTTATATCGTAGCTGACGTGAATTATATGGTAGCTGACGTGAGTTATATAGTAGCAAACGCGAGTTATATCGTAGCAGACGCGAGTTATATGGCAGCGGATGAGAGGTATATGGTAGGAGTCGGGAGATATATGGTAGCGGAAGCGAGTGGACGCATGCAATGCGTCCCTACGAGAAGGTTAACCGGCTTTCACCATTGTTTTTATCACTAGCCAGCTTAATAGGATAAGCAATAAAATTACCAGCACAAATATTCCGCCCCAATGGTCGGATAATTTGGTGCGGGATTTGCGTTGTTTTCTGCGGCTTTGTATCTGCCTTTTGAGCTGCGCATTTATTTGTGCGGCAATATCCCTCAGCTGTTCTTTATCTTTAATTTCGGCAAGCCCTTCCACAGCATCATTGAGAAAAGGGTCGGATTCCAATATTTCTTCCAGGGCATGCTGCTCCTGCGCAGGCATTTTGCCTTCGAGGTAAGCCAGCAAACGGTCTTCGTCTATTTGCCCGCTATTGCCGTGGTTCCATATTTTGTCCGGTTTCTTCAAAATGTTTTTATGTTCTACGTATTAAGAGATCCTTCGATTGCTGCGCAGATCTCTGGATGACAATGGGGTTGTTTTAAAGTTTAAAAATTAATCGTTTTGCATTTATTAATGTTTCAATTAATTCGATTCCAATTTTAATTTCAAATTTCGCTTTCCATTCTGGATATGGCTTTTCACTTGTTTTATGCTAAAGCCTGTAAGTTCCGATATCTGTTGATAACTCTTCTTTTCCAGGTAAAAAGCAGCTATACACACTCGTTGCTCTTCCTTCAGATTGAGCAATTCCTTTTTCAGTCGGTCAATGTCTTTTTCTTTTTCTATCAGCAAAGATAAGGGCACTTCTTCAGGCTGTGCAATGTACTGTAACGATTCTTCATCGGAATACTCTTTCTTGCTTCGTAAATTACTCAGGCAAAGATTGCGTGCAACCTGGTAAAGCCAACCTCCGATATTATCTATTTTATATTTAGGCACTTCGGATAGGGCTTTTAGAAAAACCTGCTGAACAGCATCTTTTGCCTGTTCCTCATGTTTAAGATACTTCATACATACACCAAAAAGCAGCATGGTATACCGTTCCAGTAAAATACCCAGCCAATCATTGTTCCCATCGCTTCCGAAACGGGAAAGCAATTCTTCATCGGAGATATGTTGGTAGTCTTTGGACAAAGAATAGATTTATGGTGAATAAAACCGGATTACACAAGTTTTACAAATAAGATGCCAAATTAAAGATTTTCCATATTATTTTTGGCGCCTTATCCGGAGACATAAACTTTCCGGCTTTCCCGGACATGAATTTTGACCTGAAGAAGAATTATTTTATTGTCGTCATTATAGCCATTCATTTAGTATGGTTTCTTGGGGGAATGCAATGGAGAAATTTTTATAACGGCGATTCGTACGAATATATTTACCTGGCAGAAAGCATTAGCAAAGGACATTATTATGGTGCGAACCCGGTAATGCCGGTTATCGACTACCGCATGTCGTCCCGTACACCGGCATATCCATTATTTCTATTGACTTTTTATACGTTGTTTGGCAAGAGTAATATTCTTATCCTTCTGTTTCAGAACATACTCTCGGTGGCTTCATGCTGCATTATGCTGAATACTTTCCGGCGTATTGATTCTTTTAAGAAATATACCTGGATCTATCTGTTATTTATTGTCTTTTATCCGGCACAAATGGTTTTCGCTACCGTACTTGCGCCCGATACTTTGTTACAATTTTTCCTGGTGCTATATTTCAGGCAATTGTTTTTATCCATTTATGAACCTAAGGCATTGCATATTGGATATATGAGCCTGTGGCTGGTAATGGCCGTAATGACCAAGCCTATTATGTATCCTTTTCTTTTTCTCCATTTTGCTTTTGCGTTGTGGTATGCTTTTCGCAGTAAATCGAAAATGATTGTACTTACAGGGGCTATACCTTTATTGGTCATTATGAGTTATGGTTTATGGAATCAGCAAAGAACAGGCTTGTTTCACGTTTCAAGTGTGGAAAGCAATAACCTGCTTTACTTTAATACCCGCTTCTTCCTGGTGAGCAAATATGGTGAACCTTATGCTGATTCTGTAATACGGGGAGTCAAAAAAAGAGTTGAAAGCATGGACGGATTAAAGCAGAAATATAAGTCTGCTTCCCGGGAGGCGACTGCAATTATAAAGAATGATCTGTTTTCTTACGGTTTGTTTCACCTTAAGGAAAGTATCCGTTTTTTTGTAGAGCCTGGTAAAAGTGAACTGGATCTTTATACCGGGTACCTGAGTTCCAACTTCGACCCCAAGGCGCTTACCTTTTATAGAAGTTATAATGAAAGGGGCATCGCCGGTGCCTGGGATTATCTAAAATCATACCCCTGGCTGCCTTTGGTTCTGCTGGTATTTTTATTTAACCTGGTTCGTATAGTTGGTGTGTTTTTATTTATCTTCAATAAGAGGCTGCCACTTTCTTTGCGTATATTAAGTACTATTTATCTGTTGTATTTTGCTGCCATTACAGGGCCGGTTTCCAATACAAGATATTTTCTTCCGGTACTGCTGATAATGTCTTGTATGGCGACAGTAGGGTATGCAGGATGGATAGAAAAAATAAAAAACAAAAAACGACAACTCAGTATATGAGTCAGGACACTTTATATTCCCATACCCAGGCACAAAAAGGAAATGTATTACATTTTGTAATTCCGGCCTTGTTGTTGTGTACACTTGTATGGTTCCTCTGGCGATATTTTCAATACTATATTGATCCCGATGCCATCAGTTATCTGAACATAACCCAGCGATACATCAACGGTGATTATGCACATGCCATTAATGCTTTTTGGAGTCCTATGGGTTATTGGCTCACGGCTATGCTGGTTAAAGCAACCGGATGGCCGTTGTTTGCCTCAGCCATTATAGTCAATACCATACCGGCATTGGGCATTGTATTGTCTGGACAATTATTATTTCACAAATTCCGCAATTCAAGTTTTGAACGTTGGTGCTTTGGATTAATGTCAGCTATCTTTTGGGCTTACGCTACCTATTACCAATCTTTTACCGATGCCTGGCAATTCTTATTTTTAATTGCCGGCCTGTTGATACTATTAAATAAGACCTTTTTACAAAGTCCTTTACAATGGTTATGTATCGGAATTATAGCAGCCTTATCTTATTACGGTAAGGCTTACTCCTTTTATTTCTTTCCGCTCATGATCCTTATAGTGACTGCCTGGAAATTAAAAGCGGAGGAAGGAACATTTAATTATAAAAAGCTTGCATTGATCCTGATCGTTTCAGTAGGCGTAATGATGCTCGCCATTGCGCCCTGGATTTATCTTATCCATGAAAAATACGGAATATGGACTTCTTCCGTAGCCGGCACGCTAAACATGAGCTGGTGGTTGGTAGGCACACAGGAATTCAAGGCAGGTGTAACCGTATTGGTACCTCCGCCTTATAAAGGTTCCTTGTTTTACTTTGAAGATCCTTACCTGTTGCAAGGTCGCATGGCTCATTTCTGGGATTCGCCCGGGTTGTTTGTAAAGCAACTTTTCCGCACCGGCTATAATTTTATAAGTTGGGTGTCCAGCACTAATCGCATCTCTTCATTTTACTTCTTCACCTGGTTACTTTGCATTCTTTTGACTTTCAGAAAGAATGATATTTTCGCTACGGTTGATAAAAAGATACTCATCGCTATTTTCCTGGTGTTTCCGCTACCCTATTGGTTGCTTACGTTTGATGGTGGCAGATACCTTTGGTTCACCATTCCGTTGGTAAGCATCTTTACTTTGGATATTGCAGAGCACTTGTTGTTCCCAAAACTGAATAAAAAACTACGCCTGGTTTTTACCGCTGTTTTCTTCATAACCTTTATAGTAACGCCTATAAATGAGATGAAGACAATGTTTAATGCCGGTAGCAGCGAATACAAAATAGCACAGCAGTTACAAAAATCAGGCGTCACAGGAGGTTCGTTTGCATCAAACAGATCTTATGCCGATGGTGCTGCGAAGATCATACGGCTGGCATGGTTTTCTCAAAATGCCTGGTATTGCCATACTTTAAATGAATTTAGTACCGAGGAAATACTTCGTGATGCCGAAAGATATCATGTGAAATATTATTTTTACTTCTATGATGGAACAGGAGACGATTACCAATTAACAGGCCCTGATGGCCAGCCAAAAACAGACCTTACCGGCAATTCAATAAAAGGACTGAAGGTATTCAGCCTCGAGCATTGAGCTGAGTATAATAATCTATAAATAGGTTAATTTTGGTTTTTTCGTACCTATAAATCAGCGTCTAAAATCTTTTTAATTAAACGTGTAATGATCAGTACAACTAAGAGGAAAAGTTCGATTTTTGATTACGATCGATGGGAAAAATCACTTTCTGAAAATATCACTACTTATGGACAGGCAGATCCCTACCCTCATATACAACTGGATCATTTTCTCGAAGAGCAAGCTGCCGAGAAAGCCCTGGCCGAATTCCCTTCCGTAAAAGATGAAGGATGGATACACTATATTCATATTAACGAGAAAAAGCATGGACTCAACAAAATGGAGCTGTTGCCTCCATTTGTGCGGGAGATTATAAAGGAGTTGAATTCTGACGAGTTTGTTGCTTATATAAGCCGCCTTACTGGTATTCCCGGACTTAAAGCAGATGATATGCTGGAGGGCGGCGGCCTGCACCAGACCAAAAGGAATGGTTTTCTTAACGTTCATGCCGATTTTACAGTGCACCCACACAAACGGAACTGGCGCAGGCGGGTAAATATATTGGTCTACCTGAACAAGGATTGGCTCCCTGAATATAACGGCGAATTGGAACTGTGGGATAAAGACATGCAAGGTGCACAACGAAAAATAGCCCCGTTATTTAACCGATGCGTCATTTTTAATACCGACGATAATTCCTACCACGGCGTACCTGAGCATATACTTTGCCCGGAAGATATGACCCGAAAATCCATAGCACTTTATTATTTTACGGAAGAAGAAACTGCTCCGGTATTAAGATCGACCCATTACCGCTCACGGCCCAAAGACGGGATGAAATCTGTATTGATTTACCTGGACACTAAAATGGTATCAGCATATACCACTATTAAACGCAGGCTAGGTATTAGTGACACTTTTGTGAGTAAAGTGCTTAATATTTTCAGCAAAAAGAAGTAACTCTTCTTTTTGTATCCAAGGTAACTGCACGTAATTATTTATTGTTTTTCTTCTTTTTTGAGGAAAACTTTCATTTTTTCATTGTTTTACTGAAAAAAACAGTCTTTTTTCCACAAAACGGAGAAATAAACGCTCTGAAATTTCGGATAAAGAACTAAATATTTACTTTTGCAGCCGGTTTACTTATTCCAATAAACATTAACTAAAAAGTTCTTCCGCTAATCTATTGGGAGGATAAAAGAATTTTCATGGCAAACACGACAGATATTAAAAACGGTGTTATTTTAAAATTAGACGGATCGCTTTATAGCGTTGTAGAATTTGGTCAGAACAAAACTGCTCGTTCTGCAGCCAAAGTCTGGGCTAAATTAAAAGGTGTAGATAACAACCGAAGCATTGAGCACACCTGGAACTCAGGGGATACTATATATCCGGTGCGTGTTGAACGTCGTAACTACCAGTTTTTATACAAGGACGAAAGTGGTTTCAACCTGATGGATAACGAAAGTTTTGAACAAATCGTAGTTCAGGAAGACATGATAGACCGTCCGGAATTGTACAAAGACGGACAAGATTGCCTGGTAGTAATCAATACCGAAACAGAAATGCCTATGGGTGTAGAATTGCCGGGAAGCGTAGTACTTCGCGTAACCTACACTGAACCAGGATTGAAAGGTGACACAGCAACCCGTACTTTAAAGCAAGCTACCCTGGAAACCGGCGCTACCGTTAACGTTCCATTGTTTGTAGACAATGACGAATTGATCAAGATCAATACAGTAACCGGTGAATATATGGAAAGAGTAAAAGGATAATTTAATGAATCAATTAGCAAATGTGAAAATTGCAAAATTACAAAATACTCTTTACGGGGTTATTTGACGGTTTTTCACATTTGCTAATTTGCATATTTGCTAATTAGCTAATTTTCAAATTAAAAACTTATGGAATTCAAACAGATCCAGGAACTGCTTAAAGCGGTTAACAAATCCAATATCAGCGAAGTATCTATCAAAGACGGTGATTTTGAAATAACCATCAAACAAGCCCATACAGAAACGCAGTACGTAACTATGCAGCCAGCCATGCAACAAGCATTACCGGCTCAGCAAATGTACGCGCCGCAGCAAGTTGCGCCACAGCAACAAGCTCCTGCCGCAGCAACTGCGCCGGCTGCTGAAGCAAGCAATACCGTTGTTATTAAATCGCCAATGATCGGTACATTTTACCGCAGCTCATCTCCCGACAAACCTTCTTTTGTAAATGTTGGTGATGAGATCAAACCAGGACAGGTGATCTGTATAGTAGAAGCAATGAAACTGTTCAACGAAATTGAAAGTGAAATAAGCGGTCGTATCGTAAAAGTACTGATCGATGATGCTACCCCTGTGGAGTACGACCAACCTTTATTCTTAGTAGAACCAGCTTAATATCTTTTTAATTAGCAATCCTGTGATGTAACCATATAAGGTGTTCACAGGTTAACCTTAATATTATATCAATCTCGCAGCGACGTCGTGTCGCTGCGAGAAAATTTATCAGCTAATTACAATTCAATGTTTAAAAAAATACTGATTGCCAACCGTGGCGAAATTGCCTTGCGTATTATCCGTACTTGTAGGGAAATGGGTATCCAAACCGTTGCCATTTATTCTACTGCCGACAAAGATAGTTTGCATGTACGCTTTGCTGATGAGGCCGTATGTATAGGTAAGGCACAAAGTGCAGATTCTTACCTGAATATTCCGCATATCATGGCAGCAGCAGAAATTACCAATGCAGATGCCATTCACCCCGGCTACGGATTTCTTGCAGAAAATGCAGGATTTGCCGAGATCTGTGCACAATATAATATCAAATTTATAGGGCCCACTCCGGACATGATACGCCGCATGGGCGATAAAATGACCGCGAAAGAAACCATGATCGCTGCCGGAGTACCCGTTATTCCAGGCTCCGAAGCATTACTGGAAAGTGTAGAAGAAACCAAAACCCTGGCCAATGCAATGGGTTACCCGGTAATATTGAAAGCCACTGCAGGTGGTGGTGGTAAAGGTATGCGTGTAGTGTGGGCTGAAGATGAAATTGAAAAAGCATTTACCACAGCGAAAGCAGAAGCCGCTGCATCTTTCAAAAATGATGGTATCTACATGGAGAAATTTGTAGAAGAACCACGACATATTGAAATCCAGATTGCAGGTGATCAATACGGCACTGTTTGCCATATGAGTGAGCGTGACTGTTCTATTCAACGTCGCCACCAAAAGCTGGTTGAAGAATCTCCTTCTCCGTTTATCACACCGGAATTGCGTCAAAAAATGGGTGAGGCCGCGATTAAAGCAGCTGCAGCTATTAGCTATGAAAGTGTTGGTACTGTTGAGTTCCTGGTAGATAAGCACCGCAACTTCTACTTCATGGAAATGAATACCCGCATACAGGTGGAACATGGCGTAACAGAGGAAGTAATCAGCTTTGACCTGGTAAAAGAACAGATCAAGATTGCTGCAGGCGTTCCGATCAGTGGTAAAAATTACGAGCCTAAAATGCACGCCATAGAGTGCCGTATTAACGCCGAAGATCCTTACAATGATTTCCGTCCGAGCCCCGGTACTATTACCGTATTGCATACGCCGGGCGGCCATGGTATCCGTGTAGATTCTCATATCTATGCAGGTTATACTATTCCTCCTTATTACGATTCTATGATTGCGAAAGTGATCGCCATTGCACAAACCCGTGAAGAAGCTATTTCTACTATGGAGCGTGCTTTGAGCGAATATGTAATTGAAGGGGTGAAAACAACTATTCCATTCCACATTCAACTGATGAAGGATGAACAATTCCGTGAAGGTAACTTCACTACTAAGTTTATTGAGTCTTTTGAGTTGAAATAAAAATACTTTTCTATTGAAATCCGCAAACAGTAATGTTTGCGGATTTTTTATGCCTGACAACAAATGAATTATTGGTAATTTATTGTAATTTGTGTTGACAACCCCTTTTCATAAATGTTCATTTTAATATGTTCCTTATGTTACACCAGAAAAAACTGCTGATTTCTCTTGCATTTTTGATTTCGTTGATAACTGGATGCAAAAAAGAAGATACTGCTAATACCAAAAACGAAATAGATACAATATCCGGTATTTATTATGGTATGGAATACAGAAGTGGCACAGGCATATCCGGAACAGATAGCAGTATCATGGATATAACCGTGAATAAAATAGATGCAGCTTCATTTGAGATTATTTACCAGGCAAGAGATCCATATCCGAAAAAACTCTCGTACAATGGACTTCAATATAACTTTATTGATGGTGGTAGTTTTCCAACATATCATACTATTGTTTTTACACCAAATGAAAAGAAATTGACATTGAATATGTCTTATGACGATGGGCATGGCCATTCCGGAACGGTGCTATTTATTGGCAAAAAATAAGCCAATACCTGAATCACAAATAGTATTCGATAAGCTTCTTCACAGTATTGCAATTCTAACCGAAAGTTTCCCAACCTTAACCGAAAATGTGAGTTGTATATAACACCGATAAAGTAATTTACAGTGTTCCCCAAACAACCAATATGACTTCTGCTATAACGCTGGAAAAAGTAAGCAAACAATTCGGACAATTTACTGCAGTAGATAACCTTAGCATGGAGGTTAAAGCCGGTGAGATATATGGATTTCTCGGCCCAAACGGATCGGGCAAAAGCACTACCCTTCGCATGCTGCTTTCACTCATACAGCCTACTTCGGGCAAGATCAGCATATTTGGTCATGACATGGACACAGAGCGTGATAAAATCATGAGCAAGATCGGTTGCATCATTGAGAAGCCGGATTTTTACGGATATCTTACCGCAAAAAAGAATATAGAACTATTGGCAAGGGCAAGCGGAATAAAGTACACAGCCAAAGATTATGATAATCTTTTTGAACAAGTGGGCCTTGCCGGACGGGAACAGGATAAAGTAAAAACATATTCTCATGGCATGAAACAGAGGCTGGGACTTGCTCAGGCGTTGATCCACAATCCTGACTTGATTATGCTGGACGAGCCCAATACAGGATTGGACCCACAAGGCATTATCGATCTCCGCAACTTGCTGGTTCAGCTAAATCGTGAACAAGGAAAGACCATCTTATTATCATCTCATATACTCAGCGAAATAGAAGAGATAGCCCATAGCATGATCGTGCTGAACAAAGGACAAACAGTAGCCCAGGGCCGTGTACAGGAATTGCTTTCTAATGAGGCCCTTCATGTGGAGATTGAAGTTGAAGGTGCATCAGAAAAAGCGTCAGGGCTTATTCATGCTTCTGCGTGGCAACAATATTTCGCTGGTAATGAAGGGCAGGTGCTCCGGTTCAATCTTTCTAAACCCAAAATAGCTGCACTCAACGATTTCCTGGTAACGGAAAGTATTCCGGTATTGCGTATAGAATACAAGCGACAACTGGAGGAGTATTTCCTTAAAATGACACATGCCTAAGCTCTTTATGAAAGAATTTGCTGCTCTACTTAAAAACGAATTGATCAAAATAAGCCGCAGGCCAAGAAGTTATATTGGTTTTGGAGTGATCACCTTTATCTGTCTTATGTTGCAGTTTGCTTTTCACCAGGATGGTAAAGAAATTTTATCTTTCGCAACGCAGCAACTGGAAAACTCATTTGCCATACAAGGCAAAGTATTAAACGGCAATCTCGTTTGCTTTATACTTTTACAAACCTTGATTGTACAGCTGCCCTTACTGGTAGCCTTAGTTACCGGCGATATCATGTCGGGAGAAACAGCCTCCGGAACCATCCGTTTTTTACTTACCCGACCCGCCTCCCGCACAAAGATTGTTCTGGCCAAATGGGTAGCCAGCTTGATTTATACACTATTACTTTTATTATGGCTGGGCGTACTGGCACTCTTTCTGTCACGGGCTATATTTGGTGCGAGTGATATGATTGCTATGGGAAGCGACTCTGTAACTATTATTAAAGCAGATGATATCAACTGGCGATACGCTTATGCTTTTATGATCGCGTTTTTATCCCTTACGCTGATCGCATCTTTAGCCAATATGCTGTCGTATATAATGGATAATTCCATTACTCCTATTGTTACCGTAATGGCTATCATAATAGTATTCACCATTATCGGAACATTTGAAGCTCCTATATTCGACTTAATAAAACCTTATCTCTTTACTACACACATGATATCCTGGCGCAGTATGTTCGAAGATCCTTTGCCAAAGGCTGACATCCTTAAATCGTGTATGATACTGCTGGGACACATAGCTGTGTTTCTTGGTGTTTCTATATTTTATTTTAAAAGAAAGGATGTGATTAGTTGAAGTAAAAAATCAAAAGTAAAAAGTAAAAAATGAAGGACGAATTTTGCATTTTGACTTTTTACTTTAAAATATAAAATTATGAAGAGTATAATTGTTTTACTGCTTTGCCTGATAAGTACACATACGTTTGCAGCCGATGATGCACAAACTATTATTGGTCGGGTGAACAAGAAATTTGCTGTGGTGAATGATTATACAGCTGATGTATTTATGGCGTTCGACATTCCCGGAGTAAAGATCAAAAGCCTTAATGGTAAAGCTTTTTACAAAAAGCCAAACAAATTCCGCATCAGGGCAAAAGGCATATTCTTTTTACCGAAACAGAATATGGCACAACAAATGAACGGTATGCTGGCCGATACAAAGTCGTACACTGCAGTACTGTCCGGATATGAAATGACAGGTACGGTGAACTGTGCTGTAATCAATATCATACCCCTTACAACAGATGGAGAATTGATTATAGGGAAATTCTGGATAGATCCTGTAGCCAACCAAATAATGAGAACACAGATCACTACAAAAAATAACGGTACCATTGAAACCTATAATACTTATGGTGTAAATGCTGTACAGGGCTTACCCAGCCGTATAGAAGTAAGGGTAGAAACAGCTAAGTTTAAAGTGCCGAAAATGTTTGCAGGAGATATTAACAAGAATGCCTCCACCAAATCAAAAGCACCTCCGCAGAAATATGGTGTAATACAACTGAACTTCAGCAATTATAAGATCAATACAAAGGTTAAAGACGAGGTGTTTACAGAAAAAGATGAGTAGAAACACATTGCAATATTTCCTTTATCATAATTTAACGCTTCTGTAGGAACGCATACAATGCGTCCCTACAAATTGGTATTCGGTATTGTACAAGGTGAGTTTGGTATTATTCCAATAAAATTTCCTTTGCATTTTACCGTAGTATGGTATCTTTACGGCCATAATAAACTACCGGATTTTCATGAACGATTTACATTCGTTTTTTGCTGCAAAACATTTTGCAGAACTACCTAATAATGATGCACAACATGCCTTGCAGATTGGCAAACGCATATTACCCATTACAGAATACCGTACCGACTGGAGCGAAGCCGATATTGTGATCATTGGCTGCGGCGAACAACGTGGTGCTGATATTACGGCTCCCTGGAGCCATAGCCCCGATGCTGTACGGGAAGAGCTCTATCGAATGTACGATTGGCATAGTGGTGTAAAAGTTGCTGATATGGGCAATATCCTCGAAGGCGCTACACCTGGTGATACTCGCGCTGCGTTACGTACTGTATTGCAAGAAGTAGAAGAAGCTGGAAAAATAGCTATTGTCATTGGTGGCACGCACGACCTTACCTTACAACAGTACGATGTATTCAAGAGAACACAGAAAACCATCAACACCGCTGTGATAGATATGATGATAGACCTGGAAGAAACAGAAGGGATAAGCGATACAGGCTTCCTGATGGATATGCTTACAGAGCAGCCTAATTTTATACGTCACTTCAGCCACCTGGGTTTTCAAAGTTATTATGTGAATCCCAATATGCTCGAAACACTGGATAAACTACGCTTCGACTGTTTCAGGCTAGGACGTGTACGTGAGGATATGGAAGAAATGGAACCGGTATTGCGCAACTGTAATATTGTGAGTATTGATATGAATGCAGTACGCAATTGTGATGCGCCTTTTCTGAAAAGTGGTTCACCCAATGGCTTCTTTGGTGATGAAATATGCCAGCTGGCACGTTATGCAGGTATGAGTAGCGAACTGTCGTCCTTTGGTATATATGGCTATCAGACAGAGCTGGATAAAAATAAACAAGGTGCAAAATTGATTGCACAAATGCTTTGGTATTTTGTAGATGGCTACCAGATACGCAAAAATGAATCAGCGTTGAATGATCGTGATGAATTTATAGAATACCATGTGTCCATGTCCGGAAATGATACGCTCTTCCTGAAAAGCAAAAGGACCAATCGCTGGTGGATGCAATTACCTGAAGGCACCTTTACCCCTTGCAGCTATAACGATTACGTTACTGCAGGCAATAATGAGATACCTGAACGTTGGTTCCGCGAACAGGAACGTATTGTATAACAATCATTACAACCCATAACCTTTCCGGCTATGGGTTGTAATTTTAAAGCAACATCCTCAATACCGATAAACCATACCTTGAAAAAGATCATTCAAAGAACCATTGCATCGCTGAACAATAAAGAGCGAAAACAACTAAGCAGGCTTACGTTGTTTCAGGCTTTGATCAGCATTGCCGACATTGGTTCGCTGATCTTATTACTGGCTTTGATTCAGCTGTACACTGAAACTTCACAGACTAGCCATGAATCATCACTTTATGTGACTGGAAGGTATCTTATGGATATCCATTATCTCTTCCCTATTCTGCTATTCCTGGTTTTGTTTTTATTGAAAAATGCGCTTGCCTATCTTGCGGTTAAGATGCAGTATCACTACGTATATCGTGTTGCTTCAAGAATATCGCTATCCAATATGCGCAACTATCTGAACGGCTCTTATACGGATTACGTACAAACAGACGCTTCTGTATCCATGCACCGTATTAGTAATCTGCCTGTTCAGTTTTGCCATTACCTGCTTGCCGGATTGCAACAAATGTTTACAGAGTTCACAGTGACCACCGTAGCTATCCTCGCTATCCTGATATTTAATGCCAAGCTGTTCCTGCTCTTACTGGCCATCATTATACCCCCTTTGCTCATAGCTGCTTATGTAACCAGGAGGAAATTAAAGACAGCACGTTTACAGGTAAAAGACAATGCCGAGAAAAGCACACAGTACTTACAGGAAGCACTTCAAGGATATATTGAGAGTAATATTTTTAATAAAAAAGGCTTCTTTACCAATCGTTATGCTGTTCACCAACAAAGGCTGAACAATTACCTTGCGCAGCTACAGATCAGCCAGGCGCTGCCTTCCAGGTTTGTAGAGATATTTGCTGTGGCAGGATTGTTGATCTTGATTATGGTAAACAAATATGCCGATCATACTACAACCGAAATTGTAAATATTGGCGCCTTTATGGCTGCAGCTTATAAAATTATTCCGGGTATAACCCGCATAGCCGCGCTCACTGCACAAATGCGGACTTATGCTTTTACACTCAATGATATCAGTGCAGATACTGATACAACGATTGAACCTTATAACCATATTCATGAAAAGATTGCGTCCATCGAATTTAAAGATGTTTCTTTTTCTTACAAGGACAATGAAATATTGAATTGTTTCAATATGCAGGTACAGGCGGGTGATCTTCTTGGTATTTCATCTGCTTCGGGCAAGGGCAAAACTACTTTGATCAATATATTGCTTGGTTTCCTGAAACCGGATTCCGGCCAGGTACTCATCAACGAAGTTATGTTAGGAGCGGACGAGAGAAAACAGTACTGGCAGGATATTACCTACGTAAAACAGCAACACTTCCTGATACACGATACTATACTTCATAACATAACGCTCGAAGAAGAACATTATGATGAAGCCAGGTTCAATAAAGCTATAGCGGCAGCGGGTCTGGAAATGTTTATCAACTCTTTTCCCGAAGGCATAAACAAAGTGATATCTGATAATGGTAAAAATATAAGCGGAGGTCAAAGACAACGTATTGCCCTGGCCAGAGCGCTATATCGCGATACCGCTGTTATCATGCTGGATGAACCTTTCAGCGAATTGGATCAGGATTCAGAACATAGTATATTACAATACCTTCAATCGCTGGCGGCGGCAGGAAAGATTGTTATCCTGATTACACATAACCTTGCAAGCCTGCAATATTGTACTAAAACTATATCAGTAAATGCATAATAAGGAGAAAACATTAGTGATCCTAAGCCCGGCCTTTGCTACTGATGAAACAGAGAGTGTAATACCTTCCCAGGAATTGTTGATCAAAATGTTCAACCGTTTATATCCTTCTTTAAAAATCATAGTACTTGCCTTTCATTTCCCTGTAAAAAGAGAGCATGAATATGAATGGTTCGGTAATAAAGTTATCACTGGCAATGGTGCGATGAAAGGTGGCTTACATAGTTTACTGTTGTGGATAAGGGTTTGGAATCAGCTACGGCGCCTTCATCAGACTTACCACATCATTGGCTTATTTAGTTTCTTTTGTTCAGAATGTGCATTTGTAGGACATTACTTTGCAAAATGGCATAAGTTAAAACACGAGATATGGGTGATGGGCCAGGATGCTAAAAAAGGCAACCACCAGGTGAAAAGAATAAAGCCAAAGCCTGAAGAACTGGTCGCTATTTCTGATTTTATACAAAGAGAATTTGAACGTAACTATCGTATAAAACCAAAGTACGTCACTCCTTTTGGTGTTGACGCCTCTTTGCTTGGTCCAATGCCTCAATATCGGGATATTGATATTATGGGAGCCGGTTCATTAATACCACTTAAGCAGTTTGATCAATTCGTTGATATAATTGGCCTGGTGACAAGAGATATTCCCGAGGTTAATGCTTCTATCTCGGGTAATGGGCCCGAAGAGGAAAATATAAACAACAGGATCAGGTCTTTGCAACTGGAAAAACAAGTTACCCTCACCGGCAAAAAAACACATAAGGAAACACTCGCCATGATGCAGCGTTGTAAAGTATTCCTGCACACTTCATCATACGAAGGAATGAGTGTAGCCTGCCTGGAAGCATTGTGTGCCGGAGCGCAGGTCATCACCTTCTGTAAGTCTATGAATGCAGATATGCCGGGCTGGAATGTAGTGAACACTAAAGAAGAAATGGCTGCAAAAGCTATTGAATTGCTTCAACAAAAAACGCCGGATTATAGAAGTGCTGTTCCTTATAGTTTGGAAAATACTGCAAAATCTATATTGAACTTATTCGACAACATGTGAACGTTTGATAAGGTATCACTTCAGGCTAATACGATACAAATATAAGTTACTCCATTTCTCAATCGCACCTTCGCGCCGCTCCATAACATCTACTTTATATGCCGTAAATAGTTTGGGATCTATTTTATACAGTATTCCCGAATCTGATGTAGATATCATATACACCTCCTTCAATCCACGCTGCCGCATATAATTACTTATGCCATCATAATACCTATTGATATTTTTTTCTCTCATAGCCATCATGTCGCTTCCCCATAATATAAAAGAGGTTTCCTTTTGCAAGTCCACACAATAATAAGGCTTATCATTATAAGTAGACAAAGCGCTTAAAGCCCAGTAATCCGTTACTATGGCTGCATCCATAGGCTTTTTATCCAACAATTCTTTAACGTTGAATGCATTTGAGAAAGGCAAACTTATATCTTTAACAACGATAAAAATACCAGCAGTCAACTGAACAACCAGTAATAAGCTGACCATCCTTTTTTTAGAAATACTCAAAGGCTTATGATAACAATGCAACCATAATGCCACAATAAACCCTATAAAAATGAAGCCCGAGTACCTTTGTGAAATTAAAGGATATATGTTGCCTGCAATAAATGTAGCCGCTACATTGGTCAAATATAACAACAAGCTTTTGCGATCAGTTTTCAATATATAGGCACCAAAAACTACCAGGGCTAAAGCCAACAACGGATTTATTATTTTAAAAGCTTTAAATTGAGCATTAAGATCTAACAAAAACTGTTGGTTCCAAAAATTGTATTTCCACCATGCAGGCAATGGTACGAAAGCACGTAAAGGGGCCTGTATACTGATGATCAGCTGACTTGTATTCCACCGCTCTATCCATGAACCAATGCTTAAGTCACTATCCGGCGGAGGTTTAATAAGATAAAGAGCTGATGCAAAAATAACCGAACCCATTAAAGCATGAAATACAATGATAGTTCGGTTTTTCTTTAATTCTGCTGCGGATAATAAGAAGTAAAGATGAATACAACCAGCCAGAATTAACGCCAACAGATGGGTATAACTCATGACAAGAAGTAAGAAATAATAAATCACAAGCCTATACCTGAAATCTTTATGCAATAAGGCACACAACAAAAATCCGGCCAGAACACCAGGCATATAGTTGCGGCTAAGTATAGCATACTCGTAAAGCAAATAATAACCGAAAGGTATCAGTATACGGATGATAAGCGGTAATGGTGACCGGAACAATACAAGATAAACTGCCATAGCAGCGATACATAAATGCACCCACTGCATGTATTCAGGATTATGCGTAAATCGTGTAATCAGCCAGAGGATGATGTGCCATACTGGAGGATGACCTTCATATCTTCTGTTCTGCATCAATTCCAGAAAAGTGTTGCTGGTTTTCGCCATGTTCCAGCTATGCAGTTCGTCACCCCACAGTTCATGATGCATCATGGTAAATGATGCTATAACAAGGTATATAACAAATGCTAACCAGGGTAAGATTCTTGAAAATGAATACAGGTCTTTTGTTTCCCTGCGATAATCAATTGTACTCATGCCAATCAGGGTTAAATGTTTTTTAATGAAGCCAACAGAACATAGTCAGGCTGCAACAGGTAAGCACTACAGATTATGCAATGTATTATGAATGCGTTGTCCGATAGCTTCAAAGGATAAATGTTGATTAAATCTTGTTAAGGTCTTTTGTTGCTCTATCTCTTTGTTCATTAAAGCAGATGTCTGAAGTGCCTGAAGTAAAGAACCATCACTACCTTGCTCAAACATAATACCACACTGCTTATTAGTCATAGTTCGGAAAGAAGGAATATCACTCAGGATAGGAATGCAACCACAGGACATACCCTCACATACAGATACACCACCGGCTTCATAATGTGAAGTAGAAATAATAAAATCGACGCTGCTGTACCAATACTGCAACTGATCATGCGGCACTTTACCTACAAGATGAATATGCTTTGCAGTGTGACTGTTTTCTTTCAGCCAGCTTTGTATTTCAGGCAATAATTCTTCTGTCTGAAAGATCATATACAACACAGCATCTCTTCTATTAGCTGCAAATTGCGTAAATGCCTTTACTAAAAGCATCGGATCCTTATTGGCGTTAAGACGTCCAACCCATATGTAGGTTTCGCCTCCGGCAACCCCTGTAATTTTCCTGGATTCCTCTTTATCAACTGGTTTAAAAACAGATGAGATTTCGATCACGGATCTGATCTTATTTTTATCACTGATAATACCTTGCTGCAACAAAATATCTGCCTGCGATAAAGACGTAAAGAAATAAATATCAATAACCTTGTCTGCCAGGCGTTGAAAATATTTTTTCAAAGAGCTCTGAAAATAGCCACCACCATGGTCCTGAACCACAATCTTCGTTTCCTTTCCTGTGATTAAACGTAATAGCAACACTTGCCATGGAGAACGCATTCCATGTACAACTATAACACCAGGTTTTTGTTTTGCTATGTCTCTATGTATGCTTATGGGTAGTCGTAATACTTCTTTAGTTCTTTTGTAAAACCAATATTCGACCCCATTCCTTTTCAACTTCCCTTCGTATCCGATAAAGTCTATAAAAATCACCTCATCCATACTTGCAACTGCTTCCCATATTCCTTTAAAGAACATGGATTTCTGAATCCATTGTTCAGGGTCATGTTCATCGGGGAAACTTACATATGAGATGTTGATTATTTTCATAAACAATAGCGTTCCGAAATCAAAAGGATTTTAATTTAAAGACAGCCTTGCATTTCTTCCTTTTCCATAATGGTAATATAAGAAATGTAATTGGCCATCCTATAAATCTATGCAGTCTGATTAAGATAAGATCTGCTTTATCACGAAGCCCAATTCGGGTACCGTTTTCCCTTAATTGGCTAACAAAAGCTTCCGCACAAATGGAGTAACATCTTTTTACTGCCCGAGCGTCTGGATGCTCTTTTCTATCGAAATACAAAATGATCAACGCTTCAACCATCGCATTGATCTGATGCCGGTCTATAAGCCTGGTGTGCTCTTCCCGATTATGATGTTGAGCCACTGTGCTTAATTCCAGGTTGTATATAGCATAAGCATCCTTTATTCTGCGTTCTGAAATAAGGCTGCGTGTAATGGAATGTTGACGCGATAAAATATTTAACTGGCTACTTTCTTCATAAACAATATGGTTAGCCAACAAAAAATAACTTAATAAAAAAGGCCGGTCTTCAAACCATAGGCCTTCGGGAAAATGCAATTGCTTTGCCAGGCTAGACTTATATAATTTTGCCCATGCAGTAGAAGACATACGGTACTCATACATAGCCCTTATACCATCACTTCCGGAGCCAGACCGGCCTTCTCCTTTCCATCCCGATAATATATTGCTGTGCTCATTTCTTAGGTTAACCATACTGAACTTGCTGATCACTATATCTGCCTGTTCTTCATTCATTTTTTTAACCCAGGTCGATATAGCATCTGTATTCAACTCATCATCACTATCAAGAAATGTGAGGTAAGTGCCTGTTACCAAAGTCATACCAATATTTCTTGCATGGCCCAACCCTTTATTCTCCGTTGATATCAATTTAATTTGTTGATATCTATTTTGATAACTTTCTGCTATACTTAATGACTTATCTGTAGAGCCATCGTTGACAAGAATAATTTCTGTATGTTCATAACGCTGCCCAACAGCGGAGTCCAGAGCCCGATGCAAATATTGTTCTTCATTAAAAAAAGGAATAATAATACTGACCAATACAGACATTACAATTTACTTTTTACAATACCGTTTACCAATTGCTGCTGTACCCTGCTCAATAAATTCATATCTGAAGGCGCAGTCCATACCGGATCCATCTGATCTGCAACCACCAACAGGCAAGCTACTTTTAGTTTATAGAAATGAGAAAAAGCATATGCAGCAGCACACTCCATCTCTATAAGCTTACATCCTTCGGCCCTGGCTTCCTGAATAAATGATGGTGTTTCCCGAAATGGGCTGTCCGTAGATACGCAGGTTGTGCTTTTAAGATTAAGCTGTTCAGCCAATGATTTTAAGTATTGTTCATCATAAGGCGCAATCACTTTTTCAGAGACATAAGTAGCTGTAATGCCATTCGCCGACAAGGCGCGCTCTACATAAAAGGCCTCGCCTGAAGCAATGCTACTGACAAGCGATGCACATAAACCGATAAATATAAATTCCTTTACACCTAAAGCTCTTAGCTCTTCCATCAAGGTAACTAATGCTGATGCACCGCTTCCAAAACTGCTGCAATACAAGTAAGAGCCATGAATAAAATGAGTGCCCGCAATACCTTTTATTCTTTTAGGAAAAAACCGGGGAAGCTGTTGTGAAAAGATATGATGTGTAAGGCCAATAATAGCCTTACCCGGCAAGGTTTCAAAGTTGTACACCCCTCTTTTGCGTTTCCAGTCCACAATCATTTCAGGACTTAAAATTGCAGGTTCAGAAAGATGTTGCATGTAGTTGATTTAAAATTTGCAGCTGGTAAAATAATAATTTCCGCCCGATTACTTTCATTTCTTTTGCAAGGTAATCATATAGTGATCGCAACAAACATTAAACGGGAACCAATTGCCCAGCCTGCTTTCCACAGCTTTAAGAAAACGGTACATCTTAGGATACCGTTCCACAAAATTCTGATAAAAATCCGGTGGCACGGCAAAGTAAACACCTTTAACCGTAAGTACACTAAAATCCTTTTTCAGTGCCCTGATTACATAAGAAGGACTATAATAATACACCGAAAAATGAACACCTTCCACGTGCGCAGGGGTGTTTTTTTTGAATCTGCGAAAAGCCGTTTTGAAATTTCCCTTCAGTGCCATAACTAATTCCCAAGGGGAAATTTTTGGCATGATCACTAACGTAGCCTTACCATTTTCATTCAAATGATCGTTAAACTGAAGCAATACTTTATTGAGATCATCGGTGCAATTAAGACCGCCGAAATTGGATATAATGTAATCAAAACGTTTGTCGCCAAGTTGATGTAATTCTGAAAAAGAACAACGTTGTGTAGTTATCTTTTCCTCAAGATGCTGCTCCTCTATTTTATGTTGTAATTGAGCGAGCATGCCCTCTGCATTATCGGTAGCCAATATCTTATGCCCTTTGCCGGCAAAGTAAATGCTGTCGATACCCGTTCCGCAATTTAACTCCAGGATACTACTCCCCGGCTTAATTTGCGCATCAATTTCAGTTCTGTAAATATCTCTTAAATGATCGGTAAGCTGATTTTCAACATTGATCTGATCAAATATTACAGATTGAGCTGAAAATGCCGCGCTTACCAATTCCTCATTATGTTTCATTCTGTATTTCCTGTAATAGTTGAATTAAGGCTTTATAATTTCGATCCATGGAAAAGGCGAATCGTGCTTTGCAAATAAAGACAAAAATACTCCTTTACTTTTTTGATAATGTATTTTGGGGCGGTAGGGTTTTACATCCTCCCAGGTATGATGAAAGTAATGTTGTGCCAGTGTATCACAACCCATGTCGTGATAATAGCTGTGAGTAGCTTTTTGAGCCCTTGATTGTTCTTCCGGTCCGTAGAAAGGACTATCAATTATATGAACCGATCCACCTGGTTTAAGATAGTAAAAGCAGGTATCTAATATTTCCTTTACATCAGGAAAATATTGGAAAGAGCAACAAAATGTAATGAGATCAAAGCCACCTTCCATAAATACTTTGCGGCTCAATATATCGGTATAGTACCACTCTGTTTTCTTGTTGCTTTTGAATGCTTCTGCGGCCTGTTTCAATTCTGTAAGATTCACCTCTACTCCCGATACTTTGTCGCAATACTGTGAAAGGATATTGGCAAAGAAACCTGTTCCACAGCCTATATCCAATGCAGCCGTCGCTTTCTTCATTTTCAGAAATCCTACAAACCGTTCAATGCTCTTTTCCCGGATCTTCCATTCCGCAGCATGTTTGTGATCTTCTTTTACTTTTGGCAATCTTCTTATTTCCTCTATAGAAAATATTCTTTGTTCCTTATCCCTGATATGAATGTACTGCTCTTCAAAAGAGTGAAACCTTTGTCTGGCTTCCTCTTCAATCCATATACCATCGATGAATTCCAGGTCGATATTTGTGTTTATAGCCAAAGTAAAAATTGTTACCCAGTATAGTTATTTAAAATTCTGCTGTAATATTTATGAAGGAAATAATATTTCATCATCCTGAAATACTTCTTCGGCGATACTATCTTACTATCCTTCAATTTTTGTAAACGATAAATGTAATGTGTATACCGATGTAGTTTTTTGTAAAAGGCACTTGGATAAGTATTGTGAAACATAAGGTCCAGATCGTCAGAATCTGTCCAATTGCTTTTCTGAACCATATCCTGCTTCACCTTATCATAAAATGGTGTTCCCGGTAAAGGATAAGAAACAGAAATACCAATATCATCAGGCATGGCTTCGGTAAGCAGACTCCATGTTTTACGGATATCTTCAATGGTTTCGCCCAGATAACCATATTGTAAAAAGAAGGCCACCTTAATACCATATTGTTTTAGCAAGTGCCGGGCTTCTTTGATCTGTTCTACTGTAGTGCCTTTATCCATAGCATCCAGTATTTTTTGCGAACCACTCTCCGCTCCCATCCATACTTCATCGCAACCGGAATCTGCCAGGTAGATCACGTACTTTTCCTGAACCAGGAGATCTGCCCTGGACTGTATTTTATATGGAGTCCTCACTCCTGCATTTTCTACCAATTCTGCAAACTCCTTAACCCAGCTACGTTTCAGTCCGAAGATGTCATCGCAAAACCAGATATGATCCATATTAAATAACTGCTTCAGCAAAACCATTTCTTCTACAACATTTTGCGTGCTGCGCATGTTGTAACTATTGCCATACATAGGTTTGGCGCACCAGTTACATTTATACGGACAACCTCTTGTTGTAGCAATATTTATAGAAAAGTAACCGTGCTTCTTTTGCCATACTTCTTTATATGGTTGAATATCTACCAGGTCCCATGCAGGTAGCGGCAATTCGTCAAGATGCTTGGCTACAGTCCTTTTTATGTTTTTATGCGCAGCATCACCAAGTTTGTAAATCAAGCCGGGAATATGCTGTACATCATGTTGTTCCTTATTCAATTCCTGAATTAATTCCAGTAAAGTATATTCTGCTTCGCCGGCAATTACAAAGTCAGCACCATTATCCAGGTATTTTTCATAATGATCTGCAGCATCTGAGCTGGTCATAATTACTTTACATCCATACTGCCGGGCAAGGTATTGCATCCTGAAAGCGGCTTCCCGCATATTACTCAGGCACATCTTGGTAAGGTAATTGAACCCATCATCGTACACCACAAGTATATCGGGTTGAAATGATTCCAGCCTGGCAATAATTTCATCAGGATTATGGGCAAACATGGTATCAAACAAGGATACCTCAAAACCATGCTGGCGCAACAATGCAGCAGCCCATATGGTTCCCAGGGGAGGATACGGCTGCGCATGAGCTACCTGCTTAGGGTCGAACTGCAAAAAATAAGAGTGACTGAATAAAACTTTCAACTTTAATGGGTCTGTAAATGGTTAAGGATGATCTTCTGGTAATTCTTCGGGTGGTTTTTAGAAATATAAGGCGTGGTCTTAAGTGCAAGCGCATAATCAGACATCGGATAACCATTTTTCTTCCACTTCTTGCGCCATTTTGCATCTGTAAGCTTCATGAGCAGGATGTTTAGAGGGCGCCACCAGGTATTCTTTTCTTTTATAAGTAAAGATGCTGTATTGTACTCATCCTCATCAATATCTAATCCTAAATGTTGAAGATTGGGCAAATTATTTTTATTACTTAGTAAAATTAACCTGTACATATCCTGGTTGTACACCGGTATTAATGTACTTAATTCTATCTGGGTAAAAATATTTTTTTCCTCAAGCTCCAGTTTTTGTTCGTCGATAAAATAATTCATACACATCGAGTGTTGCTTCCCGATCAGGTAACTCATTTTCTTTACCAGGTGCAGGAGTGTACGACATATCCAGAGTGTATTTGCCGCAGTAACAATGAAGAAATCAAAATCTGTTTTTTCATCAGCATATCCTTTCGATAAGGACCCTGATATCCCTACAAATTTCACAAATGGAAATAAAGCGATAAACCTGGCCGACCGTTTAGCCTTAGGTATAAGCCTGGCCGCATAAGCTTCGCCTTTTTCCCTTTTATCTATATATTGCTGGTCACCCTCATAGAGATAGTAGTTTCCCATTTTGCTAATGGTACCAGCTGCTATAAGTTCATCCAGATAAGCTTCTAATTCAATTACGGTTTCCGTTTTCCCTGAAAATTTAAGAATTTCATCAAGGCGTAGCGGATGTCGGAAGATGTTGAAATACTTCAACAGCAATAATGGTTCGGTTTCTTTTTGTACTTGTTTTATCATTTGCTTTTACCAATTTTACCCACCTCAACAAACATCAATTTAATTGTAGCTGCAATGATTTGTAGATCTAAAGAGAAGTCTCTTTTACTTACATATTTCAGGTCAAGAATGGTGCGGATCTTAATGCTTTGGTCATCAGTAGTATTGCCTTTATATCCGTTTACCTGCGCAAGGCCTGTTATACCGGGTTTTACAAGACTTCTGTTGTTATAGTTTTCTGCTATTTTTTCAAAACGCAAATTATCATTGACCATGTGTGGTCTTGGGCCTACAATACTCATATCGCCGGCCAATACATTTATTAGCTGCGGCAGTTCGTCCAGACCTGATACACGAAGGAAATTCCCGATACGGGTAATACGGTGATCGTTTTCCCGGGCAGCAATAAAGTCAGCATCTTTATTGACCACCATAGTCCGGAATTTTAAGCAACGAAATATTTTATTGTTCAATCCATTCCGCTGCTGAACAAAAAAAAGGCCGCCTTTTGAATCTATAGTAATCAGCAGCGCTATAATAGGGAACAACCATGAAAACACCAACAACATAACCAATAATGAAAACACGATGTCGAAAGCGCGCTTCATCCTTAAGCCGGTATTGTTTACCAGGATAGGCCGATCAAATTTGCTTTTAATTATTTCAATATCCTGTCTTATAAATTCCTGTACTTCCATGGTGTGGTGATCTTTGCTTACTATGCAAATATTAATTAAGTGCAATTTAATTATTATCCCTTTGTTTTAAAGTCGGTATGCTTCAATTGGGAAAAACTGCGGTTGAACCGGTATATTAATTTAACAAAAAATATAACTCAATTTCCCTGCAAAATATTGTCCTGCGTTTCTTGTTTTAATCTTATTTGATTAATAGCCAGGCAGGTAAAGGAAAGAAACATGACCAGACCTACCTGGTGTTCTAATAAGGTATCCGTAAAAAATGTCAAGGTAAAAATTAACATCAGATTCAACAGAAACCTGTTTTTATGCCGTAAAGCCATCGTAAAACAGTAAATAATTGTCCACAGAAAAACGGCAAATCCAACTAATCCCAGTTGCAATAACTTCTGCAACAATTGGTTATGAAACCCATATTCCAGATATCCCAGTTTATTCTTCACCCCGTCGCCCTGGTACATGTCGTAGGCTTTTATTTTGCCTTTCAGTAAATTTTCAGCATCACCCGTTCCCACACCCAATAAGTAATTTCCATGCTCTTCGTATATCTCAAAACCGAATTTTATAAAAATAAGCCGCATGCTTAAACCATCGAAATACATGCCCTTATTATATGTTTTAGCAGACAAATATCCTACCTGGAACTTACCCAGATCTTTAAACCGTCTGCTAATCGGGTTAGGGGTAAAAGCAATCAATACGGCTATGATCATTACGGCCAAACACAGCATTATTCTTGTTTTTGGCCTGATATGTTTTAATACATTCAGCAATATCATTATCCCCAACATGAACAGGAATAGCTTAGAGCTTAATAATATCAGGCATAAAGACAAAAACGTAAGGCCTAGCCATTTTAGCTTTCCAAAGCCCGGCAATTCAAACAGTATTGCGATACTCACTATGCAAAGCAAAGATGCTATTATAGCAGAAATACCCACCTGCCTTGCCAGTTTATGGTAAAAGAATACATTATAATTATGAATCTGAAACCAATACCTGGTTGCAAGTACCAAAGCCAATAATAACAATAGACTGGTGCATGCCACAAAAATTTTCCCTAAAACAAAGAACTCCTCTTTTGTTATCCTTTTCATAGATAGCAATACAAGAGGTATAGCAACCAATGAAAGGTTTTTCTCTACAAAAAAACGCGCCGTTGATTTATCTTCAGACAAGGCAACGCCTAGAAGATAAAAGCCAAATAACAGGACATTCCCTATGAAAAATGGCTCTTTGATCAACTTCCTGAACTTTATGCCAAAACCAGCATCGATAAGCCATACCAGGAAAAGAGCAATGATGCAAAGACTATTAATTTTATAACTGAATGTAAGTGAAGCAATCAGCAATATTAATATGCCGAAGTATATCCTAGGAATTGCCTTCATCCTTATGGCCTCCCCACTCCATCAGTTTAACTTTCAAACGGGAAAAGACGGCCTCCTCGCTGTAAAGGTTGGCAACGCGTTCCGTGTTTTTTGTTATAGGAATAGTAAAAAAGTTAAGTTCTTTGTCTGCTGTATCTATATGCTCTTTAAGATCCTCAGGCGAATTGAAGTAAAGTGCATCTTGCTCCAGCACACCACGGTTAAATTCATTGTTGTGTGCAACTATCCTGCAGCCGCAAGCCATGGCTTCCAACAAAGAAGGATTGGTTCCACCTACACTATGTCCATGAAAATAAAGACGTGCATAATGCCTTAAGCTATCAAGTCTGTCTTTTTCGTACACGGCACCATGAAAATGGATTTTTACGGAGTTATACTTTTGAAAAAGATATTGCCCGTACCCCACGTGAATACTGCCTATAATAATGAGGTGTTTATTAGTAGTTGATTTCAGGTAACCCTGAATGATCATCTCAATATTGTTTTCCGGCTCCATCCTGGCAACCAGCAGATCGTAATCATATTTTGTCAGATTAAAACTATGCAGTTTATCATCATCAAAAACAGTTGGTATATCTGCAGTGTATGCTGAAAAAAAAGCTTTCTTCTTATATTTACGATCCAGGTAGGATTTAATGCCAACAGAGTCTGCCACAAGATGGTCGCTCATTTTCACAGCAAGCCATTCAGAAAATTTCAGGAACTGCTGTACCATTTTATTGTACTTGGTGCGTTTCCATTCCAGACCATCCATATTGGTAACGATCTTTGTTTTGCCGGAAAAAAGAAAATTAAAAATGGCACTGCTTGTATAACCCAATTGATAAATCACATCAAATTTCTGCTTGCGCGAATGCCAGATACAGCCAAGATCATAAATAAATTGACCGGCTGTGCCCCACTTACGTTCCGGATCATATATATGTTTGATCTTAACGCCTTTATACTCTGTTTCTTTATATGGATGATCGGATGAGTTATACACCAGTACCTCCCAACCCTGCGATACAAGGTAAACAGATAAAAGTTCCGCATATTGTTCAAAGCCTCCGTAATGATTAGGAATGCCACGTGTACCCAGTATTGCAATCTTCATGTTCCCTTATCTCTTCCTATGGCGAGATGATACATTTTTAGTTTTTGGCTGTAGAGCTACCTAATAATTTATTTTTGATTTTCACTGCGGGGTCATATATCCAGGCGAAGAATTTTTTCATAGCTCCGGCATCGCCTACATGCCAGTCAGTAGTACGCGGCTTTTCTATATGGTGTTTGTGTATCGTATAGGCGTAGGAAGCTATGGATGTGCGGTAATTTCCTTCCGGAAAATTAGTAACACTATATCCATGCAAGGTATAATTATTGGTAAGCTGGATTACCATACGGTTAAAAGGAACCTCAATATCGGTTTCTTCATCTGTTCTTAGATCCCTTATTTTCAGATGGCCGCCGTATTCAGGCTTCCAATCTTTGTTTAAGTAAAGCAACAGATTGAGGTAACGATACCAGTCATTTTGAAGGGGATGATAATTGAAGTCAAGGTGCATATCCAGGAAGCTGTTCTTTTTGCCTTGATGAATGCCACCACCATGAAAAGCCTTGTCTACAAATACCGGCTGGTTGGTAATGTATTTTAAAAAGTCTTCAAATTTTTGAGATAATAAATCATCACAAAACTCGGCAAATAATGGTGATATATCCCTTATCTTTGATTTTTCAAATTTATTGGAGGCGAATACATAATCCCTGCTTTTTGTTTGTATGTCAGGAATTTCATTGTAGAGTTGATTGATTTTATCCTCGTCACAAAAGTTATCAATAGCCAGGTAGGAAAATGGTTTTGCCAATAAAAAATCTAAACGGTACTTATCTTTTTGTTCTTCCAGTTTGTCAAATAATATCATCTGTTTAATATATTTTTATACGCTGTTAATGTAATTTTAGCCGCACGTTCCCAGGTAAAATTATTTAAAATATGTTGTTTTAAATCTTCGGATGATTCTTTATTCCATGCGTTATTAACGGCATCTTTTATTGAATTAATATCTTCGGGGTCACAATAGTAAACAAAATTTTCAAAATACTCTTCCACATCCCCTCGTTTGCCCACTACCAGATTACAACCTAATACTCCAGCCTCTAAATTACTTAATCCCGTGGTTTCAAACCAGCTAGCCAGTATATGAACCTTTGCCCTATTGTAATATTGAAGTAATTCCGATTGTGGCAAATGCGGGATAAACTGCATATTTTCAGTTGCTTCTTTATGACATTGCGCTATATAATCTGGTTGGTTTGGCGAGGCCGCACCTACAAACACTACTTTGAAATCTGTATCTTTCAATGCCCGGATAACGTTCAACTGATTTTTCTGTCCCTCTATCCTGGCTACACATAAGACGATATCCCTTTCCGTTTCCTTTGTTGCACTTGTATGATTGAAAATGCTAGTATTTATAGCATTAGGGACAACACTATAATCCTGGTTAATGCCATAGTCTTCTTTAAGTCGCCTGTACTCATTTTCAGAATTAGGCAACAAGATTGCTGCATGATTCGCAATGTAAACAATGGATTTCCTATGTCCTTTTAAGAAGAAGCGGATAGTGCTTACAGATTCTTTTTTAAAAACAAATTTTGCAAGTGTTTTAAGGTATTCTATCGTATCTCTTGATAATAGCCTGCTTAATTTTCCAACGGCACCCACCCGGTATTTTCTATCATATTCTCTATAGTCAACATAAATAGTAGAGACAACATAGGGTAAATTGCTTTTAAATATGTGCCCCAATATATCTTCCGGATCAATGATATTGAAGAAATGAATGAGGTCGTAACGACTATAATCTATTTTACCGGAAACAATAATATCCACTTCAACCTGCATGGCTCTTAGTGCTTTTGCAGTTTCATTAATCTGAACCGTATCGCCTCCTGGTACGCTATATAAATTGGGACGGGCAATCATTAAAACCCTTAATGGCATCAGCGTCCTATCTTTTATCATTCAAAAAGTTTCGTTTGTCAAAAATCGAAAATAGGCCCGGAGAAAATGCCAGCACCCAGATTACATACTCTGCAATATTAAATATAAAGCTTCCGGTAAACTGATAAATGAATATAAAAATGAAAAGCAGCAGCCGGTAATAATTATTCCAGACTTTTGTTTTAATAAAAAAGTAAATAATAACCGCGAAGCGAAATACTAACCCTGCTATGCCATAAATATTAAGGGTTTCTGCTACGGCATTGGGTATTCGGATAACAGGATGAATGTCGGTATATAAATAATACTGTATGATATAATCACGGCCAATAAGCTTAAGCTGCCCTAAGCCCATTCCCCAAAACGTTGATTTCGTTTTGGCAATGTTCCAGGCTAAAATAAAGGATTCATAAGTACGGCCATTAGCTGAAGTGTCTTTGCCTGATATAATATTTCGTATTCTTTCAAAAAGAACATTGTCCGGCTTAAATATATAAAGGCAAATCAAGCTGGCTATGATGATCAATAATCCCGTTGCCAGATAATTAAGATTTATCCTTCGCCCAAGTTCATTTAAATTGAAACAATAAATCAGTATTAAACCAATCAATATTCCGGCAAGAACACCAAATGACAGGCTTAATAATAACGATACCACAAGACTTATCAGCAAGACCCCGGTTTTTGAATTCAACAAAATTCTTTTTAGAAAATAATAGCTGAAGACCGGAATTATAATGAGTGAATAATAAGAAGCCTCATAAGTCAACATTTTGAGCCTGGAAATGATTGGTAAACCCTCGCTCATAGACATTTCAAACCACAGATATGGTCTTAATAAAGGAATGAACAGGGCGATGATACTAAGTAATAGCAATACGAGATTAACAGTACCTAATATTTTAAAAATACCGGCCAGATTATCCCTCTCTTTAAGAACCAGATAAGTATTAATAGTAAAAATAGCGACACACTGTAATAATATAAACGACTTGACATATGCTTTTACATAATCAACTGTTGGCAATTGAAGAATGGCGAACAAAACCGTAATCAACAAAAAGATAAAGTAAGGTTTAAGTCCATTTTCCTTAACCATATTCAGGAAAAAGAAAGGTGTGAGCAATGTGGTAAACAGCAATCCTTCCGGCAACAGGAAACTGTTGAAGAACATATAAATAACAGCTACTATCAGAAATAGAGGGCTAAGTTTTTTGCGCATTATGATCGGAACAATAATTTAAATTTAGACATATTACCCCGGATATAAATAAAGTAAAGGAATAGTAGGCTAATAGGTAAAGCCATCCAGGTTACCAGGGAATGCTTTATGATGATAAATCCCGCAACGAAAAATTGTGGAACCATAAGTAACAAAGCATTTAATAACCCATAAGAGCCCAGAAGGATTTTATTTAAGAACACATTCTGTACAAAGATGCAAACGATGCAGGAAAATACAAGACCGTATAACACTGCTATAGGTTGATGAAAAATCCACAAGCAAACCCACATACTAACGAGTGTTAATATTGCAAAGAATAGAAGAAAATAAAAATATTTTCGTTCAAGGCCCATAGCATTGAAATAATAAGAGGGAATAATACTAAGTGCGAAGAATAATTCAAACAGAATAAAGTATCGGACATAGTCACTAACATGGGAAAGTGTTTCACTTCCCAGGACTATCCGAAACAAGATAGGATATAATAAGAGTAGCAATAGCAAGAATATAAAAGAACAAGCTGCTATAAGATTCCTTGCGGCAAGATACAGTTCCAGTCCATCAGCATTTTTTGCATAAAGCTTCGTGAGCTTAGGTGCCAGCCAAGGTAGTATAGCATTAAACCCCATATGCAAATGAGTAAAAATAGTAGCTGTAACTGCGTAATAGCTTAGCACAGCCAATCCAAAAAAGTCTACTATTAAATAGCGATCTGTTTGGAAAGTGAGAATAATAGCCAAAGATTGCAACCAGGTGAGTAAAGCAAAATTAGCCTCTTTTTTGGGTGGTTTAAAATTGAACGTGAATCGAAATTGAGGAAAGTCCTTATAAAGTAATAGTAAAGAAATGGCAAAGAATAAAGTACTGATAATAGTTATAGTGAGCAGAAGGCTTACAATATTTAACTGAAAAAAAAATAGCATAAAAATGTTCAGAAGTAAAGCAGTTAATTTATTGCCACTGGAAATAATCATTGCTTTATTAAACTTTTCTACTGCTTTAAAATAAGCAGTGAAAATTTGTTCGAAAAACTTAAACCCTACTATCAGGCCTGCGAGCAAAATGCCTTTCATACAAAGAGCCCGAAAGGCTGGTTCCACATGCAAAAGATCATGATTATAGACTAAATATGCTGCTATAACTGAAAATAAAACACTAATTACAAAAAGAAGAAACGTTATGCTTATCGAGTTGCTCATTACCTGCATTTTCCCCGGCCTGTTACGTTGCGCTGTGTGATAGGCAATATTGCGAAATACACTACTACCCACCCCAAAGTTAAACAGCTGCATGCTCACAACGATTGTATTGATAAGCATCCATATACCAAATTGAGCAGCACCCAGTTTTTGAATAAAAAAGGAAGTGCTGCCGAAAAATAATATCGGGTAAAGGAAAGTATCAGAAATATTCCAGAAAGTGTTGGCTATATTCCTATTTCGGAAAAGTTTGATCACTTTTTGAATATTGACAAAAGAAAAAACAAACCTATACAACTCAACAAAAAGAAGGCGAAATATTTTGCAATTGTAGAAATCAGGGATTTACCTGTAGGACTTTCCGTTACCAGAAAACCGTCCTGTGTTTGCACAGCACGATAATCATCAAGCAATCCCTGCATACTGGTAATATCATGTATGATCTTCTCCCCCCTTTCATACAATGTAACCGGATTAAACTGGTTGGCAACTGGGTAAGCCGATCCTGAAGCCTGGCTCAGGCTTTTAGTATAAGCGACTTTCAGTGAATCCAACATGGCCAATTCCGATTTTTGATAAGCTATTTTTTGCTCAAGCATTTTTGTTTTGCGTGCTACCAGCTCTTTTACCAGTACATTATTATTCAGGTAATGCTCAATGGAATATTGCAGGCTGTCAAATACTTTACTGTCCGTTGCTTCCACATTTATGTAAAAAAAGCGTGTCTTCTCTGTAATATCTTCTGAAAGCTTAGCTCCATAAATATTTTGTGCGGAAATTGCAATAATGGACTTCGCCTCATCTATTGGTATAGCCAATGCTTCTGCAACCCTGCTATAGGATTGTGCCTCTATCATATCCTGGAGTTTATCCAGCATTTCACCATAAGTCTTCTTTTGCAGTTCAATGTATACAAATGAGGCTTTAGCTTCAAAAACTTTACCATCTTTATATTGTTTATAACCTATTACGGCAAAAATTATAAATAATGGAATCATTAACAAATAATATTTTCTAACATTATTTGAGGCGAGGTTTAAAAGTCCTCTAAGAAAAAGTCTTAATTGGTGTAATTGGCTTTTAAACTCCTTAAGTGTAAGTTCGTCATTATCCTGTCCCTTTCCTGTATTACTCATATCTTCCATATTGAAGCTTCAAAAATATACTAATTTTATAAATAATTTTTTAATGGTACAACTCTACCAGAACAATCGCATCTTCACTAATTTTATTGTGATAAGATGTCTTGATTTTTAAAAACTGCTTCGGTTGGAAGTATTTAAATGGCCCATATTTTTTTTGCCTTTAAAAAAATCCACTGTACCCCAAAACATGCCACTTGCTCTGTCTCTTTGTCCGGCAAATAATCTTCTAAGCCAACGCAAACTCATAAAGAACAATGCACTTGGTAAACGGAATTTTCTGAATTTAGCCATAAAATACAACGTATTCCGTGCGTAATAATAGTCAGAAAGATATCCTTTACCAATAGAGGTGCTAATTTTGTCATAACAAATAGCGTCAGGACAAACTATTAACGGGTGGCCCTTAAGTTTGGCGGTATAACACCAGTCCGTTTCTTCCCAATACAGAAAATATTCCTCCGGTAATAAGCCCAGCGTTTTAAAATTGCTTACATGCGTAAACAAACATCCTCCATAAATAAAGTCAATTTTGTCTGCATCCAAAGCATTTTCAATGATATTGGGTCGGCCGGAATAAAAATTCAGTTGTGAACCACCGTAACAGAAAAGTTCATCTTTATCTGAATCATATTTAATCACCCCCCCTATTATGGCTGAATCAGGCTGGTTTTTTGCAAATATAACAAGGTTCACCAAAGTATTTTCTACTGCGACCATATCCGGGTTCAAAAGCCATACATAAGCATCCTGATCCTTTATTACATCTAGTACAAGATTATTCGCGGCTGCAAATCCTGTGTTCTCATCATTTTGAAGGAGTGTAACTTTTAATTCGGGAAGTATGCCTTTATCTTTTAAATCTGTTTTATCTATGATTAAATAATCCGCTGTAGGTAGCAAAGATCGATTGTTCAATTCGGCTGCCAAAGACTCAAGAGAATTATTTTGAGAGTCATTGTCTATTACAACTATGGCATAATTTGTATAAGTAGAATTTAATACGGACAATAAACATTGAAGCGTTACTTGCCATTGCTTATAGTTAAGAATTACAATATAAACTTTAGGAGCAGGCATTTTAAAAAGAGGTAATTCGGCTTCCGTATCCATACTTATCGTTCAAAGGTGCTAATTGCTGCCAAAAGTAGTTAATGTAAAACAATCTTGTAAAGAAAATTGCACTATAGTATATCTTTTATCTATATTAATAAAAAGTTAAAAATAATTTATGGTTTCTTATTTAAAGAGTTTATACTAATATTTACATATTAATAACTAAATAAATCTAAAAATTATGAAAAAAATCATTAAGTTTTGCCTTCTTACATCTCCATGTTTTTGTTTTTCAGCTACAAATGCACAATGGTCTACAACAACAGTTGCACCTAATATTAGAGTGACAAATACCGCAGCTAAAGTTGGGATAGGTGATTATCCAGATCTTAATACACCAATAGATCCTTTAACTATTGGAGGAGACATTTCACTTTATCCTACGTCAGCCAGTGCGGACAGAAGAATAAATGCCCGTTCAATTTCGTCAATGCTTCAACTCAGTGCGAATAGCAATATTGCAGATGGATCTTGTATTCAACTATACGGCAGGAGCCATCCTACTGCTAATGGGATGATTGACTTTACAGCAAACACCTATTCAGGAGGAGGAGGGATTGCATGTAGATTTAATGTACACAATGGGGTAACTGGTAATCCTTTGTTTATTTTATATCGAGATGGTAATTCTGAACTTTATGGTCACCACTTTACATTCAATCCCACGACTGATGCAGAAAGAACAATCGATGCAAAGACGACCACATCCTTATTTTCTATCAATGCTAACGTTAGTGCAAATGATGGTCCATCTATAAAAATGTATGGAAGAAGCCATCCTACCGGACCGGGAATAATGGATTTCTTTGCCAGCAGTTATACAGGAGGTGTTGGGAATATTGCATTTAGGTTTAATGCACACAATGGGGTAACTGGTAATCCCTTGTTTATTGTATATAGAAATGGTAGCTCTGAGCTTTATGGTCACCATTTTACATTCAACCCCACGACTGATGCAGAAAGAACAATCGATGCAAAGACGACCACATCCTTATTTTCTATCAATGCTAACATTAGTTCAAATGATGGTCCATCTATAAAAATGTATGGAAGAAGCCACCCTACCGGACCAGGAATGATGACT
This sequence comes from Taibaiella sp., assembly GCA_041660405.1. Classification (GTDB taxonomy): domain Bacteria; phylum Bacteroidota; class Bacteroidia; order Chitinophagales; family Chitinophagaceae; genus Taibaiella. Next base: position 17,178 of record JBAZWL010000015.1, on the reverse strand, counting down.
TTTGCAGCAAACGCACTATCTGCCGACCCAAATCAATCAGCATATCGTTTTGATGTATATTCACCTAGTACTAATACATCAAAAGCTATAATGGTTATGTATAAAGGCGGCAATATGGAAGTTTGTGGTAAAATAAGGGCCAAAGAAATTGTTGTAGAAACCGGCTGGTGCGATTATGTGTTTAATGATAATTATAAACTGCGCAGCCTAAATGAATTGGAACAATATATAAAAGCTTATAGGCATTTACCTGAAATTCCAACTACTGAAGAAATTACCACTAATGGAGCTCCAATAGGAGAAATGACCAGCAAACTTCTATTAAAAGTTGAGGAACTGACCTTATATATGTTACAATTGAAAAAACAGAATGATGCCTTACAAGCTGAAGTTAATGTCTTAAAAAGCAAAATTTAATTTAACCTTTATTCAGGTTGATAATTGGGCCGACTACGTTTTTGCTGACAATTATTCGTTACCCACCCTAAGTAAAGTCGAGATCTTTGTAAAAGAAAACAAACATTTGCCGGGTGTGCCTCCTGAAGCTGAAATTAGATGGGTATGGAAATTGGAGAAATGAACAAAATTTTGATGCAGAAAGTTGAATAACTGACTTTATATATTATTCAGTTAAAGAAAGAAGTCGATGAAATTAAATCCTCAAATTAGTATTGTAATGCAAAAAACAAATTTTCACTTATGAAAAAACTCTTTTTATATTCAGTTTATCTAATCATTCTGTCGCAAACAGTCACCGCTCAAAACATCGTTAATGGAAATTTTTCCGTAAACAATTGGAACGACGGTTTTCAATGCGGCATCTGGAATACTTTCTCCGATTTTACTGTTCAAAATTGGGTCAGATCGCATGGAACGCCGAATTTTCAGATTCCAAGTGAGGGTGCTCCATCAAACAACAACATTGTCTTATGGACAGGTGGCATTGGCTCAGAGGGAATACTTGGAGGATACGAGTTTAAAAAATCTCAAGCCTATTGCGTGAAGGTTAATCTTGCATCGTGGACTTTAAACGGCTTAACAACAGATCGTTTTTATGTATACGCATGTTCTGGTTTAATTAGGAACTTAATTTTGGATGGCGATTGCACGTCAGTTATGCCATCTTTACCTCCAGGAGCTGAATTAATAGGCATAGGATCTAAACAAACCAATAACTATTTCCCTTTTATTCCAACGACGAATAATAATCAATTATTTATTGTCTTTCCTTCAGGAGAAGGTGATTGGGATTGGATAGCGATTTCAGAAGTTGTAGTCACTAGTTTTTGCAGACAATCGCTCATTTTTGATAATGGACAAATACCCCCAGCAGCCTACAGTGCAGCATATATTTATGCAGGAACTTCAGCAGGGACTGGAAGTATAACGGTAACAAATGATCCTAATGCCCAGACAAAGCTGACAGGAAGTAGTAAGGTTATATTGCAACCAAACTTCGTTGCAACAGCATCTAATAATGGTAGTTTTACTGCCAATATTGCTCCTTGCCCTTCTCTTCAATGTGGAAATGTTATTCCAAGGCCCGCTCAGGAATCAAATAATTATGATCCTATTAGTGATCAAAAAAGCAGGCTTCTTTTTCAATCGCTAAAAGAAAAGAACAAACCATTTGCAGCTAAGAATGTTCTAATTGCACCCAATCCAAATAACGGAAATTTTATAGTAAAATATCCTGAAAATACGGATAGTGAAATTAAAATAGTTAATTTATTGGGTACGGTAATTTATCAAACTAACTTAAAAAATGAGAGGGCAAAGGAAATTGAATTGAGCACGAAAGTTGTGTCCGGAACGTATATAATACAAATTACTGGAAAAGATTTTAATCTAACAGAACGAATCGTTATTATCAAGTAATTGGCCTTTTAAATTAAGAACATTCTAGTCGAAGGACCGGCCTCATAAGGCGGTCCTTCGTTTACTTTAAGAATGCCCGTAACAGTTTAATTTGAATGCAAGATGCTTTGTATCGTTCACCGAAATCAGTATCTGAATGAAATTAAGTACATTAACTTTGAACATTAATCAACTTATAACCCAAACTTGCAGCAATAGTAATCATATCTTTTGTCGATGGTAGGTTTATTAAAAGTATAAATTTAGCCGATCAGGGCAATGTAATCTCGTTAAAGAGCTTGACTTCAGGAAGTTATTATTTGAAAATAACCAATTCTAAATCCACTATTAAAAAGGTAGTAAGATAGATTAACGTTGAAAAATACCAATATGTAAAGGCTCTGAAGTTTATTTCAGAACTCTTGCATATTATGACTTTCTGGAAATGGGACCTAAGACATTTTGTGAATAAATTGAAAACATTTATTCTGTATATTCATATAATATGCTTTTACATAGTTATTTACACGAAAAACACCCGCCAAGAAATATTATCATTCATTTATTATTACCAATAATTCATTTTTGGCACGAATTTTGATCATAATAAATTAATCTTTTTCATTAAAGTGCGGTTATTGGTTTAGAAATTGTCCTTCATTCTTGAAGGACTTTTCTTTTTTTATTGAATCGTAGTTATTTACGCTCTGCCAATGCCTTTTCGCATTCTTTTATTTTTCTTTCAATAGATTGCTTTTCAGCCAGGGTAGCTATTTCTTTGCCTAAAGCTGCATGATATGCTTCTATTGCTTTCTTATAATCTTTATGCTGTTGGTAGTAATCACCTGTGAGCCTGTAAGCATCATAGTATTGGGGATTGTTAGCAATAAATTGATCGACTTGTACTCCAAGTTTGTCCATCCAATTCATTTTGGCCTGGCGGAACAACATAAATTTTGCATAAACCGGCGTACTTAAAAAGCTATCCCGCGCAATATTCAGATTTGTATCTGCAATTTCAGCATCGGTTTTCAAGCCATTCATCGCAAATATTTTACGCAGGTCATAACACACATATTCACCCAGTTGCCAGGGCGAGGTGCTCACCCACATACGCAAGCTATCCGGCATGAAGATTATGGAATGATGCGCTACAAACTGATTCACGGCTTTTTCATTGCCTACACCAATATCTGCCCCACCCAATCCTTTATAGTCGCGTAGTATATTGGCAACCTTTTGTGGCGTTAATGGATAATTCTGTTGCAGTAATTCCTGTGTCCTTTTATACCGGTATACAGAAGCACTTCCTGCCATCTGCTCCATATTGAGCTTTTGTGTTTTGAACAGATCACTTTGGTAATGATTGGCACATTCAATATTGTCCGATTGAGGATCGTATACGGCAAGCGTATCGGGAGTTTTCTCTATAATCACAGATTTATGATCTGCCGCAGAGCCAATCAGGAAGCTTTCGCTGACAAACATTTTTCGCTTGTGCGCTATAGCCACGGCCTCTTTAATATTACCGGCATATTGCAATACTTCTCTTGCAACAAGCGAGACAGGTGTAGCTGCCCCACCCCAGGGAATATCGGATCTTGCAGCGTTGATGGTAACGGTAAGCCCTTTATCATTCATACCCGAAACCACGCCTATAAAGCCTCCCCAGGTAATGAACGCAAACTTATGCCCGGTCTTAGGTGCTACAAAAGAGACGATCTTATTTTTGGCAAAATCATCGCCAACCCAAAAGTCGAAATTGCGTCCCAATATCAAGGCACCATTTTCTGTTTTAGTGTCCCAGGCGCTAAAAGAGGTGCAACCTACAAGCATAAGATTCTGCAAAGCATGACCAATATCGTGTGCAGCATGATAATTCAATTGGCGCGAATAGTTACTGCCAATCCATTTAAAGCTATCTGATGCCGACATAGAAATGCCATAAATCTCCTCCTGGTATTCGGGGATTACATGAGCGGAAAGATCCCTGTTCATGAAGCCTATAATGTATTTCAGGAATTTGAGGTACGAGGTGGAAGGGATCATTTTTTTGATCTGGTGCGTAAAGGCTTCCTCCTGCGAAACAATAAGTTCTTTGGATAATTTACCATTGATCGCGCCTCTTTCAAATGGAGCTCCGGAAGTGTACATTTCGTACAATCCATACTTGCTCCTCCTGATCCAGTTGTTACCTAAGGTGTAGGCGGTACTATCCAGGGTAGTCCGTTGAAGCTTTACAACGTTTTGATCGGCTACTACCGGAGCCTTTATATCAGATACTTTCCATACATAAATACAGAAAATAATAAGGGTTAACAGTAAAATGCCAAAGAACCAGGCAAAGAATTTGAGGATTTTTTTCAGAAAACGCATGGTTTGCAAAGATAGGAAGGCAAAATTGGATTAAATAGATGACCCTCAAAAAGTCTATACTATTATGTATTGTAACAATCACATTGTCCATCCAGAGATCTGCGCGGCAATCGAAGGATCTCTTAACACGTAGAGATCCTTCGTACCTCAGGATGACAATGGGATTGAGAAACAGGTGGGTTTTGGGAGACATTTTTTAATTGTTTAAAAAGTAAAGGTTGCTCTAAACAGAACAACCTTTACTTAAATTCAATATTTCAACTATTAAATAGTCATAATCTCTTTCTCTTTGTCTTTGCAGTGTTGATCTACCAAAGCAATATTTTTATCCGTAGTGGCCTGAATACGGGTTTCAGTGTCTTTTGCCTCGTCTTCGCTCAAGCCTTCTTTCTGCATTTTTTTCACCTGCTCGATCATGTCTCTGCGTATGTTGCGCAAAGCTATTTTCGCTTGCTCACCCTCTGCGTTCACTCTTTTTACCAATTCTTTACGGCGTTCTTCTGTTAATGGTGGCAGAAATAAACGTATGATCTGACCATCATTTTGCGGAGTAACACCAAGGTTTGCCTGCATAATTGACCTTTCAATAGGTGCAATCATTGGCTTCTCCCAAGGTTGTAAAATCAGCGTACGGGCATCAGTCACCGTAATATTGGCTACCTGGTTAATTGGTGTTGGCGAACCATAATAATCTACCATAAGGCCTTCAAGCATTTGCGGATTAGCTTTGCCGGCTCTTACTTTCATCAATTCATTTTCCAGGTGATTGATCGCCTTTTTCATCAGATCACTGGTTTCTTTTATAATATTATCTATTTGCTCAGACATATAATTAGTGCTTTTTCAAGGGTAGCAAAAGTAATAAACGCATTTGCAAATGCCAAATTTTGAAAAGGGTGATATTTAAAGCTATACCTGCTTAATACAATGCAACATCCTATCCTGTTGCTGCATATCTTGTTTCAGTTCTGCTTTCCAGCCTTTGTCCTGGTAATATTGTAACGTCTCCGCAGCAAAATCCCTGTGCAATTCCAGGAATAAAGAACCGTTTTTTTTAAGATATTTATCTGCAAAAGATGCTATGGCTTTATAAAACTGTAAGGGATCGCTATTGGTAACAAAAAGCGCCTGATGTGGTTCATAACGTAATACATTTGGTAAAATACTTTCCTGCTCCGGCAATGTAATATAAGGAGGATTACTTACAATAATATCCAATTGCGGTAATCCACTGCCAGCGTTCGCGTCTAAAATATCCATCTTCAGAAACCGGACATCAAGGTTAAGGTGAACTGCATTTTCAGATGCTACAGCCAAAGCTCCTTCTGAAAGATCGGCTGCATATACATTTGCATTGGGAACACCCTTTTTTACAGCCAATGCGAGGCAGCCGCTACCTGTTCCTATATCTAGTACTGCTGGTTGATTTATTTGTTGCTGATGGATGTACTTTACAATCCAATCGGCGAGCTCTTCCGTTTCTGGCCGCGGTATTAGCACCCGTTCATCCACGAATAGTTTCATATCATAAAAATAGCTTTCGCCAAGTACATACTGTACCGGCCGGTATTCCATTAATTCTATTGCATATTGTTCCAGCTTTATTTGTTGATCCTCATTTAAAACTGTTGGGGATTGCAAACGCTCCAGGCGTTTTTTGCCTGTGAACGACTCCAAAGTCCAGTCAGCAATACTTTCAGCCTCTCCGGGTTCGTAAATGGTTTCCAATTTTTCCTTTAAAAATAATTCTGCTTTGCCCGTGTCCATAATGCAAAAATAAAATTAAAGAAGAGACAATTTTTAAAATGAATAATTCTGCATACAAACATTAAATTTGCTCCTGATTTTCTATGTTACAAAAACTATACATCCGCAATTACGCAATCATAGATGAGTTGAACATCTCCTTTGATGAGCATCTTAACGTCATCACCGGCGAAACCGGAGCCGGGAAGTCTATTATATTAGGAGCCTTGTCGCTTATACTTGGCGAACGTGCCGATACTTCTGTATTGATCAACCGTGAAGAAAAGAGCGTGGTAGAGGCTTATTTCAAAACCGAAGGCAACAAATATTTTAACGCACTGCTGCAACGGGAGGAACTGGATATGGAACCGGTTACGATCATTCGCAGAGAGATCAGCTCTTCCGGTAAAAGCCGTGCCTTCGTAAACGATACGCCTGTTACGCTTACCACGCTCAACGAACTTACTTCTGCACTTGTAGACCTGCATCGTCAATTTGATAACCGGGCTTTGGAAGAGAATGCTTTTATGTATGAAGTGATAGATGCTGTAGCCGAAAATCAATCTTTACTTTCGGGATATAAAACTTCTTTTATCCAATATAAACAACTACAGCAGGAATACCGAAAATTGGCTGAAAGCCAAAGCCAGTGGCAGAAAGAGGCTGACTACAAACAGTTTCTATTTGAAGAATTAGAACAAGCCGCTTTTGCTCCTGATGAAATAGAACAGGCAGATCTTAGTCTGAAACAAATGACCCATGCGGAACAGATTAAGTCTGTACTGCAGTTGGTTTACGGAACACTTGAAGAAGGGGAACAACCACTGAATAACGAAATAAAAAGACTCTTACAACAACTTCAATCCATTGCTCCCGTACTGCAGGATGCAGATGTATTGGCCCAACGCATGGAGAGTTCTTTACTGGAATTAAGGGATATTGCAACAGAGCTGGATACGCTGCAAAGTAAAGTGGATCTGGATCCTGAACATTTGCAAACCTTACAGGAACGAATAGATCTGGGTTACAGATTAATGAAAAAACATGGCGTATTATCTACCAGTGCTTTACTGGAAATACATACCCAACTCGCTGAAGAATTACTGCAACAGAACAATACAGAAAATAACCTGAAGCAGCTTCAGGAACAAATCGACACCACCGAAAGTGCATTGCAGAAAGCAGCCACAGCTTTACATAGTAAACGCCAGGCAATAGCTCCCGATTTTTCTGCCAAAGTAAATGAATTGCTCAAATTGGTGGGCATGCCTAATGCTATTTTGAAAATAGATATTAAGGAATCCACACAATTGCATGAACACGGAAAAGATGATATCAGCTTCCTATTCGATGCCAACAAGAGTGGTAAATTTTCACCAGTACAAAAAGCAGCATCCGGCGGTGAGATGAGCCGTATTATGCTTTGTATTAAGACACTTACTGCAAAGGCGCTTGCCTTGCCTACCTTGATTTTTGATGAAGTAGATGCCGGTATTTCCGGTGAAGCCGCCAAACAGGTCGGGCTTTTATTGCGTTCATTGAGCGATTATCACCAGGTATTATGTATTACGCACCAGCCACAGGTTGCAGGTAAAGGCACACAGCATTTCTACGTTTATAAAACATCAGCAGAGCACGAGCAAGTTAAAACCCGCATCCGTTTATTAACTACCGAAGAACGGGTAAGGGCTATAGCGCAAATGATAGGCGGAGAACAGCCATCAGAAGCTGCTATGGAAAATGCCAGAGAGCTTGTAGGGTAATTGTATTTAGTATCAAGCATCAAGACACAAGTATCAAGACACTCAATAAGCCATATTACTTGAATATTGGATCTTGAGTATTGAGTCTTTATCCACTAACGCCCCCATTACTTATATCTTGATACTTGCATCTTGATACCTGATACTTGCTACCAAAATCTAAATGTCGTAAAATACCCTTTTAATTGTCGCTATCACACAGCAAACGTTTTGAATAATCTTTCGAAGTTTGCATTGTAATCAAAATGAATAACAATTAAAATTTCAAAACATGGAAACGCAACAAAAAACAGTATTGACCGTAGAAACAACCGTTAATGCACCCTTAGAAAAAGTTTGGCAATATTGGTCAAGCCCGGAGCACATTACCAAATGGTGCAGTCCTTCTGACGATTGGCATACACCAACCGCTGAGAACGACCTTAGAACAGGTGGCAAATTTTCAAGCCGTATGGAAGCTAAAGATGGCAGCATGGGCTTTGATTTCGCTGGTGTTTATGATGAAGTACGACCTAACGAATACATTGAATATACCATAGGTGATGGCAGAAAAGTTGATATCACTTTTTCTACAAGCGGCAATCAAACTAAAGTAGTAGAAAACTTTGAAGCCGAAAGTATAAATCCAATAGAAATGCAGCAAGGTGGCTGGCAAGCTATCATTGACAATTTCAAAAAGTATACAGAAAGTAACTAATCAATAGAAATGCCGGCGATAATTCGCCGGCATTTCTATTCCTATCTTATTTTATTTTCTACTAAAATACTACCCGCGCAAATCCTAAACTATTTTTGCGAAGCACTGGAATTAACAGTTCCCGCAAATCTGTTTGCTTACCTGATCGCGGTATCCAATCCACACCATCATTACGTCCCGGATTCATTTTCTTCATTTGAAGGCTACCCTCTACATCTACAGCAGCAAGGTTAAGTGTAGATTTATTGGAAGTAAAATCATTATACAGGAAAACCAGGCTGCCACCGGAATTGAGTAAGGCATAAGAAGAGAACAAACCACCATCTTCCTGGGAATATTGTTCTTTCCTGATAAAGCTATGCCATTTCCGGTTGCCATCTATGTCGTAATTAATGGCTACTACATCACCATAGTGGTACTCCCGGGTTGATGTAGTGGCGTAGTTATTGTTGTACCAGGAATAATAATAACCAAGATTATTACCGTAGGAAGAAGTGCGCGTGGTAACAAAATAATTTTCCAGTATCAGGATAAATCCCCCATCGTTTTTAACGATAAGATTCCGCACTTCAAAGTCATTGAATGCTTTCTTTTTATTACGATCGTCTGTTGCATTGCGTAATTGATCATCAAAGGGAATCATCTTAAAAGAGCTAAAAGAACTACTGGCAGCCGAATACAATCCATATACTACACCATCCAGGTTACCTGATTTTTTCTCGGAATAAAGAGCGCCAACATATACATCATTATTAGCATCGTTCATCTTGATGTACATGCCGGAAAGAAAATTGGTCCCCAATGGTAATGTAATATTATTGAATTGGCCATCCGGCGAAAGACGGAATAGCCAGGCATCACCACTATAGTTTTTCGAACCCTCACCTTCAAAAGCAGATAAGTACAACGTACCATCATTAGCCAACAAAGATTGTCCTAAAGTAAAATCATTGTCACCTTCAATATAGGGATTGCCTTTAGCTATAATATTCAGTGAAGCAGCATCAAGCAGGATGGTATTAAAAAGCAACCTTTTGTTTTTTTGATTGCCCATCCCAAATACCATCAATTTGCTTTTATCACCACTCATAACAGAAGTGTAATATTTCTTATCAGAAGAAAACCAGGACATCTTTGTAGAATCCAATGCAACTGGCTTTTGCAACATTCTGGCTTTATCGTCCAGCCGGGCTGCATATTGCACTACATAGTTATTTTGCACTGCCTGATACAATACTATAATCTGATCATCGGTAGTATAGAAGCGGGATTCATATATTTTCTTCGGAAAAAAATCGAGCGCGACCGTTGCCAGTAAACGCATAGAATCATTGAATGCATCCAGGTAAAAACCTTCTTTGGAAGCACGATAAGTATAAAGCCTGTCGCCGCACCACCCTACCACACTAAAGTCACCATTCTGAAAAGTGAATTTCTGTTCTTTGGAATAAAAAATATTCTGCGCATTCGTATTGCCTGCTGAAAGCGTCAGAATTAAAAATAAGGTGCTGATGATTATGTTTTTCATTATGTTGCAAAGTTACTTATGGTAATACAAGTTAAGGAGAAAACGTTCAAACAAAAAAATATAATTAACCAACGATTAGAATAATCCCGTTAGTATAATTTGTGTTTAAAATATTCAATATCAATTAACACCATAACACAAACAATATCTGGTATTGAATGTATTTATGTTGTTTGTGCGTTTACTGTCTTAATTTTGAAAATAAATAGCCATGTCGCAACCAAATAAAAGGATAGTCATCCTTGGTGCCGGCTTTGCAGGCTTGCAGCTTGCACGTCAGCTTAGTAATACTTCTTACGAAATTACCCTCATAGACCGTTACAATTATCACCAGTTCCAACCCTTATTTTACCAGGTAGCTACAGCGCGGTTAGAGCCCAGCAGCATATCTTTTCCGCTGCGTAAAATTTTTCAGAATAAAGATAATGTGCATATACGACTGGCCGAGGTAAAGGAAATAAATACCGCGCTGAACAAAGTAGTGACCAATGATGGCGACTTCAGTTATGATTACCTGGTGATCGCTACAGGCTGTACCACCAACTTCTTTGGCAATAAGGAAATAGCAGAAAAAGCCTTTCCCATGAAGAGTACAACGGAAGCTATGGCATTACGTAACCGCATCCTCCTCAATTTTGAAGATGCGTTGAACGCCACAGAAGAGGAATTAAAAGCTATCCTGAATATAGTAGTAACAGGCGGTGGCCCTACAGGTGTGGAACTTGCAGGAGCGCTCGCAGAAATGAAAAAGCATGTACTGCCGAAAGACTATCCTGACATGGATTTCAGCAAACTGAATGTGTACCTGTTGGAAGGGAGTCCGGTTACACTGGGGCCAATGTCTAAAGCATCACAACAAAAATCGCAACTGTACCTCGAGCAACTTGGTGTAAAAGTATGGACTGAAGCTATTGTCGAAAGTTATGATGGACATACTGTTCGCCTAAAAGATGGCAGAAGCATTATATCCCGCAACCTGATATGGGCTGCGGGTGTAGCAGGAAATCTACCTGACGGTTTTCCCAAAGAAATTATCCAAAGGGGAAATAGGCTAAAAGCGGATCGTTACAACAAAGTGGAAGGCTTTAATAATATTTATGCAGTTGGCGATATTGCTTATATGGAAACGCCCAAATACCCTAAAGGGCACCCGCAGGTAGCTAATGTGGCTATCAATCAGGCAAAGCTTTTGGGTAAAAATTTTAAAGCTATATTGAATAACCATAGCCAAACAGAATTTGAATATAAAGATCCCGGGTCTATGGCAACAGTGGGTAAAAGAAAAGCAGTGGTAGACCTACCTAAGTTCAGCTTTCAGGGAAGACTTGCATGGTTTACTTGGATGTTCCTGCACCTGATGCTAATATTAAGTGTGCGAAATAAATTGTTTATATTTATCAACTGGGCAATCAGTTATTTCACCAATGATACTACCTTGCGCCTGATATTGTTGCCTACTAAAAAGCAGGTAGCCATGGTAGAGAAACTGGAAGAAGAGGGATTAAGAACCTGATAAAAATTTACGAAACATGCTGATTCATCTACATCCTGACAATCCGCAACCACGCAATATTAAAACAGTAGTTGACTGCCTTAGATCCGGCGGTGTTATCATTTATCCTACCGATACTATTTATGGTATTGGCTGCGATATATACAATCAGCAGGCTATTGAGCGCATTTGCCGTATTAAAGGTATACAGTCTAAGGATGCCAATTTTTCTTTTATTTGCCGTGATCTTAGCCATTTAAGCGACTATGCCCGCAATATTGATACACCTGTTTTTCGTTTATTAAAAAAAGCATTACCGGGGCCTTATACTTTTATACTGGAAGCGACCAAAGAGGTGCCCAAATTATTAAAAACAAAAAAAGATACCGTTGGTATCCGTGTACCGGACCACATTATTTGCCAGACTATCATCCAGGAATTGGGGCATCCGATTATGAGTGCATCTCTACCTATGGATGATGATGTGGAGTACTTTACTGATCCTGAAATTATTCACGATATTTTTGAAAAGCAGGTAGATATGGTTATCGACAGCGGCATTGGTAATATGCTGGCCTCAACCATTATAGATTGTACTGGCGATAGTCCTGAATTGGTAAGAGAAGGTGCAGGCCCTTGGGAAGGGTTGTTTTAAACATGAACTGTAGACGCGCAATTGCGCGTCTCTACACAGTGCTGATTTAATAATTCGGACAGCATTGGACACATGCAATGTGTCCCTACAAGGTTGATTTAATTTTATTCCTCCCCTAACAAATCTGGTCTCCGCTGCTGGGTACGTTCCAAAGCTTTTTCAAAACGCCAGGCATCAATAATTTTAGGGTCGCCGCTTAACAGCTCCTGCGGTATTTTCCAGCCACGAAAATCTGCCGGACGGGTATAAACCGGAGGTGCCAGCATATCATCCTGGAAGGAATCGAATAAAGCGGAAGTTTCATCATTCAATACACCAGGCAATAAACGCCCCACGGCATCTACCACTACGGCAGCAGCCAGTTCTCCCCCACTCAATACATAATCGCCTATGGAAATTTCCATAGTGATAAAGTGCTCCCGAATGCGTTCATCAATGCCTTTATAATGGCCGCAGATAATCATCAGGTTCTCTTTCATGGAAAGCCTGTTGGCTGTTTTCTGATCAAAACGTGGCCCATCTGGCGTCATGTAAATGATCTCGTCATATTTACGCTCTGCCTGAAAAGATTCTATAGCTCTTACCAACGGTTCGGGCATCAAGACCATGCCTGCTCCGCCGCCAAACTGATAATCATCCACCTGGGCGTGAGCATAAGGGGTATAGTCGCGCAGGTTATGAGCATGCACTTCAAGCAATCCTTTTTGTTGTGCCCGCTTCATAATAGAATGTGAGAACGGGCTTTCAAGCAATTCAGGAACAACGGTAATAATATCTATGCGCATGATTTTGAAACTGGAAATTGGAAATTAGTATTGGGTATTGAGAATTGAGTCTTTAAAACTTTGCTCCGCAGTGAAAGCAGTGCCATTGCTTAGGCCTTGAATCCATGAAAAGAGATTGCAGTATCTCATGTATTTTGTTGAAGCCTTCCTGCCTGGTGTTTTTGCTTCCGCATTGAATACAAATTTTGTTATTCGGATCTAACTGTTCGGTATCTTCCTCTTCAAAGCATACCGTTCCTACCTCTTCATCAGCTTCTTCACTTATCTGCTCCAATAATGCTTCAGCCAGCAATTGGTCTTTTATGTCCACTTGCAATTTAATACCTCCAACAGCTATAGCATTTTGCAGAATAGCACTGTTCTCATCTTTCAAATAACAATAAACATCTTCTGCTTCCAGTCGTGCTTTCACAATATTGGCTGCGATGTAATTATCAAAAGTGCGTATGGTTACGAAGGACGGCATTTTATAGAAGTGGTCAGTTGTTAGTGCTAATAGTTGTGATTGTTATTTCTTGATATTTGATACTTGATTCAAAAAAAAATCATTCCGGAACATTGGCGATCATCCAATGGTTCAGGTTTTCTATGGCTTCTTTCATTTTCCATTTGCTTTTGTCACGAGGCTCTACATAGTTGGAAATGCTGCGTACCTGTAAAAATGGAAGCTTCTTTTTCAGGCATACATAATGAAACGCTGCACCTTCCATACTTTCTATATCACAGTCAAAGTGCTCTTTCCTGAATTGAATAGTGTCTGTTGTCCCGCTTCCTGTATTAATAGTCAGTGAACTAACAAAAGGAAGCGTCAATTTCAACGGGAAATCCTGGAAGGTATTGATCAGTTTTTTGTTGATAAAAGGCTTTTCTGATGCATTCATCAATCCGAGATCAAACATATCGATGTATTTTCCATTGTCCTCCACGCCCAGATCACCCAATAATTCTTCTCTTACAATAACCAATCCTGCCAAAGGCAAATCACGGTTAAATGCCCCAGCCACACCTGCCTGAAGGCAAAAATGTGGGTCAAAAGCTGCAATATCTTCCATTAATTGGAAAGTAGTTTGCATAGCGCCAATCCCTGTAATACAGATGTATAGCTCCAGTTTGCCCCTGCAATAATGATTTTCGTTTATCAGTTGAAACTCCTGCTCCAGAAAACGCTTAAATAACTCCAGCTCGAAGGTTGTAGCGGCTGCAACCAGTAATCGCATAATTTATTTTTATTCCGGCAAATTTAATCTGTTTATGGCTTTATACTGAATGTTTTTTGCCAAACCTGCCTAAGGTGTTACCTTTGCGGAAATCTATAATACAGAATATGGTATATCTAACTCGGGTTGAGCATTTTAACGCTGCTCACAAATTATACAACCCCGACTGGAGCGAAGAAGAAAATCGTGATGTATTTGGCAAGTGTTCCAATGCCAACTGGCATGGTCATAATTACGAATTACATGTAACGGTTAAGGGCGATCCGCATCCTGAAACCGGCTTTATTTTTAATGCAAAAACACTGGGTACACTGGTAAAAGACCAGGTGATCGAGAAAATTGACCACCGCAACCTGAACCTTGATGTGGACTTTATGAAAGGTAAACTTACCAGTGCAGAAAATCTGGCCATCGGTATCTGGAACGAATTAAAACCGCATATAGAAAAAGAAGGCGCTATTCTGCACGGCATTCGCCTGTATGAAACGCCCAAAATTTATGTGGAATATTTTGGATAAGACTTAAGATATTAGACACAAGATATAAGACGTAAGATTCAGGAACTGGAACTTAAGACTAATTACTGATTACTTACAACTTATCACTGACAACTGACCACTTACAGAATGGCTTATAAAAAGGAAGAGTATTACGAAGAACATATTACCGATCCCTTAAAAGATCACTATAAATCTATACTGAACCTGCTGGGTGAAGATGTAAACCGTGATGGGCTTGAAAAGACACCAGAGCGTGTGGCGAAAGCCATGCAATATCTTACACAAGGCTACCAGATGGATGCTGCTGAAATTCTGAATTCGGCAAAATTCAAAGAACCTTATAGTGAAATGGTGATCGTAAAAGACATAGAATTGTACTCTTTATGCGAACATCATATGTTACCTTTTATTGGTAAAGCACACATTGCTTATATTCCTGATGGTTATATAACCGGCTTGAGCAAACTGGCTCGCGTGGTAGATTGTTTCTCCCGCAGGCTGCAAGTACAGGAGCGCTTAACGGACCAGATATTGAATGCGATACAGGATGCATTACAACCGCAAGGTGTAGCTGTGGTAATAGAAGCGAAACATATGTGTATGATGATGAGAGGTGTATCTAAACAAAATAGTGTAACAACTACATCGGCCTTCAGCGGGCAATTCCAGCATATTGAAACACGATCGGAATTCCTCCGGCTGATCTCCGCCGACCTCGGTTAATATTTTTTTAAAGCGCCTTAATTGGCGCTTTTTTATTGCTATATTTATGATATAAAATCTTGCGCCATGGACAATTTATATTTAGTAGCAGCACTGCCCGATCTGGATGTTTCACGTCGCGTATGGGATTGTAAAGATGATATCGCCAGAAAATACGGGAGCACAAGAGGCCTCAAAGTATTACCACATATTACAGAGATCAATCCCTTTAAAAGATCGGAGGAACAGGAAGCAGAATTGATCGATCAATTGGGTAAACTAATCGGTTCTTTCACGCCTGTAGAGTTAAACCTGAAAGGCTTTGGCTTTTTCACCAATCCCAAAAGCCATACCATTTATGTAGCGGTAGAAAATGATCCGGTATTACAGGAACAACACAAACAGCTAAGTCTTTTTGCAAGATATAAATTGGGCTTTGATGCCAAATATGCACCATTACATTTTACTCCACACATGACTGTTGCTTACCGCGATCTGGATGAGCAAAAGTTTGCCTATGCCTGGCCAGATTACAGCAACCGTAAATTTGAGGAAAAAATGTTACTGGAAAGCTTATGGCTTTTAAAGCACGACGGGCTTTGCTGGATACCGTATGAAGAGTTTACTTTCAAAGGTTTTTAAGAATAGTTTGTTTGGTTAATATCTTGAAATGGAACCAAAGTGAATAGTAATATTTTTTGTAATTTTGTTTTAAAGATTGAGATATGAATACCGCGATAAAAAGAGTACAGTTGCATCAGCTAATTGACGAAATTGAAGACGAAAAAATAGAGGCATTTTACACACTGTTCTCTAATGAGCTGGATACCGATGACCACAGAAAAAAATTAATTCAGGCAGAAAGAGAAAAGTATCTTAGTGGTGATCATAAAATTTTCAGTCCTGAAGAGGTGAGGGCAATGGCAATTAATAAGTCGCAAAGGCATGTCCTATAAAATAAAGCTCATGCCACTGGCAGCATTGGAAATTATAGAGGCATATGATTGGTACGAAGAACAAAGGGAAAATCTTGGAACAGATTTTCTAAATGAGTTGGATAACTTTTATGAAAGTCTACATACTAACCCACTCACCTATTCTTTCTATGATGAACATGTAAGAAATGGTAAAATCAATAGGTTTCCTTACAGCGTTGTTTATGAAATAATAGAACACAGCATTGTAATCTACAGCGTGTTTATGTCAAAACAGGACCCTGTAAAGAAAAGGAAAAAATAACTCACCCCTCATACTTCTTTAGCCTCGCTTCCAACTCCATAATATGCTGTTGCATGTCTGCCATTTTTTGTAAAAGATTACCTACCACCTCTATTCCTTCCACATTTAAATCAAGTTCGTTATACCAACGTGTAAACCGCTCCAGCGGCTCCAGTTGGTCGTAAGGAATATAAGGCTCCGGCGCTGCCTGCTCAATTTCTATTAACCCGCTTTGCTGTAGTGCTTCAATAAAAGATTCATCGGTATGATGATATACACAGTATTCTTTTATGGTTATAAACTCTGTAGCCATGAGATCTATTTTGAGGCCTTAGCCAGTTCACGAAACAGTTCTTTTTCCTTGTCAGAAAGGTGGGTTGGAATTTTGATATTAAAGGTTACATACAAATCACCCATCTGTCCTTCCTTTTTATAAACCGGGAATCCTTTTCCCTTTAAGCGCACCTTTGTTCCGTTTTGCGTTTCCGGTTTTACTTTAAGCTTTACCAGGCCATCCATGGTAGGCAAGTTTACTTCTCCGCCTAAGACAGCAGTGTACAGATCAAGGTCAAATGTGGTATAAAGGTTATCACCTTCTCTGCGAAAAACGGGGTCATCGGCAATGGAAAAAGTGATATAAAG